>CAZXAU010000007.1:0-125893 GCA_964638675.1 uncultured Lachnospiraceae bacterium
GAATCCGTTTGCAAGGACAAGACCTTTTTCGCTGTTCCACAAGTACTGCTTTGTCAGAATGACTGCGTTCTTTCCCTCAGGTGATACAACATTTGTCTTCTGATCGGCGTAATATGTAATTCCGTCCACTGTGAACCAACCCGATGCGATATTTCCGTCGGTATAGTAATAAAGCTTACCGTTTTCCTCACAGAATCCGTTCATTTTATAGGAACATACCAAGCAGAGATGTGTCGCCGTTTCATCTGTAACTGTTCCGAAAACATGCACTTCCCTACCTTTTTTCATATCGCAGGTCAGACACTTGTGCCAGTGAGTAGTTCCGTCGCTCGTCCATTCGGTTGACCATGTATGAGTGTGTCCGTAGTTCGAAAAAGTGTAAATAAGCTCTCTGCCGAGACTTGAATAACTGTATCTGTATCCGCTGAGGCCCAATTGCGATGAGATATAACGGACATTTTCCTTGAGTACACTGACAAATGAGTCTTTGTCGCCTGTTACATAAAATCTCGCCGTACCGCCGCCCCATTTTAAAAGATCTATCACACGGTTTAAATCAAATTCCGAAAAGAATCCGCTGTTAACGGTGAAATAATCGGCGATATCCGAATCACATATCGGCAGTTCATATTCGACAGCTGTGATCAGGTGATCCTCGCTGATCGATGCAGTCGTTTTGTTAAAATATGCGTAGAATATTTTCTCGCCCTGATCGTCCCATGTGAGGTCGGCATGATAATAATTTCCGTCTATACGTACGGCATTCCATGCGTGACCTACCGATGCTCCTGTCGACTGATTAATACTTGCACCCCTTATTATGAATGACTGTATACCCGCTTTATGCAACAGACATTGGAAAGCCTTAGCATAGCCTTCACAGACCGCTCTACCCTGTACGAGCGCACCGTAAGCATTGTGAGCATTCGCTCCGGATCCGTCATATACGACAACAGCCGCAAGTCGGTCGTGAATCAGCTTTTCGCGTTCATACTCGCTCATCGAAGGGGTTATTCCGTAAAGTATCTCATCGGCTTTCAGATCGAAGGCAGCTTTTGCAATGTCGATATCTTTACCCGTCATGGTATAAGTCGGGGTTACTGAGAGTACGGTAGTTGAGTTAAATCTGTAACTGTATCCGTTACCAGTCCAGAAATACTCAGTGTGATCCCGGAAGAAAACATCAAGAATCGTTTTGATCTCTTCCTTAGATATGGGGTTTACACCGTCATAGACCGATATATCGGAAGCGCCGTATGCAACTCCCTGCACAAGCTGATCGTATGCGTACAAAAGCACCTTAGAATTAGGCATGTTCGCGAGTGCACTTCTGCCGTAGAATTCGACTGAATTTTCAACCTGAGCAAAAGTGCTTACATTCCCGGCGTACAGAATCTCGGGAGAAAAGTCAGCAGTCAGATACTCTGTAAAGTCATTTGCCGAATCATCGACATATACGGTGTCATATGCAATATATGTATACTCTTGCAAAGCTTCATTTTCGGAATCTGTGGTTTGAATTTCCTGCGCAGATATACAAAGCGGTACCGTGATCAAAAGCATTACAGTGCAGAGCAATGAAATTAGAATTAATTTGGTTCGTTTCATAGTTTTATCACCCTATTTTCATTATTATTTAATACAATTATCAGCATTTTTTATCACATCGATTATAACATCAACGGCAATCGAACAGCAAGCGTGATTGCAAGCTATCCGTTTACTCAAATCATTCAAACCTCCCGTATTTAAATTTTCAAATCCGACTTCATCCGACATAATTCCGCCAATATTGTATTTATTCTTGTAAAGACGAATCCTAATCGTATTATATCACACCTTTAAATAATTTACAATAGCCATTATTGTAAAAAACGATTTCGTTATCCTCTGTGATCATTCATGGCAAATTAGTAAACTTTCGGTTAAAGTTCTGCCGAAGCACTTGACAAAGTGAAAAAATACTGCTAAATTGTTATATACGGCACGAATGTGCTTACTGTTACCGTAAAATTAAACGGAGGATCAACAATTGAAAAAGACTATATCACTTCTTTTAGCAATTATAATGCTTTTTGCCGTCATTTCGTGTTCCGGCAGTAATAGCGACGGACAGTCAAAACGCCCCGAATCGTTTGATTACGAGCTTTTGAGCGTCGGAGATACCAAGCTCACTTACGAATACTACAGATATCTGTATAATTACATCAAGAAAGAGTATGCCGACAATAAAACCGAAATAACTCTTGATGAGATCAATGAACAGATCGTATCAAAGGTCAAACGTGATAAAGCAATACGTGATCTGCTCTCATCATTTTCCCAGGAACTTACAGAGGAAGAGATAACAAGCTGTAAGGAATATATCGGGCTTATGCAGACAAGCTACGGAGATGCATTTGAAACAATTCTTGAACAGCAGATGAAGGTCTCAGCCGATGTATTCACCAACATCACCATAATGGATTATGAATACAATAAGCTGTATTCCTTCATTGCAGATGAAAAAAATAATGCATTGGACTATTCGGAAGCTGCAATCTCCGATTACCTGAAGGATTTCAAAGCCGGAATGCATATCGTTATTCTTCTCTCCACTCACGATGATAAAGATGCCGAAGAGCTGATAGCCAATATTTATACAATGGCACTTCTTGATGAAGCATTCGAACCGTTGCGTTCACTTCATGAGCTCGGAGAAAGCATGAATACCATCAACGAATCTATAAATAAGATTACAGAACAGATAGAAAGCGGAAATACCGATTCATCACTGACATCAAATCTCGCCACACTCACAAAACAGCTCAGCACAGTGAGCGAACAGATCAACAAACAGCTTTCTGAACTTGATATTGAAGCAACGCTCGACAATTACCTTGAAAAGCTTTCAGAGTATAAAAAATACCTTATGGGATTTGTCAACTCATCGGTCAATTCAGATGATGCAAGTATAGTCTCACTACTTGACGGCGAGCTCCCGGCACTCCGCAATGCAATCGTCTCATCCATAAAGGATAAAATTGCTCAGGCTCTTTCAACAAATGCATCGAGCATCGCCAACGACAAAAGTGCATACGGCTGGATCTCTGCCGACATTAAGAATGCGATCTCTGCGTTCAAAGAAGACAGCAGTCTTGAAAATGCAAACAAGATCACACAGATTATTTCCAATGATACCGAGCTCGGCAAGGACGCAAATATAGTGGTTCTTTCCGAATGCTTCAAGGCTTATTCGGTCATGCTTTCGGACGAATCGTCAATGTATGACATTTACAAAGCACTCGGCACACTCGATTCAAATCTCAAGGATATTGATATCGAAAAAGAATCAAATATGGTGCTTTATGCTTCGGCAAGAGAAGCAGAGCTCGAAGCATTGTCGCTCAAAGAAATCAAGGAAAATGTATTTTCCGCACTCGAGGGCTCTTACAGTAAACTTTCAGGTATCATCGTAACATTCGAGGAGCTTTGCATTGATTACAGCGATGATTACTCGGAAGAAAGCAAATCGGTAGTATATTATTTCAAATCTGAAGCCCTTCTCCCCGAGCTCGGCGAGGCAGTAAAAGACATGAAGGAGGGTGAAATGAGCGGTATAGTCAAATCCACAACAGGATATCACATTCTCAAACTCACAACTCCCGATGTCGGATATTTCAAGGAAAACGAATATCCTTACTATAAGCTCGAAGATATGATTTCTGACCGGATCGAACAAATCGAAGTGAGCAACGATAATAATTTCAAGGCACTCAGTGAAGATCAGATAAATGAATTCGAGAAAGAGATCGCTTCGTGTCTGAAAACAGATTCAACTTCTACTGCACAGCCGACAGATGAACCAGACAACAGCAATTATCTGCTTATCACAATTCTCGTAATCGCAGGAACGGTTGCAGTCGTTGCAGTGCTGATAGTTCTGATAGTAGCAGCAGGAAAATCAGAAGGTAATTCAAACCAGAAAAGCAAGCAGACCAATACGGGCAACAAGAAAAAGAAAAAATAACTGTATAGCAGTTGTCTGATTTACAGAAAAACATAACCCTATAAATCAACAAACGGGACTGAGTCATTTGCTATTATAAAGCATTTGACTCAGTCCCATATCTTTTCAAACTAACTTCAAAAAATCCCGTAAAACCGTGTGGGGCAGGGGTCCCACATCACGGCTACAGAGCAATAAATTGCGAGCGATTACAAATTCAGCTCCGTTTGAGCGAAGACCTATACCAACTTCCTTTCAAAAAAGTCTTTGAAGGGGTAAATGTGAAGCTTTCTGAAGAAAGCTTCACAGGGGACTTTCTACAGAAAGTTCCCCCGAGTTATCTCACCCGCCGAGATATGCTTTTTTTATCTCGGGACTGCTTGCAAGCTCGCTTCCGCTACCGGTCATTACGATCTTTCCGGTTTCAAGGACGTAAGCCCTGTCTGCAATTGAGAGTGCCATATTGGCATTCTGTTCAACAAGAAGAACGGTAGTACCGCTTTGGTGGATCTGCTTTACGATATCGAAAACCTGAGAAACAAGAAGCGGCGAAAGTCCCATTGACGGTTCGTCAAGAAGCAGGAGCTTCGGATGACTCATGAGCGCACGGCTCATTGCAAGCATCTGCTGTTCTCCGCCCGAAAGAGTTCCGGCTATCTGATTTTTTCGTTCTTTAAGGCGGGGAAATCTCTCGAACATTTCTTCAATATCAGATTTCACGATTTTTTTGTCATTGACTGTATACGCACCCATGAGCAGATTCTCATAAACAGTCAGCTCGCCGAATATTCTTCTTCCCTCGGGAACCTGTGTCAGTCCCGAACGGACGATCTTATGAGTCGCCCATTTGGTGATATCTCTGCCGTCATAAATAATATGACCGCTTTTTGAGCTTAAAAGTCCTAAAATTGCCTGCATGGTCGTAGTCTTTCCTGCACCATTCGCACCGATAAGAGTTACGATCTCGCCCTCGTTGACTTCAAAGCTTATATTTTTGAGTGCCTGTATCACACCGTAGTAAACACATAGATCTTTAACTTCAAGTAATGCCATAGCTTCCTCACTTTCCGATATATGCCTTGACGACCTCGGGATCGTTCAACGCCTTTGAAACATCGCCTTTGAACAACTCTGTTCCGAAATTCAGAACGGTAACCTTGTCGCAAAGTCCCGAAACGAATTTCAGATCATGCTCGATAAGAAGAACAGTCATATCAAAATTGTCACGGACAAAGCGTACCATATCCATAAGCTCTGCCGTTTCATTCGGATTCATTCCGGCGGCAGGCTCATCAAGAAGGAGCAGCTTGGGGTTCGTGGCAAGTGCTCTTGCGATCTCAAGCTTACGCTGTTTTCCGTAGGGAAGATTGTAAGCGAGATTGTTCATGTCATTTTCGAGTCCGAATATCTCAAGAAGCTCCTTGGCTTTATTAAGCATCTTTTTTTCGGTCTTGAAATGACGGGGCAGACGAAGCATGGATGTGAACAGTCCGCAGGAATACTCAGGAAGAGATGACAGACCGACCATGACATTATTCACAACCGACATATTGTTGAACAGCCTTATATTCTGGAAGGTTCTCGCAATTCCGGCATGATTGATAGCCTCCTGACTGAGTCCGACAATGTTTTTCCCATCGAAAATTATCTCTCCGGCACTCGGACGGTAAACTCCGGTGAGCAGATTGAAAACAGTCGTTTTACCTGCACCGTTAGGTCCGATAAGTCCGTATATCTCATTTGACCTGATAGTAAGGTCGACATTCTGAACAGCCTTCAGTCCTCCGAAGGTTATTCCGAGTCCCTTTGTTTCAAGAATAAATTCTGACATTATTCATTCACCTCCCCGTTGATCGAATCGTCATTATCGGGAAGATTCAGATCGGTCGAAAGAACTTCATCCATAGGGATCTTCGTGGGAACTTTATCCCAGTCGCCTTCATCATCTGTAAGATCCGATATATCCCTCGCATTTTTTGCACCGAACAGTTTTTTCTTGAGTACTCTGAAATTGTATTTTTCACGGAATCCACGAAGACCTGGGGCATTTCTGTATATGACTATTGCAATAAGTATTATTGAATAAATGAGCTTTTGCAAAACCGCAAAATCATCTGTAAATATGCTCGTGAGCTTCTCATTCAGAAATGTTATCAGTATTGCCGAAATTATCGAACCGTTAAGGTTGCCCATTCCGCCCAGAACCACGATTACAAGAATTTCAATTGAATAGTTGTATGTAAACACCTTATCCTGTACGGTGCTGTTGCTGAAGCTATAAAGAACTCCCGCAACACCTGCAAAGAATGAGGAAATGATGAATACCATCATCTTGTATTTCGTAACATTTATTCCTGTTGCTCTTGCGGCTATCTCGTTATCACGTATAGATGTGACAGCCCTTCCGTGCTTGGATCTGATAATATTCCTGAACACCGCAATCGTAAGCATAACGATTATAAATGCAATATAGAAAAGCCATTTTTTATCAAATCTCGGTGTTTCAAGTCCGAACGCTCCACCGAAAACATCTCTTTCGGAATTTCGGAAAAGAGTATGTACTATCTCACAGAACGCAAGAGTGACGATTGCAAGATAGTCGCCCTTGAGTCTGAGCGCGGGAAGCCCTATGACTGCACCTGCAAGTGCCGCAATGGCTCCGCCTATGATCATTGAAATAACCAGATTTATAACAGAGTTTCCGAGAGTACCCTCAAGAAGAACAGAAGCCTTTCCGCCGATATATGCACCAATGCACATAAATCCTGCATGACCGAGTGAAAGCTCTCCGAGAAATCCGACAACAAATGACAGCGAGACCGAAAGAAGAATGGCGATCGCAGTCTTTTCAAACAGTACTATCCATGTGCGGTTCTGAGGCTTTGCAAGCTCATCGCCGGCAAACAGACAAATAACAAGGAAAAGAGAGATGAGGATATAGACCAAATAATCACTGTATTTGATCTTTGACATTTTATTCTTACTTTTCATTATACCTTCTCCCTTCTGACTTTACCAAGAATTCCGTTCGGACGGACAAGAAGCAATACGATCAGAACAAGAAACTCGATAGCATCGGTATAAGGTGCAATACTCGGAAATGAATTAAGAACGCACTCTATGACACCGAGGAAAATTCCTCCGAGCATCGCCCCGGGGATTGAGCCAATACCGCCGATTACCGCCGCCGTAAATGCCTTGATTCCGGGCATTGCCCCCATTGTATTTGTAACCGTCGGAGTTTTTATCAGATAGAAAACTCCGGCAACACCGGCGAGAAAAGAGCCGATTGCAAAGGTTATTGTTATAATTTTATTTGAATTGATACCCATCATCTGAGCAGCTCCGCGGTCCTCGGATACCGCTATCATTGCTCTACCCGTTTTTGAATATTTAATATAAAGTGTAAGTACCACCATAATAACGACGGTTACGGCAAGAGTAACTACAGTCGCAAGGTTTACCGAAAAGGAACCGATAGTAAGGGGACGGTTCAAAACATCAAAAAACATTACCGTCTTGGGCGAGGAACCGAAAACTATTTGTGAAAGACTCTGCAGGCAATAGCTGACGCCTATGGCAGTGATAAGAACCGCAAGAGGAGATGCTCCGCGGAGCGGCTTATAGGCAATTTTTTCGATACACATTCCGAGTATACAGCAAACGATAACAGCCGCCGCTATGGCAATAAAGGGATTCAGACCTGCAGAAAGTATGACAATATACATAACATAGCCGCCGACCATAATAATATCGCCGTGGGCAAAATTAAGCATTTTTGCTATACCGTAAACCATTGTATAGCCGAGTGCTATGAGGGCGTAAAGACCTCCGAGACTCAGTCCGTTGATAAGGGTGCTTAAAAAATTCATCTTATTATTCCACCTTGAGTGCCTTATTCCGCATGGCATTCACACGGAATAAGGCATTATTTTAAATGTCCGGGGGGCTATGTATCAGTCAGCGTTCTTTACGATATACTTTGTAGCTGCCTTTTCAACATATCCGTAACTGGAGGTTTTGCGGTTCCACTTCATATTCGAGCCTGTTGCACCCGAGAATGTGAAATCGCCGTCAAACTGTGCTGTGAGAAGATCGCAAAGATCGGAAGCGCTCATATCGGGGTTGACCTTATCTTCGCCTGCCGCTTTAAGAGCGTTGAAGATTGCGTATACGCAGTCATATGCTCCTGCCGCAAACTGTGAAGGAACTTCGCCGTTATACTTAACCTTGTAAGCATCAACAAATTCTTTTGCAGCGCCTTCTGTTGCCGATGCATTGAAGTGTGAAAGGAATGAAACTTCCTGAGGAATTGTAGAAATATCAAATCCTTCCATATCTGCAATACCGTCAAGTCCGTCACATCCGTAGAAGACTTTTATCGAATTTTCGTGCTTTTTAGCTTCGATCATGATCTGTGAAGCAGGAGTGTAGTAGATCGGAAGGAATACGAATTCGCAATCCTTGACGATGTCGACCTGTGAAGAGAAATCTGTAGCGCCTTCTGTGAAGGAAGCCTGCTTAACAGTGATAGAACTATCGATCTTTCCCATAAACTGATCGAAAATACCCTGCGAATAGTTGTCTCCGGCACAGTAAATTGCACCGATGGTCTTTCCGGCAAGTGTTTCGTTTACAAATGCAGCAGCGGCAGCTCCCTGGTTACCGTCTGCAAAGCACATCTGATATCCGTTGGAGTTCTTCGGAATCTCATCATTTGATGCCGAAGGTGTGATGAAGAAGAGGTTGTCTTCCTTGGAGAGAGTGGTGAATTCAGCGCCTGCTCCCGATGTAACACAACCGAGAGACATCTGAACGCCCTTGCTGAGAAGTGTAGCGTAAGCTGTTCCGACCTTTGAAGGATCTGCCTGGTCGTCAACCGCAACTATACGGAAATTTGCTCCGAAAAGTCCGCCCTTTGCGTTGATCTCTTCGGCAGCCATTTCAGCGGCTCTCTTAACACCGATACCGTACTGTGCGGCATCTCCTGTTAAAGGTCCCGAAAGTCCGATAACATATTCCTTTGTTCCTGATGACTGAGTGCCCGTTTCAGGTGTTTTACTGTCACAGGAAGCGAATGCAAGCATACTGACAACCATCAGCATTGCCATTACGAGTGATAAAACCTTTTTCATAGTTTTTCTCCTTTTAAAAAAATATTTATTAAAAAACGGCAGTACGCTTTTGCGACCGCCGATTTTTTTCATCATATCCATCTAATATTTTTTCTACAAACAAGGCTGTCTTTTTATCGGCTTATAATTCAGTTTTCTCAAATCTACATCTACGCAAACTCGTACAATAATTGATATTACAATAATTGATATTACGACAAGAGATACTGCGAGAAGAAGTACATTAATAAGCTGAAGGGCAGACAACAAAATAGCAGACAGGCAAAGAGCCACGTCTGCTGAATTTACGATATTATTATTACTATAAGTACAATATGCACTATGGGTATAAGAACAGTAACGCGTAGTTTCACCAAACGCGCCTTTTGTATAGCTTTTAAACGATGCTGTATACATGTTCTTTTTTCCCTTTCAATAAGTATGGCGTATTATACAACATTAATTCAGCTTTGTCAAGGTACAAAACCAACAAAAGTTCATACACACGAAACAATTGAATGCATAAAACATACAAAATAAAGGATAAAGTGCTTTAGCCGATCGTAAAATATCAGTCAGTGCCGAGAATAAAATAATCCCCTCCACATTTTAACAGTAAATACTTATCAGTAATCTTTTCACTGAATACTTCAATGCCATGAATTGTCAAAAACAAAAAACCCCGTCAATGACGGGGGTTCTGGTGCTCCATCGGAGAGTCGAACTCCGGACACCTTGATTAAAAGTCAAGTGCTCTACCTTCTGAGCTAATGGGGCTTTCTTCATAGCTCAAATATAATATCACATTATTCTCAATTTGTCAAGTGTTTTTGAAAATTTTTTTATATTATTTGATTTTTCTTTCAGTCTCCCCCGATTGCAGAACATTTGATTGTTCTTTGATGCAATCGTTAAATCAATATCTATGCTTTTTCGGGATTATCCGATATTAATTATTATATCTGTCTGATCTCCGAATCACTGCTGTATCCTGATTATAGACGAATTATGTCTCAAGAAGATTTCTCTTGATGCTGTTACGTATTCATTTTACAAGACACATTTCAAAAACCATATATTTCTTTTAGCTCGTTTTTAACGGTTTTATATCCATACAGCTTTGCAATATCAATAGCTTCCCGACCGAGTCTGTTTTTTTCCTCATTATCACCTAAAAGATCTATCACTTTTTTGCTCATTTCACTTTCGTCGGAAACAAGATATCCGTTTTCTCCGTCGCGGATAAGTTCTCTATGACCTCGATTCACCGAAGCGACAACCGGATTTCCCGTAAGCATTGCCTCAACAAGATTAAGCGGCAATCCCTCCCTGTGACTGCATGCAACCAAAAGATCCGAAATACGCTGATATTTCTCCAAACATGTACAATACCCGAGCATTCTGACATTTCGATTCAGATCGCAAGCACAGATCTCTCTCTCAAGATTCTCTTTCTCAGGACCGTTTCCCGCAATAAGCAATACTGCATCGGGAAATTTCTTCACGACATCGGCCATCATGTGAATTGCCATCTTTTGATTTTTGTTCGGCAACAATTCACCTATGCATAGGATGATATGTTGATCTTCTGAAAATCCGAGTTCCTCCCTGAGTCTCAACTGTTCTGACTCATCAACCGGATAATATCTCTCTTCGTTTACACCGACCCCGTGGATCCTTGCCGTACAGCATCCGAACTTCTTTGAGGCAAGCTCGTGATCTTCATTAGTTATAGTAATCAGCTTATCTGTATAATGCTTTGCAAAAAACTTCTCTACGGGATAAAAAGCTATCCAATTCTTTTTCGGAGCACCTTTATAAAAATGAAAGCCATGAGCCGTATATAATACCTTCGTTCCCTTTTTTCTTACTTTTCTCGCTGCCAAACGGGTTACAATTCCGCCCATTGGTGTATTGCAGTGGATCACATCGTAATTGCCTTCATCTATTATCTTTTTCAACTGTTTATAGGCTTTGAGATTATCTTTGTTCTTCGGCGAACGGGAGAACGGCAAATTAAAGACCTTATCTGCAAAATCCAACTTTAAACCGTTTTTTTCTGCCAAATTATCTCTCGCCGCCACATGAACTTCACATCCTTGTTCATGGAGCAGTTCAACAAGAGGCTTATGAAATTGGCAGATATGCGATTGTACAGTAGCTGTTAAAAGAATTTTCATTTTATTTCTCCTTAAAAAGGAATTTTGGACATAACCTCTAAGTACATCCTTTCAAATTTAGCTCTGTGTTTTGTGTGTTTAACATTGATTACATCAATCCCTGCTTCATCGATTCCCGGGTTCATCATTTGTCTGATCTCTTTATAAGCTGTATCATTAATTCGATAATCTAACGGCATACGAAGCAACATATCAATAATAAGCCTGTTGTTATACGGAATTGTAATATCAAAAGAGTATTTGTGCTCCCCTGTAATTACAAGACCGTTCCAGGAGGACATACGGAATTCCCAAAAGAAAATTTCCTGCCAAGGATAGCCCCTCAGTCCGAACGAAAGGTATTTTTCAATATAATCATCAAATATCAAATTTGTCTTTTTCACCAATCTCCGGTTATTGAAGAAGACTTTATACATAACAGTTAAGTATTTCGAGGTCGGCTTTTCGGGAAATCTTTTTTTAAGAAACCGTTTGCTGTAATATGCACGACCGATTTCGGACACCCATGATTTTACTTCCACATCAAAATCATCTTTTTCTGCAAAGAAAACACGCTTGCGAATATCGTTGGCATTTGTTTTTCCAATGCAACCACTGTTAATTTCCAACAATCGCCGTGCCGTATCAATATCTGGGAACGAAATATTCTCTTTGGGTATCTCATAAGTCACATGTTCCAAACCAAGATGATTGCAAATTAAACGTGCTGCATCAGCATCTGCAGATTCAGCATCGGAAGATGTATAAGAAAAATAAGAAAACCGATCATAAAAACCGTTCGCACAAGCAAGTGTTGTCTTACTGTCACATCCTCCTGTCATGGAAATTGCCGGTCTTTTCCATTTTCGGGATATTAGATCCATATTATTATGCATCAATTCGGCAATACGCTTTTCCGCTTCTTTTGCCTCAGCTTCACTATATTCTTTATATTCTTCAAAAGGAAAAAAACGTTCAACATTGATCGCACCATCTGTCGACAATTTGACATAATGGTTCGGAATCATTCTTCTGAACTCCTTATACGGAGTGATATCACCGGGAAGCTGTCTGCCAAACAACGGATAGAACCTGTAGTTAATTAACTCAGTAACATATGGATCAAATTCTACTCCGCATACATCCTCCAACAATCTCGTATGCGAAGACACAAAAATATATCCGTCATGATATCCATAGAAAACACACTGCATTCCTGCAGGATCTCCAATCAGAAGTAAACTGTCATTTTCAACTATCCCGACAGTAAATATGCCGGTAAGCTCCGAAAATAACTGAAAAAAATCCTTATCGTTTTTTGTCTCTGATAGATCCTTCAGAATAGCATTCTCATCGTCAATCATTCGGACAGGATTATATGCATGACCGATAATGAAGAGCTTTTTATCATTTTTCTCTGTAAAATAGCAAAATGCATTTTCACTGAGAACAATACTGAATTCCCCGATATTCAATTCTTTTAAAAATGAACCCGGAATTGATTTTTTATAACCAATGTTGTCGCTGTTTGTTATCAAAAAACCTCGCTCATACAAGTGTGTATTCATATATTCTCTGTTCCCCGATCTACGAATCTGTTATCATCCTGTATTTACCCACCTGATCCACCATTTGCATTATATCATGCCCTGGATCATGATTTCCTTCAATAACTTCGCAACCGTTTTCGGTTACCGCTATATCCCATCCAACATATCCTACAGAAGGAACCGTTCTCGCACACTCTATTGCTGCAGATATAACTTTGTTCCAATTCGGAACCGCAAAACCAACAATTTTTTCGTTGGTTATAGGATGGCATACATAGTATTTGTAATTATAGTTCATGCCTTTTGTAGTTACAACTCCTGTATCCGGGTCAATTGCTCCCGATACTCCATCTGAATGAAGATTATCTACAAACGATTCTCCGCCCGTTTTCAAAACACAGCATATTATCCTGACTGTGTCGTTTTTACAAAATGTATTCACTCTGATCGTGTTGCAGGATGATGGATTCAGCCTTTTTAAGTCATCATGCTGAACAATAACTTCCTCAATAATGCAATTCTTTGAATCTTTCAACAAATCAGGAATGGAAATCTCATTGCTGTTAATAAGTTTTATTCCGTTGCCCCTTGCTCCGCAAAGCGGCTTAATAATAACTCTGTCGTGCTTCTTTAAAAAGCTGGTTATTTCCTCATAAGTTGCATCCTTAACTAATAACCAATCTCTTTTAACAAATTTATAAAATCTTTTGTTGAATTCAGCCTTATCGCTGAATACTTTCCATTCGCCGTTCATGTTATATTTTTTTATGATCTTTTTACTTCTGCCATATGTGATAAAGCGATTTCTTTGTAATAAAGATTTCTCCCAGAATCTATATCTGATATAATCATCAAAACTTGCACCAAAAAATACCGCAGATATCGCAAGATCAACATATGCAGTTGCCAAGCATAGTGGAGTATATGTATTTACATCTTGATTAAACTTATTTATTCTCCATCTCAAACTCATTCAGCGCCCCCATAATTGTTCCGCTCAATCTCCGCCTATTCCCATCCCCCACAAAGCTGTTATGCGGAGTAATGATTACATTTTCATATTCCCAGAGCGGACTGTCAACATCAAGCGGTTCTTCTTCAAAAACATCGAGAACCGCACCGCCGATTTTCGGTAACACGCTGATCAATGCCTCAGTGTCAACAATTGCACCTCTGGCTATATTCACAAGTATTGAACTTTCATCAAGCATTTCTAACCGACGCCGATTTATCATATGCCTCGTACCCTCTGTCAGCGGCAGAGTCAAAACAACAATATCAGCTCCCGGCAACTGCAGATCCAACTCAGACAGATCTACAATTCTCAAATAGCTGTCATCCTCTCTTGGATACAGATCAACGCCTGTTACATTGCAGCCAAATGCCGAAAATCTCTTCGCACACTCACTGCCTACACTTCCACATCCCACTATGCAAACCGATTTTCCGAACAGTTCAATCAAATCACGGCTTTTTTCCCACCTGTGTTCACTCTGATTTCTGTAAAAAAATTTGCTCTGCTTATAAAGTTGCAGCACACCTGAAACGGCGAATTCCGCCATAGGTATGCTGTATACGCCTCTTGCACTGTGTATCTTTATATTCTTCCGCTTCACATAATCGATCGGCACTCTGTCAAGTCCGGCACTTGTGAGCTGAATATATTTCAAATTAACGAATTTTTCGATCGAATGGTATAAAAACAATCCGTTGCAGATGATACCCTCTACCCATTCATATGAGCAAGGCAAAGCATCTTTTTCATACTGCATAAAAGAAACTGTATGTCCAAGATGCTTTATCTTATCTATATATTCTCCGGCATTCTGCCATGCACCCGTAATCAGTAAATTCATACATTGGTGTCCTTATTTTCGATATCGCCTGTAATTTTTCTTATTTGTTCATTCACGCTGGCAATATTACTTGCGAAAAAGTTGCTGTGTACGGATACCTTTTTTTCAAACTCACGAATTTCACGTATTCCGTTAACAAAAGTTGAACTGATGATTCGCATATTATCGATTTTATTCACATTGCAAAAGCTGCGTGAAAGTATTGCACAAGTGGATCCGAGACGGTAATGCTCAATAATTATATTCTCGGACGGCAGCATTCCTTTACCGAGTGATGCAATTCCGCCGAATCCGAAAGGTATTCCCTTTTTCTTAAACTTATAAGCCAGATCCTCAACCGTACCGTCAGCAAGCAATTCAAACATAAATTGTTTTCCGTATCCAAGACTGAGATCATTAAGACCTATAAAAATCTCATCAATTCCGTCTAAATTCAATATCTCATCCACAACCGAAACAGCTTCCGGAGTTTCCAGAAGGGGCACCGTTTTTGCACGACCGTCCACATACTCAATGAAACGGGATACCTCATTCGCTGTTTTAAAATATGGCAACATGATATAATCGGCACCGTTCGAGATGGCAGTATCAATTTCCTCTTTCGAAGAAATATAGTCCTTTGTTGCTTCATGTATGGGATTGACACGAACAAGCAGTTCTGCTGTTTTAATTGTATTTGAGATATGCATGACATCATCAAGTGTATGCTTTGACCGAACAGTATCCAATCCTCCCTGTCTCTCGGATTTCCCGATATACTCAAGGTCGACAAATATCCTGTCTACACCTGCAGTCTCGGCGATCTGTGCAATCTCCGGAGAATTGGTTATGTACATAAACTTTAATGACATTGCCCTATTGCGCCCTCCTTTTCATCAGATGTATCGGATTCCGATACGGTTGCCCCCGTGTTTTCATTATCGGCATTTGAAATGACCTTCCACACGGTCAGACAAAGTATTTTCAGGTCGAGCCACAGTGACACGTGATCTACATACCAGACATTCATCTCTATACGCTTATGCCATTCAACGCACTTTCTGCCGTTTATTTGTGCCCACCCCGTAATACCGGGTCGAACATTAAACATTCGGAGCTGCTCAGGCGTATATTTCTCGATCTTCCATGGGTGATAGGTGAGCGGCGGCCGAGGTCCAACAAAACTCATCAATCCAACAAGAACATTAAAAAGCTGAGGTATTTCATCAAGGCTTGTCTTGCGGAGAAATTTTCCGACACGGGTAACACGCTCGTCTCCATCATCCGAATAAACACCGCTCCCTGTGTGCTCTGCACCAACACGCATCGTTCTGAATTTCCAGATCTTAAACACCTTGCCCTTATATCCGATCCGATCCTGCCTGAACAGAACAGGGCCTGGTGAATCAAGCTTGACGGCAAAAGCGATAACAATCATCGGAATAAGACACACAAAAAGTAAAAAAGCAGAGAAAACAATGTCAGCCAATCTTTTAATAAAACGTTTATACATATATACACTCACGAAATATTATCAATAACTATAGATTAAAGTTTTCACCCTCAATAAGCGTTTGCAAATAGCAGGGGAATTGTCTGGCTTTTCGCTATCTTATTTTTCCGATGGATACTGCAAAAAAAGAATCGAACTATCCCTTGCATGCTTATTCTAAAAAAATAAGGATGTTTTTTTGAAAAGCAATACAAAAAAAATCATTTTTCGACGTTATTATATCACACTCTTTTCTTTTTGTAAAGTATATTTTTCACGAAATGTGTTATTTGATTCACAGAAAATTATAACAAACAGGTTAAAATTTCGCTTCACCATTCAATAAATACAATTAAGTAAAATAAAAGCTTTGATATGCACAATCATTTTTCCTTCGGCTGCTCTCTTACATCAAATATTCATCCGTCTCAATCAAAAATATAAGGCATTTTCTTCAAAATGTCGGCAGGCGATTGCTTTTCGCTGAGCAATTGTGAGTAGAGTACATCAAATACAAGCGAGTCTGCAAATGCCGACACAGCTCGCTCAGACATCGTTCTATGATCTGCCGGTTTTGTAAGAATATCTATTGTTCTTGTTTTTCTTGTTTGTGACAGGAATTCCCTCCCCCTGCCATTCACCGCAAGCAGTTGTGTATATGGCGGAATGCTTCCAACTCCTCTTATGCCACAATAGCAATAGATCAGACATCTCGATATCCTTGCATTCGTATAGCACGAGTGGGAGAGCAATTCACGAAAATGCCGATAATCCCTACAGGCAAATGCACAAGTGCAAAACATGTCTGCAAGATCACGGGGCAGATCATAAATTCTGTCAAAATACTCTCTTTTTTGTCTGCGTATAAATGAAAGTATTATCTCTCCGTACAACTCACTGTCGCATTTTTCCGCACTTTCAATATAAGTCTCAGCGCCCCCCGGAATATATGAATAATCACCCTTCACTATTTTTTCCCTTGCCGCTCCCGCAGAGTATTCCGAGTGCCTTTTATAAGTAAACGGAATAATATTGCTGCCCGTCATCCTCAGCGACATAATATACTCAAGAGCCAGAATATCATTCGGGCTGTCAGGCAACCTCTCACCGTACATTTTTTCGTAAATTCGTGTTTTAGTGATAAGATACGGCGTTTTTTTATCTTTCTTTAATGCCATGTCAAATTCTGAATTGAATTCATCTCCCGTAAGACGGTCGCATACAGCAGAAAGATATCCGATATCCCCACATTCGGAACCGAATGCAAGCATATCAATATTCCCGATCGCCGATGCGATCCCGACTCCTGCACGGGCAAAGCCCTCAGCACAAAGTGAGGAATACGGAAACGGAATCTCAAGGACTATATCGCTCCCGCAAAGTATCGCCGCTCTTGCACGTGTATACTTATCGCAGATAGCAGGAACTCCCCTTTGTGTCGAATTTCCCGACATGAGCGAAATTATTCTGCAATCTCCCTCAGATGCTCTGATTATCTCTATCTGTTCCTTATGCCCTTTATGAAAGGGATTGTATTCACAAATTATCGCTATATTTTTCAATATTATCTCTCTTTCATGTCACCGTTTTTATATTTGTACTTTTTTCACTCACCTATTTTCCGAAAAAATGTTTCGCAATAGTCGGTAAAATTTTAAAATAGGTATTGAAATCACAGGGAAAAAGTTGTATACTTAATTTTAGCATATAATTATTGGTTTGTCAATTCACAGAACAAGTTATAAACATTTTTATTCAACTTATTTGATTTATTTTATTATTTGAAAGGTAAGGTAAAAAATATGAAAGTACTCGTTGTAAACGCCGGAAGTTCGTCCCTGAAATTTCAGCTCTTTTCGGTTGACGGTGAATATACCGTTCTTGCAAAAGGTCTTTGCGATAATGTCGGAATTCAGAACAGCAAGATAAAATACACAAAGTCAGGCGAAAAAAGCGTTGAAATTCCGGTTGCCATAGAAAATCACTCTGTTGCCACAAAGCTCATGGCAGACGCACTTATGGGCAATCTTGAAGGATGCTCGGGAGTTATTTCCGATATGAAAGAAATATCGGCAGTCGGTCACAGGATCGTCCACGGCGGTCCTTTCTTCTCATCGTCTGTTGTTGTAACCGATGATGTCATGGAAAAGCTTGCACAGTGCTATGAATATGCACCGCTCCACACAAATGCACACATTCAGGGTATCAAGGGATGTCAAGAAGTCATGCCCGAAACACCTATGGTTTTGGTATTTGATACCGCATTCCATACAACATGCCCGGACTGTGCTAAGGTTTACCCGATCCCATATGAAATGACTTCCGAAATGCACATCAAACGCTACGGTGCACACGGAACATCACACAGATATGTTTCACTCGAAATGTGCCGCATTCTCGGCAAGACCGAAGGGACAAGGATAATCACCTGCCACCTCGGAAACGGTTCGTCCATATCTGCTGTCAAAGACGGAAAGTGCATTGATACATCAATGGGTCTTACTCCCCTTGCAGGCGTTGAAATGGGAACAAGATGCGGTGATATTGACCCTGCGATCGTACCCATCATGATGAAAAAGTACAACCTCTCGGTAGACGAGATCAATACATTCATGAACAAAAAGTGCGGACTTCTGGGCGTTTCGGGCTATTCATCAGATATGAGAGATATTCTCGGAAATATCGAAAATGGCGGAGAATCTGCCGACCGCTGTGCTTTGGCTGTTGACATCCTCACATACGGAATAAAGAAATTCATCGGCTCATATGCGGCCGCTCTCGACGGTGTTGACGCAATAGTCTTTACAGCTGGAATCGGAGAAAACAACGGCATGATCAGAGCAAAAGCTCTTGAAAATATGTCATATCTCGGAATCAAAATAGATGAGAATATCAATGCCGCAACAAAAGGTTCAAGCGGAATTACAAAGATCTCCACCGATGATTCGGCAGTCGCAGTCTATATGATCCCGACAGACGAAGAATACATGATCGCAAAGGATACATTAGAGCTTACAAGCACTCTCAATTAAGCAAGCTGAAAAGTGTTACGATCAGGTCGGATCGAATCAAATTCAATCGAATAAAATTTATGCCGGGAAGGTTCTTTGTTTTAACCTCCCGGCTTTTTCATAAGCATTCTTAGTCAATTTCCACAAAAAAGCAAAAACAACAGCTAAAAAATCCACCTTAAACTATATACAATGTCAAAAAAAGCACATTGCACATAAAAACCGTTGATTTATCCAAAATATTATGTTAAAATACTATTGCAAATATGAATAAGTTACATTATATTTAATTTTATAAAAAAGAAAACAGGAGGCTTATCAAATGAAAAAAATCAGGATTGCACTTGTCATGACACTGATACTGACGCTCGTTATTCCGCTTTTCACAACTCATGCACAGGCTGAAAATGAACAGCCGACGCTCGAAGAGCTTGTTGCGCTTGCCAAAGAAGCTGAAGATTTTGTAGAGATAGTTACAGGTGTCTATCCTTATCTTGCTTCACACTCTGATGAAGATTTAAGAGAATGGGATATCAAGCTCAAAAATCTCGCCGTTGAATGGGGATATATTAAACCCGGATTTGACATTGGAAAAGCCGTTTATCCTTTTGATGCAATCTATGTAAAAACCGGCGAAGTTATTGAAAATATCGATTTGGGTTGCATATTCAAATATCCCGACACTGTCACCTACGCAAAAGTTAAAACTGACATTGAAAAATATTATGCCTCCGATTTTCTCGGCATTCTGGATGATAAATACAGTATGTATGCCGTTGTCGGAACAGACGGGAAAATGTATTTCCATCAATACGGTATGGGCGGTGCACTTGATCATACGGTAGGCGGTGACAGACCGCAATGGGAAAGCGCAAGAATAACAAGCAGAAACGATAATAAAATAACCCTTACGGTTGACAGTTATGCAAGCAGTGATATAACCATCAACTACAGAATAACCGAAAGGGGCTGGAGAATTTCAGGAGTATTCGGAGGTAATTATTACAGCCCGTTTCATACGAATCACGAGGTCACTGCTCCCGAAACATCAGACGGCACAGCGGTGTATATTGCCATTGCCGCTCTCAGCACAGTTTGTCTTGCGGCCATAACGATCGATATCTGTAAAAATAAAAAACCTTATACAGTTTAAAAAACCGCAATTGATAAAAGTTAAAAAATAATTTAAACAGAAAAGGAGTAATTAAAATGAAAAATCGATCCAAAACATCTGTAATCGTCTGCACATGCTTAGTGATATTGCTGATAGCCGCAGTACTTATCATCGCATTTCAGAAAAAAGATTCAACACCTACAGATACAATAGATGTAACTCAGACTCACGGTCAGAGCTTAACACCCGAAAAAACGCCGGACGGAACGATTGATGTTACTCCGAGCAAAACACCCAGCACCTCACCCGCCCCGACACCTCAGCCAACCTCCGATCCAACCTCCGATCCGACACCTGATCCGACACCTCCGGATGATACCAAATACAGTGAAGGGCTGAAGATCGTCCTATACTCCAATGATTCATACAAGGTTGCAGGCATAGGCGATTGCAAAGACACAGATATTGTTATTCCATCCGTATACAACGGAAAACCGGTAGTTTATATCGACAAATCCGCTTTTAAAGGCAATGATAAAATAACAAGCATTGTATTGCCTGAGGGGGTAACTTACATACCCGAAGACGCATTCAGAGATTGCACTTCTCTTAAAAGTATAACTCTCCCAGAAAAACTGAGTACGATCGAGCAACGGGCATTTTACGGATGTGAATCTCTCACGGAGATCTATCTTCCAGACAAAATAAAAACGATCCCCCAGCACGCTTTTTGCGGTTGCAGCTCACTGACTAAAGTTGTTATCCCGGAAAACGTGACCAAAATCGGAAATGTCGCATTCAGCGGATGCTCTTCTTTGAAAGAAATAACCCTTCCGAAGGGTATCACATCTATCGGGTCCAGTGCATTCATTTCCTGTGAATCTCTCACAGAGATTGAGCTTCCCGAGGATTTGACAAAAATCAGTTCCGGCATGCTAGAAGGATGCAGCTCACTCAAAAAAGTTATAATACATGATAAAGTGACCGAGATCGGAGCTTATGCATTCAGCGGATGCTCCTCGCTATCAGAAATAACTCTGCCGAAAGATCTGACAGAAATTCCGGAGAATGCATTTGAGGGCTGTGCTTCTCTTAAAGAAATACAACACCTTGATAATTTGAAAACAATCGGAAAATTTGCCTTCAGCGGCTGTGCTTCTTTGACCGAAGTAACACTTCCACAGACAGTTGAATCAGTCGGAAACTCTGCTTTCCGGGATTGCACTTCTCTTAAAAAGGTTATCATTGAAGGCAAGATCGAAGCTATTGATAACAGTATGTTTAACGGCTGCTCTGCACTCACTCAAATAACTATCCCCGAAGGAGTCAATAGAATCGGCGTTAATGCTTTCTCAAATTGCAGCTCACTGATTGAATTTACAATTCCTTCAACTGTGGAATCCATAGAGCTCGCTGCATTTGCGGGATGCAAGTCACTCAAAAGCATTCATATCTCTCCTGACAATAAAAAATATCACAGTGCCGGAAACTGCATCATTGAAACAGAAACCAAAACACTGATCTGTGGAACAAATAACAGTGTAATTCCGACAGACGGCAGTGTTACATCAATCGAAATGTTCGCATTCTCAGGAGCTGATAAGCTGGCCAAAATAGTTATTCCAGAAAGTATTGAAAAAATCAATTTCTGGGCATTCAAGAATTGCAGTTCACTCAGAAATGTTACGCTCATGTCTAAAAATATAATCATCGCCGAAGGTGTATTCAACGACTGTGTATCACTCGAAAATGTATATTATTCGGGAAGTGATGATGAGTGGGCAGGATTAAATATTCCACTTCTCAATAATCCGCTTGTGAAAGCGAAAATTCACTGTAATTATTAAAAATAATGTTATATCGGCAGATAAACACTCAGGATAATATAAAACAAAAACCGAACTGATATCAAAGTTATAACAGAAAAAACCTCCTTTAGTGTGGCATCGTATCACATTGAAGGAGGTTTATCCATTCATATTTAAACAAATCGGGAAAGCCCCGAAAAGAGCTTTCCCGTTGTATTTTTGATCAAGTGCGGAGAGTTGCTCCGAGCTTGAAGCGTACATCGTTTATTATCTTTTGTGAAACCTTTTCTGTTTCCTCAACCGTCAGGGTGCGGTCGCTTGCACGCATCGTTACCGAGAGGGCAATCGATTTCTTGCCGCTCGGAAGCTGAATTCCTCTGTAGATATCGAACAGCTCTATGCTTTCAACAAGCTTTCCGCCTGCTTTCTTCATGGTTTCCTCAATAAGACCGATCTCAAGCTCCTCATCACATATGAATGCGAAGTCACGTGTTGATGCAGGATACTTAGGAAGAGGTTTGTATCCTCTGTTGTCGGCACCGTTTTCAAAGAGTGTCGCAACATCGAATTCAAATGCATACAGCTCTTTGTCAAAACCGTAATTTTCGGCAACACGTGGATGAAGCTGTCCGACAACACCAAGCAGTGTTCCGTTATCGCTTACGACCTGTGCAGTTCTGCCCGGGTGATATGTCGGATTTCCGGGGCATGTGACAAACTTTGCGCCCTTGATTCCTGCGGTCTCAAGAACTGTTTCGACAATTCCCTTGACAGTATAGAAATCGACATTTTCGCCGAATCCGCCGAGCGTAAGCGTATATCTTTCATCGGGAAGCGAATTACTGTCCTCGGAAGGAAGATATATCTTTGAAATTTCATAGATCAGTGTATCTTTGGTGTGATTGTTGCCGTTATGTGTAAGGCAATCGAGAATTGACGGGAGGAGAGATGTTCTCATAACAGATGTATCCTCACCGAGCGGATTGGTAATTACCGTATGGCGGCGGAGAGGTGAATCTGCGTCAAGGAGTATTTTATCATCGTTCTTAGGAGATACGAATGAGAATGTACAGCTCTCATATGCACCGCAATGAATAAGTGTATTGTGAAGTCTTGCACGGAATGACTGCATAGGTGTGAGCATACCCGGCTTGACATTTCCTTTGAAAGGTGTCGATTCGATCTGATTGTAGCCGTAAATTCTCGCCACTTCCTCGGCAATATCCTGCATTCCTTCAACATCGCTGCGGTATGACGGAACATGTATAATATCGCCGTCTATCGCAAAGTCAAGCTTTGTGAGCACCTCACGCATATATTCCTCGCTGAGTGAAGTTCCGAGGAATCTGTTGATCTTATCTGCCTCAAGCTTTATCGTTCTTTCACTGACCTTCTTGCCGTAAACATCGATAACGCCGTCAACCACTTCACCTGCGCCGAGCATTTCAACCAGCTCGCAGGCACGCATAAGTGCTTTATATGTGTTTTCGGGATCGAGTCCCTTTTCAAATTTACCCGATGCCTCGGTTCTCATTCCGAGCGCACGTGATGTGATTCTGACACTCGGGCCGTCAAAGTTTGCAGATTCAAATACGACGGTAGATGTGCTGTCCTTGATCTCGCTGTTTTCTCCGCCCATGATTCCTGCAAGTGCAACAGCCTTACTGCGGTCGGCGATAGTGAGCATGCCCTCGGAAAGGATGTGTTCCTTACTGTCGAGGGATACAAAATGCTCGTCCTGCACAGCCTCACGTACAACTATCTTTTTGCCGTCAATGCATACATAGTCGAAAGCGTGCATCGGCTGACCGTATTCAAGCATGACATAGTTCGTAATATCGACTATATTATTGATCGGACGAACTCCCGATGCACGAAGACGCATTCTCATCCAGAGCGGTGAGGGTTCGATCTTTACATTTTTAACGACTTTTGCCGTATATCTCGGGCAAAGGTCGAAATTCTTGACTTCAACATCGAGATAATCCCTGACATCTCCGCCGCAACCCTTTACGACCGGCTCGTGATATGTCACTTTGCGATCAAAGCTTGCTCCTGCCTCACGTGCAAGTCCGATGACCGAAAGGCAATCGGGACGGTTGGGGGTGATTTCAAACTCAACCACTATATCACGCAGAGAAAGAAGGTCTCTTATGTCCTGTCCGGGTGTCATATCAGGCTCATTGAGGATCAGTATTCCGTCCTCGATTGCATACGGCATATCATTTGTCGTGAGAGAAAGCTCACCTATCGAGCAGAGCATTCCGTCCGACGGAACGCCACGGAGCTTACCCGATTTTATTGTAACTCCGCCGGGAAGTGTTGCCACCGGTATAGCGGCAGGCACAAATGCACCCACAAAAATATTCTGAGCACCCGTCACTATCTGACGAAGTGTTTCTTCACCACAGTCGACAAGACAGACCTGAAGATGATCTGAATTTTCATGCGGTTTAATATCAACTATTTTTCCGACAACGACATTGAGAATGTCATCGCCGAGTACTGTATATCCTTCAACTTTTGAACCGGTATCGGTCATTCTGTCACAGAATGTCTTAGGATCGGTGTTGCCGAGATCCATAAATTCTGAAAGCCATTCAAGAGAGAGATTCATATATTTTATCCTTTATATCCGCAACTTATATTTCGCGGAATCCTTTTCCTATAATATCGCTTGTACTTGTAATAATTATAAATGCGTGCGGGTCGGATTGTTTTAGATATGACCGAAGCTTAAATGCCTGAAATCTGTTCATTACCGAAATGATGGCAAATTCGCGTTCATGCCTGTACGAGCCTTCGCACTCCCAGACTGTGGCACTGCGGTGCAGCTCTTTTGTAATATATTCTTCGACCGCAACACGGTGTGATGTAATGACGAGTAACTTCTTTGACTGATTCAGATTTTCAAGAAGATTGTCAACAACGAGCGACTTGAGAATAAGTCCGAGCATCGACAAAAGACCTGTCTTGATTGCCGCCTCGCCTGTCTGGAAATTCCAGAACGTCAGAGCAACGACAAAGAAATCGGCAAGCACAAGGGCTTTTCCGCTGTCAAGATTGGACTTTTTGCGTATTATCATTGCGATAATATCCGTTCCGCCGGTAGAACCGTGGTTATAAAACAGGAATGCCGCACCTGCCGCAGGAAATGCCACGGCATAAAAGAGCTCAAGCACGGGCTCATTTGTCAGCGGTGCGCTTATCGGAATGATGAGATCCATGCCCTCAAGCATCGCCGAAAGCACCAACGAACCGTACAGTGTTTTGATTCCGAATTCCTTACCGAGAAAGGCAAAGCCGAGTATGTCAAGCACTAAGTTCAATATTGTGACTATGTTTGCGGCACTCAGGAATGGGATGATCTTGTCGAGAACCACCGCAATACCGGTTACGCCGCCTGTTGAAATGCCGTTCGGAAACTTAAAAAAGTGAACTCCAACGGCTACAAGAAATACGCCGAATGTAATTATCGCATATTCCTTTATTATCTTTGAAAATCGTTTATCCTTAGTTCCGTCTATCATAACCGCTCAATCAGCCCTTAACCCTTAAAATTTTCAAGGAATCTTACGTCGTTTTCATACAGATAACGCATATCATCAATATTCCATTTGATCATTGTGATACGCTCTATTCCCATTCCGAATGCGAAACCGGAATAAACCTCGGGGTCAATTCCGCAACCT
Source organism: uncultured Lachnospiraceae bacterium (assembly GCA_964638675.1). GTDB lineage: Bacteria > Bacillota > Clostridia > Oscillospirales > CAG-272 > SIG714. The sequence continues at coordinate 25,764 of CAZXAU010000007.1, forward strand.
GCGAGCACCTTCGGATGTACCATTCCCGCACCGAGAATTTCTATCCACCCCTCGCCCTTGCAAAGACGGCAACCCTTGCCTTTACATACAAAGCATGATACATCAACCTCTGCCGACGGCTCCGTAAACGGGAAATGATGCGGACGGAAGCGAAGCTGAGTTCCCTCTCCGAACATCTGCTGTGCGAATGTATACAGCATTCCCTTGAGGTCGCCCATTGTGATTCCCTTGTCAACAACAAGTCCTTCCATCTGATGGAATACCGGTGAATGTGTTCCGTCAACCTCGTCCGAACGGTAAACCCTTCCGGGCGAGATAACTCTGATAGGAGGCTTACGCTCCTCCATTGTTCTTACCTGAACGGGAGAAGTCTGCGAACGAAGGAGGATATTTTTCGTTATATAGAATGTATCCTGTGTATCTCTTGCCGGGTGATTTTCGGGAATGTTGAGTGCCTGGAAGTTGTAGTAGTCATATTCTACCTCTGGTCCTTCGACTATATCGAAACCCATAGAGCAGAATATTTCAGACATCATATTTTCCACCTGTGAAAGTGGGTGACGGCATCCGACATTCGGCTTTTTGCCGGGAATCGTGACATCTATCTTCTCTTTCTTCAATCTTTCGATCTCTCTTTGTGCCTTTTCTTCTTCAGCTTTCGCTTTAATAGCTTCCTCTATCTGTGCTCTGATCTGATTGGCAAGTGCACCGATCGTAGGTCTTTCCTCAGCTGAAAGTGAACCCATTTCACGAAGAACTCCGGTAAGCTCACCCTTTTTTCCGAGAAATTTAACACGGATATCCTCTGAAACTCCGCCGTTTTTGATCTGCTCAAGTGCCGCCTCTTTAATGGCGAGCAGTTTTTCCTTAATCATGATATATATTGATCCTTTCGACTCTTTATTATGAAATTTTATCCTATATGTTCCTCGATATATTACTTAATATCCGAATAAATCCGATCTGTTAAAAATTCACTACTCTCTCGTAGAGAGTAAATCGGAAGACCAGCTCCGGCTCGCTGTCCCTTTCCCCGTCGGAAAGTTGACTTTCGCCAATCTGTACGCACTTCCACTCATCCGATAAATCAAGATTCGGGATGCTGACATCTTTATCAAATACCTTTTCAAATTTTGTAACATACGCTCTGTCGCAATATGGCAACATCTGGCGGTACATACTTGCACCGCCTATAATGAAGACATCGTCGCTGTCGGTATCTTTTATAATCTCAAGAAGCTCATCAATTGAATGGGCTGTTATCGCTCCATCAACCGTAAAGTCGGGTGACGGATGCATCACTATATTTCTTCGGTTCTTCAGCGGTTTACCGCCAGGAAAGGTCGCAAGAGTATTTGAACCGTAGACGACCGTTTTTCCTGTCGTCAGATTTTTGAAATTCATAAGATCTGCCCTCACTCTTGCAAGGAGATCTCCCTTATATCCGATTCCCCACTCTCGGTCTACTGCAACTATCAGATTCAATTATGTCTGCTCCTTTCTCCGTAATTATTGCTGTACAAAGTACAAAACGACTACACAGCAACAGGAAATTTATCAATTTTTTCGCCGTGTTTGTAATTCTCAACCCGTATACTGTCGGGAGTGAATTTATAGAAATCATCTATCGTTGGATCAAGGGTAACAATCGGCGATTCAAAGCTTTCCCTCTTTATCAGCTCTTCCACTATCGGTATATGTCTGTCATATATATGTGCATCTGCGATAACATGCACAAATTCACCCGGTTTGAGTCCAGTGACCTGTGCAAGCATCAAAATCAGTGCCGCATATTGTGCCACATTCCAGGCATTTGCCGCAAGCATGTCCTGTGAACGCTGATTGAGAATTCCGCACAGCTTTCCGTCAACGACATTGAATGTCATTGAATAGGCACAAGGATAAAGTCTCATCTCGTGGAGATCTTCAAAGTTATATATATTGGTCATTATTCTGCGGCTTGACGGATTGTTCTTAAGATCATAAATTACTCTGTCTACCTGGTCAAACATTCCCTCTTTATACTTATGCTTTATTCCGAGCTGATAGCCGTAAGCCTTTCCTATCGACCCGCTCTCGTCAGCCCACGCATCCCATATATGCGAACCTAAATCGTGAATATTTGACGATTTTTTCTGCCATATCCAAAGAAGCTCATCAACGGCAAGCTTCAGCGATATCGGTCTTATCGTAATCAGCGGAAATTCTTTCGACAGATCATATCTGTTCACTATCCCGAATTTCTTTATCGTGCAAGCCGCCGTTCCATCCTCCCAATGAGGACGCACACCCTCACGGCACCAACTGCCGTTTTCAAGTATATCCTTACAGCTCGCTATAAATGCCCTGTCCGCACTTCCCATTATATGCTCCTTATTGAAAGTTAGTTTGCGTTTTGTAATCGGGGGAACTTTCTGTAGAAAGTTCCCCCATGCCCCCTCAAAGACTTTATTGAAAGGTGGGGGGATGGGTGATTGTGGTACAGGTTAGCAATATTTAAATTGCTTGATCTGTAGCCGTCATGTGGGGCCCCTGCCCCACACGCTGAATACGTAATTCTATTTTGTTTGGTATACCTATCTTTTCACTCTTCACTTTTCACTCTTCACTAAACCACATGTCCACTGCCCCACACGCTGAACATAAATTTGGTGAACAATTTCCTCAATGGAAATATATCATTCTCAAAAGAAAATTTACGAATTTTGCAGGCAATGACTTTGCAAGAAATGCGAGAAGTTTATAATCAAAACGAATTGTATAATATATTCTCCCGTGTTTTCTCAGTGCGACCGATGCAACATATTTTCCTGCCGCAGCGGCACTCATTCCGCTCTGTTCATCCTTTTCCATATGGACTACGGCAGTTGAGATCTTTCCGCCGTAAACATCGTCTCCCTCGAATGTCTTTATTCTTTTTTCCGTAAAGCCTGTTTTTATATCCCCCGGAAGTATCGCTCTGACATTGATCCCGAAAGGAAGAAGCTCATTTGCAAGGCAGGCTGTCAATGTGGAGATTGCAGATTTTGATGCCGAATAAAACGCCTGAAAAGGTATCGGGGCGACTGCCGCAACAGAACTTATGTTGACTATTGTTCCCTTCTGCTTCTCACGCATATACGGTATCACCGCTTTTGCGACGATAAACTGACCGAAAAAGTTTACATCAAACTGACGTTTTGCATCTTCAACGCTTGTAAACTCAATTGCACCCGAAATTCCGAAGCCTGCGTTATTTATAAGTATATCGATCTGTCCCTCAATGTCATAAATCTTCGATACTGCCGCTTTTACGCATTCTTCATCGGTGACATCGACACTAATATGCTTCACGCCGTCAAAATCTTCGCCGCTTCTGCTGAACTCATAAACGGTGCATCCCCGATTAAGTAGAGCTATTGCGGTTTCCCTTCCGATCCCACGGCTTCCGCCAGTGACTATAGCGACTGTTTTATCATTATTTTTCATATCATCACTCACTTATTGAGTTTTATATTACTGTTTTTTCATTTCCCTTGAAATGACTGTAACAGCCTCTTCTATAAGCGGCTTTGTAAGCGTTGCCATATAGCTGGTACGCAGCAGGCACTTATCAGGTGCGGTTGCCGGCGGAAGAACAGGATTTACGTAAACTCCAGCATCAAAGATATCGGCTGCTTTTTGCAGTGTGTTTTCTCTTGTATATGTATATATCGGAACTATCGGTGTTTTTGCCGAAATAATATCAAGTCCTTCTTTGATAAACAGAGTTCTTGCATATTCAGCGAGATCGTTAAGATCTTTTACGATTCCGGGGTGTTTTTTCAGATATCGGAGTGCGGCAAGAGCGATTGCCGTGCTTGCAGGCGGAACCGATGCCGCAAAAATGAACGGGCGTGACGTATGCTTGACATATTCCATAACCTTTTCATCGTTGCATACCATATATCCGCCGAGCGATGCAAGCGACTTACTGAATGTTCCCATATAGATATCGACATCATCTTCAATTCCGAAGTAATTGGCAGTTCCCCGTCCGCCTTCTCCGAGGACTCCGAAACCGTGTGCGTCATCGACCATGACCCTTGCACCGTACTTCTTTGCAAGTGCCACGATTTCGGGGAGCTTTGCGATATCACCGCTCATTGAAAATACGCCGTCGGTAACTATGAGCATACCGCCGCTTTTTCCTTCAAGCTCTGTGCTGACATATTTCAGTTTATTCTCAAGGTCTTCCATATCGCTGTGGAAGTATCTTACCATTTTCGCACCCGAAAGGGTGATTCCGTCATATATACTTGCGTGGTTTTCCTTATCGCATATGACATAATCTCCTCTGTGGGCAATAGCCGAGATTATACCGAGATTCGACTGAAAGCCAGACGGAAATGTTGTACAGCATTTTTTGTTCAGAAATTCGGCAAGCTCATTCTCAAGCTCAAAATGCAGTGCCAGAGTGCCGTTCATAAATCTTGATCCCGAGCATCCCGTTCCGAGCGTTTCAAGTGCCCTGATTCCGGCTTCGATAACTTCAGGATTGGTGGTAAGTCCGAGATAATTATTGGAGCCGAGCATTATTTTTCTGCCGCCCTCCATCATTACTTCCTTGTCCTGCCTTGTCTGCAACGGGCGGAAGTATGGGTAGAGTCCGCATGCCTTTATTTCATCGACAAGCGTGAACTCATAACATTTTTCAAATATATCCATATATCTCCTTATCGGCATATTTTATCAATGCCGAACTATTTATAGGATGTTTCCTTTACACCCTTATTTTAACGGTGAACTTTCCGTTTCCTTTACGGAAATGATATCATCGCTTTATTAACTGTATATCAACTTACAAAATAATATGAATTTTCGTTTGGTTTTATTTGATTTTATTGAGTATCGTGTCCATTTCCTTTTCATAGGCAATGACCGATATGTAATCCTCTGGAATGAATTTTCTCTTAGGATCGGGCGTAACGCTGACGTTTCCGCCATCTCCGTCTCTGACGGCGACTATATTTATACCTAATGTTCTTCTCATATCAAGCTCGTCGATGCTCTTACCGATCCATTTTTTCGGAACGGGTCTTGTCGCAAGCTGATATCCCCCGAAGCTCTCAAACTCTGTTACATCTATTCTTTGAACAAGCCGTCTTGCAAGTGCTTCTGCCGAGTTCTTTTCGTAAAATACGATCATATCGCCATTGTCAAAATCGAGTTTTTTTCAAGAATCTTTTTATTATCAAACAACTACATAAACAAATTCATTGTATTATACTACATTCATCTCAAAAAGTCAAGAGTTTTTTAACCGTCAAACAGAGTTTAACATTAAAAACTGAATGCCGTAAAACTTTAAATCTATAAACAGTCGAAACAAATGATGCATATCAACTGATTGTTTATAAATCAGGTATTTCTCGGAAGTTATGATAAAAATAAAAAAGAGGAAAGCCTTCTGTAAAAGCTCTCCCCTTAACAAATATCAATTTATCCGATCATCAATCCTCATTTGCCGCATTTGCCTTAGCCTCTGCAATGATCTTCTGAGAAATCATTCCGGGGACCTCATCATAGCGTACAAACTCGAATGTATAGCTTCCTCTGCCCTGAGTCATGGCACGAAGTGAGATCGTATAATCAACCATTTCGCCCTTCGGAACCTCAGCCTCGATCGTGGTGTATCCTCTCTTATCTGCTGTTGCACTCATGCCGAGAACTGATCCGCGGCGTGTTGAGTTGATATCACCCATGATATCTCCGACCATTCCGTCCGGAATAGTAACCTTGAGAAGACCAATAGGCTCGAGAATTACAGGTGCAGCATTCGGAAGTCCCGCTTTATATGCAAGGCTTGCCGCCATCTTGAATGAAAGTTCATTAGAGTCAACATCATGATATGAACCGTCAAAAAGGTCTGCCGCAAGATTTACAACAGGATAACCTGCGAGAACGCCCTTCTGCATTGCTTCCTGAAGTCCCTTTTCGACTGCCGGGAAGTAGTTCTTCGGAACAGATCCGCCGACAACGCTTGTTGTGAATGTAAGCCCATCAGCTTCTCCGGGGCCGAATGTAATCTTTACGTGTCCGTACTGACCGTGTCCACCCGACTGCTTCTTATGCTTTCCTTCAACCGAAACCTTCTTCTTGATGGTTTCACGGTAAGCGATTTTAGGTGTTGCAAGTGTGATCGTAACTCCGTTACGGCTCTTGAGCTTGCTTGTTACTACTGCGAGCTGCATATCGCCCATACCCGAGAGAAGAAGCTGTTTTGTTTCGGGATCGTTGACGAATTTAAGTGTCTTATCTTCATCGAGCATCTTATTGATACCCTGTGCGATCTTGTCTTCTTCACCCTTGACACCCGATACTACAGCCATTGTGTAGAAGGGTTCGGGATAAACTGTCGGAGCGTATTCAACTTCGCCGCTCACCGAGAGTGTATCTCCGGTGTTCGTGTTACCGAGCTTTGTAACAACTCCTATGTCTCCGCAACACAGAGAGTCAACTTCTGTCTGTTTCTTACCCATAACGGTATAAATGTGAGACATTTTTTCAACTGCTCCGGTATTATTGTTTTTGAGAGTTGCCGAATTTGTAAGTGTACCGTTCATGACCTTGAAGAACGTTGTTCTTCCGAACTGGTCAGAGGATGTCTTGAAAACATACAAAGCGACATCACCGTCCGGGTTGATCTCGATCGGCTTTTCTTCGCCGTCTACGATAGCTCTCTCGGCCTTTCTTGTTACGGGATTCGGGAAGGAATCTGCGATAACATCAAGGAGAGCGTCGATACCCCAAAGCTTGGTTGAAGAACCGCTGCATACGGGAGTGATCGAGCCTTCGGCAATTCCGAGATGGAGAGCCGAAATGATCTCATCTGTAGAGATAGGCTCTTCAGCAAAGAACTTTTCCATAAGTGTTTCATCTACGGTAGCAATAGCCTCGATAAGCTCATTGCGATACTCTTCAACGTTTGAAGCATCAATATCGGAAACGGTATGATTGCCCTTTGCATCATATACATATCTCTTAAGGTCGACAAGATTGATAAACGCTCCTGCTTGTGATTTGTCGGGAACGACTACAGGGCAGACGGTATTTCCGAATTTTTCACGAAGTTCCTCAAGGACTCTGTCGTAATTAGCTTCAGGATCATCCGATTTGTTGACAAAGAATGCCCTCGGCACACGCCCCTGCTCTGCTCTTTCCCAGGCAAGCTCTGTTCCAACCTGAACTCCACTCTTTCCGTCAACGCATATTACAGCACTTCCAGCAACACGAAGTGCAGCAACAACCTCGCCGACAAAATCAAAGAATCCGGGGGTATCCAGGATATTGATCTTTCTTCCCTTCCACATAAGGTTGGAAACAGCCATTGAGATTGAAAAACCTCTCTTTATCTCTTCGGGATCAAAATCTCCTACGGTGTTTCCCGCTGTCGGGGTTCCTAAGCGGTCTGTGTTTTTTGTCAGATAGAGCATTGCTTCCGCGGTAGACGTTTTTCCACTTCCGCCGTGACCGAGCAGGCAAATGTTTCTGATATTGTCTATTGTAACTACAGCCATGATATTTGTCCTCTTTTCTTTATGAATAAATAATTTTATTAGTTATCGGTATTTGCTTTCTTATGACTTAGAGATTTTTTCGCGTTTTTTTCTGTATGTCAGATATGTGACGATCAGAAGTATTCCAAGGATTATAATTCCGACGATCAGAACTATAACGAGTATCAGCATACCGCTGTTGCCAGATATATTACCATCGACAAGCTTCGGTATACGGTCGGTTTCAAATGCGTCGCATTCACTGCATGAACGTTTCATCATACCTTCCGATTCGGCGGTTGCCGCTACAACGATCGTCCATTCTCCGTACAAATGCCCTGTCGCATTGTCTCCGGGAGCACTGCCCAGAACCTTGTCACATACACTGCAAACCGTTTTTATCCATCCGCTCTGGAGGCATTGAGGAGGTGTGACAATTGTTTTTTCTGAATGCTTTGCAAGCTCTTTTTCGTTCTCGGTATAAGTATTGCCGCATTCAGAACATGTATATACAGTTTTGCCGAGTACTGTGCATGTCGAAGCGGTATGAACCGATGTGTACTTGTGGTCGGGCATAACGGTATCTTTCTGAGAATATGAGTCATTGCATCTGCGGCACTCATATGTTGTCTCGCCGAGAGAACTGCATGTAGATGTAGAACTCTTTGCGACATAATCGTGACCAAGAGCGGACACTTCTTCATCCTGATACGAGCTGTCGCATCTTGAACATGTATGAAGCAGGTATCCGTTGTTTTCACAGTCGGGCTCGAATCTTTCACCAATATAGTCATGTCCGAGCGGCTCTGTAATGTTGGTCTTTTCGGTTCTTTCGTTTGAACAAATGCTGCACTTATATGTTGTAATGGTATGTCCTCCCTCAGTACAGCTGCTTGCCACGTTATCAACCGATTTGATCTCCCAATCGTGACCGCATGCAAGTGTATTCATCACAACATTATAATGCACCGATCTTCCGCTCTCCGACACGATCGTAAAGCCGTTTGAATTGGCACTTCCTGTCTTGAGAACACCGTTCTGAGAGTCATAGCTTACGCTTGCATTTGAATTTTTTGGAGTTACGGAAAGTCTGTAATAAAGATTTGTATAAACAAGATCGTTTATCACATAGTTTCCGCCTGAGAGTGAAAGATTCTTTGTGATTCCGCCGATGCCGATATCTCTGTCCTGTGCTGTCTTGTAAAGCGTTACACTGACAGAAGAGCATGACGCATCCGACGACGGAACTCTGTAGCTCCAAGCCGAAATTGCTTCGGGAGCTATCGTTTTGTTGTCAGGGTCGGTGAGCTGTATGGTGCTTGCTACCCCCACAGACAGCTCATCACCTTCTTTTACTCCGGCATTCACTTTGAAAGTTACCGTCGGCATAACAGTTGAGTTCTCGGACTTGTTTTTGATATAATAAAATACAACATCTTTATCTGCAGTATCCTCGACCGTCATTGATCTGACGGTCGAAGCCGCATCGACACTTACCAATGTAAGCAAAGCTTTATCGTATACAAGTCTGTACAATCCACCTGCAATCGGCTCAGAATAGTTGAAGTTCAGCGTTATCTCGTTTCCTGCAGTGATGGATTTCATGTCGCATGTGATTTTGAGTGTTCCTCTCGACTCTTCAGCCAATACAGCACACACTGATGAAATCACAAGTAAAATGGAAATCACCGTAATAAGAATGAGTTTAAAATAACGATTTTTCATTTTTCATTCCTCCTTTTACACCGCAAATCAAACCAGTGTTTCAGCATAACGAACCATCATTACGACATCGGTAATGTTGAATCCGTTGTTTTCAGTAACATCTGCCGCTATTTCCTGAATCTCATCAAGATTTTCCCATCCAGAAAGTGCACGGCGTGATATAACCACATCTGAAACGTTTGTTTTTCCGTCAGCGTTAAGATCACCCTTAACAACAACTGTATACTGTGCATATACCTTATCGTCGCTCACAACGGCAATTACAAGACCTGTATATATCAGATCATCATCATCGATATCTGCCGATATGAATTGACCGCAGACCATGCTCTGTTTGAATTCACCGAATGTTGTGACATTTCCGAAATCGTCTGATATAATATATCCGCCCTGTGAATAATACTTGTTCTGACCTTCGCCGGGCAAAATATCTTCAATTCCGTATCCGTAAACATTTACTTCAAATTCGGTCTTGAATCCAAATGCCTTAACTGTAACGATTGCCTTTCCCGCATCCGAGAAGTCATATTCAAACTCAAAATCGGATATTTCTTCTTTTGTTCCGTCCGATTTGACCACAAGCACCTTAATTCCCGAAGCATCAAGCTTATCTCCGACAAGATAATCCTTTTGGGCCGGCTCGTTTTCAATCTCAATCGAAACGTTGCACGAAATAACGGTGAGCGTAATGGGGAGTGCAAATTTATTATATACGATCTTGGCATTATATTCGCCGTATGCTGTGTAATCATAATCCTTTACTTCATACACATCACTTGAAATATATCCGTAGCTTCCGTCAGAGTAAAGAATTCTGACACGGAGAAGTGAAAACTCGTGAGGTGTTCCCTGGATAGTTTCAAGCGGCATATTCATGACTACAAGCTCAGCCTTGACAGCACTGTCTGAAGAAAGAACGGTTATTTCAAATTCATCACTGAATTCACCGTAAACGATCGTAACGATACACTGACCGACCTCTGATGTATCAAATCCTTCGATCTCGCAATCCGAAATATCTATTTCGATTTCACTTCCGTCATTGTATACAATGTATACCCTGAATCCGAAGCTCTCAAAGATGTTGTCCTGATGATATTTCGTCTTTCCGAAGCTTTCATCAACTCTGATTCCGATTGCCTTGATCTCTTCAACATTAACGGTAAACTGAGTTGTCAATCCCGAATAATCGATGCTTACAGTGTATTCTCCGACAGAAAGAATTCCATCGGGGGCGTTAACACTGTAATCTGAAGGATCAAGCATTTCGTATTCGCCGTTGTTGTAGTATGCATATACGACCATACCGTCAACCGCGAAATACTGTCCTTCAACATACTCGGTATTGGGATATTCCGCAATGACTATCCGGTCAAGCTCTCTCGGAACAACGCTTATTTCAAATTCATCGGTGTGATCGGCAAAGCGTACAACCACATTATTTACACTGACAGTCTGCATATCAACACCGGTTATCAGGCATCCGGTTGCATCAAATGCTTCATACACGCCGTCTTCATATCCAACAAGAACTTCAAGCCCTGTTGCATCAAATTCGCTTCTGATGGGATATGTCAGCTTATAAGGAAGTCTGGTTATTTTAACCGATGCCACACGGGCTCTTACTACCCATACAGCACAATCTGTCTGTGCAGTTTCGTATGTTATTGTAGCATTCTGATATCCGAGCTTGTCGGAATCATATGCTCCGAACATATCAGAAGTGAGCGTTACATTTTCAACTTCGCCGTTATCATATGTTACGGTCATTACCGAATTTGCGGCATTCGGTATCTCGCCTTTGATGCAGACAAACACCTCGGGACATGAATTGACGCTCAGCGAAACCGCCGTCTTTTCAACAATCTCAATTTCATAAGTGCAACTTGAGTCTGCATATTTTACAGCAATATCATGTTTGCCTGTTTCGGTCATATCGGGAGTCTCAACAGTAATATCTTCCTCGGGTATTACAAACACACCGTCATTTGTATCGAACACAACTTCAATGCCGTCATAGCTGAATGATGTCTTTTCAACAAATCTTGTCTTCTCAGGAAGTTTGTTGACTCTGATTCCGTTAAAGCTTTCGTCAAAGAGATATACGCTGAACTGCGCGGTAAATCCAAGATATTTTACAGTTACTGTCTGTCTGCCGAGCTTATTCGTATCGAATCCGCTGAATGTATACTCATCAACAAGCTTTTTATCGCCGTTCGTAAATATCGAATGAACGACCATTCCGCTGTCATCAAAGCTCTCACCCTTTGTGTATATCAGCTTGCCCGGAAGCTTTGTGATCTCGATGCTCTCCATAACGGATGCTTCGATCTTCACAAGTATGTTCTTTGAAACTCCGCCGTACGAAATTGAACAGTTATAAATTCCGATCTTTTCACTGCTGAAATTATCAACAGTATATTCGCCGTATGACAATACTTTTTCGGTTCCGTTATCGAAATGTGCCGTTACAACGATCGCTTTGTGGTTGAATTCTCCGTTTGTCACGCAGGAGATCATATCTCCTTCGTAAACGAGCTCAAGATCTGCAACGCTTCTCTTTGTAACGCTGACTGTATACTCAGCGGTAAAGCCCTGATATTTAACGGTTACTGTCTTTTCGCCTTCTGTCTTTGTCGAAGGCTCGGACACAGTATACTCACCCTCGGGAATAAACTCTCTGATTCCGCTGTCGTATACCTTATAAACCTTGATGCCCTCAGATGAGAAGGTATCTCCGTCATAATATTCGGTGGTCGCTTCTGAAGCATCGACCTCAATTCCGACAAGTTTCTTTGCAACAACATTTACATCAAAACTGTCTGATACTCCGCGGAACGAAACACTTACTGTCTGCACTCCGAGTTTGTTTGTATCAAACCCTGTAAACTCAAGATCTTCGGCTGTGACTATTCTGTGCGTTCCGTTGTCAAAGAAGACAACAGCGCTCATTCCGTCAGGATCGAATTCCTGACCTTCAATGTAATCAAGCTTTGTCGGAAAATTGTCGATCTTGACAAGAATGACAGCCGATTCCTTAACTTCAACATTGAATGTATTCACATAGCCTTCAAAATAGATCCTAAGCTTCTGTGTTCCGGGCTTTGCAGTGTTGAATCCTTCCACCGTATAGTCTTTTCCGAGAGTAAGGATGATCTCACTGCCGTCCTTAAATATAGCCTTGACTTCAAGTCCTGCAGGATCAAATTCTTCACCCTCAAGGTATACAAGCTTATCGGGCAGTGAGGAGATCACTACATCCTCGTATTTTGCCGAGCGAATTGCATAATATTCTTCGTCAAGCTCTATTTTATAATTCTTGTTTGCAAGGGTTCCGTGTGTGATAAGGTAGAGTCCGACCTGCTCTCCCGGTTCTCTCGAAAGAGCTCCCGAAAGCTCATCATCGCCTATAAGACCGTATGCGATATATTCGATCACACCATCCTCATCGCCTTCGGTCTTGCCCTGACCCTCACCCGGTGTGACCTTTATAAGCTTGGGCAATATTGTCAGCGTTCCGTTTTTAACGGTGATCTCATAGTTATCAGCATCGGCTTTACCTATGAGAAGATAGCTTCCCGCCTCGCCATCATACAATTCGGCAGCGATCTTGTAATTCTTGAGAATTTCCGAAAGATCGATCGAGCTGTCGCTTGTTTCAAACTTGTATTCGGTCTGAGGATCGAATACATTTCCGTATGTGTTGGTATAGTCGCTTACCGTAATATCAAGAGCTTTTTTCTTAACGGTGAGCTTACCGATGTTATATGTGAATCTGTAGTCTTTTCCGTCATATGCCGATGTGCTCACAGACAGTGAGTACACACCTGCATTTCCGTCATAATCTATAACCGAAACACTGAACCTCACACCCTTCACATCTTCACTTGTTGTGTATGTGAATTTCGGAAGCGGATCACCGAATGTGATTTCCTGATCGGGAATCGTAACTGTTATCTCTTTTGCAGGACGGCGTCTTACTGTGAGAATTCCTTCCTCTATATATACTTTATAATTGGGATTTTCTTCGCATACGCCGATGATAGAATATGTTCCCGGTGTTCCGTCGTAGAACGCAGGTGCTATGTGAACCACGAGATCCTCGGGGCAATCTCCTGTAAGAGTGAACTCGGGAAGCTCGTCGCCTTCATAAATGAATTCATCCTCAATTCTGAGTTGATCAATCACCTTAGGCTCAATTGTGATTTTACCAGGTATAACCGCAAGGGCGTAGTTTTTATTCGTGTAATCTACAGGGCTGAAATCATGAGTTCCTGCCTGAGAGTACTTCTCAAAAACAAGTCCGAGCTCATCACCTTCAAGCAATTCACCTTCAACTACATTATAATATACCGAACCGTTGGGATCATAATCATCTCCGTATGTGAGGGTTATGTTCCCCATCTGAATCGTGACAGGTCTCGGTGTCACGGTGAGTTGTCCGGATGTCTTCACAGCCAAATATCCCTCAGGCATCGACTGGATATTAATGATCAGTCTGTATGTTCCGACTTCACCCCTATATGATACCTCGGGGGTTACCGTATATACGATACCATCCAGAAGCTCGGGTATGTCGCATTCAATTACAAAATCGGGAAGCTTATTGCCGTATACACTGCTGTAATCCGATATCCAAAGATTCACTTTTACAGGAACTATTGAGAATTCGTATTGTGCAGTCGCCCTCTTGTGATTTGAATCTCCTGCGTAATATACCTCAACAAAATAGTTGCCTACGGCACTCGGAGCATAGCTGTGAGTTTCGCCGGTAACAATATTTGTATATATAACCTCGTCACTACCTCTGAGCTGAAGGATGTTGCCATCGGAGTCGGTAATAACAGGTTCGCCGTGAGGCTTACCGTCATATTCATACTCACTGTCTGAGGGTGCGATCTCCACACTCATAAGTCCGATATCAAAGAATCTGAAAGCAGGTGCAGAGCAATTTGATACTGCGATCTGCAGATACTGTCCTTTTTCGGAAGGCGCTTCGTTCGAGAAATATATCTCTTTGCGTCCCGATTCATAACCGATAAAACAATATCTCGGAAGCTCATCCTCTACAGGTTCAAGATCAGACGTGAAAATGTGTGCACCGAAGTCGAACTGCTCGCCTATCGAGATAGGTTCATTCTCCGGAATTTCATAGTCAAACATAATTATATTGTCATATATGCTCTCGCATACTCCGATGACACCGTAATCATAATTCGGCACAGAATTGAGATCGGCCGTGATTGCACCGACAAGGTATATACCGTCTGTGTTCTGCGGAATTCCGCTCAGCGATATTGGTGCGTCGATCAATCCTTCGGGAAGGATCTCAAGAATCTTGTCAATTCTTCTTATAATTTTATCAATTGTCTGGCTGTCGCTGTCTTCATCAAGCTTATCCAGATAATTTCTTATTTTTCTTGGAGTAAGCTCATTTGCAGATGAAACATCTATCAGCTCACTGAGCAGATCAATGCTGTCCTTTCCGACTCTGACAGTCGAAAGCTCATAGAGCGATTCGGGAAGCTGTATGTATATATTGTTCATCTCAAGGTAATCGGTATCTACCCTGACAGCCACCAGAATACAATCAAGACCGTTTTTCTCTGACACAAGTCCTTCAAGCTTGCCGGGCTCATAAACGCCGTCATTTATCTCGATTTCGGAAGAGCGGCGGAGAATATGAAGATTCTTTATTCCCGAAACTGCTTCGGCAGGCAATGTATCTTCGTTTCCTTTGTATTCAACCTTAATCCTGTAATCGGTTCCGGCAATTACAGACGGTATATCGATCGAGAAAAGTTCAACAATTTCACCTTCAATCTCAACGCAGATGGGGTATGACTGACCGTCAAATAATATCCAGTCGTTTATGACAAGGCATTTTTTAAGGTAATCGATATTGAAATAATCTTCCTTGAATTTCCCCTTATCAATATCCTTGAGGATGCTGTTTTCGGAAATGGACGATTCAACTTTGCTCCATACTTTATCATATATTTTATCGATAAACTTCTCAAAGCTGTCAGATGAGGCAAAACTGTCAAATGCCTTTCTGTCCAGAATCTTAGACAGGTCACCTACATAATAGTAATATTCAAAATCGGAATAGCTCACACCGGGAAGATCCGAGAGATCAACAAGAGTTGAGAAGACTGCCTGTTTTATGCTGTCAAGATCGCCGTATTCCGCAACAAGAGTCTCAGAATCATAGAATGCAACAGCAGGTGCTCTTCTCGGATCATAAAGTGCAACAGAAAATTCCTCGCTGACAGTTGTGATTCCCGAATAAATAATTTCAATCTCATAAACTCTGCCGGTCTCAAGTCTGTCCTCGTCTGAAGAAAACTCATACCATCCGGTTCTTCCGTCATAGAATCTGACCGTAAATCCGTTCTTGGTCTCGCTGTCAAAATCGGGCGAGAGAATTGATTTTTCAAAATCAACGACCTCGGAATAAATTCTTGAAAGAATGTCGGTCTCGCCGTCCCCTGCCGCCTTGTTGAATGGAATGAAGTAGACATTCCCATCACTTGGCTTCAGTACAAGTTCAGAACGCTCAACGCCGAAAACGTCGACTGTATATACGTCCTCACCATGTCTGACGGTTAACGTCTTACCCTTGGAAAGTGCGTCGATTACCGAAGGATAGCTTTCGCTTCCGTTGACTTCGAGTGTAGTCGGCAGATAAAGCGTTCCTTCATAATCGGGAAGCATATCCCCGGTAACGATCGTGTATTTATAAACGCAGTGAGCATCATTTTTATAATCGAGCTCTATCTTCTTTTTGGTAACTTCGAGCGTCTGTCCGTTCAGTGAAACGTATTTGCCGTTTGCCCTGAAGCTTCTTTCGGAACTGCGAATTGCATCACTGACCGCCCTGCGAAGCTCGTCTGCATCTATATTGATGTCAAAAAACATGATCTGGGCTGCCTCTGAATAATCGGCGACCTCTTCTTTTGTTATCTCTCCGGCTTCATATCTGTCGTAAACCTCAAGTGCTTTAAGAACATCAACATCCTTTTTTGAGATTCCGTCAAAAAATGCGTTCTTACTCACCTCGACATCGACAAGATATCTGCCGTAGCTGTAATCGGCATCTCCCTTTGTAAACCATTCCCACTCATGTACAGGAGTGTCAGAAGGAAGACCTGTCCCCGAATTAAGTATTCCGACAAAATCCTCCACTGTCATTCCGTCGTAGTATCCGACCGACAGCGTGTTCTTATCGCCCGTATTCTCAAGGGCAAGAGATTTGAATATGTAACCTGCCGGAACGCTTCCTGCAATGATCAATACAGAAAGCAACAGTGAAACAATTCTCTTGGTCATGGTAGATTATCTCCTTTTTCTATCTTTGTTTCTATACTTTTATCAGATCCTTTAAAGGTCATGAAAACTATTGTATATTATATAACATCTATCTGAAAAAGTCAAGAGCAATTAGAAAAAAACAGACAAAAAATGACGGTATGTTAAAGAGAATTTTATGACAAATTTGTAAATTTCAAAAAACAAATATAAAAAAAACAAAAAATACAAAATAAATCTTGATTATTTCAAAAATTGCGGTATAATATAAGGTGAGTAATGGTATCCGTTCCTCAGATGTCCAAAATACCGCAAAATAAAGGCAGGAATGACATAAAAATTCAGGATGCCGGGAAGCGTAACGAAGGAGAAAGTATACAAAAATGTCCGAAAAGACGATTGCAGCAATATCTACGCCGGCAGGAAAGGGCGGAGTTTCGATGATCAGAATATCCGGGAAAGACGCTCTATCGATTGCCGGAAAGATCTTTTATCCGGCATCAGGCAGGTCCCTCTCCTCCTATCCTCAGTCAAGAGCCGTTTACGGAAAAATTTTTTCATATGAGGATCATGATTCACCTGCAAAAATCATCGATGACGGTATTGCAACCGTATTTTACGCTCCGCACTCATTTTCAGGAGAAGATACAGTCGAAATCAGCTGTCACGGCGGTATACTTATAACGAGAAATGTACTTGAGGCAATATTTTCGGCAGGTGCAATTCCGGCAGGACCGGGTGAATTCACCAAAAGGGCGTTTATAAACGGAAAAATTGCACTCTCACAGGCTCAGGCTGTTATCGACACGATAAACGCCGAAAATGAAGAGCAACTTTCGCTCGCACGCTCACACCTTGACGGAAAGCTCTCAGATGAACTGACCGATATCGCTGGCATTCTTACACGTGTTCTCTCTCAGTGCTATGTTCTGTGCGACTATCCCGACGAGGATCTCTCGGAAATAGGAAATGAAGAAATGGCATGTATACTGCAAAATTGCAACGAAAGACTGACAAGACTGCTCGCAACATATAAACAAGGTCATGCCGTCGCCAAGGGAATACAAACCGTGATCGTCGGAAGACCGAATGTCGGAAAATCTTCCTTGCTGAATTCCCTTCTCGGTTATGACAGAGCTATAGTTACAGACATTCCGGGAACAACAAGGGACACAGTTGAAGAAAATATGTATGTTGGAAAGATCATGCTCCGACTGTGTGATACGGCTGGAATCAGGAAAAGAGAAGACAGCGACAGCGTTGAATACATCGGAATCGGAAGAAGTATTGACAAGCTGAAAAATGCAGAGCTTGTCATTGCCGTATTTGATTCATCTCAATGCCTGCAAACCGAAGATAAAGATATTATTGAAATACTGAAAAATGTGACATCACCGAAAATAGCAGTGCTCAACAAATCCGACCTTAATGCAAAAACAGGCCCATCACAGCTTGATTACGCCGATTTTTGTCTTATTGAATCGGTCTGTGCGTCCAACGGCAGTGGGGTCGAAAAGCTGAAAAGCGATATTGAGAATCTCTTTTACAGTGCAAAGATAGATTATTCATTAACGCCTGTACTTTCGGATGCATGGCAGAAAGCCTCTGTCGAAAATGCACTTGAATGCATAGCAAGGGCAAGTAATGCACTTATAAACGGAACTCCGGCAGATATTGCAGGGCTTGATATTGAGCGTGCCGTTGCATTTATATCCGAAAGTGACGGAAAAAAAGTTTCCGACGAGATAGTACGCGGAATATTTGCGTCCTTCTGCGTCGGAAAATAATCGAATTAAATCGGCTGATAATAAAACTTATCTGCCTCTTGAAGAGCTATCGGGGCTTGATTTCGGAATAGCAAAAACAGCAATAAGAATTGCCGCCGCACCTACAACAAGTGCAAGAACGACTCCCCAGAAACTTTCCATTGAGTTATCGGTATCGGTAACACCGGCAACACGTCCGTCCTCGGTCGCATAACCGTCCTGCGTCATATCAGGAGAAGGAGTCATATTTCCACGGTTGTAGTTATCGCCGTAAGCTCCCGAATAGTTGCTGTCGTATTCATCGCCTATAAGTCCGGGTTCGTCACCGACACTTCCGTCCCTGACGATTCCGTCCTCATAGTCAAACCAGACAAGCTGTCCGTATGAGTCTTCGCTATCGCTTACCGGCATGGCATATGAACATAATGAAACGACCGATGAGATCAATGCGATCGTAAGAACGATTACCGCAATTGCCCGTTTTTTAATATTAATCATAAAAGAATCCTTTCGATCAGATATTTGCAAAACTTATTATTAACCGTTTTGCTCATTTTATGTATTGCCGATCGATCGTTGATAAAAATTACCAGTTATTTTTATTTATTTTATTGTTCAGGTGTATCATCATGATACTGTTGAACCGATACACAGGGAAAGGAATGAAAAAACAGCATGGAAGTCAAGCGATTTACAAAAAATGACGACGGCTTTATATGTAAAAATTGTCAGAAAACCGTTCTTCCTCTTGAAAAGACATCCAGGAATCACTGTCCGTACTGTCTTTGCTCGTTGCACGTGGATATAAATCCGGGTGATCGGGCGAATGATTGCGGCGGCATAATGGATGCAATAAAAACCGAAACAGACCCGAGAAAGGGGTATATAATATTACACAAGTGCCGCAAATGCGGTCAGATCAAACGAAACAAAGCGGCATACGGTGTTTCAGTTCAACCTGATGATCTGAAAAAACTTATAGCCCTGAGTGTCGCTGACCCAAGATGACCGCACAATGCTTCACACCATAACAAAGCAAAATATTTCACCAAAGGAGTATATATAAATAAGTAAGATGAGCAATATCAAAGAAGAAAAAGGCGGCATATCGGTCGCCAGAGAACATATTTTTCCCGTAATAAAAAAATGGCTGTATTCTGAGAAAGAAGTATTTCTGAGAGAGATCGTATCAAATGCCTGCGACGCAGTGACAAAGCTTAAACGACTTGAATCGCTCGGACAGTATGAGGGCGGCGGCGAGAGCTACCGTATCGATGTCATTCTTGACAAAGAAGCAAAAACGCTCACGGTGTCCGACAACGGTATCGGCATGAACGAAAGTGAGGTCAAAAAATATATCTGTTCCATTGCACTATCGGGTGCACTCGATTTCATCAAAAAATATGAGGGAGAAGATCAGACAAACGGAATCATAGGTCATTTCGGGCTCGGATTTTATTCGTCATTCATCGTTTCGTCAAGTGTTGAGATCGTCACAAAATCGATAGATGGCTCTGATACAGTTAGATGGATATGTGACGAGGCAGGAGATTATACTATCTCTGAATGTGAGGAGAGGGCTACTCACGGAAGTGATATTATCATGCATATCAACGATGAAGGTATTGAGTTCCTTTCAAAATATAAGCTTGAAGATGTTCTGAAAAAATACTGTGCTTTCATGCCGATTGAGATCTATCTCAAAGATCTTTCCGAAGCCGAGAACAAAAAAGAGGGTGAAGAGTGCGATAAAAAAGAAGCCGAAGAAAAGCCCGTGAACGACATTTCTCCGCTCTGGCTCAAAAATCCATCACAGTGCACCGAAGAAGAATACACCGATTTTTACAGAAAGGTATTCTCAGACTATAAAGAACCGCTCTTCCACATTCATATAAATGCCGACTATCCGCTCAATTTCAGAGGAATACTCTATTTCCCGAAGATCGCAAGCAAATATGATTCGCTTGAGGGTCAGGTGAAGCTTTACTATAATCAGGTATTTGTTGCAGATAACATCAAGGAAGTCATTCCTGATTATCTCATCATGTTCCGAGGAGCACTCGATTGTCCCGAATTGCCGCTGAATGTAAGCCGTTCATATCTGCAAAACAGTGCGTATGTTTCAAAAATTTCAACCCATATAGCCAAGAAGACAGCTGATGAGATCTGCGGAATGTTCAATACCGAACGTGAAAAATACGAAAAGATCTGGAACGACCTCAAAGTATTCTGTGAATATGGATCACTCAAGGATAAAAAATTCTTTGACCGCATTAAGAAAGCAATACTGTTTGAAAAGACAGACGGAAAATATGTAACAATCGATGAATATATCGAATCATCCAAAGACAAGAACGAAGGAAAGGTATATTACGCAACCGACAGGGTCACACAGGCACAGTATATATCACTCTTTGAAAATCAGGGCATAGAAGTAGTTATTCTGAACGATTTCATCGATACGCAGTTCATTTCTCTGATAGAAAACGACAAAAATGTCAAGTTCCTGCGTATAGATTCGGATGTTGCCGATGCACTGAAGGAAACAAAAGACGAAGACGAAAAAACGACCGATGAAACACTGAGCAAGCTGTTTTGCAAAATTTCGGGCAACGATTCGCTCAAGGTAGAATTCAGCTCGCTTAAAGACAAAGCAGTTCCTGCCATACTCAACATTTCGGAAGAATCAAGACGTATGTCAGACATGATGAAGGCATACGGAATGGACTCAATGCCGGGAATGGTCGGAATTAGAGAGGAAACCTTGTTGCTCAACAGATCATGCGAAATCATAACAAAGCTACTGTCCTGCGGCGATGAAACAGCTAAGGAAAACGCCGCACGCCAGATCTATTCGCTCGCTCTTCTCTCACAAAGACAGCTCACACCCGATGAGCTTAAAGCATTTATTTCGGGTTGTCTTGAAATGATCGGAAATTCGCTGTAATTTCAGATTTCAGAACAGATCAATCGGAAAACGAAGGGAGCTGATGTTGATTGAACAAACACAGAGATGATGTCGGCATAATCATGCAATCTCTTTCACAGCGCAGTGAAAAAGAGCAAAAATCAACGATCATCCGACAAAAATATCTTCACGAGCTTGCATGTCTTATTTTTGAAGAAAGCAACCGTGACGGCAACAGCCTGCTTTCCCTTTGTGATGCATTCACCGACACACTTTCAAACAGGAATATATTGCAACAACAGGATGACATGCTCTTTCTGATTGAAGTTCTGAGTCAGATGCTCTGCCAGAAAAAGAATCACGATCTGACATATTTTTCACTTGAAGGTGCAGAAATGCCGAAAAGGCTTGCATATGTAAAGAATATGTTTTCTGATTCAGCCTTCAGGTGCTTTGACAAAAAGCTCGGTCCGCTCAGATGCGAATATTGCGATTCATTTGATTTTGCGGCATCAGGAGTCTTTTTCGGACAATTTGACGGCTGCATTCTTCCGTTTGAAAGCACTCACGGAAATATAATGGCAGGAGTCATGAATACAGTGAACAAATACTGTCTTAAGAAAGCTCTTGAGTGCAATATTCCGATGCCTGAGGACGAGAAAGTAAAATTCGGGATATTCGCCCGTGATCTCGTTCTCAATGACAAAAACGACCGCCTTGATGTATTGCTGGAGGAGACCGATCTGTTTGCACTCTCGGAGCTTGCAATAATTTCAAAAAAGCTCGGTACAACGTCGGGAATCTGCCACCGGATCATGCTAAGCGGAGAGAATAAGATCCTCCTTTCACTCAAAGGCAACAAGGCATCTCAATTTAAGTTGATGCTGTATATGACTCTCTCTGGAATAAGATACGACATCACGGGAAGCTATCAGGAAATAATCTGATCGGAATACTTCAGAAGTTTTCCGAAAAATCGAACAAAAAAGGAGAAATATCTATATGGAAAGAAAATTTATGTATAAAACCAAGGGAACATGCTCAAGTGAGATAATGATAACACTTGACGGAAAAACAATAAAAGAGGTCAGCTTCTTCGGAGGATGCTCGGGCAACACACAAGGAGTTGCAATTCTTTGCAAGGACAAGAGTATCGATGAGATCACTTCTTCACTCTCCGGGATCCGTTGCGGCTTCAAAGCTACATCATGCCCCGATCAGCTTGCAAGAGCACTGAAAATGATTGAAGAACTGCCCGAGGATACAGGGGCAGACGGCAAAACCGTTCAGATCAATTTTTGAACAAACAAAACATTAATAAAAAAGACAATACATCGGGTAAACGGAAAGGTAGATCTATATGAACGATTTTATGAAAGAATACGAGCGTTGGTGCTGTCTGGCTGACGAGGAAACAAAAAGAGAGCTTGAAACAATAAAAAACGATGAAGAGCTTATAAAATACCGTTTTTCAAAAAATCTCTCATTCGGAACGGCAGGCCTGCGCGGAACAATGAATGCAGGACTTTACGCCATGAACCGTTATACGGTAGCACAGGCAACAAAGGGTCTTGCAGAGCTTATCAATGCAGAAAATGCCGGTCGGAGAGGAGTGGTCATAGGGTATGACTGCCGCAACAATTCAGAGAAATTCGCCAAAATTTCCGCCTGCGTTCTTGCCGCAAACAATATCAAAGTGTATATTTATGACGAGCTCCGTCCCACGCCTATGATCTCCTTCGGGCTGAGACACCTGGGGTGTATTGCAGGAATCAATATAACGGCATCGCACAATCCCAAAGAATACAACGGGTATAAGGTATATTGGGAGGACGGTGCGCAGATCTCGCCCGAGCAGGCAAAAACAGTGAGTGCTTCAATAGAAAAAACAGACATTTTCTCGGTTGAAGCAATAGATTTCGATGAGGGTGTGAAAAGCGGAATTATTACTGTCATACCCCGTGATATTGACGAAATTTACATCGATAATGTTATATCCCAGCAGGTAGATAAAAAAACCGTTCCGAAGGTTTCAGAAGAAATGGGCATTGTATATACACCCTTCAACGGAGCCGGTTACCGCCTGATTCCCGAAGTGCTCCGCCGTATCGGGTTCAAAAATATCTATACTGTCGCTGAACAATCAATGCCTGACGGAAATTTCCCGACCCTGCGTTCACCCAACCCCGAAAACAGCGAGGGCTTCGTGCTCGGAATCGAGGTCGCACAAAAGACAGGCTGCGACCTTGTCGTAGCATCCGACCCCGATGCAGACCGTGTGGGAGTTGTCGCAAAGAACCGTGAAGGTGAATTTGTCACAATATCAGGCAATGCAATGGGGGCTATGCTTCTTGAATACATTCTCACCGCTTATACCGAAAACGGCAATATGCCGAGCGATCCTTACGCCGTAAAAACAATAGTTTCGACAACTCTTGCAAAGGCAATATGCGAACACTACAATGTAAAACTGTATGATGTGCTCACAGGATTCAAGTATATCGGTGAAGTTATAAAAGAAAGCGAAAAGGTCGGCAAAGGAAGCTTTATTCTCGGATTTGAGGAAAGCTACGGATATCTCAAGGGTACATACGCAAGAGATAAGGATGCTGTTGTTGCCTCAATGCTTATATGCGAAATGGCGGCATACTACAAAGACAAAGACATGACACTCTGCGATGCACTCGAAAAGCTCTTTGAAAAATACGGTTACTATACCGAAAAGACGCTCAATGTCGAAATGAAAGGTCTTGACGGAAGTGAGCGTATGGCGGCACTTATGTCAAAAATCAGAAATGAAACGCCGACAGCCTTCGGAGGTGAAAAAATCGTCACCGTTAAGGATTTCCTGAAGGGTGAAGTAACCGACCTTGCAAGCGGTGAAAAAACTCCTACAGGCCTTCCCTCATCCGATGTAATGTACTTCGTCACCGAATGCGGAAATACGGTAATTTTCCGTCCGTCGGGAACCGAGCCGAAGGTCAAGATATATCTTTTAATCAAGGGTAATGACAAAGCATCTGCCGATGAAGCACTTGAGAAGATCAGACTTGATGCCCAAAAGCTTTGTTCGTAAAGAAGTTACACAGCAGGTAAAAATAAAAAGCGGAACTGCAATGATCCGCAATCAATAAAGAGAAAGGAGATAAAAAATGCGAAAATACGAATATCTTTCAAAAGAAATTACCGAAATGATAGAGCAGGACCGTAAAATCGGAAAAAAGCCGCAATTCGGTTCCGACGAGAAAAGTGTAATACGCAGATATGCAATCGAGAAGGATGAAGCAAATGTATGGCGCGGAGCATTTATGCGTGATATTGACAAGATACTCTATTGCCCTTTTTACAGCAGATATGCCGATAAAACACAGGTCTTTTCATTCTACAAAAACGATGATATTACTCGCAGAGGACTTCACGTTCAGCTTGTATCTAGAATAGCAAGAACGATAGGCGAGGTGCTCGGACTCAATCTTGACCTTATTGAAGCGATATCACTCGGTCATGATATAGGACATTCTCCCTTCGGTCACACCGGCGAAAAATATCTTGACGAGCTGTATTATATGAGAGCAGGCAGACATTTCAGCCACAACATTCACTCGATAAGAGTACTCTCGGGGATGTTCAACTATAACCTGAGTCTTCAGACCTTCAGCGGAATTGCAGGGCATGACGGAGAAATGGAGCTTCCCGAATATCACCCTACTGCACTGACAAGCTTTGAAGATTTTGATGCGAGAATTGAGAGTTGTTATCTTGACAAAAAGAATATGAATATTCTGATGCCGTCAACGCTTGAGGGATGTGTCGTTCGTATATCGGATATCATTTCATATCTGGGTAAAGACCGCCGTGATGCCGCACTTGCACAAAAGGTCAGCTATGATGCATTCGATAACGGAGCTATCGGCATTTCAACTCCCGAGATCGTCAACAATCTGATGGTCAATATAATTGAAAACAGCTACGGAAAACCGTATATAAAGCTTGACGATATCCATTTTGAAGCCCTTAAAAAGGTCAAAGCGGACAACTATGCACATATATATGAGAGCAAGGACGACAACGCCCAGCTTGCCGCAATGGTAAGACCGATGATGGCTGATATTTACGAAAAAATGCTTGATGATCTGAGAAGGAATAACACAGATTCGCCTGTATATACTCACCATATAAGTTATATTGACAAAAATGCCACCGACCGCATGACACCGTACGAACAGACGCCGCCCGATCAGATAATAGTCGATTATATAGCAAGCATGACCGACGGATATTTTATCGATCTATATAGCCACCTTTTCCCGGACGGAAAATATAAGATAATATATAATGGCTATTTCGACTGATAAAATACTCTCTGATGAAAAAAAATCACCTTACAGATTAAGTAGGGTGATTTTTGTATTTTTCGTTATTTATCAATTCCCGACTGCATAAAGGTTCAGCTCCCATGCCGGAATGCACAAAAAGCGGCGAAGATAGAGTGAATAGCCGGGATTCATCGAATGCACGAGCATGGGCAAATCAAAAAGATCCTCATTTCTGTGATAGAGTGAAACAAGCAGATCGGGTCGGCAGCGTGAAATCGTTCTCGCCGAACCGATAAGTGCTTCCCTCTCGGCTCCTTCTACATCATATTTTATATAATCGACCGGGAGACCGTCACACACACTGTCGAGCGTGCGACAATCGATCTCCAGGCTTTTTCCTCTGCTCTTTTCACAGTTTTTTATACCCGAATTTCGTGAGCCTTCGAGTGAGAATTGCATCCTGCATTCACTGCTCCACGCTGCACAGTTGTATGCAGATGCAATATCAAGAGAATTTTCGGTTATAAATCTGCTGAGCTTTGCATAATTTTTAGCATCAGGCTCAAATGAAATGCTCTTGCTCAGATTCGGAAAATCCTGCAGGAATTCACGAAGCGTATCACCGTTATATGCTCCCATGTCACAGCACACCTTATATTCACATGGACGAAGAATGTCGGAAAGAATTTCATCTTTCGGTGAGATATCGTTGAACAAAAGTCTGATATCTCCGCTGAGCTTGAATTGTATCATGTCATCGAAAAGCTTTTTCGAGCGCTCATCGGCAAACAATTCTCTCGCTCTGTCGAATTTTTCTTTGTTTGTCTTGTAGAATTCCAAATCAAAAAGTCCGCCGCCTGCAACAGGCACATCGGGTGCATAGCACTCCCTCTCATCGGCAATTTTCAGTATATTGCCGATCACATCGGGAAGCCTGCTTGAAAAAGAGACGAGGACGATAAAATCCGAATATTTTTCTTTCGCCTGTGAATACGACAAAACAGTTCTGCCATGAAATATCTGCCCTCTCACAAATCCGTCAGACGCAAATACATCCGATACCTCTATTCCCTTTTTCTCGCATACATCGATGATCTTATCTCCGCCGAGTCCCATTCCGTAAAGCAGTATGGGTTTATTACTCTGTGCAAGCTTATGCCACAAATCGTTCATTTTCAACTTCCTTTATTTTTTCTTGTTTTATATCTTGTTTTTTGGACTTCTTTATTTATAAAATATCCGCCACGGCACGTATTGCCGGTTCATAAAAAGACGATTCCACGCAGAAGAAAACAATACTTTCGGCGTCATTTTTCAGACTGACTGCGTCGTCAATTCCGATATCGGACAGAGATCTTGACAGCTCAGCCATAAAGGATGATCTTCGTGCGTTTTTCCCGATTGCGGCAATTATCGAATATCCGCCCTTGATCTCGACCCACTTTGTATCACTGCAAAGGCAGAGATCAGCCACAAGATCACGCTTCTTGCCACCAAGACCGTCTTCCTTTACAACAATACTCATCGAATCTACACCGCTGACAACATGCTCGGTAAATATACGGTGATTTCTCAGCACCGACAGAATCCCGGAGAAAATATCCTGCCGCATACTTTCACCCCTGAATCTGATATTGATAAGGCAATAGCCTTTTTTTCCCGACACACCTATCATTCCGTCGCTTTTCTCACTCTTATCGACAATAAGAGTTCCCGGCTTGTCGGGTGCAAACGTGTTTTTGATATTGATAGGTATACCGACCTTGCTCACTGGAAAAATCGCATCTTCATGCAATACCCCCGCACCCGAATAAGACATTTCACGAAGCTCGCCGTAGCTGACGCATTCAATTACCCCGGGTGAATCAACAAGCGAAGGATCGGCACACATCAGACCGTCAACATCGGTAAAGTTCTCATATATATCAGCCCCGACTGCCCTTGCAACAAGCGAACCGGTTATATCCGAGCCACCCCGTGAAAATGTTTTGATACTTCCGTCCGGCATACTGCCGTAAAACCCCGGAATTATCGCACGTGGTGACTTCGAAAGCCTTCGGCGTGATCTTATATCTGTTTTTTCGCTGTCCAGCCTGCCATTTTCGTCAAAGCAGAAGAGCTCGGCGGCATCAACAAATTCATACGAAAGGTATTGCGACATAATAAGTGCCGAGAAATATTCCCCACGTGATGCCATATAGTCACGCCCTTCAAGGATCGCCTTGTCGGTCTGTTCAATAAAAATCTTTTTAAAATCGAAGGACAGACCGAGACCGTCAACTATCGATAAATACCGCTCGCAGATAAGTTCGAGTGTTTCCTGTCTTCTCTCTTCATCGTCATATGCCTTATACAGCATATCGGTTATTTTTATATCTTTTTTATATCTTTTGCCCGGAGCTGACAGAACAATATACCTTCTCCATTCATCCGAGCGTATTATTTCGGCACAGCATTTAAATGCATCCGCCGAGCAAAGGGAGGTTCCTCCGAATTTGCAAACCCGAAGAAGTCCGCTGCCTGTAAACATTATATCGCTCCTTTCCGGAAAGGAATTGACCCGTAAGCTTTCACAGTCACTCACTTGTATTTTGCAGAATTAAGCAAGCACCGAAAAGCCTCGGATCCATTGATACCCACCCACAGATTCGATCATATTTGATCGACAATCTGTATTAAATATCAACCTCCTGCTGTATTATACGCAAAAGATAACAATTTGTCAATACGAAAGACCGTAATAAAAACGGCTTATAAAATACATTATTCCCCCTGATATTCAACCGAATAAAAGGGGGAATAATTATTTGTTGTGTATTATTATCGTACAGTAATAACTCGGAAAATCAAGATCGTTCTGTATTAATAAAGCTTCTTGCTCCTTTTTCTCAAGGATAAAGGAACTGCACAAATGGCAACTGCACTCACTGTGATCACAAACCATACTGCCGAAGAGTCAGATGTTTGAGGAGGTATATACGCATGCCCCCATACAACTTCAACATCATTTCCCACTAACCATCCGGGATTCCATGTGTCAGGCTGTGATTCAGCTTCGCAGTAAATTGTTTTAAGATTATCGTTTAAGTAGAATGCCCACATTCCTATGCTCATAACACTTCCGGGTATCGATATGCTCTTAAGCTTTTGACAATCCATGAAGGCGTATTTACCTATGCTCGTAACGCTATCGGGAATAACTATGCTCTCAAGTTCTTTACATCTCAGGAACGCACAATCTCCTATGGCAGTGACACTTCCGTCAGACGGAATGACAGCATTTTTCAGTCCGAATATTACCTTTTTAGTTCCGATTTCAATAAGGCAGTTTCCTTCAACACGGTATTCGGGATTTTCAGGTGATACGGTAACAGTTTCAAGACCGATGCAATCGGAAAATGCACCATCGCCTATGTTCTTTACATTCTTCGGAATTACTATGCTCTTGAGTGCGCAACCGTCGAAGGCATGAGAACCTATATCGGTGATGCTCTCGGGAATCGTTATATTTGAAATCGAACTGCATTCCATGAACGCACACTCACCTATAGCGGTGACGCCCTCGGCAATCGTTATGCTTGTAAGCTTTTTACATCCGAAAAACGCCCGCCATCCCATACTGTTGACACTGCCGAGAATCGATACATCTGCGAGTTCGGTACAACCGGAAAATACACTGTCTCCTATTTTCTCGACACTCCCGGGAATTGTTATACTCTTAAGCCCAACACACTCGTAGAACGCCTCATTGCCTATACTGACGACGCTCTCGGGGATCGTTACGTTCTTAAGCCCACTGCACCCGCTAAACGCACAGCTTTCTATGATCCTGACGCTATCGGGAAGCGTTATGCTCGTGAGTCCTAAGCAAGACGAAAATGCTGAGTATTCTATTTCAGTGACACCGTCCGGAATCTCTATGCTCGTAAAACTTCTGCAACCTGCGAATGCCTGAGAACCTATGGCAGTAACACCCTTGGGGATAGTTATGCTCTTTAACTTGCTGCAACCGTGGAAGAGAGAGCCGCTTATTCTCGTAAGACCGTCCGGCAATTTTGCGCTCTCAAGTTCGTAGCAGTCTGCGAACAGCCAATCTCCGAGTTCTGTAATACCGTTGTGAAGCGATATGCTCTTCAGATCGTGGCATCCCTCAAACGCATAATTCTCTATTTTTGTTACATTCTCGGGAATATTTATGCTTTTAAGTCCTTTGCTTCCGCAAAAAGCATGATCACCTATAACAGTGACACTTCCGTCGGACGGAATAACACTGTTTTTACATCCGTATAACAGCTTTTTATTTTCGGTATCTATAAGACAATTATCTGTAGCGTGATATTTTGTATTTCCCGATGATACCGTAATGCTTTCAAGCCCGCCGCAACCTGCAAATGCCCGATTTCCTATACTCGTGACGCCGGCAGGAATTGTTAATTCCTTCAGTCCGATACAAGAGGCAAACGCCTGATCGCCTATACTCTCAACACTCTCGGGAATCGTTACGCTCTGTAGCTTGCCGCAACCACTAAAGGTCTGCTTGCCTATGCTCTTGACACCGTCCGGAATTATTATGCCCGAAAGCTTGGAGCATCCTTCAAACGCCTCTTCACCTATGCTCGTAACAGCACTCGGAATCGTTATGTTCTTAATATTGCCGCAATTTCTGAACGCCCCTCTCCCTATATCGGTGATGCTCTCGGGAATTGTTATCCTCTCAATAGAATGGCAACCGTCAAATGTCCCGCCTCCTATTCCCGTGCTGCCTTCTTCGATTATGACGGTTTTTATATCCCACACATATGTGGATGTCCACCTGCTGTCAGAGCGTGTACTCCCTTTTCCCGCAATATAAAGAACACCGTTTTCGTAGAGTGCCCATTTGATATTACTTTGGGAACCCGAAGCTACCATTTTTGATCCGTCATATGTTTCCGGAATCTGTTCATCTGCCCTTGACATTATTTCTGATTTTGAAGAAAAAACTATTACCGCACAAAATATAAGTGCAAGACAGATCGCAATCTTAAGCAGATTGTTTCTTGAAATTTTTTTCATACTATTGTTAACCCCATTTTTTCTAATAAATCTTTTAAAGTATTTAATTGTGTTTCGGTATATCTGCCGCGCCAATTGGCATATGGACCAATTTTACTGTTGCTAAGGTCACTGGCTGTATAAAACGAGTCATTATCATAAGAATAACAGAAATCTTCATTATATACAAATTTCCTATCGTATATATTTTCTTCATCTGTTTCCAAAAATACAGGATTTGGATTAATATAAGTATATATCGTATCTCCGTTTATTGTGTTAACCAGATGCCCCCGGTTTTCATAGTAAACTGTATTAAACATTCTGAAATCTGTATCATTGTATTTTTCAAACGGATTTATGGCATGTTTTCTGTCATCATTCTCGACTCTCCAACTGACCGTATTTCCGTTTACACTTTTTCTTCCTTCAAAATCAAAATAATTCCAAACTTCGAAGTGAAGGTGAATTCTATATTTATCACTGCCTGTTTTCCCACTGTGACCTATTTTCTGTCCTTTTATGACTATATCTCCAACTGAAACATCCATTGATTTTAAATGCTGATAGGTGGTACAGTATCCACTATCCGGATGATAAATAACAACTCTATTGCCATATCCGTTACTATTATGATTTTCGTATATAACGATACCATATGCCATAGCATAAACATCAGCATCTACACCCAAATCGACTCCATAGTGAAGACCTTCATTAACATTTGTATAATTACGATACCCCCATTTTGAAGATCTGGTTTCTACTCTATTATCGTCTATAGGAAAACCAAACTTCTGAAACCCGGATGAAACCCAAACAGCATTTTCATCCATACTACCGAATGATAACTCTCCATCTGAATTCATCTTTAAATAGTTTCCTGTGTTCAAGGCGGAATTAGAAATTGAAATCCTATACTGCCAAACATCTCCGAATGCAACATCTACTTCCGGAACAGATATATTCCAAATATAATTGCTCGGTATACTTCCACCTGCAGGCAAATCAGACAACTTCAATGAGTTGCTATCTGCATCGTAATACAGACATTGCTCGTCTACAGATGAATAATCTTCGCTCTTCGAACTAAATTTTATTAAGAAGCTACAACTTCCAAATTCATTCGAACAATTCACAAATTTCCAGGAGCAGTTTGCAGCCATTACACATGGTCTTGTTGAAATTTCCAAAGAAGTGTTCTCATAAGACAGATATCTTGATAATGACTCATTTTTTAATGTTCCTATCTTATTCATCAAATCATTTTCAAGAAATGCAGCCTCCCACAAAGCCGTTGAAGCCTCAGAACTCGGAGTCTTAAAAGAAATGTTACCGGGACTTTCATGACAGATATTCAGATTGTTCTTAACGCTTGAAATCCAAAGCTTTGGAACTCCGTTATCCATCATTGTACAAATATCCCACATTTCATCAAAACTGTACGGATCCCCGGTGACTGTACCGACGCAAAGATCATTCAACGAGTTCACTTTCAAACATATAGTGTTATCGGTAAATAGAACTATACGGTAATAATTATTATATTTTACGAATTTCCATATTGATGGCAATAAGTCAAAGTAACTTGAACCGTCTTTGGGAATAAGACCAACAGAATCATCCTCCTCTCTCTTTATACAATACCCATTATTTTTGAGAAAACCGAACCTTCCGTCAAGATTTATAGCGCTGTAAGTAACTGTAATCGATGGCATCTTTAGTATCGAATTATCATTCGAACTGTAAAATACAGCATAACTCTTACTCGTTGTACTTGTTCTTTCGGTAGATGTCAACACATAACCGTAACTGCTGTCCGGATTATTATAATCATAATCATTAGGATCAAGCTTTAACTCAAATTTATCTGCCGAATAGGCAAATGTATAGTTTTTAAATGTACTTCTGCCTGAAAATCCGGAATCTAAAACACTTGTTTTTAATGCCCCTTTTTCGAAATCATCACTTGTGAGTTTGTATGTTTTTATAACTGTCAATCCTTGCGCATCCTTTTTATTCAATACAACAGAAATATCTGTCACTAAATTAAGATCAGTATTAACATAGGGATATCTTTTTATAGATAAGAAACTACTGTAAAATGTATGCGTACCGGAAGAATAATTATGACCTACTCCGAATATAGAACTTGAAACCGAATAACTTCCGCTTCCGGTTCTTTGATAACCTACCATATTGATGTAGTTACTTGAAGCGTAATAAGACGATACTATACGTTGAAAAGAAACAGGGAAACTGCGTTCTTCATCACTAAGCCATTTTTCATCTATCGAATATTCAATCGAGTAACCTTCGGTATTTTTAACTACATCTATGCCTATTTTATCACACGAAGAGTAATCAGCATCAAAAACGATCGGAGGATAAACCGTAAATTGAATTTCACCATCAGAATCAACAAAAGAAATTGTATCATCATTATTAATGATATACTCTTTACTGTAAGTGTACAACTCTAATTTTATACTTGAAGCTTCCTTGCTATACATTGTCAAGTTCTCTTTGACTGAACCTTGAAATAAAACATAACTAATATCGTAATTACTGTATCTTTTACTCGAATACTTCAATGAACTTGATAACGTGGGCAACTCGAATGTTTCATTAAGGCTCGCATCAGCTCCATTTATCACTTTTTTACTCTGTACTTCGGGAATTATTGATTCAATTCTCGAATTGATTTTTTTATTTTCGGACAAAACCGTAGTTTTCCACGAAACGTCCTTAATACGTACAGCTCCATCTTTCAAAAATGATACATCAAATGAGGGATTGAGTTTATTTGAATATGACTCATTAAGATTATCATAAACAAGTGAATTGTCTATATCTTCCCATGTTCCATTCTCACTCATATAATGAACAGGAACATTGTAAACTACAGCCTTGACTGTACCGTCAGAGCAGATAAAATGTTTCTCAAATTCTCCTCGCTTCGTAACATCCTCGCAAACTACTACAGGAGTTACAGACTCATCATTTGTGCTTTTGGTTAATTCATTTTCTGATTTTGCCATGGCCCACAAAGGCAGAATATTTATCACCATCAAAGATACAAGCACAATACATATGAATGATGTAAAAGATCTATCTTTTTTCAAAATTCGAATCTCCTTTTCAATTCTATTTAATATTAATGCCGATTAGAAAAGTGTTAAATTAAATCGGCAAGGAACTTTCTGACATTTGTACTACGATTCTTTTATGCAAAACTAAGAGGAAACTATGGTCAGGCGGACTTCAAAACAAAATCTTTCTGCCATTTCCGTAATGTTTTTCGTTTACCTCATTCAGCTTGCTTTAGTTGCGTTTCCTTTGCAGACCTTTACAATTTCCGAAATATAAATCGAATTCCGCAAAAAACGATGATGTATACAGATGCAACATCCTCTGTATGCACTGTCACATACGCAAGAGCAACGGAGAAGTGCGATCTGTAAATATCTTTTTGTGACGAATGACTGAGCTTATAATAATCACCTTCCCTTTTTCAAAAACAAGTAAAAAAGCACATAAGTTCCCCGTTATCCGAGGTAGCCTATGTGCTTATGTTATTCTAAAAAATCTTGACTCATAATCATAGTTACGACTATATTGCATTCAGATCAAGAGCCGATAAAGAATACCGTATATCGCACTTCTGCTGTATCGGGGTGCGTAGGGTAACTTCGTTTGTTCTTTAACAATCTTATTATACCATGTTATTTCTTTGTTGTCAATAGATTCTTAGTTTTTTATAAATTACAATTATATATGTATCAATTATACATATATACATATACTGCTTTTAAGACTAAATCCGAAAAAAAACAAATAAATTATAAAAAACTATTGACAAAAAAACAAAAATGTAATATAATACGGTAAATTGTTTTTTGATCAGGTGATATTTTTACCTGATATTCAAAAATCGCACCGACAGAACACGCATACGGAAAACGGTCACACAGAGAGCGGCATGATTGCTGAAATTGCCGATGATACGAACCGCATTGTACCGCCTGAAGGTTTTTTATGACAGCTTAATAAAATGAGTTAAACCTCGGGTGGAACCGTGCGGATATGTTATTCCTCACCCCGACAATTGTTGTCGGCGTGAGTTTTTTGTTTTTCGGGGTATAAAACGGGATATAATCAAACATACATCGATCAGATATATATGCCCTCGCTGAGAAGGCATTCTATAAATAATAAAATATCAGAAAGGATCAGAAAGATGAAGATCAAAGCAGCAGAAAAAGAGATCGAACTTGAATGCGGCAGTGCCTATGATGCACTCAAAGCCGCAGAGGCAATCAGCCGTGAAGTGATTGCAGCAAAAATAAACGGAAAGGCGGCATCTCTCACTACAACAGTCAATGATGGCGATATCGTTGAAGCTCTCACATTTGCAGATGATGACGGAAAGCTTATCTTCCGCCACACAGCCGCACATATACTTGCTCAGGCAGTAAAACGCCTTTACCCTCAGGTCAAGCTGACTATCGGTCCGTCGATCGACAACGGATTTTATTATGATTTCGATTCGGATATCACTTTTGATGCCGAAAAGCTTGCCGCAATAGAAAAAGAAATGACAAAGATCGTAAAGGAGAATCTCAAGATCGAAAGATTTGAGCTTCCGAGAGAAGAAGCAAAGGAGCTTGTCAGACAGATGGGCGAGAGCTATAAAGAGCTTCTTATCGACCGCATTCCCGAAGGAGAAGCAATTTCATTCTACCGTCAGGGCGAATTTACCGATCTTTGTGCAGGCCCCCACCTTTTCTCCACGTCCGCAGTTAAGGCAATCAAGCTGACATCCTGCACGGGAGCATATTGGGAAGGCAATTCCAAGAACAAGATGCTCCAGAGAATATACGGAACTGCGTTCCCGTCAAAGGCTGAGCTTGAGGAGCATCTTGCAAAGATGGAAGACGCACTCCGCCGCGACCACAACAAGCTCGGAAGAGAGCTTGAATATTTCACGACTTCCGATGTTGTTGGACAGGGTCTGCCGATCCTTCTCCCCAAAGGTGCAAAGGTCATTCAGACAATGCAGAGATTTGTTGAAGATGAAGAGGCAAAACGAGGATGGCAACTGACAATGACGCCTTTAATGGCTAAATCCGACCTTTACAAGATCTCGGGACACTGGGATCACTATCTTGACGGAATGTTTGTTCTCGGCGATCCGAACGACAAGGATTGCATGGCGCTTCGCCCGATGACATGCCCCTTCCAGTATCAGGCATATCTCAGCAAAGCACGTTCATACCGTGACCTTCCCCTCCGCTACAACGAAACTTCGACACTTTTCAGAAATGAAGCGTCGGGCGAAATGCACGGACTTATCAGACTCCGTCAGTTCACGATCTCGGAAGGACACCTTATGTGTACACGTGAACAGCTGCCCGAAGAGTTCAGAAAGTGTCTTGAACTTGCACAGTTCATGCTGAGATCGGTCGGACTTATCGACGATGTCAGCTACCGTTTCTCGCAGTGGGATCCCTCCGATACGGCAAAATACATCGGAACCGCCGAGCAGTGGGAAGCCGCACAGCAGATGATGAAGGATATTCTTGACGACCTCGGAATCAGCTATAAGATCGGAATCGGTGAAGCCGCATTCTACGGTCCGAAGCTCGACATTCAGATCAGAAACGTTTTCGGAAAAGAAGATACACTTATTACAATTCAGATAGACGAGCTTCTTGCAGAGCAGTTCGATATGGAGTATGTTGACAAAGACGGACAGAAAAAACGTCCCTGCATCATTCACCGTACATCGCTCGGATGCTATCAGCGTACGCTCGCACTCATTATCGAAAAGTTCGCCGGTGCACTTCCCATATGGCTCGCACCGACTCAGGTCAAGATCCTCCCGATCGGCTCGGATCAGCATGAATACGCCGAAAAGATATACGACCGCATGAGAGCGCTCGGAATGAGAGTTGAAATTGACGAGCGTAACGAAAAGATAGGCTTCAAGATCAGACAGGCTCAGCTTGAAAAAGTGCCCTATATGCTCGTTATCGGAGCAAAAGAAGCGGAAGAAGGCACAGTAGCCGTCCGTGACCGCAAACAGGGCGACGCCGGAGCAATAAGCGTTGACGCCTTCATCGAAAAAGCACAAAAAGAGATATCTGAAAGATACCTCGGCTGATATAGAATTCTGCGGCGTATATTTAACAGTCAAAAAACAACTGATCAATTTTTTATAAATAAACAAGGCAGTCGGAGAACATTGCATCACATCTTCTCCGACTGCCTTGTCTGTGCTTCCCTTTTAACACAAGGGTGACAGAGTCAATGACATTGCAATAAACCATCATAGTGTCTAGAGTCTTAATAATATTTAATTACAAGCGTTGGATCGTAGTATTTTGTCTGCCCGACCGTGTGCGAATTATTTCATGCAACGGGTGGGTCTTTTTTTATATTATCAAGGCGTTTTTTTAAAATCAACAGATTGACAGAAATTACGAAACAAAATGAGAAAATACAGAGCAGTATTGCATTTTCGGAGCTGACAAACAAACCAATCATGAGGGCAGTGAGATAAGACAAAAGAGAGATAACATGATT
Organism: uncultured Lachnospiraceae bacterium; assembly: GCA_964638675.1. Taxonomy (GTDB): domain Bacteria; phylum Bacillota; class Clostridia; order Oscillospirales; family CAG-272; genus SIG714. The sequence goes on from CAZXAU010000007.1 coordinate 62,929, forward strand.
TGCCTTTATCGTTATCACAGCCGATCTTGCAATCGACATTGCATCTTTCAGATTTTCAGCTTCACGGATCATAAGGTCATAATTTCCTTTACGATTATTTTCATATATGAGAATTTCGGTTTCATTACAGCAAAATGCGAATTTATCTCCCGAATCGTCTGAAATGATATCGATACCTTCAGGAATTTTGGATATTTTAAAAAAAGCCGCTCTGTTTGCGAATGATATTCCGAGCGTATCTGCCCTTTTCATGGCGATATAGACAGATAGGCTCTCAGAAGATATAAAATATACCGATATGAGCGAGGCAGACGTGAGAGTATTCACGACAGCCCTTTCAATGTTGCCGGTCAAGATCACAGATATTGTGAATACAATCGTACAGGCCATCAATACATACGGACAATAATAACCCGAAAAGCTGTCTGTCAAAGTGTCATCCTTATTATTTTTACCGTCATTATCAATAAGGCATTCCCGGTCAGCTTTTTTTGATAAAAATGAGTCGGATAAGACAGAAACGAGCGAGAGAATACAAACAGACAGTAGTGTAAAATCAGGTGGGATTGAATTTATCAAGAGCTTTGCTGATGCATAAATATAATATAATAGTACAAAAAAACATCCCAACGCAACAGGAGTATATCTGTTGGGTGCTTTTGTTAGGAAAAAGAGAGGACTGATTCCGCAATATAATTCACGGCAAGATATAATTCCTGCGAGCAGGAATAAAGCCATAAATAATAAAGATAAGACTATATAGGCTTTTCTTGAAAAATTATTTGCGAAATATCGGCTGAACAAAATTAAAGTGAAAAGAAAAATGCAGAGTGTGACAGCTGCGACAAGGCTGTAAAGCTTATTATCAAAAAGATGCTCAAGGAGTCGATCGTTTATCTTCTTCGGACGGGTGAATTTTTCAGTCCGATGTTTTTCTTCTATCATCCGGTAATCCTTATATTATAAAATTACAGGCAAATAAAACGGTCAGATCTGTTCCATGACGTGAAAAATGCAGTGGGGAAGCTTTATCCGGAAAGTTTCCCCGTATATAATTCCCGACCTCATATCAAATGCCGGAATTTAAAGGTCAAAGCTTGGATTTAATGGTTTCAAGAACCGAATAAGGAACATGGAGGTTGCCCGATATTCCGCTTCCGATCTCAATATGCGGCTTCATCTGTGCGTGGAAATCGCTTCCGCCCGAAACGATTATTCCGAGATCTTCCGCCATACCCATAAATATTTTGTGCATTTCGGGTGTATATTCACTGTAATATCCTTCAATACCGTCAAGTCCGCAATCACGGAGGTGCTTTATAAGATCAAAAATTTCATCATAACTCAGTTTGGTCTGATGAGGATGAGCCATAAAAGCCAATCCCCCCGCACCGTGAATAAGCTCAATTGCCCTCTCGGGAGTTATATCCTTACGTTTGATATAGCATGACATCCCTACACCAAGATATTTTCTGAATGCTTCATTGACCGAGGACACCCAACCGTGTTGCATCATGACCTTTGCATAATGAGCTCTGCCGATTCCGCCCCTCGGATCCAATTTGTCGATCTCCTCCTGAGTGATAGGAAAACCGTGAAGGGCGAGAGTTTCGAGATATTTTATATGTGTTCGTTCACGTTCTACCTGCATCATGTCAAATGTATCGAGCATATCCTTATTGTGTCTGTCGATATAAAGACCGAGAATGTGGATCTGTGGAACTGATTCGGTTGATGTTGATACCTCAACTCCTGGTACAAGCTCAACTCCGCAGATTTTTGCCTGCTTTTCAGCTGCATCAAGACCGTTGAAGGTATCGTGGTCGGTAAGTGCGATCGCAGCAACATTTTTTTCTGATGCATGCAAAACGAGTTCCTCGGGTGGCATGGAGCCGTCAGACATTTTAGAATGTGTATGCAGATCAATGATTTTTTCGTTATTCATATTTGCCTCGATAATATTTTTTACTGATTGGTTCGATTATATATCATATTTTTAAAAAAATCAATATATTTCGGAAATAATACAAAATATCGACAGTATTTATTCTTATGAAGGTATAAGATGCTGACATAAGTAAAACGAAGAAAAAAAGTCAGATAAACTTCAGATAAAAGGAAAGAAGGGTGATAAAGCAATGGAAGAAGCGAGTATGATGAGCGACTTGGCGGGAGGAGTGCTGACATTCAAAATTACGGGTGAAATTGATCATCACGGAGCGAGATTTCTCAGAGAAAGGATGGATGAGGAAATATTCTTCTACAGAACACCGAAGATCATCATTGATCTGTCTGAAATATCCTTCATGGATTCTTCCGGTCTCGGACTGCTGCTTGGCAGATATACCAAAGCAAAGGATATAGGATGTGCCCTGATCGTCAGGGATCCGACAAAAGAAATTATGAAAATCCTTGCTCTTGCAGGAGCGGACAAGCTGATACCTATAGAAAACTCCAACAAGGGTAAAGTGAATAAGACTGATGTAAAGCAGATCGCACAGCACAGTGGGCAAAAAACAAAAACAGCAGAGGTCGGGATACGAAATAAAGAAGAGACCGGGCAGTGTGCAAATAAAGGAAAGATCAGAGTGAAGGGAATTTCACTGAAAGAGGGTAATGAATAAAATGAGAAATAAAAAAACGGTCAATGAATTTTCAATGGTTATTCCGTCCAATTCGGAGAATGAGCGTTTTGCAAGACTGACGCTTTGCGGATTTGTCTCGATGTTTGATCCGACAGTGCCCGAGCTTGCAGACCTGCGTACTGCCCTTTCGGAGGCTGTCACAAATTGCATAGTACATGCATATAAAGAAAAGATCGGGAATATTTACATAAGCGTTAAGTGTTATGAGGAAAGGACTGTAGAGATCAGAATAAGGGATAAAGGGTGCGGAATGGAAGATATAGAGCAATGCCGTAAACCGCTTTATACTACCGATAACAGCGGTGAACGAGGAGGCATGGGCTTTGTAATCATGGAAACCTTCTGTGACAAAATTTCTGTAAGATCAGCTCCCGGAAAAGGAACAACGGTAACGCTTGTGAAAAAACTGTCATAGCAAGAAGGGGAATCGTTTGTCAGAAGAAAACAGAAATCATATGTTGCTTCGGGAAATTGCTCTCGGAGATTCGGAAGCGCTCGATGCGCTTGTTTGTGAAAATATGGGACTTGTAAAAAGCATCGCCCTGCGATTCAGAGACCGCGGCGTGGAATATGAGGATCTTGTGCAAATCGGTACGATAGGAATGATAAAGGCATCATACAGTTTTGATTTTTCTTTTGGCAGTGAGTTTTCGACATATGCGGTTCCGCTTATCACCGGAGAAATACTCAGATTTTTGCGTGATGACGGGGCTATCAAGATCTCGAGGACTATAAAATCACGTGCGGCAGGAGTGATGCGTGCCAGAGAAAAATTCATCGGACAAAACGGCAGAGAACCGAAGCTGTCCGAGCTTAGCGAGATATGCTCGCTGAGTGTCGAGGAGATATCCGAGGTTATTGACGCAAGTGTTCCGGTACGTTCGATTTTTGAATGTGTCGGGAATGATCAGGACGGTTTACGACTGTGCGATATCATCCCCGATAAAAATGAGGAAATAGAAAAGCTGACCGATTCGCTTGCACTTCATGAAGCGATAAAAAGGCTGGACGATACACAGCGTGAGATCGTTGCACTCCGTTATTACAAGAATTACTCACAACAGCAGACGGGAAAAATTCTCGGGCTCTCTCAGGTGAAAATCTCAAGAGAAGAGAAAAAGATAATGAGGATTCTAAGAGAAGCTCTGTGATATATTTCCATGCCTTTTTAAGACTGAACCGTCAGCTTTACATTGAATTTTATTTTTTACTTCAGTCTCTGAGCGTTGCATTGTAGCGATACGATAACCAAAAACAAAAAAGAAAACCGATTCAAGTGATCAGGAATCGGTTTTTTGCTGTTTTATTTGTTTTAAAGATTATTTTGTTCCGAAAATTCTGTCGCCGGCATCGCCGAGACCGGGAACAATATAAGCGTGTTCGTTAAGGTGTTCATCGAGAGATGCGATATAAATATCGACATCGGGGTGATCCTCCTGAACCTTTTTAACGCCTTCGGGAACACCGACAAGGCACATAAGTCGGATGTTTGTGCAATTTCTCTTCTTGAGCATGCTGATCGCATCTGAAGCCGAACCGCCTGTTGCGAGCATCGGGTCGACAACGATTACAAGTCTCTCTTCGATGTCCGAAGGAAGCTTGCAATAATATTCAACGGGGAGATGAGTTTCAGGATCACGGTAAAGACCTATGTGACCTACCTTTGCAACAGGAACAAGTGTACGAAGTCCGTCAACCATTCCGAGTCCTGCACGGAGAATGGGAACTATAGCAAGCTTTTTACCCGAGATCCTCTTTGCCGTCATTTTTGTGATAGGTGTTGTGATCTCAACGTCCTCAAGAGGAAAGTCTCTTGTAACCTCATAACCCATAAGCATTGCGATCTCATTCAGAAGCTCCTTAAAATCCTTGGAGCCGGTGTTGATGTCACGCATAATGGTGAGCTTGTGTTGTATAAGCGGATGATCGATGATGTGAAGTTGTCCCATAATTTTCTCCCGTTTTTTTAAACAATATTCGGACATTCCGAAGCATTTCAAGCAGATATTCAATATATACTTCACGCTCCGTCAGCCTTTTGAAATTATACAATTCATTTGAATGCTTGTCAATAGCCATTTTACAACAAATTCACGCAAGACCCTAAAAATAATTTGTAAATTTTTTTATCAAGTCACTTTCCGTAAACAATGGTACAGCTTCCTGCCTTTTCCTTCCATGTGTTTGCCAGAAGGACATATTCCTTATCGTCATCGTCTTTCTTTTTCCACATCTCTTCACTTCCCGAATAATATATGGTGCCAAGAGACGAACAGGAATAGAAGCAACCACCTCCCATACGGTGGAATGCATCAAACAGTGAGACCGAACTGAGATTGGTACAGCATCTGAAAGCGTGATCGTCAATCTCGGTAAGAGTTGTTGATGTTATAAGCTTTTCGATGTTCAGGCAGTATTCAAACGCCGAATTGTTTATGCGTTCTACACCCTCAGGAACGGTGAATTCTTTATCAGGGCGTCCTATCGGATAAATCATCAGAGATTTCATATCATATGAATAAAGGACTCCGTCAAGTGCTTTGAAATCGGCATTTCTCTCATCGACCTCAAATTTTTTCAGAGACGTACAGTTTGCAAAAGCATTTTGGCCGATAGTTGTAACACTTTCGGGAATGAAAATATATTGAAGTGAGCTGTTGCCGTAGAATGCAAATGTACCGATCTTACGGAGCGACTCGGGAAATGTCACACTTTCAAGTGATGTACACCCCTGAAAAGCACCTCCGCAAATTTCGGTGGTGTTTCCTTCAAAGCGGAGAGATTTGATATTCGTACAGTTTTTGAATGAATAATCTGCAATATAGGTGATGACTCTTCCCTCCGAATCGCTCTCGGGAATTACCAATTCCTCACCGTCAAAACTTCCGACTCCGACTATATGACAGCTGAGTTCCGAGTCGACAACATATTCAAGACCGTTTTTGAGAGACTCTACCTTAACGGTCTGCGTTTTTTGCGGAATTGTGATCGGCGGCGGATTTAATATTCCGGTTCTGACAGGATCGGGTTCTTTGCATGATGATATCATAAACAAAACTGACAGTGCAAAAATAAGTGCAAGAGCCTTTGATATCATTTTCATCGGTTCAATTGATCTCATTAAATTTCCCCTCATTTTTTATATCTCCATATCGTTGAGCGACATTTAATTATTTGCCGTGTTTAACAAACATCAAATACATATTATCATCTTTATTTGTTTTTGTCAACAGAATACACGAAAAGAATTATAATAATAAAATGTGAACAGGAATACTTCTCAGTGAAAACTAACTATTGACATTTTATAAATATAGGGTTATAATATATGAGGAACAGTCTGTTTGGCGACACAATGCTAATAAGAACAGTTTGATACTGAATTCCAATATTAAATATCAGGCGAGGAAAGTCTGAAAAATAAACTTTTCAGACGGTGTTTTGTGGCTTTCGCCACCGGTTCGGCGGCGATTTTGCAGAGCAAAAACAGCCCCAATTCCACAAGAAAGGAAGCTTTCGCAATGCGAAAGCCATGGTCATAAGAATGTTTAAAAAGACGGGAATAGGGCCGATAGTGACGCTTATACTTGATATCTGCGGATTGATCTTTTCGTTTGCCGCAGGCTCATTGATAGCCATTCACTTTTCGACTGAACAAATCAATACATTTTATTATAATTTTTTGTGGGGAATTCCGCTTATTCTTGCGATTTTCATCGCATCGTTTGAATTCTTCAGAATATATAAGATAATATGGAGATATGCAGGTTTTATCGATCTTCTCAAGCTTATCGTTCTGAGCGGAGCAAACTATGTGATATTTTTTATTCTCCATTATTTTGCCGTATCTGCAAGCTTTTACCCTCTTTCCGCATATGTTATCGGTTATTTTATCACAGCATTTCTGATAATTTCAATACGTGCGGTTCCCTATCTGCTCGAAAAACACACCATTCATCAAAGCGGAAAGAATACCGATGCGATGAAAGGAAATATAATGATAATCGGTGCAGGAAATGCCGCCAATATCCTTATCAGCGATATAACAAACAATACTTTTGTCGACCATTCACTGCTGAAATGCCTTATAGACGACGATAAATCGAAGCACGGTCTTTCGGTAGGCGGAATCCGTGTTTACGGAGGAAGAGACAAAATACAGGAAGCGGTAGAAAAATTCGGAATAAAAAGTATATTCTTCGCGATTCCTTCCTGCTCGCCTGAGGACAGAAGGGATATTCTTTCAATATGCGCCAGGACAGGCTGCACCGTAAGAACAATGCCGAATATCTGCGAGCTTGTGAACAACAATGTTTCCTTTTCAGATGTGCGTAACATCAATATTGAGGATCTTCTCGGAAGAGATCCCATAAAGCTTGATGTCAGTTCGGCACGTGAGATGATCATCGGAAAAACGGTGCTTGTCACAGGGGGCGGCGGCTCGATAGGATCGGAGCTCTGCCGTCAGATAGCAACACTTTCTCCGAGAAGACTGATAATTTTCGATGTTTATGAGAACAATGCATACGATATTCAGAACGAGCTCAGACAAAAATATCCCACGCTCGACCTTGTGACGCTCATAGGTTCGGTAAGAGATTCAAAACGTCTTGACTGTCTGTTTTCAAAATATCGCCCTGCGATAGTTTTTCATGCGGCGGCACATAAGCATGTTCCGCTGATGGAAGACAGCCCGAACGAAGCCATAAAAAACAATGTTATAGGAACATACAAAACGGCGGTGGCGGCAAGCAGGTACGGTGTAGAGAAATTCGTACTCATATCGACAGATAAGGCGGTCAATCCGACTAATATCATGGGTGCGAGTAAACGCATGTGTGAAATGATAATTCAGAGCATAAACAAAACAAGTGACACAGATTTTGCCGCAGTCCGTTTTGGAAATGTTCTGGGATCCAACGGAAGCGTAGTTCCCTTTTTCAAAAAGCAAATCGAGCAGGGCGGCCCTGTAACAGTTACACATCCCGATATAATAAGATATTTCATGACAATACCCGAGGCGGTGTCGCTTGTTCTGACAGCAGGAACATTTGCCCATGGAGGAGAAATATTTGTGCTCGATATGGGTGAACCCGTAAAAATTCTTGATCTTGCCGAAAATCTTATCCGGCTTTCTGGGCATACACCTTATGAGGATATCAAAATCGTATTCACAGGTCTCCGTCCGGGCGAAAAACTGTATGAAGAACTGCTGATGGCGGAGGAGGGCTTGAAGGATACTGAAAACAAGCTCATTCATATAGGAAAGCCGGTTGATTTTGACGAAGAAGTTTTCCTCAGACAGCTCGAACAACTCAAAGATGTAATGTACAATGATAATATTGATATCAAATCTTATATAAAAGAAATCGTATCCACATATCACCCCGACAGCAATGGCTGATATATAATAAGAATACACAAAGGACGGCTTGAACATTTCCGTCCTTTTATAATTTATGTGAAAAAATAGATAAAATTGATTTTTTTTTCAAAAACTATTGTATATTCGCAAAAAATATAGTATAATAACGGTTGGATATAAATATATTTATATATTTGGAGGATTTATTAATCATGGCAAATGTTAGAGTAGCTATTAACGGTTTCGGAAGAATTGGCCGTCTCGCATTCAGACAGATGTTTGGAGCAAAGGGATATCAGGTAGTTGCAATCAACGACCTCACAAAGCCCTCAATGCTTGCACACCTTCTCAAATACGATACGACACAGGGCAGATATGCTCTCGGTGAAACAGTAAGTGCAAATGACGAAGAAGGAACAATCACAGTAGGCGGAAAGACCATCAAGATCTATTCCGAAAAAGATGCTATTAACTGCCCTTGGAAAAAACTCAAGGTAGATGTTGTTCTTGAATGCACCGGATTCTACACAGATATCGCAGATGCTTATAAGCACATCAAGGCAGGTGCAAGAAAGGTTGTTATTTCGGCTCCCGCTTCAAACAAGAAGGATCCCGAAAACTTCGCAATGCCCAAGACAATCGTTTACTCTGTTAACGAAAATACACTCACTCCTGAAGATCAGATCATCTCGGCAGCAAGCTGCACAACAAACTGCCTTGCTCCTATGACAAAGGCTCTTCATGAGTATGCCCCCATTCAGTCAGGTATCATGACAACAGTTCATGCATACACAGGCGACCAGATGGTTCTCGACGGACCGCACAGAAAAGGTGACCTTCGCCGTGCAAGAGCTGCTGCTGCAAATATCGTTCCTAACTCGACAGGCGCAGCAAAGGCTATCGGACTTGTAATTCCCGAACTCAAGGGCAAACTTATCGGTTCTGCACAGAGAGTTCCCACCCCCACAGGTTCCACAACAATTCTTGTTGCAGTTGTAAAGGGTAAGGATGTCACAGTTGAAGGAATCAACGCAGCTATGAAGGCAGCTCAGTCTCCCTCATTCGGATACAATGAAGAGCAGATCGTTTCTTCAGACGTTATCGGAATCACATGCGGATCACTCTTCGACGCTACACAGACAATGGTAGTTAAGATCGACGAAGACACATATCAGGTACAGGTAGTTGCTTGGTACGACAATGAGAACTCATACACATCTCAGATGGTTCGTACGATCAAGTACTTCTCCGAGCTTCAGTAATCTGAATAGTTACAGTTATTAAATTATAATATTAATCAAAAGCTCCTCATTGCTTCGGCGTGAGGAGCTTTTGATTAAAAAAGCTTTTATATTATTCGATATCAGCCCGAGACCAACCGTTTGCATTCCCCTAATATAGTAAGTAAATTCCCGTTTTCCCCGTTAATCGCTTCAAATCAGTGAAATAATGATTTAAACGAAATAAAAGCTATTCGACAGATCAAGGCAGATCTCTCAGAAGAACAGAACCCAATGGCGAATGTTCTTCGGAAACAATCTCTTTGCTCACTACGGTCAGATCACTCAGCGATGAGCGATCGGTATTACGATCATAACAGATCCTCATCACGGTTCGGTCATTTAAAAAAGTGAATGACGGCAAACAGCTTGAGTACAAAGGATTTAATTGAAACGCCGGATCGATAAGTGCAACATCCTGTGCGGTGCTTATCCCTTCCTTGATCGAATCAAAATCGGATGCACTTTTCAATACTTCCAACGATGATATGTGTAATGCCATGTCTACATGTGCATCGATCGGATCGAGCGAAACGACAGTGGCCACGCCGTTTTCATTAATTCGTGATGCTACGCTGATGCCCCAAAATACATAGAAATAGCCGCCTTCGCTGACTTTATAAACAGAATATACGGTCAGGTTGTTTTTTCTGAGGCATTCAACAGGAAACCCGGCGTCGACTTCCTCGATACTCAATTCCGAACAGCTTTCTGGATCAACACAGAATGTTAAATAATCGTTCATTGTTCTTCCGTCGAAAAAATCCGTCAGCTCCTTCAGGGAATACTCATGGCTGATTATTTCAGACAGCGGCTTTGAATTGTCAATTATAAAGCCTTTGACAAATTCTTCGGGTTCCGACGGTTCTCCGGGCAGCGCCGGGCGTCCTTGTTTTCCTTCATCGATCTGATGGTTGGTGCAAGGCACAAACAGCAGAACAATGACTGAAAGAAGTGCAAGAAGCAGTATTTTTTTGTTTTTCATTGTTACAAGTACCTCCATTTGTTAAATAGCTCTTTGAAACCAACTATATGCCAATAACCCAATGAAACAAAGCGGCATAGGTGACATCAAGGGCAGTCAGATTATTTCCGAATACCTTATACGATTTTATACTATCACAATAGTCTGATCCCGTCAATAGAAATGTCAAAAAAAAATTGTAAATAATTTATTAAAGGCAGGAGTGTTTTTTTGGTCAATTCCTCGTTTTGATAAGACAAATATTATTGGAAAAGCCCGCATCAACCGACATCTTTGCAATTGACAGAAATTGATATCCAGTAAATTCTGCAGATAATATAAAAAAGCACCGTACGCCAATCGGGTACGGTGCTTTTTTGGGGATTTCTTGTCTAATTAGATGTTATCTTGAGGATAAGCTATTATTCAACTCAGAAAATATCCGGCTCACCCTCGTTTTCACCGGGGGTATAGCTTGCTGTCAGCACGTCGCTGTCGGATATATCTTCAATCTCAATTACAGGTGTTTCGTATTTTTTCATGCTTTATACGCCTCACATTTCCAATCTGAAATAGTTGAATGCCGAATCAGCATACTTTATTGTTGCAATGGCAAGATCAACGATCGGAGATTCCGAGCCAACCTTGTTATATATGTAAGTTGACATGGAATATTCCAATGTTCCGGAAACAGGAGCACCGTAAGCATCATATACGATCGCTGTGATAACCGTTCTAAGCTCACGTACCGAAAGTCCGTCAAGCTTGTATGTGTAATAAGCATTGTTCGCTACAAGTTCGCTTCCTACAGCATCTATAGTTACAACCTCACCTGTTACGATATCGGTGTATGCTATAACGAGAGTCAGATCGCTTATATCACCTTCATATTTGGACACATCTATAATAATATTCATACCGAGTGTATTTTCAAACACAAGGCTTGCTCCGATGAATACTGTATTCATATCGTCCTTGTTTGTATATGAGAAGTCGCTTCCGAGATCTGGTGTTTCAGCAGTTGCATATGCAAGCTGCTCAGCTGTAAGCAATGCCGTTGCAAGGTCATCGGTGTTATATCCGAAGTATTTCTGTGCCTGTGCTCCGTAGACAAGAACATCAACAAGGAGAGTCTTGAACTCATCGCTCGAAGCTTCATTTGCAAGCATATTCATTGCATACTCTCTGATGCTGTACACTTTATCAGCTCCGAATTCCGTAACTACGGTATCGTTCATTGTCTTTTCAGCGTAAAGTGTGATCGTAAATTCATCTGACATTTCTTTAGCAGCAACTTCTGTAAATATGAACTGATAATATGCTCCGTTTTCTTCTCCCTCAAGTATATATTCCTCTCCGTTGAATACGACTTTCGCATAGAATGCATCATATTCGCCGAGAACTGCCTTGCTTGCATAGAACTTGATACTGAGAGAATCTTCAAACAATACAGCCGCCGAGCTGAATTTAAGCTCTTCATTCAGTTGCTCGATCGAAAGCTCCTCAAATACAGGTGTAAAAGTGACATCCTTTGTAAGAGCACAAAGCTCATTCTTTCCGTATTCGTTTGTTCCGTCGCTCCAGCCGCTGAATACATATAAATACTGCGTTGTGGACGGCTTTGCAGGATCCTCTCCGTTAAATATCGGTGTGTCTCCCTCAACTAAGGTCACTGTGTAGATGACATTTCCTTCGACATCAGTAAATGTTGCTGTATATTGATCAAATGCAACGATCGTGATATTTCCCTTGACAGTGATCTCTCTGTCGTCGATCATCGATTTAACATCTATAAACGGACTGTAATCAGGGAAATATTTATCTATGTATCTCTGAAGCCTTGTACTTACCGACGAGGTTGAGAACGAAATTGAGTTTTTATATATGTAAGTTCCGTCGTTATCTGCATCAAGCACTCCAACCGCTCCGTCAATATTGTCCTTGAAGCGTGTCTGCTCGATTCTGGCGATAACTTTCTTAGCAAGAACTACCATATCATCGTATACATCCTGATATTCGGCGTATTTTGCCGGAAGCTTTTTGCCTTCACAAGCTTCAACAAGCTCCTTTAATGTCATCGAATTGATCTTTTCACGTACAGCCTTATATCCGTACTTTTCAATTCTCGAAGCGAAAACCTTTTCAAATGTCGAGCGGACATCAAGCATTACATTGAAGCTTCCGTCCTTATATTCAAAAACAGAATGTGCCGCCGCTTTTGCCGCTTTATCCTTGAGCCAGTTAAACTGAGCGTCTGTACAGTCAAGTGTCAGGCTTATGGGAAGCTCAAAGCTTGTTGTTTTGCTCTCTACGCTGAGCGTATATGTTACGAGCGTTTTTGAAGTTGCATTTGCCAGACTTGTAAATGTCACTTCATTTTGTTTTATAAGCTCAGACACACTTTCGATCCTGATCTTGCCGTCATAAACGGTTACACCGTCCAATGTAACTCTGTCGCTGACAAGTGCAACAGGGAAAAATTGATCCAATACATTGAGTATGACCTCTTTGGTAAGGATATCGGCAATATCGGAAAGATTGCCCTGTGACTTCAAAGATACGTCAACGCTCTCTCCGTCATATACGACCGAAACATTTTCAATTCCGATTCCGTTAATAGAATCAACTATCTGTCCGAACAGATAATCCTTGTTGTATACTGCATAAACACTGTACTTCGATCCTCCGAAAGAAAGCTTTGTGGAGAAAACAAGCATTCCGTCAGCAAATGAAACTTTGTCTTCAGATACGTTGTTCGAAAGTGCTATGAGAACACAACTGTCAACATCTATTGTATAGTCGCATGTCCCGATAAGTCCTACATATTTATCAAAGCTGCCTTTTGCAGCGTTGAGTGCTTCCCCTGTGTCGCTGTAGTATTTACCGTCAACTATAGCTACGGCATTTGATTCATCGTCAGGTATTTCCGCCGGGATCTCACTCGGAATTGATGTTGGAATGGTTAACTCTCCGGAATCGCCGTCAGCACTTGTCATAAGGATCATGCAAGCCACTACTACGGCAATAACCGTCAAAAGAGTCGGGTGAACCTAAGTTTTTTAGACATTTTGTTATCTCCTTTATATAAAAAATTTTTATTAAAACACCGGGAATCTAACTATATTATACTTCACTTTTCATCAGCTTGCCTTCATGAAGTAATTTTTATATCGCATTATCCGATTCAAGGTCTGCAACAGCCTGTGTGCTTTTCTTTTTACACTTTGTGTTTGACGATTTCTTTATTCTTCTGTCGCTCTTCACTGCAAGTGAAGTCCCTGCTGTCTGAAAAAGCTGAACCAGAATTATCAAAAGCACCACTGCCGCTATCATAACTATGTCTTTATATCTGTAATAACCGTAATTGATCGCTATCTTTCCGAGTCCTCCTCCTCCGATAATTCCGCTCATTGCAGAATATCCGAGTATAGTCGTCAGTGCCAATGTCACATTTGATATAAGTGAGGGCACCGACTCGGGTATTATTACCTTCACAATTATCTGAAAAGGTGAGGCTCCAATCGACTGGGCCATCTCTATAAGATTCGGATTGATCTCTCTCACGCTTGTTTCAACAAGCCGTGCAACAAATGGGAATGCCGCTATCACAAGAGGAACAATCGTTGCAGGAGTTCCTACGACCGTTCCGACTATCAATCTTGTAATCGGGAATACAACAATCATCAGTATCAAAAACGGAACCGATCTGAGCAGATTGATTACTGCATTCAATATCTTCATCAGCCATCCGGGAAGCGGCATGATATTTCCCTTCTCGCCGACAACGAGAATTATTCCTATCGGAAGCCCTATAATCAAAGCAAATGCAGTGGACAGCAGGGTCACATAAAATGTTTCCCATATAGCCATCGGAAATTCCTCGATCAGAATCTGAAACGCTTCGCTCCATTGCGAAGAAGCACTTATACTCAATGCCATCATCTTTCCACCTCCCCGGCAATCACATCATCTACACTTTGCAGATAGTCGATCGCATTTCTCACAACCAATTCGTTGCCGCTCACGCCGAGGATCATCGAGCCGTAGACTTTATCGCCTATGCTTTTTGTCGATGCATAAATTATATTGGCTTCTATACCTTTTTCAACCGCCATACGTGCAATCAAGGGAGTGCTTGTAGATTTCGCACCGTTGAACACAACACGCAACAGATGTTCATCCCGAGCAGGATCTACATACGCCGTCTCGTCACTTTCCGGAAAAACAAGTTTTCTTGCCGCCTCGGTTTTCGGATGTGAAAACACTTCTCCGACTTCTCCGATCTCGGCAACTTCTCCGCCGTCTATTATCGCTACCTTATTACATATACTCTCTACCACACTCATCTGATGAGTGATTATTATCACCGTAATTCCTGTCTTCCTGTTGATATCACGTATCAGCTCAAGTATCGACGATGTTGTTGTCGGATCGAGTGCGGATGTCGCCTCATCGCAAAGCAGTACCTTCGGATTGGTTGCAAGTGCTCTTGCTATCGCAACACGTTGCTGCTGTCCCCCCGAAAGCTGTGCAGGATATGCACCTGCTTTCGATGAAAGTCCTACCATATCAAGGAGTTCAAGTGCTTTTGCATTCGCCGCTTCGCGTGAATACCTGCCGTTCAATTCAAGAGGAAACCGTACATTTGCAAGACAGTTGCGTTGCATGAGAAGATTGATGCCCTGAAAGATCATCGTTATATCACGCCTTTTTTCTCTCAGCTGTTTCTGAGAAAGCGCCCCCATATCCACACCGTCTATTATTACGCTTCCCTTGCTCGGACGCTCAAGCATATTTATGCATCTGACAAGCGTGCTCTTTCCGGCTCCGCTCATTCCTATAATGCCGAATATATCCCCATCCGCAACATTGAAGCTGACATCTTTCAATGCTTCGACCCTACCGTTTGACGACTCAAAGGTTTTTGTCAAATTACGAATTTCTATCATTTATAAACTCCTGTGGGCTATGCGACACAATCACATAGCCCTCGTTGTTGTTGATTATTATTTTGCGTTCTTTATCGCATCAAAATTATCGTACTTATTCGAATATATTCCCATCGGCTCGTGATGTATCTTAAGAACCGATACGATATGTGTGTTGTTCTGCGCATTGAAGTCGTCAAGATACGGTATATGCTGGAAATAGTTTGCGTCAACTTCTCCGCTTTCTACGACATTGTTAGGCTGAATATAGTCTGTAAATTCCTTAATATCAAGTGTAATATCTTTCTGAGCAAGGATCTGTTTAGCCACCTTAAGTATGTCTGCATGGGGTGTGGGCGAAGCCGCAACGCTGATCTTTGTGCCCTTGAGTGATTCGTAATCTACCGTTGAATCAAATCCGTCTGTGACATTTTCAAGGTCGCATACAATAGCTCCCTTGTATGTATCCTGTATGAATTTCTGAACCTGCTCGCTGTTGAGTGCCGCTACAAGTGCCTTTATCTTAGCACTGTTTTCATTTCCCTCTTTGCAGGCAAGTATATTCGGGAATGATACATCTGTTCCTTCTGTCGTGAACGGAGTGATCTGCGCCGCAATCGCATAGTTAGAATTGATTACCGCATAATCTACATCTCCAAGAATTCCGGGGAGCTGTGCCGCTTCAACTTCGTTGAATTTAATGTTGTACGGGTTGCTCTCTATATCTCTGACCGTCGCAGTGGTATCGAGATCCTTTT
This sequence comes from uncultured Lachnospiraceae bacterium, assembly GCA_964638675.1. Lineage (GTDB taxonomy): Bacteria > Bacillota > Clostridia > Oscillospirales > CAG-272 > SIG714. The sequence goes on from CAZXAU010000007.1 coordinate 78,869, forward strand.
TCAATGTGATAAGTCCTTTTGCCTCAAGAAGTGCAAGTGCACGCGCCTCGTTTGTCGGATCGTTCGGTATCGCTATAGTTATCTGCTTCTCCGAATTGCATGACGCAAATACCAGCACGCTGAGTGCAAGTGTTGCTATTGTAAGTAAAATCGCTACATATCTTTTCATAATCTTTCTCCTCTTTGATTTTTAATTTATTTTTTTAGTAATTATTTTCTTATAAATTTCATTTTTTCTTCAGTCTTCATTCAGATGTCACTGTCTCTTTTCGCCTTGCTCAGCTCTGCCGCATCATCTTGCTTCAGGCGTTTAAAAAAACAAAACCGCAAGACTATCTATCTGTCTCCCGGTTGCAATAACTTATTTCGCTTTGTTCGTTATTTTCTATCGGAAGAGATGTTCGATTCGGCAGAGCAAAACATGCGCATGCTGCACATGCACATCATCATTCCCATAGACATTCTCTGTGAAACGAACATACCTTTTCTCCCATCATTATTAATTCAACATCTGTTTTAAACTTTTTCACATCATATCATAATTCATTACCTTTGTCAATACCAAATTGCCATCTTTTTGAATTTTGTACTGTTCCCCACATTACCCTGTCACATTCTCCTGCTTTTTCGGCTTTTTGTTCATTTTATTTCATTTTGTAAAAATCATCACAAAATCTTTATTCGCGATCAGGACATATAGCTTTCATTGTATCCTTAGAAATTTATTTCCGGTCAAGACATACGGTTTTAACGTTATTCGTGTCATACAATTTTTTTAAACATAATGTTTGAAAAAGTTGTATGACTAACCGTTTTAATTGGCTATTTAAGGAAAGTTTCTCAATTCTTCTTTTCAAAGAAAAAAAGAAGTAAACAATTTAAATCAGGCTAACTGTCTTAAACTGTAGGAAAGTTTCTTGCTTCTTCTTTTCAAAGAAGAAGGGGTTGACAAGAGCAAGGAATATGGTTATAATAGGCGACGGAGGATAAGAAGATGAGTTTTGAGATAGCACTTTCAAATGTATTATTGACACTGTTTTATATAATACCTGGGTATGCGGTATGTAAGATGAAGAAAACACTTCCTGAGCATCTGCCGGGACTTTCAGGGGTACTGATATATATAGGAACGCCTTTTCTTGAGATATCGGCATTTATATCGCTTGATTATACACCGAAGCTGGCTTATAATATGGTAATAATATTTTTGCTGGCAACACTTATGCAGGCAGCGTTTATGCTGATAATATATATTGCATATGTAAGGAAGAGAAATAACGAAGTAAACCGAATCATGAATATAGGTGCGATAGTCGGAAATGTAGGATTTTTCGGATTGCCGGTTCTTACGGCACTTTTTCCCGACAATCCGGAGATATCGGCATATGTCATGATGTACATGGTATCAATGAACCTGATAATGTTCACGATGGGAGTATTTTTCCTCACAAACGATAAGAAATATATATCGCTTAAGGCGGCACTTTTCAATCCGACGATGTTCGGAATGGTAATCGCACTGCCTATATTCTTCTTTGGGTTGAAGCAATATATACCAGATAACTTTGTAGCAGGAATCAAAAATATAGGTTCAATGACATCGCCGCTTTGCATGTTCATTCTGGGAGTACGGCTCGCCGCATCGCCGCTGAAAGAAATAATAAAACGAAAAAAGTCGATAATAATTGCGGCATTGAAATTGATAGCATTTCCGATATTCTGTTTTACAATCACATATTTTTTGCCGATAGGCTTTGAAATGAAAGCAGTGCTTGTCATACTTTCGGGAATGCCGTGTGCTGCAATATTACAAAGCATGTCAGAGCTTCATCACCTCGATGCAACGACTCCGGCATACAGTATACTTATAGCAACGCTGTCCTGCTTCATCACAATACCGCTGTTGACGCTGGCGGTAACAACATTCCTGTAAAATCGCTCTTAAATCGAATAGTATAGAAACGCATCAAGGTGGAACAATAAAGTATACAAGGTACAGCCAATATTTTTCAGAAGTTGATTCGGAAAAATAAAAAGGCATGAAACAATCGGAAAGAGCGGTGATATTACGAAAAATCAGAAAAGCAAGAAAATAAGATTCGGCATAAAAATTCCGGTGATACTTTCTTTGTGCCTTGCGGTAATAATCGCCACAGCACTGATACCCTTTGCTGATATCGAAAACAAAAGCGAGAGCTCAAATCAGGAAGACCAGATAAATGCCGCAAGCCAGATGAAAAGCATTTCCGGTGAATCGGACAGTGAAGAGGTCAATATACAAAGCAACGTCCCACAAACAGGCGACGGTGCAATGATATGGTGCCTGGCGGCAGCAGTGTGCTTGGGGATAATGACGCTGATAGTATCACCAAAGTCGAAAGGACAGTATACCGAATAATATAAACAGAATAAAGCATCAAAAAACTGCCTCGCCGTACGGATGTCCGTGGCGAAGCAGTTATTTTGTATATAAAGCAGAATACTATTCATCGTCTTCATCAAAAAGCGACTCAAGGCGTTTTTTCATTTCATTTTTCTTGGATGAGCTTTCATTTTTGAGAACCTCAATGCTGATAATATCGCCCTCTTGTGCACCTGGAATCAACGCCCTGGGTATATTCGCCCACCTGTTGTTCTCAAGCTCAATAATGGCAAAACCGCCTTCAAATCTGTCAATTACTACCTTCATAATATCAAAGCATCCTTTCTGTTTTTATTTTTCAGTTTATAGTAACAAACGACCGTACAAAAATGATCTTCAAACAAAAGAACTTCCGGAACATCGCCAGAAGGATCATTCGGGATTGCAATGAGAGCAGAGCGAGTATCCCTCAGATTTAAGCTCGTCAAGTGTCTTTGATGTAAATGATAAATTTTTACTACTAATAGTCTCTACATAAGAGCAGTCGGGAGTGTGAACCCTGCGGCTTCCTTCATTGAGAGCGTAAGTATAATCGGGCGTGAGTAGGTCGTCGGTAACAGCCGAGGATGTCGGCATATTTTCGCCTGCACCCGACTTTTCAGAATAATAGGAAAGCTTACTGCCATCAGTAACAAACACAATATTGCCGAGCTCATCGGTACGCAGAAGCTTAGCCGAAAAGCTTTCCCATGTTTTAACGACCGATGCATTCGGATGACCGTATGTATTCCCCTCTCCGAGCGAAAGAATCCCGTATTTCGCTTTGGTTGCAGCGACAAACGACTTACCCGATGATGTTGAACTGCCGTGATGACCTATTTTCACAACATCGGATAAAACATCTTCCATATAAAGCTCCTTCTCGACGAGCTTTTCAGCATCCCCCATGAAAAGGAAGCTCCTGCTTTTATAAACTATCCTGCATACAGCCGAATAGTTATTCAAATTCTCATACTCATCCTGTACAGGAGACAGCAAACGAATCTCGAGATCATCGGTCTGTTTTATTATAACTCCGGCCTTTGCACGCGAGACTTTCAGTCCCTTCGATTCGATGGTATCAAGAAGCCGTGAGAAGATCGAAGTGTTTGTCACGGCATCCGGCATATAAATTTTCCCGATATCAAAAGCTTTCAGAACTTCGGGCATACCGCCCATGTGATCGGAATGAGGATGTGTCACAAGAACATAATCTATTTTAGAATATCCGCGTTTTCGGATCAGGTTAATTACCCGTGATGCCATTTCATTTTCTCCGGCATCAATAAGCATACAGGTGTTGTCCGGAAATTCAATAAATGACGAATCACCCTGCCCGACATCTATAAAAGTTATCCTGACACCGCCGTCATTCAGATCGGTCAGAATGCCATTATCATCGTTTGGAGTATTCCCGAATAATCCGGTATAAATATCCCGATAATGCGGCAGACATAATGCAACTGCAATAACCGCAAGCAGTACAATGGCTGTCAGTATGACCTTGCCGGCAGAAGACCGGCTTTTTCTTCTTCTTTTACTCATTTCTTTTATTTTTTGTCCTTATTTTGTATACTTCAATAACAAATGTTTTTATAGCTTTATGTATCTTACAATCCATATCGCTAAACTATAACCGCACCGCCGAAATCGGTAAGCGGAATATCGCTTCGGCTTGAATTTATGACCCTTTTCCCGTGTGAGACAATAAAATCTGTTATCTTATCTGCATCGGGGTGCGTTGAGAGATTTCCGAAAAATATCACGCTGTCGCCAACCACGCAAGATGCACCTCCGATAAATCCGTAATTGTACCCTTCGAGAAAGATATGTCCGCTTTGTATAACGAGCACTTCGCATCCGATTTCAGATGCCGCCGACGCAATTGTGCGGTCTGCCGTTATTATCGCACTATCCGACAGTTTAAGAGTTGAACAGCGTGCATAGCCCTGATTCACATTCAACGGTACATAATGTAAAATTAATTCAGGCGATGTGTATTTTTCGTTGCAAATGAGATATTTGCCGAGCATCAGGCAGTCGAGAATTATATCATACGGATATTCTGGCAACGGGTCCTTCACTGTTATATAATTCAGGTCTGAAAAAAGTGCGGAATTTTCACGGAAATATCCTTCTGGGAGATACAGCAGTCGGTCATGCGAAAAAAGCAACATATCGGCATGAGATGCCACCGGTTTTGGCAGACAGGAAAACGAAGGCAGTTTTCTGACATCGCCGGACTGCGAAAGAATTTCACAGATGCTTCGGTCTGCCGCATTTGAAATAAAAATTGTGTTCCCCATATTTGCACCTATAATAATTCAGATACCGAACGACAAAAGGACGGGAGACCCGTCCGTTTATCAATCAGAATAATTTCAGAAAAATCTGAACGATTACTGAAGCTCAATTTTACCGTTGCGAACCGAACGCAGGCAACGAGAGCAGATGTATACGGTTTTGTGTGTTCCGTTGACATCAGCTTTGATCTTTCTTATGTTGGGCTTCCACATTCTGTTAGTTTTACGGTTGGAGTGAGAAACATTCTGTCCGAATGTAACACCCTTTCCGCAGAGTTCACACTTTGCCATAATAAGACACCTCCAATATATTCACGAGTTAAATTATCTCTCTAATCAAAATCGCAGGACATATTATATCATACTTTTTACGAAATTGCAATAGCAATTCAAAAAAAATATTGAATCTTTGCGAATATTTGCAAATTTTGTTTCCAATTCACCTTTGCAGGCAGTTATTTATTGACTATCCTCGCTGTCACGCTTACTTTTGAAGCTGATTTTACTTTCGGTTTTATTCATTATTCGCTTTATATTGCCCCTGTGCAGATATATTATAAAGACGGCAATAAAAACAGTAGCTATCGCAACTATCGGCGGCGGCGGCAGCTCTCCTTCATATTTCGGATAATGAAGCTGTCCGTACATTCCGTTGACAAAAATCGGAACAAGCATAGCCGCAAATATTGAACCGAGCGAAACATATTTTGTCCACGCAACAGTGAGCACAAAGAAGAACAAACAGAACAACGCCGGGATCGGTTCAAGAAGAAGAACTATGGCAGCGGCACATGCAACTCCCTTTCCGCCCTTAAAGCCGAAGTACACCGGATAAGCGTGACCCACCATGCATCCAACGCCTGCAATATATCCAAAGCTCTCTCCTCCGAGGAGCATACCGAGAAATGTAACGATCAACGCCTTCAGAACATCTAGACATAAGGTAAGTGCAGCTGAGCCTTTGCCGTATGTGCGGAGCATATTGGTCGTGCCCGCATTTCCGCTTCCATATTTTCTGACATCGTCATGGTGCCGCAGTCTTGATACAATAATTCCGAAATTCAGACTGCCCACAAAATACCCGACAGCAAATGTCAGCACCATAAATGCAATATATCCGGCGGCAAACCCCGAGAAGTCAAAAATTGTGTCCCCGTCTATAACTTCAATATCGGCAAACCACTGTGCAAGGAATCCGTAACTATATTTGAGTTTTTCCACCCATTCGATAAATGCCATAACAGTACCTCATTTTTCATTGTCGTCGTTTCGTTCACGAACTATAAGTTTAATTGGCGTGCCTTCAAAGCCAAAGACTTTACGCAGACAGTTTTCTATATACCTTTGATAAGAAAAATGAAAGAGTGTGGCACTGTTGCAGAATACCACAAAACAAGGCGGTTTTGTGCCAGTTTGTGTCATATAGAAAATTTTCAGATATCTTCCCTTATCCGAAGGCGGCTGGACTCTTGCAACAGCATCTGCCAGAATGTCGTTGAGCGTACCTGTCGATATTCTGATCTTCGATTTTTCATCGACGTTGTTGATCAGCTCAAAGAGCTTATCCACTCGCTGTCCTGTCTTAGCCGAAACAAAGATGATCGGTGCATAATCCATATATGCGAAGTGGATCCTGACCTGCTCGGTGAATTGCTTGACCGTACTGTTGTCTTTTTCTATTGCATCCCACTTATTTATAACGAATATCGATGCTTTTCCTGCTTCGTGTGCAAGTCCGGCAATTTTCTCATCCTGCTCGGTGATTCCTTCGCTCGCATCTATCATAATAAGACAGACATCAGCTCTGTCGACCGCCATCTTGGCTCGAAGCACGCTGTATTTCTCTATCTTATCCGAAATTTTACTGCTTCTTCTGATTCCTGCAGTATCAATAAACGTATATTTCCCGTATTTGTTTTCGACCTTACTGTCGATAGCATCTCTCGTCGTTCCTGCAATATCCGAAACTATCAAACGGTTTTCGCCGAGAATTCTGTTTATTATCGAGCTTTTCCCTGCATTTGGCTTTCCTATAACGGCGACCTTTATATCACTGCCATCATCTTCTTCCTCAACTTCTTCAGGCAGAAGCTCAACAATTTTATCAAGAAGGTCTCCTGTTCCCGTACCGTGAATTCCTGATACCGGGATAGGATCCTCCGAAAATCCAAGCTCGTAGAATTCATAAAACTCTGCAGGCAGATTTCCTATTTTATCTACCTTATTCACACAGCAGATAAGCGGCTTTCCCGATCTCAGCAACATGGATGCTATCGCTTTGTCATCGGCAGTAACTCCTGTGTGAAGCTCTGTCAAAAGCACGATTACATCAGCCGTTTCTATCGCTATTTGTGCTTGTGTTTTAATATGCTTTAAAATTATATCGTCGGTCTTCGGTTCTATACCGCCCGTGTCAACCAACATGAAGCTTCTGCTGTTCCACTGACACTCATAATATATCCTGTCACGTGTTACACCGGGAGTGTCCTCAACTATCGAGATCCTCTCACCTGCTATCTTATTGAACACAGTACTCTTGCCCACATTCGGGCGTCCGACGATGGCAACTACAGGTTTAGCCATCCGCTTTCCTCCTTGGATTTAGTGTATGTTTATATGATTCGTGGGAACTTTCTGTAGAAAGATTCCCCTGGTTACATTTTCTACAGGAAATGTAACCTCCTCCCTCAAAGACTTTAATAAAATGGGAGGGTATAGTGCCCAGTTAAAACGAAGTTTTAACTATACTCGCTTGAATCGTAGCCATCATGTGGGGACCCTCCCTCACACGGACTTTCTGAAAAATCAACCCATAACCGCTTTGATAAAATCAGCACCGCTGCTTTCCGAAAATTCTACATTTACTCCGAGTGCCGCTGACAGCTCATCGGGCGTTGTGCCGTCGAGCATCATGTCTCTTTCACTGCGAAGTGCAACTGCCGGCAATATGAGTTTATCTCCGAGATGTTTTCCTTTAAGTTGTGCTATAACATCGCATCCGCACAAAAGTCCTGCGACCGTTATATTGTCTCCGAAAAAATCGTTCCTTATTTTATATACACTGATTTTTGTTTTCGGACAGGTATAACTTATTTTATCGGCAAGCGATTTTATAAAGGCATACGCCGAGCAGCCTGTCGCTATCGACACATCACGCTCAAGCGATATATCATAATCCTCTTTTATGAAAGAAAACTCGTCGTCAAATTCTTCCTTCATTGACGTGATCATTCCGACGCCGTTTTCTATCTGCATATATCCTTCGTAGTATTCACCCTCATGCAACTCTCTGCCTGCTTTTATATACAGTTCGTCTGCGGCAAAGAAAATACGGCTTCCGTGCTTTTCATAGCACTCATCGGCAAATTTTTCGACAGCCGATATAATTTCCGAGCATTCGCTTGGGCTAAACATTTCGAGATCATAAAGTCCATCACGGTATTTTGTAAGACCTGACGGAACGATTGACACGCTCTGCACATTCGGGTACATTCTTTCAAGATCACGCATTGAGCGAATAAGCTCCTCACCGTCATTAAGACCCTTGCATACAACGAGCTGACAGTTCATCATAATTCCGCCTGCTCTCAGTCTCTCCATCTTTTCGAGAATATCCCCTGCAAAGCGGTTTTTCATCATCATGCAACGCAATCCGGGATTTGTAGTATGCACCGAGATATTGACGGGTGACATCTTCATTTTCACGATCCTGTCTATGTCGGCGATCGACATATTTGTCATCGTGATATAGTTTCCCATTAAAAAGGAAAGTCTTGAATCATCGTCTTTGAAATAGAGAGTATCTCTCATTCCCTTCGGGAGCTGATCGATAAAGCAGAATACGCATTTATTCCTGCATGAATGCTTTTCATCCATGAGGTATGTATCCGAATCGAGCCCTATATCGTCATATTCCCCTTTTCTGATACAGATATCGAAAAGCTCGGCTCCCCGGTGGATCTTGAGAACGACCGATCTATCGGTAAGATAAAAACGGTAGTCAAGAACATCATTGACATCGTTTCCGTTTACCGATATCAGAATGTCGCCTGCTTTTATCCCATGCCGTTCGGCAATGCTGCCTTTTTCAACACTTTTAATCTCAATCATTGCAAACCGACCTATATTATTTTGTAAAGACAAACACTGCGTCATTTGAAGCAATGTCCGATCATATATACCATTATTTTAAAAAATAAGGGTAGGTTTAGACATACGCCCGAAACCCGCCCTCATTTATATGCAGATTATGCTTCTTCTTTTTGAATGATTACTTTTCCGCCGTAAAATCCGCACTTCTTGCAAACTCTGTGTGCAAGATTGTATTCGCCGCATTTGGAGCATTTTACCATTGTGGGAGCATCGAGCTTCCATGTTGACGAGCGTCTCTTGTCACGTCTTGCTTTTGAAACCTTTCTCTTCGGTACTGCCATGACCATTCCTCCTTGGATTTCTTTATCATTAAATTATTATCATCATTTATCGCCGCCGTTTTCGGCAAGCTTTTTCAGTGCTTCATCCCATACAGACGGCTGTTTTTCCTCTTTGCACTGACACTCTCCGTCATTCAGGTTTTGTCCGCAGATCGGACAAAGTCCTTTACAGTCGTCACAGCAGAGATGCTTCATCGGAAATGAGAGAACGAATTCTTCTCTGACTGTATCATCAACATCAATACATCCGTCGTTTTCGATCTCGATATAATCAAGATCATCAAAACCGTCATTGCTGTTTTGCAAAGTGCCCTTTTTCACAAGCGTTCTCGCAATTTCAAGGCAAAGCGTGTTCTTTATGGGTTTTGCACATCTGTCGCAAAATGTATCATAAGTTATTTCCGCATCAATCTTCAGTGAAATGTAACCGGCAGTATTTTTTACTGTGCCACGTACATAAAGCGGCTCGGGAAAGATCACATTATAGAATTCATCTTCGATTGTGAGTGGGTAATCAAAGGAAAGTTCTTTTATTATACCTTCGGATAATTCGGAAAGATCAAGCCTCATTTCAGACCTCTAACTTATACAACAGATTGTCACAAACTGTATTATATTCCACTTTCTCTATTTTGTCAAGTGTTTTTTTGTAATTTCATGATTTTTTCTCATTAATTCTCGTCATTCAGCTGCGACAGCTTCGACAGCTCGCTGTATGCCGCAAAATCGGTTCGTGCAACGCTCATAGGTGTAAGCGATATATATCCGTTCATCACGCAATCGGTATCAATCGTGAGGTCTTTTGTTCCCTCGTATACCGAATATCCTTGTTGATAAAACATATTTTTCTCTTTTTCAACAAAGTGATCCTTATAATATGCACCGCCCTGCTTTGTCACTCTCAGTCCTTTGACCGAAAGCGGAATATTTACATTGTATATCCTGTTTTTCTCAAAAAGCTTATTCCTGTATACAAAATCAAATATCCTCGGAAGCTCTCTTCTTGCACTGTCAAACACGAAAAAGTCGGTTGAAAGTGCGATTCCGTTATGACCGTTAAGTGCCGCCTCAAATATCGCCGCCACCGTTCCGGAATACAGAATATCCTCGCCGATATTGTAGCCGTTGTTCACTCCCGATATAACAAGGTCGTATTTTCTCTCAAGTCCTATGATTCCGAATCGCACGCAGTCGGCAGGCGATGAATCGACCGTATAACACTCGGCCCCTTCTATCGCATCGACCTTTTTTATCTCAAAGGCATTATGTATATCGATCGAGTGGCTTTTTCCGCTCTGCTGATATTTCGGAGCGATCAGCGTGACTTCCCCGAGCGTTTTTGCATACTCGGCACTGACTCTTATGCCCTCGCAATCTATACCGTCGTCATTTACTATAAGTATTTTCAATTTGTTTACACCCTTTTTATTTCCTTAATTATTATGTTCTTCTTACATCCAGCCTTCGTTGTTTTCCTTATATTCCTTTATTGCCGCATCGGCATCTGCGAGAATAAGCGCAAGCTCATCCTTTGAGTGCAGGGTTGCTCCAGATGCATTTGCGTGACCGCCGCCCCGATATTTTTCGCCTATCTGATTTATCGGCATGAATCTTGAACGCAGTCTGACTCTTATCGTGCCGTCTCCGTTTTCTATAAACGCTATCCAGAACAGCGAACCCTTTATCGAATCGAGCAGTGAAATGGCTCCGCTTGCATCCTCTTTAGACAGATTCCAATCTTTTTGTGTCTGCTCATCTATATACAGATAGGCAACGCCGTTTTCGGTCATCTGTGTCTTTTCAAATATGTATGATCTGAACTTCAGTACATTATAATCGTCAAGATAGAGATTAGCATTCAGCTTCTCTGTGTCGATTCCCTTATCAAGAAGTTTTGCCGCAATTCTCATACTATCGCCCGTTACGCCGAATTTGAATCTCCCTGTATCGGTCACGATTCCGGTATATATTATCCTTGCGGCATTTGCCGAAACCTCAAGCCCTGACGTGAAACAGAGATCGGCTATCATTTCACTTGCCGACGAGCGGTAGTCCTCGACCCACATGAGGTCGCCGTACGGTTCAATATTTATATGGTGATCTATCTTTATAAGCTCCTTTGCAAGCTTCAGCTTACTGTTCGATACTCTCGCCAATGTTCCGCAGTCTGTAACGATTGCAAGTGCATTTTCATATTCTTCATCGCTTATCTGTTCATCATACTCCCCTACAAAGTGAAGATAGTCGGATATATCATCGCCTATCGCATATATCTTCTTTTCGGGAAAATTATCACGTAACACCTCACGAAGCCCGAGCGCCGATCCATATGCGTCCCCATCCGGTCTTATATGTCTGCTTATCACTACCGTATCGTACTGCTTTATCTTTTCAATTATTTTTTCTGCGATTATTTTATCCATATTGTTTTTTCCTTTCGTTGAAGTTAGTTGGCGTTTTGTAATCGGGGGAACTTTCTGTAAAAAGTCTTTAGTTCGCCCCGTGCCCCCTTAAAGACTTTATTGAAGAAAGAGCGTAATCATTATCACTCTTCTATAAGAGCCTCAAGATCTGCAAGCATTGCCATTGCTTCTTCCCTATCCTTAACAGTAGCTCCGCTTGCCTTTGCGTGTCCGCCGCCGCCGTATTTTACTGCTATGGGATTTATATTGTATTTTGATGAGCGAAGCTCTACAAGAACTCCTTCATGAGTTTCGGTGAAATTGACCCATATATCGACACCTTTGATATCCGACATCGTGTTCACCATTCCCCTTGATACCGTGAAAGTGTCGGCGCTGATCTGCTCAAGCTCATCTGCGCTCGTATAAATATACGCAACCTTTTTCGGCGTGAATTTTATCTTCAGAGTGAATGAGGCACGCAGCTTCATGTCCTCGAAATCGCTCGCATAAAGGTTTCTGTAGATATCTGAAATATCGAATCGACTTTCCATAAGAAATGAAGCAAGTGCAAAGGTGCGTGCCGATGTCGAATCATATCTGAATCTTCCCGAATCGGTCACCATTCCGGTATAGATTATTTTTGCCGCCTTAGATGAAAGAGTCCATCCGCTCTCCTTCACAAGGGCGGCAATCTCACCGGCACAGCTTTCAAAGCTTGTTTCGATCACTTCGATATCGGCAAATTTTTCACAGAAAATATGATGGTCGATCCTCAGTGTTTTCTCGGCAAGCGTATATCTTTTATCGCTCACGAGATTCGGAACCGCACTGTCGAGTATGATGACAAGTGCATTCTCGTATTCACTGTCCTCTATCATATCCGGGGTGGAATCCTCGATGAAAGAATATCTTTTCGGATCATCTCCGACGGCATACACTTTCTTTTCGGGAAAATTTTCGGCAATAACAGTCTTAAGTCCGATCTGCGAACCGATAGCGTCACCGTCCGGGTTACTATGCCTGTGAATGATTATCTTATCGTATTTTTCAATTTCTCTTATAATTTCTTCAAACATCCGCTTTATTCCTTATATCTTTTGTGTTACTCATACTGTATTTTATCATATCTTGTCATTCTTTGCAAGCCGATTTTTATAAATATTTTCTCTTTTTTACCCTGAAACTAAAGCAACAGGTTGAATCAATCAACCATTCGGTTATTGATTTTTAAAAAAAGGTATGATATAATGGACAAAAGCATCGGAAAACATGATTTATTATGACATTTACCGCAAAAGGATGTGATATAGTGAAGCTTAAATTCAAAAGAAAAAAAGAGAAAGATAAGGATTCGCTGTCTTTCAGAGAAATATTCAGGTACAATCTGACTGCCCTGAAAATGGTACAACGTGCCTCATCTTGGTATATCCCCATAACAATAATAATGTGCACGATCAGCTCTGTCATAAATTTTTATTCATACACCTGGACTATACGCTATATCCTGAACGGTTTTCAAACCGGAGAGGATAAGGGGAATATAATTCGGACAATACTGATCATATTCGGAATACAACTGCTTTCCTGGATCGTTCAGGACATATACTATGCACTTATAAATGTTAAAATGACTAACAACATAACTAAATATGTACGCAAGACATTGTTTAAAAAAGCAGGCGAAGTCGATCTTGAGTGCTACGAAAATCCTGATTTTTATGACAAATATGTAAAAGCTATGGACGAAGCGTCAGACAGAGTTTTCGCCGTTATCTCATCGTTGACCGATATCGTCTGGCTTGTGATGTCGGTAATTCTGAATGGCGGAATTCTTATAGTTATCGATCCGTTTCTCGTCTTGTTTGCGATCTTCCCGATTCTATTCGGTCTGCTCAGAAAGAAAGAGCTGAAGGTGTATTATAAATATGTCGCCGATCAAAAACCGATCGACCGACGCAAAAATTATATCAGACGAACCTTTTATCTGAATGACTACGCAAAAGAAATGCGTCTGACCGATATGGCACCCTCTCAGATTCGCCACTTCAAAGAGCTTTACGGAAAATACAAGGTAATACTCAGAAAGCACGGTGTAAAACGCACGATCCTCGGATTTTTGGGTGAATGCTCGGGTGACCTCATCAGCTCTGTCGGAAGTCTGCTTTATGCTGTTTTTCGTACGGTCGTTTCACGCACTATGCTTATCGGTGACTGTGCCGTAACAATTGAGGCAATTCAGACCTTGAACTCCTATCTCAACAGCTCGGTAACAGATATTGCTGCATTCGCAGAGCACGCTCTTTATCTTCGTGATATGAATGAATTCCTGAATTATGTCCCGAAGATCAAGGAAAACGAGAATGGACTGATAGCAAAGCCGGGAGTTATCAGATTTGAAAATGTCTGCTTTGCCTATACTGGAAGCGATAAAAATGCACTCGATAATCTTTCATTCACAATTGCCCCCGATGAAAAGATCGCACTCGTAGGCTGCAACGGTGCAGGAAAAAGCACAATTGTCAAATTGCTCCTCCATCTTTATGAGCCTACTCAGGGGCGTATAACACTTAACGGTGTGGATATAAAGGAATACAATCTCACTTCATACCGTTCGCTCTTCTCAACATTGTTCCAGGATTACAAAAGCTTTTCACTTTCTGTTGCCGAAAATGTGGCAAAAAGACCGCTCATTGAGGGCGACCGTGAAAAAGTTGAGTCTGCACTCACTCTTTCGGGCATTGGAGAAAAGATATCAACCTTTTCCAATGGTGTGGACAGTATACTCACTAAAGAATTCGATCCGGACGGCATTGTTATGTCGGGAGGAGAAACGCAAAAGCTTCAGCTTGCTTCGGTCTTCTTTTCGGGGGCACACTTTGCACTTCTTGATGAACCTTCGTCTGCTCTTGATCCGATTGCCGAATACAAAATGTTTGAAGGAATGATAAACGCAACTCAGGGAAAATCGGTAATTTTCATATCCCACCGTCTTTCTTCGGCTGTGATTGCAGACAAAATTGTGGTGATTGACAATGGCTGCGTGGCACAGATAGGTAATCACGCCGAGCTTATGCACAGCGGCGGTCTTTACAGCGAAATGTTCAACCGTCAGGCAGAAAATTATGTTGACAGCCCAGACGCTGATTCGAATAACTGAAAAAAAAGAAAGAAGTGAATAGCGTGAAAGTTATGTTTATTCAGTTTTGAATCATTATGTTTCACGTCTGAAATTATGTGCCGTCGCTTGGCGGCGGAATGGAGGTTTGATATGGCTGAAAAAAAGAAAAAACAACCGTTTTCAAATATAGTTAAGAATAACGCATATATGATAAAGAAAGTATTCGTTTATTCACCAATGCTTGTTCTGCTCTTAGTTTTTCACGGAATTATCGGCGGTCTTTACTCATCATGCAATGTTTTTTTCACTGCAATGGTCTATGAAGCACTAGAAAAGGGGGCTGAATTTTCTGAGTTTATCCCGATATTCATTTTCGGTGCATCGTCGCTTATAGTTTATTGGCTTGAGAGCAGATTGAACTTTCTCTACTTTCGCCCATGGATGCAAAACAAGCTACATTACGGAATGCATGCCGAGATCTTTAACAAAAGTCTTGATGCAGATCTTTCCTGCTTTGATGATCCCGAATTTTACAACGATTTTGTCTGGGCTATGGACGAGAGCGACAAAAGGGCAATGCAGGTCCTCGAATCCATGTCAAGTTTTATAAATACTATTATATTTACCGCTACCGCATTTACCGTGCTTTTTATGGTAAGTCCGATAGTTGTTATAATCAATTTTGTCGGTTCGGCGATCCAATTTTTTCTGGAAAAAGCCCTTCGTAAGATCAATTTGCAGTCCTCGGTCGAAAGAAAGCCATATGAAAGAAAGGAAAGCTATATAAACAGAGTATTTCACCTTTCCGAATACGCAAAGGAGATAAGAACATCAAGACTGTCCGAAATTCTTGTAGATGATTACGACGAATCGGCAGAGGAGAGATTAAAGATCTCACTGAAATACAATAAAAAGAAAGTCCCTCTCTCGATTGCAGAAAATCTTTTATGGAACCTGCCGTATGCGGCTACGATCGTTGTAATCACACTCGGGTTATTCAACGGAACAGTTGCATTTGCAGGCTTTATGATAACTCTGAACAACACATGGCGTGTGAGATCTATATTCAGAGGTGTCTCGAATCTGTACAGCGCTTTCAGCAACCATTCGCTGTATATCGACAAGTACGTGAAATTCATGAGCTACAATCCGAAGATCGTCAGCGGCGGCAAAAAAGTTCCCGATTTTCAAAGTCTTGAACTCCGGAATGTTTCCTTTAAATATAAGGATTCGGAAGACTCGCCGACCATATTGAAAAATGTCAGCCTTTCGATAAAAAAGGGACAGAAAATTGCCCTTGTCGGATATAACGGTGCAGGAAAAACAACTCTTATCAAGCTGTTTATGAGATTTTACGATCCTACCGAAGGCGAAATACTGTACAACGGAGTCAATATAAAGGAATACGATATCAGAGAATACAGAAGTCGTATAGCCGCAGTTTTCCAGGATTTCAAGCTCTTCTCGGCAACAATAGCGGAAAATGTCCTCGGAAGACCTGCCGAAAACGAAAAAGACAGAGAGGATGTCCTGAAGGCACTTCGCCACTCGTCATTCATCGATAAATTGCAGGATATGCCAAACGGAATTGACACAATGGTCACCCGTGAATTTGACGATGAGGGCAGAGATTTTTCGGGCGGAGAATCCCAGAAGATCGCAATTGCAAGAGTATTTGTAAAGAATTACGATATCGTTGTCATGGACGAACCCTCGTCCGCACTCGATCCGATAGCCGAATACAACCTTAATCATTCGGTTGCCGAGCATCTAAAAGACAGCACCGTCATATTCATCTCCCACCGCCTTGCAACAACAAGAATGACCGATACCATTTATATGCTTGAGAACGGCACGGTAATCGAAAAAGGTTCGCACGACAGCCTTATAGCACTCGGCGGAAAATACGCCGAAATGTTTAACCTCCAGGCAAAGGCGTATAGGGCAAAAGAAGAGTGAGTAGTGAACGGTGAATCAAAATATATTGTTATGTGACAATGATATTGCCTCGTGATACATATCGACTGACCATAAGGCAACGATTTATACGCACAAACTATATCAATAACCGTATGGCGGGAGCAAGCTCCCGCCGCTTCTTTACTTATAATTAAAACAACATAGATGTGATTAGGCATTATTACATATCGGTCAACATTCAGGCGGAGATACCGTTCTTCAAGTAATAATAATTGTTCTTCCGCTATTTTGACGTATTTTGTGTATTCAATTTGTTCGCAGAGCATTTCAGCGTAAGAAAACCTACTCTTGCCGTATTATAAAATCGTACACGTAAGATTCGACAGGAACAATCCCCCGCCATAGGATGCGGGATAATGCCTACCGCCTGTTTTGAGTATATATTGCTATGAAATATGCACCCGATGAACTGTAATCATAATTGTCTAACCGAGGATGTTTTCTCTTCGAAATTCTTTTTCCATTATCATAACCTATCATTATTATATAAAAACCGGCTGAGAAACAATATCCCAGCCGATTTTTTCAATTTTCTTATTAGAAACTGCGTAAACAGTGTCCTGTTTGTTATTCATGATGTATGCAGATAAGCTATACTATATAATTCCGTATACCCACCTGCTGCGATCGGGAATTCTCGGGCTTAGCCTGCGATAAGGCGTGCCGGGAACTGGTCTACATCGATCTTCGATGTATCATCTGTATACTTTGCAATATCCGAAACGCTGAATGTATTGTAGCTGCTGTATGTTCCGATAGCGACTATTGTTCCGTTACCGTCAATATCGGCTGTGAAACCGCCTATTGTGCTGTTGAACGACCATACTTTTGACGGAGCATCTGCAATTATAATATTCTTATGTGTTCCGCTTACTTCACAGTCAATGTATTTCTTAGCACCGTTAACGGTGAATGCGAGGTAGTATCCGCCTTCTGCAGCTTCAAGAGTTACCTTGGGAGATGAATCCTTGCTGTCTACAGAACCGATATAGTATCCGCTCATTGCGCCTGAGAAATAAATTGTCTTTTTAAGATTTGCCTGATAGATCGCAAATGTGTAGCTCTCGCCTGCTTTGGGAGCAGTTACGAATGTCGGCTTTTCTCCGGGCTGAGGATCTACCGAAGAACCGCCTTCGATTGAAAGAAGTGTTGCGTTCTTGATCTGGTTTACGCTGTTATATACCGATACAGGACCGTATATGGTGATCGTATCGCCTACGACAGGCTTTGTCGTCATCTTATCATATCTCTTGCCGTCCTGGTCGTACAATCCGTAAATAAGGATCTTTGTTGCGCCGTCATCGTCGCTGATATAAACGTTTCCGTATGTTTCACCGTTAGTGTAGAAGTCGATTATCTTTCCTTTTATGTAGAGATTAGTACCATCCTTAGCAGAAAGAGCGTCTTTTACAGATGTATAAACTATCTTGGTAACGAGTTTGACAGTAAATTCAACCTTATCGCTTGTGCTACCGCTTGTAATTGTAGCAGTGACCTTTACAGTTGTATCAGTCGAGGGAAGAGTTACGGTAAGTGTTCCCTTTGTGTTGTCAGCAACAACAGCCGCATTGTCGGATGTCCATGTGATCTTTACACCGTCAAATACTTTACCGGTAACAGGAACGGTTATGACCTTGCTTGCGTTGATCTCACTTTCAAGAGTGATGAGATCCTTTTCCATAGCAACCTTCTCAGCGTCAGTGCGTTCGGGGAGGCTGAGATATTCATATGCATCGGCAGAAGCAGGTGTGAGATAGATAGCGTTATTGTAAATTGTTACGATACCTGTTGCGTTTGCAAGCCATGCGGTATGCTCTTTGTGTGAATTTTTGAATGTTGTCTGATCAGCCGCTGCAAGAGGGCAATCCGAAGATGAAATTCTGATGTATGATTCAAGAGAACCGAGCTTGAACTTGTAGTATCCGTTGGAAACCGAATCGTCCTGAGCAGATATTGTTACACCCTTTATGGTGACAAGCATGCTCTGAAGATCTGTAAGTGCGGTATCCTTGAGGGTTTCTGCCTTTGAATAGATCTCGGTGATATCCTTTGCAGCAGTTGCTGTGATATTTTCATCGATTATTTCGATTCCTGCGTTTTTAATCTCATGTGTTCCGCTGTAGATATCCTTTTCACCCGAAGCACGGATGGTCATACCGACCTTGATTCCCTTCTCGGTAGGATCGTCTGCGAGTGCATATACATAATATCCGCCGTCGTTATCCTGGAGATAGATGCAGTTGTTCTTGTTTCCGTTTGCCTTTGAAAGAATTGCCGTGACAACGCCCTTTACGACAACGGGATCACCTGCTTTGGCATCATAATATTCTTTCCATGAAAGCTCTCTGAATTGGGGAGCTGTGTGTTTGAAGGACTTTTGGGCTGTGTTTCCGTCATTGTCCTTGATGGTTGCAGTTATCTCATACTTGCAGTCCTCGGCAAGCTTTTCGCCGATCTTAACTGTATAGTTTCCGTCTTCCTTCTTCTCGATGGTTACACCGTCTTCAGGACCGGATTCAATTTTAACCGTCCATACGACCTCAAATGATTTTCCGTTGATGCTTACGCTTCCGATAAGATCATAATCAGCCGCTGTGATCTCCGATTTGTCTTTGTACATCGATGTGATGTAGCTCCTTGCATCATCAAGTTCCGAAGGCTGTGTATCAGTTGTGGGAGCTTTTGAAGGTGTTGCTGTAGCAGGAGTGCCTGTCGGTGTTGTTGTCGGTGTTTCATCATTACATGATGCAAACACAAGAACACATGCAAGCAGTGCAATGAGAACTAATGTAAAAATCTTGTTTTTCATTATTATGACCATGGCTTTCGCTTTTGCGAAAGCTTCCTTTCTTTCGGAATTGTGGATGGTTTTGCGAAGCAAAATTGTTGCCGCACCGGCAACAAAAGCCACAAAACGCAGTCTGAAAAATTTATTTTTCAGACTTTTCCTCTTATTTTTGTTCTCGCCCGATGATCCGAACAAATCGGACATCGGGCATTTTTTAATTTACAAATGAATCAGCCGACTACGGTAATGTCCTTTGTGGAGAATACCTTGATCTGATATCCGCCGTCGAAATAATCGATTATACCCTGCACATTGATGGTCTTGCCTTCATATGCCGATGCTGTGACAAGGTTCTTGTTCTCGTCATACAGCACTACCGTACGTACATCGATCTCAACGCCGTCGCACTCACAGGTGATCGTCATTGCTCCCTTTGAAGAGCTTGCGTCGTTTGTTGTGGTGTAGATCTTCTTAACCTTGAGATTATCCATTGAGATAGATGTTCCGAGTGCCATTTCGGCATAGGGAGCATTTCTCTTAATGATCTCGTTGTTTTCATTTTCACACTCTATCGAAACAGTTCCGTTCTTGAACTGCTCGGGAGAAGTTTTGACATATGCCGGTTGATGACCTGAGCTTACCAGCTGAACATTTTCGGGGTCATTCGGCTTTATTGCTCTGTAGTTGAGTCCCGAAACCTGATATGTTCCGCCTGTTTCGTAGTAGCTTACAGTTCCGACGATCCTTGCACGGTTACCCTCGGAGATAATACGCAGAACGTCACCCTGAGTGCCGAAACCGTAATAGATATACATTCCGTAATACATTCCGGTTTCATCGTCATAATCTTCTACATATACACCGTTGCTGTAATCTCTTGTGACCACGCCTTCGAATGCAACGACCGTTCCGTTGTATTTTTCAATATTGGTGCGAAGCTCTCTGAGAGTGATCTCCTGTGCCTTTCCGTAGTAGAAGCCGTCATCCGGCTCACTTGAGTGAACACGGAGCTTGAATTGCTTAGCCTGATTCAAGGCCGCAACGCATGTCGATCCGTAACGGTTGTTAGCAGAGGATGAAGCGATCGCATATCCGTTCTGAAGTATCTCAAGATTGAGATTTCTGTATTCAGAATCCTGTGATGTCTTATACCAGATCCACACAAGGTGTCTGCCGCCTGTTGAATCGAGATTCCAATTGGCATCGTCCGATTCTACAATGATAGACACTGCGCTCTTGAGCTTTTCTTTGGTGAAATTGGATGCTTTTTTGCCCCACGGCTCGACCTTACCTGTCGATTCGGGAGTATTTATTGCAAGATATCTTGCCTTGAGAACTCCTGTTTCGCTGACAGAGCTCGGAACATTGAAGTGTGTTGTATCGCCGTCAATATACGCCTTTACAGTAGCTTCCTGCTTTACCGTTTCGGAATTCATATCAAGCTTTAATTGTGCAACATAATCAACAAATTCCTGTGAAGAGCCTGTAGTCGGAGAGGCAGATGAAGTGCCTGCCGAAGATGTAGAAGGCTGCTCCGTCTGTGTTTCGTCCGATGCTGTCGGATCGGTGGTGATTGTACATGAAACGAGAAACATAAACATCATGCACAAAAGAAGAAGAACAGATGCAATTCTCATCATATTATTCTTATTGTTTATTCTCTTCATATTTATATTTCGCTTTCTAATATGGTTTTCTGTCGATGCTTTGCTTTATATTGAATATCAGCTGTTGTACTCACATTCATCGATTGCATCTTCAAATGCTTCGTCTATGATCTTGCCAACATTATTACCTTCGGTAAGGCACTTTGTAAGAAGATCTCCGACCTGATCGCGGGCTGTAGATGAGCCGTTGAATGCGGGCGATGTGTAGTAGCTGCTTTCCTGTTCAAGACAGATCTTTGCGGAGAGAGCTGCAACATAGTCATATCCGTCTGCATTGCCGAGGAACTGAGCATAAACCTCATTCTCTGTAACAGACTTGATTACCGGAACGTATCCAGATACCATTGAGAACTCTGCCTGGAACTCAACGCTTGTTGTAAGGTATTTGACAAACAACCAGGAAGCGATGATCTCCTGTGTGTTGGTGATGTTGCCGTTTGCGTCTTTTTTCATGAAGATGCAGATGCTCGGTCCCTGTGAAATAACCTTTGAATTGTCCTTGCTTACCTGGGGAATAGTTGCAATGCCTACCTCAAAGGGGTATGCTCCGTCAACCTTGTCGGGACGCTGGTGTGTTGCTCCTGCAGAAGAACCGATCGACATATAGCTTCTTGTTCCTGTCTGTGCTGTGAAAAGTCCGGATGTATATGCACCGAATATCGCCTGTGTTGTGAGATATCCGTTTGCGTACCAAGATGCAAATTTCTTTACGAATGCCTTATTGGTATCATTGTCAAAGAGGAAGTGCTTTCCTGTTGCACTTGTATAGGGCGAATTGTACTGTTCGCACATTGTGATGAACCAGTTTGATTCCGAGTCATATCCGAGCGGGATCGATTCAGGATCGATTTCTTTTATCTTCTTGCAGACCTGCTCAAGCTCATCCCATGTTTCGGGAACTTTGAGATTATGCTGATCGAAGAATGTTTTATTGTAGTAAAGAACTTCTGTAGACTTTGAGAAAGGCATGGTATACATATGATTGTCTCCGAACTGGAGTCCTTCTTCATAGTAGCCCTTGATGAAATCTGCCTTCTGCTCATCTGTCAGACCGATGATTTCCTTTGTTCCGTCTGCACGGGTAACTTCGATCTTGCTGTCGATGAGGTCGTCAAGCTGTACAACACATTTTGAAAGGTTGTAAAGTGCCACGTGGTCGGGATAGCAGTATGCAAGATTCGGCTGATTTCCGACAGTAATTTCAGTGCTTATCTGGTTACGAACGTCATCGTATCCGCCAACCTGCTCTTGCTCAATGTGTATGTTGGGGTAGAGCTTGTTGAACTCTTCGATATATGCCACAAGAACATCGCGGAGATTCTGTCCCATAGTGTGGTCAAACTTGATAGTGACCTCGCTTCCGTCATATCCGCCCTCAGGAACGATAAAGTTCGCTGCTGTCTGTTGTACCGGAGCTTGAGTTGTATCTCCTGAAGTAGACGGTACTTTCGTGTCTGTTTTGTCGGAATTGGTACATGCCGCAAATACCGACACGATCATAAGGACAGCCAGAACCAATGCTGTGATTTTTTTCATCTTTCTCATTTTTCGATGATCCTTTCAAATAAATGTGAGTTTTTTATAATAAATAAATTATTATACCAATGATATTTTCATGCTGTCTTCAGCACGGGCTTTTTTATCAGCCCTTGAGTCCCGAACGGCTTACACCCTTTATTATGTATTTTCTGAGGAATACAAATACAAGGAAGAGCGGCAAAGATACGATCGCAACAGCCGCCATCTGCACCGGGAAGTTTGTCTCGCCTGTAGATATTGTCAGGTTGGCACTGCGAAGACCGTTTGTGATCAACTTGTGAGCCTGGTCGTTGGCAACAAGTCGGGGCCATATGTATGTATTCCATGAACCCATCATCTTGAGTATCGTGATCGAAATGATGGTCGGAAGCGAAAGCGGGATCATTACCTTCCAAAGGTACTTCAGGTCGCTCGTTCCGTCAACCTTTGCCGCAAGATAAAGCTCATTCGGTATCTGAAGGAAGTTCTGACGGAGAAGATAGATATAAAATACACTTACAAGGAACGGAATGATGAGTACCTTATATGTATTCATCCATCCGAAGGTGTTGACCGTCTGATAGTTTGTGATCGTGAAAAGCTCACCCGGAATCATCATTGTCGCTAAAAGTGCGGCAAAGAGTGCATTCTTGCCCTTGAATTCAAGTCTTGCAAAAGCAAATGCCGAAAGAACCGTAATTATGAGCGAGAGTACTGTCGAAACAATTCCGACATATACCGTATTCAGAAAGAGTCTTCCGAGGTTTGCGGCATTAAATGCTTCTACATAGTTTGACCACATAACCTTATGAGGCCAGAATGTCGGAACATTTGCCGTATATTCTTCCCATGTCTTGAGTGATGAGTTGATCATCCAATAGAATGGAAAAAGAACTATGATAGCCATGATAATAAGGAAGAGATAAGTGCCTGCCGTTCCGATCTTCTTGATCACCTTCTGTCTTGATGTGACCTTTGACATATCTCTTTCACGCATGGTTCTGATTGATGAATTATCTGCCATTTTATCTACCTCTCATCAATAATGCGTCTTTTTATTGCTGACCTTGAGGTTGATCATTGTAACCACAAGAATTATTGCGAAAAGAATCAGCGAAGCCGCACTTGCCACTCCGTATTTCTTTCCGGTTCCCTCAAGCTGTGAATAAACAAATCCGACGATCGTATTGAGTCTTCCGCCGTCGCCCGCAGGTCCCATGTTGTCTCCGAAAACTCCGACGATAGAGGAATATTCCTTGAATCCGCCGATAAATCCGGTAATAACTACATATGAGATCATCGGTGAGAGAAGCGGAACTGTAATACGCCAAAAGGTTCTCGCTTTTGATGTTCCGTCAACCTTTGCGGCGTCATAATACTGTTTATTGACGCTCTGAAGCCCTCCGAGCAGAATAAGGATCTTGAACGGAAGAGCATTCCAAACGATATAAACTATCATGACAAACATATTGGCTGCGTATGTCGAGCCTGCATTTATCCAGTTTACCGCACTGCCTCCAAAGAACTCAATTACGCTGTTTATTATACCCGCAGTAGTTATAAGCTGATTTTCAGCTCCGATGTTATTTCCGACAATGTTGAACATTGCGGCAAAAACCATACCGATGGCAATCGAGTTCGTAACGTAGGGCAGGAAGAATATTGTCTGCAAGGGCTTTTGCAGAAATTTGATCGAATTGAGTGCAACCGCTATAAGCAGTGCAAGCATTGTTGAGATCGGCACTGTCGTAACACAAAGAATAACTGTATTTTTTATGCATTGTCCGAATTTTTTATAATTTATAACCTTTTCAAAGTTTCCGAATCCGAATTCAAAAGTCTCTCCGCCTGACGCTTTAAGCGAATCATACCCTTCGAGAAGTGACATTCTCACGGTATTTATTATAGGCCAGACTGTAAATACAAGCAACAGTGCAATCGCAGGTGCAAGATACAGCCACGCTTTCCATTTATGTTTACTCTCGACCATGATTTACACCTCTGCGATAATTTTAGAATCAGTATAAATTCTCTCCTGTGTTTCCTTGTCAAACAGGAAGATCTTGTTGGGTTTGATATTGAATTTTACGGTTGCCGACGATGTGTCAATCTTGATATCCGCATCGATTATAGAGCGGACAGTCGGATTCTGTGAATGCTTGTTTGTCGAAACGACACTTGAATCGCGTCCCATGACCTCCAGTGATACGAAATCACATGTCAGCGCTCCGTTATTGTCGGGAATGAAGCCCTCGGGACGGATGCCGATATATATTTCTCTGTCGGCGATTCCCGGCACATTAAGAACAGCTTCATCTCCTATGTACACTTTTCCCCCGCTGATCTTTCCTTCAAATACATTGATAGGAGGGGTTCCGAGGAACTTTGCAACAAAGAGATTTGCAGGGCTGTCATATACATCCTGCGGCTTGCCGATCTGCTGAAGTACGCCGAGCTTCATAACGACTATCATATCGGAAATGCTCATCGCTTCTTCCTGGTCGTGCGTTACGAATACGGTCGTTATGCCTGTTTCCTTCTGAATTCTTCTGATCTCTTCTCTTGTTTGAAGACGGAGTCTTGCATCGAGGTTGGACAGCGGCTCGTCAAGAAGAAGAACTCTCGGCATTTTTGCAAGTGCTCTTGCAATTGCAACTCTCTGCTGCTGACCGCCAGAGAGCTCGCTCGGTTTACGATCCATGAATTCATCGATCTGAACAAGCTTTGCCACGGTATGTGCACGCTCAAGCATTTCATTCTTCGGAAGCTTGTCCTTACCCTTGAGGTTCTGCAAGGGGAAAAGAATGTTCTGCTTTACTGTCATATGAGGGTAAAGTGCGTAATTCTGGAAGACAACTCCTACACCTCTTGCTTCAGGCGTAAGCTCTGTGACATCCTGTTCTCCGAAGAAGATCTGACCCGATGTCGGCTTTTGCAAACCGGATATCATGTTAAGAGTTGTACTTTTTCCGCATCCTGAAGGACCAAGAAGTCCAACGAGCGTTCCGTCGGGGATCGTAAAGGTAAAATCATTAACCGCAGTTACTTCGTCTTCGTTTTTCTTGCGGTTTGGAAATCTTTTAGTCAGGTTTTTTAATTCGACTTTCATACTCTATCCTCACTGTTTGTATATTTTGCAAATTATAATTTATATTTTAATTCCGTTATCAAACGGACTTTTTGCCTTGAATATCAATAATCGCTCCTGTCGACCATCTCTTTATGAATGCGCTGCTTGTACTCATTCATCTGCCCGACACTGTCGAATATCATCTGTGTTTCTTTATCAACAACTACCGTGCTTGCAAGTGTGTCATGCAAAAGCTGCCTTTTTTTCGAGCCTATCAGCATTATAAGATCCGAAGCCAGAATCCCGATAATTCCCGCAAGAGCAATAAGCGGATCAACTATTCCGAAAAAGAACATCACCGCAAGGAGAAGAGGAACCATTGTTTCTATTGTATATTTCCCGAGGATCGAGCGGACAAACAATATGGAATTCGGTATCCTCACGCCGTCTATTCTGATAACGCATATCCCGAATATCTTTTTTCCGACAGTCTGACCGTTTTTGAAGATCAGCGGAATAATGAATTCACAGATCAGAAAGGAAATAAAAAGTCCGAGGGAAATCATAACAAAGGTAAGATTGACGGTCATTGAATAATTCTTCATAGCCTCTTTATCGGCAATAAGAGCATTGTATGCGTCCTTATATCTCACCTGTTCGTCCTCGGACAGTTCTTCATATTCTTCAAATTTGATATTATAAAGGGTTTCGTACTCTTTGAGTGAAGCCTCATATTTTTGGGAGTAGTTATCATAGCCGGTGATCTCTGAAATCAACCAAATAATTCCAGTGGAAACAACAGCAAGGAGAATGACATCGAGCAAAAAGGCGGAAAATCTTTTCAGCAGGTTCGCTTTCTGAATATCGTATATCATTTCTACTACCTCCCGTTTTCAAAACTACAGTTCTATTGTATCACATCACAACAAAAAAGTCAATAGAAAAGTCATATAAACACTCTTTTTGTCAGTTGATATTTTTGTAAATTTTTATACCGATTACGGATATAATTTACAATCAGGGATATATCAGGCTAACAATGGCAAATCAAAGGAAAACACCTGCCTTCCGGGAACGTTTTCCTCGAAAAGCAGGTGACAATATATAATTACATATTAATTTTAATTAATAGGCAATACGCAGATTTTCCCGGAATATTTATCTATCCTGTATTTTTCAGTCAACTCTCGATAAATCCCAGATATAATTTGCGAAATCGGGGCAATCTATAAAGGGATTGCGGTTGCCCTGGATCTTATACGCCTCGTTGTTTCTCTGGATCTCGAGATCATCAACCGGGTCAAGCTCGTTCCAATCAAGAAGCATTTCCATAGAATATGCAACCTTTGTTACAGGATATTCGGTGTCGGTCTCGGCGTACCGGGTGAGCATATAGAAGAGGATTCTTGCAACATCTCCCTTTGCGTCATCGGGCGGGCAGAAATATGTCGTGTTGTTGTAAGGACCGAATGACTTATTTCCTCTTGAGGAATTGTCACTTGAGCTTTCGGGTCTGATGTGGTGAATATCCGCACCTGCTCCCGATGTATTGAACCATCCCTTAGATTTCGGCCATACATGCTCGCGGTTCCATGTGGCACCTTGGTCCCATTTTGCGTTCATTTCTTTATGAGTGTAAAAACCTATGATGGTTCCGGGTGTCGATCCGGCGTCTGTCTTTGCAAGATCCTGGCGAAGCGCATCATATGTTTCTGTCTTCTTTATCACAGAAATGATCTCGCGAAGCTCAAGCTTCAGCTCCTCGCCGTAAAGTCCGTCGATTCCGGTATAATAATTGCCGACCTCATTTGTATATACAAAATCTCCGCTCGGAGGAATGACCGTCTTATTCGGATCTTCTGTCGGGTCGGGAGATACATCAGGAATGCTGAGATGGACCGGGAACTGCGAAATGTCGACCTTGGAAGCATTATCGCCTGTGATGTACTTTGTATCACTTACGCTTACTGTGTCAAAGCTGTTGTAGCACCCAAGATAATACTCTGTACCGTTATACTCCGTTGTGAATGTTTTGGCAGTCTCGTAATAGTTCCATACCTGTGAGGGAGTAGCCAAGAGTGCCGGATTTGTGTATGTCTTGCCGTTTGTTGTGCTTTGAGTCAGTCCTATATACTGCTTTGTGCCGTTCTTGGTAAAATAGATATAGTATCCTTCGCCTGCTTTTTCAAGATATACATCGGCGGCATAAGAAGGGTTGTCAACAGTTGCAAAATAGTAGCCTCTCGATTCAAATTCGCCCGAGAAATAGAGTGTTCTGGCGAGATTGACCTGATTTACAGCCATTTTATATGCAACGCCGACCTTCGGGAAATCCTCGGGTTCGACTGTAGGCTCTACTGTCGGGTCAACTGTGGGTTCGACTGTAGGCTCAACCGTCGGGTCAACTGTAGGTGTCGGTGTTGATACCGGCGTCGGCGAAGTCGCGGGATTCTTTGAAGGTGTCGGTGTTACAGCCGACGGTGTTTCGGTCTTTGTTCCTGTCGGCAATGCAGTTATAACCCCGGTTGTTCCGGAGGGCGTCACTGTATTACAGGCAATTGTGCCGAGCATTGTAATAAGCACAAGCACCAATGCGATTAAACGGTTTATTGATTTCATATTTTTGACCATGGCTTTCGCATTGCGAAAGCTTCCTTTCTTGCGGAATTGGGGCTGGTTTTGCGTAGCAAAATCGCCGCCATTTAGGTGGCGAAAGCCACAAAACGCCGTTTGAAAGATTTATCTTTCAAACTTTTCTCCGTGGATATGTGAATTGTGATTCCGGGCATCCAATGAATAGGCGTCCCCGAATCCTGTCGTATTTTATCACATATGAATTCTATTTGCAAGTGTTTTCTTTATTTTTTTACGATCATTCCGTATTTTGCACTTATGACGGCGAAAACAGCAGGCGGCGATCTGAATCTACCGTATGTTTCTCGATTCGTGACAGCAGAAATAAAGTATCTGTCCGTTTTCCGAAAGCTTTTTCAGCACCGACGATGCCATCTCAAAATGCTCACCGTCAAGTGAAATAAAGGGATCATCAAGCAGGGTAAACGGCATGTCATTTTTGAAAATGTTCCGACAGAGTGCAAGGCGCATACAAAACATCACAATGCAGCGCTCGCCCGATGAGAGCTGTTCTTCTTTCATATATTCACCATACCTCTCGACGAGAACAGACATATCCTTGTCAAATATAAAGCGATCGCCGAGAACATCGCTGATAAGCTCAGAATATTCCGTAAAGACATCTTTTATCGGTGATATGTATCTCTCGTGAAGGTTTATATATGACTGTCTGAGCATCTGTGATGCGGTGCTGACAATGAAATAATTCTCTTCAAGCACCGAAAGCTCTTTTTCGGCGTTTTCTATCTTTTCTTCGAGAACGGCGGCATTATTTGCGGAGCTCTCGGCACTTTCCGCCATATCGGAAATGCGTATGAGCTTTTCCCTGAGCTTGGTTATATCATCTTCAAGCTTGTCTGTGTTGGGTATGTCGGAATCTGACAGCACGGTAAAATTGCTCCCATTCGCAATTTTTTCGCATTGCAGACTTTTCGCCCTGATATCCGATGAAAGGCTTTTTGCCTTATAAGTATCAAGCTTCATCTGAGATACGATATTTCCGAGATTCTTTAATGTCGGATCATCAACCGGGAGTGCATATTTTCCGAGTATCTGTACGATATGGGATCTTATCCTGTCCCCCGTTCCGGCAAGCTCCTTTCGTTTTGCCGCAAGCTCTTCCCTCTCATTTCTTAGTGAATTCAGCCTTGATATATCCGAAAGCAATGTCTGAAACGAGTCAATAAGTTTGAGCGAAGCATCTGTATACCCCTCGTATTTCCCGAAAAATCGGATGACCTCTCCCGAAAGAGCTTCAAGCATATTTTTCTTTTCTTCTTTTTCTATTTCAATAGCTTTTTCTTTCTTTATAAGCTCAAAATAATCATTAAGATCGCTCATGAACATTTCAAGATCAGACAGGGCGCCGTTTGGGGAATAATATCCGTACTGCACCGTAAATGAGCGTATCTCTTCCTCGAGTCGGTCGCATTCAATGGTATTATTCCGAATCATCAGACTAAGCTCTTTTTCTGCAGATTGCTTTGATCTTCTTTTCCTAAGAACCTCCGAAAAAGCCAACCCGGCAGCAGCACCAAAAAATGCCGAGATCACTTTGCCTTCTATTGACGGTGAGAAAGGAATTGCATTGTAAATAAGGAAAAACAAAGCCGCCCCCAGAACAAGACAGATCAGCTTGATAAAAATATTTCCCTTTCCGTTCATGTCAACAAATTGACTTGCATTCAGCTTTTCGAGTGATTTAAGATCGTTGCGGGCATTTCTCAGTTCTTCAGCCTTTTCAGATATTTCCGAAAGGCGGCCTTCACCCGGAATCCGTCCTTCAAATCTTCGTTTGAGTGTCACATCCCTTTCCCGATATCTGTCGACCTTTTCACTGCGTGAGATCTCCGATTCAAGATCCGCTTTTTGTGCTATCTTATTTTTAATATCTGATATCTCCGAGCTATCGGGTATTCCGAGTGAAAATTTTTTCTCAAGTCCCGACAGTTCTTTCTCTTTTTCCTCAGAAAAAGCAATAGTATCAAATTCAATACTGTTTTTATCATACCGTGATGCAAGAGTTTCGAGCTGAGAAATGTCATCACCTGACGGAATTGAATTTCCATACTTTTCCTTTATCAGATCGAACTCCGATGTCAGACAGGAAATTTCTGAAAGCATAGCTTCGTATCTCTCACGGTCCTTCATGTAAAGATCACGTTTTACGGCACTTTCCTTCAGTTTTGTTAATCTGTCAAGTTCGGTCTTTCCCGCACAGTACTCTCTTTGAAGCTCGGGGAGCATATCCGCACTTTTGCGTTCATCACGCAGATATGTGCGAAGAGAGCTGATCTTCTCTTTCATTTCATTAATCTTTCCGCCGTTTCCCCTGATGTGTGCATATTCCTTTGCCGCATCGTCAAGTATTTTTGCGGCATCATCCGGGGTCAGGTCGTTGTCTCTGAGTCCTATTGATTCAGAGAGTTTTGAGCTTATGCTTGAATTCGGACGTACATTTGTATCATCTCCGGTAATGAAAAGAATCTTTTCAAAACCTTCTTCGTCAATTCCGAAAAGTCTTTCGCCGATGCTTTCCTTATTTTCGGACTCCTGCGTATCGAGAATGCCGTTACAGTATAGCCTGAATGTATCGTTTTTGGGCTTTGATCTGTCGAAGACCCTCTCGATACGGTATTCTTTATTCATATATCGGTAGACAAGATTTCCGCCGAACTTATTTCCGCTCAGAGGATAAAAACGACTTCTCGTATCGATTCCCTTCTGTCTTGCCGCTTTTTTCGGCAATCCGTAGAACATTGCTTTCAGGAATTCACACATGGTTGACTTTCCGTAGCCGTTACGCTCACAGAATATATTGAGAGATTCATTAAATTCAATATCCTGGTTTACGATCGATCCGAAGCCGTCAATGTGGCAGGATATAAGTATCATATTATGTCTTTTTCTCCCTTCAGTGCCTTCAGCCCGGCATTAATTACAGCTATTTTCTGTTGCTGTGACAGATCATCTCTTGCTTTTACAGCTCTCAAAAACTCTCCCGCAAGCGATACCTCGTCCTCATAATCGGGAATGCTGACAGTTCTTTTTGTTTTATCAACTACATTCACATAGTAATAGCTCCTGCAAAGCTGTTTTGCAACTTCGTTTTCAAGTTTGCCAAGCGAATAAAGGATCTCGCCCGTGAGTATTATCCTGACAAGATCTCTTTCCGGGCAAGATATCTCCGATTTAATCTTGTCGCTTATTTCAAACACATCGTTCAGACCTGAAATATCAATTTTGTATTCCTGTACAGTACGGCAGGCAAACGGTATGAACTGCTCGCACATGGTGTCGGTATCGATAACGCAAAAGCCCTTCGGACCGCATTCATCAAAGCCTCTGCCCTCAAGACATCCGCTGTAGACATATCTTCCACGGCTGTCGACCGTTCCCGATGAATATGAATGATAATGCCCAAGTGCAAGATAGTCAATATATTTGCCGACAAGCTTTTTAAAATCTATTCTGTAGCCGTCGTCCTGTGCCCCGCTCGATGCCCCATGCATCATTACTATATTTTTTTTATTGCCGTCAAGCAGAAGTGTTCCGTATTTTGACAAGACATTTTCATCGGTCGATTCTATCCCCGTGAGTATAATATTCTCCCCAAGATCATAGCTTGTCCATTCATCCGAAAAAACATGCAGATTGGGCATGTTGCCTTCATCGTCTGATCCCGAAATATCATGGTTTCCCCGAAGATAATAAAAGGATATGCCGACATGTCTTCTGACAGTGTTATAGAAAAGCGCCCTATCTTTTTTTGCCGGAAAAGCACTGTCGAAAAGATCGCCTGCTATAAGTATATTGTCGATCCTGTTATCCCGTGCATATTCAACAAGGCGTGAGAAGGATGTACGGAGCTCTCCCCTTCTTTCTTCCCCTTTTTCATCGGTAAGCAAGCCCCTGAATCTCGACCCTAGATGAAGGTCGGCAGTGTGTATTATTTTCATATTTTTGAATTTCCTTTATGTGGGTATGTCAGTTGCTGATATCTGTGACAGAATGTGTCATAAGTCCTACAAGTGCAAATCTCACTTCGCTTGTATCGAGATAATTACTGCATGTTGAAAGGGTTATAAGCTTTGAATTGTCGTCATAGCTTATTCCCTCACGTTCAAATTTTGAATTGTCTATGGCATCCTTGATAAAATCGGACATCGACTGCCCTGGTCTGGGTTCAGTCCTCGAATAATCAGAACCGGCAATCGCTTCTCTGACCGATATTATGGTATATTCGTATATTCCGTCAAATGTATAAAGCCTGATCGTTTTGTGTGAATCAAAATAAGGCTTTTCAAAAAAGAAAACTATCCCGTTGAACATCATTCCCCAAGACCTTATATTGTGTCCGTGAAGGATCAGATTTTTTGTGGCATATGTCGGCTTGTTGCAACTCATGTCCGCAAATATCGCTCCGGCAAAGTTCTCACTTTTGTCTGCGGCGTGATCAAGATAAAAAGAGTTTTCTCCCGAGTATACCACGGGATAATTCATATTGGTTCCCTCAACATTTATCCAGCCGTAAAGATCGGGCATATCCTTTTTCATCGCAGAAAGCTTATTTCTGACCTTTATCAGCTCCTCAAGCTCTTCATTTGAATTGATCACAGGAAGCTTTCCGTCAGCTTTGAGCATCTCGTCGAAGCGATTCAGTGCTAACGGCTTCGCACTGCTGAAAAGGGCAGGCGTAAGGCCTTCGTCATACGATTCAAAGTTGTTTGCAAGATTTCCGTAATAGTCGTCACCTGAAATGTATGATAAATAGATCGTACACAAATTGTACGCCGCATAGACAAACACAGCAAAGCATACAATAAATACGGCGATCCTGACTGTATTTCCGAAGTGTCGCCCTATTATCTTTTTTTTACTCTCCTTCGGTGCTATGTCATCACACCGAAGCGATTCGAGATATTCTGTATTGCTTTTATACATAACTATACATAACCCCTCCGTGAAAAGTGTTTTGCAACTTGCAGATCATTCACCGCATAAGACAAATGCCTCTTTCAAGACTTCATTTTATTATTAATTTTATTAATTTAATATGTCAGAAGCGGCGGTTTTGAAATTCATTCAACCGTATCAATAATATCACATCCTATCAGAAAAATCCACACCAATTTATGTTTTTTCAAAAAATTTTAAAAATAGTATTGATTTTATTCAGGTTATATGGTATCATCCATGGTGATTAAGAGGTAATTTTATGCTTGGTTTTTACAATTACACGGTCATATTGACCTATATGGGGTTTATTTCGGGAGCGGTCGGAATATCCCTCGCCTTCACGGGAAATCCTACATATGCAACGATCTGTCTGCTTCTTGCAGGGCTTTTCGATATGTTTGACGGAAAAGTTGCATCAACAAAGAAAGATCGCAGTGAGGACGAAAAAAAATTCGGCATTCAGATCGATTCTCTTTCCGATCTCGTCTGTTTCGGAGTGCTCCCGGCGGCCATCGGGTATTCTATCGGGCTGACATCACCCTATTGGTATATACTTTTTTCTCTGTATTCGCTGTCCGCTCTCATACGTCTTGCATATTTCAATGTCATTGAGGAAAAGCGTCAGCACACTACCTCATCGGCAAGAACATCATACAGCGGAGTTCCCGTAACAACATCTTCATTGCTTTTTCCGCTTATATATTTCGCCTGCCGGTTTGTTGTTGGATTTGACAAGGCCCTTCCGGATGCTTTTTCGTATGTTTATGCCGCATTTCTTTTGATATGTGCTGTCTTGTTTGTGGCAAAATTTCTGGTCGTTCCTAAAATACACGGAAAAGGTATTTTTATCTGTGCCGCAATATTCGTAGCGGCAGTTGCCCTTGCACTGTTTATCGTTCTTTCATTCGGCAAATAATTTTACAGGAACATTTACCACTGTAAGTTGTTTTATAAAATAAAAAATACAGATGCGAAAGCAAAACCGACCCATGAAGGCTGTCTTTGCTTTCGCATTTGTTATGCGGTTTCAGAATTTAAGAATTATAATAAAAAATCCTTTACAAAACTGAAAATCTGTGGTATAATTAGTTTTGTTAGCGGTTTTTAAATCTGAACATGGCATTTTCAGGCGCAAGCCCCTTGTGCCGGTCGCGAAAATCGGATCTTTTGCGTACATACATTGATTTTCCGATGACTCACATATACCTGAAAAGCTTTCATACTATATCTGCCGTGTTCGTTACAACACATTATATTGCTCAGCTGAAAGGAGCAAAGCAATGAAGGAAAGCCATATATCCGATATCGCATCCCATATTGAGAAAATATCCGGAGAGCTGACACAGATCGGTTCTTTTTCCTGTGAGCGCAGGTATCTCGGCGTTGAAGGTATCGTTGAAGATTTTATCTCGCACATCATGACCGCACTTTTCCCATGCCATTTCGGCAACGCCCACGCAAGATTTGTGGAAAGTGAGAAACGCACGTGGGAGCTTATGATGGCATACGATGCACTCAACCGTGCGCTTGAATGTCTCGGAAAAGAATCGGTCGAGGCAAAAGAAATTTCGATAAAGCTGATAGACTCATTGCCCGAAATCGAGGAAATGCTCAATACCGATATAATTGCGGCATATGAAGGAGATCCTGCGGCAAAGTCAACCGATGAAGTCATTCTGACATATCCGGCTATAAAAGCCATAACGATATACCGTGTGGCACACAGGCTGTACACCTTGCAGATTCCGATAATCCCAAGAATCATGACCGAATATGCACACAAGATCACCGGAATTGATATTCACCCCGGGGCACAGATTGGAAGATATTTCTTCATCGACCATGGAACCGGTGTTGTTATCGGCGAAACCACCGTGATCGGAGAGCATGTCAAGCTTTATCAGCATGTCACTCTCGGTGCCAAGAATTTCCCGGTGGGAGAAAACGGCTCTCTTATAAAGAATCTGAAACGTCATCCCAACATCGGAAACCATGTCATTATTTATGCCGGTGCTACGATTCTCGGCGGAGATACATACATCGGCGACAATTGCACTATAGGGGGCAACGTCTGGCTGACACATTCGCTTGAGAGCGGAAAGACGGTCACAAACAAAGAATAAAACCAAAAATGCCGAAGGGCTAAAGTTTGAAAGATAAATCTTTCAAACAGCGTTTTGTGGCTTTCACCACCGAAGCGAGCCAATTACGCAAGAAAGGACGCTTTCGCAATGCGAAAGCTATGGTCATAATTATATAATGAACAAATATCTTGAAATTTCGCCCGATGTGCAAAAAGCACTGAATGAGGGCACACCTGTAGTAGCACTTGAATCAACGATTATTTCCCACGGAATGCCCTATCCTCAGAATGTGCAGACCGCTCTGCTTGTCGAGCAGACTATCCGCGAAAACGGAGCAACACCTGCAACTATCGCAATTATAGGCGGCAAGCTCAAGGCAGGACTTACAAGAGACGAAATTGAATATTTAGGAAAAAAAGGACGGGATGTCATAAAGGCATCACGCCGTGATCTGCCGGTTCTTATATCAAGAGGAGAAGACGGTGCAACTACCGTCACGACAACCATGATAATTGCCGCCATGGCAGGAATAAAAATATTCGCAACGGGAGGCATCGGCGGCGTGCATCGTGGTGCCGAGAAAACAATGGATATATCCGCCGACCTTGAGGAGCTTTCAAAAACACCCGTAATGGTCATTTGTGCGGGAGCAAAATCGATTCTCGATCTTTCTCTCACGCTCGAATACCTTGAAACAAAAGGCGTTCCGGTAATCGGCTTCGGAACAAATGAGCTTCCTGCATTTTATACAAGAAAGAGCGGTCTGTCTGTTGATTACAGAATAGACACTCCCGAAGAGCTTGCATCGGCTTTCAGAGCCAAGCTTGAAATGGGGCTTGATGGCGGTATGCTTGTCACGAATCCCATACCGGAGGAATACTCGATGGATCCCGACGTTATCAACACTGCAATAGATAAAGCTATAGCCGAATGTAACGCTCTCGGAATCAAGGGTAAGGAAACCACCCCCTTCCTTCTTGCGAAGATCAAGGATATCACAGGCGGCGACAGCCTTGACGCCAACATTCAGCTTGTGCTGAACAATGCCCGTCTTGCCGCAAAAACGGCAGTCTGCATGGCAGAATAAATCAGATAAAAAATACAATATATAAATAATCTGTTTGGAGGAATTTAATTATGAGCAGAATTTATAACTTTTCAGCAGGCCCTTCCATGCTTCCGCTTCCCGTACTTGAAAAAGCGGCTGAGCAGATGCTTGACTATGAAGGAAGCGGCATGTCGGTCATGGAAATGAGCCACCGTTCACCCGTTTATGCAAAGATCATTACCGATGCAGAGGCAATGCTCCGCAAGGTAATGAACGTACCGGAAAACTACAAGATACTCTTCCTTCAGGGAGGAGCTTCTCAGATATTCGCCGAAGTACCGCTCAACCTTCTTCCCGAAGGCGGCACTGCCGACTACATCATCTCGGGTAACTTCTCGAACAAGGCATTCCAGGAAGCACAGAAATACGGAAATGTCCGTGCCGTTGCATCCTCAAAGGCTGACAACTTCACCTATGTTCCGATCGTAAACAAAGAAGATTTCAATCCCGAAGCGGCATATGTACATGTCTGCTTCAACAACACAATTTACGGAACAAAATTTGACTACATTCCTGATACAGGAGATATTCCGCTTGTTGCCGACATGTCATCCTGCATTCTCTCCGAGCCTGTTGATGTCAGCAAATTCGGCGTAATTTATGCCGGTGCACAGAAGAACATGGCCCCTGCAGGACTTACTGTCGTTATCGTCCGTGAAGACCTTCTCGGAAGAGCAAGACCGTATACTCCCACAATGCTTGATTGGAAGATTCAGGCAGACAACGGTTCTATGTACAATACTCCCCCGACATATCCGATCTATGTCGCAAAGCTCGTTTACGAGTGGCTTGACTCTATCGGCGGACTTGAAGAAATGCAGCGCCGCAATGTCGAAAAGGCATCTCTCCTTTATGATTACCTCGATTCTCAGGACTACTATATTCCCAAGGCAGTCAAGAGAAGCCGTTCGCTTATGAATGTCACATTCATTACCGGCGATCCCGACCTTGACGCAAAATTCGCAAAAGAAGCGGCTGCACAGGGAATGTCCAACCTCAAGGGACACAAATCTGTCGGTGGTATGAGAGCATCGATCTATAATGCAATGCCTCTTGAAGGCGTTCAGAAGCTCGTTGCCTTCATGAAGGAATTCGCTGCGGCTAATCCCAAGAAATAAGTTAATCTATTTTCCTGCAAAGTAAAGACATAATCCCCTTTCCGGGCGTTCTGTCTTTACTTTGCGTAAATCTACACACTTTTAAGGAGAACCAAATGAAAAATATTCAGCTTTTAAATAAGATTTCTCCCGTCGGAACAAAGCTTTTCGGCGAAGGATATACTGTATCCACCGACTGCACAGAGCCTGAAGGAATTATGGTCCGTTCGGCAGCAATGCTTGATATGCAGTTTCCTTCATCTCTCGAAGCAATTGCAAGAGCCGGTGCAGGTGTCAACAATATTCCCTGCGACCGCTGTGCCGATGAGGGTATTGTAGTATTCAACACTCCCGGTGCAAATGCCAACGCTGTAAAGGAGCTTGCGATCTGTGCTCTTATGCTCGCTTCACGTGATGTTGTCGGCGGAATCAACTGGGCATCAACTCTCGAAGGAAACGAACTCGGAGTTGCCAAGGCAGTCGAAAAAGGCAAGAGTGCTTTTGCCGGCTGTGAGATCTTCGGCAAAACTCTCGGAATAATCGGACTCGGCGCTATAGGCAGACTTCTTGCGCAGGCGGCTACTGTTCTCGGAATGAAGATCGTCGGCTGTGACCCGTTTGCATCTAATCTTCCCGATTACATCAAGCTCGTTGAAAGCTTCGACGAGGTTTACGCAGAAGCCGATTATATAACCCTTCATGTTCCGGCTACACCTCAGACCAAGGGCATGATCAACTCCGAATCGATTTCAAAAATGAAGGACGGTGTCCGCATTCTCAATCTTGCCCGTGCAGATCTCGTAAATGCCGCTGAGCTTAAGGCTGCTATCGCCGATAAGAAGGTTGCTTGTTATGTCACCGACTTCCCGACCGAGGAGACTATCAATACTCCAGGCATCATCGCTATGCCTCACCTCGGTGCTTCGACCGAAGAATCGGAAGACAACTGTGCACAAATGGCTGCTACCGAGCTTATTGATTATCTTGAAAACGGAAACATCAGAAACTCTGTCAACTTCCCTGCAATTTCTCTTGACAGAAAGAGCGAAAAGCGTATCGTAGTTCTCGGTGTGGGAGAGGGCGTCAAGGATTCGCTGACAGAAGCGATCACAGGATCGGGCATTAATATTGTCGATTCCGCTTATTCCGAAAGAAAAGGCAGATTCGCATTTATCGCCGATACCGACGTTTGCCCCTGCACATCAAAAGAAGCTCTTTCTAAGCTTGACTGCGTGAAGAGAATTCTTATCAAAAACAGCTAAAAAGTCAAAAATGAAATTTAATGTTAAATCGGCATCTCTGACGCTCGTTTTGGCAATTATCTTCACTTTTCTGGTATCCTGCTCCGCTCCATACGGTACGGGAACCCCGGACACTGCGGCGGCGTTCACCAAAACGCCGCCGTTTTCCGAAGATACTGCCCTTACGGATGACACTGCCGCTTCAACTCCCACCCCCACACAATCCAAGGAGCCTCAGATGAGTAAACTTAATCTTACCTTCAATCAGAACCAGGTAATTCGTTCTGCCTTTGACCCGGGCGGAAAACAGGGCAATCTTGCAAACTATGACCGCTGGGTATCTACCGATTATATACCGCTCGATGATGCCTATGCCATTTCCTACACACTTGCAGGTCATCTCTATCTTGAATCTGTTGCCTATTTTGACGCCGACAAGAAATACATTTCGGGCGTTGGCACCCGTTCAAGCTCGGGCTGCGCCACAATTCGCGGCATTTCGCTCGTCCCCGATAACGCAAAATTTGTTCGCTTTATTAATTTCACGGGCGGTGGTTATCCTGCCTCTTTCAATGACAGCGAAGTATTCACGATCGCTGATAAAGAAAATTACGATCTATATATGCTCGCTCACCCCAATATCAATCTTAAAATTGCCTGCCTCGGCGACAGTCTGACCGAGGGCGATTACGGTCTTGTTGTCGGTGCCGCCTGCGTTCATTACAAAAATTACCCCTGGTTTCTTGAGCGCGAACTCGACTGTCAGACCGTCAATTTTGGTAGGTGCGGTTATACAGTTAAAAGCTACAGCTCCTTCTTCAGCAGCGGCTCAGTCTATGTTTCGGATGCCGATATCGTTCTCATTATGCTCGGAACTAATGCCGGTATCCATAACATAGCAGATAATGCATCATTCGATCTTTTGATTAAAAACATCAGATCAAAAATGAAATCAGATGCAAAGCTCGTTCTTATCACACCGCCCCATGCCACTTTGAATCCCTCAAAGCCGAATTACGGCTACGGTGATAATGTCGCTTCTGCCGTCGATTATATATGCTCTTATGCAAAAAAGAATAACGCCCTGCTTATCGATGCATTCCGTGACAGCCCTGTTCAAACCGACACCGAATCGATCTATCAGCCGAACGACGGACTCCACATGGCTGAAAAAGGTTATGAAGCCTTCGCTCACTTTATCGCTGAAAAGCTCATTGAGATGAATCTTATCAAGTAGGATTTTACTTTATCTTTTGAGATTTTTTCGGCTTTTCGTGAAAAGCCTCGGCAAAAGCTTTATTGACGGACAAGACATATAGTTTTATCGTAATTTACGTCATACTATTTTTTCAAACATTCGGTTTGAAAAAATTAATCGAAAAACAAGTACCCACGCAGATGAATGTAAACACTCATCATGCGTGGGTACTTGCTTTTCGGTTGACTTTCAGCCTTGCTGAAAGTTGTATGACTAACCTTTTAGATTGACTCGTTCGGGAAAGTTTCTCTCTTCTTTTTTTAAAGAAGAAGCAAAAGAAATCAAACGATTTAAGATAGTCTAACCGTCTTAGCCTGTAGGAAAGTTTCTCACTTTCTCTTTTCAAAGAGGAAGATTTCTTCATTTTTAAAGAAGAAGTTTACGGCGCAGGGTGGAATAAAAACCTTCGTTGCCAACTTTGACAGTATAGACCTTTTTGGGCGACAGCGTAATCCTGACCGCATCATCCGGAGATATATTTCCGAAATTTTCGCCGTCTACCCCAAGAGATGCGACTGATTCAGGACACAGCAGAATATCGGCACTGCTTTTGGTGACAAAGCTTACGAAGCCTGCCCCGCGTTGGCAGATAGGAGTAATGGCAACATTATCCGAGCCGGGCATCAGAACAGGACCACCTGCCGAAAGGTTATAAGCTGTCGAGCCGGTAGGGGTGGCAACTATGATGCCGTCACAAACAATTCGTGCCGTAGGTTCACCATCTATCGTTATATTGACGCAGATAGTGTGCATATCACTTCCACGGTGAACGATGACATCATTCAGCGAAGTATATGAATCACTGCGGCTCCCTGAAAGAGAGCATGAAAGGGTCATACGCTCGACAATGCGAAATTTCCCGTCAAGAATGCTGTCAATGGTATTAAAGCCTTCACCCGGCTCGCACTCGGTAAGATAGCCGAGATTTCCGAAATTGATGCCGAGAAGCGGTACACCGTCAAGAATGGGGAGCTTGGCGGCAGAGAGCAGACTTCCGTCACCGCCGAGAATAATAGCCATATCAGGTTTAAGAGAGCAGTTCGAATCAAGAACATGAACTCCTTTAGCTGTGAGATATTCCTTAAGCCGGGCGGCATAATCAGAACTTCCCTCTTTGTCTTTGTTCGGAATGATCAGAATTTTATTGATTTCCAATAGAATCACCGCCTTTCGCAGGATTGAATATATCGATAAAATATATGTAAAAAAACTGAAAAATAATCTATGAATGTATTAAAACACATTTTTGACGATTTGTCAATATAGTCAAGGGCAAATACCGAATATAATGTACAAAAAAAGAAAAAAGCATATTGAAATAACAGAAAATAAATGATATAATAAACACACAATGTGTATTTGCGATGGCAAATATAATTTAAAGAAGTGTTTATTTGAACATACCCCCTTTGGGGACATGGGCTTCGTTGGCTTTATGTTATAATAAGCTAAATTCATTCCGAAAGGCTAATAGGAAAAGGAATAAAAAATGAAAACAACATTAAAAACTACTGCACTGATTCTCGTAATAATTACACTGGTATCCCTTTTTTCGGGTTGTATCAAGGAAGAAATCATACCCGAATACGATATACACACAGACGGACAGGCAAACTATTTAGCAGGTGATCTCGATCATTTCTCACTGTATGCAAAAGGAAAAGAAGAGCTGAGCATCCCCGAAGCCATAAAGCTTGAATGGGAAGCAAGCGGCGTTGGCAAGGTAACGGTAAGCGAAAATGCAGATTACTCAGCCCCGATAAAACTTGAGGGTGAGGGTCAGGTCGATGTATACAATCTCAAGATAGGAACGTTGTACTATTACAAAATCGAAACAAGTGACGGTAAAACGATAAAAAGCGGCAAATTCAGAACGGCTGACGTCGCACCGAGAAATTTGTATGTTGACTCGGTAACCAATGTCCGTGATATCGGAGGCTGGAAAAAAACGGACGGCAGTATGATAAAGCAGGGCATGATCTACCGTTCAAGCAAGCTGACAGCCGATAAAACGGGTGAGCAGACCATAAGTGATAAAGGCATTGCCACAATGAGAGATACCCTCGGAATCGTCACAGAGCTTGATCTTCGCAGGACAGACAACGAAGAGCAGGGCGGAATAACCGAGAGCGTACTCGGCAACGGAGTTAAATATATATCATTTCCTATGCAGTCGTCCGGCAACTGCCTGACGCTGAACAAAGAGCTTCTGCCTGAGCTGTTTGAAATTCTCGCAGACGAGAGCAACTATCCCCTTCTCTTCCATTGCAGTATAGGAACAGACCGCACCGGAGTTGTTGCATTTCTGATGAATGCACTTTTGGGTGCAAACGAAGACGATCTCTACCGTGACTATCTCTTCTCAAACTTCGGAAATATAAACGGTATGCGTACAAATTCGGCAGTAAAGAATTATATCAAAGCAGTTTCTTCAAGCGACGGCAATAGTCTGAGCGAAAAAACATATAACTATCTTACATCGGTCGGAGTTGACAGCAAAAATATAGACAGCTTTTTGAAAATAATGAATGGATAAATAATACAAGGATAATAATATGTATCTCGACCAAAAGGCTCAGAAAAAGATAAAAATATTAACGACGGCATATATAGTGATATTTCTCTTCGCCCTTGGTGCGGGGTGTTTACTGTTATCCTATGAATTGATTATTCTGTCGATAATAGCGGGCGTATTGACAATTTTAATAAGAAAG
The DNA here is from genome assembly GCA_964638675.1 of uncultured Lachnospiraceae bacterium. GTDB lineage: Bacteria > Bacillota > Clostridia > Oscillospirales > CAG-272 > SIG714. Next base: position 121,647 of record CAZXAU010000007.1, read on the forward strand.
CTCGGGAAATATTCGGAGGGCTCGGCAAAGCTTATCAATCTCGGTAATAAGAAAATTCAAACCGAACTGAAACCCCGTGAATTCATAGATGAGATCAACCGTCTCGAAAATGATGATAACGTAATTAAAGGAAAAGACGATCACGATATACTGAACCTTCTGAATCTTGCCTACTCATCAATAGGTGAGGAAGAAAAATGTCTTGAAATAATTGAAAGAGGCATTTCGTCTGCAAAACCCGGGAGTCAGAAGACTATTTCATGGCAAATAATCCGGATGATAAGTCTCTACGAACAGAAAAAGCTTGAGGATGCCGATTTATTGCTTTCGAAAATAGAGAGCAAAAAGCTTAATTTTTTAAACAAAGCCAACCTTGAATCAGCAAAATCACTGGCAATACCGCTTGCAAAAAACGATATGGCAAAAGCAGAAGACTATTGCAGAAAAAGGTTACTGCCCCACAAAGGAATATTGAAAGAATCTAATCTTTCGCTCGCATCACTGCACCTTATACTCGGCGAAATATGCATTAAAACAGACAGAGAAAAAGAAGGGTATATGCATTTAAATTATGCAATAGAAAACGGCGGCGAGACAATATATCCGTCATATGCAAAGGAAATCATAGAAAAATACGAACAATCGAAAATATCGGCAGAGCCGGACGAAACGGACGAAAAACCCGAGTAAGGATATGAGGCAAGAATGAAAAGCATAAGAAAAAAGTTAAACTTTCCCCTTGTTGTATCGATTTTGATATATATAATATTGACTGCGGCGATCCTCCTTATCACAGGCTGTGATAAAACACCCGAAAAGATCTACAGTGCTGAGGATTTCGGAATCGAAACACTGCACAGCAAATGCGATTTTAATAGTAACGGAGTTGATGACTATACCGATCTTCTGCTCGGTGCCAGAGCAGATGCGATAAATCATCCCGTATATGACGGTTCATATCAGGAAGAAGGTTATCCGCCCGATAATATAGGAGTGTGTGCCGATGTCATATGGCGTGCTTTCAAAAACGCAGGATATTGCCTGAGAGACATGGTAGATAAGGATGTGAGAGAGCATACCGATGACTACCCGAATGTCAGCAAACCAGATGACAAGATCGATTTCAGGAGAGTTAAAAATCTAAGCGTTTTCTTTAAAAAATATGCCGAAAGTCTCACACTCAATACAAAAGATATTGAGCAATGGCAACCCGGAGATATCGTCATATTCGGCAAAGATACGCATATCGGAATCGTTTCGGACAAGAGAAATGAAAAAGGACAGCCGTACATCATACATAACGGCGGCCAAAGCGAAAGAGAAGAAGATTACATAAACCGCTCGACTGTTACAGGACACTATCGCTTCAATGCCGAAAATCTCGACAGTGACATTCTTATCGCATGGCACGATTAGTAAAATATCTGCACCGAAATTAAAATAATACAGAAATCCGCAGAACACTTTCAAAAGGAATTGTTACTGTGGATTTTCTATATTTTGTCGTTTTCTGTATAATAAAAAAATCTGAAAAACCACTTGACAAAAGGCTCGATCTGTGTTATAGTGTGTAAAGTAAATTGCTTTACAGTAAAAGGAGTGCAAAGTCATGAGCGGAACGCCCGAGAAAAGAACTCAGACCGTTATGCTTCTCGACTTTTATTCGGCACTTCTCAGCGAGAGACAACTGCGAATAATGACAATGTACTATATGGACGATATGTCGCTCTCCGAAATATCCGAGCAGCTCGGAATAACCCGTCAGGGCGTGCGTGATGCCATCAAGAAATCTGAAATTTTTCTTGATGATACCGAAGAAAAGCTCAGACTTCTTGAAAGGTTTTCAAAGACAAAAGAGAAGCTCGGATATATTATTGACAGGCTTACCGTTCTGTACAAAGAAGGCGAAGCGGATGTCTGCGACATCATTGAAGCCGCAAAAGATATATCAGATAATTTGTAGTCCGTTTTTCCTTGCAGTAATTTTAATTTTATATGTACATTAAAGAGGGGAGAAATAGTCTGAAATGTTTCAAAGCTTATCCGAAAAGCTCGAAGCGGCATTCAAAAAATTCCGCAGTAAGGGTAAACTGACCGAGAGCGACGTCCGTGAGGGAATGCGTGAGATTAAGCTTGCATTGCTCGAAGCGGATGTAAACTTCAAAGTCGTAAAAGAATTCACAAAGACTGTCACCGAGCGTGCGATTGGATCACAGGTGCTTGAAAGTCTGCTCCCCGCTCAACAGGTCGTAAAGATAGTGAACGAAGAGCTCACCGCACTGATGGGCGGAAATGTCGCAAAGCTCAATATCGCATCAAAGCCCCCGACAGTCATTATGATGGTAGGTCTTCAGGGTGCAGGTAAAACAACACACTGCGGAAAGCTTGCAGGAATGTATAAAAAGCAGGGCAAACGTCCTTTATTGGTTGCCTGCGACGTATACCGTCCGGCGGCGATAAAACAGCTTGAAGTCGTCGGTTCAAGCCTCGGAGTTCCGGTCTTCACGATGGGTGACAAAGTTGATCCGGTCAAAATTGCGAAAACCGGCATTGAGTCTGCAAAAAAAGACGGAAACGATATGGTCTTTATAGACACTGCAGGACGCCTTCAGATAGATGAAACGATGATGGATGAGCTTGTCAGGATCAAGGAAGCTGTTAACCCAGATGAGATCCTACTCGTTGTTGACTCGATGACAGGTCAGGTTGCTGTCGATGTAGCACAGACCTTCAACGAAATGCTTGATATCACCGGCGTTGTCATGACGAAGCTTGACGGAGATACAAGAGGCGGTGCCGCACTTTCAATCAAGTATGTCACCGGAAAGCCGATCAAATTTGTCGGCATGGGCGAAAAGCTTGACACTATCGAGCCATTCTATCCCGACCGCATGGCATCGAGAATACTCGGAATGGGCGACGTGCTGACTCTCATTGAAAAGGCACAGAACGCATTTGACGAAAAACAGGCAGCCGAGCTTGAAAAGAAAATGCGTGAGGAACGCTTTACGCTTGACGACTATCTCGAACAGTTTGAGCAGGTAAAAAAGATGGGAAGCCTTGATCAGCTTGTCGGAATGATCCCGGGTGTCAAACCCGGTCAGCTTGGAGATGTAAAAATAGACGAGCGTGAGATCGAGCGGACGAAGGCGATCATCCTTTCCATGACAAAAAAAGAGCGAACCAAGCCGGAGATCATCAATGCATCACGTAAGAAAAGAATAGCAACAGGTTCTGGAACGAGCGTTGAGGCTGTCAACAAGCTTTTGAGACAGTTTGAACAAACAAACAAAATGATGAAGCAGTTCATGAAGGGCGGCTTCGGCAAAAAAGGAAAAAAAGGAAAGTTCCCTTTTTGATCCGATCGGGCTAAAAGCAAAATAAAAGAAGTATAAGAAAAAAATATAATTATATATAAATTTTGGAGGAAATTAAAATGGTCAAAATCAGACTCAGAAGAATGGGTGCTAAGAAAGCTCCTTTTTACCGTGTAGTTGTTGCAGATTCACGCTCACCCCGTGACGGAAAATTCATCGAGGAGATCGGATATTACGATCCCATGAAGAATCCTGCTGACATCAAAATAGATGCAGAAAAAGCAACACAGTGGCTCAAAAACGGTGCACAGCCGACAGAAACCGTCAAAGCACTTCTCAAAAAAAGCGAAATCATTAAGTGATTCGCATAGGGTAAGTCAAAATGGCAGAGCTTAAATCGATCCTTGCAGATATAGCCAAGGGTATCGTTGACGATCCCGATGCAGTAGTCGTAACACAGGAAGTTGACGAGGACGGGGACATTGCACTCATCCTTACCGTTGCACCTGATGATATGGCAAAAGTAATAGGACGACACGGAAAAATCGCAAGAGCTATAAGACTTGTTATGAAGTCGGTAGCGTCTCGCAGTGATAGCAGAGTTTCGGTCGAAATAAGATGACCGAAAACGGCCGCCGCAAGGTCTGAAGATCATATTGCCGAACGGCGGTCTGGCTTTCCGTGTTTTAAACACGATCCGCCAAATCGAATGCAAAATAAGGTCGTTTTTGCCTCCATAAAAAAAATTGAAATTTTTTTGATTTTTTTTTCAAAAACCTATTGACAAATCGAAAATCTTGTGATATACTACGTAAGCCGATTGAGGAACAGGAATTGAACAAAGATTTCCGAACATACGGTAAAACTCGGGAGCATAGCTCAGTTGGTTAGAGCACCTGCCTTACAAGCAGGGGGTCATAGGTTCGAGTC
>CAZXAU010000008.1:0-103887 GCA_964638675.1 uncultured Lachnospiraceae bacterium
ACTATTTCTATAAGGGCACAGGACTTATGTGCACCGAGTCAAGAACGATCGGCGGCGTATGGTACGAATTCACATCCGAAGGCGTTTGCACAAATAAATAAAATATAGACTCTGCTTCTTTAAAAAGAAGTAGAAAGAAACTTTAATAAAAGTCAAGACGGTTTGTTCGTTCAAGCCGTCTTTTTTCTTATTCTGTGAATTTTCTTCGTTTTAGATGAAAAGGATAGAAAAGACGGTTGGAAGAGTTTGTCAATTAAGTTCATACGGTCTATTCTATTATGTTTGTTTTTTCTCATTTAAAATATCATAAATTTTATGTGATAATCAGCATAAAGTATTCACATTGCTATCACATTTGGCGGTTAGAATAGTGTTGAACGAGAGTGGAAATAAGTTATTCACTTGGTATTAAGCGTTTGACAAAATGTTTTGTTGTCGTTCTGTAAATCAAATTTCTACAGGATTCAGGATTGGTTTCCGACTGTGCACTTACTTGATTTTCAAAAACTCTGATTCACACGGAAAGGTATGTAAAAATGTTAAAGAAATCACTTTCAATCATAATGATAATCATTATCTTATTATCGGTTTCGGGATGCAAAAAAACGCAGGAAGATTTTCCGCCTTCAACATCCGGACGTCCCGGAGGACCCGGGGAAAATATACCGGGAGGAAATACACCGGACGAAATACAGACGCCTCCCGCTGTCAATATAAACGATGCAGAGGATAAAAAGACCGACATCGTTTCAGATTTCACCTCAAGCGGTGACAATGATATCACGAATGAGGATAATATATATCGCATAACCGCAGGTGGTGAGTACAACCTTTCGGGCAAGATTGCCGAAGGAATGGTGATCGTCGAGGCAGATTCGGATGCTAAGGTCACACTTAATCTATCAGGTTTTTCGATAACATCAACCGAAAATTCGCCTATCTTCATTAAAAGTGCTGACAGTGTTACTATCAAAGCAGTTGAAGGAAGCTACAATGAAATAATAGATGCCAGAGAAGCGAAGATTCAGGAGGATGAGGAGCAGGGCGATGGAGCCATATATTCACTCGTTGATCTCACGCTGAGCGGAAGCGGAAACCTTGTCATAAAGGGTGATTATAACAACGGTGTTCACACAAAAGACGACCTCACGGTGAAAAAGCTTACTATGAAGGTGACAAGTGTCGGAAATGCACTTAAAGGAAATGATTCTGTCAGCATTGAATCGGGCGAGGTCATTCTCATATCGACATCGGGCGACGGAATCAAGACTAAAAACTCTTCTGTATCTTCTAAAGGAAATCAGAAGGGAACTGTCAGCATAAGCGGCGGTAATATTCAGATATATGCCGCATGTGACGGAATCGATGCCGCATATGATGCTCTGATATCCGGTGGAAATGTCGGAATCAACACTGGCAAATATTCGCAATATTCGGGTGATGTAACCCCAAATGCCAAGAGGGATTTTTATATTGTGGTTCCGAGTAATATTTACTCATCAAATTACCGTTTTTCCGCATATTTTTATAATGACGATCCTCAGAACGGTGTTTTCGCCGATGCAAGCTATGCATTTATGGCAAGCTCGGGTGGAGGCCCCGGCGGCGGAGGAAGACCGGGAGGATTCGGAACAAGGTATTACTGCCTGAAGCTTGATATGCCGTCTTCCTATAGCCATGTTGTTTTTTATGCTTTTTCATCAAACGATAATAATTCCATAGCTTTATATTATGCGAAGTCGGGCGAAATGTCGGTAAATACTTCATTCAATGCATTTCAGGTAACCTCATTTTCAAAGACATCGATAATCGGAGATTATACAACGGTGAGCAGTGGATCGGGCGGTAACGGCTCTCTCTATTCGATGAAAGGAATCAAGTCTGACAATGAGATAACCATTAAAAACGGAACACTTATCGTCAACAGCACTGATGATTGCATTCATGCGTCGTACGGTGTCACGCTCGAAAACGGAGCATCATCCCTGGGAAATGTCAATATATCGGGTGGAAATGTTACTCTCACTACCGCCGATGACGGTATTCACGCCGATAATGAAGTGAATATATCGGGAGGAGATATAAATATTCTCACTTCCTATGAGGGTGTTGAAGGAAATATCATTACCTTCTCGGGCGGCAATACAAAGCTTTATGCAACCGACGACGGTGTAAATGCAGCGAATAAAGCAGGTAAGACACCTTATATTTATATCAAAGGCGGTTACCTTGATGTCACCACCAAAACGGGCGACACCGACGGAATTGATTCAAACGGATATCTTGAAATGTCGGGCGGAATTGTTCTTGTCAAGGGCGGAAGCTCGAGCGGAAATGTGTCCGGTTCTGTAGACCTTGACAGGGAGCTTACGGTTACAGGCGGAACTATAATTGCCATAGGCGGTATCTGCGAGACACCGGGGAAGAATTCATGCAATTATGTAAAGGCAAACCGTAAATCATTTACTGCCGGAAAATACGTTCTGAGTGATTCAAACGGGAATACAATTTTTGAATTTGAACTCAGCACTTCTTACAGCTCTGTATGGATCTGTTCTGATGAATTTGCACTGAATCAAAAATATTTGCTCACTAAGGACGGTTCATCCTTTATGTCATGGACACAGACATCACAGGCAGTGACGGCATCATGAGCTAAAATACAAACTTAATCAACCAAAATATGGCGCAACACAGTAGGAGCCTACTCCACCTATTGTGTTGCGTTTTTGATAAATATTTATGTATCAAATAATGACCGTTTGATCAGGACTTTTTATAAGAGTATTGACTTTTTATGCGTAATATATTATAATGGTATCAACAAATTCTTATGTGGAGTTAAGTTTGAAAGATAAATCTTTCAAACGGAGTTTTGTGGATTTTGCCACCGAAAAGGCGATTTTGCTCCGCAAAACCAGCCACAATTCCGGAAGAAAGGAAGCTTTCGCAACGCGAAAGCCATGGTCACAAATATGAATGAATATGCCGTTATAATTCGGGACAGGCTCACTTCAATGCAGGATATTGAATATAAGAAATTTACGCAGAAGCTTATACCGAATATAGAAAATGATAATGTGATCGGAGTCCGTATGCCTGAGATCCGCACTCTTGCGAAAGAGATCATAAAGGAAGGAAATCGTGATGAATACCTCACATTTTGTCCTCACATTTTTCTTGAAGAAAATCTTCTCTGCTCGGTGCTGATATCCTCTTTAAAAAATTACGGAGAAGCTGTCTTAAGAATAAACGAGTTCCTTCCGTATATCGATAATTGGAGTGTTTGTGATATACTTAATCCTGTGATACTCTCAAAGCAGAAGTGTGATCTGCGATTTTATATAAGTGAGCTGATATCAAGCGGAAGTACATACAGCATCCGTTTTGGTGTCGGATTGGCAATGAGGTATTTTCTTGACGCTGATTTTGATATTGACCTTTGTGATGAGATCTCAGGAATAAGAAGCGATGAGTATTATGTCGAAATGATGATTGCCTGGTATTTTGCCACCGCTCTTGCAAAGCAATGGGAGAGCGTGATACCTTTTATAGAAAACCACTTGCTCAGCAAATGGTGTGAAAATAAAACAATACAAAAGGCAATCGAAAGCTACCGTATTTCTCCCGAGCAGAAGGCGTTTTTGAGAGGGTTACGGCTGAAAAATGAATGATATGAAAAAGATGAAAAAAGTAAGGATAACCGTCGTGAGAATGGCGAATTATACCGATCTTTCGGCGATTTACGAAAATCCGATAGAACATACCTGTGATATGATGATCGGTGATACATTCATCTGCGAAAACGCCCAAAAACCGATCGGTATGTGTGACAGTGCGTGGGAAAGCATGTATAAATTTGTTTATGAGCTTGCAAACGGCGGTGGGAATTTCTTTGACGGCTGGATGAAAAACAAATATTCTGCCATGATATCCTGCAATGACGGTTTCAGACCTGTCAGCTTTTATATCGAGGTGGTAGAAGACAGCGAAGGGGAGTGAATAATATATGATAAGAATAATGTTTGTTTGTCACGGCAACATCTGCCGTAGTCCTATGGCTGAATTTATATTCAAAAAGCTTGTCTGCGAAAAGGGGATGGAAGGAAATTTTATAATCTCCTCAAGTGCAACAAGCTATGAAGAGATCGGAAATCCGATCTATCCTGCTGCAGCAAGAGAATTGAATAAAAATTCGGTCGGTTTTGACGGTCATACTGCGACAAAGCTAATGCCGTCAGATTATGATAAATACGATCTGTTTCTCGGAATGGACGATAATAACATACAAAATATGCGTTCACTATTCGGTAGTGACCGGGAGAACAAAATAATGAAGCTGACCGATTTTTCTGCAAATCTTGAAAACATTTCCGATCCGTGGTATCACGGTGATTTTTCGGGTTGCTTTGCCGATATATACGATTGCTGTGAATCGCTTCTGCAATACTGTTTTGATCAAAAATGCAAATCGAGAGGAAAAAGAAAATGAATTCAAAGCAGATCGAATATTTTCTGACGCTTTCATCCTTGGGCAGTTTTTCAAAGGCGGCTGAAAAATTGTGCATATCACAGCCCTCACTGAGTCAGTATATCAAAAAGCTTGAGAGCGAAGTAGGCTGTGAGCTTTTTGTACGCAGCGGTATGAGCGTTGCACTGACACAACAGGGAGAGGTTTTTCTTCGTTATGCGAGGACTTCGAGCGATATCGAAAGAAATATGTTTCTAGAGCTTGCCGATATAAAAAATGAGTGCGGCGGCAACATCAAGGTCGGAATTTCTCATTTTCGCTGTTCGGGAATGATGCCCGATGTGGTATCGCAATTCAGAAAAATATATCCGAATATTACAGTTAGCCTGCATGAAAAAACGGTTGCCGAGCTTACAGCAGATATGCCGAATCTTTCCTGCGATATTTTTATTCTACCTCATGAGTGCGAGTATCACGGATATGAAAGTATAGACATAGCACATGAAGAATTTGCACTTGCCGTTCCCGTCAAAATAGCGAAAAAATATTCTCTCGGAATTCCTTGCGAAGATAGCAGGTGCGAGATAGACATAAAACAACTTGATGGTGCGGATTTCGTTACACTTTTTGAGGGACAGAAAGCCGAGAGGGAACTGCTCAGACTGTGTAATATATCGGATACAAAAATCAATGTGGTTGCAAGATGTGTCGATATAGAAACGATGTATTCATTTGCTCTTTCGGGTGTTGGTGCGGCACTCTTGCCGAGGACTGTGCTCGATCGCCGTGCGAGCGATCTCAGGGTATACGCTGTTAAAAATTCAAACATAAGAAAAATTGCGGCTTTTTTGCCTGAGAGTGCTTACAGGTCAAAACCTATAAAGGATTTTCTCAATATCTGTATTGAAAAAAACAAAATCGCACAAGCCTGACATAGTTAGTGCCAGATGTGCGATTGAGTAAAAATATAAAGATATTCAAAGATAAATGTACGATATGTCAGCGATCGATCGAAGTTTATTGATCATCTCTCGATGTGCCGTACATTTTTTTATAGTAATTACGATATTCGCCCGAAATGATATCTTCCCACCAACTGCGGTTATCGAGATACCACTTTATAGTTGTTTGTATTCCGTCAGCGAATTTTGTTTCGGGCTCCCATCCAAGCTCTTCGTGTATTTTAGTCGGGTCAATGGCATATCTCATATCGTGACCCTTACGGTCGCCGACGTGGACTATAAGATCTTCCGATTTCCCGAGCGATCTGCAGATAAGCTTCACAATGTCGATATTTCTCATCTCGTTGTGACCGCCGACATTGTATACCTGTCCGATCTTTCCCGAATGGATGATCAGGTCGATAGCCTTGCAGTGATCATCAACATACAGCCAGTCGCGTACATTGATTCCCTCTCCGTAAACGGGGAGATTTTTATCATTCAATGCGTTGGCGATCATCAAGGGAATCAGCTTTTCGGGAAATTGATACGGACCGTAGTTATTTGAACAGCGGCTTATGGTTACCGGAAGTCCGTATGTTCTGTGATATGCCAGAACGATAAGATCGGCGGATGCCTTCGAGCTTGAATATGGTGAACTTGCGTGTATCGGTGTTGTTTCGGTAAAGAAGAGATCGGGGCGATCAAGCGGAAGGTCACCGTAAACCTCATCGGTCGAGACTTGATGAAATCTTTGGATCCCGTATTTGCGGCAGGCATCCATGAGCACCTGCGTGCCTATTATATTTGTCGTCAGGAAAACGTCGGGTGAATCTATCGAACGGTCTACATGACTTTCAGCGGCGAAATTTACGACTATATCGGGCTTTTCTTCCTCAAAAAGCTTGTTTACCGCATTCCTGTCGCATATATCAGCCTTGACGAATCTGAAATTCGGATTATTTTCTACCGATTTGAGGGTTGAAAGATTTCCGGCGTAAGTAAGTTTATCAAGACAGATGATATAGTAATCGGGGTGTTTTTTCAGCATATAGAAAATAAAATTACTGCCGATAAACCCTGCACCGCCTGTTACAATTATTTTCATCATTTTTTCATCCTTCCTTCGGCAACAGCCATCAGGTGTTTGCCGTATGTAGATTTTCCGTACGATTGAGCCGCTTTTACAAGCTGTTCTTTTGTAATCATATGATATCTGTAGGCGATCTCTTCAGGTGCCGATACGAGAATGCCCTGCAATTTCTGCAATGTTTGAATGAAATTGGCGGCGAGAAGTAAACTGTCTGTCGTGCCCGTATCAAACCATGTGAACCCTCGCTCCATGACCCTGCAATCAAGAGCCGATTTTTCAAGGTATATCTGATTGAGCGATGTAATCTCAAGCTCGCCTCTGCTTGAGGGAATCACTTTTTCAGCCTCCTGACTCACTCCAGAGGGATAAAAATACAGTCCTGTAACTGCGTAATTGCTTTTCGGGGATTTCGGCTTCTCTTCTATGGAAAGCACATTTCCGTTGTCGTCAAAATCGACGACTCCGAAGCGTTCGGGATCTTCAACATAGAATCCGAAGACGGTTGCCCTTCCGTTTTTTGCATCCTTTGCAGCACTTTTCAGCATGTCTCCCAGTCCGTTTCCGTAAAAAATATTGTCACCGAGAACCATTGCACACGGGTCATCCCCGATAAAGTCCTTGCCTATAATAAACGCCTGAGCAAGCCCGTCCGGACTCGGCTGAACGGCATACGAAAGCTTTATTCCGAATTGACTTCCGTCACCGAGCAGATTTTCAAATCTCGGCGTGTCCTGCGGAGTCGAAATGATAAGTATATCCCTTATATCTGCGAGCATGAGCGTTGTCAGCGGATAATAGATCATCGGCTTATCGTATACCGGTAAAAGCTGTTTTGATGTTACTTTCGTCAGCGGATAAAGACGTGTTCCCGATCCGCCTGCAAGAATTATACCCTTCATCATTCTCCTCCGTTTATTATGCAGTTACGAAGATCAAAAATACTTCTTAACTGCAGATAATATACCCTCTATTTATTGTATCATATTTTTTTATATAATGCAACTCTATTTTGCAACTTTTTCAATTTAATATGTCACAATACGGCAGATTAATATTTTGGGTGCTGCCGTTATCTGATATTTCTTCATTTTCCGGACTCAGGTGCTTTAAAATAAGTTATGCATTATTTAATGATAAAAGCCTTCGCATAAAATACCTGCTCTTTACCGATTTGTTTTCGGGTAAAATGAGCTTTCTTTCATGAGAAGGCCTTTGTTATTTATTTTGATTTTATTTCATTTCATATGAATTTACTTCATATGAACATCGACCTGATTGTAGGGAATCGAGATGTCGCTCATATCAAACACCTCTTTGACCGTTTCCTGCATATCATTGTACAGCGGCCAATAATTTTCTGTATTTGTCCACATACGCAGTGTGAAAATTATTGCACTGTCTGAATATTGTGAAATGACTACATTGACAGCAGGATCGCTGAGTACTCTTTCATCGGCAGTTGCAATCCTTGTAAGTATTGATTTGACCTTCTTGATATCGATGTCATATGATACTCTGAATGACATGTCAACTCTTCTTATAGGCTTAGCTGTAACATTGACGATCGCCGACCCTGTGAGTGAGCCGTTGGGAATGAATACTTCTTGGTTATCAAAAGTTACCACCGTAGTATAGAAGAGTCCTATTTCTTCAACCGTTCCGCTGTTGCCACCGGCTGTAATGTAGTCACCGAGCTTGAATGGGCGAAGGGTGACAAGAATGATACCTCCTGCAAGGTTTGCGAGTCCTCCCTGAAGGGCAAGACCGATGGTAGCACCTGCAGCCGCTATAATTGCGACTATAGAGCTTGTGTTGATTCCGAGGAAAGTTACGGCAATGACTATTATGAGTATCTTTGCCGATACAAGTGCAAAGTTCTTGACGAAGGAGCGAAGCGTTGGGTCAAGCTTGCTTTCCTTTTCGGGGGAAAATATTTTCTTGATAAAGTAATCCGAAAGCTTCCATGCGATAAAGGAAACAAGCAGAGCGAGAACGAGACGGACTCCTGCCGTGAGTACCCATGACAGTAAATTGTTCAAAAAATCCGACATTTTAAATTCCTTTCTTTATTTGATTTGAATTAATATAAAATTTTTTTCCGCTACTGAGTAGGGATATAATTTACATAACCCATCATATCATTTTTTTTTGTAACTTTCAAGTGTTTTTTATCAGTTTTGCAAAGATTTTTCTGATATAATCGGCAGGGAATATTACGAGCGAGATAAGACCGACTCTTGCAAGCTCACGAAGATCGAGCGGGGCACAGCGGAACGGACTTCCGCCGAAATAAATAAGCGATAACTGAATGATTAGAACTGCCGACATAATAAACAGGAATGGCTTGTTTTTGGTTATGTTGGCAAGCAGGAAGAATCTTTCGCTTCTGAAGATAAAGGAGACTGCGATTCCCGAAAAGATAAACAGGGCAAAGAAGGCTGTCAGGAAATAAATTGGCTGATCATAATATCCGAAAAACACACGCTGACTTTCGGATGAGAGAAAGAGTGTACATATTGTGACTACATATACCCCAGTGAAAATGACTCTTGCCAGCATGTTCTTTGTAACTATTTTTTCATCTCTGTCGAGTGCCTTTTCACGCATATAACTCTTCAACGGTGCTTCACCTGCAAATGCAAGTCCGCCCAGAGTATCCATAATAATGTTCACCCAAAGCATTTGAATTACGGTAACTGGGGCATCGATGCCCAAAAGCTGTCCTGTAAATGATACACCTACAGCAGACAGATTCATCGCAAGCTGGAATGAAATGAATTTACGTATGCTCTTGAAAACTGTTCTGCCGTATAATACCGCGTTGCATACCGATGTCAGACGGTCATCAAGAATAACGATATCCGATGCTTCCTTAGCGATCTCTCGCCCCGAGCCCATGGCAAAGCCGACATCTGCTTTTTTGAGTGCCGGTGCATCGTTGATTCCGTCACCTGTCATTCCTGCTACCAACCCCAAACCTTGTGCCAGCCTTACAAGCCGGCTTTTGTCCTCGGGAAGTGCACGTGAAACAACCGACAGCCGGGGGAGGATCTCGGATACCTCACTGTCACTCATTTTGGCGAGCGAAGATGAATCTATGACAATGTTTCCGTCGTTCTGAGAGATTATTCCGCATTCGGTTGCTATTGCCCTTGCTGTTGCTGTCGAGTCACCTGTAATCATGACAGTACGTATGCCTGCTTCCCGGAGTGTATTCACTGCTTTTTTTGCATCCCGTCTTATCGGATCGGATATAATGACGGCGCACAGGAAGATCATTCCGTCTGAAAGATCTACCGACGGCGAATCTTTTTTTGCTGTCATTACGATGACCCTTCCCCCTTTTGAGGATTCATCATCGATTTTTTCGTATATCTTCTGAATGTTGTTGAACTGCGTAATATTTCCGTCGAGGTCAAAGCAGGATCTGCACAGAGGGAGAAGTTTTTCGCCTGCACCCTTGAAAAGAGTCATTCCGTTCAGAGCCACTGCCGAATATTTCATTTTGCTGTCAAATGACCGCTTTTCGATCACTTCGGCGGTACATTCCCTTTTACCTGTAAAACGCAATAAGGCTTTTTCTGTTGAATTGCCGCCGAATATTTCGTCTCCTATGTATGAACCGTCGTTGTTGCATATAACAGACGGAAGAAAATAGTTGTAAAATCCGCTTTTTTCTATCTGTCTTATATTTTTGAAAACATTCCCGTCGCCCGTGATAAGATTTTGTACAGTAAGAGATCCTGAAGTGATAGTACCTGTTTTATCGGTAAAAAGTATGTTCATACTACCTGCTGTTTCTATTCCTGCCGCTTTTCTTACAAGTACATTGTCTTTCATCATTTTTTTCATATTAGATGAAAGTACGACCGTTATCATCATCGGCAGACCCTCCGGAACGGCCACAACTATGACTGTAACTGCAATTGTCAGTGCCTTGATAAGTGACATTGCAACAAACCTGAGATCCCCGATACGTGCTATGATTATGCTTTTATCAAATGCCGAATCTATAATGAAAACATTGAACAGGTATGCCAAAGCGACAAGTGCGGCACAGGCATATCCGATATGCGATATCGTTGACGAAAGCATTGACAGCCGGTGACGAAGAGGGCCTTCACGCCTTTTTTCTTTCAGTTCACGTGCTATATTGCCGTAAAGCGTTTCACTGCCGACCCTGTCGCACAGCATGATTCCGTTGCCCGAAAGTACAAGGCATCCTCTGAGGAGTGAATTTTCTGATGAAAGTGCAAGCTCGGTTTCATCTGACGGCTTTTTTTCAACCTCGGCAGATTCGCCGTTCAGTGCCGACTGGTCAATGTATAGAGTTCCCGAAATGATCCTGCCGTCACACGGAATCATGTCGCCCGGCGATATGACAATGTAATCACCCTTGACGATCTGATTTATGCCGATTATTCTCTCGTTTCCGTTACGAATGACTGCATATTTTTTATCACTGCCGCTTTCACGAAGCTTTTTGAATGCCTTTTCGCTTTCCCCTTCGGATATTGTCGAAACTGCCGTCGATATTATTATGGCGAGTAATATTCCGCAGTTTTCTGCCCAATTTATGTTTTTCAGTGTGAAAATAATGTTTGCCGCAAGTGCAAAAAGGAGTATTTTTATTATAGGATCGGATAAATTCTCCCATATCCTTTTGTACAGCGGTGTTTGCTTTTCGGGAGGCAGTTCGTTGCTGCCGTATTCCTGTCTTGATCTTATAACCTGACTATCGTCGAGACCGATTATTTCAGATTTTTTTCGTGCATGTACTTTTATCTTTTCTGTCTTTGTCATCTATTTTCCTCGCTTTAGCTGAATGTGCTGCATTTGCTCTTATGTATATTCAGCTATGACGATTAAAATGAAAGTTAGCGGCAGATTGCTTTCCTAAAATATCAGGAATACAATAGAGTATGGGCTCGAAAAATACGGTTAAATAAAAACAACTGTCGATAATTCAGAGCGAATTCGCTATCATCATCAGCATTGGGGTGGAGACATGCATCAGGTTCCATATTGCAATGCTGTCAATTTTGTAATCACGGACTATTCTCAGTTTATCGCTGAGACTGTTAAGATCCTCAAAAAACACGGTGTGAGAAATGTCTGATTTATCTGAATATGTAAAGCATGATGAAGAATTATCCAAATGATATACAGTTGCTTTGTGAGCCGCCGCAAGGGAGAGAGCTTCGTTGCAGGATATCACTTTTGCCCCATCGCCTGACGGATAGCTCCAATCAAGACCGTAATTCGGAATTCCGAGAATTATTTTGTCGGGACAAACGAATTTCAGGGTATATTCAAGAGTTTTTCTCACAAGTGCATTCGGAGCAATGGCTTGCGGAATCCCGAAACGTCTGCCCCAACCGTATGCCATGATATGCAGTTTGTCCGGAATTTCCGAAATAAGTCGGTAATCGATTCCGTCCGATCTCGGGTCACAAGGTGAAAGGTCAAACTTCGGCGGAAGTGAAACTGTCAGGCTCCTACCCGGTGCATTCGTTCTGAGTGATTCTTTCAGCATGAAAAGCAGTTTTGCATACTTTTCACGATGTGACGGCTGTATATACTCAATATTTATATCAACTCCACCGTAGCTTTTTGTTGTTACGCATTCAATGACATTGTCGATAAAACGTCCACAAACCGAACTGTCGGTCATGAGAGCTTCGGCAATCTGCGGATTGTATTTTCCTTTTTCCGAAATGTTCGATACATGCATTATTCTTCTGACGTCCGAGCTCTCGGTAAGGCGGCAGATTTCACAGTCGCTTTCGATTCCGAGTTTGCCGTCGCGATCGATTTTATAAGAAAATGGAGTTATGGAGGAGAGAAAGGGAAGCAATTCGGACAAAGCATTTTTTTTGATATAGGGATATACATATCCGCCGATCTGAAGCTTTTGCCTGTCACTTTCTCCCCGATAGCTCAGGACAATGTTTTTTCTTTTTCGTATCAGCTCCTCTATGTCGGGATTTTTAATTCTCAGCTCACGCTCGTTCATATTTAGTTTTTTTGAGATCAGATCAAGAGTGTCGTTTTCCTCAGGTATGTATTTTCTCCTCGGAATAAGAATCAGAAGAGATGAACCGGGACAGAGCGAGTAGGGAGGCAACAGTCGGTTGATTTTTATTATCGTTTCCTCATCGACGTCGAAATGCCGACACACACTGTAGAGCGTATCTGCATAATTTACAGTATAGATCATTTCGCCCTCCCTCTTAGTTTACCGATTTTTATATTTTTATATAAAAGTCGGTCCGGTTTCATATGATACGAATCTGAATATATTATATTCAATCCGGTAGAATATGTGAAAGCAAGAAATGCTGTTTTTTGCTGAAAAAGCAGTCAGATTAACTGTAACAAAATTGTTACTCTCAGATATTTACAATAATCGACCTATGATGTATATTATTATTGTAAACGGGCGGTATCAGGTAAAAACATGTAAAAAATATCGTGATTGCCGGTCGAAAAAAACAGATGTGGATCAGATAATCGGAGGATCTTTAAAATGGGTGAAAGAAACGGTAAATATTTTGAATCGGATAATGTCGTAAGGAATGCAATAAACGGCGACATGTATGACGGACAGACACTTTGCCTTTGCGGCAAAAAAATTAATGCAATTGCTGCAAATTGTTCGGGATTGTACGTAAGAACCTGTGTGCAGACAAAAAGCACTTCGATTGCTGCGAAGATCATATCGGATAATGAAAATGCCGAACGTATTCTTGCACAGAAAAAACATTATTTGATTGTGAAAGTAAAAAAATTGCTTTTGATTGCTCTGTTTTCGTTGCTTTTTTCACTCATTTTTTCGCTTATTTCGTTCGGCATGTCAAGCGGATTTGTTCCGATGATGATTATACTGTTTGTGATTTTTTTCATATACTTTTCGATAAAGGAAAATATCATAAAAATCAGAAAATAAAATTCCATAAATCAGAAAAGAATTCCGGAAATTTTCTTTATCGTAGAACGGTCATGCATCCGACTGTGAGTTTTATTCATAGGGCTTCTTGCTTGTTTATTTTTGCTTTTTCTCTTTACAAATGAAAGAATTTATGCTATCATCAATCTGTATCGATCCGGAAACATGAGAAGAATTTTTGTGTTCCGGGATAATTCAAATCATACAGAAAGAGTAAGGGTACAGTCAAAAAATGATTTTTTATTACATAAGGCACGGTCAGCCGATCTACAATCCTGATTCGCTAACGGAGCTCGGGAAAAAGCAGGCACAGGCTCTCTCTCGCCGTCTTGAAGTCGGCGGACTTGATAAGATATATTCATCCTCCTCAAACAGGGCGGTGATGACGGCGATGCCTACTGCCGAGGCACTCGGACTTGATATAGAACAGCTTCCCTGGGCACACGAAGACCTTGTGTGGAATGAGTTTTGCGGAAAACTTCCCGACGGAAGACATACATGGTGTTTTTACGATAAGGAGATACTGGCTCAGTTTAACCTTCGTGAGGTAAGAGAGCTCGGTGATTCATGGATGGATCATCCGCTGTTCAGCAAGGGCACGGCACGCTACCGTGAGGGCTTTGACCGCATCGGAGGTGAATGTGACAGGCTTTTTGAATCGCTCGGATTTATTCATGACAGACTTGAGCATAGCTACAGAGTCGAAAATCCGAAATATGAAAGGGTTGCACTCTTTGCTCACGCAGGCTTCGGCATGGAATTTCTGAGCTATATCCTCGACATACCGTATCCGCTTTTCTGCACCAGATTTGAAAACCACTCACAAACCGGAATGACCGTCATTCTCTTTCCGCAGGATGGGGATACATCTGTGCCGAGAATACTTGAGTATTCAAACGATTCACATCTGTATAAAGAGGGTCTTGAGCCTTTTCATCACGCTGCACGCTTTTGAAATGGATTTTTACGATAATCGGTTCAAAAAATTTTAAAGCACCGCACCCCATACGGCAAAATTGCCGTACGGGGTGCGGTGCTTGAATTATTTATTGATCTATCAGCGGATTATATCTCAGCTTTGACTTTCTTGAGATGTACGAATCTCGGGAGACCGTCCTCTTTTGCAAGTTTGGTTTCGCCTTGAATGAGCGGAAGAGCGTATTTGATGAATTGCTCGTTCAGTCCGTCCTTAGTCTCGTTGAACCATTCTGCCGGAACCTTCTTTTCGGTGTTTGCAACGCTTGTCAGATCGAAAAGTCGGAGGTTGCAGACATAATTTCCGTTTTCATCATATGATCTTTCAAATCCCACCATTTTATCGGTAATTCCTGCTGTCGCATTCAGAACTGCAGCCTCTCCAGAAGCAAAGCTTTCGTCTATATCTGTCTGTGATGCACAGTGTGCGGCACATCTTTGCAGAAGTGAAAGCTCGATTCCTCTGACCTTTGCTCCTGTCTTTTCTTTGACAACACCTGCGAGATAAGCCGCAAGTCCGCCGAGCTGAGCATGTCCGAAGCCGTCAGCCGCCGCTGTGAGGTCATTTGCATATTCAGAAATGTATTTTCCGTTCTTGTCACGGATACCTTCGGAAACAGCTACGATGCATTTTCCGTTAGCGGTATATATCGCTTTTACCTTTTCAATGAACGAATCGATGTCGAAGTCGTTCTCGGGGCAGTAAATAAGGTCAGGACCGCATCCTTTAACTCCTGCGAGTGATGCTGCGGCTGTAAGCCAGCCTGCGTTTCTTCCCATGATCTCAACTACAGTGATCATTCCGGTGTCATAAACTCTTGCATCGTGATAAATTTCCATCATGGATGTTGCGATGTATTTTGCCGCCGAAGCATATCCCGGGCAGTGATCTGTTCCGAAAAGGTCATTGTCGATAGTCTTCGGGATACCCATGACTCTGCACTCATAACCGTTTTTCAGCATAAATTTTGAAATTTTGTTGCAGGTGTCCATCGAGTCGTTTCCGCCGTTGTAAAAGAAATAACGTACATTGTATTTCTTGAAAATCTCAAGTATGCGTTTGTAATCGCTGTCATCAACATCGGGGTTCTTGAGCTTATAACGGCATGAACCGAGTGCTGATGAGGGGGTATATTTCATGTATGCGAGTTCTTCTGGATCTTCCTTGCCCATATCGATGAGATTGTCGTCGAGGACTCCCTTGATTCCGTTGAGAGCTCCGTAAACTGCGGTAATATTCTCGTTATCGAGAGCGGTTTTGATTGCACCGTATGCACTGGCGTTGATAACCGATGTCGGTCCGCCGGATTGTCCGATGATACATGCACCTTTGAGTGTTGACATTTTTGTACTCCTTAATATATTATAATATTTTTTTCATTTTGTTTTGTCTCGTTGGGGGCTTATTGTTTTGAGAAAATATATAATTTGGCGCCCAAAAAGATAGATGATACGGAATTTTTTAACTGTTCCGTTTTCACGGTTGATATAATATCACATTTTTTTTATAAAATCAATTCTTTTTTAGAAAATTCTTGAAAAACTATTGACTTTTTTTGAAGAGTATGATATCATATCAATACCTCTGCGGAGAGGGCTTTGTTTTTGTGCTTATTTTCAGACAAAACCGCCGTCGTGAGGGAGGTAATATCTATGGCAGGCCGCAAGGAATGTCAAATTTTTCAGGAGGTGCCGATATGAGAGTCAAAATCACACTCGTTTGCAGTGAATGCAAGCAGCGCAACTATGAGTCCAAGAAGAACAAGAAGAACGATCCGGACAGACTTGAGATGAATAAGTACTGCCGTTTTTGTCGCAAACACACTCTTCATAAGGAGTCTAAGTAAGGAGAAAAGCTATGGCTGATAACAAGGAAATCAAACAGGCTTCTAACGGAGAAGCCAAACCTGCCAAGGTGAAAGCTAAAGCAAAAAAGCCCGGAATTTTCTCAAAGCTTTTAAAGCTCTTCAAGGATAGCAAGAGTGAGCTTAAAAAAGTTACCTGGGCGGACAAGAGTGCAACAACCAAGAATACAGTTTTCGTAATTGTTACTCTGGTGATTGTCGCTGTAATTTTCGGATTGTTTGATACAGCTTTCCGTTACATTATCGATTTTATTATGGATCTCTATTGATAGAATTGAGGAGCATTAATAATTATGGCTGACGATTTTGAAAACCTCGGTCCCCGGTGGTATGTGGTTCACACCTATTCGGGGTACGAGAATAAGGTGAAGACAAATATTGAAAGACTTGTCGAAAACAGAAATCTTCATGATAGGATTTTCGAGATAAAAGTTCCGCTTATGACCGCTGTAACGATAGAAAACGGTCAGGAGAAGGAAAAAGAAGAGAAGGTCTTTCCGTGTTATGTCCTTGTCAAAATGGAGATGAGCGATGCCACATGGCATGTGATAAGAAATATTACAGGTGTCACAGGCTTTGTCGGTCCCGGCTCAAGACCGGTTCCGCTTTCCGATGAGGAAGTTGAGGAAATGGGAATCGAGGCAAAGATCGTTACACTCGGATTCGGTGTGGGCGATCGGGTCAAGCTTCTTTCGACCGATTTTGAAGGTGTTGTCTCCGAAATTTCGGACGACAAAAAGACGGTCAAGGTGCTTGTGTCCATGTTCGGACGTGAGACACCTATCGATGTCGAAACAACCGATGTCGAGAAAATCAATAATTGATAAAACTTTACAAATCAAATCTTGTGCGTTGGAAAAACGCAATCTGTGGGAGAGGAAAAAATCTCATTTTCCTCGTATTATAACCACTTGGAGGTATTAAAATGGCTAAGAAAATTTCAGGTTATGTTAAACTTCAGCTTCCCGCCGGAAAAGCAACTCCTGCTCCCCCGGTAGGACCTGCACTCGGACAGTACGGTGTTGCAATTCCTAACTTCACAAAGGAATTCAATGACAGAACAAAGGGTCAGATCGGACTCATCATTCCTGTCGTCATCACAATTTATGCTGACCGTTCATTCACATTCATCACAAAGACTCCGCCTGCTCCCGTTCTTATCAAGAAGGCGCTCGGTCTCGAATCTGCTTCCGCAGTTCCGAACAAGACCAAGGTTGGTAAGCTTACCAAGGCACAGGTCAAGGAAATCGCAGAAACAAAAATGCCCGACCTCAATGCTGCATCTCTTGAAGCGGCTATGAGTATGGTTGCAGGAACAGCACGCAGCATGGGTGTTACTGTAGAGGAATAAGGGGGTAGCGAACGATGAAAAAAGGAAAGAAATATATTGACAGCTCTAAGCTGATTGAAAAAGCAAAAATTTACGATCCGTCCGAAGCTCTCGCACTTGTTTGCCAGACAGCTAAGGCTAAATTCGACGAGACCATCGAAGTCCATGTTCGTCTCGGTGTTGACTCACGTCACGCTGATCAGCAGGTCAGAGGTTCAGTCGTACTTCCTAACGGAACAGGTAAGAGCGTAAGAGTTCTCTGCATCACAGGACCCGATAAGGTTCAGGGTGCTCTTGAGGCAGGCGCTGAATATGCAGGATGCGAAGAATATATTGAAAAGATCCAGAAAGAAAACTGGTTTGAATTTGACGTAATTATCGCTTCTCCTGATGTCATGGGTAAACTCGGACGTCTCGGTAAGGTTCTCGGTCCTAAGGGACTCATGCCTAACCCGAAGGCAGGAACAGTTGCAGCTGATGTTGCAAAGGCAGTCAAAGAAGCTAAGGCAGGTAAGATCGAATACCGTCTTGATAAGACAAACATTATCCACTGCCCTGTCGGAAAGGCCTCCTTCGGTTCTGAAAAGCTCGAAGAAAACTTTACAACTCTCCTTACTGCTGTAATCAAGGCTAAGCCTGCTGCAGCTAAAGGTCAGTATATCAAGAGCTGTGTTGTTGCTTCGACAATGGGCCCCGGAATTAAGGTCAACACCGCAAAGTTGGGCTGATAAAGGCTGAAAAGCTTAGAAAATAAAATAATCCGTCAAAATCTCGATACCCCTCTTTGAGAGGTTCGGATTAAAAAAAGATCTGAAAGTGTTTACCGGATTTTGGCAAATTTCTTTCGGATCTTTTTGCTTTTAAAACAGTCTGATTCGGAATTCCACAAGCTCTTGATTGCTGTAAAGCATAATATAATAAAAAGGTGATTTTTTTAAGGTGGCTCGTATCTCTGCCAGCTTTATAAAAATATTTTTGTCTATATCGCATGTATTATTGCAATAAGTATATCTGTCTCATTGGTTTTTACGGAAAGAGTCAGAGGTTATAGGAGAAGCTCTATATCACACTATCAATTAAGAATGATTTGTGATTCCTTTTTGATAGTTGCTTTTTCGTGTTCATTATTGTTTATAGGAATCGTACGTTTCGACAAAAAAGACGGGTTTCATTTTTGGCTGTATTTATTACATATTGTGCCGTTGTTGCCGATTATAATTAATACAGCGCTTGTCAATAGAATAAAGAGTAAAAAAACTGATTGACTATTATTCTGCTTTCATCACTGTTGATTTCTGGATACTGAATCGTTTTCTATATTGACCTTAAAAACCAATCGCCGGTAAGTCTTGAATTTTAAATGTGTAATTTAAAAATGTGAAATAAATTGGAGGAAAAAGTATGAAAAAAATTTTCAGAAAAACACTCGTATTTCTTTTACTTGTAGGAATGCTGGCTTTCTCTTTTGCTTCCTGCACAAATCAAGATCCTGATTCAGAAACGACCGCCCCTGTAACCGAAACTGCTCCTGTAAGTCCAACAACTCCTACAGCATCAGCACCTGTCACAACGGTTGAGCCTACTCCCACACCCGATCCGACCGGAACAACAGACTGTCAAGGAGATGATGACAAATGGGCATCTTTTGGAAAACCTGTAATTTACTTATATCCGCAGGAGGATATTGTTTGCTCTGTTTATCTTGATTTTGACGGAAAATTGGGTTGTACATATCCTCACTATAACAACGGTTGGAAAGACTTTACTGCTAAAAAGGACGGAACACTTGTTTTCCCGGACGGTAATATGTATTACGCTCTTTTTTGGGACGGGATCAGCGATTATAAACCCGAGTTTTCCACAGGTTTCTGTGTAAAGGGAAGCGAAAGTGCCGAATTTCTTGAGCAAACGCTTTCTGCTCTCGGACTTACATGGCGTGAGAGAAATGAATTCATTATGTATTGGCTTCCTCAGCTTGAATGCAACGAGTACAATCTTATCTCGTTTGACACAAAAGACTACGAAGAATATGCTGAACTTACAATCGACCCGATGCCCGACAGCATCCTTCGTGTATTCATGACCGCAAAGGCTGTCGATCACTATGTTGAGATCGAACCCGAAGTATATACAGGATTTGTCCGCAACGGATTTACTGTTGTTGAGTGGGGCGGAACAATAATCGGTTGATATTTTTTTCGGATTATTGACGCTTAAGCAGTAAAACCTTAAATTAATATGTAAAACGGCTGTATTGACGAACGCTGTACGGTAGTTTTACAGCTCTGCTTTTACTCTGATTATCAGATTTTTATGTAAAGGAATCGTTACGTTTATGTTGATATTAAAAATTCTCGGTTGTATTTTGGGAACGATCGTAGGAATCATTCTCCTTGCAATCATCTGGCTTGCTGTTTCTGCCGCTTTTGTAGACCCTAAAAAAGAATACACAAGCAACAGCCGCTATTACCGTTTCTTGCTTTATCTTTCTACAACTGTCGGGCTGGCGATCTTGCGTGTGAAAATTCATGTTACCGGTCTTGAAAACATTCCGAGTGAAGGAAAATTTCTTCTTGTGGGAAACCACCGCTCGAATTTTGACCCGATTGTGACATGGCATATTCTTCCCGACAAGAATCTTGCCTTCATTTCCAAGCCCGAGAATTTTAAGATTCCGATTTACGGACGTATTGCCCGCCGTTGTTGCTTTATGGCGATAGACCGTGTTAATCCGATGAACGCACTGAGAACCATAGGTAAGGCGGCTAAGCTCTCACGTGAGACGCCCGATATGAACATTGCGGTATATCCTGAGGGAACGAGAAGCAAAGACTGCAAGCTTCTGCCCTTTCATGATGCCATTTTTGCAATCGCTCAGAAGGCTGAATGTCCTATTGTTATCCTTGCCGTTCGAGGAACCGAAATGATTCAAAAGAACTATCCTTTTAAACACACCGATGTATATCTTGATTTTTCGGCTCCTATTCCCGTGCAGACTGTTCTTTCTCAAAAGGGTAATATCACCGGTGAAGCTGTGAGAAGTTTTCTTTTGGAAAAACTCGATAAACAGGACTGATCTACTTCTGTTTTCATATTCCTTCCTCATATATATTTATTATCCGATTTTTCGGATAATAAATTATCTGAGGATTTTTTATGTATACAGATCCTAAAAATAAACATATATCCCTTCCCGACACGGTGAACTGCGATATGCTCTCGTCCTCATTCTGGTCGTCTGATGATTCGATTCTCATGACTCCTGATGAGATCATCCGAATAAACGATATGAACCGTCACACTTCCGACCTATCACGGAATTATATTTGGACTTCTATCGGGAACGGACTTGAGCTCCTTAAAAAGAATCCTTTTGCCGACGGCAGGGAACTCACGCCTTCCGAGAAAAAATACATTCTTAAAAACACTGCTGTACCTTTCGTTAAAGAAAAAACGCCGATCATACCTGCTCTTGCGCTTGTTCGCTCCTGTATCAAGCTGCTTCCTTGCGATTTTTTTCTTTCTTTTCGTCAGGGTGAAATATATTGTGATGAAAATCTTTTATCCGAGATACTGCCTTTTGAGCATTTGAAAATTCTTCACTATTCTCTCGATCGGCATTGGTGTTTCGTTTCGCTCGGTAATATCTGCGGTTGGACAAAATGCAATACTTTAGCTGTCTGTCCTTCCGAAGCATCCTATCCTCGGCACGCTTTTTCGGATGTTCTCACCGTTACCGCCCGCAATCTCGTTCTTTGCGAGTCTGCATCCCATCGCAAAAGCGATAGGTTGCTTTTTCCTATGGGCACTCGCATTCCGTTATTCAAAAATGCTGTCGATTATGTTGACGGTCGCTCCTGCTTCTTCTCTTATGTTGCAGACATTCCCGTGGCTTCCGATTTATTCTACCTGTCTTATCAACCATGCGTAATTCCCGTTTCGGATGATATCATTCCCGGTGTTCTACCCTTGACCTCGTCCAATATTCTTTCCCTTGCTTTTAAACATCTCGGCTGTATTTACGGTTGGGGAGGTGCTTTTCTCTCGAATGACTGCTCCGGATTTGTCCGCCAGATCTTCCGCTGTTTCGGTTTTGATTTTCCCCGTAATTCTTCCGATATAGCTTCCCTGAGGGGACTTACGTCTTTTGATCTTTCGCCGCTCTCTTCCTCCGAAAGATCCGCCCTGCTTGATATCACCCCTCCCGGCAGTATTCTCTATTTTCCGGGTCACATTATGCTATATCTCGGCTACCACCTCTCCGATCACTTCGTCATCAGTGCCTGCTCTAATATCTCCCACGCTCAAGGCACAGACATAATCACCGATCATCTCCGTTGCGTTGCGATCACCCCTCTTTCAGCCCTCCGAAAAGACGGCAATACCTGGCTTGAAAGCCTCACCCGTCTCTTTTTCTTTGAAAAGAAGAAGCAAGAAACTTTACTATAGGTTAAGACGGTCAGAACGACTTGAATCGTTTGCTTTCTTTTTTCTTCCTCTTTGAAAAGAGGAAATCTTTCTCATTAAAAAACTTTTTAATGAGAAAGGGAGAAACTTTGCTGAAGGTTTGGACGTTTTGCCCGACTTAGATCACTTGCTTTCTTTTTTTCTTTCTCTTTGAAAATGGGGAAATCTTTCTCATTAAAAAACTTTTTAATGAGAAAGGGAGAAACTTTCTGGAATGGGCTTAACTGAAAGGGTAGTCATCCGACTTTCATATATGCTGATATCAGCATATATGAAAGACAACCAAAAAGCAAAGACCCACGCAGATGAATGTAAACACTCATCGTGCGTGGGTACTTGCTTTTCAGTTTGATGCGGAATTATGCTAAAACTATATGTTTTGTCCTGTAATAAAGCTTTTGCTGAGGTTTTTCACTAAATGGCGAAAAAATTATTTCAGGTCGATCATGCTTTCGTTCCACATATCGGGAGCTTCAAAGCCGAGGAGATTGACGGTAGTAGCGGCGATGTTGGCAAGACCGAAGCTGTCGGAAGATTTGACTGTATAGGAGTCGGTATAGAAATTGTCGTAGAAGTAGCAGGGAACGGGGTTGAGGGTGTGGCTTGTTTTAGCCTTAGGTTTACCGTCCTTGGAGAGTTTAGGCTCGCCTGATTTTTTATCGATCTCATACATTTCATCGGCGTTTCCGTGGTCGGCGGTTATGATAGCTACGCCCTTTACGGAGTCTATAACGGGGAGAATGCGAGCGAGCTGAAGATCGAGTGCTTCCATAGATATCTTAGTTGCGGCGAGAG
This sequence comes from uncultured Lachnospiraceae bacterium, assembly GCA_964638675.1. Taxonomy (GTDB): domain Bacteria; phylum Bacillota; class Clostridia; order Oscillospirales; family CAG-272; genus SIG714. The sequence goes on from CAZXAU010000008.1 coordinate 22,887, forward strand.
AACCGGTGTGACCTACCATATCGCCGTTCGGGAAGTTGCAACGGATATACTTATACTTGCCGCTCTTGATGAGATCGATAAGCTTATCGGTGATTTCAGCACACTTCATCCAGGGTCTTTGCTCAAAAGGAACGACATCCGAAGGAATTTCGATATAAGTTTCGAGCTCTTCGGAGAATTTACCTGAACGGTTACCATTCCAGAAATAGGTTACGTGACCGTACTTCTGAGTTTCGGAGATTGCTGCCTGAGGAATAGAAGAGTCAGCGAGATATTCGCCCATAGTATTGGTGATCTCAGGGGGATTGACAAGGAAGCGTGAAGGAATGTGGGCATCTCCGTCATATTCGAGCATACCTGCATACATGACCTTGGGGTATCTTATGCGGTCGAATTTATCGAATGATACACTGTCAAATGTTTTGGATATTTCGATAGCGCGGTCACCACGGAAGTTAAAGAAGATAACGCTGTCGTTGTCTTCAATTGTGCCTACTGGTGTTCCGTCTTTAGCAATGACGAATGCAGGAAGATCCTGGTCAATAGCCTTTGTTTCGTTACGGTACGTTACGATGGCGTCGTGAGCCGAAGCAAATTGTCTGCCCTCACCGAGGACATGGGTATGCCAGCCTTGCTCAACCATTTTCCAGTTAGCTTCGTATCTGTCCATAGTGATCTTCATTCTTCCGCCTCCCGAAGCGATCATGATATCAAAGTCGGGGGAACGAAGAGAGGTAAGAAAATCTTCAAACGGATCAACATAATCGAGAGCTGAAGTCTCACCGACATCTCTTCCGTCAAGAAGTATGTGGATTCTGACCTTTGCAACGCCCTCCTGCTTTGCACGGGTGATCATAGCCTTGAGATGATCGATATGGGAGTGAACATTTCCGTCAGAGAAAAGTCCGAGGAAATGGAGAGTTGAGCCATTTGATTTAACATTGGCTATAAGGGTCTGCCACGATTCGGAATCGAACATCTTCCCGCTTTCGATCGACTGGGAAACGAGCTTAGCACCCTGAGCGAAGACCTGACCTGCACCCAAAGCATTGTGTCCGACCTCCGAGTTACCCATGTCATCGTCTGAAGGAAGGCCGACAGCCGTACCGTGAGCCTTGAGTGAGCGAACTTCATATTTTTCTTTAAGCATATCAAGTGTAGGAGTTGAAGCGAGAGATACGGCATTGCCGGCAGTAGCGGGGGCAATTCCGACACCGTCCATAACGATCGTAACGACAGGACCTTCAACACCTGCAAATTTTTCGGATCTTTTCAAAATTTTATTCATTAAACTATTCCTCCGATGAATAACAGTATTTTTAACAAATTCAAACTAAACAAGATTGTATCACATTTTTTAAAAAAATACAATAGGAGAGACAGAGAAAAAATATAAACTCAGAAAAAATATAGGCTTAATTGAAAACTTTTGAGCGGTCAAGTATATCTTTAAGTAAATGCATTAAAAGAAAAATAAATCAAAACATATTTAAAAATATGAAATAATAACCGACTGAAATAATTTTTTTACAAAAAACTATAGCAATCGGGCGTAAAATGCGTTATAATATCTGCGGGTAAGTGTATTTGTCTGTCATGACGGCTTTAAAGACCGATGCAAGTTAAAAAACGTGGACAAGACATGTCCCTATAATGCACACTATGCGGCAGATACCACTGATAAGCTTTCAACACACCCTGCAGGGAATCAAAATATAAGACCGAGGTAACACAATGAGTATATTTACAAAAATATTCGGAACGCACAGCGAGCGTGCACTCAGAAAGATCAGACCTATCGTAGATAAAATAGAATCGCTCGGAGAAAAATATAAAGCAATGAGCGATGAAGAACTTCGTGCTATGACGCCCGCACTGAAAGAACGTCTGCAAAACGGCGAAACACTTGACGACATTTTGCCGGATGCATTTGCGATTGTCCGTGAAGCCGACGACAGAATTCTCGGTAAAAGACCGTTCAGAGTTCAGCTTATCGGCGGAATAGTGCTCCATATGGGTAGAATTGCCGAAATGAAAACAGGAGAGGGTAAAACTCTCGTTGCTACACTTCCGGCATATCTCAACGCACTGACCGGCGAAGGCGTGCATATAGTCACTGTAAATGAATATCTTGCAAGAACCGGATTTGACGAAATGAGCAGGGTTTACGGCTTTTTGGGGCTTACGACCGGACTTATACTGAACGGTCAGACGGGCGAAGAAAAAAAGAAGCAGTATGCCTGCGATATCACATACGGCACGGACAACGAATTCGGATTTGATTATCTTCGTGACAATATGGTACAGGAAAAGGATTACCTTACACAGCGTGGCTTTGTTTACGCAATCGTTGACGAGGTTGACTCTATACTTATCGATGAAGCAAGAACACCTTTGATAATTTCGGGACAGGGCGAAAAGACTACCGATCTGTATGACAGAGCGAATGACCTTGTACGTAAATTCGAGTATCTGAAGGTAAAGAAGGTGAATGACAATCAACAGATTGACGATGTCACCGAAGACAGCACATCACAGCCGATCGACAGAATTACTGCCGCTGTAAACAATATCATGGGGAATAAAGAAGAGGAGAAGAACCCTGAGGATCTGAAATACGATTATATAGTTGACGAAAAAGCACGCACTGCGACCCTGACGGCAAGGGGAATCATGAAGGCCGAAAAATATTTCGGACTTGAAAATTATTCCGACCCTGAAAATTCCGAAATTGCACATCATATTTCTAAGGCGATATATGCATGGGGAGTGATGAGAAGAGATGTAGATTATGTCGTCAAAGACAATCAGGTGCTTATAGTTGACAGCTTCACCGGAAGAATCATGCCTGGAAGAAAATTTTCGGACGGACTGCATCAGGCGATCGATGCTAAGGAAAATGTTGAGATCGAGAAGGAATCGCTTACTGTTGCAACGATTACTCTGCAGAACTATTTCAGAATGTACAGAAAGCTTTCGGGAATGACCGGAACTGCTCTTACCGAGTCGGAGGAATTTGAAGAGATATACAATCTTGATGTTGTGGAGATTCCGACAAACGAACCGATGATAAGAATAGATCACAACGATGTTATTTATAAAACAGACAATGCCAAATACAAAGCTATAATACAACAGATCGAAGAATGCCGTGCAAAAGAGCAGCCTGTTCTGGTAGGAACTGTTTCTGTTGAAAAATCAGAATATCTTTCAGCACTTCTCAAGAAAAAGGGTATACCGCACACTGTACTGAATGCAAAATATCATGAGAAGGAAGCGGAGATCGTTGCAATGGCAGGAAAAGCCGGAACTGTCACGATCGCTACCAATATGGCAGGACGAGGAACCGATATTATGCTCGGAGGCAACCCCGAATTTCTCGCAAAGCGCCAGATGAAGCATGACGGATATGAGGATGAAATTATAGGTCTTGCGGTCGGAACATCTCTTTCGGTATCAGATGAGGTGCTCGAGGCAAGAAAGGTTTATAAGGAACTCTTTTCAAAATATAAGGAAGCCATAAGACCAGAAGCTGACAAGGTACGTGCAGCAGGCGGACTTTTCATAATCGGTACGGAGCGGCATGAATCAAGACGTATAGATAACCAGCTCCGAGGAAGATCGGGACGTCAGGGAGATCCCGGTGAATCGAGATTCTTTATATCACTGCAGGATGACATTATGCGTCTTTTCGGTGAAGACAGGATATATTCGATTTCCGACCGTCTCGGAATGCCCGAAGATCAGGCAATTGATCTGAAGATAATGTCGAATACGATAGAGCGTGCACAGAAAAAGTGCGAGTCGGCAAACTTTGCACGCCGCCGCACCGTGCTTGAATATGACGACGTAATGAATCAGCAGAGAAATCTCATATATTCGGAACGCCGCAAGGTGCTTGAAGGCTTGGATGTATCGAATGAGATCAGGAATATGATCACCGAAATAATCGACGGTCTTGTTGCTCGTTTTCTTGTGGGAGAGAAGAATGATTGGAATATCGAGGGATTGTGCGAGGATTCTATAATCAAGATTGTCACAGGAGCTGATGGTTATTCTGCAATCAAGGATATGATAAGCACGAAAAATGCAAACGAATCGGATATTTCTGAATTCCTTAAGCAGAAAGCTTTTGAACACTATGAAAAACAACGCAATTTGTTTGATGATTTCTGCACAAAGATGAATCTGGACGATTGTTCATTTGACGATATTCAGAGAAATGCACTTATAACATCGGTGGATAAAATGTGGGTAGAACACATAGATGCCATGGATGACCTCAGGGGAAGCATAGGACTCAATGCATATGCACAAAGAAAGCCGATCGTTGAATACAAGATAGTCGGCGGAGAGATGTTCGATGAAATGATAGCATCGATAAGAGAAGAAACCGTAAGAACGATACTCTCGGCAAACACAAAGGTGAGAATCGTGAGACGGTCTGCCGCTAAGATAACCGGAACAAGCGGCGGCGCTGCTCAGGCCAGTACAGAAAAATCAAAACCGGTTGTCCGCAAGAAATCGGAGAGAATATCCCCGAACGATCCTTGCCCATGCGGAAGCGGTAAAAAATACAAGAAGTGCTGCGGACTTTCGGTCGGCGGCGATAAATGAGACAATGCCCGAAGTCTGTTATACAGATGCCGTATAGTTGCGGATTGGGTATGATAGGAGGATAAAATGGGGTTCGGAATCCTTTTTATAGGCTACTTTTTGACTATGAATATCAGAATCAAGGGAATGGATATTCCGCCTGATTTTATCGGGTATATCCTCATGATATTTGCCTGCAATAAGCTCTCGGAATACAGTAGATTTTTCAGAAGAAGCTCGAATCTGCTCGCAGTTATGGCGGCTCTTTCGGCAGTGCTTACGGGTATGCAGCTGTACGGATATTTCTTTGCGGAAGTGACATCGACAGTTATCGATGTACTGACTATTGCTCAGCTCATTTTATCTATCGCTATGCATTACTGCCTGCTGTCGGCACTCATCGAAATATCGAGTGACGTCGGAAGATCTATGATAGCGAAAAAATGCAGAAGAAATATATATATAACTCTTTTTCTGCTTCTTGTGCAGATAGTGTCGGCTCTTCCTGTATTTCAGTTTGAAGGTCAGACATATTATATAGTTTCGCTGATAATCGCCAATGCGGCAATTCTTCTTAACAGCATTCAGATATTCTCATGCTATATGTGGATATGTTATGAGGGCGATGAGGATATGGATCCCGAAAATACGATCGATCCGATCGCAAAGATGATGAACAAAACAAGAAAAGAAGAGGAAGAGTACAACGAGGAAAAGAAAAGAAGAAAGGCAGAAAAGAAAAAGAACGGGCGGAAAAAATGAATATTAAGTATATACTGATTGGTTTACTATTCTTTATAAATCCGAATATTGAAATAATCGATATTTTTCCCGATTTTATAGGTGCGATATTTATTCTTAAGGGCATTTCACATCTTGCACCGATAGAAGAAAAATGCAGCTTTGCAAGAAAGGCAATGCTTATATTCACATATGTAAATGCGGCAAAAACATTGATGTTGCTTACCTTTACGGTTATTTCAAAAAGCGAAATGACATGGATGCTTGTATTCACATCCTGCTTCGGAATGGCAGAGCTTGCCTTGCTCATCTACTTTTTTGTGAATTTGGACAAATCGCTGAACTATACCTCAATGGTCTACGATGCTCCGACGGTTTATAATATGTCCGGATCGTTCACCGGTCTGTCTGTCGCCTTCGTTTCGGTAAAGGTAGTGATGTCGGTATTGCCCGAGATAGTCAGCCTGTTCGATATCGATTACGGATATGTCAACAATTTAGGTGTCAACTGGGAATTCGTAAACGGAATGCTTGTTTTCCTGAATGTCATTGTAGTTACGTCTGTGGGAATCGTTTGGTATATAAACAGCAGAAGATATCTTAAAAGCGTTGCAAAAGAACAGAAATACCTTGAATCGATCGAGGAGCGATACCAAGATCAGGTCGGCTCGAAGATCTCACTTCTGACATACAGGGCGTTCAAAACGCTGTCGCTGCTCCTTGTCTGCGGCTTTGTTTTCATGATATGCATACGCCTTGACGGAATAGATTATCTTCCAGATTTTATTGCGGCAATTCTGTTTATTGCGGCGGCGTTCAGAATAAGGAAGCTTTATAAAAAGTATTCCGACAGGATACTGATTGCGTCAGCTGTCTTTTTCGTTGTTGCTCTTGCCGAGTGGGTGTTGTGGATGATCTTCAGTAATGGCTTTTATTCAAATGAAAATGCTACAATATCATTTGTTACAAAGCTTGAAATTTACCGTGGAATAGATCCCGATATTGACAATAATTTTTTGATGCTTTGTCTGCTCGATCTGCTGAAGACCGTTTCGGCAATCGTATGTCTCCTTTCGTTTGTTCCGCTCATAAGGGATATAATAAAAGAGCATACGGGGGCAATTCCCGAGCTGAGGTCTGAAATCACAGCGAAAAAGACTGCAAAAATACAAAAGTCAATGAATATTATGACAAACTTCTTTATCGCTTTTTCTGTCTTGATAATACCGATGGATGTCATTTCGACAGCTTTGTGTATAGACCTGCCCACGCTGACATTTGTGTGTACGGCTCTCGGAATCGTTTGGGCGTTTTATGCATGGATATATTTCGGTAAGCTTACCGAATCGATAGAGAATAAATATATCTACTGATCTAAAGGGTGAATGATAAATGAATCTGAATATAGCACTTATAGAGCCTGAAATACCGCAAAACACGGGAAATATAGCAAGAACTTGTGCGGCAACCGGGGCTTCACTGCATCTCGTCAAGCCGCTCGGCTTTGAAATTGACGACCGCAAGCTCAAGCGTGCAGGACTTGATTATTGGAGCGAACTTGATATAATATACTATGAAAATCTTGCCGAATTTTTGGAAGTGAACAAAATGAGCAAAATGTTCTTTTTCACAACCAAAGCACCGAGAGGGTATACCGACGTTTCTTATCCGGATGGCTCATTTATAGTTTTTGGAAAGGAAACAGCAGGTCTTCCCGAGTGGCTGTTGAAAGAACATCCCGAGGAGTGCGTGCGGATTCCGATGAGGGAGAATCTGCGCTCACTCAATCTGTCAAATTCGGTGGCGATCGCAACATATGAGTTTTTCCGTCAGCATGATTTTGAAGGGCTTACCGATGTCGGCAAGCCGAGAGAATTTGATTGGTGAGATCTTAAATATAAATAACTGAAATGTCATTACAGGCGACACACACGGTGAATTTGAAAGGTTGGGAAGCAGACATTTCAGTGCCGGGAGCGATGATTATCTGATAATATGCGAGATTTCGGCTGAATATGGAGCAACTCATCAAATGATAGATATTGGCTGAGGTGGCTTTCTGAAAAGCCGTTTACAACTCTGTTTGTAGACGGAAATCACGAAAACTTTGATATACTTTCGACCTACCCGGTTACGCTCCGGAATGGCGGCAAGGTACATAAGATAAACCACAAGGTTATTCGTCTCATGCGTGGGCAGGTATTTGATATAGACGGCACACGTTTTAGCGGCATCACACGATATTTCAAACGGAGTACTTGACCCTGATGACAGCGAGTTTGAGGCGAAAAAGCGCAGACTCACTAAAATGAGAAAGTTTTACAGAATTGATCGAATTTCGTGGTGGAAGGAAGAAATGCCGTGCAGTGAGGAAATGGAATAAGGTCTTGCAAACCTTGAAAGGTTCGGAAACAGTGTTTATGTGATATTATCGCACTCATGCCCGAGCCACCTTCTCGATGTTTTCAATCAGGGAGAGTTTGAAAGTGATATTCTGACAGATTATCTTGAGAAGATATCAAGCACATGTGATTTTAAATGTTGGTTTTACGGACATTATCATATAGACATGGAGCTTTCGCCGAAATATATTATGATGTATAATGAAATTATCAGTTTAGCCGATCATCTGAAATAACTCTCAGGCATAAGATGGGTTTATAAAAAATGCACTTTCCGACAGTGTGTACGGAGAGTGCTTTTTGAATTACTTGTTAAGTAAACGGTATATCATATCGGCAACCGAATTTGTTATTCCGAGCTTTGCGTGTGATTTTACGCCGTCAGGGGCGTTGGATACTGCAAAGCTGTTGTATGCATCAAGCATGGCTATATCGTTGTAATTGTCACCGACAGTATAGATGTCCTCAGGTGCAATCCCGAGATATTCGGCGAGATATCCGACACAGTAAGCCTTGGTTCTTTCGCCGGGAACAATGTCAAGGCATTCTCCGTTGGGAAGGGCGGTGAGCGAATTGCCGAATTCCTCTTTTATCGCCGATGCCGCCGAAAAACAATCTTCCACGCTCTCGAATATTGCACTGACCTGAGTGAATCGGTTGAATTCATCAATACTGCCGTACAGATCGCAGACAATACATCCATCTTTTTTGCGATATACTATTGTAGCCTTTTCGGGGAGATTAACGACAATATAATATGTTTTTTTCACGAGCAGAAGATCGTACAGTTTTTTGAGTATATCTCCATTTGCCGGAAATGCGTACTCAAGCTTATCGGTGCGATAACAGCTGTTTCCGCTGTCGCCGAGCGTGAGATCTGCCGGAATGGCGTTGTTTATCACGATATCACGTATCTGCGGAGCGTTTCTTCCCGAAATGATTGCAAATATATTTCCTGCCTTTTTCCATTCTTTAATTGCCTCGATGTCTTTTTTCAGACCTTCGGCATCATATTTTATCGTGCCGTCATAATCGCTTGCGATAAGTTTCATATATAAATTTCAGCCTTTCTTATTAAAATACAAAATGTATAAGCAGCATATAACAGATCGTTCCTCCTGCAATCGAAAGAAGGGTCTGCCTTTTGTAAAGGTGGAGTGCAACTGTCAGGGCAATAGAGATAAGCTCGGGCAGTCCGTGGGAGCCGCCTATTATGTCAACCGATTTCAGACAATATATCAAAAGCATTCCGAACACTGCACCCGGGAGATACTTACCGAGAAATTCAATATATTTCGGTGTTGGTTTATCTGATGAAAAGAGGATAAATGGAAGAAATCTTGTAATCAGTGTGCTGAGAACAAGCAGGGAAATTGTTATGATCTGCTGTGTGAATGTCATTTTGCCTCGCCCTCCTTTGTCAGTGTTTTTCTTGACAACATGAGTGCAATTGCGATGCATGCCATTGTCGGGACAAGAAAATTGTCTGCCCCGAATATAATAAGGCAGATGACAGATGCGAGTATTCCGATGAGCGAAGGAATGTGGTTCTTTTCCTTGAGCCACTGTTCCACGAAGATGACGGTGAACATCGCTGTCATTACAAAATCGATTCCTTGAATATCTATTGTAATCAAAGAGCCGAGAATTCCGCCGACCGTGGAGCTCACTACCCAATATATCTGATTGAGAAGGGTGACGAAAAACATGAACAGATCGTTGTCTACTCCTTCGGACCTTTTGGCGGAATAGTTTATTGAGAATGTCTCGTCGCACATTCCGAAAATGAGATAAGGCTTGAATTTGCCGGTGTTTTCAAATTTTTTTAGCATTGTAATTCCGTAAAAAATATGTCGAGCCTGAATTGCAAGTGCCATGATAAAGGTCTGCAGGGGGGCATACGGTGCAAGAAGCATTGAGACCGATACAAATTCGAGCGAACCGCCGTAAACGACAATTCCCATGATCATTGGATACCAAAAGCTAAAGCCCGAAACATTCATGTATATTCCGAAAGCAAGTCCCAAAAAGGCAAATCCGGTAAGTGTCGGTATTGTTGCAGGAAATGCGGCTTTTAATGCTTTGATCTTCATTTTAATCTCCATTCCGCCGCACTGCGGCGGCACAAATAGTTATGAAATTCTTCTGGGTTTCCGAAGGAAACAAAAATGGGGCAGATCCCATTTTTAAGGAGAATTTGTGCGTGAAACAGCGGGCGTTCGCATCGAATGAACTTGTCTTTCACGCTATTTCTTCCGAAAAAATGAATGATTTTTATTTTCTGTCTTTAAATCTGTAAATAACAATCAAAGAACGCCCGGGAAATGTTTTAAACCGTCCGACAGGCGTTTTTTGTTTTTTATTTCACTTTTTTATTTCAGTAAGCTTTATCCGTTAGCTCACCCCGGAGCCGATTTTCCGATGTCCGGGGCCGAGCTGTTATATCAAATTATATTATTGATATCAATTGAACGGTTTACGTGCTGTATATGATGTGTGCAGAAGCTCGTGCGAGAGATGTGAGTTCGGCTCGCCGAGGAAATTCTTGTACAGATCGCAAATTTCGGGATTATTGTGCGACTGACGAATGCTTTGATGGCAATCCTCAGAATAAAGTGCCTTTGCACGTTTTTCACGGTATGTATCGACAATATCGTCATCTTCATCGGGGAGGAAGCACTCACGTACATACGGCTGTCCGCCTCCGTTGATGCATCCGCCGGGGCATCCCATGATCTCGATAAATGTATATGGCGATTCTCCCGCTCTGATCTGATCCATCAGAACCTTTGCCGCTTTCATTCCGCTTGCTATCGCAACCTTAAGCTTCTTTCCGCCAAGCTCAAATTCGGCTTCCTTGAGATTGTCAAGTCCGCGGACTTCGCAGAACTCGATGCCTTCTCTCTCTTTTCCGGAGAGCTTGTAGTATGCTGTACGAAGTGCGGCTTCCATAACTCCGCCCGTGACTCCGAATATGACACCTGCTCCGCTGTAATCTCCGACGATATCACGGTCAAAATCTTCATCGGGAAGCTTTTTGAACTGTATACCGCTTCGTTTGATAAGCTTTCCAAGCTCACGTGTTGTGAGTACTGCGTCAACATCGGGCAGACCGCGTGTAATAAGTGAGTCGCGCTCTTTTTCGTATTTTTTAGCCGTACAGGGCATTATCGATACGACAAACATATCCTCGGGGTTTACACCGATCTTTTCTGCGTAGTAATGCTTGATGATCGCACCTTCCATTTCGTGAGGCGATTTGCAGGACGACAGGTGATCGAGCTGATCTCCATAGTAATATTCAGCATAATTTACCCAACCGGGTGAGCAGGATGTGATCATCGGAAGTGCTCCGCCGTTTGCAATTCTGCCGAGCAGTTCGGTTGCTTCTTCCATGATCGTAAGATCGGCACCGTAGTTTGTGTCAAATACCTTTTTGAATCCGAGACGGCGAAGTGCGGCAACCATTTTTCCTGTGACGGGCGTTCCGATCTTCATGCCGAATTCTTCGCCGAGTGCTGCACGAACAGCAGGTGCTGTCTGAACTACAACATATTTTCCGCTTGCAAATGCTTCATCGACCTTTTGTATTTCGCTCTTTTCCATAAGAGCACCGGTCGGGCATACATTTACGCACTGTCCGCACATGATGCATGGCGAATCTACAAAATTGCGGTTTTCTGCAGGAGCAACGATGGTTTTAAATCCTCTGTTTTCAAAGCCAAAAATTCCGTTGCCGTGTGAATTTGCACAGCGTGCTATACATCTTCCGCAAAGCACGCATTTTGAGGTATCACGCACTATACTCGGAGCGACACAGTCGCATGTTGTTTCGGAATGTTCGCCCTCGAACCTGTTTTCACGGGCGTTTGTAAGGCGTGCCACATGGAGAAGCTCACACTTTTCGTTTTTCTCGCACTGCTGGCAGTTTTTGTTGTGATTTGAGAGCAACAGCTCGACAGATGCACGGCGTGCGGCAACTGCTTTGGGAGATGAGATCGTGATCTCCATGCCTTCGTTTATCGGATAAACACATGAAGCCACAAGACCTCTTGCACCTGTTGCTTCGACAAGACAGACACGGCATGAGCCCTGATTGCACTCACCGTGGTTATATGTACAAAGAGTGGGGATCTCATAGCCGCATTTGCGTGCCGCTTCGAGAATCGTCAATCCTTCATCTACCTGATAGGGAATTCCTTCAATTTTTATATTAATTTTTGCCATTTTGATTCACCTCTCATTCTTTTGTGATCGCACCGAATTTGCATGAGGCAATACACATGCCGCATTTCACGCACTTTTCGGTGTCGATATCCATACAAGCGAGCTTGCGACCCGGGGCAACATAGTCTGTTCTGACTATTGCATTGGTGGGGCAATTTCTTGCGCAAAGTCCGCAACCTATGCACTTTTCACGGCTTATTGTATATTTCATCAGACTCTTGCATACATGTGCAGGACACTGCTTGTCAATGATATGTGCCTCGTACTCATCACGGAAATGAGCAAGTGTGGACAAAACCGGGTTGGCCGCAGTCTGTCCGAGCGCACAGAGCGAACCTGCCTTAATGACTGCCGCAAGCTCTTCAAGCTGATCAAGATCTTCCATTGTGGCTTTTCCTTCGGTTATCTTGTACAGATATTCGAGCAGGCGTTTGGTACCGATACGGCAGGGCGAACACTTTCCGCAACTCTCATCGCATATGAATTCCATGTAGAATTTTGCGACATCGACCATGCAGTTATCTTCATCCATGACGATCGCACCGCCCGAACCCATCATTGAGCCTTTAGCTACAAGGTTGTCAAAATCTATCGGTGTATCAAGATCTTTTTCGGTGAGACATCCGCCCGAAGGACCGCCTGTCTGAATAGCCTTGAATTTCTTGCCGCCGGGGATTCCTCCTCCGATATCGTAGATAAGCTCACGCAGAGTTGTTCCCATCGGAACTTCGACAAGTCCGACATTGTTTATTTTTCCGCCGAGTGCGAAAACCTTTGTTCCTTTTGATCTTTCAGTTCCTACGCTCGCAAATTTATCAGCACCCTCTCTGAGAATATATGGAATACATGCGAGTGTCTCAACATTGTTTACGACTGTAGGACGGTCCCACAAGCCCTTGACAGCAGGGAACGGAGGACGTGAACGGGGCATTCCGCGCTGGCCCTGGATCGAATTAAGCAGGGCTGTTTCTTCACCGCATACAAATGCACCTGCACCGAGACGGATATGTGCATGGAATGAAAAACCGCTTCCCAGAATGTTGTCACCGAGAAGTCCCATCTCTTCTGCCTGTGCAATTGCTATGCGCAGACGGTTGACTGCTATCGGATATTCGGCACGGACATAGAAATATCCGTTCTGTGCGCCGATCGCATATCCTGCAATTATCATTCCTTCAATGACGTTCAGCGGATTTCCTTCAAGGATAGAACGATCCATGAAAGCACCGGGGTCGCCCTCGTCACCGTTACATACAACATACTTGTCGCCGTCACCGCCGTATGCAAAGCTCCATTTGCGTCCTGTGGGGAAGCCTGCTCCGCCTCTTCCTCGGATACCCGAAGCGAGAACGGCGTCTATTACCTCTTTACGGCTCATTTTGAGTGCATTGGCAAGTCCTCTGAAAGCACCGATGCCCAACGCCTCGTTTATATTTTCAGGGTCAATCTGACTGCAACCGTAAAGTGCAATTCTACTCTGTTTTTTATAGAATGTGATATCGTCCTGTTTTGTGACTGCCTTTTCGGAAACAGGATCAACATAAAGAAGTCTTGTGACGACTTCGCCGCCTATCAGATCTTTTTCAATGATCTCTTCCACGTCGTCTATGGTTACAAGACGGTAGAGCGTTTCCTCGGGGTAGATTTTTACAAAAGGTCCCTGGGAGCAGAAACCGAAGCATCCTACCTGATTGACACTTACACGGTCAGACAGACCTTTTTCTTCGATAATTGAAGCGAATTTGGCAAGGATCTCATGTGAACCGGATGATATGCATCCCGTACCTCCGCAGAAGACCACCGAACGCTTATTGTTTTTTCCTTCAAACTTCGATGCAAGCAGGACAGAACATTCCTGTATTTTTTCATCCAACTTGTCAAAAGAATCGATTATTTCAGACATTTCAGTTTGCCTCCTTTTCTCTTAATTCCTTTATGATACCCGGAACGGCGTTGACCGCTACCTTAGGGTATACTGTTCCGTTGATGGAAACAGCGGGAGCAATGGCACAAGCACCGATACAACGCAGTGCATCGAGAGTGAACATGCCGTCTTCTGTAGTTTCTCCCGGTTTAATTCCGAGAATTTCGGAAAATTTATCGATCACCTGTTGTGCACCCTTGACATAGCAGGCAGTGCCGAGGCAACAGCCGATTACATATTTTCCTTTCGGACTCAGCGAAAAGAAAGAATAAAAAGTTACAACTCCGTAAATTTCCGCTACACTGATGCCTGTTTTCTCCGAAACGAGCTCCTGCACATCCAACGGAATGTATCCGAATTCGTGCTGGATATCGCTGAGTATCATCATCAGAGGCGTTTTTTCTGCGGCATATCTGTCACAGATCTCATTGATCTGTTTGACAGCCGTCTCGCTTAAATGTGTCATGAGAACCCTCCAAAAATATATTGAATCTTTTAATATTAGCTGATTGAATGCAAAAAGTGCATTAATAATCCGGCAAGCACTGTTTACCATACACAGTCGGACGTTCCTGGGGGCTGAAATATGATATACTGCTTTTGCTGTCCTTCTATAATATCATATTTTGCGGAATTTTGCAATAAGTTTTGAAATTTGCATACATTTTTATTTTAACGGGAATTTATCCAATGTTAAATTATTGCAAAATATTGCTCCGTGCTGTAATCTGCCGACATAACGAGACCTATTCTATCACATAATACTTCAAGATGCAAGCTTTTTCGTAAATAAAGATTTAAAATCAATTGACAAAACGAATAAATGGTGATAAAATATTTATATAAAGACAAACATATACAAAGGCGGTTATGAAAATGACGAAAAAAACAAGGGTATTCAAAATTCTGATTTTTGTTTTATTTATCTTGTTTACTGCTCTTGTGACATATTGTGTCGGAGTTCCGATGGTGAACCGACTTGAGGATCCCGAGAGCTTCCGTGAATGGATCTCTGAAAAGGGACTGTTGGGAGAGCTTATGTTTGTTTTGATGGTAGTATTTCAGGTTGTCGTTGCACTTGTGCCGGGAGAGCCGTTTGAGCTCGGTGCAGGATACGCATTCGGAATCGTGAAGGGAACACTGCTTTACTATGCGGGTGTTACAATAGGCGGGATCATTGTTTTTTATCTTGCGAGAAAGTTCGGAAATAAGATACTTGAAATATTTTTTGATAAGAAAAAGATCGATGAAATGAAATTTCTGAAAAGCAATGACAAAAACAGAATTCTTTTCTTTCTGATATTCACCCTTCCAGGAACGCCGAAGGATCTTCTTTCTTATTTTGCAGGTCTGACCGAAATGTCATTTTTACAGTGGATGCTGATATCATCGATCGGGCGAATTCCGTCGGTCATGACATCAATAATATGTGGAAACCAGCTCGGTGAGGGAAAATATATTGCGGCAGTGATAACATACGGCGTAACATTCCTTTTGACAGCGGCAGGATTTTTGATATATAAAAAAATGAGGAAAAATAAAGAAACAAAAGACGAAGAGATGAAGAATGAATAATACTTTTTTATCTTGTAAGGATAACTGAATTATTTATTTTTATTCAATAAAGTCTTTGAGGGGCTATGTGTAATTTTCTGTAGAAAATTACACCGACAACTAAACGCAAACTAACATTAAGGAGAGCGAAATGAAAGCGGCGATATATACACTTGGGTGCAGGGTCAATCAGTATGAGAGTGAGGTCTTTGCCGAGATGCTCGAACAGAAGGGAATAGAGGTCTTTCGTGAGGGCGGAAAGGGGTGCGATATATGTATAATCAATACATGCACCGTGACAGGAGAGAGCGACAGGAAAAGCAGGCAGTTCATACGAAGATCGATAAAGGACAACCCTATGGCGGCTGTTGTTGTTACGGGGTGTATGGCTCAGATCTCACCTGATAAAACAATTGAGATCGATGGCGTTGACGCTGTTGTCGGCAACTCAAATAAGCTGGCGGTAGTTGAAAAGGCAATTTCTCTTGCCGGGAAAAAGAATGAAATTCCCGAAAACTGCGTATGTGCGCTTGAGGGAAGAGAATTTGAAAAAATGTCGATCGAGCACTCGGAGAGAACGAGGGCGTACATAAAGATAGAGGACGGCTGTGAAAATCATTGCTCTTACTGCATAATTCCGCAGGCAAGAGGGAAGATACGCTCAAAGCTGCCCGAGGATATATTGGCTGAGGCAGGACAGCTCCGAAGAGGATATCACGAGATCGTGCTCACAGGAATAGAGGTTGCAGGATACGGAAGGGATCTTGAAGGAAGGGTGTCGCTTGAAGATGTAGTGTGCATGATCGACAGGGAAACAGGATTTGACAGAATTTCATTCGGATCGCTTGAACCGTCCTTCATACGTCCTGAATTTATTGATAAAATATCGACGGTCAAAGGACTTTCGCACCATTTTCATCTTTCATTGCAGAGCGGATGCGACAGAACGCTTGCCGCAATGAGAAGAAAATACAATACCGATATTATCAGAAGAAATGTCGCACATATAAGACAGCTCATTCCCGATGCTATGTTCACAGCCGATATTATAGTCGGTTTTCCTGGGGAAACACAAAAGGATTTTGAGGAAACGTGTGAATTTGTTGAATCAATAGGACTTTTGTATGCACATGTATTTGCATATTCGGAGCGTCCGGGAACACCTGCCGCAAATATGGAAAACAAGGTCAGTGAATCGGTCAAAAGCGAGAGATCGGCGATCCTTTGTGAGATATGCAAAAAAAACAAGAAGAGAATTCTTGAAGAATATAAAGAAAACGCAGGGGTATATCCCGTACTTTTTGAGGAATACAAGAACAAAACGGCAACGGGCAGACTGAATAACTATATTGAAGTTACAGTAGAAAACGACGAGGAGCTTTCGGGAAAAATAAGGAATGTCAGAATCGTCGGTTGCAGTGAAGATAAGCTCATCGGAATTCTTGAATAACCTAAAAAAGAATAAAAAATGCATATATTCATTAATAAATGAATTAATTGTGCAAAATTCACCAAAGCAATAATGATGCAAAAGAAATATTGTCAGCTTTGCTTATTGAAAAAAATCAAGCAATATGGTATTATACTCGGGTAAAATAATAAGAGAAATCAATGAAAAAGAGGAAAACAAAATGAAAAAATTCACAAAAGCAGTTGCGATAATTGCAATGCTCGCAATGGCACTGACATTTGTCGGATGTACTACTTCACCGGCAACAACACCGGCAACAACACCGGCAACCAAGACTCCTGCAACATCTGTTGCTCCTGCAACCGGTGCTACTCCCACATCGGACAAAAAGGTTCTGAAAATGGCTACAAATGCTTACTTCCAGCCTTATGAGTACTACGACGGAACCGAAATGGTCGGTATTGACGTTGAGATCGCTAAAGCTATCGCAGAAAAAATGGGTTATGAGCTTGTTATCAGCGATATCGAATTTGACTCGATAATTACAGAAGTCACAGAGGGTAAGGTTGACTTCGGTATGGCAGGAATGACAATAACTGACGAGCGTCTTGAATCTGTTGATTTCACAATTTCATATGCATCGGGCGTTCAGGCTATCATTGTTAAAGACGGTTCTCCCATAACATCGGCAGATGATCTTTCTAATGAAGATTATAAGATCGGCGTTCAGAAGGGAACAACAGGCGACACATACGCATGTGATGATTTCAATACAGATGATAAGATCCGTGTAACACAGTATGCAACAGGAAATGAAGCAATGCTCGCACTCAAGAAGGGCGATATTGATTGCATTATCATTGATAACGAACCTGCAAAGGCACTTTCTGCGGCAAACGAAGGAACAAAGGTTCTTGATTCGACTTATGCAGACGAGGACTATGCTATTTGCGTAAAGAAAGGCAATAACGAGCTGCTTGATAAGCTCAACGCCGCAATTCTTGAGCTCACTCAGGACGGAACAATAGCAAATATCGTTGCAAAATATATCAAGTAATATATTTATTAAACTTATTATAAAAGAATTCAGGTTCGGATAAGACCCCGAATTCATAACATCGAAAAGCACCGCATGGTGCTTTTCGTGCAGATAAGGAAATTTTCAATATGAAAAGTTTGAAAGATAAATCTTTCAAACGGCGTTTTGTGGCTTTGACCACCGGAACGAGCCGATTCCAGAAGAATCGGTGCAATTTTGCTTTGCAAAACCAGCCCCAATTCCGCAAGAAAGGAAGCTTTCGCAATGCGAAAGCCATGGTCAAATATATGAGAAAAAAGAAAAATAAAGTGTCTGTGATTGCCGGTACTGTACTCGGTGTCATAGCTTTGGTATTGATAATTGCATTTGCCTTTGAGCTGATTACAGAGTTGAGTGCCGGAAAAATTACTGATGAAATATCACTGCAGCAGGCTCAGAAGCTTGTAGACGATTCGGTAAAGGGAATACCGACGGCTATTTCTTCAGGTGCGAAATATATAGCGGAGAATATGACGGTAAAGGTTGAGTCAGTAAGCTACGGTTTGTCAAAGGATGCGATCTTTGCCTGCTCATTTGAAAGCCTGAATGTCAAGGATGTGCTTGGGGATAAGCTCGATTCGATCCTTGTTGACGTATATAAGTTTTATGAAAAACAGATCGCTGCAGGCAAAAAGGTAAATGCGACTGCACTTCAGGTCGAATTCGGCGAACGGGTCATGGATATTATAAAGACATCCGAAAAGATCGAAGGAAGTATAGAGATCACGGCATATCAGGTGAGCGACGGAAGCTTTCAGCTTTACCTTTCAGACAATGTTGTAAACACTCTTTACGGCGGACTTATTGACGTCCGGGAGAGTCTTGCAAAAACATATACACTTGAAATAGACGGCAAAGATGTCGATATTTCTAACAAGAATACTCTGAGAACGGGAATTGACAATATTATAGCTTTCCGCAATTATTCATCTGAGCTTCCCGAAACGGGAGGAAAGATCATTGCCGCTTTCAACTCCTTTATATATGAGTTTCAGCGTAATTTTATTGATAAAGATATGTGGAAGTATCTTGCAAACGGACTTGTGACTACCCTTGAACTTACCGGTTGTTCGCTCTTGCTCGGAATCTTTCTCGGTGTTGTCATAGCTGTTATAAGAGTGACACACGATAAGATGAAGAATCTGCCGATACTCAACAAGATCTGCGGAATTTATCTGTCGATCATCCGTGGAACTCCGGTTATGGTACAGATCCTGATCATATATTTCGTAATTCTCTCACCGCTTAATGTCAACAAGTTTCTTTCGGCAGTGGTATGCTTCGGAATCAACTCGGGTGCATATGTTGCCGAGATAATCAGAGGAGGAATTGCTTCCATTGATGTAGGACAGACAGAGGCCGGACGATCGCTTGGACTTTCATATACGCAGACAATGACGAATATAGTTATTCCGCAGGCATTCAAGGTTGTACTCCCTTCACTTGCAAACGAATTCATAGCACTGATCAAGGAAACATCGATTGCCTTCTATATAGGAGTTACTGACCTCATGCAGGGCGGTTTACGTATACGCTCGATTACATACAGTAATTTTATGCCGCTTATTGCCGTGGCAGTAATTTATCTTGTGATCGTCATTATTCTCACAAGGCTTGTCAGCCTGCTCGAAAAGAAGCTCAAGCAGTCCGAGAGATGATGAATGGAGGAGAATAAAGATATGTCACTTATAAGCGTTAAAGATCTTAAAAAATACTATAAAAACGGTGAAGTAAAAGCACTTGACGGCGTTGATCTCGAAATTGCACCGGGAGAGGTCGTTGTAATCATCGGTCCTTCGGGAAGCGGAAAATCAACACTTCTTCGTTCCCTCAACCTGATCGAAGAGCCGACAGACGGAAGTATTGTATTTGAGGGCACAGAAATAACTGACCCATCGATCGATATAAATCTGCACCGCAGGAAGATGGGCATGGTTTTCCAGCACTTCAACCTTTTTCCGCATATGAATATAATGAAAAACCTCACTCTTGCACCGAGAAAGGTTCTCAAAAAAAACAAGGAAGAGACCGAGAAAAAGGCAATCGAGCTTCTTGGCAGAGTGGGACTTGCAGACAGGGCAGGGGCTTATCCGTCACAGCTCTCGGGAGGTCAGAAACAGCGTATCGCAATAGTGAGAGCGCTTTGCATGGAACCCGATGTTATACTCTTTGACGAGCCTACTTCCGCTCTTGACCCCGAAATGGTCGGAGAGGTTCTCGATGTCATGAAATCGCTTGCAAAAGAGGGAATGACCATGGTGGTCGTCACTCACGAAATGGGATTTGCAAGAGAGGTCGCAAACCGTGTGGTTTTCATGGACGGGGGAAAAATAATCGAGATCGGCACTCCCGAAGAAATTTTCATGCATCCGAAGAGCGAGAGATTGAAATCATTCCTTTCTAAGGTGCTTTGAATCCGATAAATATAAAAAGCTGTAAGCAATTTTGCTTACAGCTTTTTGAATATTACAGTTCAGTATCCGGCAGCACATAAAACCTGTATCATGCCGATTCGAATGACAATTACAGCGTATTGAGATAGTCTATGCTCTCTTTTGCACATTCAAGCGGACTTTTTTCTCCCGTGGGGCTGTCCTGCTCGTAAACGAGCCACTGTGTGCCCGATTCTTTTGCCGCTTTTATAATTTCGGGGATATTCTGCAAGCCCTGACCGAGTGGCATGAATTCAAATTCCGAATCGATTTTATTTGTACCGGATGCATACGAGCTGTGTTTTGCACCCGACATGTTTCCTTTGAAGTCCTTAAGATGTACGACAGGAGCTCTGTTTGCATATTTTTTTATATAATCGACGGGATTTTCTCCGCCAATATTCACCCAACAGGTATCAAGCTCGGTGCACAGAAGCTCCGAAGGTATAGCATCATACAGAGCATCAAGAAAGTGAATATCTCCTTCATTTTCAAATTCAAACCAGTGGTTGTGATAAAGAAGTGTCATGTTATTATCGTTGCAGAGCTTACCTATTTTTTTAACGTTTTCGATGAATTCGGCATTTTTGCTTCCCCCAGGTCGGTATTCACTGCCGATCCAGGGTATAGCGGCAAATCTGCATCCGATAGCTGCATATTCTTTTATTGTTTTTCCACCGTCAAGAAGCTCATCGTAAGAAATATGTGCACTTACGGGTACAAGAGAGTACTTTTCGCACAGTGCCTTGATCTCATCGGCACTTTTTCCGTATGTATCTGCAAACTCCACGCCTTTATAACCCATTTCGGACACCTTAGCGAGTGTTCCTTCAAAATCCTTTGCCATTTCACCCCGAAGCGAATAGAGCTGGATAGCTACAGGTAAATTAATTGAATCAACCATATCAAAATCCCCCGATATCTGTATTTCAGAATTTCCGATCTTTTTTCTATTATACAATATCGGGAGATTTTTTTCAACCGCTTTTTAAATTTTTTTGCAAATTCCGAAAGATTTGTTTACTGAATGTTCCGATCTATAATCCGAGCAACTGCGAAACGGTTACAAAGGAATAGCCTTCATTTTTCAGATAAGGTATCAGCTCACGCAGTGCGTCGGGCGTTCCTGATTTTCCCGATACATAATCGTGAAAAAGTATGATTGAACCCGGTTTTACATTTTTCTTTACAGTATTTACTATCTTATCGCTTGAAATTCCTCTCCAGTCGTTTGTGTCGACAGACCAGAGAATTATCGGATAATGCTTTTCCCTCGCTATACTTCTGACTGTCTGCGAGCATATGCCTTCGGGAGGTCTGAAAAGGCAGGTTTTGTTTCCTGTTATTCCTTCTATCACCTTATTGCACTCATCAAGCTCTTTCTCAAGCTCGCAGGCAGATATTCCCCTGAGACTTCTGTGTGAGTATGTGTGGCTTCCTATTTCAAAGCCGCAGTTACTCTCGAGTCTTACAAGCTCGCTGTTTTGCTCTGCATTCTTACCGATCACGAAAAATGTTGCCGGTACACCGTTTTCTTCAAGTATCTCTATGATTTCCTTAGTGTATTTTTCGTGCGGTCCGTCATCAAATGTCAATGCAATATTTTTGTTGTCATTCGACTTTGATGTATAAATATTGTTGTCTCCGTATGAGGATGGAAGTGCAAAGGAATAGAAGATAAGAGTCAAAGAACAGATTGCAGAAATAATTGCATTTGCCATAACAGTCTTTATGCTCCGAACAGTTCATCCATACTTCCGAAACGGTAGCCCTGTGCCTTCCACGCTTTCAGCAGTTCCGGCATGATCTCGGCGTTGGTACTGCTTGTCGGGTGCAGAAGAATTACCATTCCGTTATGAGTGTGTGCAAGGATGTTGTCTATAGATTTTTGAGGGTCGGGCTGATGCGAATTATCCCAATCGGCGTATGCAAAGCTCCAGAAAACGCTCTTTTCTCCGAGGGCTTCAAGATAATCAAGCACTCTTTCGCTGAATTTTCCCTGCGGCGGACGGAAATATTTTGATATTTCAATTCCGAGTTTTTCCATACAGCATTTTTCAAGTCCTGTCACCTGCTTTGAAAAAATTGCCTTATCGTCAATTTTTGTCAGGTCGGGATGCTTCATTGTGTGGTTACCTATAGTATGTCCTTCTTCATGCATTCGCGTGACAAGCTCAGGATTTCTCAGAACGAGATTTTCGAGTATGAAAAATGTTCCGGTTGCACCTTCGGCTTTCATCGCATCAAGTATTTTCGCAACATTCCCGTTTTCATATCCTGCATCGAATGTCAGATATATAACCTTGTCGCCGCTTGCCTTCCTATCGATCCACTTGCACGAATATTTATCGATAAAGGAGAGATCGGATGGGGTCGGTGGCTGTGAGTGATCATCGGTTTTTTTGAAATACCAATTATATGATTTTTCGCTTGGCATTGCGTAAGGATGAATTGCTGTTGAAATTGCAAACGAGAATATCAGGACAAAAGAGGCAAGACAGAATGTTGCCCTTATTACTTTATTATTTGTTTTGATCTTCACTTTTTATTAGCTTCCTTTCTAAAGTATCTGAAAGTATTTTCTCCTGAACAGAAATAAAAAATATCTAAAAACACTTGTAAATTTAAGAATTATATGGTACTATTAATTTGTGAAAGTATGGCATTGCCAGTATAGGCAATCTCCTGATGTCGAAAGGGTTGAATAATCTTGAAAAAAAATAATTTTGTATTGAAAAACTTAATACGACTTTTTGCTTTGACGGTCGCACTGAATATGCTTTTGCTCTGTGTTTCCTGCTCGTCAGGCAAATATGTCAGCATAGATTCCGAGGTTGGTGCACATTATCTTATGTTCAAAACACTTGTCGATAATCATACCGATATCTCAAGGTTTTCCAATCTTTCATTTGATGTGAGCAGTACTTCGCTTTCTGATGATGAAAATGCCGAGCTTTCGGGGCTTATAAAGAAATATTGCACCGGGAAAAATGTCAATTATATTGAAATGAGCAAGAGCGAACTTCGTGAATCAAATAAAATAAAGACAGGAATATACGGTGATGAATTCGACAACGGATATCTTCTTACATATTCCTTCACGGGATGGATCGATGACGATATGGGCGAGCTTTACACGGGCGAGATTATGCTCTGGCACAACGGTTTGGATGCTGTCGGATGTCTGAATTTCAGAATCAGAAAAGATTTAAAGGGTTGGTATATCGATGATTCGGATGGACGCTCCGGATACAGTACAATTGTATCCTGATATATTTATGATTTATAGGTAAGATATATAAACTTATGCCAAATCGGCGGTCTGTACTTTATGTCAGGATTTAAATGTAACATGAAATAAATGTTAAGGTGGTGATAGAATGATACCGGAATATATTTTCAAGCGATCGGAAGCGAACAGCATTCCTGTTTTGCTTTTGCCGTTTATTAAGCAGAAGAATATAGAATCAAGCGATATTAAGCTTTGCATTCCTCTTGACATGAACCCAAACGGAAATATGTGTGACAGTTATATTCTCTGCACATCCGAAAAAATAATAACACTGTCGGGAATCGTCAGCTCGACAATGGAGAAGCATAAAAAAAATGTAAGAAAATTTATACTTACAGATGAAAGCGAGCTCGATCTCTCAGATTATACGAGCTTCGATATAGCCAGCGAGGTATCGTCACTCACACTTATCGGAATATCTGAAAATGACGGCGGAAAACTGATTGCGAGAGCTTCGCTGACACGTAGGTATGAACTTGAAAGTGCACAGCTGTATCTTAAAATGCTTCGCGAAACAGGCGATATAAAGCTGATGATTGACAGCAGCGAGGACTCACTTTACTGTCCGAAATGCAAGACAAGATATTCCGATCCGGCGAGCAAGATCTGCTTTGAATGCATGGACAGAAAGAAGATAATGCAAAGAGTCTGGGAGCTGATGATAAAATATAAGGGAATGATGCTGACACTGATGCTCACTCTTCTGGTAACTGGAGCACTCGGAATTGCAACACCCCTCATTTCATCGGTTTTCATGTACGACAAGGTGATCGGCGACCCCGAAAACCAATTTTATGGGATGATCGGGCTTGCTGTGGGTATGCTTATACTTGTCAAAGTACTCTCGACCGTTATATCGGCGATACACTCAATAGTATCTTCGGTCATTGCAGCCAAGATGGTATATGACCTGAAAAAGACGATTTTTTCTTCTATACAGCGACTCTCGGTCGGCTTCTTCACCTCGAGAAAGACGGGCGGACTCATGACCCAGGTTTCGGGAGATGCCAACACTATATACTGGTTTTTCTGTGACGGAATGCCGGGGGTTCTCTACAATGTTTCCCAGATGATCGCAGTAACGATAATCATGTTTGTAATGAATCCGCTCCTTGCACTTGTGTCACTCATTACATTTCCCATAGCTTTTGTGGCGGTCAGTTCACTCCGCGGAAGAATGAAGGTCTTTCACAGGAGAAGATTTTCGAGGGAAAGCTCGATGAACGGACTGCTTTCGGGGGTACTCTCCGGAATAAGAGTAGTCAAGGCGTTTGCAAAAGAGGATGACGAAATTGAACGCTTTAACAAAAAATCGGTTGATTGTGCATCGGCAGAAAAAGATGCTTCAGATTATTCGGCAACTCATTCGCCATATGTAAATTTCCTTCTCGGCTTCAGCAGTATTCTTGTGTGGGGCGTCGGCGGAGTTATGATAATGAAGGGTTACGGAAATCTGACATACGGAGTGCTTTCCGCATTTGTCGCATGTATGAATATGGTGTATTCACCGATGTTTCAGCTTGTCGGAATGCTGAGCCAGGCGACAGACTCAATGAATGCGATGGGGCGTCTTGTAGAGATAATGGATGCACTCCCCGATGTAAAGGAATCGGATAATCCGATACATATAGATAATTTCGAGGGAAGCATTGAATTCCGTAATGTCAGCTTTGGCTATGATGTCGCAAAGAATGTAATCAATAATGTTTCCTTCAAGGTTGAAGCCGGACATTCGCTCGGCATTGTCGGACATACCGGAATGGGAAAATCGACCATAGCAAACCTTATTATCAGGCTTTACGATACGGGTGAAGGCGGTGTATATCTCGACAATGTGAATGTTAGGGATATATCGCTGAAACAGCTTCATGAGAATACGGCGATAGTATCTCAGGAAACATATATATTTATCGGTACTGTCTATGAAAACATCGCATATGCAACCCCTGATGCAAAGCCTGAGGATGTAATCTATGCTGCAAAGATAGCAGGTGCACACGAGTTTATTTCACGTATGAGCGAAGGCTATGAAACCATGATAGGCATGGGATACGGCGATCTTTCTGGCGGAGAAAAGCAGAGAATATCTATAGCGAGGGCACTTCTGAAGAATCCTAAGATACTGATTCTCGACGAAGCGACAGCGGCAATGGACACTCAGACCGAAAGAAACATTCAGGAAGCACTTGAAAGGCTGAAAAAAGGAAGAACTACCGTAATGATTGCCCACAGGCTCTCGACGCTCCGTGATGTCGATTCACTTATTGTAGTTGAAGACGGAAAGATCATTGAAGAGGGAACGCATTCAAAGCTTATAAGGGAAAAAGGTATTTATTACGATCTCTACCGTTTACAGCTTGAAGCGATGAAAAATATCGGAGTTGAAGAATAGGCAAAATAAAGAGCAACTGATTTTGGTATTCTGCTCATTTTTACTGAAAAACAAATCAGAAAGGAATAGATGAATTATGTCGGAAAATCTTGAAACGATCGTGTCAGATTCAAGACTGACAAAGGACAATGCAAGGTTTATAAAAAAGGGTGACCTTCTTTCACTTGTGAAGATCTCGGACGGCAAAGAAGAGGTTTTTGACAGAGTCGTGCTTGTCAGAAATTTTCCTTTTGAATATACAGACAAATACATCACAGTGCTTGATCATTCGTCAAAGGAGCTCGGGCTAATTATGACACTTGACGATCTTGACGATGAATGCCGTGAATTCATAAGGGAAGACATTGAGAGAAGGTATTATATGCCATGTATTACAAGAGTCATGCGGATGAAAGAAAAAAGCGGTTTTTCAAGCTGGACAGTCGAAACCGACAAAGGTGAAGTGACATTCTCTGTCAGGGATACATATAAAAATATCATCCGTTTGCAGGGCGGACGGTGTATTATAACAGATGTTGACGGCAACAGATATGAGATAAAAAATGTTGCACAGCTCGATAAAAAGAGCCTCAAAAGGATTGAGCTTGTCGTATGAAAAAAAGAAATTTCAAAAAAGATGAACGCATGGAAGCAATAGACCGGGCGTGCCGCGTTATCGGTCTGCCGAGGAAAGAAATTCTCTCATGCGCCGTTTATGATCTCGATGCAAAGGGCAGACGTGTTGACGGGATCACTGCCGTATGCACAGAAACTACATATTCTGTTGAAAGCGGCAAAATAGTGCGTGAAATTCCGAACTGCGAGATAGAACAGTTTGAATTCGATGACGGTTTCGGATGCTCGATGATCGTTGCTGTCAAGAAAAACGGTGAGGGAATAACGATCTGCCGTTCGGATATGAAATTCAGGGAGATGTATGTTTCGCTTGCCGGTGAAATGACCGAAAAGGCTACGCATCACCCTCCGAAATTCGGAAGTTCCCGTAAGATCTTTGTTGCAAAGTCGGGCGGAGGAAGAAAAGGACCTCACGGCGGCGGTTTCGGACCTCCTCCACCGAATGGCAGCGGAAATAACGGCGGTGCGAATAAGAGAAGTGGCAAAAAAGGAAAGGTAGTCGGAGGCATTCCGACAGGCGGAGCATGCCCGAAATGCGGCAGACCGTACAGACCCGGAAGCTCGAAATGCGACAAATGCGACCGAGGGTTTGAATATCTGAAATGGCTGTGGGGACTGATAAGCGATTATAAATTAGGTATTTTCGGTGCCGTGCTCCTTTTCTTTACGGTCACGGGGCTTAATCTCATCGTTCCCTATCTGAACAGAATAATGGTCGATGACTATATAAAAAGCGAAAATATCGATATTTCACTGCTCGGATTTGCATATGTACTTGTTGCAATTCTCGTATTGAATATAATTGTGCGTATCATTTCAACGGTACGCTCACTGCTGATGAATTCGATAGGTGCAAAGGTTACCGTCAAGATGCGTCAGCTGATATTTGAAAAAATTCAGAAGTTATCGCTTTCGGGTATCAACCGGATGACAACGGGCGAGCTGATGCACCGTATCACACGTGACAGCAGGGTCGTCAAAGAATTCCTGACGTCTGATTTTTCCGAGATGGTTGAGCAACTGCTGACATTTGTCGGCGTTATCATAATGCTTTTCATATTTGATTACAAACTTGCGTTTATGCTGTTGCTCCCCGTTCCGTTTGTACTTATTTTTTGGCGGCTGTTTTCTAAAAAAACACACAGAATATATGATCGTCAGTGGCAGTTTGAATCGCACTCACGCTCTATTTTGCAGGATATTTTTTCGGGAATCAGGGTGGTTAAATCATACGGTTCGGAGCAGAGCGAGATATCTAAATACGACAATTCGATAAAAGATGAGCTTGATATACAGATAAAAAACGAGACCTTTTTCGGAAAGGTACTTCCTCTTATCAGCTTTTTTATGGGCTTCGGAGAATTCTTCCTGCTCTTTTACGGCGGAAATCTGATTCTTAACGGAAGTATGACGCTTGGAGAAATGATGCAGTTTTCATCATACGCTTCGATGATATACGGACCGCTTCGCTGGATGTCGCATCTGCCGAGAAAGCTGTTCAGGCTCAAGACATCTGTATCGAGAATATACGATGTAATTGAAGATGACGATATGCTGCAGAAGGGTTCTGAGATTGACCTTCCGATAAAGGGAGATATAGTTTTTGATCATGTGGGCTTTGGTTATGAGAGCGGAAATGCAGTTTTTGACGATGTATGCGTTCATATAAAGCCGGGTGAAATGATCGGAATTGTCGGAAGATCGGGTATCGGTAAATCCACGATGATAAACCTGATAATGAGAATGTATGATGTCGATAAGGGCAGAATACTTATAGACGGTGTTGACATACGCGATCTGTCCGAGCATTCGCTTCGTTCACAGATCGGTGCAGTGCTTCAGGATACATTTTTATTCTCGGGTACGGTTTATGATAATATAACCTATGCAAAGCCCGATGCTACGGTAGAAGAGGTCATATCTGCATCGAAGATCGCCGGGGTGCATAAGTTTATAATAAAAATGCAGGACGGATATAATACCTACATCGGCGAACACGGATATACACTATCGGGCGGAGAACGCCAGAGAGTAGCAATTGCAAGAGCTATTCTGCGTGATCCGAGAATACTTATTCTCGATGAAGCGACATCGGCACTCGATACACAGACCGAAAAAGAAATTCAGGATGCTTTGCAGGTTCTGGCAAAGGGCAGAACGGTCATAGCCATTGCACACCGCCTTTCGACCCTGAGAAACTGCGACCGGATAATTGTCCTGAGTGACGGAAAGATCGTCCAACAGGGAAAACATGACGAGCTTATGAGAGAGGACGGTATATATTCATCTCTCGTTCTTGCTCAAAGGCAGATGTTCAGGATCGGCGGAAAAGACAGTAAAACACAAAAATAATATATCGTTGAATTTATTGAAAAAGTTTGAAAAGGTGTGAATGTTTTGTGGCTTTCGTCACCGAAAAGGCAATTTTGCTCTGCAAAAACAGCCCCAATTCCACAAGAAAGGAAGCTTTCGCATTGCGAAAGCCATGGTCATAGAAATGAATAAGAATAAAAAATATAAGATCGGCAAGGCAGTAATCGGCGTAATGCTTTCGGCTTTGATGGTGATATCGGTTTTCGTAATGCCGTCATGCACTGCAAACGACAGCTTTTCAATTGATATTATACAGACGGGGGATGCAGATTGCATTCTGATCTGCTCAGGCGGAAAAAGTGTGCTCATAGATGTGGGTGAAAAGGATGATTACGACAGGATCAAAAGCGTAATGGATAAGAGAAAGGTCGATTCTATAGATCTGATGATCCTGACCCATTACGATAATGACCATGTCGGTTCGGCAAGCTCGGTTATATATGACTATAAGGTCAGCGAAGTTATAGGGCCTGATTATATACGAGAATCAAGCTCCATGGATAATCTCGACAGGGCACTGAGATATTGCGGAATGACTATGAAAAAGCTTCCCGGGGGAAGTGAGGAGCTGAAGTACGAGTTCGGAAAAGCTGTTTTGACGGTG
Source organism: uncultured Lachnospiraceae bacterium (assembly GCA_964638675.1). Taxonomy (GTDB): domain Bacteria; phylum Bacillota; class Clostridia; order Oscillospirales; family CAG-272; genus SIG714. The sequence continues at coordinate 52,528 of CAZXAU010000008.1, forward strand.
GATGTCCCACAGAAAAAAGAGTATGCGGGAGAAGACGATTATTCACTCATCGTTTCGCTTTCATATGAGGGCAGGAACTTTCTCTTCATGGGAGATGCAATGAAGGAGAGGATCGGCGAATATCTTCCGAAGCTGGAGGGTGACTACTATATGGTTAAACTCCCTCATCACGGGGAATACTATTCAACCCTCGGCGATCTTTTTAAAATGACTAAGATCACATTTGCTGTTGTTTCTGTTGGGAATGCCGAAAGAGTCGGAAATAAGGTCAGGCTTACCATTGAAGGTACTAATCCTAAGGGCTTGTACACATATGATGGAACTGTCAGCATTGAATTCAGAGACGGGGAATTCAGGACGTATCAATAAAATCTTTCAAAATGCCTTCTTTTGTCTATAAGACGTGAGAGGGCTTTTCTTATTGCTATGAGATCCGAATAAAAATGAATAAGGATCAGATTCCGAGGAAAAATAAAAAAATATGAAAAAGCTATTGACATTTACGAAAAAACATTATATAATGAAAATACCCAGTGGGGGTATATTTCAGGAGGTAGTGACAGTATGAAATGCGATAAACAATGCAGCCATTGTGACAAAACGACCGCACGGAATGAAGAAGAGAGAAAAAAACTTATCAACCGACTTTCGAGAATTGAGGGACAGATCAGGGGAATAAAAGGTATGGTTGAAAAGGATGCCTATTGTGCTGATATTCTTATACAGAGTGCGGCAGTGAGTGCGGCAATGAATTCGTTCAATAAATATCTCCTCTCACATCATATGCACAGCTGTGTCACAAGGGAGATAAAAAACGGGAACGATGAGGTTATAGATGAGCTTGTCGAGTTGATCGGCAAACTGATGAAGGGATAAATCTTTCAAACGACGTTTTGTGGCTTTCGCCGTTGGAGTAATGGCTATTTTGCTCCGCAAAGCCATCCACAATTCTGCAGGAAAGGAAGCTTTCGCAATGCGAAAGCCTTGGTAATAAATATGACACAATATAATGTTACGGGAATGAGCTGTGCCGCCTGTGCCGCAAGGGTGGAAAAGGCGGTAAAGGGGGTTCAGGGTGTAAGCGAGTGTGCCGTCAGCCTTCTGACAAACTCGATGGGAGTTGAAGGGAGTGCTTCGCATGAAAGCATAATTCATGCGGTAGAGCAGGCGGGATACGGTGCATCGCTGAAAAGCGACCGGAAGAGCAGTGCTGATCTGAAGGATCGGGATACCGGAATGCTTGAAGACAGGGAAACTCCGGGACTTATCCGCAGGCTTTCGGTCTCTGTGGTGCTTCTTTTGATACTCATGTATTTTTCAATGGGTCATACGATGCTTGATTTCCCGATACCCGATTATTTTTCGGGCAATCATATGGCACTCGGACTTTTGCAGATGCTTCTTGCGACAGCAGTAATGGTGATAAATCAACGCTTTTTTATAAGCGGACTCAAGGCATTGTGGAACCGCTCGCCGAATATGGATACGCTTGTTGCAATCGGAAGCTCTGCGGCTTTTATTTACAGTACCTGTCTGCTTTTCGAGATGAGCGGGGCAGACGCCGAAAGAGCTGCCATGCTCTATCATGAGCTGAGCTTTGAAAGCTCTGCGACTATTCTTACATTTATCACGGTAGGAAAGACACTTGAAGCGAGGGCAAAGGGAAAAACGACAGATGCACTGCGTTCACTCATGAAGCTGACACCGAAAACTGCAAGAGTTATAAGAAACGGTGAGGAGATCGAAATACCTGCCGAGAATGTCGTAATAGGAGATATATTCACAGTTCGTCCCGGCGAGAGCATACCTGTTGACGGAATTGTCGAGCAGGGAGAGAGTGCTGTAAATGAATCGTCATTGACGGGTGAGAGTATGCCTTGTGAAAAAACTGCGGGAGATAAGGTATATTCGGGAACTATCAATACATCGGGATTCATGCAATGCCGTGCTACAAGTGTCGGCGAAGATACAACACTTGCACAGATAATCAAAACGGTGAGTGATGCCGCCGCAACAAAAGCGCCGATCGCAAAGCTTGCCGATAAGGTTTCGGGAATATTTGTCCCCTGCGTAATGGCGATTGCGGCAATTACAATAATAATATGGAGCATAATTAAAGGAGATTTCGGATACTCACTTGCGAGAGGGATATCGGTTCTTGTAATAAGCTGTCCCTGTGCTCTCGGTCTAGCAACGCCTGTCGCTATCATGGTGGGAAGCGGAGTCGGTGCTAAAAACGGAATTCTCTTCAAAACCGCACTTTCACTTGAAAGTACGGGTAAAATAACTACTGTTGTACTTGACAAAACGGGTACGATCACTGCAGGAATGCCCGAGGTGACCGATATCATACCTGCAATCGGAACAGGCAAAGACGAGCTTCTAAATGTAGCTTGCTCGCTCGAGAAAAAAAGCGAGCATCCGCTTGCCGTGGCTATAAATAAAATGGCTGAAAAAGAGGGAATTGTCTGCGAAAACACCGATTCCTTTGAAGCTCTTCCCGGCAACGGTCTGCGAGGAGAGATAAACGGCATGGTTGTCACAGGCGGAAATCTGAAATTTACATCGGGCATTGCGGCAATTGACAGTGAGACTGTAAAACAGATCGATGAACTGTCACTTGAGGGAAAAACTCCTCTGCTCTTTACGAAAGATGGCGTATACCTCGGAATGATCGCAGTCGCCGATGTAATAAAACAGGACAGTGCCGATGCAATTTCAAAGCTGAAAAATCTCGGAATCCGTACGGTGATGCTGACAGGCGATAATGAGCGTACTGCAGCGGCAATAGGCAGGCTTGCAGGAGTGGATGAGGTAGTCGCCGGGCTTCTACCCGAAGATAAGGCGAAATATATTGAAAAGCTACAGAAAAACGGCAGAGTCGCAATGGTTGGTGACGGAATCAACGATGCTGTTGCCCTCACAAAAGCCGATGTCGGAATGGCTATCGGTGCCGGAACCGATGTAGCCATAGATTCGGCAGATGTCGTATTGATGCACTCAACGCTTTCAGATGTCTGTTCGGCTGTGAGACTCGGGAGGGCAACGCTGAGAAATATCCGTCAGAATCTGTTCTGGGCGTTTTTCTACAATACAATAGGCATTCCGCTTGCGGCAGGAGCATTTGTCTGGGCAGGCCTGACGCTCGATCCGATGTTCGGTGCGGCGGCAATGTCACTGTCAAGCGTAACCGTGGTTACAAACGCTCTGCGGTTGAACTTAATTAGAATTCGCTCTTCAAAGCATGATAAAAAGATAAATAAAAATAATAAAACAAATTCAGAACAAAAGGAGAAAAAAGAAATGGAAAATACGGTAAAAGTCTACACGGTAAAAGGCATGATGTGTGCTCACTGCGAGGGGCATGTAAAAAAAGCACTCGAAGCGATCGACGGCATAATTGAAGCAACAGCAGATCACAACATCGAAAGCGTAAAGGTAGTAATGAACGCAGATGTACCGACCGATACAATAAAAAAAGCTGTTGAAGAAGCAGGCTACACCTTTGTCGGATAAAAACTTCTTTTTGAAAAAAGTAAGAAACTTTAATAAATCAGCCAATCAAAAAAGCAAGTGCTCACGCATGAACACTTGCCTTTTTAATTGTTAATGAGGACTATCTAAAAATATGTAACAAATGCTTCTTAGATAATAAAGTTATTCCTCTGTTGCTGTCGGCTTTGCTTCGGTGGCATTGTTGTTATCGGTCGGAATAGAACCGAGGATCGGGAGGACTGTACCGTCGCTCGTTACGTAGTACTGAGGAAGCTCTCCGTTCCACTGTCTGATCTCATAGTATTTGAGAAGTGTTTCGGTCAGGGATGCAGCAAGGGCATTGTTGATTGCCGCATCCTTTTGTCCTGCGTATTCTGCGGCGTCTGCCTGTATCATAAGTACTTCTTTTTCAGCTTCGGCTTGTATCTTTGCAATATCCGCTTCAGATCTTGCCTGAATCTGATTACGCTCAGCTTCCTGCTGTTTTTCAAATGTTTTCTGACTCTGTTCTGTTTCTGCTTTCAGCTTATTCTGAACAGCTATCTGTTTTTCTTCAACTGCCTGAGTGAAGGCGGCCGAGAATGACATGTTCTCAATCGCCGAGTTTACAACGATTATATTGTATTCCGAAAGCTGTTCTTCAAGCTCTTTGAGAACGCTGCCGTTGATATCCTCACGTGATGATACAAGATTTTCGGCGTCATATTTTGATATCATCGCTTTAACTGTTCCGAGAATTCTCGGCTCCACCACGGTTTGGAAATAGTCCTTACCGATGGTCTTGTAAATGCTTTGTGCATTTTCTTTTCTGATCTGGTAGTTGATAGAATACACAACTTCGATCTCCTGGATATCCGAAGAGAAGCAGCTGAGGTTAAGCTGTTGCTTTTGCGTACGGTTGTCGAGCGAAACGACCTCCTGATATGGAAGCTTGAAGTGCATTCCGGCTTCAAGTGTTTTATCCTCGACGCGTCCGAATGTTGTAAGAATTCCTGTGTGTCCTGTGGGAACAGAGACAAACATTGCAGGGAGGATAAGCAAAAGCCCGATAAGCGCGAAGATTTGTTTCTTACACAGCTTCCACTCTGTCATACGTCCCTGTTTTTTGAATCCGAGAATGAAGAAAAGTATTACTGTCACAAAACCTGCAAAAATGATCCATTCCATAATTAATTACTCCTTTAAATATATAAAATTTATTTATTTGATTCCCGATGCACGCATCAGATCATCAGCCTGAGATTTGAATTGCGATGAAAGATATGCTTTTTTCATTATTCTGATTGCGGTAATGACTCTCTGTCTGTCGTCATCGCACAAGCCTGACAGATAATCATCATCACACTGTTCATCGACATCGGCGATTACAGAATATGCAAAAAAGCAATAGAGAAGATCGTCCGGTATGATATCGTCGCTTTCGTCATCAAGAATACCGTTGACGTATGAGATCAGCGCTCTTATGTCCGGTATCGACATGCTGTCCTTCAGCAAATTTATAGTCACAAGTCTGCAAAACTGCTTTTTGTCATATTTTTTATTTTTCGGCGGTTTGCAGAACCCTCTCTTTATCCAGTTCTGAACATCATGACCTTCAAGCTTTCCTAACTGTGTAATCTGTGAAAGCGTCAGCCCTCCTGTTATAAAAACTGTATCGAGCATATGTCTGAATTCTTTAATGTCAATTTTATGTACATCTATTGTTGTTCCCGGCAGGTTCATTGGATAGCACTCCTTTATGAAAATTAAATATATCAAATAGCCATCTCTTAAGTACAACTAATTATATCACACAATCACGTGATTGTCAAGCGCTATTACAAAATTTTTAAAAAAAAATACAAAATATTTTTGATGAAGAGAGATCAAACTATTGAATAAGGTTAAAAAAATGATTTCATTTTTTAAATATACTATTGAATAATTCGTTTATTTGGTGTATAATAGGGTAAATTGTAACGATATTGTTGATCGGAGGTGTCTTAATGCAGAATGATGAAAAAGGAAAAACTCAGCATTATAATAAACGCAGTTTGCGTGAGCTTGAGGTGAAAAATGTTCTGGTTGAAGTATATCGCTCACTAAGTGAAAAGGGATATGATCCTATCAATCAAATTTCGGGGTATATTATGACCGGCGATCCGACTTACATCACCAATTACAACGGTGCAAGAAGTCTGATAACAAAAATCGACAGGAACGAGCTGATGAATATACTGATACAAAGCTATCTTGAGCATAAAACAATCTGAGCCGAATCAGAGCTATTTATGTATCACCGCTACTTTCCTTTGAATTTAAAATATTTTTTGACTGCTGTACCTCTTGTCCGGACAAGCAGATTTTAAACTATTGCCATACCATGAAATTAACATATTTTAATACTGAATATAAGGCACCGTCAGACTGTGTCGGCGTTTTCGGATGCTTTGACGGTGTGCATAAGGGGCACGCTGAGCTGATAAAACAGGCAGTCGATTTTTCACGTTCGCACTCACTTCCTGTTGTTGTATGGATGCTGAATATACCGAGAGACGATATGCTTTCGAGCGAAGATGAAAAGAAAAGACGGATTGCGGCACTCGGAGCTGATGCTGTCATATCCGAAGATTACTCCGATATCAAGGATATTTCTCCCATCGATTTTCTTAATCGTATGAAGAACAAATTCGGAGTTTGTGAACTTTTCTGTGGCTATAATTTTACCTTTGGGAAGGACAGGCAGGGAAATACACAAAATCTTGCCGGACTTTGCGATGTCTGCGGAATTACTTCGCATGTTGTTCCCGAATATTCACTGAGCCGTTACGGAAAGAAGATAAACGTAAGCTCAAGCGGTGTACGTATGGCACTCAGGCAGGGGGATATCCCACTTGCAAGCTTTATTCTCGGTCGTCCTGTGAGATATATAGGAACAGTAAAGCAAGGGGCTGCAATAGGGAGAACATTGGGCTTTCCCACTGCGAATATTTACCCTGATAAAAATCTTATACTTCCGAGGTACGGAGTTTATGCCGCAACACTGAAATGCGGAAGAAGACTCTATCCTGCAATCACGAACATAGGAACAGGGCCTACATTTGAACGGTCAGATGTGATCATAGAAAGCTATATAACATCGGGTGAAAAAAATATCGATCTTTATGGTAAAAAAATAACATTGACCCTTCTTCATTTTATACGGGATGAAAAACGCTTTTCAGATCCCGGACAGCTTACAATGCAGATACAGCAGGATCTCATCGTTTGTAATGAATACCACAAAAACAGGAGAAAATACAGTGAATAAAGCGAGAAGAAAGGAACTGTTTATACGAATACTGTCGCTTTGCATGATTTTAGCGATCCTTTCCGCTTTTGCTGTGTCTGCCGACCCCGATCCTGAGACCACTCCGAGTCCGAGTTCGACGACTCAAACCGACGGGAATCAGGTTACACCGAGCGAAAATGCCGATAAGGTTGGAGCAGCTCTGCTTGTTGACGCCGAAACTCTGAGCGTCATGTACGAAAAAAATGCCGATGAACCTATGCCTACAGGCGTTTTTTCAAAGCTTATGACAGCTTTGATCTCAATCGAAATGCTTGAGGGCAGATATGACGATATAGTTACAATAGGCATTGCCGTCACGGGAAATGTAAGCGGCGAGCATATGGAACTCAAAAGGTATGAGGAAATTCCGGTAATCGATCTTATTCATGGTGTTGTAATTTTCAATGCAGGCGATGCTGCACTTGCTCTTGCACTTGCAATTTCGGAAAATACCTCCGAATTTGCAGAGCTTATGAATAATAAAGCTCTTGAGCTCGGAATGAAAAATTCTCATTTTGAGTCTCCCGACGGACGGGTGAACGACGGCGGATATATTACGGCACGTGATGCCGCAATTCTTGCGAGATATGCCTATTCAAATGAAACATACAGAAATATCTGCAAAAAGATCACTTACACCGTAGCTCCGACCAACAAGCACGAAGAAACGGTGTTACATACGAGAAATTATTTTTTGTCGAAGCTTATCCTTCCTTATTATTATATGGAGGAGATAAATGGGCTTTGCAGTGCATATACATCTGACAGCTTGTGCTGTCTTGCCGCAAGTGCGGTTATTTCTGATAAGGATTATCTCTGTATTATTCTCGGCGGGGAGAGAAAATCGAATTCCGAGATGTACAGCTTTATTGTTGCCAAGGAACTTTTTTTATGGGGTGGCAATTTATTTGAAACCAAAACATTGCTTTCAGACAAGAGTATACTCGGCGAGATAAAAGTTCGTTTTGCAAGAGAATACGACTATGTTGCCGTTGTTCCGAAGGGTAGTCTGACGATGTGGCTGAGAAAGGACGAAGATATAACTGACTATCTTGAATACAAAACGAAGATTTATTATGACGTTATGACTGCACCTATAGAGGAGGGGCAGACTGTCGGAGAGGTTGAGGTGTATTACAAGGGTGAACTTGTCGGAAAAGAATATCTCGGAACATACCGTTCGCTGAATGCCGATGAATCCGAAAAAAAGATGTTTGAGCTTTTGGAATTGGTTCAGGGAAGTACCTTTATTACGGTTGCGGCGATACTTTTCACTGTGCTCGTGATCGGCGTGCTCGTAAGAGCGAGAATAAAATATCTGAAAGATAAAAAATTGAACTAAGTTTACATAATAATGAAACTTACAATATAAATACGAAAGGAGAAGACATATGTCTGTCAAATTTTCAAGAAATGATCAGATTTTCACACTGACGACAAAAAATACAATGTATGCATTCAAGGTTGAAGGAGGAAAATATCTCGTTCACCTTTATTACGGGAAGAAAAGACCTTCTCCCGAGCTGAAATTCAATCCCTATGTGGTGTCATTTTCGCCGTACAGAAAAGAATTCGGAAATACGATATCGCCTGATATATTCGCACAGGAGATGCCGTTTTTCGGATCGGGAGATTTCAGAGCTACAGCTCTCAGGATAAAAAATCAGGATGGCAACAGTGTGACCGAATTTGACTATGTTGGATATAAAAAGCTTGCCGGAAGATACGAGATTCCGTCACTGCCTTATGCAAGAGCGGACGAGGACACCGAAACGCTTGAAGTTAAGCTGAAGGATAAAGTAACCGGATGCGAGCTTTACTTATACTATACGGTATATTATGAAGAGGACATCATCACAAGATCGATAAAGCTTGTCAACAATTCAAAGTCCGATGTAAAGCTCGAAAACTGTATGTCGCTCTGTCTTGACCTTCCTGGATGCGATTGGGAAATGATCTCGCTTTACGGCGGTCACTATGATGAAAGACATTTCGAAAGAACGCCGCTCAGACACGGAAAACAGAGCATATGCTCAAGACGTGGGGCATCATCTCCTCAGTTTAACCCCTTTATGGCTGTATGCAAGGGAAATACAACCGAAGAAAAAGGCGAGATCTACGGCTTCAATTTCGTATTTTCAGGATGCTTTGAAAATATCGTCGATGTCGATCAGATGGACAATACAAGAGTGCTTGTAGGTCTCGGAAGTGAGAATTTTGCCTATACGGTAGAGAGCGGAAAGAGCTTTTCTTCACCAGAAGCTGTCATGACATACTCTGCAAAGGGTATAGGAAACATGACACGCAACTTCCATCACTTTGTCAATAAATACATAGTACCGGAGAATGCATTCGATGAGAGAAGGCCGGTCGTCCTCAATACATGGGAAGCTTGCTACTTCAATATAGATGAAGAGAAACTTGTCGATTTCGCAAAGCAGTCGAGTGAAGTCGGATTTGATATGCTTGTCATGGACGACGGATGGTTCGGCAAACGAAACAACGACCGTGCCGGACTTGGAGACTGGACACCCAATCCCGAAAAATTCAAGAACGGTCTCGGATCATTCATAGACAGAGTCAAAACAGAAGGAAAGGGAATTAAATTCGGAATATGGATCGAGCCCGAAATGGTCAACCCCGATAGCGACCTTTTCCGTGCTCACCCCGAATGGTGCATTCGTTGCCCCGGAAGGGATATGTCGCTCTCCCGTGAACAGCTCGTTCTTGATATGGCGAATCCCGATGTAATACAGTATCTCAAGGATTCATTTGCTAAGGCGTTTGACGGACTGTCGATAGATTATATTAAATGGGATATGAACCGTCACCTCTCTGAGGTGGGGTCGCCTTATCTCCCGGCGGACAGACAGGATGAAACAAATTATCGTTATGTTCTCGGAGTATACGAGCTTTGTGAGTTTTTCGCTGAGCATTTTAAGGGCGTAATGATCGAACAGTGCTCAGGCGGCGGCGGAAGATATGATCTCGGAATGATGCACTACTGCAAGCAGATATGGACGAGCGATAATACATCGCCTTACGACAGAACGAGAATACAGTATACATCACAGATAGCATATCCTGCATCTGTAATGAGCTGTCATGTTTCAAATTCAAACGACAATCTCAAATCGCTCGATTATAAATTCAAGGTAGCTGTCGGCGGTGTGCTTGGATATGAGCTGAACATTCTCCGTCAAAGCGATGCGGCGAAAAAGGTCATGTCGGAGCAGGTTGCACTTTATAAGCAGTTCGACCGTCTTATACTGACAGGTGATTACTATTCGGTGATACAGCCTCATGACGACGTAAAATATTCTGCATACTATTATATAAATGAAGAAAAGTCGCAGATACTGTTGACATTTATCGAACGGAAAAACGCTAAAGCCGGCAAGCTTGTAAATGTCAAGGTAAAAGCGGCGGATAAGAACGCAACATATAGGGATAGGATCAGCGGAAAAGTTTTCACGGGTGAGAGCCTGATATCGGGTGTTGAATTTGAATCGCTCGGCGAGGATGATCATGCTGAAATACTCTATCTCGTTAAGGAGTGATGAATTATGTCATATCAATCGGAATTTCTTTCAAAAATCGCATTTAACCGTTACGGCGGTACGGATGATGAACTCAGGGCGGCGAATATTATAGCCGATGAGATCAAAGCGCTCGGTGCCGAGCCGTCAATAGAGAACTTTGAAGTTGAGGCATATATACCGAAAAAAGCATTTTTTGCGGTGACTGAACCGTATTATAAAGAAATCGAGGTCAACCTTGTCGGAAGAAGCGGAAGCACACCCGAGGAGGGAATTGAAGCCGAATTTGTTTATGTCGAGAATGCCGATGAATATGATCTGCGTGATGTAAAGGGTAAGATCATCATGGTCAACGGTACGGGATACGAAGCGTACAAACGCATGGTTCAATCGGGTGCCATAGGATTTGTCGTATTCTCAGGTCAGTTTTGCGACGATGAAGCGAGAAGCGATATAGATAAAAGAATGCTTCGTCCGATCATAACCGAGAACGGAACGATTCCCGGGGTATGTATGAGGACCGCTGAAGCTATCAGGCTTGTGCAATCTGGTGCAAGCAAGGTAAAAATGATCGTCCTTCAGGAGAACTGCCGCAATACATCGAGAAATGTGACAACATTTATAAAGGGTAGCGATTTTCCGGATGAGGAGATCCTTCTCACGGCACATTATGACAGCACAATTTACGGAAACGGATGCTGGGATAATGCATCGGGAAGCGTAAATATTATGGAGATGCTGAAATATTTTATAAATAACCCTCCACGCCGTTCAATACGCTTTATCTGGTGCGGAAGCGAGGAACAGGGACTTTTAGGCTCAAAGGCATACAGTGAGGCACATCCTGAAGAGGTTGAAAAGATCAGGCTTTGCATGAATTTTGACATGACGGGAACAACTCTCGGTTACGGTCTTACGTTGATTACGGGAAGTGAAAAGCTTCGTGATTATGTTCGCGGAATAGCGGATGAGATCGGCTATACATCGAAATGGGAAATGAATGTCCATTCGAGCGATTCTGCGCCCTTTGCAAAGCTCGGCGTTCCTGCCATAGGAGTAGCAAGAAGCGGACAGGCAGGAGGACACTCACGTTGGGATATTGAGTGGCCGCTTTGTGCGCAAACGCTTGAAAGAGCTACCGATTTCGCAAAGGCTGTCCTGTCAAGAGTTGTAAACGCCGAGATATTTCCGATCGAACGCAGTATGCCCGATGATATGAAAGAAAAGCTTGAAAAATACTTTATGTACGGAAAGAAATCATAAAACGCAATACAGCATTAATATAGGCCGATGCAGTATTAAGTAATTTTATATGATCGATTCGTATGGGTATTACTTTATCAAATTAAACAAAATATTAAGAAATTTTAAAGCATTGCAGCGTTGTTGAGCTTCGGAAAGCCGTTGAACTCAATAACGCTGCTCGCTTTTCTTGTACAATAAGTATAATATAATCAGAAATGAATATGGCAAATTGTATAAAAAAATGCCTAAAAGTTTGTGCAGTGTTGAATATTGACAATCTGTTATTAATGTGTTAATATAGTATTACTTAAAGATATCACAGGAGGATATTATATATGAAAAAAACATTAGCGATAGTGTTGTCTGTAATTTTCACAGTATCACTGATTTGCGGAATGTTTGTTATGACATCATCTGCTGCAACAGTAGTTGATTCGGGTAAACTTTCCGATACAATTTCGTGGTCTGTTGATGATACAAACACACTTACAATCACAGGAACAGGTGCAATGCCTGATTACGCTGCTGAGGCCGACAGACCCTATCATAAGTATGCGGCAACAATCAAGAGCATCGTTATTTCTGATGGAATTACAGTTGTCGGAAGACAGGCGTTTTCTCATTTTACTGCCGTTGACACGATTTCGATGGCTGACAGTGTAACAACACTGAACGGCGACTGCTTCGCATATTGCGGAAATGTCAATTTGATCAAGCTCTCGAAAAACGTCACGACAATAGCACAGGGAACTGTTTTTAATACAACAGTTGCTAAGATTTCCTGCTACTATTCGTGGAAGGTTCTCGGTGCGAACTTGAAATCGCTCGGAGGCTATAACGATGCTTATGCAAAAGCAGAGTGGATAGATGTTGTTGTTGCCAATCTACTTGTTGAACCCGCTTCAGGAACGATCAACAGCAGCATTTCATGGAATCTTGAAGCTGACGGAACATTCACCGTAAGCGGAACAGGTGCTATTCCGAACTATAACAGCGGAGATGACAGACCCTACGCTGCTTATGTCGGAAGCATAGTCAGGCTCGTTGTAGAAGAAGGCATCACAAGAATCGGTAACCGTGCTTTCACGGGCATGTCGGTTTGCGACAGCGTAACTCTTCCCGATTCTGTTATAGAACTCGGATTTGACTCTTTCTCGGTAAGTTCTATCGGATACATCAATCTTCCTAAGACACTGAAAAAGATCGAGCAGGGTGCTTTCTATGTATCAACGGTCGGAACGGTATCGTCCTACTACGATTATTCCGCACTTCAGGATCAGCTTACTACATTCGGAGACTACAACACAAATATCCAGAATTCAAAATGGGTAGATGTTGTTGTCAAGGGTTCTCCTCTTAAGCTCGGTATTTACGGAACAGGCTTTGAGAACTGGTCCGGTCAGACACAGCTTCTCTTTACTCCGACTATTAACGGAAAATACGATTCTGCACAGTATACGCTTGACACAGTCTGGACACTTACATTTTCGGATGGAACAACAAGCCAGACAGTCAATATCAAACCTTCTTCACACTCTCCTCAGGGATCATGGGGAATTCTCAGATTCCAGCCCTGCTGTGAGCCTAAGAACAACAGATTTATTCCTCAGACAAATGTCGACTATACGATCACTGCAACAGTAACCATCGGCGGAGTTACATACACCACAACTTCAAACAAGGTCTATTCTTTGAAGAATGTTGAAGCTATCGTTCCGGTTGAAAAGGACGAAAGAGAATATCAGTTCTCACAGAGTAGCTTCGGTGCATTTGAAAACTGGTTAAACAGCCCCAACAATGTAGATATTAATGGCAAGAAGGTTTCCGATGCACAGACGCAGATGCTTGTTAAGATTCTTGATTCATTCGGAAAAGATGCTTCAAAAGAATGCTTTGACTGGACATATTACTTCTCAATTACTGACAAAGCAACAGGCGAAACAGACTTATACGAGAATATCAAAGCTCAGACAAAGATCTTTGATAATCAGATCAGATTTGAGCCATGTCTCTGGGAAACACCTTTTGTTCCTCAGGCAGGTGCAACATACGAAATCGATGTTGAAGCATACTATAACGGCGAGCTTGTAGCATACGGTTCGTATACAGCTACATCTCCTATAGACGGTATAGCACACACAGAACACTTTGCAAAGAAGTACGAAGTAATTTCCGAGGCAACATGTTGCTCCGAAGGAGAGTCAATGGTACTTTGTGCTTGCGGCGAGCTTGTAGACATTGTCACAACTGCTCCTGATGCTTCAAAGCACACATACGTAAACGGTGCCTGCGTTAATTGCGGAACAAGTGCACTCGTTATACTTCCTTTCAACGCAGGTATGGAAAACTGGTCAGATCAGACTCAGCTTCTTATCTGCCCGAAGATTGAAGGAAAATTCGATTCTAAGCTCTACACAACGGATACAGTTTGGACGATCACACTTTCAGACGGAACAACAAGCAAAACAGTTAAGCTTGCTCCTTCCTCTCTCGCTCCTCAGGGATCATGGGGAATTATCAGATTCCAGCCTTGTCTCGGCGAAGGAAGCAACCGTTTCGTTCCTGAGAAAGACGTTAAGTACACTGTTACGGTTACTGTAACTATTGGCGGTGTAACATACACGACAACAGGTGCACAACAGTGGTGCCTCCCCGATGTTGACCCGATAGTTCCTTACATACCTAAAGAAGGTTTTGTAACAGAAAACGGCTATCTCTACTACTATGAGAATGATGAGCTTGTATCCGGCTGGTTCACAGTTGACGGACTCGCATATTATGCTCACCCTGTTACAAATGTTGTAACACCTGAAGGTGAAAATGCAATCATTTCTCTTAAGCAGTACCTCTGGGACGAAACAAAGGGTCTTGTCCTTGCAAACGGATTCTATGAAAATGCAGGAACAAACAAATATGCTTCTCTTGATACTTCAAACGGTAAGGCAGTAATTGTTACAGTATCTACAAATGGCACAATATGCTTTGAAAACGGATATCTTGTATACGGCTGGAGACATGCCGACGGAAGCTCTGTAAGCGTTGTTGACGGAGTTTACGAACAGTATTCAACCAATCCTCAGAACCTTTACTACTTCCTGTCCTCAACATACACAATGGTAACATCGGACAGTTATGTTCTCGGCGGATGGACACGTGAATTCAATGCAGATCACACAGTTAAACCGCTTGACGGACTCCAGAACCGTTACGGCGAAGTATACTACTATGTAGCCGGAACAATGCAGGACGGATGGCAGACGATTGACGGCAATACCTACTACTTCTACAAGGGTACAGGCAAAGCCGCTACAAAGTGGATGATAATCGGCGAAAAGGTATATTACTTCTACGCAGGCTCTTCTGCAACACCTTATGTTCTTAAGACATCCGGAGCAATCGGCGGAATCAACTACACATATGCTGAAGACGGAAGCATTACGACAACAGGATTCTTCAACACAGCATATGCAAATGCGGCTAACAACAACGCAGCGGCTTACATCCAGTACAAGGATGGAACAACAATGTACTATGAAAACGGTGTAAGAGTTGAAGGCTGGGCACAGATCGGCGGCAATTGGTACTACTTCTACAAGGGCACAGGACTTATGTGCACCGAGTCAAGAACGATCGGCGGCGTATGGTACGAATTCACATCCGAAGGCGTTTGCACAAGCAAATAATTGAATATATAATACCTCAGAAGGGCTTTTCTACGGAGAAGTCCTTCTTCTTTGTAAATGAAGAAATCTTTCCTTTTGGCAAGAGAAAATCTTCTTATTTAAAAAGAAGAAGAGAGAAACTTTACTGAATCAGCCAATCGAAAAGGTTAGTTAATCGAAAAGCGAGTGCCCACACACGATGAGTGTTTACATTCATCTGCGTGGGCACTCGTATTTCGCCTTGTTTTTTTCAAACATCCTGTGTGAAAAAATCGTATGACGCGAATTACGGCATAACTATGTGTCTTGTTCGGGAACAAAGCTTTTGCCGAGGCTTTTCACTAAATTTCGGAAAAAACTTAAATGGGTTAGGTAAAAGCTCTCTGTCTTGTCCGCAAGCATTTTCAGCGGTGCACCTTCTGGCAGAAGGGGCAGATCGTCTCGCCGTTTTTCGTCATTGCGGTTATATTTCTGTAATGATAAATATATGAAATGTCGGCGCCGTCATACAGCAAGGCACTGTCGGGTTTATAGGGTTTGATGGTTGACGAATAGAATTTTTTATGCTCTTTATTGCAGTACTCTTTGGTGATCGATGTTTTGCAATGTGTGCAGACAAATTCATCTTTTTTGTTGCCCGAAATTGCATTGCTTTTACAGAAGGGGCATTCTTCAAGACCGTTTGACATTGCAGAATAGATCATGCATTTGAGAATGATCTGTTGAATTCTGCGGAATGAATCTATATCGGTTATATTCACGCATACAATATCATTCAGGTTTTTATTTTTATAGGGAGAGAAAAAGATTATTTCTTTATTTACACCGTCTGTGTTTGTATTACCTTCAAAAATATCATATTCAATGCAAGGTACGAGATATACGGTATATTCATTTTGTTCGTTATAAACGGTTTTCAATACAATTATCTTTTTTTCGTCCTTATCCTGCGTTGCCAGGGATATACTCCACTTTTTAAAAGTGAATGTCACGTCGGGGGCAGACAGACAGACATTTGTGTTTTCGTCTGTTGTAAAATTGAAATGAATAAGGGAAAAAAAGGTGAGAAGCAGGCAAAAATTTGCATAGTTTTCGCCGAATAAAGATATATCATTCTCAACTTGAGCGGAGCTTGTATATGAAATAGTTCTGAAGTGCTTTGCAAGGAGAAAGACATTGTGATAATCTTTATGCATCGACAATATGTTTGTCTGTCGGAGCGGAAGCTTTTTGTTTTTTATATTTGTTTCGCTGTATACCCGGTAGTGCAGATGCGAACAGATTATATTTCTTATATCGCAGAGTTCTCTATACATTTGAGGATAATCGACAATTGCTTTGTCAAAATCACGTACATATCCCGAATGCAGTTTGCCGAGAGCAAAGAAATACTCCGAATGTTCGTATCTTTCGAGAATATTGAATTCTATCCTGCGGCTTGAAAACATTACTGCCTCAAGCAAGCAGATGCTTTTGTTCAGAAAAGCGATGACCTTATCGATTGTTTTATGGAAAATAAGATTTTCATAAATAGAGTAGTTATCAATGCTTTTTTTTGTCAAAAGTCTTGACGGTTTGAGCTGTGAAAGAGTTTTTCCGTCCCAAAGCTCAGAATGCGTCATTGCGTGGCGGAGAGTTTCCTCATCGATTTTTGTTACGGCTTCGATCGGCAAAACTTCACTGTTTTCACGAAGATGTATCAGCGGATGCTCAAATATATTTATTATTGACGGAAGGGAAGCCTTCAACAATGACAGCGTTTTTTTGATATTCTCAGTTCCGATCTCCTTAGGAGCGACAAAGAGCGAGGTCTTGCTTACGAGATAATTTTCAAATCTCAGAAAATCGGTATTTGGGTATTTATCAAAAAATTCGGCAATATGCAGGTAATTTTCTGCTGTTTCCGATTGGTTAAACGATGTCTGAAGATCAAGTTTTGAATCAATCAAATAATATCTCCTCATTAAGATGTCTTACAAAGTTTGCACATTCATGCAACTTAAGACGGTCGAACTTTTCGGCGATTGCTTCTTTGTCGGTTATCGACTTTGTTTCGAGCTTTCGTATGACTTTCCCGATCAGTACCTTCTCAAGTCCTTCTGCTGCCGAATTCGGTTTGTCGGGGAAGCACGCCGAGTATACGCTGACGAATTTTTCTATCTGATTTGCTATACGGTTTCCGAACGATATATTATAAGGTGCAAGTATTTCCTCAACATTTCTTATAACATCACTGCTTTCAATATCAAAGACGTATTCTGAAAGTGCCTTTTCAAAGAGTGCTTCAATATCCGAATATGATACGAATATCTGGGGAAGTGCCGAAGGTAAAATAGGTCTTGCTTTCGGTGCACGGCGGTCAAAATTCATTGTACTCGCTCTGTCATACACCTTGTCACTTATTTCAAATGTCGATTCATCACGGTTTGCCGTTCCTACAAACCATACATTTTTCGGTATTTTTATGGTGTGTCCGGCAGTAAGTCCTCTGAAATTCTCATTCGAGTCGGTCCCGGAGTCTGTTTTTACAAGTCTGACATTTGCAAGTCGTATGACTCTGCCCTCGTTTTCGTTTTCCATAAGTGACAGGAAATCTGAAAAATAATACTCAATACGGCTTAGGTTCATTTCGTCAAGGACTATGAATGTAGGTATATCTGGATTGAGGGCGGCTCTGTACAATGCCTGTGTGAATTTTTTAGGTGTATATATTTTACTGAATTCATTATAATATCCGAGAAGCTCGTTTTTATCTCTCCAAGCCGATTCGACCTCAATGATGTCGCATCTGCCCATTATGACCTCGGTTATTATTTTCGGCAGGCTTGTCTTACCTGTTCCGCTCATTCCTTGCAATATTGCAAGCTTTGATGATGCCATTCCTGCAATAAATGTTGCAATTTCTTCTCTTGAGTATGTCAGTCGCAAACGGCATTCTCTTGCATAATCAACGATATAATTTACAAGTGAGGAAAGTGTCATTTCCTTTTCGGGACGTGAATTTTCCCGTATCTCGAGATTTCTTTCAAATATATCTCTCTGTTTATCAATTTCTTCAAATATCGGGCATATGCCGATTCCGTAAGATCCGTTTAAGTTATTGATCTTTTTGTCCGGTATATTTGCGGGCAGTTCTTCTTCGATAAGTTCACCCGACTCATTCGTACCGTACAGACCTTTTTCTTCCTTCTGTATCGCTTTGAGCATCTCTTTTTCATAACGTGATATCGGTCTGGTGAAAACCATTGCCGATGCCAGGGCGAGAGCTATCGGGAAAATGATAAATGCAGGTGAAGTAGTCGTAAAGTATACGTCAATAGTCTCTATCAATCCGGGATCAATGATGCTGCCATCTACCCGTGTGAACATGTCAAATATTTCTTTCAATGACTGCTGATTCATCTTCTGCACGATTTCATAATACTTTCCGAACAGTGATGTCACGGTTATCAGCTCACCGCATGCAAAGACAGTTG
Organism: uncultured Lachnospiraceae bacterium; assembly: GCA_964638675.1. Classification (GTDB taxonomy): domain Bacteria; phylum Bacillota; class Clostridia; order Oscillospirales; family CAG-272; genus SIG714. Next base: position 71,255 of record CAZXAU010000008.1, read on the forward strand.
CGGTTGAAAATTTAGCAAACCATTTGTTCTTTCCGGCGGCAGAAGCAACGGTCAGAGTGAGCGATACAACGATCGAGACAAGACCGCAAAAAACCAAGAATGCCAACACTTGAAGATCTTTGGGTAAATCCTGTATATTGGAAAATAGATCTGATGCATTGAGTCTCAACTCATATTCGCTGTATGGAAGTTTAAGGGTAGATACGACCACATCTGTTGTAAGTGAAAGATATACGAGTGTCAGAAATGCCGCTATAAAAAGGAATGATATTATCTTATAGGTAAACGCCTTATTGTCAGTTCTCTTTGTCTTTTTTCTCAGATTGCTCTTCTTTTTCGGTTCTTCACTTAACAGCTCACACAGTACGGTCAATACTGCGATAAATATTATACTGTCAAAAAATGAATCTCCGGGTGTGAGATAGGTGTTTGTAAGCTTATTGAAAAATACAAGACAGGATGATGTAATGAAGAGCGTTATGCTGACTATCAGAATGTAAATTGTAAAAAGCGAGCTCTTTCCTGAACTCTTTTTTCCTGATAAAAGAATGTTTTTCAAAGTCAGACTGAGAATCACTGCGCCGGGAATCAGGCTTGCTATCCATATAATAGACAATATAAAAACCATGGTATTTTTTATATTGAATTCCAACAGAGCAGAGCTCATGGAAAGTTCTTCAAAGATCTCGCTGTTGAAAATAGAAACGTAAGGAATGATAGCAATAATATTCAGTAAAATCAAGATGACTTTTCGTGTTACTTTGGATGTAAGTACCATTTTCAGCAATACAACAAAATCATAATCGTTTTTGCGATTGCCATTCCGGCCGTTAAATCTGCTGTTGTCCATTATTTTTTCTCCTGTAAAAAATTGTGATCTTATGCCTTATTAAGCATCTGCTTTGAAAAATACCGAAAATATGATATTATCGGTAGAACGTTCCGTCTGAACGCGTATAATATAATGCCAATAAGATTTTACCACACTATTATGCTTTTTTCAAGTGTTTTTTTATTGTTAGCCTAAAAATTATAAATTCAATTAGTTTAAAAATATTTTTTTAAAACACCGCTCTGAAACATGGAGAATAATTGGAAAAAAATCTGACTGAGGCAAATTTTTTTTGCCTGAATATTGACATTCAGATGAAAATATGATATAATTAAAGTAATTTAGTGTTGGAATTATTCAATGGATATTCTGTTGTTTTTTTGAAAAAAACGAAAGGAATTGTGATTATGGCAAAGAGCATGACTGGCTTCGGACGTGCTGTCGGAGTTGTCAACGGTCGCGAGATAAGAGTTGAAATCAGGGCTGTGAATTCAAAATACCTTGATTTGACGGTCAAGCTTCCGAAGAATTGCGGCGCTTTTGAGGGTAAAATAAAGACATATATAGAAAAGAGCGGAATATCAAGAGGTAAGGTGGATGTTTATCTCTCAATCAACGACATTGACGCTTCTTCTGTCAGTGTTGAGCTTGACAGGGCATATGCACGTTCATATATCAATGCGCTTTACTCTCTCAGAGATGAATTTTCGCTTAAGGACGATATAAGTGTAATGTCGGTTGCCGCAAACCAGCTTGTTTTCACTGCATTGGCAAATGAGATCGATTATGACAGCCTTTGGGAGGATGTCACCGGAGTTCTTGAAGATGCCGTTACAATGTTTATAGAGGCAAGAGCGAAAGAGGGCGAGCGAATCGCAAACGACCTTCTTGCAAAGAAGGATGAGCTTGAAAAAATGCGGCTTGAGCTGCTTGAAAGATCAAAGCATTATGTGTCGGATTACCGTGCAAGGTTAGAGGAAAAACTCCGAGAAATTCTTGCAGAGAGATCTGTAGTTGCCGACGAGAACAGAATATTGACCGAGTGTGCAATTTATGCCGACAAAACGGCAATTGATGAAGAGCTTGTCCGCCTTTCGATTCACATGAAGGCATTTGAGGAGATGTTCAGACAGGATGAACCTATCGGAAGAAAGCTTGATTTTCTTCTTCAGGAGTTCAACCGTGAGATCAATACTTCGGGCTCCAAATGTTCGGATGCAGAGAGTACGGCGATAGTTGTCAATATGAAAACACTGACAGAAAAGATCCGTGAGCAGGTTCAGAATCTTGAATGATATTTTTGCCTGAGCTTCATTTGACGGGGATTATGTTTATTCTGCAATGAAACTGATTGCAAAGAATATAAATATACAGAAATTATTTATCGCATAACAGGGAGGAGATATTTTAATGACATTTATTAGTGTCGGCTACGGAAATATCGTTGCTGCAGACAGAATTATATCGGTTGCCGCACCCGACAGTGCACCTATAAAACGACTCGTTTTTGATGCAAAGGAAGCCGGCAGAGCTATCGATCTTTGTTGCGGAAGAAAGTGCCGATCGGTCATTGTATGTGATACCGACCATGTTATAACAACATCCCTGACGCTTGAACGTCTGTCTGCAAGGCTCATGGGAGATGTTGACAGTGCGGAAAATGATGATGAAGGTTGAATGGCATTATTGAGTTATTGTGTTGTAATTAGGCTTTTTGATTTTGTGATTTAAAGATTGCAGATTCATTTTGCTGATAGTTTTAGTTGAAGCTCTGCTTCTGTGTTACCATGAAAGGCTAAGAAAAATGAAAAAAGGAAAGTTGCTTGTTATTTCAGGACCCTCGGGTTCAGGAAAGAGCTTTGTTGCTCAGATTCTTAAAAAAGAGTTCGGTTATGCATTGTCGGTATCTTATGCTACGAGAGCCCCACGACCTCTCGAGGTTGACGGTGAAAGTTATCACTTCATTTCTGAGGAAGAGTTCTCAGAGAAGATCAGGCAGAATGAATTGCTTGAATATGCACAGTATACCACATGTCATTACGGTACACCTAAGGAATTTGTTGACAGGAACCTTGAACAAGGCAACGATGTCATACTTGAGATCGACATTCAGGGTGCAAGACAGGTCAAACCCAATTATCCCGATATTTTTCTTTTCATGCTCGTTCCGCCTGATATTTACTCATTGCAGAAACGTCTCCAAGGAAGAAATGATACCTCTGAGGAGGAGATGTGCAAACGGCTGAAGATAGCGGAATCTGAGATTTCTCATATAGACGAATATGATTACATAATCGTAAATGCTGACGGCGGTGCAAGAGCGGCGGCAAGTACGATAAATGATATAATAAAGGGCATTGACACGCATGATGAATGCAGGACAGAAAACAATCCCGATTTTATGAAACATTTCTATAAAGAATAGATATAAATAAGGAGAAAAAAGATGATTTATCCTACAATCGAAACACTCGGCGGCGGTGTATACGATCGCTATCCTATCACGGTGGCAGTTGCAAAAGCGGCACGCCTTGTCAACGAACAGTACAGTAAGGAAAAGGAAGAAGCGGAAAGGCTTATAGGAAGTAAGGGTTCAGATAAATGCATCAATGCACTTATCCCTGAAGAAATTCGTGATGAAAAAGCGGTTAAGGTCGCTATCGACCGTATTAAAAGCGGTTATTACCGTATCGTTGAGCCGGAAAATAAAAACGAGGACTGAATGAAGAATTAACGGGGGGCGAGGATATCCTTGATCTCCGTTTTTCCCGATTTTCAGGAGAAATTTTTTCTATTATTCTTGCGGAATCGCCGATAAGAGAGTGATTATTGCTATAAGGACAGGGAATTGACAGGATTATGAACCGAGATATCAACGCTGCCGGAATTTATATACTTGATCTGCCTTTTGCTGCCGATCGTGAATACTCATATTCGTTGCCGTATGATCTTCGCAGTAATCTGCGTCCCGGCTGTCTTGTATGTGTTCCCTTCGGAAAGTCAAACAAACTGATGACAGGTGTGGTTTCAGATCTTTACCACCTTGACGACAGGTCAAAGCTCAAAGCTGTATACGGACGCTTTACCGATACCGTGATCGACTGCTTCAGTGATGAAATGATGAAGCTTGCCTTTTTTATGAAAGACAACTTTTTCTGTTCGGTGGGTGAAGCTCTTCGTGCAATGCTCCCGAGCGGAACTATGGGAAGAGTGGATATTGAATATTATGCAATTCCAGATCTTGACACATCTGAGCTTCCGCTTGAATGCCTGAAGGTGTATGAACATATACTTGTTTCATCCTTTTCAAATAAGGACGGCAGCGGCGTATTTCTTAAAGAACTTCAGAACGCTTTCGGAGTCGGCGTTGATAACTGCCTGTCACTCCTTTGCACAAATGGATATATCCGAAAGAGCTTCAGCATAAGACAAAGTGCAGGAGAGGCTACGCTTGAATTTGTTGAGCTTATTTCAGAGTGCAATGACGAGCTTATGCTTTCACTTTCACGCAGTCGGAAGCAAAAGGATGTTGTCAAATACCTTTCTGATTTCGGAAGTGTATCAATGTCTGAGCTCAGGGAAACATTGGGTGTTACAAGACAGGTGATATTATCGCTCGAAAAAAAGGGAATAGTTGAGATAAACGATATAAGGCATTACCGTTCACCGTATGCTTCAAAAAGCTTTGGGGGCAGTGGTGAAAACATTCTAAATGACGAACAAAGGAATGCATATGAAACGATATCGGGTCTGATCGACAGTTCCAAAGCGGCAGGCGTTCTCCTTCATGGAGTTACGGGAAGCGGAAAAACAAGGGTAATGAAAGAGGTCATTGACAAAGTGATCTCAAAGGGCAAAAGCGTTATAGTACTCGTGCCCGAAATTTCCCTGACTCCTCAGACCGTTTCTATATTCTCATCCTATTACGGAAATGATATAGCGGTCATTCATTCGGCACTTTCCACCGGCGAAAAATTCGATGAATGGCAGAGAATATACGAAGGCAAGGCGAAGATCTGTATAGGAACCAGGTCTGCTGTATTTGCTCCATTCAAAAACCTCGGATTGATCATTATCGACGAGGAGCAGGAGCATACATTCAAATCGGATTCTTCACCGAGATATCATGCAAGAGATGTTGCGCGTTTTCGCTGTGCATACCATTCAGCTTTGATGTTGCTCTCATCGGCAACCCCGTCGGTCGAAAGCTATTATAAGGCAAAAAACAATCAGTATACACTTGTTGAGCTCAAGGAAAGGTATTCAAAGAATCCTCTTCCCGAAACTTTTATATACGATATGAGGGGACATGATGCCGGGAAGCCGATAGGCGAACTGCTCAGGATCAACCTTGCCGAAAACATGGAATCATCCGAGCAGTCGATCATATTCATGAACCGCAGGGGATTCAGCAATTATGCTTCGTGTACACTCTGCGGAAATATAATCAAATGCCCTAATTGCTCGGTTTCACTGACATACCATACAAAGGACAAAACACCGGTGCTTTGGGCAGATTCTCCGCAGGCGAGAAAGGATAACGGATACCTTTTGTGCCATTATTGCGGATATAAACGGTCTGTTCCCGACAACTGTCCCGAGTGCGGAAATAAAATTGTGCACTTCATCGGATATGGGACGCAGTTTATCGAAAAAGAGATAAAGAACAGTATAGAGCAGGCAAGGGTCATAAGGCTTGATGCCGATACAACAAAGACAAAATTCTCATTTGACGAGCTTCTCGGTGCATTCAGGCGTGGGGAAGGTGATATTCTTCTCGGCACTCAGATGGTTGCAAAAGGACATGATTTTCCGAATGTTACGCTTGTTGGTGTAATAAATGCCGACTGCGGCTTCGGAGCGAGCGATTACAGAGCGGCTGAACGTACATTTTCACTTATAACTCAGGTTATCGGAAGAGCCGGGAGAGCAGGAAAAAAAGGACGTGCAATAATTCAGACATCGTCACCCGATTCAAAAACAATACGCTTTGCTGCAAGTCAGAATTATAGAGCATTTTATGAAAATGAAATTGCTGTAAGACATGCACTTGTATTTCCACCCTTTTGCGATATTGCGGCTCTGACATTAACATCTGCCGATGAAAAGGCACTTCTCAATCTGTCGGATCTTGCCCGCAAAAAAGTAAAAGAATTGCTTGGAGGCGAATTTTCAGATGTGGCAGTTCAGGTCTTCGGACCGCTTGAGGCTCCGATATTCAGACTTCGTGAAAAAATGAGAATGAAGCTGATAATAAAATGTAAAGCCAATAAACGCACGAGGGCTTTTTTGTCACAACTGCTCAGCTCTGTGGGCAAGCTTGCAGGGAATAATGTCACGGTACATATGGATATCAATCCAACCGAAATATAAATATAAAAAATCAGGGAATTATTATAAAAGTAACTGTAAATTTGAGAGGATATAGCGTGAAAGATATGTTGATCCGATTTGGGCGTGTATCTGTTTCACGCCCAAATTCGCTGAGTATCCTCAGTGAATTTCCTAAGTGATTTGTGCCGCCTAACGGCGGAGGAATGGAGATTATTATGGCATTGCTTAAGGTCGTAAAAATAGGGGACGAAATTCTCCGTAAAAAATGCAGGGAAGTGACCGAGATCACACCGAAAATAAAACAGCTTATCGATGATATGATTGATACATTGCATAAGGAGCAGGGGGCAGGACTTGCCGCACCGCAGGTCGGCATTCTTAAGAGGATCTGCATCGTTGAAACCGAACCCGAAAAGCTGTATGTCCTCATCAATCCGAAGATCGTCGCATATTACGGTGAACAGGAGGACGCAGAAGGATGCCTTTCGATTCCCGGAAAATGGGGACTGGTTCGCCGACCGATGGGAATTACCGTATCGGCACTTGACGAAAACGGTAATGAAGTGACGCATGTAGTAAACGGATTTACGGCAAGGGCATTTTGCCATGAGATCGACCACCTTGACGGAAGGCTGTATATAGACAAGGCTTCGAGAATGCTCAGCAAAAAAGAAATTGAAGAGTTGAGAAGCGAAGACTGAAAACTTTGAGCTGAAAAGGGGAAGATCATATTGAGAATATTATATATGGGAACGCCTGATTTTGCAGTTACACCGATGAAATTACTGCATGAGGGCGGTCATGAAATAGTCGGAGTCGTTACACAGCCCGACAAACCGCAGGGCAGAAAAATGATACCGACACCGTCAAGTGTCAAGGTTGCGGCACAGAATATGGGACTTGATGTATATACTCCGCAAAAACTGAAAAACGGAGAGCTTGCTCCTGTTCTGGATGAACTTAAGCCTGATGTTATAATCGTTGTGGCATACGGAAAGATACTTCCGGGATATGTCCTTGATTACCCTGAATACGGGTGTATCAATCTGCACGGTTCTATTTTGCCGAAATATCGGGGGGCCGCACCGATGCAAAGATCGATAATGAACGGTGAGCGGCAGGTCGGTGCGACGATCATGTATATGAATGCAGGTATGGACACAGGTGACATGATTGAAAAATATGTCATTGATCTGAGTGATGATATGACTCTCGGTGATCTGCATGATGATCTTTCGCTTCACGGCGGAGAGCTTCTGCTCAAGGTTATTGACGATATAGAAAACGGCAGAAATATAACAGCCGTGGCACAGGATGAATCACTTGCAAGCTATGCACCGAAAATTGAAAACGAAGATATGCTTGTAAACTTTTGTGCAAGTGCAAAGCAGGTGCATGATCACATTAGAGGGCTGTCGCCTTCGCCGCTTGCATTTGCCTATCTGAACGGCAAAAAGATCAAGATAGTACATTCATCGATAGTTGAGCAGCAGAGCGAAAACGATTCAGCCGGTGAAGTCATAGCTCTTAATAAATCGGGAATTGTCGTTGCATGTAAGCACGGAAGCATTCTGATCGATGCAGTCATTCCCGAGGGGAAAAAGCAAATGGATGCACGGTCGTTTATCAACGGCAGGGGTGTGGAGATCGGCGATATTTTTTCTGCTGAATGAGGACAAGTGTATGCAGATCAGCGAAAACCCGAGAATGAATGCCTTTCTCTCTCTTCGTAATATAGAGCAGAAAGAGAGATATTCGGCAATAGAAATTGACGGCATACTAAAAAAACACCTCATGAATGACAGCGATTCATCGCTGTATACAAGGCTTGTCTACGGAGTGCTTGAAAAAAAGCTTATACTCGATCGGATAATTGCCTCATTTTCATCAAGGGCGCCTGAAAATATCGACAAAGATACTTTGATGATCCTGCGTCTGGGGGTATATCAGATACTTTATTGTGACAGGATCCCGGAGAGTGCTGCCGTCAATGAAAGCGTAAAACTTGCCTGCGAACTTTGCCCTAAATCCAAGGGATTTGTCAACGCCGTTCTTCGTAATTTGTGCAGGGGGAAAGATAATATTATACCTCCTGAAAGAAAAGAGGGAGATATTGAATACCTTTCGCTGACATACAGCGTTTCGGCTGAAATATGCAGATCGCTCAGTGACGATTACGGATTTGAGAAGACCGAAAAAATGCTCGCCGCACTATGCCGTGAAAATACAACGACACTTCGGGTCAATACTCTGAAAACTACGAGAGAAAAGGTTCTTGAAGAGCTTTCCGGATCGGGAGCGATTGCCGAGAGTACAAGTTATTCTTCACATGGAATAAAAGTAAAAAATAATATAAACACACTCAATTGCTTTGAAAAAAGAGAGTGCTTCGTACAGGACGAGAGCTCGCAGATATGTGTAGAGGTCCTGGGAGCAAAAAGCGGAGAGACTATTGTTGATGTCTGTGCATGTCCCGGCGGGAAGTCGTTCGGAGCGGCAATCGATATGTCAGACATCGGAAGGGTGTATTCATTCGATCTGCATGAGAACAAGCTCTCACTTATAAACCGTGAGGCAGAAAATCTCGGAATTTCTATAATCTCAACCGAAAAAAGAGATGCCAGAGTGCCCGATGAATTACTTTATTTAAAAGCAGACAGGGTGATATGCGATGTGCCATGTTCAGGTTTGGGTGTGCTTGCCAAAAAGCCCGAAATGAGATATAAAGATATCTCACTATCGGTAGGTCTTCCCGAGATACAGTTTTCAATATTGAAGCAATCAACAAAATACCTGAAAAAGGGAGGCGTACTTGTTTACTCAACCTGTACTCTTTTAAAACGGGAAAACGAGGAAATAACCGACCGCTTTTTGAGAGAAAACCCCGATTTCGATTTTCTCGATTTCACTGTGGGCGATCTCAAGAGCGAAAAAGGCAGGTTATGCATCACGCCCGACATGCTATCGTGTGACGGATTCTATATCTGTAAAATGGTCAAACGCCGATAGGCTATCCTGAAATAAAAATATAAAAAGAAAGTGAGTAATGTATGGGTAACAGAAGTCTTTTAGAATCGATAAGCGATATATTTTTGTATCTTTTCAAATATGCATGGGCAATTATCGCTCTGCTCCTTGTGGTTTTTATCGTTATAATTGTTATTGCATCAATTATACAAAAACGTAGACTAATAAAAAGAGAAAGACAACGGCATTCATCACTCCTGCAAATGAGCTACGAGGACGAGAACAAAAAATCTGTGGCGAAAAGAATTGACGGTGAAACACCAGAAAATAAAAAATACTGTCCGCTCTGCCACGCTCTCACCGATAAATCATTGAATGTCTGCAGTAACTGCGGATATGAATTCAAAGAAGATAGTAAAGAAAAAGTAGATTACTGAAAAGGAGAAATTTTCAGATGAACAATGGAAAGGTTATGCCGAGAACTCTCTCGGGAATGATGGAGCTGTCACCTACAGCACAGCTTCGATTTGAAAAAATAAAAGGAGTGCTCGAGCAGGTATACCGTTCGTACGGTTTCTATCCGCTTGATACACCGGTGCTCGAATATTCGGACGTACTTCTTGCAAAGGCAGGCGGCGAGACCGAGAAACAGATCTACCGTTTTGAAAGGGGCGACAGCGATATGACAATGCGGTTTGACCTTACGGTACCGCTTGCAAAATATGTTGCCAAAAATGCAGGAGAGCTTGCATTTCCTTTCAGACGCTATCAGATAGGAAAGGTGTACAGGGGAGAGAGAGCACAGAAGGGAAGATTCAGAGAATTCTATCAATCCGATATAGATATCATAGGAGACGGCAAGCTTTCAATAACAAATGATGCCGAGATCCCTTCAATAATATACGATATCTTCACCAAGCTCGGACTTGACGATTTTACCATAAGAATAAACAACAGAAAGATCCTCAGCGGATTTTATGCCATTCTCGGAGTTTCGGATAAGTCTGCCGATATTATGAGAAGCGTTGACAAGATCGAAAAAATGGGCAGGGATAAGGTAGTTGCAGAGCTCGAAGCTCAGGGTGTTTCAAGCGAGCTTTGCGATAGGATAATTGATTTTATATCCAAACGTGACAGTCAGGAATCGCTTGAATTTCTCAGCTCAATGAAGGGAAATAACGAGCTTTTCGATGAGGGTGTAAATGAGCTCGAAAGTGTTATTTCGGGAATCAGAGGCTTCGGCGTCCCCGAGAAAAATTTCAGGATCGACCTCTCAATTGCAAGAGGGCTTGATTACTATACCGGTACTGTATACGAAACATCATACAACGCACACCCCGAGATCGGCTCTGTATGCTCGGGCGGACGGTATGACAATCTCGCATCATTTTATACCGACCGTCAGCTCCCGGGTGTCGGAATATCGATAGGTCTTACAAGACTTTTCTATATCCTAAATGAAATGGATGAGCTTTCGGACGCATTCGACAATGTCTGCGATGTAATGCTCATGCCGATGACCGAGGATAGATCATATGTTATTTCACTTTCAGCGTCACTACGCCGTCAGGGTCTGAATGTTCAGGTAAACTTTGAGAGCGGAAAGATGAAATCGAGACTGAATTATGCAAACAGACTTCGTATACCGTTCGTTATTTTTGTAGGCGAGGACGAAATTTCATCGGGTAAACTTACTCTTAAAAATATGACAACAGGAGATCAGATTCAGACATCAATTGAGGATATCAGCAAAATTATATTCGATTTCAAACAGCAAAGCGAATCTGTTCCGATAATAAAAAAGTGAAATAAGCTAATAATAACACAGTATACATTATACACTGACTTTTTTGCAGAGTAGCATACTGCGGTTTACAGATAAGTTTAATTATTTATACCGAAATAATAATCTTACAATAATTTAACAAAATCCTGATAGCAAATTTATCTTCCGTGTAATAAACTTACGCTGTAATTCGATATTGTGTTACATACATGTGTATTTAACAGGCAGACACAAATTCAAGGAAGGTGAAAAAATGTTCAGGAATGCGAGAAAACCGATATCTGTATGGCTTCTGATACTTATCGATATTCTTTTGATAGCAATAGGGCTTTTGGTTTTTGCGTATTTTCATCATGTCAGACCTAAAGAGGACAGAGAGCCCGACAATGTATATATACCGCCGCAGAATACGAAGCTCCCGGGAAATAACAACACGGATCCAACCGGATTACCGACTTTGCCGTCAACCAACACGGTTGCAACTACCGGAGATCAGTATACAACTCTGATGCCCACGGCAGAGCCAACGACTCCCATAGCAAGCGAAACTCCGCCGCCGCCCGATTATTCGTATCTTGGTTTAGGTGAAAAGTTTTACGATAAATTCAATCTTGACGGCAGCGTAACGAAAACAGATGACAGTTATGTCAGCGGAAGGGTCGCCGTTTATATATCTAAAGTGAGATATAATAATTCAAATTGCTATGTTGCCGATATCTATCTTTGCGATATAACGAGTTTCAGAACCGTGCTTGGAAATGACAAATACAACGGCTATGAAAAGGTAGGAAGCATGCTCAGCAGAAACAATGCAATTGTAGGCACGAACGGTGATTTTTTTGCAATACACGGAGAGTCTTTTGTAATAAGAAACGGGGCTATGTATTACGATCCCGATAAAGCCAAAATTGACAGCGATATCTGTGTGCTTTACGGAAACGGCGAGATGATATCATATCAGGCAGATAAATTCGATCCGCAGGCGGCGATCCAAAAGGGCGCATGGCAGGCATGGACTTTCGGACCTAAGCTCATCAGTGACGGAAAAGCGGTAACTTCTGGATACTCAAGTTTTTACAGCGGAATTCTCGGGAAAAACCCGAGAACTGCCCTCGGATATTATGAACCCGGACACTATTGTTTTGTCTGCGTTGACGGAAGGAGCAGTGAATCTCCCGGCCTGAAGCTGGACGAACTTGCAGCTTTTATGTCAGAGCTCGGTTGCGTAGATGCATTCAATCTTGACGGCGGTCAGTCATCGGAGATGTGGTTCGGCGGAGAGAATATAAATGTGCGTTCGGGCGACAGATACAGAAATCAGACAGACGCAGTTATGATAGTTGATAGGTGAGACAAAGGGGGGAAAAACTATGAATAGATCTGACAGAGAAAATTCTGAAAAAAAGGAAAAATATTCGCTTCCTTTGTTCCTCCTGAGGGCAATTCCGAATATCAGCATTGTTCTGGCGGTCATGTCATTGACCTTTCTTATAATAAATATCTTCAATAAGCCGATGCACTTTGTTGACAGTGAATTGTCATGTGCCGTGTTTATGGCTTTGGGTGTGGCTTCTCTCATAACATCGGCAATTGCGATCTTTTATGAGAGAACACTCTATTCAATGCTGAATTCCAAAAAAGGCAGATCAGAAAAAAATAATAAAAAATAGAATATTTCTTTAATAAAAAGGCTCTTCGCAGATTCATTTCACTTTGGCAAATGAACCATCGGAGGGCTTTTTGCAATGATTCGATGCGACAATAGTTTCATTTGAAAAAAATTCGCATTGTGCAGAAAAATACTTGATTATTTATTATATCTGTGTTATAATAGATTGAATTTAATTCGATTTTGTATGATAAGGGCATATGAAAAAATTGTGCAGGATATTATATAAATGCAATAACTTAAAAACCAGAAGGGAATACTTAATATGGAATTAAGAAAAAGAAACAGTGTAGCAGACGCTTTGAAATCATTTGGTATCATTGCTGTTGTGTTATACCATCTTGGATTTCTCGAAATGGGCTTTCTCGGAGTAGATATTTTTCTTGTTATTGCAGGATTTTTCGGAGCCAAAAGTATATATAAAAAATATGAAAAGGGCGAATTTAATTATATCGATTATATTATAGGAAAGCTTGTCAGGCTTTGGCCGCTTCTCCTCATAGGCAGTGCTCTTTGCCTTCTGCTCGGCTGCATCAATATGCTTCCCGATAATCTTGAGAACCTCAGCGAAACGGTCGTTGCAACGAATCTGTTTGCAAACAATATTCTTCAGTGCATAACAACAGGGAATTATTGGGATGTAGTAAATAACTATAAGCCGCTTATGCATACATGGTATGTCGGGGTGTTGATGCAATTTTATGTGGTTTTGCCTGTTTTATTTGCAGTTGTCGGAAAAAAAGGAAATTCCAAGAAAAAAAGCTGTCTTCTGATTTCTGCATTCACCCTTGTATCACTGCTTTTGTATTTATTTTATTCATGCAATTCTACCGAAAAGTTTTATTATCTGCCGTTCAGATTCTTTGAATTCGGTATAGGATGCATTATATCATTATACACGCAAGAGCTTGCAAGCAAAATTGAAAAGCTCGGGAAAACCACAAGGACTGCGGTATTTTATCTGTCGCTCGTTCTTCTTATCCTTCTTATATCGGTTCCGCTTCCTCAATCGCTTCTTTCAAGCAGTCTGAGACTCATACTTGTTGTGGTCCTGTCAACGCTTACTCTTGTTTTATCGTTGCTTCCGATTGAAGATAAATTTGCTGCAAATATACTTTCATCGAAGTTTTTTACAAGCTTTGGAAAGGCAAGCTACAGTATATTTGTGTGGCATCAGATCATAATCGCCTTCATAAGATGCTTTGTGACATCTGAGATGTCTGTCGGAATAATTCTGTTTTATATTGCGGTAGTCGCTTTGCTCTGCATACCGTCATACATATATGTTGAGAATAAGCTTGTTGCTTTTATGACAAGCAAAGCGAAAAAAGCTTTTGTATATTCTGCAACAATTCTGCTTTTTGTAATTACTACAGCAGTATCTCTCGGCATATATATGAATGCAGGGGTAATAAGAGATGTCCCCGAGCTTGATATATATATGAGCAATGTCAAGCGTGGACTGCATTCCGAATACAATTCAAGAGTATATGACTACAACAAGGATTTTTCGGACAACGAAAAAGAAAAATGGCTTATTTTAGGGGACAGCTTTGCGAGGGACTGGGCAAACATCGTCCTTGAAACATCTTATCTTGATGATGTTGTTGAATTCTCTTATTCGTCCTCATTCAGCGAGGAAAAGATAATCGAAAGGATAAAGAATTCCGATTGCGTTTTCATAGCTGAGTATGTTTTGAATGAAAAACACATCGACAGCATTCGCCAATTGCTTAGTGAAAACAACAGTACGGTAAAGCTTTGGATAATCGGAAGCAAAAATTTTGGTGAATCAAACGATATATTCTATGCGAAACGCAACAGTGCCGACTATTTTGATTCAAGAGTCGATATAGACAAGAAAATTTTATCACAGAACAATGTAAATGCCAATCAGTACGGTGATGAGTTTATCGATATAATATCATATGTTATAGATGATGATCAGACCGTTCCTGTTTTTACTCCCGATAATAAATATATAAGTCAGGATTGCAGACATCTGACAAGGAGCGGAGCTGTGTATTTTTCATCGCTTATTGATATGAGATCGTTTTTAAATGACAATTAACGAAAGCGTGAAAACATGCAAAATGTATGGTTTATCGTGTAGAAATTTGTAATAATTCACTATTGATTTTTTTTCAGTTTTATGATATATTTATAGGGTAAAAGAAGTGTATGGAGGTAATCAACTGTGAAAAAAGAATACGAAGTTCCTGAAATTGATGTAATTTGCAATGATGACAACGACGTTCTTACTGCAAGTTATGTACCCGGTCCTAACGAAGGTGAACCTGATATTTTCTGATTGTCAGTATTTCACTTTGGAATCTATTTGAGTTTGCAGACATATGCATTAAGCATTGTAGTTCTGATGACGGTAGGTATGTTCATATATGATGCCGGAATTCAGAACTAATAAGGAAGTGTATCGAAGTGGTCATAACGGCCCTGACTCGAAATCAGGTAGCCCGAAAGGGCTCGTGGGTTCGAATCCCACCGCTTCCGCCAGTTTGAGTAGTCATAACGAATCAAGTTATGACTACTTTTTTCATAAAATCCATTATGGACACCCAATAGGATATCATTTACATATGACAGAAAAAGTAATACATCCGATAGAGCCGATATATGATGAAAACAGCGAGATACTGATACTCGGCAGTTTTCCGTCAGTGAAGTCACGTGAGCAGGCGTTTTATTACGGTCATCCTCAAAACCGTTTTTGGAAAGTTATTTCTGCTGTGTACGGCATAAAAGAACCTGTAGGTACAGAAGAAAAACGCAGGCTTATTCTTTCATGTCACCTCGCACTGTGGGACGTTATTGCAAGCTGTGAAATAGAGGGCAGTGCTGACAGTTCTATTCGGAACGTCATACCTAACGACCTGTCGCCTATATTAAATACTGCTCAGATACGCATGATTGCCGTAAACGGCAAAACTGCAGAGAAATACTATAATAGATATCTCCTGCCGAAAACCAAAATGAAAGCTGTTGTTTTGCCATCGACTTCGCCTGCAAATGCTACACGAACACTTGACGACCTTATTCGAGAGTGGAGAGCTGCGCTTGCGCCGAATATTTAAAGCCGACCCTTTTGCGGTCGGCTTTTGTTATAGCTTTACTTTCATCCTACTGACAAATATCTGCTGCTTACGCAGATATGAGCGACTATTTTTTTCGGTGTGATATAAAAAAACAAATTCAGTAATTCTGTGGCAGATTATGCGATAGAGTTTACACTTTGTTCCAGATACACCAAAGCGGAAGAAGCGCATATTATGATAGTAACCAGTCATAGCATAAAGGGAGAATGATATATGAAACGATGTGTTCCACTGGAAGTTGCCGCAGAAACCGTCTGTAACCAAAGCTCTGTTCCTCCGTTGATTTTTCAGTTACCGCCCGAGCAGGGCAGAAAAATATTAGAAAGGGCCCAGGATACGCCGGTATATAAATATCCTGCCAATATATCCTCGGAGTTTATAAGCACCGGAAGGTGGGGGAGCATACCGGTGTATTTTATTGCACCAAAGGATGCGGAAGTACGAAATGTTATATTCTATATTCATGGTGCTGGTTGGGTATTCGGCAGCTTTCATACACACGAAAAGTTGGTCAGAGAACTTTCAGCAAGAACAAATTCACTGGTCGTATTTCCGGAATACAGCCGGTCACCTGAAGCAAAATATCCGACAGCGATTGAGCAGTGTTATTATATCCTATCACATCTATGGCAAATCATCGGAAATCGCTTTCAAATGATCAATTGTCCTACACTCACGGTTGCAGGTGACAGTGTCGGTGGAAATATGTCAATTGCTATGGCATTGATGTCGATGATGCGACAAGGTCCGAGTATTTACAAGCTTCTATTGTATTACCCGGTAACGAACGCCTGCTTTGACACACCGAGTTATCGTCAATTTGCGGTAAATTATTATCTGTATCGAGATGGAATGAAATGGTTCTGGAATCAATATACAAATTCTATGAGGGATCGAAATCAAATTACTGCGTCTCCTCTCAGAGCAAGCAACGATTGTTTAAAGTGTTTGCCACAGACAATGATCATTAATGGTCAGGCGGATGTTTTGCGTAGTGAGGGAGAGGCATTTGGAGAAAAACTTCGATGTGCCGGTGTGGAAGTGACTGCTTTGCGAGTACAGGGCATCATCCATGATTTCGTGATGCTGAATTCATTGGATCAGACAAATGCCTGTCGTACTGCTATGGACGCATCTGTCGAGTGGATTAATCGCAAAGAATGATTTTATCTCATGAGATAATATTATGTGATCTTTTGTCAAGGCAGTGAGAGTTCAAATCCATAATCCAAAACCGCAAAAGTATCTTTTTGGTTGCCCAGAGACATAAAAAACCTCGTCAATGACGAGGTTTTTTCAATGAAAGTTCCTTGCGGAACGAGTGAAATAGCTTAGCTATGATATATGCCTTCGGCATATGAGGGAACAAATTTTATTTCATATTTTTGTGTCAGCATAAATATTTCGTTTTATTATGTTACCTCTGTATGGAACATTTAATAATGTTGTTCCTAATTTTGATCGTTTACTTACTGTATTTTCACGTCACCCGACTATTTTCATATTCTCACTTATTGGAATGAATAAAATATAAAATGCATTTTTCAGTATCAAAGTAAAAAACATCGTAGGCATCGAATTTTTCATAATAGCTATTATCTATGGATTTGCCTTCTTTGTCGGTAATGTAAAAGAAATCGCCTTCATTAATTTGAGCCTGACTATCAAAATCATAGCGGTCATAATACTCCTGGTTTTCAACATGAGTCTCAAAATCCATAAAAAAGCTTCTAATTTTTTCAATGTCTGAGCTCTTTACCTTATTAAATTGACTATGATTTTTAAATTCTGTTATGCTGTGACTATTATAATAGTACTTGCAAAAATCTGTATAGTCCTGAATTCCTTTCCCATAATAGCATTCTTTATTAATGTAATCAGGCAATATAATACGATTGGAATTACACCCGGATAAACTCAATAATGCTGCTATAGACATAATCATAAGTATCAATGCTTTTTTCATAATTTATAACCATGGCTTTTGCGTTGCAGAAGCTTCCTTTTTGTATGTGAAGGGGAAACTATGTACTCACACGATCTATTGACCAAATTGTCAAATCAGATCCAATATACCCGTATATGATCCTGTATTCTCCGCCTTGTTTAAATTCCCTGACAACATCTTCTGGGAACGAATTGGATGGTGCGAATTTTGTTCGGTCGATTTCAAATTCAAGATTGTATCCCATAAATTCATCTCTATACTGATTTTCCTGGCATGAAACTATATGAACTTCTCCTACGGAAACCATTCCTTCGCCGTTGTTCATTTTATATTCGAAAACAATATACTGCCATCCAAGTCTGCCGATAAGTACTGTAAGCATAATAGCTACCAATAACGGAACACATACAAGAAATTTTACAGCCGCAGGAAGTTGTTTGAATTTCAATTGTGTTCCGGTTGTTGTCTTAAGTCCTTTTTTAAAGGCATACAATATCACGCCTATACACAAAGCCAATAAAATGACAAGGATAAAGGAATAAAACAACAGAAGTAAATGTGAAGTATTTATATCATAACGATACATTCTTCGTTCCTTCCAAGGTCTTTAATCACTTTATATCGGCAATTTCCGTACTCCGTGTCTTTCCGGCCTTATCAATCTCCACTCTGTTTATACAGTCGCTTTCAAAGTCATAAACGTACACCACCGAAGAACTGTCGGCATACAGTTCGCCATGTATTCCTTCGGAAAGGGTGATTTCCTCAGCCGTTTTTGTATTCAGTCTGCACACATTTTTTGAGTCGCCTTTTATGAAAAACAGATACTCATCTACCACTGAAACCGACATCGGATACTCCGACAATTCGATTTTTTTGAGTTCTTTGGTATCTTTGAAATAGACATTTACATATTTTTTACTCATATCGCCAGGGATTGTCAGAACGAGAGAGTCAGAGATATAAGCCCTTGTTCCGGCGCAGGTAAATGCTGTGGATTCTGTCGTTTGATGCGTTGTGAGATCAAATGATTTTAAAACACATTCCGTCCCTTGTCCTTCAACAAATTGTATCGCACCGTTTATATAGGTAAAGCCCAACGAGTTTTCGGAGATTGCCCTTTCCTTGCCGTCTTCACAAACGGTAAGCGTGTATTTCTCGCCGTCGTGCAGATTTCCATTCAGGCTTTCAAAAACTAATTTCCCGTCAACAACCGCCCATGAAGTTGAAGTAATCCCCTCGGTCGAGTGGACCTTTTTGGTTTTTCTGGAAGAAATGTCATAGTCATAGAAATCCGTGTTTTCTTGCAGGAAAACAGCATAATACACATGATTATTCCAAATTCTGATTCCCGACAGTGTTCCACGGAGTTTTGTTGCGATCTCTTTGCAACCGTCAGCACTTAAAAGATAGATATTCTGAAGTGTCGAAGAGCTGTTTTTGTATGCGATAACATGATCACCCAGGGCATATTCGCCGCTTTGCGAAATGTTTGCATAGTTTCCGTTGACCGTAAAATCGGCTTTCAGCTCCCCTTTATTGCTGCTGCATCCGACAAGTAACAGTGCAAGTACTGCGAGCAGAATTGTGAATGTAATTTTCCTGATTTTCATTTGGATCTTTCCTTTCATGATTTTATTTTTTTATTTTGAATTTCATAATTTTCGTGGCAGACGGTTCACAATCGTTGATATACTTTGTCAACACATCGATAGTTGATGTATGGTGTGATATCATAACAATTGTTTTATCCTTAAAGATACCTAGTGCCGATGATCTCATCTTTTCTCAACGGATTCAAAGCACCGGTTGATTTATCCATAATAATGATATCATAATTTTTGCCATGACGCATTTCTTATCTTATTTCAATAATACACTAATACAATCAATTTGTCAATAGTTTATAGGAAAAATTTTATTTAATATTTCTAAACAAGCAAAACATATCAGACATCCAATATACAACTTAAATTTGGATTGAGACTGTTGACAAGGCCATGATAATGCAGTATAATGCAAATACGGATGATTTCATCTGAGGCGAGCTGAATGTTTTCAGAAGAGGTGAAGCTTGTTTTCAAACGTTGTATTGAATTATATAATGACAAGAGGTTATGATCAGATATGAAAAATGTTTTAAAATATATTTTGCCTGTATTTATGGTATTAGTTACTGTTTTTTCTCTTGCCGGGTGTTCGGGTGTGATCAGCGGCAATGAAGCCAAGGCATTTATAAACGGCTTTTTTGATGCAGTAGAGGCAAAAGATTATAACAGGGCTTCCGCTTTTCTTCACCCTGATGTAACTGATGATCTGAAAACCTTTTTTGAAGGCATGGAAAACAAGTATGATCTCGATTTTTCATTGATTGATATAACAAAATACACCGGATTTTACTCTACATTATATGACAGTAAAATCGGCGGCTCAGTTTACAGACTGAGTATGAATGTCAAGGTCGGTGACAAAGAGGTACAAATGCAAATTCAGGTTGTCAGAAACGACGATGGATACGGAATATACAATCTTAATATTACGCCATGAGCATTAGGATGTAATACTAAAAGCTCTTTATCAATATTGAAAAAGTTATTGCATTAAAATATCGACTTATTGAAAAGTGAAAAAATGATGAAAACAAGGATTACTTTCCGGCGGGAGTCATCCTTGTTTTTATGTATTCTCTTTTTACTGTTTTATGTGTTCAAATTTAGTTTTCGTTATCTTGCCGTTGCAGTAATAACACCGCAGGCGATCTTTTCACCCGAATTTCCTGAGGGCTGTGTTGTAAAGTCATCGGGAGATGCGTGGATAATAACCGTTCTTCCGATTATTTCTTTTACGGTAAAGCGATCGCTCAGGAATACAGAAAAGGCTCTTCCGCCAGCACTGAACAAGGGCGGCAGATCTCCTGCGTGGTATGGATGCGGACAGTTGTCCGGATTATAATGCATACCGGCATCAGCAAATGGATCCTCTGCGTTTCCTTCACATTTGCTTCCGCTGTGAATATGAAATGCAAATATGCGGCTGTTACATTCTCCTTCATTTTTCGGCAGGTTTATGACCTCGGTGCATACGACAACGCCTTTCGGCAACTGATAGAAGAGAACTCTGCCCTGAATGTCGGGATATTTTTCACTGCCGGATATAAATGCTGCTGCATTTGCTCTTCTGCGGAATACTGAATATACATCTGCGAAATAATTCATATTGCTCCCTCTCTTTTTCTTGACTGAACTTCTTTGAGAAACAGTCATATGTAAAAATCAGTTAAGAAATCAGCTTTGATTCAGGGCAGACAAAATATCTGTATTGCACTTATGATCAGCTGAATGATCAGCTTAATTTGAGTCTGAAATAACATCAGATAAATTTCATCTTCACCCTACAGCCGCTGATATCCTGTTTTTTATTACAGTTTATGCATAAAAACTGTCTTTGGTTTATTTTTGGTGACTATGAATCTTTTATGTGATGACACAGTCAAAAGGGAACTGCTGAAGTTTTGCGGGTCTTATAAATTGCTGAACTTCCATCAAATCTACATATAAAAAACCCCGTCATAGACGGGGTTTTAAATGAAAGCTGATTTGTTAAATTTACTTCGTACCCTTGTATGCGGTGTAGCCATCGGGAATTGTGATTCCGAGCTCTTCACACATATCGGGATTATATTTTTTTGTTGCATTGTTTGCATAAACAACTGGAAGCCCGGAAATGTTTTCATCGCCCATTATGATTTTGTAAGCCATTTCGCCTGTTTTGTAACCGAGCTCGTAATAGCTGATTGACAGTGAAGCAACTCCGCATTCGCTCATTGTGCCTTCATCGGCTGTAAATATCGGAATCTTATTCTCTTTAGCCAAAGAGCCGAGCTTTTCTGCGTATGATGCAATATGGTTGTCTGTCGGAATATATACAGCATCCGCTCCAGATTGACATGCCGATTTACACGCCTGCTCAATATCGCTATTGTCTTTAAAAGGGAATAACGACACGCTCACGCCGTTGGCTTCAAAAATTGGCTTGATCTTCTCAACCTGATAGACCGAATTTACCTCATTTGAACAGTAAATTATCGATATTTTTTCGGCATCCGGAAGTATTTCTGATATTACGGCGGCTTGTTCAGCAGGGGCGATGAAGTCGGATGTACCCGATATATTTCTGTCCGAAGTTCCGCTGAAATCTTTGATTCCGAGTGCAACGCCGTAATCAGTGACAGACGTTCCGAGAATCGGAAGATCCTTTATGGCAGATGCGGCGGCCTGAAGTGCATTTGTTGAATTTGCTAAAATAAGATCTACCCTTTGACCGGTAAACCCGTTTACGATCTCTGAGCATTTATCATCGTCGCCATGAGCGTTTTTCTCAGCAAAAACAACCTTGTCCTTAAGCTTGTCCTTGAGTGCCTGCTTGAAGCCCTCGGTTGCAGCATTCAGCGAAATGTGGTCGTCAAACTGACAGATCCCTATAATATATTTTCCCTTATACGGGTCTTCTTCCTGCGTTCCGGGTGATGTGGTCGATTCTGTCTTGCCATGGCAGGAACAGCATGACAACACCATTGCAATTACTGCAATCAATAAAATGAATTTTCTGAATTTCATATTTCAACCTCCCTTATCATCTGTGCGATCAGCAATGCTGTCTCAAAACAGTTGATCTGCTTTTTTCCTTCTTCAGCTGTACCTAAATTGACATTTTGCCATACCTCACCGCCTACGAGATCGCTTGCAAAAAAGAATGTATATAGCTGCATTCCTTTGAATGTGCAAAGAGCTTGCAGTCCGGCACTTTCCATCTCTACGGAAATACATCCGTCAGCTTTCCTTTTTGCCACGTTTCCTTCGGTTTCACGGTAGAGAGCATCTGTCGTCCAGCTTCTTCCGCATACATACGGAAGAGACATCCTATCGAACATCTGTGAAAGCTTTTGGCTGTTTGTTATTTCTATGTAGTCGCTTGCCTTGACGTAGTGATATGAAAAGCCTTCGTCTCTGTAGCTCTCTGTTGGAACTATAAACTTACCGTTTGTCGCACTGCCGTCCAGCGAACCGCAAGAGCCGAATACTATAAAATTTGTTGCACCCGTCATGTGAGACACTTCCTCCATAACACAGCCGGCAGACGCTGCACCGATCGGTGACATATAAAAGAGAATTCTGTCATTTCCGCAAGGAATCGAATATATCTGTATTCTCCCGTTTGCAGTGCCCGAACAGCACTCTTTTTTGCATTCATACCTGCCGAGAACATCCTCGAGGACTTTATGCGAAAAGGTCACGATGCAAGTATCTGAAATATAGCCTTTTTCAAAAAAATTCGACGGGGTTATCATCGGGCGTGACTCATCGAAGCTATCTGTAATGCTCATCATATCTTCCTTATCTTAAATTATTATATAATCTTAGATTATACACACATGATACTATAAAGCTTATGAAAAGTCAACTGTTTTTTATTTTTTTCCAAATAGCTATTGATTTTTTTTCTGATCTATGATATTATACTTATATGCAGATATAGTTCAGTGGCAGAACATCAGCTTCCCAAGCTGAATATGCGGGTTCGATTCCCGTTATCTGCTCCATTTAATTGAATCATTTCAAAACGGAAAGGGTTTGGTGCAATCAGAATGGTTGGTTCGGACTCTTTTTGTTTTTTGAATTTCTTCTTATCTTTATTCTATACTGTAAAGGCGGTGTTCTGCAGTGACATTACAACAGCTTCATTATGCTATAACGATATCCGAAACCGGGTCGCTGAATAAGGCGGCGGAAATATTGTATGTTTCTCAGCCATCCTTGAGTGAAGCTATACATTATCTCGAAAATGAACTCGGAATTACAATTTTTCACCGCAGCGGCAGGGGTGTAACACTTACCAACGACGGTATGGAATTCATGGCATATGCAAGACAGGTATATCATCAATATGAATTGCTCTCCGAAAAATACGGAAAATCGGGAAAGAGAAAGAAGAAATTTGCGGTATCGACACAGCATTATTCTTTTGCGGTCAAGGCGTTTGTCGAGCTTGTCAAGCAGTTCAACAGCAATGAATATGAATTTGCCGTGCGTGAGACGAAGACAAAGGAAGTTATAGATGATGTCGGAACACTCAAGAGCGAGATCGGCATACTTTATCTGAGCGAATTCAATCGCAATGCAATACTCAAGCTACTCAGCTCCAATGATCTCGAATTTCATAAATTGATAGATTGCAGGGCATATGTATATCTATGGAAGCATCACCCTCTCGCAGGCGAATCGTCGATCAATATGGAACAGCTTTCCGAATACCCCTGTCTTTCATTCGAACAGGGAGGAAACAGTTCATTCTATTTTGCCGAGGAGATCCTCAGCACGAATGAATATCAGCAGGTCATAAAGGCAAATGACAGGGCTACAATGCTGAATCTCATGGTCGGACTCAACGGATATACACTTTGCTCGGGAATAATCTGCGAGGAATTGAACGGTTCCGATTATATTGCCATTCCTTTTGAATTTGATGGAGACAGCTCTGCCGGACTTATGGAGATCGGATATATTGTCAAGAAAAATCAGATCCTCAGCGACATGGGCAAACTGTATATCAAAGAAATAGAGGAGTATTTGTCACAGCAGATATAACGGATAAGAATTAATATTGACTGTCGGGTTATAGGTATTTCCTATTGCTTACTATATTAATATGATATTTGACAAAACGGTGAATTTGTTGTATACTCTATAAGGCAAATGAAAGTATGAATTCGGTTCCGCCAGTCGGTCGTTTTTCGCTTGTTTCAGGCAGTATTTTATCTAACATCCGAAACGGAATTGATTGAATATATCACCGGATCTTACAGAAGCCATGAATGGCTTCTTTATTTTTGTGTTTGAAAGTCTTGAATGCTCTTGATTGCACGAAACAGCAATTTGAACACAAAGTAATTATTTATAAACGAGGAGAGAAAGTATGACAGAAATATTGTGGCACGGAAGAGGCGGTCAGGGTGCGTTCACAGCGGCGAGATTGCTCGGAGCAGCCTATACACTGCATGAAGGCGAAAGCTATGCGCTGGCATTTCCGTCCTTCGGTCCTGAACGCAGAGGAGCACCGATAAGAGCTTTCACAAAATTGGATTCAAAGCCTATAGGGAATCGCAGTGAAATTGAAAAAGCGGATTTCTGTATATTTCTTGACGACACACTTTTTTCTGGAAATGCGTTTGATGAATTGAAGGAAAGCGGAAAGATCCTCATTAATACAAAAAAGAGCTTTTCAGACGAAAGGATTATAGCATTTGACGGTGATACGCTCGCCGAAAAAATACTGAGACTTCCGATCACAAATACGATTATGCTGGGTGCATTTGCCGCTGTGTGCGACGAAATTACGGTAGAGGATGTCGAAGAAGCAATTTGTCATTATATGCCCGAAAAATTGCATAAAAAAAATATAATCGCCGTAAGAGCTGCCGCAGATGAAGTTGGAGGTATGATAAATAAATGAAACCCTATTTAAGAGACAAAGCTCCGACAAAACTTTCGGAAATCCCGGATGCAACTGCATATGAGGCAGGATATCTTGTGACAAAAAACGCCGGCTGGAGAAATATCAGACCGGTGATAAATAAAGACAAATGTATAGGATGTTTGCAGTGCTATCTCTATTGTCCGGACGGCGTCATATATAAAGACGGCGGAAAAGTGTCAATAGATTATGACTTCTGCAAGGGATGCGGAATATGCAAAAAAATCTGCAAAATATCTGCAATTGAAATGGAGGCGGAAAAGTAATGGCAAGAAAATTCTTATCCGGAAACGAAGCCTTTGCCGAGGGAATCCGCCTGGCAAGACCGCAGGTCATATCGGCATATCCGATAACACCGCAAACAATAGTTGTTGAACGTCTTTCCGAAATGGTTGAGGACGGCAGTCTGAAATCGGAATTTATTCATGTCGAATCGGAACACTCAGCGCTCTCCTGCGCTATGGGTGCTTCGGCAGTCGGTGCAAGAGCATTTACAGCCACATCCTCACAGGGACTTTTGTATATGGCAGAGTGTCTGACTTATGCATCGGGCGGAAGATTTCCGATCGTAATGATGAATGCAAACCGCTCAACGGCTCTTCCGTGGAATATATACGGAGATCAGCGTGATTCGATATCACAGCTCGACTGCGGATGGATACAAGCCTATGCAGTGGACGCACAGGAAGCGCTTGACCTTGCTTTGATGAGCTATTATATAGCCGAGAAAAAAGAGGTGTCAACTCCATTCATGGCAAACCTCGACGGCTTTGTACTGACTCATACATATGAAGTGGTAGATGTACCCACGCAGGAGCAGGCTGACAAATTCCTTCCGAAGTTTGAGACCGAGAATAAACTTGATCTGTTGCACCCACGTAATCTCGGATTTTCGGCAGGACCTGCACATAATATGGCATTCAAATATAAAGAACATATAGGACTTTTGAATTCAAAGGCGGCAATAAAGGAAGCCGAAGAACGCTTTGCCGAAATATTCGGAAGAAGTTACAGCGGACTTACCGAAAGCTATCTTACCGACGATGCAGATTATATTATAATCACGCTCGGAAGTATTGCAGGACTTGTAAAGGAAACCGTTGATATGCTCAGAGAAAAAGGCGAAAAGGTCGGACTTCTGAGAATCAGATATTTACGCCCCTTCCCGAATGAAGAGATTGCATCGGCTGTGAAAAATGCAAAAGCTGTTGCGGTTCTTGAAAAGGATATCTCGTTCGGAAATGAAGGAACTGTCTATACAAATGTCAATTCGGCATTGCATAAGGCAGGCATATCGATTCCGACATCGAATTATATCGGCGGACTTGGCGGCAGAAATATCAGCGAATCTGAGATAGAAACAATATTTGCGGAGTTGAAAGAAGAAAAAGTTAAGGTAGAATTTATCGGAATCGGAGGGGAAGAGCAATGAGCGTGAATGTAAAAACTCTGAGAGAAGATGAATTTTTCTACGGACATAAAGCATGTGCGGGGTGCGGCGGAAGTCTTGCAGTGAGAATAGCACTAAAGGTGCTCGGTGAGCGGTCGGTCGCTGTACTGCCGGCAGGATGTATGTCGGCTGTCGGATTTAATTTTCCTCAGCTCTGCTTCGCCAATAACGCCATAATTTCGACATTTGCGGGAACAGCTTCGATGCTTACGGGAATTGAAGCAGGACTCAGGGCACAGGGAATCAACGATTTTCAGGCTGTTGGTTTTGCAGGCGACGGCGGAACTGCCGATATAGGAATTCAGGCACTCTCGGGTGCGATCGACAGAAATGATAACATTCTTTATATATGCTACGATAACGAAGCATATATGAATACAGGAATTCAGAAAAGCTCGCTGACACCATTCGGTGCAAAAACAACTACCACTCCGGCAGGGAAGAATATAAGAGGAAACCTCAGACAGAAAAAAAATATGTTTGAGATCATAGCCGCACACGGTATTCCTTATGCCGCAACCGCAAGTATAGGATATCTTCCCGATTTCATGCGTAAGGTAGAAAAAGCATCGAAGATCAGGGGAACAAAATATATTCATATTATAGCTCCTTGTCCTACAGGATGGGGAATTGCCACAGACGAATGCGTGGAGATTGCAAAAGAGGTTGTCGATTGCGGACTTTGGTATCTCGCCGAGTATGAGAACGGTGAGTATAAGCTGAATCATCAGCCGAAAGAGTTTACAGATGTTGAAGCGTACCTGAGAAAACAGGGAAGATTCAAGCATCTGAGTGATGAAGACATTCAAATAATAAAAGAATCCCGTGATGCAAAATGGGAATCAATTCGTAAAAATTTCAGGATCGATTGACGGTCAGGAGGATATAGAGATGCAAAAAGATGTAAATAACAAGTATTGGGATGAGGAGCTTGAAACGCTCCCGAGAGAAGAGCTTGAAAAAAGACAGCTCGCTGATCTGCAGGAGATCGTACAGTTTGCGTATGATAATGCACCGTATTATAAAAGATCATTCGATGAAGCAGGAGTAAAACCGTCGGATATCAAGACGCTTGCCGATATACAGAAGTTTCCCTTCATTGACAAAAAAACACAGCGTGATACTCAGGGCGTAGGCTCATTTCTGGGAGAGCTTGCCGCAGTTCCCGAAGAGGATGTCGTATTCATTTCCACATCGTCGGGTTCTACCGGAGTTCCTACAATGAGTCCCTTTACCAAAAAGGATTTCGATGAATTCCAGGATACGGAAAGCCGTTGGTTCTGGCAGATCGGTATGAGACCGAGCGACCGTTATGTTCACGCACTCAATTTCTCACTCTATGTCGGAGGTCCCGATGTAATCGGCGCTCAGAATCTCGGTGCACTCTGCATCTGGGGCGGAACACTTCCGAGTGAAAGATTGCTTTTCGTGCTGAAAACATATAAGCCGACAATAATATGGACCAGCCCGTCATATGCTTGGCAGCTTGGTGAAAAGGCACTCAAGAGCGGAATCGATCCTAAGAAAGACCTTAATATCAAAAAGATAATCGTTGCAGGAGAGCTCGGCGGCTCTATTGCAGCTACAAGAAAAGCAATTGAAGATCTGTGGGGAGCAGAAGTCTATGATTTCTACGGACTGTCCGATATATTTGGCGCATGTGCCGCTATGTGTGAAGCTAAAGACGGTCTGCATATCGCAGAGAATCATATTTTGGTTGAAACTGTCGATGTAAAGACAGGCGAAGTCCTGAAGCCCGGCGAAGTCGGAGAACTCGTATTCACCACACTTCGCAAGCACGCACGTCCGCTTATCCGTTTCCGTACAGGAGATATCGGTTGGATCGACAATACACCCTGCTCATGCGGAAGAACACACGGCAGAATTCATATCAACGGCAGAAAAGATGATATGTTTATCGTTTCTGCAGTCAATGTATTCCCGAGCGATATAGAAGCGGTTATCCGTGAAATACCCGATATTACAGGCGAATACCTTATCCGTGTATTTGAAAAGGATTTCACATGCAAGTACACTGTTGAAGTAGAAAAGAATGCAAACAATCCGAAGAGCGATGAAGAGGTCGCGGCACAGGTATCTGCTGCTCTCAAGGCTCGTATAGGTGTTAAGCCTTACAGTGTCGTCGTTCATCCTGACGGAGGACTTGATACACGTTCTGAGCATAAGTCGAAGAGAATTATTGACGAGCGTAAGTCCGTCAACGGTTGATCGTGACACAATGCAGAATCGGAGGTAAAATTCATGCCCGAACTTTCCAAACGAACCGAAAACTTTACTGATTCGGTAATTCGCAGGATGACACGAGTTTCACTGAAATACGGTGCGGTCAATCTCTCTCAGGGATTCCCTGATTTTGACCCGCCGAAAGAAATACTTGACCGCTTGGCACAGGTGACTAAAGAGGATTTTCATCAGTATTCGGTAACATGGGGCGCTCAGAATTTCAGAGAAGCACTTGCAGATAAACAATCAAAGCTGATGGGCAGAAAGATAGACCCTAACAGTGAGATAGTTGTCACATGCGGTAGTACTGAGGCTATGATGGCAGCTATGATGAGCGTTGCCAATCCAGGTGATAAGGTTATTGTGTTTTCACCCTTTTACGAAAATTACGGTGCGGATACAATACTCTCGGGAGCGCAGCCTATATATGTGCCGCTCTATCCGCCCGAATTCAATTTTAATCAGGATGAGCTTGAAGCGGCATTCAAACAGCATCCTAAAGCACTTATTCTCTGCAACCCGTCAAACCCATGCGGTAAAGTGTTTACATATGACGAGCTGAAAATAATTGCCGATCTTGCTGAAAAATACGATACATTTGTAATAACAGACGAGGTATACGAGCATATCGTATATGAGCCGCACAAGCATGTCTATTTCGCATCGCTTCCCGGAATGTGGGAACGAACGATATCATGCTCGTCACTCTCGAAAACATATTCTATCACCGGCTGGCGTCTGGGATATATCATAGCGCCGCCGCATATAATCGATGTGGCAAAAAAGGTTCACGATTTTCTGACGGTCGGTGCGGCGGCACCTTTGCAGGAAGCGGCTGTTACAGGACTTCGTTTCGGTGATGATTATTATAAGTGGCTCAAGGATAAATATACAGGCAAGAGAGAGCTTTTCCTGAAAGGACTTGACGATATAGGCATTGCCCATACAGTGCCCCAGGGAGCTTATTATGTTCTTCTCGATATCTCGGAGTTCGGATACGCTTCAGATCTCGAATTCTGCGAGGTTCTGGCAAGGGATGTCGGAGTCGGGGCAGTCCCCGGATCAAGCTTCTTCCGTGAAGATGTCAACAATCTGATAAGATTGCATTTTGCAAAGAAGGACGAGACACTTAATGAGGCACTGAACAGACTTGAAGCGATCAGAAGAAAGATTGCCGTAAAGTAATCAATATATTTATTTACGATAAAAAGAATGCAACACATCCTTTTCCGATGTGTTGCATTCTTTGTGTAATGAATTTGAGTAAAAAACTGCCGTCAGACGACAACGTTTTTTTATGTGAAAGAGCAATCAAACAGTCTGCAAGAGGGAAGAGCATGCCCCCTCAAAATCGCTTTTAAAGTCATTTTTTTAAACGGCATAACAAAAAATCAGGGGGTTGTCCGATTATTATTTTATCGGTTATATCGGAAACATCGTAATTTTGTTTTTCATGAAAACTGATAAATTCATGCTCGTCATTAAATATGATTTCTTTTCCGTAGCATTCCTTCTTTGATTGCGGTGTAAGTTCAAGGTATACGATCTTATTTTCAGCCTCAAAGGTGAGAATTGTATGTGCTTTGTTTTTGGTGCTATTGTAGAGAAGCCAGATTCTATACGGAACAGATAGCTCTTGTAAAATGTTTTTCATAACTACAACAGAATCAATGCAGGTTCCGATTTTTTCTTTTACAGTATCTGTCGGATCCTGAACACGGTAAACTGTCAATGATAGGGAATAATACTCGTTATCAAATCCTTTGCTCATGTCCGGCTTATACTTTTTACCATCCAAAATAAATCCGTATTCATAGCCGGCCTCATAAAGCTCTCGTCTTAGTAAATCGCAAATTTCTGTAATTTTCATTTTTATGATCCTTTTTGGTGTTTGATTTTGCTGATATTACTTTCGGACAAACAACATATCAAATAATTTTATCAAATCTTTCTTTCATTAATACCGCATCATATTCGAGAAAATACTTTTCCAACAACGGGTAAAAAGCTTTGAATTTTTTTTCATTGAAAAACACAACATCGCAGCCTCTGTCATCGTATACAGATAATATGCAATCGTTTTCGAACGAAACAAAATGGATCAGTGGGTTGATTTGGCTGTGAATTTGCGAATTAATTGTTTTCAATGCATTGAATCCTTTGTTTGTATAACAACAGATCCTGTTCCGGCGTATTAAATAAGGCCATTCTTCTTTGTCATAAAGAATATCCCTTACTATTTTGTGTCTGAATTTTTTTTGATAACCCAAACAAAATTCAAGTCGATTTTTCTCCTGTTCAATAAGTTTATCGATATAACATATGGTATTGCCTGTATCGTAATCATAGTCGTAAATATAATCGTCAAAAAAGAAGATATCAACGCCCGTTTTAAAAAGAATATCAAAAATCTCTCCCGCACGTTTTTTTGCATTTTTCATGTATTGCTCATCGGAATCCCCTATTCCTAATTCGCACCTCAAAGCAAGGTCATTATTATAAAAATAGGGCTGTTCATAGATGAAGTTTTGGTCAAGTATCCTTTTTTCAATTTCCGTTACATCGTTTTCCATATCGTGTATTATGTTCCTAATTCGATTAAACTGCGGTGTTTTAATACTATTCGACAATATGTTTTTAACGGTTCATGTTAATTTTTCTTGAAATAATAGAAACCGTGTCTTGCTGTGTTGGGATGATCCTCAAGATATTTATTTGCGAGCATGTTTAACCTGTCCCATACAGCGGCATTAAACAAATTAACTTTTGAATTGATGTATTCGTCCTTTTTGCCAAGGAATAATTGAACGATCGGCATAAAATCTCTGTATTGTTTTGAAGATCTTTCACCGTGAACGAAATCCGAACCGTACCTACCGGGATCATAGAAATAAACGGTTGAAGTTGTCAGCCTTGTGCCGATAGCAAGTGCGTATTGATCTGCAAGCTCGCGTGGGAACTGCAACATAACAACAGCATCCATTTCATCCGAATATGCCGCAATCAAAAGCGGATTGGTGTTTACAACTACAGCGGGCTGTGTGTCACCGAATTTCAATGCTCTGGACACATAGTCCATTTGCATGTCATAGTAAAATTTTTCGCCGAATTTTTGGTTAATCAGTTTCCTTATTGCATAGAATTTTTTATACGAAATATTAACATTCGCCTGGTTTTCAGCTGTTCCTGACATATTATTTCTCCTTTATTGAATGTTGTTTATATAAGACGAGCGGGCCACAGAAAAACAAACCTGTCAAGGTTTCCGACTTATTTCTGCAGTGGAATATCCGTCTGTTTGAAATGCCAAAAAAGGTTTTGGTGAAAAATGTGAAATATCGCTTCTGCAGTCACAATATGAAATCAAACAGATTGCTTATCTGCCGCAGTTCTTTCCACGTGACGACGCCATACTATACGCACGAAGTACATTTCACCGATTGAATGAGGGGTTTATTATATTGAAAAAGGCACTTGCAATGCAAGTGCCTTTTATGGTGGAGACAATAGGGCTCGAACCTATGACCTCCTGCACGTCAAGCAGGCACTCTAGCCAACTGAGCTATGCCTCCGTAAGTGAATAGAGTATATCACACTTTTTCCGAAAATGCAATAGCTTTTTAAAAAAATCTTTGAAAAATTTATTTTGATTACAATTTTTTACATAACGAAAAGCTTTTTCAAAAAAACTATTGACAAATTCATCATATTGTGATATACTGTTTGATGTGAGCAGTTCGGAGAGATGGCTGAGCTGGTC
>CAZXAU010000009.1:0-98924 GCA_964638675.1 uncultured Lachnospiraceae bacterium
ATGAAAATTGTGTTGATGAAATTCAAAAACAAAAGGCAATCGAATGGGGATATTACGATCCTGATTTTGATCCGGGTGAATTTGATTGGCCTTTTTCAGCTGTTGATCTGAAAACCGGAATGATGTGGGATGATATACAAATGGGAAGAGGACTCAGATTTCCGAATACTGTAACAGTTGAAAAAATACGCGAAGATATAAAAAAATATTGGGTATGCGACTTTATTAAAATTATTGATGATGCAGAATTCAGCGAACATTTCACTGATGCACTCGCTTATCTCTCGCCCGACGGTCATGTGTACAGTCACTCTTATGGTCAGGCTCCGCATATCAGTGAGTTTACCGGACGCCCCGATCTTGAAACTGCAAAAATCAAAGAAAAGAGCAGTAACAAAATCACGCTTTCTTTTGATAAAGTGAGTGAAACAGAAAGAATCGAAGACGGAATTACAATTCAGTACACGAAAACAGAAAGAGGATGGAGAATATCGGGTACTACAGGCGGATATTATTATTCGTGGCATGACTCTCTATTCGCCCCCGATATCCCCGAAACAGCCGACAATTCGGTTGTATATATCGCCCTTGCATCTGTCAGCCTTGCAGCCCTAGCCGGTGTAACTTTTGTATCTGCAAAGAGAAAGAAAGCTTATATCGCATAACGGTTCAATGAAGATCTGAAGTGCAAAACAATCGGCGGGTGAAGCTTAATTCACCCGCCACACAGGAATGATAAAGGACTACATACAATGAAAAAAATCAAATTTATACTCTCTTTAACCCTAATTCTCGCCCTCGCCATTCCCCTCTTCCTCATGCCTATAAGTGCGGCAGATGAAGAGCCGACAATTGATGAGCTTGTTGAGCTTGCGAAAGAGGCACAATATTTTGTTGCAATTTTCGGTCTCGTTTATGAAGAATTAGTTTACTATATGCCTAATGGAGCCCTTCAGAGCGATCTTGATGAATCATTAATTCAAAATGCAATGAAGATGGGATACTATGATCCGGAGTTCGATATGTCAAAAAGTCATCTATATAATATTTCTGCTGTCGACATACGCACAGGCGAACTATATCCTACTTATAGAGGAGATGACTGGGCAAGCAGATTTCCGGATACGGTAACCGTTGAGAAAGTACGCGAAGATGTCAGAAAATATTTCGTTTCCGATTTTCTGCACATTATAGATAACGCAGAATTCAGAGATTATTTGATAGATTCATATTGCCTTCTCGGTACTGACGGTTATGTTTATAATCATTATTTTTACGCAGCAACAAAATATATTGTTAATACTGAACATTACTCAGAAACACAAAGAATCCCCGATTGGGAAACTGCAAAAGTCAAAGAAAGAAGTGAAAATAAGATCACTCTTGAATTTGACGGAAATGCGAATAAAGCTACTCTTGCATATTACAAAGAATCCGGGAAAAATGTGAACCTTGAGGGAAAAATTACAATTCAATATACAAAAACCAACAGAGGTTGGAGAATTTCGGGTTCTACAGGTAACTACTATAAAGGTCTTGACTCGGTTTATGCTTCCGAAATTCCCGAAACAGCCGACAATTCGGTTGTATATATCGCTCTTGCATCTGTCAGCGTTGCAGCCCTTGCCAGTGTAACTTTTGTATCTGCAAAGAGAAAGAAAGCTTATATCGCATAACGGTTCAATAAAGACCTGAAGTGCAAAACAATCGGCGGGTGAAGCTTAATTCACCCGCCACACAGGAATAATAAAGGACTACATACAAAAAGTTATTGAATGGGATGAAGGAATAGAAAAGGGTGATATATATTTATCGAACGGCAAAACATACGCATATCAATATCCAATGGTTTTATATTCCGTGCCAATAATGGATTGGGATAACGCTGAATTAAGATTTACAGGGAAAAATACGGCTGTACTAAATATTGGTTGGATAACAGAAGAATATCCTCCGGTTAGCGGAGAAGATACAATAACATTTCTTAAAACATCAAGCGGTTGGCGCATTGATGGAGGCAGTTATTTTGATAGATATTACTTAAAGCTTGCCACACCCCAAACATCCGACAATTCGGTAGTATATATCGCTCTTGCATCTGTCAGCGTAATTGCTCTCGCCGGTATAACTTTTGTATCAGCAAAGAGAAAGAAGGCTTATATCGCATAATCTATACACAGCATTAATAAATACAAAACTATATAGCAGTATCTTCTTATTTTCACGGAAGATACTGCTCTTTTTTTGCACAATGTTCGTTTTTTTTCTAAAACTATTGACAAGAGGAGAAAAAAGGTGTAAAATGCCGTGGTATAGTCGGTAGTAGTTTTGAGTATATGCTCAACTCTGAGCTGAATTTCATATTTATGATCCAAAAACAAGAGATAACTGAAGCAGGTCTACCGAGAAGGAGAAAAAATGGAAAGTGTATCAAAAAATTCAAAGTTATTGAATGTGTCAGAATATTTCGGAAGCATGGTCTTCAACGATGAGGTTATGTCATCAACTCTTTCGAGCGATGTATATAACTCGCTCAAAAAAACTATCGATGAGGAAGCCCAGCTTGATATAGGACTTGCCAACGCCGTTGCAAACGCAATGAAGGACTGGGCATTGTCTAAAGGGGCAACACACTTTACCCATTGGTTTCAGCCTCTCACAGGTATCACAGCCGAAAAGCATGACAGCTTTGTATCTCCCTCAAATGACGGCAGACTGATCATGGAATTCTCGGGAAAAGAGCTTATCAAGGGTGAACCGGATGCTTCGTCATTCCCTTCCGGAGGTCTTCGTGCGACATTTGAAGCGAGAGGATATACCGCATGGGATCCTACATCATACGCTTTTATCAAAGACAATACCCTTTACATACCGACAGCCTTCTGCTCGTACGGCGGAGAGGCTCTCGATAAAAAAACCCCTCTTTTGCGTTCTATGGAGGCGCTGAACAAACAGGCTCTGCGAATTCTGCACTTGTTCGGCAATACAACCGTTCGCCGTGTCTGCACAATGGCAGGCCCCGAGCAGGAATACTTTCTTGTCGACAAAAAGCTTTATGACAAGAGACCCGACCTTCGTTTCACGGGCAGAACCCTTTTCGGAGCAAAACCTCCTAAAGGTCAGGAAATGGACGACCACTATTTCGGCGTTATAAAGCCGAGGGTTGCCGCATTCATGAGAGAGCTTGACGAAGAGCTCTGGAAACTCGGCATTTACGCAAAAACAGAACACAACGAGGTTGCCCCTGCTCAGCACGAACTTGCCGTGGTATACAACACCACCAATATAGCAACCGACCACAATCAGCTTACAATGGAGATAATGCAGAAGATCGCCGCAAAACACGGTCTTGTATGTCTTCTCCACGAAAAGCCCTTTGACGGAGTAAACGGAAGCGGAAAGCATAACAACTGGTCTATTGCTACAGATTCGGGAAGCAATCTTCTTTCACCCGGCGAAACACCTTATGAAAATGCACAGTTTCTTCTTATCCTCTGTGCTGTAATCAAAGCTGTTGACGACTATCAGGATCTCCTCCGCATTTCGGTTGCAAGTGCAAGCAATGACCACCGTCTCGGAGCTAATGAAGCACCTCCTGCCGTTCTTTCAATATTCCTGGGCGAAGAGCTTACCGCCGTCCTCGATGCCATAGAAAACGACACTCCCTATCTCGAAACACAAAAAACACAGATGAAGCTTGGAGCTGATGTGCTTCCGAAATTCGTCCGTGACACGACAGACAGAAACAGAACATCCCCCTTTGCCTTCACCGGCAATAAGTTTGAGTTCCGTATGCTCGGCTCACAAAGCAGTATTGCAGATGCGAATATAATGCTCAACGGTGCTGTCTCCGAGTCTCTGCGTGTATATGCCGACACCCTCGAGCAAGCTGAAAATTTTGAAGATGCACTTCATGAGCTTATCAAAAATACGGTTAAAGAGCATAAACGCATTATATTCAACGGCAACGGATATGACGGTACATGGATAAAAGAGGCCACCGAAAAACGTGGATTGCTCAATTACAGCACAACGCCCGACTGCATTCCTCACATTACCGACAGAAAAAATATCGAAATGCTGACAAGACACGGAATTTTTTCCGAAACAGAGCTTCGCTCAAGATGTGAAATAATTCTCGAGAATTACTGCAAAACTGTGCTTATCGAAGCAAACACAATGGTAAGCATGGCAAAAACTCAGCTTCTCCCTGCCGTAAGCAGATTCACTAAAGACTTAGCACTTTCAATCAATGCAAAATCTTTGGCTTATCCGTCACTTGCAAACAATTACGAGCTTAATACCCTGCGCGAGCTTTCATCGGTGAATGACAGCATTTACGCAAAAACATCAGAGCTTGAAAAGATGCTGGGCAATATAAATATATCAATATCAATCGACAGCGAAAAAGCCGCCTACGAAATAAGAGACAGGCTGATTCCGCTGATGAACGAGCTGAGAGTATTCTGCGACAGGGCAGAAACAATGACCGACAAGGAATATTGGCCATTCCCCACTTATACCGAACTTCTTTTCGGGGTGTGAGTCTCTTCTACTGTCCGCTGATTTCAAAGACAATTTTTAAATATTTTTTTCGGGGATGCTTTACATACGAAGCTCCCCGATTTTATTTTTAAGAAATTTTTATTATTGCATAAATAATCGAACTATTTTATACAGATAATCATTAAAAATAATACTTGACTAATTCATAAAAAAAGTGTACAATTGAACGTAAAAACTAAAATCAACTAAAAACAAAGGAGAAAAAAATGTCAACTTGTGCAGTAGTAGGGATCAACTGGGGTGATGAAGGTAAAGGACGTATGGTCGACCTTCTCACACAGGAGTACGATGTTGTTGTTCGTTATCAGGGAGGCGGTAACGCAGGACACACCGTTATCAACGAATACGGAAAATTTGCTCTTCACCTTCTTCCGTCGGGAATCTTCCGCAAGGGTGTTGTCAACATACTCGGAAACGGCGTGGCACTCGATGCCGAAAATCTCTGGAATGAAATATCAAAGGTAGTTTCTCAGGGAGTATCGATAACCCCCGAAAATCTCAAAATCAGCGACCGTGCATCGCTTCTTCTCCCCTGGCACAGAGAGCTTGACGAACTTGAGGAAAACCGTCTTTCGGATAAAAAATACGGTTCGACAAAGCAGGGCATCGCTCCCTTTTATTCGGATAAATTCCAGAAGAAGACCATAATGGCAGGCGAGCTTTTCTACCCCGAATTGCTCAAACAACATTTGTCTGACATTCTCGAATGGAAAAACCTCATTCTCAGCGGTGTATACGGCGCAAAAGAGCATACGCTTGACGAGATGCTTGCATGGATAAATGAATTCGGTGATAAGATCAAACCGTTTATCTGTGACACATCAAAGGTGCTTCGTGACGCTTCAAGCGAAGGAAAAAGCATTATGTTTGAAGCTCAGCTCGGCGCACTGCGTGACCTTGATTACGGTATCTATCCTTATACCACATCGAGCAACTCGATAGCGGCATATGCCCCTGTCGGAAGCGGATTCTCAAACGCCAAGGTCGATGAGGTTATAGGAGTTGTCAAGGCGTATTCCACATGCGTTGGAGAAGGCCCCTTCACCTGCGAATGGTTCGGAGATGAGGCAAAGCAACTTCGTGATGCAGGCGGTGAATACGGCGCAAAAACAGGCCGTCCCCGCAGAGTCGGCCCTCTTGATATCGTAGCTACAAAATACGGTGTTCTGACACAGGGTGCTACCGCAATCGCACTTACAAAGCTTGACGTTCTCTCCTATATGGATAAGATACCGGTTTGCACTCACTATATCGTAAACGGCGAGAAAACAACCGAATTCCCCTTCCCTGCCGCACTTTACTCTGCAAAGCCCGTCTTTGAATATCTTGACGGCTGGAAGTGCGATATATCGGGTGTACGCAATTGGGAAGACCTCCCCGAAAACGCAAAGAAATATGTCGAATATATCGAGCAGAATATCGGCTGTCACCTCAAATATGTTTCGGTCGGCCCGGAACGTGACAGTATAATCATAAGATAAGTATAAAAACGGGAGTAAAAAATGAAGGATATATATGAGTCGCCGCTTTCCTCACGCTATGCAAGTGAATATATGCTCAAGCTCTTTTCGGCAAGAACAAGGATCGAAACATGGCGCAAGCTTTGGGTCGCACTTGCAAAGGCTGAGCATAAGCTCGGACTGCCGATAAGCGAGGAGCAAATAAAAGTGCTTGAAGATAATATCACCAATATAGACTTTGACGCCGCTGCAAAGCGTGAAAAGGAAGTCAGACACGATGTCATGGCACATATATATGCCTTCGGTCTTGTCGCACCGTCTGCGGCAGGAATCATACATCTCGGTGCAACAAGCTGTTATGTGACCGACAACGCAGACCTTATAATATACCGTGATGCTCTGCGTTATGTAAGAAGCGAGCTGCTCAAGGTGATAAAAAATCTGTCGCTGTTCGCCGAAAAATATAAGGCGACTCCGACTCTCGGATATACCCACTACCAGCCTGCACAGCTCGTAACGCTCGGAAAAAGGGCCACACTCTGGATTCAGGATCTCGTTTCGGATGTTGAGGAGATCGACTTTGTACTTTCAACAATAAAACTTTTAGGTTGCCGAGGAACTACCGGAACAGAAGCAAGCTTTGTCGAGCTGTTTGACGGCGATACCGAAAAGATCGATAAGATGAATGCGATAATTTGCGAGCAATTCGGCTTTGATTCATGCTTCGCTGTTTGCGGACAGACATATCCGAGAAAGTTCGATTCAAGAATCATGAACTCACTGTCATCGATCGCACAGTCACTCTACAGAATGGCAAACGATATCAGACTTTTACAGCATGACAGACAGATAGAAGAACCATTTGAAAAGGATCAGATAGGCTCTTCGGCAATGGCATACAAACGCAATCCGATGAGATGCGAGAGGATATGTTCGCTCGCACGCTATCTGATCGCAGACAGCCTGAACGCACCGATGACCGCAAGTGTCCAGTGGATGGAACGTACGCTCGACGATTCGGCGAACCGCCGTATTTCCCTTCCCGAAGGATTCCTCTGTGCCGATGCAATTATAAGAGTTGCGCAGAATGTCACATCGGGAATCGTAGTCAATGAAAAGATCATTGAAAGATCAGTTATGGAATATCTTCCCTTTATCGCAACAGAGAATATCCTCATGGACGGAGTGAAACGTGGCGGTGACCGTCAGAAGCTTCACGAGATCATAAGGCAATGTTCAATGGAAGCGGTGAAGAATATGAAAAACGGCGAGAGTTCAAACCTTCTTTCCCTTCTCTCCTCAAACAAAGAATTCGGAATGAGCCGTGAAGAAATGGAAGCACTTCTTTGCCCCGATAATTTCACAGGCAGATGCGCTGAGCAGGTGGAAAGCTATATTGAATCGCTCAAAGGATTACTTGCCGATACAAGCGAGGGAAGCGTATCACTCAAGCTCTGAACAACAGGATAAACGGCTGACGGCCGTTTATCACCGTTAATAAATGAAAGGCTTTGACAAATGGAAAAAATACTCGTACTCGATTTCGGCGGACAGTACAACATGCTGATAGCAAGACGTGTCCGTGAATTGAATGTCTACGCAGAGATCATACCGTACAATAAAATAACCACAAAACAGATAAAAGATGCGGATTATAAAGGAATCATATTTACAGGCGGACCGAACAGCGTTTATGATGAGAATTCACCTCACTATTCGCCCGAGATCCTTTCGCTCGGAATTCCGATTCTGGGCATCTGCTACGGCTGTCAGCTTATCGCATGGATGGAACGTGGCGAAATCTGCTCGGCGGGCTCTGTCAGCGAATACGGTAAGATCGAACTTACGGCCAAGGAATGCAAGCTCTTTGAAAACATCCCTGAAAAGAGCATATGCTGGATGAGCCACACCGATTATGTGACAAAGCTTCCCGAATCATTCAGAGTAACGGCATACACAAAACAGTGTCCGTGTGCGGCAATGGCTGATGAGGATCGTAAGATCTACGCCGTTCAGTTCCACCCCGAGGTTACTCATACACAGTTCGGAAGCACCATGCTGAAAAACTTTGTATACTCGATCTGCAACTGTAAAGGCGATTGGAAAATGACCGATTTCGCCGAAAAATCGATAGAAAAATATAAAAAAGAGCTGAAAGACAAAAAAGTGCTGTGCGCACTCTCGGGCGGCGTTGATTCATCTGTAGCCGCAGTGTTGCTTCATAAAGCAATCGGAGATAATCTGACTTGTGTATTCGTTGACCACGGAATGCTCAGAAAGAACGAAGCCGACTCGGTTGAAAAAACATTCGGTGAAAACTTCAAAATGAATCTTATAAGAGTAGATGCAAGAGAGCGTTTTCTCACTGCACTGAAGGATGTAAAAGAACCCGAAAGAAAGCGGAAAATAATCGGAGAAGAATTCATAAGAGTATTTGAAGAGGAAGCCAAAAAAATAGGCCACGTTTACGCACTTGTACAAGGGACAATATATCCCGATGTCGTAGAAAGCGGAAAAGGAGATGCGGCAACGATAAAAAGTCATCACAATGTCGGAGGACTTCCCGATGTTATAGACTTTGAAACAATAATCGAACCGCTGCGTGACCTGTTCAAGGACGAAGTCAGAGCAGTTGGAGAAGAGCTCGGAATTCCGCATGACCTCGTATGGCGTCAACCATTCCCCGGTCCCGGACTCGCAATAAGAGTCATAGGCGATATCACAGAGGAAAAGCTGGCAATACTTCGTGATGCAGACGCAATATTCAGAGAAGAAGTGATATCAGCAGGTCTTGAAAAAACAGCAAATCAGTATTTCGCAGTCCTCACCGATACCAAAACAGTGGGAGTCATGGGAGACGCAAGAACATACGGCTATACAATAGCACTCCGCTCTGTCACAACCGACGACTTTATGACCGCCGATTGGACAAGAATCCCATTTGAAACGCTCGCAAAGGCATCAAACAGAATCACAAACGAGGTCAAAAACGTCAGCCGGGTAGTATATGATATAACGAGTAAACCGCCGGCAACTGTCGAGTGGGAATAATTTTGCAGAGGCACTTTCCCGGCTGTAGATCCGTAAAAGTCGTGTTTTAGCGAAGTCGTGGCAACGATTTGGCAACAAAATCTTATTATTCATAAGTAAAGAGCTAACTGATTTTGATTAAGTCAGTTAGCTCTTTTTTTGTTGTTATTCAGATTGCTGTGAATTTTTGTAGTTGCTCCCCAACGCCATTCTCGGCGGCAATCACTTGGGAGAGACAACCAAACATTTAAGTTGTTGCCAAGAAATTAGTCCAAAGAAGTACGCTGTTTTCAAAAATCAGCTCAAAATGGGGTGTAAAAAATGGCTTAAAAACGGCGGTATATAGAGGGATATTTTTCAGCTTACTCCTTGTCCTCGTTGAAAGCCTCTACAAGCAGATCGCTGAGCCCCTGTGAAGGAGTAACTTTATGCCAATGTCCGGAGGTATCAAATTCGGGATAGCGATAACGCCAGCGGTCATATTCTTCCTGCGTGATCTCGCCTGCTTTCAGCATAGCAGCAGCTTGCCGCCAAGCGCACATCATCTCGTGAAGCTGAGAAGCATCCCTGCCTTTGAACACATTGACACGAAGATGCACTTCGCCGTCGCTTTCGCAGATTTCAAGACCGTATCTGTCCTCCAAGGTAAACAGCGTGTGCATCAACCCAACATAGGAGTCGATGTCCGGTACGGCGAGAGCCTGTGGCGAAACATCGAGGGTATCAGCCAAAGTAGCGGTCAAATCCGCTTTGGGAGTCCTTGTTCCTGTTTCGTACTGTGCAAGACGAACATCGGCAGACTTCTCCGGGAAGCCCACCTGCATACCTAAAAACTTTTGTGTCATCCCCCGCATATTGCGGAAAAAGCTGATTCTTTCGCCAATAGCCATACCATTAACTCCTTGTCGTATGTGTTGCTTTTTCAATAGTATAGCAT
Organism: uncultured Lachnospiraceae bacterium; assembly: GCA_964638675.1. Classification (GTDB taxonomy): domain Bacteria; phylum Bacillota; class Clostridia; order Oscillospirales; family CAG-272; genus SIG714. The sequence continues at coordinate 9,994 of CAZXAU010000009.1, forward strand.
ATTTGTTTATGTCTGTCAAGACAATCTAAATAAATTTGTTTAATATTTTTCTAAAACCCCTTGGCATAAACATAAGTGTTTAGTATAATAATAGTGAAGCTAAACAAATCCACTTAGTCGCAGAAAAATACATAGGATTTTTTCAAAGACCGTTGATTTTAAGCCTTTGAAATTCCGAATCAGTGAGAGGAGGTGAACAATGATTGGAAATCCGTTTTGGTAGCATACACAACTTAATACCGTTCGCCAACAAGATCCACCCAAAGTAACAAAGAAAGGAAATTTTGCCTATGGAAGAAAAGCAGTCGTTTATGAGAGCCGAGGACGTAGCAAAGGAGCTGGAGATTTCCGTCTCCCATGCTTACAAGATTATGAGAAATCTGAACGCAGAACTGAAAGCACAGGGGTATATGACCATCTCCGGCAGGGTCAATCGCAAATACTTCATGGAAAAGTTCTGCTACAACAAATCAGCAGAAAAGGAGTAAGATATGGCAGTTTACAAGGAAGAAAAAACAAACACATGGTGTGCAGTTTACCGCTTCACCGATTGGACGGGTGAGAAGAAGCAAACGCAGAAGCGTGGCTTCAAAACCAAACGAGAGGCGCAGGCGTGGGAGCGTGAACAGCTCAACAAGGTAAGCGCTGACCTCGATATGACCTTTGCGAGCTTCTTTGAGCAGTACACCGCCGATATGCAGACCCGTATCAAAGAAAACACTTGGGCGACCAAAGAGCACATCATCCGCACCAAGCTCATCCCATATTTCGGGAAGATGAAAATGAGTAATATTACCGCCCAGCAGATCATCACATGGCAAAACGAGCTGATGAACTACAAGGACGAGAAAGGCAAGCCCCTTTCTCCCGTATATCTCAAAACCATCCACAATCAGCTCAGCGCCATCTTCAACCATGCGGTCAAGTATTACAACCTCAGAGAGAATCCCTGCAAAAAGGCAGGCAGCATGGGCAAGAAGAAAAACCGTGAAATGCTGTTTTGGACGAAAGAGGAATATCTGAAATTCGCAGAAGTGATGATGGACAAGCCACTTTCCTACTACGACTTTGAAGTGCTCTACTGGTGCGGTATCCGTGAGGGCGAGCTGTTAGCTCTGACCCCGGCAGATTTCAACTTTGAAAAGAACACGGTTTCCATCAACAAGTCCTATCAGCGCTTGAATGGGCAGGATATCATCACCACTCCCAAAACGGAAAAGAGCAATCGAGTTATCACGATGCCTCAGTTCTTGGCAGACGAGATGAAAGATTATCTGAGGATGCTCTACGACGTAGGAGAAAACGAGAGAATGTTCACTGTGACCAAGAGCTATCTGCACCGAGAGATGGACAGAGGCACAAAGGAGCCGGGCGTGAAGCGCATCAGAATCCACGACATCCGACACAGCCACGTTTCACATTTGATCGACATGGGATTCTCCACAATTGCCATCGCTGATCGTGTGGGACACGAAAGCATTGACATCACCTACAACTACGCTCACCTGTTTCCGTCCAAGCAGACGGAAATGGCTGATAAATTGAATATGGAAAGGGGGCGTTGAAATGTCAGCAAAGAATCTTGATAATCACAACCGTTGGAGAAACAGAACGGTGGCGTTCCGAGTATCGGACGAAGAAAACGCACAGATCGACCTTGCGGTGAAGCTCACAGGGCTTACCAAGCAGGACTATATCACCCGCAGACTTCTCTGCAAGGATGTGGTGGTACAGGGCAATCCGAGAGTGTATAAGGCGCTCAGAGATCAATTCGCAGCCGTACTGGACGAGCTGCGGCGCATCGAAGCCGGTGCCGGTGTGGACGATGAACTGCTGGACACCATCAATCTGATCGCAAACATTATGGACGGAATGAAGGAGGAAGATTCCTATGGTAATTGACACAAAAGAAAAGACTGCCCTTGCAACATCTGTTGGCGCAGATGAAAGGCAGTCCGTTCAAATCACTGATAATATTATACCCACTTCCAATGCGGAATTCAATGACCTAAATGAAAATTCAACAGAAAGTTTGGAAGAAATGTATCGACAGATGCGGCGTTTTGCAGACCCGTACTATCTTCACACCGTTTCCTTGACCGAGCTGTATCAGACCGCTTACAAGAGCAGACCGCCGCTTATCGACGGTTTGCTCTACAGCGGGGCATATATTCTTGCAGGTGCTCCCAAGATCGGCAAGTCCTTCTTAGTGGCACAGATCGCTTATCACGTCAGCACAGGAGAGAGGCTGTGGGAATATGAAGTCCACCAAGGGGTCGGTACTCTACCTTGCCCTGGAGGACGATTACCAGCGAATCCAAAGCCGTATGTTTATGATGTACGGCGTGGAGGACAGCAGCAATCTCTACTTCGCAACGGCGGCAAACAAAATTGGAAACGGGCTTGATGAACAACTTGAATTTTTCATTCGGGAGCATCCCGATACCAAGCTCATCATCATTGACACAATGCAGAAAATCCGCGAGGTCGGCGGCGAGGCATACAGCTATGCCAGCGACTATGAGATCATCGGCAAGCTAAAACAATTTGCCGACAAGCATTGCATCTGTGTGCTGACCGTCCACAATACACGAAAACATCCTGCAGGAGACGTCTTTGAAATGATCTCCGGCACGACAGGCTTGCTCGGATGTGCCGATGGCTCTCTGCTCATGCAGAAGAAAAAGCGCACCGCCTTAGATGCTACGATTGATGTGGTGGGACGTGACCAGCAAGACCAAATCCTCTATCTGAGCAAAGACCCCGAAACACAGATATGGAATTTAGAGCGCACCGAAAACGAGCTGCACCGTGAGCCGCCTGACAAAATTTTAGAAGCTGTGGCAAAGTTGGTTTCCGCCGAACAGCGAGAGTGGACAGGCTCACCCTCCGAGCTTGCCGATGTGGTCAATACGGGAATGGCGGCAAACGCTCTGACCAAGTATTTGAACGTAAAACACGGCAGGCTTCACGATGAATACGGTGTCAGTTATGAGAACAAGGCAAAGCACTCCGGGCGTAAAGTCACGCTGACGTACACTGTCACGGAAGCTACAGAATAAATAGAGTGCGACGGTTGCGACGGTCGCAACGATGAAAATGATACCGCCAATATAACCGTCGCAATCGTCGCTATCGTTGCGGAAGTGAAAAATGCCAACTTGGCACTTTTCGCTTTGGAAAGGAAATGAAGCGAATGAAAACCGTACAGATACCCTATGAGCTTTTCGTCGATCTGGTGCTTTACCATCTGAACGGCGAGGATGATTTCGATGAAGAAATCAGACAGGGCTTGGAGCAAAAGCTGGACACTATGATCAATCGTCAGCTCTACTCACAATACAAAACAGCGCCCACCGAGGAACAGCGGGAGCAGGCAAGGTAGGAATATCTTGAGCGTCGTGGAGTGCCGCAGAGCTATCGCTGGACTACTCCTCCTTGGGAGCTATGACAGGAGCGTGCCACGCTCCTGTGGATGGCAGAGAGGATTTTCAAAATTCTCTCTGCCGGTGGGAGGTGTGAGGTGAGCAAAACACAATGCGAGCAAGATACCGCCCACGCCGATTTCTGAGGTTTGGGTACCGGGTGCAAACCACAAAGTCGGCAGAGGCTTCCGCAGAAGCCGCCCCCCTCGGAGAGCCCACGGTACTTTGCAGCCGTAGGATGAAAGTATCATAGTGGGTTATTACACTTTCGCAAAAGTGTCTTTCCAAAACGCTACCCATACAACACCAATAAAACTACCGGAGGAAATGCCTATGACAAGAGGCGATGGTATCCATCGTACAAGCGCAAGAAATGCAAGACTGCCCGATGCCGACATTGGGAAAACGCAAGGTCACAACGAACGAGAAAAGGAATCCTATTCCAATCAAGATATAGTTCCGGAGCGAACTTCGCTGAACGTCCATTTCAAAAAACCTACTGCCGGTTACACGGAAATGTTTGAACAAATGAAAGCGGACGGAACGATTTCTACCCGTGGTCTGAAAGCCGATGCCGATAAATTCGGTGAGTTGGTTTTCGATGTAAACTCCGCCTACTTCTACAACCACGGCGGTTACGATTACGCAAAACAGTTTTATGCCGATACTTACAAAGTTGCGGTGGAAATCGTAGGCGGCGAACAATATATCCTGTCTGCGGTGATGCACGCCGACGAGCGCAACCGAGCCATGTCGGACGCATTGGGACAGGACGTATATCACTATCATCTGCACGTTGTCTATGTGCCGGTGGTCGAAAAAGAAATCCTCTGGACGAAACGATGCAAAGCCCCCGCTTTGGTCGGAACGGTCAAGGAGCGAATCATGCAAGTCAGAATGAGCAAGAAATGGGACTCCAAGCCTGTTATCGGTGAGGACGGAAAGCCGCTGAAAACGAAAACCGGAAAAGCCGTCCTCAAACAATCCTACTCCATTCTTCAAGATGACTTCTTTGAATATATGCGCTCTGCCGGATACACCGATTTGGAACGTGGAGAGCGTGGTAGCTCCGAAGAACATCTGACGGTCACGCAGTTCAAGGTTATGAAGGTGCAGGAGCGTTTGAGCGAGCTACAGGAAACACGAACAGCAATGCAAGCGGAAATCGTGGATTTGCAGGAGGCACAGGCAAAAGAAGCCGAGCGGTTTGATAAAACGAAGGAACGCATCCAAAAGCAAAAACTTGACCTCAAGCGGATTGATGAAATCGAGGCAAAGCCCACTCTGATCGGCAACAAGGTCACGGTTGATAAAGAAGATTTCGATATGGTCATCACAGCGGCAAAGAAGCATATCACGCAGGAGAAAAAGGAAAGCAAACTGCAAAAAGCATTGGACGCCGCCAATAAGCTGATAGCAGAATTGAAAAACGCCATCGCTGATCTGACGAGAAAACTTTCTGCGGCGACAAGGAACTGTCCGAATACAAGTCCGTCCGTGGCAAGCTCCGCACAGCGGATTTGGAACAGGAAAATGACCGTCTCCGCAGCAGACTCCGCACCTATGAGGAAGTCATTTCTCGCAATAATCTGTGGGATTTCTTCCGTCCCAACCGCAATAAAAACCGCAACAGGGACGATGCACGCTGATAGCGTGTAGAGCCGTAAAAAACGAAAAATTCCGAATGGGAGCGAGCCGAATGACCTCTGCATAGTTTGGCTCAATCTCATCGGAAAATCCATCACTTTTCACGGGTGATGAGCCGTGAAAAAATCTCAAAAATCGGAGGTATTTATGAAAACAAGTCTTACCAAGAAGCAGAAAACGACCACTATCCATTTCAACGAAGACAGTCCCATTATCGAGGTTATCACTTATAACACCGATCTCAAAAACAGGCTTTCGACCTTTGCAAATCAACATCCGAAAGAACGCAAACTGATTGACGATGATGAGCAAGGCTGTAAAATCTTTGAAGTGAAAAATGGACGGTTCGGTTTTAAGCTGACACCGCCGTACACAGAAGAACGCCGCAAGGCTGCAAGCGAACTGGCGAAGAAATACACAAAAAATTCGAGGAGGAATGACAATGAAAATCCTGTCATGTGAATTTAACATTGATACTGCCCGCGTGGAGTTGAAATTTGCAGATGGAACAATGATCTACATCGATTGTACAGCGGTGGAGAACGAAGTGGCAGACAATTATGTATCAGCGGTCTGAACTGGATTGGCTGATCTACAACGCTCCGTTAGAATACGCCGATCTGATTTTGAATGGTGATCCAGAGAAGTATTTGAAAACCGTAACTGTAAATAAACCGCTTGAGAGCTAAGTGCAATGAAGCTGTTCCACGTAAGAATATGCTTATGGGGAATAGCTTCATGATATCGAAAAAATTACTCATGATTTTGTGAGATTATCTTGAAAATTCGTGTTTTTTGTGTTATAATGATATATATTATGAAATACGAGAGATGCAGAGAGGTTTATTATGTCTGTGAGCTATGATAAATTATGGAAGCTTCTTATAGATAGAAAAATGAACCGAACTGATTTGAGAGAAACTGCTGGAATCAGTTTTAACATCATTGCTAAGATGGGGAAAAATGAATTCGTTTCAATGGAAAGCCTTATGAAGATTTGCGCTACTCTTAACTGTAACATTGGCGATATTATGGACTTCTTACCAGAAAGTGAGGGATTGCAGGAATGACACCAGAGATGCTGGCTACACTAACCGAGCAAGTTGCCGAGCTTGTTCAGACCTACAGTAATAATTATCCGCAATTCCAACGAGCAACCTATAACGAGACTCAAGTTCGTGTTGATTTTGTAAACCGCTTCTTCAAGCTTCTTGGGTGGGATGTAGATAACGAACGTGGTTTGCCACAACACCTGCGTGAAGTTACCCATGAGGCTACCGTTGTTGTAGAGGAAGATGGCATCCATCGTAGTAAAAAACCAGATTATTCTTTCAAAGTAGGTACGGAAGTTCTGTATTTTCTTGAGACCAAGAAACCTGCGGTAAACCTTACTATTGATGCAGCTCCGGCATTTCAGTTGCGCAGATATGGATGGAGTGGAAACTTAAAAGTCTCAGTGTTGACCAATTTCACCGATCTGTATATCTATGATTGTTCTGTTCGTCCGAGAGAAGGCGACGACATTGGTGTTGCAATGATTGCCCACTACCACTTCGACGAATATGTGGAACGTTTTGAAGAAATCTACAATATGCTATCCAAAGAAGCAGTCTTGACCGGACAGTTTGAGCACCATTTTGGCAACATTCAGAGTGCCCTACGCCGTGAACCGTTTGATCAGTATTTCTTGGATCAGATTAGAACTTGGCGAATGATGCTTGGTGAGGATATTCTGAGCAACAATCTCGAAGTTGATGTAGAAACACTCAATATTTTTGTCCAGCGAGTACTTAATAGAACGATTTTCCTTCGTATTTGTGAGGATAGATGCTTCGAGAACTATGAGTCGTTGAAGACTATCACCACATATCAAGATTTAAGGACAATGTTTGCTGCAGCAGACCAGAAGTATGATTCTGGCTTATTTGAGCTCTTAGAAGAAGATCGTCTTACTGTGTCCGACTCAGTTATTATAGAGATCTTTCAAAGTTTGTATTACCCCAATAACTCCTATGAGTTTGGTGTAATTGACCCATATATTATTGGTCAGATTTATGAACTGTTCTTGGATGAGGCTCTTGTAATTCGAGAAGATGGACATATTGAGACACAAGAAAAGCCCGAAGTAGTTGACTCCCAGGGTGCAGTCAACACTCCCAAAAATATCACTGATGTCATTATCGAAGAAACACTGCGTCCTCTGTATGAAAATAAAACTCCCGAAGAAGTAGCTCAGTATCGCATTGCAGATATTTGCTGTGGGTCTGGCAACTTCTTGCTGTCGGCATTTGAATACATCGTAAACTATCATATTGAGTATTATCGAAATCATGATAGAGAAAATGCTGAGCGAAGAGGCGATATTTATCAACTGGCTGGCAGTACAAACTATATACTTTCTTACGAGAAAAAACGCTCCATTTTGAAAAATAATATCTTCGGCGTTGATATTGATCCTCTTGCTGTCGAGGTATCAAAGTTTAGCTTGTTGCTAAAAGCATTGGAAAATTCGTCCTTGGATGAGGCGGAAGCTTTTCGTCAGCGTACTAATCAACGCATTCTTCCTAATTTGGACGAGAATATCAAAAATGGCAATAGCCTCGTGAATATGGCTTACGCACGTTTTGACCGATCTGTTTATCAGAATGTTTCCTTGATGAACAAATTAAAGATGTTCGATTGGAATGCTGAGTTTGGCAACCGAAAGTTTGATGCAATTATCGGTAATCCGCCATATATTCGTGTGCAGAATATGGTGCACTATTCCCGAGAAGAGTATGATTTTTATAAGAGCAGTCATTCTCCTTATGTAACCGCACAAACTGATACGCTTGATAAGTATTATCTGTTTATTGAAAAAGGTCTTGCACTGTTAAACGAAGGCGGAATGCTGGGTTATATAGTTCCGCACAAGTTTATGAATATCAAGTCAGGTGCTAAATTGAGAGAATTGCTTTCTGCAAATTCCAATGTTAAGAAAATTCTGCATTTCGGAACTCATCAAGTTTTTGAAAACAGAAGCACTTACACCTGCATCTTGGTATTATCTAAGCAAGGTCACGAAGAATTCCAAATTGGTTTTGTTCAGGATTGGAATCAGTTTTTATTCAATCATGATACAGAATGCTTGATCTATCCGGCTGCTTACATTAGTGGTCAGCCGTGGTCATTCTTGCCTCAAAATATTGTTGATCATTTGGAAGAGATTTCATCAGTTTGTGTTCCTCTTTCCACTTTGGTTGACATTTTTGTTGGTGTTCAAACAAGTGCTGATCAAATCTATATTATCCACGCTGATCGTGAAGACGAGAATTTCATTTACTCACACGATAGGCAGGGACGTGAATTCCAGATAGAGAAAGGGATTTTGCGTAAAAGTATATATGACACGCAACTTGTCAGTTACGAGAAAATTGAAGCAAACAGCTACATCATATTCCCGTACAAGTCGGTAAACGGAAAACCGGTTCTATATAGTTTGGCCGAAATGACAGAAGACTTCCCTCATGCATTAGCATATCTGAATTGTTTCAAAACCAAGCTGGATGAACGTAATATGCCCGGACGCACTACCGAAAATTGGTTTGCGTTTGGACGCAGCCAATCTTTAAGAAGGTTCCTCTCTGGCGAACATCTTGTTTGGCCTGTGCTGTCTACAAGCTCAAATTATGTCTATGATAATGACATGGTTGTCTTTACGGGTGGAGGAAATGGTCCCTTCTATGGTATAGAGAAGAAAGCTATGTCTCAGGAATCCATTTTCTACATCCAGGCGATTTTGAACCATTGGTTAATGGAACTCCTTGTGAAAAGTAGAGCAAGTACCTTTAGAGGAGATTACTATTCTCATGGAAAGCAGTTTATTGCGACCCTGCCTATTTACAAGATTGATTTTGAAAATCCTGACGAAGTTGCCAAACATCAGCAGATTGTTGAGATGGTGCAAAACATCATGCAGTTAAAAGAGCAATCAACTGCTGCTCCGAATGCTGCTCGTCGTATAGTTTTGGAACACTCCATCACAGCAATCAACGCTGAACTAAATAGCGCAATCGATGAGCTTTATCAGGTAGAATCTCAGGAAGTCGAGGAACAGGTATGAAACCGATTGAAGGATATAACAAATTAAGAGGCGGATACTATACCCCCGACAAAATTTCTGAATTTATTGCAGAATGGGCAATCCGCAAAACATCTGATTCTGTTTTAGAGCCAAGCTGTGGTGATGGTAGTTTTTTGAGCGCCATAACCACTCGTTATAGAGAGTTGGGTGCTACGGATGAGCAAATTCAGAACAATGTGCTTGGGATTGAATTGGATGATGTTGAGGCTGAAAAATCTGCACAGTATGGTACAACAGTAGTATGTAAAGACTTTTTCACATACTACCAAGAGAATATTGAAGACCAAACTCAATTCGATGTGATAGTTGGAAATCCGCCGTTCATTCGCTATCAGCATTTTACAGAGGAATATCGTAAAATTGCATTTGCTTTGATGAACAAACATGGATTTCAACCCAACCGCCTAACAAACATTTGGCTCCCATTCTTAGTACTTTCTTGTAAGGCATTAAAGCCTACCGGTCGTGTAGGAATGGTTATTCCCGCCGAACTGTTCCAAGTTGATTACGCTGCTGAAACAAGACAGTTTCTCAGTACGTTTTTTGATAAGTTAACGTTTGTTACATTCAAACGACTGGTCTTTGATGACATACAGCAGGAAGTTATTCTTCTGCTGGGTGAAAAAGGCTGTGATAAGCATGGTATTCGTGTCGTAGAACTGGACGACATGGCAGATTTGATTGCACAAGGTCAAACATGTTTAGAGAATACCGAGCTAAAGGAACTCGACCATAGCCGTGACAAATGGGTTAAATACTATTTATCCAACGAAGAGTTGGAACTACTGAAACAGCTTAATAGTGATCCGAGAATTTCCAATGCAACCGATTTATTTGAAGTGAATGTTGGTCTTGTAAGTGGCGAGAATGACTTCTTTGTCATGAACCTGGCAACGGTAGAAGAATTCAATCTTCAACAGAGTGTTATCCCTATCATTAGCCGTTCTGAGCAATTAGAAGGTGTGCAATTAACAAATGAGGATTATAACAATCTGATTGAGTTAGGAAAAAAGGTATTTTTCTTTGCTCCCGGAAAAAAGGAGTTCGATGCCTTGACTGATGAAGAGAAGGCATATATCCAGTGGGGTGAAAAAAAAGGCTTCAACAAGAACTATAAATGCCGCATAAGACCAAAGTGGTATCATGTATCGCAGACTTGGTGTGCTGATGCTTTCCTAATTCGCCAGGCGCATTTGTATCCAAGGATGATTCTCAACGAGAAAAAAGCTCTCGTCACTGATACTCTTCACAAGGTAAGATTCTTAGAGAGCATTGATGGAAGACAAGTTGTAGCGGCCTTTTTGAACACATACACGTTTGCTCTTAGTGAAACACTTGGCAGAAGTTATGGCGGAGGTGTCCTAACTTTTGAGCCAGGAGAAATGAGAAGAATCCGTATTCCTATGCAAATGGCCGAACGGTTAGATTTGCAAAAAATTGATCGTTGGCAGCGCAATGGAGAGAATGATAAAATCTTGAAATATACAGATGCCATTTTGCTCAAAGAGGGGCTTGGTTTATCTGAACATGAAATCAGTTTGCTCCATAGTATTTGGAAAAAAATGTGCAACCGCAGGATGACTCGTAAGAATTAGAGCGTGTAAATAACGCTTGTAGTATTTGTTGATTCTATATTTGCAATGAAAGTAGGTGCCCACTGTGATAAAAGCAATAAAACTAAAGAATTGTGCCACTTATCCATCAGTGGGCACCTCAATCGAAAATTGTCAAAAGGTCAATTTCTTTTATGGTCCCAATGGCAGTGGAAAATCCACAATCAGCAATTTCTTGTATAATCCAACTGGATCGCAATATCGTGAATGTGAAATCGAATGGGAAAACAATGCCGCAGTTGATGTAGTTGTATACAATCGTGAATTTCGTGTAAGAAACTTCAAGGAGAACATTGCCGGTGTATTTACACTTGGTCAAGCAACAATCGAAGATATACAAGCTCTTGAAGAAATGAAAGCACAACGCACCAAAAAGAACGAAGACTATACAACACGAGGAAATACGCTCCAAAAGAAGATTCAAGAAGAAATCACATACAAAGCAACATTTAGAGATACTGTGTGGGAACGAATTTTGAAACCCAATGAAGCAGATTTTCAAGAGGCTTTCAGCGGCTTTAGGAACAATAAAGAACGTTTTCGAGATGAGGTGCTTAGACGGTACCAAATATCGCATTCCTCCACCGAAACAAGAGATGCTTTACTTTTGCGAGCTAAAACATTATTTGCACAGAAACCTGAAAAATGTCCTACCATTCCATTTTCTCTTGATGATATAGTTGAGCAAATTGTCGGAATTGAAACATCAGCGATTTGGAGCAAAGTAATTGTCGGCAACAAAGATCTCCCTATCGGACGACTTATTGAGGTTTTAGATAATGCTGACTGGGTAAACCAAGGAAGAAAACATTTGAGAGAAGACGGAATATGTCCATTTTGTCAAAAGCAAACCATCACAGATGAATTAAAAAATCAACTTGATGCTTTCTTTAGTGGCGAATACGAACAGGATGTCAACCTAATAAAGCAGTTCATTAGCCAATATGGTGCTTATACTGACGAATTGTTGAGGCGCATCAATACACTTCGGACAAGCCTTGGGTCTTATCCTGCAACCGGAATTGAGGCAAGTAAGCTCGATTCGATTATAGAGTTACTTAATGGATATTTTTCCAAGAATAAAGCAGAAATGCTCATCAAGGAAAAAGAACCCGGCAGAACCATTTCGCTTACTGAAGTAGCCACAACGATAAGTTCAATGAAACAATTAGTTATTGACGGAAATACAGCTATTACCAAGCATAATGAAATGGTTGATAACTATACATCCGAGAAGAACGCTCTTGTAGCTGATATTTGGGCGTTTTTAATGGATGAAAACGAAGTATTAATCGCTGGATATTTGGATGGTATTGAAACCTTTGGTAAAGCCAAAAAAGGAATCCAAAAAGGAATCGATGTATGCAAGCAACAGTTGGATGATTTAGATGAAAAAATTGTTGAAGCTGGAAAGAATATAACAAGCGTTCAGCCAACAGTTGATGAAATCAATCGTTCTTTGAGAAGTTATGGTTTCACAAACTTCAAGATTGTACCGTCCACAGCTCAGCCAAACTCCTATCAAATACAACGTATGGATGGTACTCTTGCCACCAATACATTAAGCGAGGGCGAGGAAACATTTATATCGTTCCTGTATTTTTTACAGTTTGCAAAAGGTTCCGTTGATGTTGCGAAAGTATCTAATCGTAAGGTTTTGGTATTGGATGACCCAATCTGTAGTCTTGACAGTACAGTTTTATACATAGTAAGCTCCCTGGTTAAAGGTTTGATAAAAGATGTTCGTGAGGGAAATTCTGATGTAGAGCAGATTTTCATTCTCACTCATAATGTATTTTTTCACAAGGAAACAGCTTTTATTGATCGCAGAACCGAAGTTTGCAATGATATACATTTCTGGATTATAAGTAAGGACAATAATATATCCTCTATTAAGGCATACGAAAGAAACAATCCCATCAAAACGTCATATGAACTGCTGTGGGAAGAATTGAAAAGCAACACAAACGCTTCGCTTATTACAACGCAAAATATCATGCGAAGGATTTTAGAAAACTACTTCAGTATTCTTGGTAAAACAAAGGACGACACAATCGTAGATTCTTTCTCGACTATAGAAGAAAAAATGATATGCCGTTCATTGCTGAGCTGGATAAATGACGGATCACACACCATCTCGGATGATTTGTATATTGATAGCTATACAGATTCGATAGACCGGTATAAACAAATTTTCAAAGAAGTCTTTGTCAAAATGGGGCACGAAGCTCACTATAAGATGATGATGGGAGAGCCATAAATCTCTCGTAGTTCTTGTGTTTCATGGCAACGTTTTGGCAACAAAAAATCAGATAGCCTCTACTATCTGAATAATGAGAGCAATATAAATAATTCGAGCCAAATCCCATAAGCAAATCTGTTTAAGATTAAATTACAGGGAGCGAGTGGGAATAAATCGAGCAAAACAAAAGCGAGGCGAAAATACAGATACTTATGAAGCAGAATAAGCTGTTTTCACTTTTCCTTATCTTTTTGAAAATAGGGGCATTTACGTTTGGGGGCGGATATGCAATGATACCGCTGATTCAAAAAGAAGTCGTAGAAAAGAAAAAGTGGATGACGGATGAGGATATTCTTGAAATCGTCGCAATCGCAGAATCCACGCCAGGTCCCATTGCCATCAATGCCGCTACCTTTGTGGGTTACAAGACGGTTGGCTTTTTGGGATCTTTATTATCTACGGTCGGAGTGGTTTTACCGTCTTTCATAATCATTGTCGCCATATCTTTTGTCATGAGAGAGTTTCAGGATCTGGCGGCTGTGAAATATGCTTTTTGGGGTATCCGTGCCGGAGTTCTCGCTCTGATAATCAAAGCACTATGGTCTATGTATAATCAGAGCAAGAACGGACTGATACCAAACATCATAACGGCACTTGCTTTTATCGCAGTTGCCGTATTTAATATCAATGTTCTTTGGGTTATCATCGGCTGTGCCGCTCTTGGACTTGTAACCTCGCTTTTGGCAAGGAGGGTGCAGAAATGAATTTTCTTGAATTATTCTGGACTTTCCTCAAAATAGGAGTTTTCACTTTCGGCGGTGGGTATGCCATGTTGCCGTTGATCCAATCTGAGGTTGCTTCGCATGGTTGGCTTACAAGTGAGGAACTCATTAACTTCATAGCCGTCAGCGAAAGTACGCCGGGACCATTTGCGGTGAATATATCCACATATGTCGGTATGACCGTCGGAGGATTGTTCGGCTCGTTTTGTGCAACGCTCGGCGTGATCCTTCCGTCTTTTATCATAATCCTGATTGTTGCAAAGTGTTTTAAGAAATTCAAAAACAGTAAAATCGTTTCGGGATGTATGTCGGGGTTAAAACCCGCAGTAGTCGGACTGATCGGTGCGGCGGTAATCTCCGTAGGTAAAACGATGTTTTTCCTTGACGGCGTAACATTGTCTATTTTTTCAGACGCAACGGTATATGTTTCGTTAGCCGTATCCGCTTTTATGACGGTACTGGCGTTCAAAAAAGTACATCCGATCATCATTATCTGTCTTTCTGCCGTAATCGGTATTGCGGCAGGATATGGATTCAAGTTGATTTAATTTGCGGCGGCAGGGAGTTCAATTCTCTGTCGCTTTTTTTGCAAAAAGAATTGACAATTATATCGTACTGCGATATACTATATACATCAAGGTGAGATATGGATTCGAGTAAAGTATATTCAGAATTTATATCAAACCGGTTATCCGGGTCAGGAGAAATAACATATAGCACGATTGTGGGTAAGTATATCATCTATCATCGTGGAAAAATCGTTGTGGTATATATGATGACAGATCACTTGAAAGACCTGTTAAGTCTGCTGTTTCACTTATGCCGGACACCATTTATGAATTGCCATATGAATGAGCAAAAGAGTTCAATGCAACCCAAAGTTTACATTTAGAACCGGCGAATTGGTAGTATGTTTTTGCTGATTGTTCTATAATTGAAACAACGCAGCGTTAGAAAACATAATTAGAAAGCATAAGGAGAAATGATTATGACACTTGGCGAAAAGCTATCAAAATTAAGAAAAGAATACAATTATACACAAGAACAGCTTGCCGACATTCTCGACGTTTCCCGTCAGTCGATCAGCAAATGGGAGTCGGATATTGCATATCCCGAAACCAACAAGCTGATAAAAATGGGAAAGCTCTTTGATTGCTCGATGGATTATCTTCTCAACGAGGATATTATCGAAAAGCAAGGATCACAACCAACAGAAAAAGAAAGCATTTGGGTACAATTCAAAAAGCAACTTTACGAACGAAAGAGCGAGAAGATGATATTCGGTATGCCTCTCTATCATATCGGTAGAAACGCACACGGCTTTTTTGCAATAGGATTTAAGGCACGCGGAGTGTTTTCGGTTGGTCTGATGTCACGAGGTTTTGTTTCACTTGGCTTTCTTTCGCTTGGAGTAATTTCCATTGGACTTTTGTCACTTGGCCTGATTGCCGCAGGTGTGTTCTCGACCGGACTTATTGCAGTCGGTACTATTGCTCTCGGATTATTTGCAGCAGGCGCAATCAGTGTAGGTGTTGTATCCTTTGGTGCGCTCTCTGTTGGCTACTTCTCAGCAGGTGCGCTCGCTATCGGCAAATATATCGCCGTAGGCGACCACGCACACGCTATGATTGCCATTGGCAAAACAGTAGCGGAAGGAAATGTTTACAGCCACATAGGAGATCTATCTACGGCAGATATACCAACTGTGGTTGAATGGCTCGATGCAAATATCCCGTCCTGGCTCGACTGGGCAAAAGCGATTTTCAAATTCTATATTCAATGATATTCTCCCTCGTTACGCTATGCAGCAATCATTATTTTAAGCAATTTTTAGATTTGTATAATTCAGCGAAAACCATTGTTTTTTAAGTGAAATTACTTATAATATCCCTGTCAGCGTGGCAACACTATGACAACAAAAATATTGATAGACCATACCTTATGGATAATGCAGATAATCCCGATAACCTGTGCTGAATAGCCTAATCAAAATTGTTTAAGTCAAGGCTTGCAGGAGCAAGTGGGAATAAAGTGCTTATTCAAGTACACTCCCTCACAACGCCAAAAGTACAAATTTATGCCCCCTCATCACAAGTTGGTGGGATGTGTCGGTTTCCATGTCTTATATTATAGCGGCAAATAGAGTTAAAAGTAATATAATCAAATAAAAATCAAAATTTTATGCTCTGTGTATTTCGTATTTATTAAAATAAGCAAACGCATGTTATGTGTAAAATGGAATTATACAGATGGGAGTCAATTATGAAAATCGGTATCATATCGGATATACACAGCAATATTATCGCACTGAAAGCCTGCATTAAATACATGAAATCAGTTTCTTGTGATGAATACTTATTTCTCGGAGATTATATTTCGGATACTCCCTACACACGTGAAACAATGGATTATTTGTATGATTTTTCTTCAAAAAATAACTGCTTGTTTCTTCGTGGAAACAGAGAAGATTATATGTTGGAGCAAAGAAGGATAATTGCTCAAGGCATTGAAAAAGAAAAATGGAGATGGAATTCGGCAAGGGGCAATCTTTTGTTTACATATGAGCAATTGAATGAAAAAGATTTTTCCTTTTTTGATAACCTACCAATTACCTTTCAGTACCGAAAAACAGGCTATCCGGCCATAACAATTTGTCACGGTTCACCTGTAAGCTCACGTGAAAGATTGCTTATCGAGGGAGAAAACACCAAAGAATGGTTGAAAAAAATCGATACGGATTATCTGATCTGTGCACATACGCATTCACCGTGTGAATTGGAATGTCAAGGGAAATATTATTATAATTGCGGCTCGGTAGGAATTGCTGTAACTGCCTGCGGTTATGCACAATGTATGATTATTGAAGATGTTTGTATAAATGGCAAGATGGCATGGAATCCTGTTTTTTTGAAAATCCCATACGATAATAAGCAGGTCGTACAGGATATAAAAACAAGCGGTTTGCTTAGTAAAGCTCCATGGTATGTAAATAGCACGATTCAAACTCTCTTAACAGGAACCGATTGTTTGTCACAATTAATTGAATTGGTGAATAAATTGGCAAGAGAAGCCGGTAATCAGGATTCTACAAAGGAAAAGTATTGGAAAGAAGCGGCACAACAGCTGGGTGTGCCTGATTACAGATAGAAAAAAACGGATATATTCTTATTCTTATTAATGTACACCTCCTCGCATCCTCAAAAGTACAAATTTACGTAGCCTCATTACTGTTACCCCAGCTGCTTAATATTCAGAAAACATACGCAATAACCCCGCCGTTTACAGCGGGGCTATTTTTCACCTTTAGATTATGCGGCATACGAAAAACAAGTTCCGAATCTGTAATTCAAATGTAAATTGCATCGCCGCTTCGCACAGGTCTATTGATTTTTTTGAAGATTTGTGGTATAATAAACACACAAAATGTATTTGCCGATAAAATCCGCTTCGCGGCGGCAAATACAATATAATGAAGTGTTTATTTGAACATAACCCCTTCGGGAGCGCAAACTTCGTTGGCTTTATGTTATAATCATGCCGTCGATAAAGCTGATATATTCAAATACCGATATAGGCGGACTATTCTGCAAAAAACGATAAAATGTCGTAAAGTATATATTAATATTAGGTTAGAAAAAGGTGAAATGAGCTATGGAAAGAGAAGGAAACATACGGTATGTTCAAGATGCGGATATTGCGATCCTGTTTGTTCACGGTATTCTAGGAACACCCGATCATTTTAAGTCATTTCTCCCCTTAGTGCCTGCGAATTGGTCGATCTGCAATATACTGCTGAAAGGGCACGGTGGTAGCGTGAAAGACTTTTCAGCAGCGTCAATGGCTGAATGGAAACAACAGGTACATGAAGCTCTCCAAACACTACTGGCAACACACAAAAAAGTTATTATTGTCGCACATTCTATGGGAACATTATTTGCAATACAGGAAGCAACAGACGCTCCGATAGCGGCACTGTTTCTACTGAATGTTCCACTAAAACTGCGAATCAGATTTCAGCTATTGAAAAATTCATGGAGAATATTTCGAGGGAATATAAAATCAAATGATGAATGGCTGCTTGCAGCACAACGCACATATGGAATAGAAAGAGATACGCATATTTTGCGCTATCTCGGTTGGATTCCAAGGTTTCTCGAATTGTTCTCGGAAATAAGAAAAACAAGGAAGATCACATATAAACTATCTGTTCCGTGTCAAGTATATTTGTCCTTGAAAGATGAAACGGTATCGCCTAAATCGGGCAAATTATTTGAAAGAAACCATTGTGTTACTGTTAAAACCTTAAATTCATCCGGTCATTATTACTATTCTTCAGGAGATCAGCAACTACTCCATGATGATTTCTGCGATATGATCAAAAGAATTGAAATTCAGTGAAGTATGTCCTGAATTCCGAATATTTTATATATATAATTGGTCTTACCAACTTTCGGTAGGACCTTTTTTCTTTGGCATTCCGTCATAATCTGCTAGGATGAGGCAACTCTCCTTGCCGTCTTTTTTTCAACTTTTTTGCAAAACCTATTGACAAGGCTGATATAACTGTATATAATAGATATACACAGTATAAACAGAGGTGATTACGTGAATATTTTAATAGACAATAAAAGCGGAGCTCCGATCTACGATCAGATATATTTTCAGATCAAGAGTCAGATCATCAGCGGAAAGCTGAAGGAAAACGATATGTTGCCTTCTATCCGCAGTTTGGCGAAAGATCTTCGTATCAGCTTTATTACCACCAAGCGTGCTTATGAAGAGCTTGAAAAGGAAGGATTTATTTATACGCTTCCGGCGAAGGGATGCTATGTAGCGCCTAAAAATATTGAACTGATACGGGAAGAAAATCTGAAAAAGATCGAGGAGCATATTGAACAGATCGTACAGCTCGCTGCTTCCTGCAATTTGAGTAAAGAAGATATACTTGAAATGGTTAATTTCAGTCTGGAGGAACAAGGATGAATGCACTTGAAATTAAAAATCTAACCAAATCATTTCCTGGCTTTAAGCTGGATAATTTGAGCCTTACACTGCCGAGCGGTTGTATTATGGGGCTAATTGGCGAGAACGGTGCCGGTAAAAGCACAACTATCAAACTTATACTTGATATGATCCATAAGGATAGCGGAACAATTACAATACTCGGGAGGGACAACGAGGACAATATCAGGCTCACGAAGGAAGATGTCGGAGTTGTTATGGATGATGTCGGTATCCCCGAATGCCTGACTGCAAAGCAGGTCGGCAAGGTTATGAAAGGCACTTTTCGTAATTGGGATGACGCCGAGTATTCCCGACTGCTACAAAAGCTATCCTTGCCGTACAATAAAGCTTTTAAGGATTTCTCCCGCGGTATGAAGATGAAGCTCGGCATTGCCATCGCAATGTCCCACGGCAGCAAGCTCCTTTTGCTTGATGAAGCAACATCAGGACTTGATCCTGTCGTTCGTGACGAAGTGGTGGAGATGTTCAGTGATTTTACGAGAGATGAAGATCACTCCATTCTTATATCCTCACATATTGTCAGTGATCTGGAAAAGCTGTGCGATTATGTTGCATTTCTGCACAAAGGCAAACTGCTTCTTTGTGAGGAAAAGGATCTGCTTCTTGCTCAATACGGCATAATTCACTGTACAACAGCAGAGTTAGAGAAGCTTTCACCGGATGCAATCAAGCATAAAAAAGAATCCCCATACGGTGTTGAGGCAATGGTTCTGCGAGAGGCAATACCAGCAAATATTAATATAAGTCCTATCAGCATCGAAGAACTGTTTGTGTTTATGGTAAAGGAGGCGAAGTAAGATGAAAGGACTACTTTTGAAAGATTTATACATGACAACGAAGTACTGCAAAGCATATTTGCTCATTGCAGTCGTTTTTACTGCTGTATCCTTTGCAGGTAATGATAATTTATTTTTTGTATTTTATCCATGTCTTCTTTGCAGTGTGATACCTGTCAATTTACTCGGTTATGATGAAAAAAGCCATTGGTTGCAGTATAGCGGTACCCTGCCATACACCAAAGGGCAAATTGTTTCTTGCAAATATTTAATTGGGCTTATGGCTCAGATAGCTATGCTGATCGTTACAGGAATCGCACAAGCAGTAAGAATGCGCATAACCGGAACATTTGAGTTGAACAACTATACTGTGCTTATGCTGATGTTACTTATTATGGCTATGATAACTTCCTCTATTGGCCTTCCTGCTATGTTCAAGCTGGGCGTTGAAAAAGGCAGGATCGCTTATTATGTTATGATCGGTGTAGTTTGTGCCGGAAGTTTCATTGCATCCGATATTTTCGGAACAGACTTTCAGGTAAAAATTCAATCAGACAGGATTCTTCCGATCCTATGTATTATTGGAACCGGAATATATGCTCTATCGTGGTATATGTCGATCGTATTCTATAAAAAGCGAGAACTGAAGTAATGTATTTACCTATAAAGCAGGGTAACATAAACGGGATCACAGCATAATTACTCACGTTATCAACTCAATAGCAGAATGATGACAAGAGGGTAAATAGGTCGGATAATATTGATAATTCAAAGAAACAGCAAAATTTCAAACTAATTTTCCGATAACACTTGATTTTTGAACCGAAATGTGATATACTGTTTATAATAAAAGAATGAGGTGAAAGATGAATAATTTTTCTTGCAGATAAAATCAAATTGTGCGCAACTGCTTTTGCGGCATTTTGCGCCTTATGCAAGAAAGTTATAAGTCTGTCTGAAACTCTGTATAGTACCGCTACCGCTTTGTGCGGCGGCTTAATTATGCTGTCAAGGGCTGCAAGAATTGACTTTCTTGCGGCCCTGATTTATTTGTAAATGAAGCAGATTTGATGAAAAGAGCGGAAGGCGGTTGTTACACATGATTTTCACCATAGTGTCGGTATAGTACGGTGAGATCTATGCTTATAAGACATCAGCTTACAGCTTGACATCGGCTTTGTATTTATTAAGACACACAAAAGGAGGATAAGTCTGAAAAATATATTTTTCAGACGCCGTTTTGTGGCTTTTGCCTTGCGGTCTCCGCAATCTGTACGGCAACGATTTTGCTTCGCAAAACCAGCCCCAACTCCGGGGAGAAA
Organism: uncultured Lachnospiraceae bacterium; assembly: GCA_964638675.1. Classification (GTDB taxonomy): domain Bacteria; phylum Bacillota; class Clostridia; order Oscillospirales; family CAG-272; genus SIG714. Next base: position 30,949 of record CAZXAU010000009.1, read on the forward strand.
GGAAGCTTTCGCACAAGCGAAAGCAATGGTCATACTTATGTCAATGATTAAAATAGAAAATCTTACATTTTCCTATCCAACGAGCTATGACAACATCTTTGAAGATGTAAGCTTTCAGATCGACACCGATTGGAAGCTCGGCTTTGTTGGGAGAAACGGCAGAGGCAAAACAACGCTTTTAAATCTCCTGCTCGGAAAGTATGAGTATCGCGGTAAGATACGATCATCGGTGCAGTTTGATTATTTCCCTTATCCCGTGGCTGACAAAACAAAATTAACAAGCGAAATTTTTTCCGAAATTGCGCCTGCGGCTGAGGAATGGGAGTTGATGCGTGAGCTGTCATATCTTGATATGGATGCAGACATTCTTTACCGTCCATTTGAAACCCTATCAAACGGCGAGCAGACAAAAGTACTGTTGGCGGCGTTATTTTGCAATGAAGGACACTTTCTGCTGATCGACGAGCCTACCAACCATTTGGATATTAAAGCAAGAGAAATGGTAGCCGACTATTTGAAAAAGAAAAAGGGCTTTATACTCGTATCTCACGACCGTCGCTTTCTCGATAACTGTGTTGATCACATTTTATCGATAAACAGAGCAAACATTGAAGTTCAAAGCGGAAATTTTTCGTCCTGGATGTCGAACTTTGAACGCCGTCAGGAATTTGAATTGGCACAAAATGAACGCTTGCAAAAGGACATAGATCGATTACAGCAAGCGGCAAGACGGTCTGCTCTATGGTCTGACCGTGTAGAGGCGTCCAAAAGCGGTGCGTTTGACAAGGGCTTTGTCGGTCATAAAGCGGCAAAGATGATGAAGCGATCAAAGACGATCGAAGCAAGACAACAGCAGGCGATCGAGGAAAAATCGGGACTTCTGAAAAATATCGAAACTGCCGAAGATCTGAAGTTGTCGCCCCTTACCTATCACACCGATACACTCCTTTCATTTTCAGATGTTGCAGTCTGTTATGACGGCGTCAGGATGTGCAATCCCCTTTCATTTGAAGTGCGGCAGGGGGATCGTCTTGTACTTGACGGCAAAAACGGAAGCGGCAAAAGCAGTCTGCTCAAGCTCATGATAGGTGAGCCGATCGGGCATACAGGAAGAATACAGATCGCCTCCGGACTTGTAATTTCCTATGTTCCGCAGGATACATCGCATCTCAAGGGAATACTGTCGGATTTCGCAGATGAAAACCATATTGACGAAAGTCTGTTCAAGGCTATATTGCGAAAATTGGACTTTGACAGAGTACAGTTTGAAAAAGATATCGCTGATTTTTCGGGCGGTCAGAAGAAAAAAGTGCTGATAGCAAAAAGCCTTTGCGAGCATGCACACCTTTATATATGGGACGAACCGTTGAACTTTATCGATGTATACTCACGTATGCAGATCGAACAACTTATCAATGAGTTTTCTCCCACAATGGTTTTAGTAGAACACGACAGCGCTTTCAGAGATTCGGTTGCTACAAAAACGGTACAGTTATAAAAACAACGGCGGCAAAGAGTTTTTATGCCGCCGTTGTTTTTAAAAAAGGCAAATATTATTAAATTGTGCGTAAAATTATAATTTTCTGTTGCAAAATCAAAAGATATGAGTTATAATTTTCTCGCAACCATCTGCTTTATAGGCATTGATTCTCTGTCGTACAGGTCGATAAAATGATACCGATGTGATTATTTTACGCTCACAATAAAGCCTGAAAACAAAGACTCCCTCCGCTTTAATTCCCTCTTTGTAATGACAAAATGCCAAAATTATTTGAAATATTGCAAAAGTTAAGAGCCGACAGATTTTTATTGAAGTCTGTCAGCTCTTTTGCTTTTTTACTATAAATTATACAATATCCGATACCCGCTTGTTGATATACCAGACATCCATTTCGTCCTCAGTCGGAATTTCAAACAACGATTTTATTTTGTTCAATAATCCTTCGTCCACATAGTAGTCATCGCTTTTGCCTGAAATAACAGCCTCATTTCTCGACAGTATATTGCACTCCCAGATCTCATCAGTAACATCAACATAATGCCATTCAAATTCGATACCCTTTGATTGATAATAACGGGACACCTCTGCTCGTTCCGCTCTTGTCCAAAAGCCCCAATCAAGCACCACATTACTTCCGACAGAAATAATATCAACTGTTTTTTTATGCAGGTATTTTTTGATATCTACAGCAACCTCATCATGTTTTTCGCCGAGCGAGTGATGAAAGATCTGACTCTCAATTTCATCACAGGACAGTAAAACAGCATTGTATTTTTGTTGTATGCTTTTGCAGTAAAAGGTTTTTCCGCTGCATATTTTCCCACATATGAGTATTACTTTCGCCATATTACCTCCACATCTGTCATATGTACATGTACGCATGTACATGCGTACATACAGTATATCATAAACATCTTGTTATATCAAGATAAAATAAATAAAAAAGTTAATTCTTTTCTTAAATGAATTTCGATAAACCGGTCAAAACTTATATTAAGTCATTGACAGATATTTTGTTCTGTGGTATACTACTACCATAATATACATCATGTCATCACAGCGCTGTGATAGTGAAAGAAATATATATAGGAGCCTAACACATATTCATGAAAGAAAACAAAAAGCAATCTGTCGGCAGGATCGCGGCGATCGTCGCTCTGTTGCTGATTTTCGCTGAGGTAGCTTCAACGGCGTTGGTTTCCTGCAATTCGGTGAAAATACCCGGCAATAGCGTTACCGACACAACACCTTCGGATACGACGGACGGCAAAACACCGGGTATAACGAATGATGAGACACCGGTTACAACACCTGACGTGATGGACGGCACAACGGTTTCACCCACCCCTTCGGCGGCAGATACCGATACAGACACACGCAGTGCGGGCGAAAAATATGTTGACAATATGACAATAGAAGAATGCATCGGTCAGATGTTTTTTGCAAGGTGTCCTGCTTCGGGTGCAATTTCCGAAATCGAAAAATATCATCCCGGAGGATATATCCTGTTTGCACGGGATTTTGAGAAACAAACACCGGCTTCAGTGCAAAAAGCTATTGCAAGCTATCAGAATGCAAGCGCTCTCCCTATGTTGATCGGTGTGGACGAAGAAGGCGGCACGGTCGTCAGAGTTTCTAAGTATACCGCATTCCGCAGTACTCCCTTCCTATCGCCTGCCTCTGTTTACAACTCAAGCGGTATAGACGGATTGATCGCAGATGCAAAAGATAAAGATGCACTCTTAAAATCACTCGGTATCAATGTCAATTTAGGGCCTGTATGCGATATTTCTCAAAACCCGAATGATTATATTTACAAGCGTACGATCGGTAAAGATGCCACAACGACTGCAACATGCATTGAAGCTATCGTATCGCAAATGGTTGCGGACAAGATGGGCGTTGCTCTCAAGCACTTCCCCGGATATGGCAGTAATGTCGATACGCATACAGGAATCGCAGTTGATGAACGCGCTATCGAAGTGTTCAGACAAAGCGAATTTTTGCCCTTTAAGGCAGGCATTTCAGCCGGTGCAGGCAGTGTCATGGTCAACCATAATATCATAAATTGCATGGACTCATCACATCCCGCAACGCTCTCCCCCGCTGTGCATCAGATACTGCGGGAGGAACTCGGTTTTCAGGGCGTAATTATGACCGATGACTTGTCTATGAGTGCCATTACGAAATGGACAGACGGACAGAATGCCGCCGTAGCGGCTGTATTAGCAGGTAATGACATGTTGATATCCTCCGATTTTGCCAATCAATATAATGCGGTGTTATCTGCTGTCAGATCCGGAATAATTTCTGAGAAACAAATACGGGAATCGGTTGTTCGCATCGTAAATTGGAAAATTTCATTAGGGTTAATGCCTGAAATATAAAAAAAACACAGCGATATAACGATATATTATTAAGAGAAAAAGCAAAAAACGAATAGTATAAAAGAAAGACAGTATTGCCGGAAAGCCCTACTGTCTTTTTGCTTGTCGGTATTATAATACGGAGTTTTTGAATTTTCTGTAAACTTCAGCGGAACCTATTGACAAACAGTTCCTACAGGTGTAGTATATACACAGATACTACAAGTGTAGGAGGAAAGCGTGAAAGAAATGATCATCCGTTTCCGGCACAGATATGTTTCACGCACAAATTTTCCTTAAAAATGGGAATATCACATTTTTAAGGAGTATTTCAATACTACTTATGCCGCCGCAGGGCGGCGGAATGGAGATTATTATGAATTTATCGGAACGTGAGTGGACAGTTCTGAACGCCCTCTGGGAAACCGGCGGTGCCGAGCTTGGTGTACTCGTTAATGAACTGTTTAAAAACACCGGTTGGAGTCGTAATACGGTGCTGACCTATCTGACAAGAATGGAATCAAAAGGACTTGTGCGGATCGATAAAGAAAAATATCCGCATATTTACCGTGCGACCGTAAATCGTGAGAGTTGTCAACAGCAGGAGCGGCAGAACTTTCTTCATCGTGTTTACAATGGCTCTGCCGGCGACCTGATCACAGCCTTTTTAAAAGAGGAAACGATCTCACCGGAAGAAAGAGAACGCCTTCGCAAGCTTCTCGATGACATGGAGGTTTAGATCTGAAAAATAAATTTTTCAGAGGTGTTTTGTGACTTTCGCCACTAACTCGGCGGCGATTTTGCTCTGCAAAACCGGCCCCAATTCCACAAGAAAGGAAGCTTTCGCACTGCGAAAGCTATGGTTATAAATATGTTTGATCTATGGGCATTTCTCCTCCAGACACTTACCGCCTCGGGTGTTGCTCTGCTTTTGCTGGTACTAAAGGCATTATTCAAAGATAAGCTTTCTCCGAAGTGGCATTTTGCCGTTTGGTCTGTTCTCGGAATCATGATATTGATACCTGCGGGATATAACGGCAGATATACATTATTTCACTGGCAGTTGGTTGTTGAGGTAATTAAATCATGTGTCGGAGATTATTCTGTCACACAGGTTCTTTTCCCCATTCCGATATTGACCTCCATACCGAAAACAATTGTACAGTGGATCTTTGCCGGATATATTCTCGGCGTTATTGTTCACATTATTAAATATCTGGTATCCTATATTCGTCTTCGCTTGATATTGCGAAAGAGTTTTCGCCCGAGTGACGAACTGATCGCACGAATTCATAATATCGCCGACACGCAGAAGGTTAAGATCGGACGTGTGATCGCAGTTCACGGATTGCCGAGCGCATTTGTATGCGGTGTTATCAGACCTGTATTAGTGATACCTGCAGACAGCGATATCGACGATAAAGTGATCCTGCACGAAATTCTGCATATGAAGTACAAAGACACCCTGTGGAGCATCGTAATATGCTTTCTGAGATGCCTCCATTGGTGCAATCCCCTTATTATTTACTGTGCAGATCAGGCGATCAATGATATGGAAGCACGTTGCGATCAGCATGTGCTTGAACAGCTTGAGGGTGAGGAACGCAGAGATTACGGAATGATTCTCCTGCGCATGGCAAATGACCGATTTGCCAAAACTCCGGGCAGTACTTGTATCAATAACGGCGGTAAAAAAATCTGCAAGCGTATTGAAGCGATTGCACGATTCAAGAAATACCCGGTCGGAATGAGATCGGTGTCTATCTGTGTTATTATACTGCTTACATTATCGTTGATCGTAGGAGTTCAGGCATCAACAGTATATGAATCAAACAGTAGCTCGATGTGGCTGTCTTTTGCATCGGCAAGAAGCACTCCATGCACAACACCGGCAGGTGCATTTGATACTTATGCAAAAGCAGTGCTGGATCAGAACGGACTCTACAGGATCATGTGCGCCCCGGAAGCTATGCAGGGAGAAATTATAAATGAAATATCAGAAAAAGAAAAGATCGGCATATATCCAACTTGGGATTGCGGGCTGAATGAGTGGCCGGACAAACAAAGCGGATATTATATATACAACCTTGAACCATGCGGTAAAAATACCTACGAAGGGCTGTTGGTAATAAAGGTGAATTATCCGTCGAACGGTCAGGTTGAAGAAGAAGGTAAAACCTATCTTGCAATTCAAAATCTTCGGGCCCAAAAAGAAAGCGGGCGTTGGGTCGTGACAGCCTTGGAGGATTTCAGAAATGTCGAAACGACCGTACAGAGACTTGATTGGGGCTGTCCTGAGCTTCCCGGTATCACATATTCCGGAACGGCTGCAGACTTTCGTGTCGATGTTAAGATCCAAACGATATACACGGTCGAAAATACGGTTAAACAAGATAACAGCAGCTATATATTCGGAAACGTCACTTCTTATTTCGATAAAACGCCAAAGCCTGATGCCGAATTTTCACAAGCTGCCGAAACACAGGATGCAATTATAACTCATCTCGGAAGTGCGGCAGACAGAGATATGATCAAAAGATTGGGGATCTCTGCCGCTCCGGTATATCCGGGAGAAAATCGTCCCGATGATATGACAGATCCGACAACGAGCGCATATGAATCGGGAAGGAGCGGTCTGAACAGTAGCTGGTGGTACAATCATATGACCGAGTCGGGATGGGGTCCCACAGTCACGCTCGATCTCGGCGGAAGTCAGACAAGTGAACCAAAACAGTATTTCAACCTTCCGGAATACTATGCCGCCGACCTCTATATCAATAATGAACTTGCAGCAGAGCTTACCCTGGATCTGCAGAAAGGAATAGAAGAATGAGCGACTATAGAAAAATTTGCGATGGCATATCAAAGATCGGGATCGGTTATTCCTTCATCTACTTCAACATAAACATCAATAACGTCAGTCTGTTGCCATCTTTCGTAGGATACATGTTGATTTTATCGGCAATTAACTGCCTGAAGGATGAAGAAAGAGAGCTTTCTCTGCTCCGTACTCTTGGTGTTATTCTTGCTTTGTGGAATGGTGCTGAATGGGTCTTCAACATACTTGAGATCAACCTTGGCGGCGCATGGCAATTTATCGATATTACCGTCTGCCTGGTGAACCTATACTTTCACTATCAACTGCTCACCAATTTGGCATCGATCGCAGCAAAGTATCAGCCGGAGGGATACAAGCTGGATGCAAAACTTCTGCGGTACAGAACCTTGCAAACCGTTATGCTGACGGTAAGCGAAATCATTTATTATCTCCGGACATGGATATCTGAGGTCTGGACATACATTTCATTCGCTATGCTTATCGTCTACCTCATAGCGGGTATCTGCTTAATAAAAGCTCTGTTTGATCTTGAAAAGTGTATACGACAAGTACGTACAAGCGATAAAGCGATATGATTTCAAGGGTAATGGTACAGTAAAGAAAGTATAATTCCCTTTTACAAAGCCGAAGATTGGATACGAGAATCGGTTATCCGCATCATCAATATCATCAATTGGAAAATTTCATTAGGGTTAATTTCGGAATAATAAAGACATATTTAAATCAAAAAGCTGTCAGACCTCAAAATCTGATAGCTTTTTTTAAAAAACTATTGACAAAAACACACTATTGTGATAGTATAGACTATAGAAATAGTCTATTGGCAGTCAGCGTAAAAGATAAGTTCATCCGATGCCAACGCACATCTGTTTCACGCACAAATTCTACTTAAAAATGGAATCTGCCCCATTTTTGTTTTCAAAGAAAACTTTCCTTCTGAAACACAGGAGAATTTCATTACTTTATGTATGTGCCGCCGCAAGGTGGCGGAATGGAGGTCATTATGAAAGATAAACTATTTGACAGCGAATTAAAAGTCATGGAGATCATTTGGGCTAACTGTTCAATTTCGGCTAAAGAGATCAGCCTGATTGCCGCTGAAAGGATAGGGTGGAACAAGAATACTACCTACACTGTAATAAAGAAGCTGATTGAAAAAGGTTTTGTAAAGCGTGAAGATCCCGGTTTTATTTGCACTTCTATTGTCTCTCAAAGCGAGATACAGAGCAGTGAAGCAATGTCACTTATAAAGAAGTTGTTCGGCGGATCACGTCAGGCTTTGTTCTCCGCTCTGCTTACCGATGAGCCGCTGACGCAGGATGAGATTGCACTGCTGCGTGATATGATCGACAAAAAGTAACTCTCATGTTGCAAGAGGTTTTTTATTGGATATTTAATATGAGCATAGCAGCCTCAATAACCGGCGTGTTTGTTATGCTTATAAGACTTATAAAAAACATTCCGAGAAGGGTTACGATATTTCTCTGGCTGATTCCCTTTTTCAGAATGGCAATACCCATAGCCTTAAATAGCCCATACAGCTTTATGTCGCTGTTTTCCCGTATTTCTACCGTAAGTAAGACCATAGTCATATATCAGCCAACCGAAAAAATATCATTATCGCTTATGAACAGTGTCGGGTGGGCGAAAGGCTATTTCCCGATAACATATAAATTCAACATTTTAGACAGGCTTTTTGACATTGCTTCGATTGTATGGATAATTATATTTTCTGCGATCTTTCTTATGCTGACCTTCATTTATTTCGCAACGATCATCGAAATGAAAGACGCCAGATATCTGCGTGATAATCTCTATATCTCCGATAAGATAGCATCTCCTGCCGTCTACGGAATCATAAAACCGAAGATCATCCTGCCGTTATCCTTCATGGACAAGGATATCGAATATATTTTACTGCATGAAAATATACACATAAGTCGCAAAGATAATCTGTTGAGAATGCTTGCATTTGCGATTACTGCAGTTCATTGGTTCAACCCTCTTGCCTGGATTTTTTTAAAGCTTTTCCTTGCAGATCTTGAACTGTCCTGTGATGAGTGTGTGCTTGTAAAGTTGGGTGCTGTCAGTGCCAAAGAGTATGCATTGTCTTTATTGGAATACAGAGAAAGCGGAACACTTTTTACATCTGCTTTCGGCGGGGCTAAGATAAAGACAAGGATTGAAAACATACTGTCTTTCAAAGAAATGACGCTGGCTTCACTGATCATATTTTGCGGATTGATCTTCTCAATTTTCTATCTGTTGCTGACTAATGCAAGTTGAAAGGAAAAAAATATGAAAAATAAAAATTTTAACAGATACTATCTGCTTTCCTGTATCGGTGTTTTCCTTGCTTCCATTTACCCTTTTTCGATGGGCGTGAGAGTTATAACCGATATGATAGCTGACGGAATTGTCTTGAAGGAAAACTATCCGAAATATATAATTCCGTATACACCGATCTGCATTGCCATTCTGATAGGTCTACTGTTAATGCCGTTATGCATGAAACTGTTAAAAAAATATTCCCTGATAGGCGGATCACTTATTGCAATCGGAATATTCTTTATAATTGAAATACTGTTTGAGCAGAAAGTAGTGATTGCGACACTTGACAGGGTTGCAAATCTCGGGGATTGGCAAATGTACATGTGTTACCAACTGCCCGGAGGATTGGGCGGCGAAACAATTACAACATATAAAATTAAAACGCCAGTGGAAATTTTGATGGGTGACTACAATCCCGCTTTCAAACTGCATTTCTATATAATATCTATCGTTCTGATACTCTCTATACTCAACTGCTTATACGGATTCGGTCAAATGGTAAAGACCGGCGAAAAGAAACGCCTTAAGTCTTTGATCTTGCAGTCGGTTTGCTCGCTTGCATTTCTCGGGCTTTGCATCCTCGCCTGCTTCACCTCTTTCTGGAGAGACGGAAACATTCTTGTATCTCCTTTATCTGCAACTTTAATGACCGCATTCTTTATCCTTTTGGGCATGACGGCAGGTATCTTTGTGGGTTCACTCCTTTTGGGAAAAGTAAAATTTGTTTCTGTGTTGATTCCGTCAATATTTTCATCATTGATGACATTACTTATGTATATCGGTGAAATGATCCTGTTGCACGGACAGTTGTACAAATTCGGAAGCGGATTCATTTTCGACGGAATACCGAGAATCGTTCTCTCCCCAGTCGATCTGCTGGTCATCGTCGCCTCAGGATGTATAACCGCTCTGATACTCAGATCGATATACAAAAACGAAGAGCCGAAAACGTAAATCTGATATATGCCGAAACCTTCGTTCCTGCAATCGAAGTCAGCGAATATAAAGAATATTTTGAAGAGCAGGCGAAATATCATACAACACAGAATAATAATTAAATCTTTAACCGTGTATATGGGGCTGTAACATCGGTACAGCCCTGTTTTTCTTTAAGTATAAGCGATAAGTTCAAGATCTTCCCCTACTATGATAATACTGCCTCTTTTTCGTGCTGTCTTGATTTGACAGCACTTTTTACATCCTCAGAAATAATTTATAAATCTATTGTATTTTCTTTGCAATTATGATATACTGCCGTTAGAAATCAATCTTGTTTTTCAAGATACTTACATGAAAGAAGGACAGATCATGAAAACACTCAACAGAATAGTCTGGGGCGTTGTACTTATTGCTATTGCTGTGCTGTTTGCACTAAACTCACTGGACATAATCGATCTATCATTTAAGGGCTGGTGGACATTGTTTATAATAATTCCCTGCGGAGTCGGGCTGGCCACCGAACGTGATAAAACCGGAAATCTTATAGGTCTTGCCATCGGCGTAGGTCTCTTACTTTTAAGCCGTGATATTATAAGCTTTTCTATGCTTTGGAAGCTTGCGATTCCGGTAGTTTTATTGATCATCGGACTCAGAATGATATTCAGCGGATTTTTCAACAATAAAACCAATATGATAATAGCCGAAATCAAGCAAAACGGCGGCGAAATGAAAGAAAACTGTGCCACATTCTCAAGCAGTTATCTGAATTATGACTCTCAGGTATTTGAAGGTGCGGAACTGACTGCAGTCTTTGGCGGTATAAAATGTGATCTTAGAAATGCGATCATTGAAAAAGACTGTGCTATTCAATTGACCGCAGTCTTCGGCGGAATTGATATATTAGTTCCCGACAATATAAATGTCAAGGTCTCCTCGAATTGCTTTTTCGGCGGAATTACAAATAAAACATCATCTCGCAAAGACGCTCCGACTCTCTACATAAACGGAACATGTATGTTTGGAGGAACTGAAATAAAATGACTGAAACTCAGAAAGTTATAAAAATTGTTGCCATTGCCTTTGCTATTTTACTTTCTGTAAGTATTATAGGCGGAATTCTGAGTGCGTTCAGCTTTGTTGATTATTTTTTCACCGGAGATTCGGATGCTGTCAGCGAAGAGATCAGAGAATATCAGATCTCATCACAACCGGACATTCTCGAAATCGAGATTAACGCCGCAGCTTTCACAATAAAGGAAGACCAAAAGTTTTCTGCCGAGAGCAATCTGAAATACCTTGAGTTAAAAGAAAGCAACGGCTGTCTGTCTATTAAAGACAATAAAAAACACTCAGGCGGATATAAAGATGCAGTTCTTGAGCTGTACATACCAAAAGATACAACATTCAAAAAGGTAAGCATAAAGACAGGTGCAGGCTCGATAAATATTGACAGCCTGTCAGCCGAAAAAATCGATTTTGATTTCGGTGCAGGTGAAGTGACAATAAATAATCTTGTCGCACTGTCGCAAATTGACATTGACGGCGGTGCAGGTTCAATCAGAATATTGAACGGCAGTCTTCGTGATCTTGACCTTGATATGGGCGTCGGAGAGCTCGATCTGACATCATCGCTGACAGGAAAATGCAGACTCGAACTCGGTATCGGTGAATCTGATATTACCATAATCGGCAATAAAGAAGATTATACATTTGATATTGACAACGGCATCGGAACAATAACACTTGACGGAATGAATGTTTCAAACCTTAATGGATACGGAAACGGAGTAAACAGCATAGATATTGACGGCGGAATCGGCAAAGTTGTTATAAAATTCAAATCTCCCGATGCTGATTGACAATAAAGAACTTTTTATATATTATTAAACCTTAAAAAGGATTCCATCGTAAAAGAGGAATCCTTTTTGATATATTATTCAATTTAGTTATCTTTCTTCCTTGAAATAATTAACTCCGAGCCATGCGGGAGGCTGTGTTTCACGTTTACGGCGCAGGCTTACGCTGATAAGTACTATGATAGTAACAACATAAGGAAGCATCTCGAGAAGGGGCATAAACTGCATACTGACCTTGACATAATTTGAAAGAATGTAGAGTCCGCCGAAGAGATATGAGCCTATAATGGCCGTGGATGAATTCCAGACCGCAAATATGACAAGCGCTATAGCAAGCCATCCTCTGTCGCCAAAGCCGTTATTTGACCAGATACCGCTTGAATAGTCCATAATATAATACAGTCCGCCGAGTCCTGCAATCGAACCGCCTGTAATGATTGAAAAATACTTATATTTATCAACATTTATTCCTGCAGCATATGCAGTTGCCGGGTTTTCACCGACAGCACGGAGCTTGAGTCCGACCTTTGTCTTTGAAATAATGAGAGAAACCACAACTGCGATTATCAATGCCAGATAGACCATGAATCCGTAATTGAGGAAAACATCTCCGAACCATCCGAGATCTGAAGCAAACGGCAGTCTTGTTTTGAATGCCTTTGCCGCCTCGGTAAGTGCAAGAAAAGGAATCTCGCTTCCCGATATTTTAATCAGTGAGCCGCCGAAGAAGTTACCAACTCCGACTCCGAATGTCGTCAGGGCAAGTCCCGTGACATTCTGATTGGCTTTGAGAGTAACTGTCAGGAAGGCATATATTGCCGATGCAAACGCCGAGCCTAAAATACAGGAGAAAAATGCGATAAGTACCGCCGTGAAAGGTTCAACCTTATCAACGCCAGATTTGTAGAAAAACGAGCCGACAACACCGGAAATCGCACCGATATACATAATTCCGGGAATTCCAAGATTGAGGTTACCTGCCTTTTCGGTAAGGATCTCACCGGTTGATCCGAACAAAAGAGGAGTTCCCTGAAGAACAGCACGGTTTATAAATTGAGCTATTGGAAACATTATTGGGCCTCCTTTCCGGCTTTTTCTGATACTTCGGCTTTTTCACTCAGATTGCATTCTTTATTACTGTCTGAAGTATGTTTTTTGTGATGTGTACGGAAATGCATCTGATAATTGAGGAAAAATTCACACCCGATTATAAAGAAGAGAATAATTCCGGTGAGTATCTCCGAATAGGATTCGTTAAGTCCCTGTCTGAGTGAAACTTCGGATGCACCTCTTGAAAGAAATACAAGTAGAAAACTTGATAAAAACATAAAGATCGGGTTAAACTTTGCAAGCCATGCAACCATGATTGCAGTAAAGCCGTTTCCGCCTGCAAGATTTGCATCTATAGAATGATGTATCATTCCGGTCAGCATAAGTCCGACAAGTCCGCAGAGTGCACCCGAGAGAATTACAGTGCGGGTTATGACCTTTTTTACATCGATCCCTATATATTTTGCCGTGTTACTGCTTTCTCCGACTACTGTGATCTCATATCCGTGCTTGCTTTTATAAAGATAAAAATACATAAACACAGACAAAGCAATTGCAATGATTATTGCGAGAAGGTTTCTTTCACCGAAAATATCTGGAAACCATCCGTGACTGAGCAAGGAAGGACCGACTGTATTCGATCCGCTCTTATCGGCGACCTTAAGGAAAAATTCGACAAACTGAATTGCAACATAGTTAAGCATAAGGGTGAAAAGTGTTTCATTAGTTCCCCATCTAGATTTGAAAAACGCAGGAATGAAGCCCCAGATCGCACCTGCTAAAATTGCGGCAAGCGTCATGATGATCATGAGCAACCATTCCGGAACTTTTCCGCCGAGATAAAACATCACAAGTGCGGTTGACAAAGCACCTACAAGCACCTGACCTTCAGCACCCGTGTTCCAGAATTTCATTTTGAATGAGGGTGCAAGTGCAATGGCTATACTGAGAAGTATTGCGATCTCACGAAGGGTGACCATAGTGATCCTCGATGTTCCGAAGTTTCCTTCAACCATGGATGCATAGATCTTTATAGGATCCTGCTTTGTTATAAGCATTGTCAGAAGTCCGCAGAATACAAGTGCGGAAAGAATTGCGCATGCACGAACGGCAATGCTTCGTTTCAAGCTTACATTTTTTCTTTTAGTTATAGTAATAAAGGGTTCATGACTGCCTTTTTTTACTTTGCTTTTGATTTCGGAATTATCAGCCATTTTCATCACCGCCTTCCTTTGATTTTGTCATAAGCAGACCTATTTCTTCTTTTTTTGCGGTTCTTGCGTCTACAATTCCGCTGATCCTTCCGGACGAAATGACCATGATCCTGTCGCAAAGCCCTATCAGTACATCAAGGTCTTCGCCTACAAAAATAACTGCAACACCGCTGTCCTTCTGCTGAGTCAGAAGATTGTATATCATATATGACGAGTTTACATCAAGTCCTCTGACTGGGTAAGCCGCCATAAGCAGTGTAGGCGCTGCTGCAATTTCACGTCCGACAAGCACCTTTTGAACATTTCCTCCCGAGAGTGTACGCACGGGAGTTTTTACGCTCGGCGTTTTCACCTGCAGACTTTCAACAATTCTGTCGGCGAGCTTATGCGGAGGAACTCTGTCAAGAAATGGAGATTTGCCGTTTCTGTAGCTTCTGAGCATCATATTATCGATGAGATCCATATTTCCGACAAGTCCCATTCCGAGACGATCTTCGGGTACAAACGAAAGCCTGACTCCGAGATCACGTATCTGAATAGGAGTTTTCTTTTTAAGATCGACCTGTTCGTCGTTTTCGGGATCAATATAAATGATATCACCATCCGAATAAGGAAGAAGACCTGCTATCGCTTCTAAAAGTTCACGCTGTCCGCTCCCTGCAATTCCTGCAATTCCAAGTATTTCACCCGAGCGTGCGGTGAATGAAATATCGTCAAGGACTCTTACCCCATCGTGATTTGTCATTCCGAGATTTTTGACACAAAGTCTATCCGTACAGTTTTTCGGCTCTGTTCTTCCGATCTCAAGTGTTACATTCTGACCCACCATCATTTCGGTCAGCATGTGCTCGTTTACATCCGAAGTTTTAACGGTTGCTATATACTTTCCTTTGCGAAGGATCGCAACACGGTCGGAAAGCGACATGACCTCATTGAGCTTATGTGTGATAATAATAATACTCTTGCCGTCATCCCTCATTCTGCGCAGAACAGCGAAAAGCTTTTGTGTTTCCTGCGGTGTCAAAACAGCTGTCGGCTCGTCAAGGATCAGAATATCCGCTCCACGGTAAAGTACCTTAATTATTTCAACCGACTGCTTTTCCGAAACACTCATGTCATATATCTTTTTGTTCGGGTCGATATCAAAGCCGTAGCGTGCAGAGATCTCCGCTACTCTTTTTGCCGATTTTTTGATGTTAAATTTTTCGTCATCAATTCCGAGGACAATATTTTCGGTCGCAGTGAAAATGTCTACAAGCTTGAAATGCTGATGGATCATTCCGATTCCGTAAGAAAAGGCGTCCTTCGGAGAGTTGATGATCGCTCTGCTTCCGCGGACATAGATCTCACCTTCATCGGGTGTATATATACCAAGGCACATATTCATGAGCGATGTTTTTCCGCTTCCGTTTTCACCGAGAAGCGCAAGGATCTCGCCCTCCATAAGATCAAATGTGATTCCGTCATTTGCTTTGACATCTCCAAATGCCTTAGTTATATTTTCAAAATGCAGAGCTGTGTTCTTTTCGGACATATTTATGACCATGGCTTTCGCATTGCGAAAGCTTCCTTTCCATGTGGAATTGGGGCTCCGCATCGGTGCGAAAGCCACAAAACGCCGTTTGAAAGATCTATCTTTCAAACATTTACTCCTGTAAATATTTACTCCTATAAGATAAAAGGAATACGGGGTTGCCGCATCGGATGAGTCCGGTATACGACAGCCCCTTAAAAAATTATTGATCAGTCACCGTAGTTGGTATTCAGGTTTGTTACTCCGTCAATTATGATGTCGAAGTAAGGAGCAGAACGGAAGTCACTTCCCGATTCATCAAAGTAACCGTCATGAATTACATTTGTTTCGCCCTGGAAGTCTCCGTCAACGTCAGCTTCGTACTCTGTAAGAGTCTTGCCGTCTACAGTGAACTTCGAGGTGTCAAATACATGAAGTGTTCCTGCTTTGAAGTCTGCGATTGCCTTAGCGATTGCCGCTTCGGTTCCGTCAGCCGCAACATCGTAGTTGATTCCCGAAAGAACGATAGCACCTGTTGCGATAGTGCCTGTGTAGTCCTTAGCGAACTCTGTACCGTTATTTACGCTCTTAGCTGCTTCGAGGAAGAAAGGAGCCCAGTTGATAGCAGACGATATAATAAATGTTTCTTTTCCTGCCGAGTATGTGCTTCCATTGTAAGAAACGTTCGGAACGCCGTTTACTTCACATGCTGTAGGAGCACCGAGAGAGTCAGCATGCTGGCTGATGAGAACGCATTTGTCGATTGTGATAAGTGAGTTAGCAGCTTCCATTTCTTTTGCCTGGTCGTACCAAGAACCTGTGTAGCGGACCTTCATCGTAGCAGTGGGGCAAACCGAACGTGCACCGAGGTAGAATGATGTCATACCAGAAACAACTTCTGCATATGTGAATGCTCCGACATATCCGATTACAGCTTCCTCAGCTTTGATCTTGCCTGATTCGATCATTTCGTTGAGCTTGAGACCTGCTGCAATACCTGCAAGGTATCTTCCTTCATATATAGAAGCGAATGCGTTGTGGAAGTTTGCAACATCCTTGTTTGCATATTTGGAGGTTGTACCTGTCATATGAACAAACTGAACATCAGGATATTCTTTTGCTGCCTGAACAACATATGATTCATGACCGAAGCTGTCCGCAAAGATAAGCTTGCATCCCTTTTCTGCAAGGTCACGTGCTGCATCGTAGCAAGCTGATGTCTCGGGAATGTTGACCTTGATGAGTGCCTGTTCATCACTAAGATTAAGAGCTGTCTTAACACTATTGAATGCCTTGATAAAGTTATTGTCGTATGTGGAGTTTTCGTCGTGGAGGCAGATAAGTCCCATTTTGAAATCCTCTTTTACTTCAAAGTCCTTTGTAAGTGACGGAGCGGCAAGGAGGGGTGCACTTTCGCCGTGCTTCTCCGAACCTGTCTGAGGTGTTGTGGTAGTGGGTGTTGTTGTGCACGAAGCGAGCACTGCAACTGCCATGACTAATGCGAGTGTGAGAGCGATAATTTTTTTGAACATTTTTTTGCCTCCGTTCAATTGTTTATAAATTAAGGGATTCTCCCTTTTAAACCGATTTAAGAGATTTCAACAATCTCATTCTTATTTTACATCTTGCTTTACGGAATAAAAAACAAATAAGCGTGCCGCTCTGTTTGGCACGCCGTAAAACGAAAATAAGAACAACACGGCACATAAAACAGCCTGTCAACCAAAGTTTTCTGGAAGTTATGTGACGGATTCAACTTATAGTCGGATAATTACGGTTATCCGGTAGAAACTTTCTGACCATATTTCAGAGGATATATAAGTTATTATATTATAATTGTTAAATTTCATCTCGCAGGGGCATAGAACACAACCTGACACCCAACCGATACCGGAATTATAAAGCATAAACGACCGTTTGTCAAGACAAAAATCGCTATTTTATTAAATTCGTCATAACCCGATAAAAAAATCAAAACAAAAGGTTTGAAAATGTTGCATTTTGAATATTGCATTTTATCCGATAAAATGTTATGATAGTGAAAATCAATGAGGTCTTTAAATCCGGTACAGAGAGACCGGCAAGACGGATGATATACAATGCTTAATGAGGATCCATGCCTTCTTATTGTTGATTGCCCTGTCTTGCCATGCCGGCAAGGCTTTTTTGTTTGAATTATCAGGAGTTATCAGAGAATGGAGGTGTAAAAATGTCGGAATACAAAGCTTTGATAATGGATGCCGCAGCTTTTGACAGAACGCTGACAAGACTGTCACATGAAATAAATGAGCATGACAATACAGATGATCTCATTATTGTCGGAATCAGGCGTCGTGGAGTATCGCTTGCCGGAATGATTGCCGAAAAACTCGGGAAAATTACCGGAAAGACAATTCCGACCGGAGAGATCGATATTTCCTTCTATAGAGATGATATATCTCTTTTATCGAGAGATCCTTCACTGAAAAACACCGACATTTCACTTTCGGTTGAGGGCAAGACCATAGTTCTGGTCGATGATGTGATATACACCGGCAGAACGGCAAGAGCGGCAATGGAGGCCGTGATCGCACTCGGACGCCCCAAAGCAATACGACTTGCCGTGCTTATTGACCGCGGTCACAGAGAGCTTCCCATCCGTGCCGATTATGTCGGAAAGAACATTCCGACATCGAGGAGCGAAATGGTTGCAGTGTGTGTGCCTGAATTTGACGGTATGTCCGGAGTAATGCTGTATGATCTTTGATAATTCTGAATACCGTGCAGGATTTTAAGTGCTTATATGCATAAATGCATACGCATAAATGCCTAAGCATTTGAGATAAAAAATTTTATTTTAAGAATGGAGAACCAACCATGAACCTCACTTACAAAGTTTCCGATAAGCCAAAGTTCGGACAGGTGATAATATTCGCCATCCAACAGCTTCTCGCAATTCTCGCCGCAACAATTGCAGTACCTGCCATCGTCGGCAACGGTATGTCACAGTCGGCAGCACTCTTCGGCGCAGGCGTCGGAACAATAGTCTACCTTTTATTTACCAAATTCAAGAGCCCTGTTTTCCTCGGTTCTTCATTCGCATTCATCGATTCGATGTTTGTAGCATTTGCAGGCGGCGTTTCAATGCAGCTTGGTTATCTCGGACTTATCATAGGAGCTGTCTTTGCAGGTCTCATATATGTCGTCATAGCACTTATCGTTAAGATTGCGGGAACAAAATGGATAAATAAGATCATGCCCGCAGTCATTATCGGTCCCACAGTCGCAATAATCGGACTCTCACTCGCAGGAAATGCAGTAGGTGATGCAATAGGTTCATCAGCAGGATTTACCGCACTCGAATCCGGCTCATATATAATGGGAGCCAAGAGCTGGATATGCCTGCTCTGTGCGCTCGTAACACTCGGAACAGTAGTTCTCTGCTCGGTATACGGCAAGAAAATGACAAAAATGATTCCCTTTATCATAGGCATCGCAGCAGGATATGCATTAGCGGCGATCTTCACTGTAATCGGAATTCTCACAAAGAACGACACATTTAAGATAATCAACTTCTCACTTTTTGAAAGCATGAAATGGATTCCCGAATTCACATTCATTGAAGCAATCAAGGGCATTAAAGAGCTTTCTGCCGAATATGTCATAGAAATTGCGTTTGCATATATTCCGGTTGCATTCGTTGTATTTGCAGAGCATATCGCAGACCACAAGAATCTCTCTTCGATCATTGACAGCGACCTTCTTGAAAACCCCGGACTTCACAGAACACTTCTCGGCGACGGTGTAGGCTCGGCTGTCGGCTCGATCTTCGGAGGATGCCCCAACACAACATATGGTGAATCGGTCGGTTGCGTTGCGATCTCGGGAAATGCATCTGTCGTAACGATATTTGCAACAGCAATACTCGCTGTAATCTCAGCATTCGTTGCTCCCTTCACAACCTTCCTTGCAACAATTCCCTCCTGCGTAATGGGCGGTGTATGTATCGCACTCTACGGATTCATAGCAGTATCGGGTCTGAAAATGCTTCAGGGAGTTGACCTCGGTGAAAACCGCAACCTCTTTACAGCATCGGTCATTCTCATCACAGGTATCGGCGGTATGGCACTCAAAGTAAGCGGAGTCAAGATTACATCGGTTGCATGTGCACTTATCCTCGGCATCATAGTCAATCTCGTCCTCTCGAAAAAATCTGAAAAGAAAAACTGATTGGACTCAGACTGTCATATAAGTTTTAATTAAATATTCCATAAACAAAACCGCATTCCAAAGAGTGCGGTTTTTGATTATCGTATTATTTGTCAATTCAAATCCGTGAGATCTCTTAAAACACTTATGTAAAGCATGTCAGAAATCTTTGCCGCAAATTGTTTTTTGGCTCAAAATTTCGGATTTGATTTTGCTCGCAAATCCAACAAGATCGTATGCTAAGTCCGAAGGCACTTCAACCCCGTCATGTATGTATTGCTGATCTTTGCTGTATTTATCGGTAATAAATATATTGTAATCCTGCCGCTGAACCAGATATAAAATGTTTATGCAAATGCGATCATTGTATATCTGATAAGCATACAGAGGACCGTAGAAAACCAACCTTCCATTCTTATCAAGTAAGTTTCCCAAATCGTTTTTTGTGAATGAAAAACCATAGTCATCAATCAAAAAACAAAACAATTCCTTGATTTTTGTTTCAATACTGTCATTGTCTGTCTTAAATATTTTTTTTATCTTGCCAAACAACTTGTATCACCTCTTCCCTGCTGTATTTATAGATGCTCTCAGAATTTGATGATACCGGTGTGCTTTAAATACTATGAGCAAAAACAACAAATTAATCAATCAATAAATTTTCTTACATAAATGAATACTCGCTCGAAGGGTGAATACAAAACCTGATGTCCATCGGGCTTTTGCATCATACTTGCAAACGAAGTCTATGTATGCGAATTATCTTTGATATACCTGTTCTTTTTTATGAGCTAATTCATCAAGATGAACCGCACATTTTATAATATCGTTGTGGAGAAAGATATCATAATATTTTTCTATTGAAAAAGAATTATAATTCAACATTTCACCGGTAATTTCCCACCAATAATCACTGCCTCTGCACAGCTGTCCCAAGCGTTCTCCACCGAAGAATGGCTCTCCGAGAGCAAGTTTCAACGGTTCAAGCGTCAATTTTTCTTTATAATAATACGGCAACTCATAAAGAGCTATGCAGCCGATATTGAAAGTGAAGGAATAGCTTTCGGGAGAGTTTAAGATAGATTTTTGCATTTCAATACCGCAAGCCACCTTCCCATCGGCTGAATAACGGTAAAACATTTTTCCTTTTCCGCTTCTCTTGTATCCGTAGGAAGATAGATCATCATTTATTCTTGAAAGTATGTAATCATACATAGCTGTGCTATCCATAACTCCACCGCCTCTCTTAAGTTAATTATATCACACTTTATATTAAAAATCAACTATATTTTATCACAGCGGGCAATATTTGCGCAACAATATTTCATTAGATTACTGATCGAGGGTTCAAATCCCTCGTCCGTAGCTGCAAATATATCTTTTCCGTAGCCCACAGACAAAAAATCCGAAAGTTCTGCTTTCGGATTTTTAATTAGTGCCTGTGTTATAAGTGTATTGCAGGCACAACATCATTTGAGCGTAAGCTCTATCATTGCAAATGAAATTGCAACAGATCAATAGATTGCTACGCAATATGAAATAATCCTTCGGATTATAAAATTTTCTGCTTCGCAGAAAGTGAAATAAAATTCGTTTCCTCATATGCCGAAGGCATATTTCACATTTGCGAAGCAAATATTTCATAGCAAAGCTATTTCACTCGTTCCGCTGGAACGAATTTCATTGAAAAAACCGATGCAAAAGCATCGGTTTTTTCTTGGCAGGGGAGCAAAGACTCGAACTCTGGACACGCGGTTTTGGAGACCGCTGCTCTACCAACTGAGCTACACCCCTTTATCAGTACTTGAGTATTATATCACAACTTTTTAATAAAAGCAATAGCTTTTTGAAATTTTTTTTATTTTTTTGAAAAAATATCATAGAGATATGAATTGACTTTTATGGCATGATCCTTGCCATCTCTTCCCTTTCGTATCTTCCATTCTCTGTCCGCAATAAATTCATATATGAATTTCCAAAGTAAATGCATTACAGCATTTACTTTGAAAACCGTATAATAAATCTAATTCTCAACCGATACAGACGAATTACAATTTAATTACAAATCCCCCCGCACAGGCATTTCAGTATATAAATTAGCTGGCATCTGCTCTTCAGTTGACCTTAGTTGCGTATCTGAGTATCAATCTCGTATATCTCGAAAAATCTTCCAAAAACTCAGGAGATATATTCTTTTCTATAGAACTTATCGCCTTATCCAGAATCGGTGCTCTGTCATTCATATTGTGACAGTCTGATGCAATAAACTGAATTTTTCCGCTGCAAATCATTGCAAAAGCTTTTTTTCTTGTTTTTTCATTCAGAATATACTCTGCATTCATCTGAAAAAATACTCCCGAATCAATCAATTCATATAATGTATTCTTTCCCTGCCATTTTGAATATCGTTCAACATGTGCCACTATAGGAATCAAGCCGACTGTTTCACGCATTGTTGCAAGTTCTTTTATTTCATTAACGCTCCACCTTCTGAAAGGCATTTCAATGAGGATATAGTCGCTGCCTGCAATGGCAAGCTTTCTTGCATTATTTGATCTGCTGATACCTCTGTAAAAACTGACTTCAGCACCAAAATACATGTCGGGGTAAAGTGATAAATCGTCAATACCTGAAAGCAACTCTCTTATGCTGTTGTCACGTCTTTCCGAAAATTCATCCGGATCTTCATTATGCGGATAAAAGTGAGGTGTCATAATAACCGATGTGATTCCGCTCTTTTTCATTTCTCTCAACATCTGAGTAGAAACCTCTACATTTTCAGCTCCGTCATCCATTCCGGGTAGGATATGTGTATGTATGTCTGTAAATAAAATTCCCATCTGATAACCTGAAAAACACCTTATATTTTGTTTTGTCCTTTAATTATTCATATCAACCTAAATATCTTTTAAAATACATTGAAGTGACAAGCTCGCGGAGCTTGTCCTCATCTGGATAAAATTCCATGAATTTCGTTCCCGGTCTTGCTTCTCCCTCAATGGAACTTATACCGTCAAAAGTATAGTTTTTCACAGAATTTAAAATGGATCTCATACTGCCTAAATCATAACAGTTTGTACATATATAATCTTTTTCTTTATTATATAACGACGAAATAAAGCCGTCATTAATATCCATTTCCATAAGCTGAGAAATGAAAGCATTAATATATATCCTTTGACGTTCCATTCTCGCTATATTTGTCTCATCCTCAACGTTCAATCGACTCTGAACGAATGATAGTGCCTGTTCGCCGTCAAGTGTGACCGTTTCATCCTTTTTGAATGACTCATCAATGTCGGTGTAATCCTTAGGAAATTTAACCGAAACTCCCCCGATATAGTCATTAGCGATCTTTATCGCATCTGTGGACATCGAAATATAATAATCGACAGTCACCCCGTAAAGAAGCTTTGAAACTGCAGTGCATGTATTTACACAACTTGCTTTTGCACCGTCACCGTAGGTATGTGCGAGTGCGATTTGGCAAGTCCTTGTTCCTATAGGATCCCCGGTGACACCGTATTCCATCACGCCTGTCATCGTGTCACGGTTTATATGAAGCAATGAATAACTGTTTGTACTTTTATCGATCGATAGCAGTGCAAGAAAATCCGCCTGCTCCTGATTGTTATACGAATGGTTGGGGATGATCGGACCGTATGAGTCCTGACCGATTATAAGGATCGTTGTAAGCGTTTTTTCAATATACTTCCCATCGCCTATAGTAACAATACTTGAATCACTGCCTTCAAAATTACTCGGATTCTTAAGTTTTATCAGCTTATTTGCGACTAAAAGAAGCAGTAAGACAAGTACCAGCATCAAGATGGGAGCCGCCCATTTCGGTAATCTTAATTTCTTGTTTCTTTTATCACGGTAATGATGACTGTGATGATGACTTCCCTTCACCGATTGAGCCTCCATTTTCTGAAAAATGTTTGATTTTATGAGTATCGTATGAATGTCGTTACATTATTCATTTAAGATCTCACAAACCTCTTAACAATGTTTAAGATCAAAACAGATCTGTTCGCCTATTTCTGTCCAACCACCGCATTATCCGACACGCCGTCATATTCCTTATGCTTGCGTTTCTTTGTAAAAATAATCAAAAACATGAATAAAACAAGAGCCATTGCAATGATCAGGATCCACATCATCGATGAATCTCCGGTTACGATCGGAGGAGATTGCACGCTTCTTTTGAAAGTAATTACTTCCCCGAAACCGTCAAAGTAAACCGTGATAGTATTATCATCATTTCGTATGATGTCTTCGCCGGAAACCATTGAATATTCACCCGTAGTTCTGTCGCAAAGTGCAAATAAGGGAGTCTCGTCCTCATCGGTGAGTCTCATGTCAAATGTAATTCTGAGCTTATTTCCATCAACATTCATCAAGTCGATATATTTTGATGTTGCAGTCAGGTCAAAAACATCTTTTGCGATATATGTTACGATCGAACTACCCGTTCTGCTCGCAATGTCATTCAAGCCCTGAATTCTCTCACCGAGGTTACTCTTTGATCTGGCGTTTGAATTGTACATCTCATCCGCAACTGTATAAAAATCCGGAATCATTTTTCCGAAATCATCCTTGTGTTTGATGAGATCGGCATAAACCTTCTCAAGTCTTGTCGGGATACTGTTATTCTCCTCAGCTGAAAGCAACTCGTAATGAACCGAATCTCTCAAGGCATAAGGTGTAAGAAAAATATCCGAAACCGGAACGTCAGCTACGCAGGTAAGGTCAACCTCAACAATCGTTGCACCGCAATCGATTTTTTTATCATCTATCTCTTTTTCATAAGTCACAATATCCGGTGCAAGCTGAGCTGAAACACTCGGAATCTTGTCAGCAAAACAAATTGAAGACAGATTCAAAATGTAAACTGCCGCAAAAAATAAAACGATTATTTTTTTCATTTTTAAATTCTTCATTATTAAATAACTCTCCATTTTGGTCATAGGATAAAGCAACTGTTAAAATGATATCTGTCGGGCCTTTGATTCTTCAGTTTTAAAGTCTTTATTCATTGGATTTTCTTTTGTAGTAGTATCCGTATCCGCCATAGTAATTTTTATTTTTGTAATAGCCGTTTCCTCCCGAGCGATAAGCGTTGTATACCAATCCCACAATTCTTATACCGGCGTATTTAAGCTGCGAAACTACCTTTGCAATATTCTGCTTTTTTGATTTCATATGTCTGACAACGACTATCATTCCGTCAATTCTGCTACCCAGAATGATCGGGTCCGCAACAGACAGAACGGGTGGAAGATCGAATATAATATAGTCAAATTTACTTTTAAGAAGAGTCAGAAGATCAAGCATATTTTTAGATCCGAGCAATTCCGAAGGTGTCGGAAGAATGCTTCCTGCCGAAAGAATATAAAGGCTGTTGTGCAGTTGCGAAACGGTAATACAGTCAGCGACAGACGCATTGCCGGCAAGTATATCAGATAGACCGATATCAGCATTCTGACCCACAATCGTTTCAATTGACGGCTTACGCATATCTGCCGAAACAAGAAGCGTTTTATGACCGTCTTTCGCAAGAGCATATGAAAGGTTTATGGATGTATATGATTTTCCATCCTGTGGCAGAGGAGAGGTTATGCCTATAGCTTTTCCTCCTACTGTATCGGGAAATGAAAGCATAAGATTCGTACGCATCAGATTATATGCCTCAGTTACAACAAAATCAAGCTCTGAAGCGATCGGCGATCTGACTCTTGTGCCCATATTTTCTTTAGCCATATTTTCAGCTCCTTACTTTGCTTTATTCTTTTTTATGATTTGAGCGATAGTAGTAATACTTGTAATATTTGCCTTCCTTAGCACTGGGGGCATTTACATCGGGTATCTCTGCGAGTATCGGCAGATCCGAATATACCTGAGTCAACCATTCTGCCGACGAGAGCATATCGTTCAAGATATAATCTTTCAGAATTACAGCAAGAGATGAGAGTATGAATGCACCGACAGCTACAATAAGTGTCTTTTTCTTTACATCGGAAGAAAAACCTACTGCATCCTCTGCATAGTCAACGACCTTAGCCGATGCACCGTTAACTATCGCTTCAATCTGTGCGGGAAGAACATTGACTACCGCATTGGCAACATCAATTGCGATTTTCGGATCAGAGTGATGAACTTGTATAAAGAATATGACGGTTCCGTCTACCGAGCCGGCCTTCACCATGTTGTATAGCTCATAATAGTCCATCTGGTACCCGTAATTCTCGTAAAGCTCCCTGCTGACCGCATTGAGGGTTTTTCTCGTTTTCATAATTTCCACATAGGAATTTATAAGAGTGCCCGCCGAACCGATTTGCGAAACCGTTATACCGCCGAGTGATGTCGACCCGAGACTGATATTACTGTTGTTTACAAACATTTTAGCAGTCGCACAATAAGTAACTGTAACTCTACTGTAAAAATATACAAAAGCCAGCGATGCAACAACTATTGTTACTATCGCAATTAACCACCATTTTTTAAGGAGTACCTTTGCCATTTCCAATAAATCAAGCTGACTGTCGGTATTTTTAGATGTAACTTCAGCTTGTTTTCTTGTATGCGTACTATCTCTGTCTTTATCTGCACTTGCAGCTCTGCAAAGCTCCATAAACTCATCGATATCGACAGTCACAGTTTGTTTTGTTTTGTTTTCCTTCATTTTGTATCTCATCTTGTATCAATAATTTATTTCACTATTTTTCAATTTTTGATTGCAAACCGATTTGATTATTTTCTCAAGCTCATCAAAATTCTCGTAGATCTTCTTCGCAAGTGCGAGCTGACATCTTCCCCTGTCAAGATTGTGCTCAGGATAATCTATCGAAAAATACACATCATTGCATAGATAATCGTCAATGAACCTCGATGCGAGCTCTATCGTCACCGAAAATGAAGCCAGCACAAGCGAATCAATCTCTTCATCGGTAAATATACCGTATATTTCGGATATAAATCCTTGTGCAAGTGATGTAAATTTGTTTTTATCGATCGTTACCTTTGAAAGATTCTTTTCATCTTCAACTGCCGTGCTTGCGATAAAACGAACAGCATCTCCGAAATCGTATGAAGCCATTCCCGGCATTACTGTGTCGAGGTCTACAACCACCAGCGGTTCTTTGGTCTTCTTATCAAAAAGCACATTATTCGCCTTGGTATCATTATGTGAAACACGCACAGGAAATTCACCGCGTTCAAATCTATCCCACAGCTGACATGCAAGCTCTTTAACAGAATACAAGTACTCCGCTTCGTTACGGATCATCGCCTTTCTTTCGCTGTTCAGATTTTCATAATGATTAAAAAAATCATCAAGACGTTTACGTGTGTTATGGAAGTCGGGAATCGTTTCATGAAGCTCAGAGCCGTCAAAGTCAGACAGCTGTCGTTGGAAACGCCCGAAAGCCTTTCCCACATTGTGGATGAACGAATCATCCTCACATTTATCAAATGTAACCGATTCAATATAATTCATTACCCTCCAAAATTCACCGTCATCGGTAATGAAATAATTATTTCCGTCATAAGTGTGATGAAAGTGCAAAGCATACCCGTTTTTATTATTTTTAAGAATATACGATGTCACTTTATCTATATTTTCCATTACCCCCACAGGTTCACGGAAAACAAATGTGTTGATCTTTTGAAACAGATAAGATTTATTACGTTTATCATTCAAAACATAATTCACCTTCACTGTGGTATTTATGTGTCCGTTATTTATTATTTCGTATGATACTATTGTTCCTTTTAACTTAAACGCTTCTCCTACCAGAGGAAGTCTTTCCCTAAAATTATTCTTTTCTGTATTCATTACATATTCAACTTTCAAAGTTATTTGAAGATACAATTATCATTTTAGTCTTCATATTATATCATATTCATTTTCTTTTGTAAAGTACATTTTTCACGAATTGCGTTATTTTATTCATTAAATTTCTAATATATTGACAAATTAATGCAAAAATAGACCCTTAATATTAACAAGCAATCAAAAAACAACCTGTTCTGCATTTTATGTTATTATGCTGCATTCCGTGAATATAATAATATTTCCGGCAATATTTTTTAATATATACCATGTTTTACAAGAGAGAAATGCCGCCAAAAACCGTTAATTGGCGACATATAATATATCTGCTTCTCCGATAAACTGTTGACTGTTGATCCGGAACCACGGCTTTTGTTCAAAAGTCACACAAAAGGCGGATCTTCAATAAGAAGATTCCGCCCAAACAGATTCAATCATATCGTTGACCGGATCATGCAGACATCTGCAAAAGTCAGTTAAAATCGATGACCTGACATTTTTCCGCCGATTCAAATGCCGCTTCGACAATTCTCATCACAAGGCGTGACTGCTCATGTGTAACCATCTGACCTTCTAAGCCGTCAATTGCCCTCACAAAATTGCGGTAAAAATCGTGCACATCAGATTTCGGGATATCGATCTCGTATGTATCTGTTGTAATTTCATCACGTGGAGCCATAGTTTTTGTTATGCCTGCCGCCGTCAAAACCGGGATAACCTCTTTTTCATTCCAGAACTTGCAATAAACGACCTGCGTTTTTTCTCTCCAGTCCTTTATGAGTGCTGAACCGTTTTTGCATTGGAGATAGAATCTCGGCATTGCTATATAATTGAGAGTTTCAATTTCGACATGTGCAGTCTTTCCTGATTCATAGATCAGTTCAAGACGGAAGCCGTCGTCAACCTCAAAGTTTGTTGTATGCTGAACAATACAGAATACCTTTTTGAGTTTCTCGTCCGGAAGAAGCTGTGTCATCTGATCTATAAGGTGAATTCCCCAGTCATAGATCATTCCGCCGCCATACTTCTTCATTCCTCTCCAGTCGGAAGGAATTCCTCTTGAACCGTGAACTCTCGATTCTATCGATATTACATCGCCGAGCTTGCCCTCACCTATGATCTGTTTCATCGCAAGAAAATCGACATCAAAGCGTCTGTTCTGGTGTGCTGTAAAAAGCTTCCCTGTCTCACGTGAAATCTTGATAACATCATCAAGCTCGCTTACGCTCATCATTACCGGCTTTTCGCAGATAACATTTTTTCCGGACTTCATAGCGGCTATTGACAGCTCTTTGTGCGAATCATTCGGAGTCGCAACAACAATAATTTCAACACTCCCATCGGAAAGCATTTCTTCATATGAGCCGTAAGACTTTATTCCTCTTTCATTGGCAAGGGCATTTCTCTCGCTTCTGATATCGTATACACCTGCAAGCTCAACGACATCGCTCTTTCTGATCTGTTCGGCATGCCATCCGCCCTGTCCGCCGTATCCTACGATCGCAACCTTTTTTTTCATATTGATATAGATTTCCTTTCTTTCCGCCATGTAATTATTGTAACGCAATTGCTACAGAGATTTTACTATCTTTTTGAGTGATTGTCAATAGCTAAACACAAAAAAGTTTTTTAAAAAATTATCCTGACATTGAATGATGAATGGCATTTCGGACACTTGACCGAGTGCTTTCCCTTTTTATGCGGGAGTTTCAGCGTTGCCCTGCAATAGGGGCAACGTCTGAAAACAGAAGTTTTAAAATATTTCTTTCTCACCTTGATATTTGTGAAGCCATCATATATTATAAAGAATGATCTGACAAATTTCATATTCTCACGTCTTCTTAAAATAATATTACGGGACAGAAATCTGAATACTGCAATCACAAGGAAAGCAGCCCCCACTATTGACACAATAATTCTGCCGATTCCCATACGCATAAACGAAGAAATTACGTTGCAAACGAGGTGAAGGGCGATGAAAAATATATTGAGTCCATCTAATCTCGCATATCGGTCACGCATGAATTCGAGGATTTTATAAAAGAAATTACGCATTTCTTATTCACTCCTGAGTGCTTTTACAGGATCCTTATTTGCTGCAAATGATGCAGGAATAATTCCGGCAATCAGTGTCAGGAACATGCTCAGAGCTATAAGTATAACTGCACCAACTACAGGAAGAGAAGCAATTCCCGAAATTCCCGTCAGTACATAGAGTATCAGGTTGATCGGAAGGATTATGAGAAGCGTGAGAATTATACCGATAATTCCGGACACAAGCCCTATGATCGCAGTTTCGGCGTTGAATACAGAACGAATATTTCTCTTTGAAGCTCCGATCGAACGGAGGATTCCAATTTCCTTGGTTCTCTCGAGAACCGATGTATATGTGATTATTCCTATCATTATCGATGAAACAACAAGTGAAACCGATACAAAAGCCATAAGTCCGTATGAAACGAACCTGACAATATCCGAGAATGAGGACATGAGCAGTGCGGCAAAATCGGTATATCTTATAACATCGTCTTCTCTTCCCTCTTTCTCAGCCTTGTTATTATACTCGGTTATGATATCTGAGATCAATTCTTTTGACTCGAAGGATTTTGCATAAATATTGATAGCTTTAGGAGAATTAAGGTCATTGTTTCCGAAAAGTGCAATATTCTTTGCATATGTTGATTCGCTTGCACTTCCGAGCATCTGACCTGCCATAGCATCGATCTGTGCATCGCTCATATAATTTTTCATGATTTCGATAAGCTCCTCACGGGTGCTTATCTTAATTCCAAATTGCGAAAGCTGTTCGTTATTATTGATGTTTTCTATCATTAAAGCGATAACTGCTTCGGGAAGCGAATTAATAAGCTCGCCGACATTTTCCTTGCCGTATGTTTTTGCGACAAAAGGTTTTCCGGTCAGAACATCTATATCCTTGTTGGCAATCTGATCCTTCAATATCTCGGATGCCTCGCACTGCTGTATAACATACTTGGTGAGTGCCGATGTATAGCCTATAACGCCCTTTATAGATGTCGATGAGGTATTTTCCTTGGGTCTCACAAGTCCGACTACCTTAAGCTCAAGTCCGTTTTCGATAAGACTGTCTTTATCGGTAATTTCACTCCATGTTCCGTCTGCATTTTTGGAATATTCATCGCAGGGCAGAACAAGTCTGAAACGCAGACCGAGGAGCTGGTCATAATCAAAGGTCATAGAAGAGGAATCGACTTCATCAGCTCTGTTGTTCATCACAGCTTCAAGTATCTTTTCCATGTCGCCCGAATCCTTGATACCCATTGAGTAAAGCGATACATCTGAAATCGTGTCATTTTTGGTAAGCACAATGATGATCTCGTTTTTATTCTCGGGGAAACGGCTGTTACTTCCGACAAGCTCATACTGCTCTTTAATGAGAGGATTTATGATCTCGCCGTTTCTTCCCTCAAGGATCTCGCTCCACGGCTCGAGATTATAGAGACTGGTAGCCATCGATGACATATCCTCTGACACCGAACCGCCCATAATGTTCATCATATCCGAAACTATACTGCTCGGATAGACGACCTGATTTCCGGCAGGAGCGGATGCGATAACAGAACTCGTATTATATGAATAGATCTTCATTTTTGCTTCGTATTCATATTTAACGGCAGATATATGTTCATCAAAAACACCTGAATCGATATACTTTTTGAATTCTGCCAGATTATTCTTTTTTATCTGAGACGAAAATGCAGTAAGCATTTTAAGCATCGATGTATTGGAATAGACCTTTCCGGGTTCACGTTCTTCCTCTTCCTTATTCGCCATAGCATTTACTATCTGAGAATAGTCAACCGTTTCGGATGATATCTCGAGCGGATAGCTTGCAAGCGAATCACGCTGAACGCTGTCAATATACAGCTGAATGCCGTTTGAAAGTGCCAGGATCAAGGCAATTCCTATAATTCCAATGCTTCCGGCAAGCGATGTAATAAATGTCCTTCCCTTCTTTGTAAGAAGGTTATTGAAAGAAAGCGAAAGCGCTGTAAAAAACGACATGGAAACTTTTTCCTTGTTTTTTTTGCCCTTATTGCTCTTTTTACTCTTATCCGATATATTGTCAGGAGCGTTTTTCTTTACAGCATCCCTTCCTTCAGCATTTCCGGGAAGCTGACGGTCATATTCTTCATCAGAGCAGGGATTGCTGTCGCCCACAACATTTCCGTCAACAAGATTAATTATTCTGTCTGAATATTTATCTGCAAGCTCGGGGTTGTGCGTCACCATTATGATAAGCTTGTTGCCCGAGATCTGCTTGAGTATATCCATGATCTGTACAGATGTAACGGTATCAAGTGCACCTGTAGGCTCATCCGCCAAAATGATATCGGGATCATTTACAAGTGCACGTGCAATTGCAACTCTCTGCATCTGACCGCCTGAAAGCTGGTTGGGTCTCTTCTTGAGCTGATCACCGAGTCCAACCTGTTCAAGTGCCAACTTTGCTTTTCTTCTGCGTTCATCCTTGCCGATTCCCGAAAGGGTCAGTGCAAGCTCAACATTGGCAAGAACACTCTGATGAGGAATGAGATTGTACGTCTGGAAAACAAAACCTATCTTGTGATTTCTGTAAGCATCCCAATCACGATCCTTATATTCCTTTGTTGAGCGGCCGGCTATAACAAGATCACCCGAAGTATAGCGGTCAAGTCCGCCGATTATATTAAGAAGTGTTGTTTTTCCGCATCCGGACGGTCCGAGAATGCTGACAAATTCACTTTTCCTGAAAGATACATTTATCTGTCTGAGGGCGTGAACAGTACTGTCACCTGCCTGGTAATCCTTTGTTATGTTCTTTAGCTTGAGCATGTCAATTCTTCCTTTACATTATATATATGATCTTATAGCCTGATAAATAAAAGCAATTGCACTTGTAAAACGAGCTCTGATCGCGTCATAAAGTGCTCATAAAAAATGCAATTTTACAATATTATTTTACAGTCAGAATACACTTTAATTATAAAGCTTAATATTAACCACGTATTACTAAAACAGATAAAATTCTTAAACTTTACAAGTATATCACATGAACATTTCTAAAGTATTACAGTATTCTCCCATGTTTTATGATATGTTGGCAAAACAAAGGAAGCCGTTTGATCCGGCTTCCTCCATTATCGTTATAAAAATTATTTACTTTCAATATCATCGTCTTTTCTTGCGTTTTTCAGAAAAAAATGCTCATTGACATTTGGAATTACGCCGTGGAGAATAAGCTCTATACCGAGAAAAAATGTGTGGACCATGGCGTGATGCTCTGTAGGATTGGCGATCATCATGACAGACAGAACAATGACTGCAACCGATTCTACAGCCGAAACTATAAGGGTAAAACGTATCTTGCGGAATTTATATATCTCCTCAA
Organism: uncultured Lachnospiraceae bacterium; assembly: GCA_964638675.1. GTDB lineage: Bacteria > Bacillota > Clostridia > Oscillospirales > CAG-272 > SIG714. Next base: position 63,990 of record CAZXAU010000009.1, read on the forward strand.
GTTCAAGGCTTTCACGGCATATAGACCAGACAGCCCATATGATGCACCCTGTTGAAAAATTCTCACTCCCAATAAACACCATAATTAATGCCAGGATAATAAGTATTATACTGTCAAAAAAACGGACATCTTCAACAGATTTATGAGTATGAATGCATTCGACAATTTCTTCAATAGCGTAAAGAAGCATAACAGCACCGACTATATAATGAATTGACGGAAGAAAAGCCCTGAATGACACCATGAAAATAATTCCGAGAACTATATATATAAAAAAGCGAATATAGCCGAATTTTTTTTTCATTTTTAAACTTCGGATCAGGAATACTCAAAAAATATGATCCTTATATAACCTTCTTTTCAACGTAATGATGTTATTATATACGATTAAAAGTGAAATGTCAAGAAATAAATCAAAAAAAGTAATTATGCCCAAAAAATAAAAAAGCAAAAGAACGAAAAACCGTCGGAAAGAGCCTTAGCCCTATCCGACGGTTTTATAAAGTTTTATTAAGCCTTACTAAGCTTTAATCGGGTTTTACAATTTCGTCGTAGCCAACGGGGGCGACATATTTATCGCCTACAGGACCGGAAGAAAGTGCATCCAAATCAAGATCGCCCCAACCGATTTCACCACCGTCCCCGGTAGATCCACCGAAGCTGAGAGCTATAACATCGTCACTGAACAATTCAAATGACATTTCCGGATTCTTGTATTCTTTTTTCATCTTTTTCACTCCCTTTGTATCAGCCCTTAAGCTTGCTTAAAAGCGTTGCATCTTCAATCTTGCTTGTACTTATAAGTGATATTCCGATTTCATTGTCATCTCCGCTTGTGTAGATCACCATCTGACCTTCCGCATTCTCGACGAAACGTACCTCGTAAACATATTCATATGCGTCTCCGACTATGTTTCCGTCAGCATCAAGCGCACAGAGATTCAAATGAACACGGATGATATTCTTTCCGTCTTTTGAGATCGTGTTGTTTCTGAATGTTGCAAGGTTTGTCCAGAATGTGAAGAAATACGAGTCCTCAAATGTGATATTGATATTATCCTGAGTAAAGTTCGTATAGAGCATATTCTGTGTTGACGCACCCGATGAGATCTGTCTTTCCTCACCGTTTTTGTTCGCATAATCAATTGTCATTGAATATCTGATAGAGTTGACAAAATCAGATGAGAGCTTACCGTTCTGCATCTTCAGCTTCAGAAGCTCACTGTTGATCGAAGCCAGGAATCTGACGCTTGTACCGTCTTCCTTGACCTGCTGAGCCTTAGATTTAACAACAGCATCGTGTGCGGCATCTCTCAGGAACTCGAACGACTCTATCTCTCCGTCTGATACAATAGGGATGCAATATTCGCCTTCAACGCCCGATTCCTTGTGTATGAAACCGACCTTCTCGACTATTATCACTCTTCCGTCACTCATTTGAACCTTAGCGAAGAAATAATCGAAATCAACCGCAGGATTGCTTATCATAATTACATTCTTATAATTTGCAATTTCCATGTCGGTATCCGAGTTCTTCCAAAGAACAAGTGAATTTCCGAGAAGATTCTCATTGTTTCCATTGTTTCCTACATAATAGTAGAAATTTTTATTGGGATTGATAACATCCGAACCGCTATCAGGGTCGACAGGTGCAACGTTTCCGCAATCCTGATCACAGTCATTGCAGTGAATCGTACCGTCCTCAAGAATTGATACGTTGCGGTGAACATGCTTTCCGACATAGTAATATCCTCTATACTCACCATTATCAAGGTATGCGCACTCGTAACCTTCAATGATATAAGGAGTTACATCTATGCAGAAGTATCCGCCGGAAATTTCATTTCCTGATGTATTGATGAGATTCGGGATCAGGTTATCGGCACATCCGAACACACCGCCCGTGATCGGAATCACGAATGATGTATTGGCATTGTTAAGAGCATAAATCTTTGCCTTATCCGTGCTTGCCTTTTCAGACTTGAACTCGCCGCCCGAAATCAATCTGATCTCAGCGTTTTTAGTAGCGTTGTAAAGAGCATCATTGTTTTTACTCAGAACAACAGTTCCTTCCTTGATCTCGCCTATAACATCAAGATAGTTGGAAGCGTCTCCATTCTGAAGTGCTCTGTAATAACCGGTTATCGAAGTGTTTTCAATTGAACCGATCTGCGCACCGACAGTCTCTTGTACTGTTGTACCCTCGGTAACAGTGGTTATGATGTTGGTTCCGCTGTAGTTATACAATGCCGCATAATTTGCAGTAGAATCGGAAATTATCGTTGTAGGAGCTCCGTTTATATCACCTATCTGTTCTATCAGACCGCCACGGTTTGCCAAAGCATAATAGCCTTCTGCATGAATGGTGTTGCCTGAACCGATCAAACCGATAGATGCCTGAGCTCTTTGGGTAAGGGACGAATTTGTAGCTGTATATCCGGTTGCAATAACATACTTCGATCCGTTCCATACGATCTGCGGTGCGATTCCGTACGTAGATGTAAGTCCATTATCATACGTCATCTTATAATACACAACCGGCGATGTATTCACATCGGTCGTATTCAGTCCGTTATCGATAGCATAGTTTGTTTTTGCTGATATATCGCAATTTGTTATCGAATCGATTCTGCCGTTATTTCTTATTCCGTATTGTCCTGCAGTTGCTTCCAATGTCGAGTTTTCGATAGTTCCGACCTTTGAAAGAGCTAAAGAATACTCGATTTCTGAAGCAGCAATATAACTTGTCGTCGCAGCATATTGTGTCGTTCCGGTGTAAACCTGAAGCGTCTTTCTCGCAATCAAGCCGTCCTCGCTTTCAACACCGTTGATATAATATCCGTCTCTCATATTGTAAAGAGCAGAGTTGTTAGCCTGTATGGTCGTTCCGGTTATAGATTCTATCTCACCGGAGTTACGGATTCCCTCACCCGCTTCCGAAATTATCGAAATTCCGTCAATGCTTCCTATATAAGGATGTGCATCGTATCGATAATAACGATCATACTGAGTATAGTAGGTATTTGCAGCAGGAGTACCGAGACCCGAAGAAGTCAGTTCATTCGTTATGTCTTTGATCACGGTATGGAGTGATGAAGGATTTGATCTCGGCATATACAGTGCTACTCCGGTCGTAACACCGCCGTTCACCCTGATCTCACTCTCTCCGCTTATCGATCCGATATATCCTGTATTATAAAGACAACCGGTGTTTGCCGCTACATTATTTGAAACTATACTTGTATCAACTATTTCGCCAATATAAGCACAGGGATAATAATCGATAAAGCCAAGTTCTCTGAAAACATATCCGGTCTGAGCGGCATTAAGGGAGAGTCTGCTGTCAACCGTTTCCCCGTCTGCGTATACCTGCTCATGCTTAATTTTCTCAGTGCTTACAATATTATAGAGCGCATAGTTTGTAGCCGATTCAAATGATGAACTTCTGATGCCGTCAATATGACCTGCGTTGTAGAGTCCGTTGCCCGATGTAGTTGTGGTTACATTGACATTTTCAATCGTTCCGATTGTTGAAAGGTCATAATCATAAGTTACACTTGTCTCGCTTACAAGAGATGCAATTGCTCCTGCGCCGGAAGCAGGCGAATATTTCACAGTTTCTGCAAGAAGTTGTATTGTCGTTCTTGAGACTGTATTTCCGCTGCCGTCGTCAAGCTTATAATGTCCCTGTCCGTTGTTGTAAATACCGTTCTTGGCACAGGTAATATCAAGATTTGTAAGAGAGTTGATAACTCCGTAATTCCTGATACCTTCGCCCTTTTCGTTTACCATTGTAAACCCGTCAATGCTGCCGATGGTAGAGGAAAGTTCTCCATAGGTATAATATCTGTCGTAGCCCCAGAAGTATCTTGCGTCTCCCTCTTTCTTGTCGATGGTGTCATCAACAGACCGTGCAACAAATCTGAGTGTGGACGGAGTTGCGGCTGCATTGATAATTACAGCACTTGTTGCCGCTCCGTCAAGGGCGTTTACAGAAGAACCGTTGCCTATAGAACCGATATATCCGGTGTTATAAAGAACCGCAGTATTGGCAGTGCTTACATTCAAAGCAACTATCTCGGTTGCGGAGATCTCTCCGATATATCCGCATGGATAACTGTTCATGTATTCAAGCTCTCTGCATATATATCCGCTCTCATCGGACTTGAGGAAGAACCTGTTATCAAACGACTCGCCTTTGCTGTATATTGGCTCATGCTTGATAATTTCAGTACCTACAAAATTGTAGATCGCATTATTTGTAGCCGATGTAAACGATGAATCTTTAATGCTGTCAATCTGACCTGCATTGTAGAGTCCGTATCCTGATGTTGTTGTGGTTATATTGACATTTTCAATCTTTCCGATAGTTGAAAGATCGTATTCGTAATATTCGTTTGTTTCAGCCACGAGATACTGGTTAGGCGGTGCATTTGTTGCAAATTTGACATTTTCCCAGAAGAGAGCTGTTGACTTTCTTGAATATGTTTCGCCGCTCTCGTCAGCCTTATAATGTCCCTGTCCGTAGTTGTAAATACCGTTCTTTGCACAGGTAATATCAACATTCGTCAGAGTGTTGATGACACCGTAGTTTCTGATACCTTCGCCTAATGTGTTCACAACTGTGATTCCTTCAATGCTTCCTATTGTCGCAGGAACCTCATATGTGTAATATCTGTCGTAGAACCATAAGAACCGTACGTCTCCGTCTTTCTTTTTGACGATACCATCAGCCGATCTTATGACCATTCTCATGGAAGTCTGTGTATTTCCGGCGTTGTAGATCACAGGGCTTGTCGCTGTTCCGTCAAGAATGCTTACCGAAGAACCGTTACCTATAGAGCCGATATAACCGTTGTTATAGATGACTCCGTTATTTGCAGTCGCCTTCTTAACAACCATCTCGGTCGATGTGATCTCCCCGATATAGCCGGCAGGATAGTAGTTGATACAGTCCATTTCCCTGAATCCGTAATTCAGACCGTCCGATTTCGGGAAAATGTCATTAAGATAGCTTTCTCCCGAAGCGAATATCTGTTCATGTCTGTATGCCGTAGTGGATATCTGGTTGTTTACGGCGTTATATGTTGCCGAAATCAAGGATGAATTGCTGATGCTGTCGATATGACCCAGATTATACACGGCATTCGCTCCGTGGATGTTGGTATTGGTATATGTACCGATCGTTTCCAGATCGACAGTGTCTATAATTCCGACTCTCGAAAGTTCCTTTTCGTATTCATATGCCGTTTCTGCGATGTGAGAAGTGACCAAACCGTTCCTATAAACCGCTTTATAGAGTATGAATGTCTTTCTGGCTGCCGAATCATCTGAGCCGTCGCTAAGCTTGTAGTATCCGTTAGCGACATTATACAAAGCATTCTGGAATGCAGTAACAGAGGAATTGGTGATTGACGGAATTTCTCCGTAATTTCTTATACCTTCTCCTGTTGCAGAATAAATTGTCAATCCATCGATGCTTCCGATAGTTGCACACTCGTCGAATATATAATATTTTTCAAGAACCGTGTAATAATTCGTATCACCGTCTATTCTGTCAAGCTTATCGGTAACATCGTAGGCTACGTAATGTACAACTGAGTTGTTCTTCTCGTCGGAATAGTTATGGATTCCGTATGAGGTTGCATTTCCTCCGTTGATCGAAATCGAAGAATTTCCGCTGATCGATTCGATGTAACCCACATTATAGATTCCTGCGCAGTTCGCCTTCGCAGTCTCAACAGTGATGTTCAGATTAACAAGCTTGCCGATATGACCGGACTTTGTATGATCCGAGTAGTCCTTCAGGAAGAAGACATATCCTGTTCCGTCAGACTTCTGAATGATCCTGTCGTAAAGCTTCTCGCCTTCTTTATAATTCTGCTTACGGCTGACAGCAACATAAATGTTGTGCACTGCTCCGGTTGCTATAGTAGTAGCATTTATAGTAAGGTCTTTGATATCACCGATTACAGATCCTGTATTGACGAAAGGATAATCGGTTGAACATCCGATATACGCATTGTCAATGCTCTTGACATATCCCTGGAGTTTTTCGTATTCGATCTGCGTATTGTTAATATATGCCGTTCCGTTAGCGTTAAGCGGTGCTGTATCGCTGTGGAAATAAATATTTAACGAATACTTGGTGTATACCGTGTTGTGGAATGAGTAGGTTGCGGGTCCGACATTTTCTTCGGTTCCCTGAATCGTAAGATTTTTGATTGCTCCTACACTTCCCGCATTATAAAAACCGTATCTCCTGTTTCCGTTGATCTCAAGATTGGTAATATTTCCGGCAACAGCACCTACAGCACCGTCATCCCATACCTTTTTGAAATCATAGTTGAATGTAAGTGTGAGATATCTTGTTTCATCAAGCGGATTTACGCCGCAGTAGAATTTCTGGTTATGTACATAACCGGCAGTTAAATCGTGATTTATAAATCCGTAGGTATCGGCATTAGTTGCAGATGCCGCAGTCGCCGTGAATTTCACATCGCTGATATCGCCGATGCGTCCTGCATTGGAAATGCCGTATGCGTTCAGCACTGTTATATCAACATTACTGATATTGCCGATCTGACATCCGTAATACCAGGTCTTCGTGTCCTTAGGTGCTAAAAGATCAAGTTTGTCCTCATCGCCGGGTTGGTAGATCGGAATATACTGTGCTCCGACCTTTGTTCCGTCGATGACGAATGTCTGAGATTCGGAAATCGCACTCGTACCTTCATTTCTGATACCGTAAGATGTGGCAATATTCATCTCGATATTCTCGATATCGCCGATCACTCCGTAATTGCGGATACCGTAATCACCGGTCGTTGTTTTGATCTTAATTCCCTTTTCGCCGCCTGCAAGACTTCCCTTTATAGATCCTATACTTGTCTGATAGTTTTTCACTACAGTATAGGTTGAGTAAGCAACAGAAGTATTGCTGTAGCCTGTCGCCTGATCGTTGTAAAGAGTCTCAACAGTCTTAAAGTATGGAATGGCTGTATTGGCATTCAGTATAGCTTGTGAAGCAGCCTCAAATGTGATCTTTCCGCTGATCTCATCGATAAAGCCTGCATTATTGAGAGCATATGAATTTCCTGCACGTACGGTCATACCGTTGCCCGATACATCGCCGCTTATAACGCCGATCTTCGCACCGTTATAGATAGCAGACTGAGATGAAGTTTCAAGACGAAGATTTCCGCTGATCTTTCCGATCGTCGGGACATTATCAAGATCATAAACCGTTTCTACGACCTTGTCGCCATTTGACTTTGTGGTAGTTTTGTCGTAAACTTTGTGTCCGGTGTCTTGGGTGGCGCTGACGCTGTACCAATCATTTCTGTTGGAGATACAGGGGTGATATGCCGCCGCTGTCGCATGCTGAACTTTAATGACTCCGGTTCCGCTTATCTCATCAATAATAGCTGAGTTGAATATACCGATATCACCGGCAAATATATTGATGTCAATGATCTTTCCGATATGTGCAACATGATCGACAACATAACGCGTCTCGGGTGTCTTTCCGTCTCCCGATCTGACATTACGATTATAGATTCCGTATGTTGCGGGGGTATCATCATCAAGGCCTGTGATAGTCAGACCTGAAATAAGATCAATAGTTCCTCCGTAATTGTATATTCCATAGCCCATATACATACGAATCGTCAGGTTTTCGATCTTTGTGATATATCCTCCGTTGTAATTGAGAAGTCCTGTCGCATATGCATTACGGTTATCTTTGTCGGCTGTTATTCCGGCATCCTGAGTCATTATGAAGGTGATGCCCTTTCCGCTGATCGTAAGTGTGCCGTGATTTCTGACAATTCCTGCATAGTTTGCAATAGTATTTGAAGCATAATATCTGCTGCTTTCGATGCATCCGCCGCCGACAGAATCGGTGATCGTCAGTTCTCCTTCATTGTTGATCGAACCGTATACCTTATTTCCGCGAAGGTCGATATAAAGTTCGCTTCCCGCCGGTATCGTGAACGAAGCCGCTTTTTTATCCGAATTTTCGTCGTCATCGCCGAAAACCTGAATATATCCTTCATACGGATAGTTAGGAAGAGCCGACATTGCCTCATAGAATGAGAAATAATATTTTCCCGTGACACTTACATATTCGCTGTAGACAGTATAGAAGCCGAATATGAATGTGTCAGAATAATTATCATGTTTTTGTGAAATGTATGAGATCGTTCCATTATAGGACATAGAGGTCTTACTGTCCTGAACATTCCATGAAATTATATTGTGATTTGCAGCCGTGACTCCCATGTCGGGATCCGAAGGTGCGGAATATGAATCACCTGCATACATCTGACCGCTCTTGACAACATAATATGTATTGCCGTTCACCTGAATCGTTTCCGTTATACTCTTCGAAGTGAATTTTACGTATAATTTGTACTGCTGTTCGGAGAGAAGGAAATAAGCATTGACCTCCTTCTTTGTTCCCTGAATAGCAACGGTAATATCTCCCGAAAGACCCGTAAAGGAAACCTTTGTTCCGGAATGTGAAACATTTCCCGTTCCCGATGTCTTGCTTGCACTGTCAAGAGATATGAACATGTCGGAAAAATCGTGTGTATGCGATGTGCTTACTGTATAGTCCTCAGCAAGGAGCTTTCCGCCGTACATGTATGTGATCTTGCTCAGATACCACGCCTCGCCGTTCGAGTAGTATGTTCCGACATTGAATTCATCCCATGTCGTGCCGCCGACCATGAGACCTCTTGCCGATGAGAAGCCGATGGAAGTCGTTCCGGAAAGGCTGGCATTGGTTTCATTCACAGTCGCCGTTCCGGCTTTCTTTCCGATGATGATCTTTCCGGTGTTTTTGGTCGTTTTGATAGAACTGCTCATATTCCCAGAAGCTGAGCTGCAATAAAGATAGCCCTGAATATTAACCGTACCGTCGACGATCAGTTCTCCGTCCTCGGTTTCCTGATAAGTATAGTATGAACCGTAACCGGCGGTCGTAGGAAATCTTCTGTACGGATATCCCTGAGTTCCGCGTTCCTCACGGTCAAAATCGTCAACATCGTAAAGATAGAGTTTTCCGGTTGACGGGATCGTCAATGTTCCGCCTTCTTCAACGGTTAAAACACATCCGGGAAGAATCTTGAAATTCGATGTTATTTCAAATTCTCCTCCGTCCTTAATGTTGACCGAAAAGGATCCCGGAAGAGGACACTGCGTTTTCGATGTATCCATCTCAACGGTCATCATAAACGCACTGAGAGAGATCTTCAACGATCTTGCGTATATCTTTCCGTAAATATCTACAACCGTCTTTGCCTTTGACGCTTCATAACCGAAAACTATTTCGCTTCCCGAGGTAGTCTGGAAGAGGACACCCGATGATGCAGATCCGATAAGCTTGACTGTTCCGGTAAACTCCTTGTTTGACATATAGAAGTAGTATCTGGCATTAAGCGTCGCTCCGTGAACATAATGCGTTTCGGTCTGAATATTCTGAATTGCAAAATTATTTACAGGAAAAGCCGTTTTATATATATCCGAAGAATAGGAACCACCTTTCCAGTCCGGAATGGAAATAAACTGATCTATTACCGCACTGCTCGAAGTGGTTACCTTTCCATCGCCCTTGATGATTCCTCTTACATCAAGCGTACCAGTAACATATATCTCACCGAAGAGCATAACAAGTCCGTAGTCACCGATAACACTGCCGGTGAGCAATTCATATGAACCCTGCTTAGCGTTGACGACCATCGTGCCGTTGACGGTGAGCTTTGCGCCTTTGTTTACCGTAAGATAGTTACGGCAGGGGTTTCCTATGCTGACATACTCTGTGGTAGTTTCATAATTGGAATTTTTCTCTTCTCCGTAAGGAACAAGAAGTGTGACGCCGCTTTTGACTGTTGCATCCTCACTCAGAACCGACGGTGCGATAAGCACAATAGTATTACCTGACGCTGCCGCATCAAGTCCTTCCTTCAAAGTTGCATATATAACGCCGGTGTTTAAATTCTTACATTCACCTGCGATATTTCCGCTTGAATCTTTGCAAAATGCAGTATATGTAACATCATCTTCGACGGTGAATGTGTAGGGATTGGCTGTCAGAGATTTATCATTGTTCCAACAGTAAAAGCTGTATCCGCTTTTTATAACCGCAGTAACAGTGATCTGTGTTCCTTTTACGACACTTGCCGAATTTTTATTGAGTGCTATCTCATTCCCGTCTGAATCAACGATTTTGACAGATTCAACACCTACACCTGAAAGGATCGTGACAATAGGATTGCGGAATCTTGCCTCAAGAGTCCTGTCTTCTTCCGAATCGACGGAAAAGCTGTAAACATTTTCGGTCGAAACCAAAAGTCCGTTTTCATACCAGCCTTCGAATGCACTGTTATTCTCTATAGCAGTATATGTAATCTTCTGGAGTATTACGCCCTTCACGCTTGTCTCGCTCGGAACGCTGTCGCCGACCGCAACAGTTGCACTTCCTATCGTGCTGTCATTCACGCTGACCGAGTATGTGTTCAGACGGCAGAAAACCGCTGTGTATTCGACATTTCTCATGTTGTCAGCCGGGATCTCTATAAGCGATTCAAATATTACTTCTTTATTTTGGTATGCATCCAAAAAATCGACCAGATCTTCGGTTATGCCGCGGACCCATCCCACAAATCTGTAACCGTTGGCAGGAATTGCCTGAAGTGTAACAGTAGATCCTATAGAAGCTTCGAAAGAACCGCTCGTGATATCGTGTGCAGTTCCGTCAATTGTAATTCTGACAGTTCCTCTGTCACTGCTCGGTGCAACCGTGGAGGAAACGCTGTAGCTTGTCGGCACTTCCTCGAAAACAGCTCTCAAGCTGATATCCGAAACAGCCTGGAATGAATAGGTGCTGTCTTCCGAAACAGTCTCTCCTGTCGCAACATTTTCCCATCTTAAAAAGATATATCCGTTATTCGGAGTTGCCGTGGCTGTAAGAGCTGTTCCGGGAGTAACAGAGCTTATTGAATTACCGTTTGCATCAACGATCTTCGTACTTCCAAAAGAAGTATTATTTGATGAAACTGAAACATTTACCGGAATAAGCTCAAAGCTTATATTTGAAACAGTATAGCTTCCGATATAAGCAGAAGCATTGGCACTTTCAAGAGCATTGCTCTCGGCAAGACTGCCTGATTTAAAAGTAATCGTAACTGTCTCACCTGCTCCTATAATCGTTCCCGAATTATGTGTTGCAGAATATCCGTTACCTTTAGTTTGGTTAACCGAATATGTTATTTTTCCCTTATAAGCAGACTGGTTTGTTATAGTCAATTTGACGTTCTGCTCATTATAGTAATATGTGGTTGTTGTACCGCCGCCGCAACCGCCGGAGGACTTCGAACCTGTCGCTTGTTCGGCATTAACGGTAACGCTGATATTGCCGGACGAATCAGCACTTACATCCCCCTCAGAACCGAACGAAGCTTCGGCATGGAGCGAACCGTAATCCCTGTTGAAAGTGCCTGCGGCAAAAAGAGAATTACCACATGTCATTATGAATATTGCCAGCAGAGCGACCCACAAAAAAGTAATTCCAAATATTGATTTTTTCTTGGATAATCCATGCTTTTTAAACATAATATTTTCCTCAATAGTGCCTTTTTAAAAAATAAAATGAATGCTAAATTTCCGGTAAAACCGGAGTTTTTAAAACTATTCAAACAGAGGAGAAAAACCTCCTCTGTTTGATTCATAAACTTAAATGTTTTTTATCAGAAATCCATCGGATAGCTTATAACCGAAAATCCGCCCTTAGTGGGGTCAGCGTTGATTACAACAGCAATCGTTCCGTCTTCTATTTCAAGTTCTCCAAGCGAAATATAAGTATCAAATTTACTCAAAAGCGCGCCGTCGGTAAAACATTCTTTTTCATCAATTTTCTCAAGGAGTGATTTTCTTGAATCGCTGATGGCGTCAAGAGCTGAAAAGTATGCCATTGCATCTTTATATGCTTGTGAACCTTCACCGCCTTCACCAAAATAACTATTACCTATTCCTACCTGCGAAGGTGTTCTTCCTGTATCGAAGACCTGATTTTGTATGGTTGCAAATGCTCCCATTATTTGGGTAAGTGCATCACTTGAATTTGTAATGCCATCCTTACTTGCGTGTAAAATATCAGGATAACTTTCGCCATCGATTGTTTTACAGCCTTTTGATTCCATATATTGAGAAAAACCTTCCGCGAAAGCATAAATTGTCGCAGCGGCTACTGCGGTGCTCTTCATTTTTCCTCTGATCATTGTTACTAAGTCGCCAAATGCTACATCTGCACCAACACTAAAGCTATCTACAAGTAAATTAGCAAATTTCTCTGCGATTTCAACACGTTCATCCTCTGTAAGTGCGTTTGTTGTATCTGCAACATAAAGAGCTGCTGCATTTCCGAGAGCATCCGGATTACTTTTATCTATTCCATTATCGTCAAGGAATTTTCCATAACCATCACCAAATACTCCATTACCAACTCCTGCTTGAGCGGAAATAACCGAAGAAAGTCCCTGTATTTCATTGAGAAGATCCTGTTGCTTGTCTTTAAATGAAGATTCCTTGAACTGCTCAGAAATTGCAGTTACGCTTCCGGATTCCCATTTGCTGTATTTAGTCTTAAGTACAGTACTCCACTCTTTTCCGTAAGCTTTTTCAAGAACGTTTTCAATAAATATAACGTCGTCATTTTCACCCTCGGCAACATCAGCCGCACTGCCTGCTGTTAACTTTCTAACTTGTGTGCCGTCTTTATTGATTACAATTGCAACTCCGCCTTCAAAACCTTCGGGTGTTCCCGCAATAAGAGCAAGCTCTACGATATGCTTTACATCTGCTGCAAGTGCTTCATCAACGCCCTTATTTGCACTTTCAAGATAGCTTGAATATACCGGAATAGCAACTGCGGCAATAATCGCCATAATTGCGATAACCACGATAAGTTCAATCAGTGAAAAGCCTTTGTTTGAATTCTTTTTCATTTTCCTTTTCCTTTCGGTATGTTAATTTATTATATTTTAAAATAAAATATCAGTATTAAATAATTTGTGTGTTGGTATGTAAATATTACGCAATATGTTTACTGCTTATCCGGTACACCGTCATTTTTTCTTTTCTTGATGTAGATGAACGAAAATGCTCCTATTATAATCGAAACCAAAGACCAAAGATGTCCACCTGGGATTATCCAGACAAGCGGAACGAGATCTTTTCTGAAAAAATTCGCCGTAAAACGCAATATTCCGTAAACAAGCAGAAATATCGGATACGAAAGTCCCCCGTTTTCACTTTTTTCCTCGAATTTCAGCAAAAACATCATTATTGCAAATGCAATCAACAGCTCGGCAATCTGACTCGGGAAATGTATTTCCTTTCCGGCATCGCTTGTATACAGCAGAATTCCGCCGCAACATCCGCTTCTGAGACAGTTAAGCTTCATTACGGCAAGCATTGCACATATCATCGGTGCGTAAAAATCAAGCAATTTCAGATATTTTATCCTGAAAGCAGACGATATCAGTATCGAAAGAACCGGGATGAGCAAGACCGAGCCGTAAAAAGATATTCCGCCGCTAAGTGAAAAATCCCATTCAAGCGATTCAAGCATAAACATCAGCTTTGCACCGATAACGCCTGAAAACGCCAACAGAAATGTAAGTATGGCTGACTGAGATGCCGTGAACAAATATTCTTTTCTCCTGATCAATGCCAAAACAAACATTACGGCGGTGCCGATCAGAACAAACAAAAGCATTTCATTTTCCTCACCGATCTTTTATTATCCTTCCATAATTACTATATACTTATTATACGCCAACTACGGATGATACACTTATAATCGTTTGTATCTTATCATATTCTCTTTTAAAAGTCAATAGTAAGCTTCATGAAAATATTATTTTCCTTCACGAACAGACCTATTTTTTATCATTGGCGTTTGCTTTTTTTCTTAAATTTGATATTGACTTTATTCTCCGGAAATGCTATAATGGTTATATGCTTTTCGTGTGACATATCGAAGGGCTTTTGAAAGTTTTATTTGTACTATAAACAAAAAGGAGGAAAAAACATGGAAGATCTCACAATTGATGAAATACTTGAGATGATGCAGAACAAAAAATATGCTCTTCTCAAGCAACGGCTTTCGACGATGAACCCGACAGACATCGCACTTGCACTCGAGGAAGTTCCGCGAGAACGATTTTCCGGTATTTTCCGACTTCTTCCGAGCGATCTTGCAGCCGAGGTCTTTGTTCAGATGGATTCGGACACGCAGGAGGCTTTGATCCTCGGATTCTCCGATAAGGAGCTTCATGAAATTCTGAACGAGATGTATGTAGACGATACCGTCGATGTCATTGAGGAAATGCCTTCAAATGTCGTAAAGCGTATTCTTGCCTCATCCGACCGGGAGACACGTGAGCAGATCAATCAGATCCTAAAATATCCCAAGGATTCCGCCGGTTCTATAATGACCACCGAATACGTCACGCTTCGTGAAAAAATGACTGTCAAAGAAGCGTTCGAGCGTATAAAAAAGACCGGTCCTGACAGCGAAACAATTTACACCTGTTATGTCACCGACAACAATCGCCGGCTCATCGGCGTTCTCACAGCCAAGGATCTTATGCTTGCCGATGAGGATGAGATCGTCGGAAACCTGATGGATCGGAATGTTATTTCTGCCGGCACTCACGATGACCGTGAGGAAACTGCCAACATGATCCGTGAATACAGCTTTATTGCCCTTCCCGTTGTTGACGGCGGCGGTCGAATCGTCGGTATTGTCACAGTTGACGATGCTATGGACGTCATTTCCGAAGAAAGCGAAGAAGACTTCTCAAAAATGGCGGCTATAACCCCGAGCGATGAGAGCTACATCAAAACAAGTGTATTCAAGCTCTGGAAATCAAGAATTCCCTGGCTTTTGCTCTTGATGGTTTCTGCCACATTCACCAGTTCAATCATTTCAAAATACGAGGAGGCTATGTCAAGTCTTGTCATCCTCACCGCCTTTATCCCGATGATCATGGACACCGGCGGAAATGCAGGCGGACAATCTTCTGTCACTCTTATCCGTGCACTTTCGCTCGGTGACGTTCAGTTTTCCGATTTCTTTAAGGTTGTTTTCAAGGAGCTTCGGGTTGCACTCCTCTGTGCACTTCCACTTTCGGTCGCATGCTTTATCAAAACTATGATCATCGATCTCAGACCGGATCAGTGGGTTGTCGGTATCACCGTCAGTCTTACTCTCGGTTTTACCGTCGTTTTCGCAAAGCTTGTCGGTTGCTCGCTTCCTTTGCTCGCAAAGAAGCTTCACCTTGACCCTGCTGTCATGGCAAGCCCTTTTATTACAACTATTGTTGACGCAATTTCTCTCCTTCTCTATTTCAATGTCGCCAAGCTCCTCATTCCGGGGCTTTCGTGAAGGATAGGTTATCCCGGGGAAACTTTCTGATGAAAGTTTCCCCGAACCCTTTCAAAGACTTGAAAAATAGGGGGAATTTTTTCTTTCCGACATTACGGTACAGCATATATTTTTTAACGATGCCGCAGTAACATATAACTTGTATGCTGTCAACGATAGCAGTAAAAGTTTTGTGCGTTTTTCATGAAATATTGCTTGAATTTATAAAAACAAGACATTTTGCCGTAAAAAATAAAGAGCAGAGTAAAAAATAGATAAATCGACAGACGAATTGTAAATTACAGAAGATATATTCGACGAAATTTGCGAAAAACAAAAATATTTGCGAAAAAGGCTTTATTTTTTGTTTTTTTGTTGCTATAATGTAATATGTAATTTTTAAGATCTGATAAGATCGAACGAAAGGAAATACCATTATCATGTGTCAACCGAAAAACGCAAAAGCTCTTCTTACGCTGATTTTGCTGACAATTTTCCTGATTCTTACCGTCTGCTCCTGCAACGTCAAAGAAACTGTCAGCACATCGCCAACAACGACTCCCACAAGCTCACCGACAAGCTCAGGCAGCGTTGAACCCGGAAAAACCACACCCTCCGGCGAAACACTGCAGCCCACTCCAAGCGATACGAACGACAATTATCAAACCGAAGTTCCGCCCGAGATCAAATACTTTACGGTTGCTCAGGCGATCGAGATCGCAAACAAGCTGAACCCCGGCGAAGTTACGACCGACCGTTATTATATCCGTGCAAAGGTAAGCGAGATCACAAACTCCAATTACGGAGCTATGAATATTTCGGACGAAACCGGCGAAATCTACGTATACGGAAGCTACAGTGCAGACGGAAGCATCGGCTATGCCGCAATGAGCGAAAAGCCTTATAAGGGCGATGAAATCTGTATCAGCGCGCTTATTCAGAACTACAACGGAACGCCCGAGCTTAAAAGCGTATGGATCATTGAATTCAAGTCGGCAGGTCTTCAGATAGATGAATCAAAATACACCGAGATGAGCATTGAAAATGCGAGAAATTCGGCGCAGGCTTCACTTGTCAAGCTCAGCGGAGTTGTCGCACGTATAACATATGCCAACGGCAAGATCCCGAACGGCTTCATTATCGTTGACAATACAAGCTCAATTTATGTATTTGACAGCCAATTGGCATCAAGAGTTGCCATCGGCAACACTGTCACAATATACGGTGAGAAAACATGGTGGATTTTAGACACCGAAAAAACAAATGCCGAAAAATTCGGATATAAGGGATGCTGCCAGATCACAAATGCTCAGCTCGGCAGTAATGACAATAAGGTATCAGACTTCAATACTTCATGGATAGAAGAATCTACGGTTAAAGCTATCATGGAGACACCTGTAAGCAATGATATTTCAACTGTCGTTTACAAGGTCAATGCCCTTATCAAAAAAGCACAAGGCGACGGCTTTGTAAACTACTATATAAACGATCTTGACGGAAAAACAGGAAGCTATACATATACTCAGTGCAGCGGTTCTGATTTCGACTGGCTTGATGAATTTGACGGAAAGATCTGCACCGTATACCTGACTGCACTCAACGCAAAATCGACAGCGACAGGATGCAACTGGAGATTCCTCCCTGTCAAGGTCGTTGACGAAGGCTTCACATTCGATCCCGACAATGCAGCAAAATTCGCAATTGAATATTACGCTCTCTCGCAGTTCAATTCAAGCTATAACGCAGACCCTGCCGCTGAACTTATCACAAGCGTAAGCTCCGAGCTGTTGGGACTTGATGATGTAAAGCTCAGCTATACATCAAGCAATGAAAAGGTTGCATACATCAAGGACGGAATTTTCCACACAGCCGGAAACGGAAGCGTAACGATAACAATATCTGCATCGTACAAAACATATAAGACATACAGCCAGACGGTCGATATCAAAGTCGAAAGTGCTTCGGATATTGATTTCATTACCGTATCACAGGCGATTGCTTCCCCGGTTGCTCCAATGGGCGATGAGACCAAGATCACTGTCAAGGGTATTGTCGGTCCGTCACTTGTCAATCAGCAGGGCGGTTTCTATCTTATCGATGAAACAGGCGTAATAGCAGTCAAATTCAATACTGCAACAGACATTTCACTTGTCTCGCCCGGAGATGAGATCATCATCACAGGCAGACGTGACGCATATAAGGCTGAAAACGGATATCCCGGACAGGCATGCATCACATCGGCAACGCTCGAAGCAAATCTCTACGGTGATAACGATTATTCGGTTGCATCCTTCGTAAAAGACAAGACCTTCGCCGATGTATTCGCACTTATCAGGGATGTCGGAACAGACTACAGCACTACAGTATTTACTATTGAAACAAAGATCACAAAGGTGGCAACAAACTACTCGACTAACTACTATCTCACCAATCCCGACAACGCAGACGAAAAGATCACACTTTATTCGGCGAGCGGAAATCAGTATTCATGGCTCGAGCAGTATGTTGATAAGACAGTGAAGGTTGAAGTCGCACTTTGCAACTGGAACGCAAAAACTCCATATAAGGGTTGTGTTCTCGCTGTATACGGTGAAGACGGAAATAAGACAATGAACACACTTAACTTCAGCAAATAATCTGAAATTTAAAAAATGGGCTGTCAGGTTTTGACAGCCTCTTTTATTATGATTGTATTCTTCGTAAAGTAAAATACTGACAGGTCATATCAGATTCAAAAGCTTATCCGCTATATGCTTGCACACCGCATGCTTGCACTCGTTTCTGCTCTTCCCCGTGATACCGTCAATCATATAATCATGTCTGCATCCATTGATATTTATACAGAAATATACTACCCCCGGATTTCCCTCAGGATTGTTTGGATCAGACCTTGAAAGGCATCCCGTAACTCCGATGCCTATATCGGTGTTAAAAGTCCTGCGGCACACATCTGACATTTGTGATGCACACTCATGTGAATATACTCCGTATTTCGATATCACATCAGAGCTCACGCCGAACAATATTTTAATATCGTTGCTGTATGCCGTAATTCCGCCCCTGAATATTGCCGAAGCCCCTTCGGTATCGCTCAGAAGTGAGGACACAAGTCCTGATGTACAGCTCTCCATACATGATATGCTCATATTTTTTTCTATCAATTTTCTCACTGTAAGGTCGAATTTTTCAGCGACCCCGATAACAAGCGGAATGGATATATTATCTGACATTCGTTTTTGCTCCTTTAACTGTCTTCAAAATGTTATACATTATAGTAGCACAGAATTTGTACGAATGCAACTGTATATTATCGAATACCGAATTTTTAAATGCATTTTTATATTTGTTCTGACAAGATTCATCGGCTCTGAATATACTGATAAAAAACATTTATTTAAGAATCGGGGAGAAAGTTTGAAAGATAGATCTTTCAAACAGCGTTTTGTGGCTTTCGCCACCGAGGCGGCGATTTTGCTCCGCAAAACCAGTCCCAATTCCGTAAGAAAGGAAGCTTTCGCTATACGAAAGCTAAGGTCATAATTATGATAAGAATATACATAGATCAGGGACACAATCCGAGAAATCCTAATTCGGGAGCTGAGGCAAACGGATATCTTGAGCAGGATATTACATATACAGTCGGAGTTGCACTTGCGGCTCTTCTTGATGCAAACGGTAATTTTGAAACACTGCTTTCGAGAAAGAGCGAGGATGAAATTCTCGGAACAAGTAACGCAACATCACTTGCCGCAAGAACCTCCGAGGCTAATGCATGGGGGGCTGACTATTTCATAAGCATACATGTAAACGCATCCGAATTCACGAGTGCTACAGGCTCTGAGGGCTTTGTCTATTCACTTTCCTCACCGGCATACGCTCTCTCGCAGGATATTGTAGCCGCCATATCGCAAGCTACGGGATATCCCGACCGTGGAGTAACGGCACGCCCAACCCTTTGGGTACTGCGAAAAACTCAAATGCCCTCAACTCTTATAGAGATAGGATTCATAACAAATAAGGAAGAAGCAGACCTTATGGCAACCGATCCCGATCTGTATGCGGGAGCGATCTATAACGGAATTCTGAAATATTTCGGTCTTGACTGATGTTTTTTTTAAAAAAAGCTTGCAAGTAAATGAAAAATAGTATATAATCGGCGTGTACCAAAAGAGGTTTTTTTATGGAATTAAAAAATAATGCTTTAAAAAATAAAAAATGTGTCGTTCTCGGACTCGGTATATCAAACAAAGCGCTGATAGAATACCTTCTGTCGCACGGCGCAGATATTGAGGCAAGAGATGAAAATCCATTAAATGAGAATGATGATTATTTCTCATATCTTAAATCAAATAATATCCCAGTCATAACCGGAGAGAAATATCTCGGCAATATACAGGGCGATTATATTTTCCGTTCGCCCGGCATAAGACCGGATAAAGGAGACATTCAGTCCGCTGTTGCAAATGGGAGCATCCTTTCCTCAGAAACCGAACTTTTTTTCGATCTTTGCCCATGCCCTGTCATTGCGATCACAGGAAGTGACGGAAAGACAACAACGACCACACTGACTGCAAAGCTTCTCGAAAAAACAGGAAGAAAAGTGTGGCTCGGCGGAAACATAGGCATACCGCTTATAAAATATGTTGATGAGATGACAAAGGACGATATTGTCGTTATGGAACTCTCCTCATTTCAGCTTATGACATTCACTGAATCGGCAGATCTTGCGGCAATTACAAATATATCCCCCAATCACCTGAACTGGCATATCGATATGCAGGAATACATAGATTCCAAATCAAATATTTTCAGGCATAACGGTTGCAACACCCTCGTACTCAATGCGAACGACGGGCAAAGCAACTATTATCGCTCGCTTTACAAGGACGGAAGAGTAATTACATTCTCGGCAAAATGCAATGCCGATATCACGCTCAGGGATGGGTATATAACGGAAGGCGATGAAAAGATAATAAAAACATCGCAGATCCTGATTCCGGGCGTGCACAATATTGAAAACTATATGGCGGCAATTGCACTGACAAGACAGCTCGGCGTTACAAATGAAATGATTGCAGATCTTGCTGAAAGTTTCGGTGGAGTTGAGCATCGGCTTGAATTTGTAAGAGAATTTGAAGGCGTCAGATATATCAACAGCTCTATCGATTCAACGCCGACAAGAACGGCGGCAGCACTTTCGGCACTTGAATGTAAACCCGTTATAATATGCGGAGGATGCGATAAGCATATTCCCTTCGATACGCTTGCAGGGGTGCTCTATGAAAAAGCGAAATATGTTATTCTCACCGGGCAGACGGCACAGGCAATAAAGTCCTCAATCCTGAAAAATAACTGCAAGATCGGATATGAGATCGTTGACGATTTTGAAAAGGCGATAAAACGGGCAAGAGATATTGCACAGCCGGGTGACACCGTGCTTCTCTCACCTGCCTGTGCATCCTTCGACCGATTCAAGAATTTTGAAGAGCGCGGAAAAGCATTCAAAAATACAGTAAACAGTTTTTGAAATATAAAAGATCATATAACAGAAAAACCAAGGAGATAAAATGGAACTTGATATTGTTAAGCTGACCGATGAGCTGTGTAAGATCAATGCACCATCGGGCAGAGAAAACGGAAACGGCGAAAAGCTTAAAGAACTTATATTGCCCTATTTCGATGAGTTCAAACAGATATCCTACAACAATTATCTGTTTATTAAGCACGGCAAGGCAGACGGAAAGAAAATACTTCTTGATGCACATTTTGACCAGATCGGACTCATTGTCACGGGAATTCAGAAAAACGGCACGATCACTGTCGCAGGTCTCGGCGGTGTGGATATAAGAAATCTTATATCGAACAGCGTGACGGTTCACGGCAGTGAATGCGATGTCAAAGGAATAATAACATGCAGCAAAAAAGAAATAACTCCTATAAAGCTTGAAGATCTCCTTGTCTATACCGATAAGACAAAGCAGGAGCTTGAAGAGTGCGGAATCACAGTCGGAAGCGGAATATCGATTGACGGCGAGATCGTTAAAATGTCTGAAAATAGATATTCCTGCCGCAGTCTTGATGACCGTATCTGCGGTGTATCAATTGTATATGCTGCATCGCTCCTTAACAATGAGGACTTTTCAGGAGATATGTATTTTCTCTTTTCCTGTCAGGAGGAGACACACGGTGTCGGAGCAAGCACAGGAGCTTATAATGTTCAGCCTGATATTGCGATCGCAGTTGATGTTGATTTTGCATCAACACCCGATACCGACAAAAAAGATACTGCCGAAATGGGAAAAGGTCCGACAATAGCGATATCTACACAGTGCGACAGAAAACTGACGAAAAGAATTATTTCGCTTGCCGCACAAAAAGAGCTTCCCCTCCAGCAGATGCTCTGCCCCAAGGGCACCGGAACAAACGGCGGACATCTGAGTTTCACTCGCTTTGGAGTTCCGACAGCGGTAATCGGCGTTCCTCTCCGTAACATGCATACCAATCACGAGATCGTCGATTTTGACGATGTAAGAGTTACCGGCGAACTGCTCGCACAGATAGTAAAGACAGAAAGTGGGGTAAAGATATGAACGAATTGCTCAAAAAACTTTCGGAATCTTTCGGTCCCTCAGGTCTTGAGGATGAGGTGATCGGAATAATAAAGCAAGAGCTGATCTCATGCACAGACATATGCGAGAGCACACCGCTCGGCAGTGTATACGGCATAATCAAGGGTAAGACAAGCGAAAACTCCAGACTTATATGTGCAAATGTAGATGAAACCTCTTTTATGGTATCTGATATTGACGATAGCGGTTTTATACGGGTCAAGCAGCTCTCGGGATACAACCCCGGTGCACTCTGCGGTCAAAGGGTAGTTGTCGGAAACGAAGATAACAGGTTCTCGGGTATAATGGCGGCAAAGGTTCTCCATCTCGCCTCCGGCGGAGACCGGGAACGTCCGGGTCTCGATAAAATGTTCATCGATGTCGGTGTCGGCAAAAAAGACGATATCAAGGAAAAAATTTCGATTGGTGACTTTGTGACATACGAAGGAAGTCCCTGCGAATTCGGAAAGAACAAGCTCTGCGGAAAAGCACTCTCATCAAGAGCTTCATGCTATATTGCACTTTGCACGGCGAGAAAGCTTAAGGAGAGCGGATATATTCCCGAAAACGATGTGATATTCTTTTTCAATACAAGATCAAAAGTTTCATCTTCCGACCTGTCATCGGCAATATACCGCTTTGCTCCCGAAAAGGTCATTCTTCTCTCGGCTTGTGATGCTGTATACGATAAGGATAATCTTTATCCCGAGCTCGGTAAAGGTATCATACTCCCGATACAGGATGGTTCATATCTCTACTTCGGCAGTGAAATGTTCAAAAATGCTGTGAATTGCGGAATTGCATATCAGATACCCAAGGCATCGGTCGATTCGGATGCTGTCGCACGTGACGGATATACAAATTCAGGAACAAAGCTTCTGCGTGTTTGCCTGCCCGTATGCAACATGAACAGCTCATGTGAGATAATATCAGACGATGACATGAACTGCGAAATGTCACTTCTTGAAAAGTTTTATCTTTCTGAAATATAAAAAAAGCAAAAAGCTCTTGATATTTTTTTAAAAGTGTGATACTATACTCAAGGTATGGATAACTGAATGTAAAAGTGTTCCCGAAAATTTGCGGTAACTCAGATGCATCGGTTATTATTTCACCATAGATAAAAATAAATAAAAGTCAAAATAAATCTGGAGGATTTTTCTTAAATGAAAATAATAGTCACTGAAAGCTACGAAGAAATGTCCCAAAAGGGTGCAGAATATATCGCAGCTCTTCTCAAAACAAAGCCTAATTGCATTTTAGGTCTTGCCACAGGTTCGACGCCTGTAGGAATGTACAAATGTCTTTCCGAAATGAACAAAGCCGGAGAGATCACATTCAAGGATGTAACATCATACAACCTTGATGAGTATTACCCTCTCGCACCCGATCACGATCAGTCCTACCGTTATTTCATGAACAACAACCTGTTCTATCACATCGACATCGATATGAGCAAAACTCATGTTCCGGACGGGCTTGCAAATGACCCCGAACAGATGGGCAAGGATTATGACGCCGCTATCGAGCAGGCAGGCGGAATCGACCTCCAGGTGCTCGGACTTGGTCCTAACGGACATATCGCATTCAACGAACCTGAGGAAGAGCTCTATGTCGGAACACACCTGACAGGACTTACACAGAGCACCATTCAGGCAAACTCACGCTTCTTCGCCTCGATCGAAGATGTTCCCACACAGGCAGTCACAATGGGACTCGGATCCATTATGAAAGCAAAGCAGATAATCGTCCTCGCATCGGGAAAAGCAAAGCACACAGTAATTGAAAAGATGCTCGGCGGCAGAATCACAACCGCTGTTCCTTCAACACTTCTTCTCACTCACCCGAATGTAGTGCTTATCTGCGATAAAGAAGCATACGAAGGCTGATTGGGTGATCAAATAGTTACATAATAATTCCTATAAAATACACCGCACCTTTCTGCGGTGTATTTTCCTTTACTCTATTTTTACCTGAGCTATCATATCCGACGATTCAAAAGCATAATATTGTACAGATAACAGTGCTTGTAAAATAATCGGAGGATAAAGTCATGGCTGACAACAGTATTTACAGCGACATTTCAAAACGCACCGACGGCGATATATATATAGGAGTAGTCGGACCGGTGAGAACGGGAAAATCCACTGTAATAAAAAAATTCATGGATAATCTCGTACTTCCAAACATAACGAACGAATATGACAGAGAGCGTGCAAAGGATGTAACACCGCAAAGTGCAGGTGGTAAAACCGTAATGACAACAGAGCCTAAATTCATACCGGATGAGGCGGTCAGTGTAAAGCTTGACGATGTATCAGATGTCAAGATCAAACTTATCGACTGCGTCGGCTATATTGTTCCCGAAGCACTCGGTCAGATAGAAAACGGCGAGCAGCGTCTTGTTCAAACCCCCTGGCAGAAGGAACCGATGCCATTTTCCGAAGCTGCGGAATTCGGTACAAAAAAGGTTATAACCGACCATTCAACTATAGGACTTCTTGTAACATGTGACGGAAGCATATGCGACCTCCCCCGTGAGCAATACATTGATGCTGAGGAAAGGGTTGCCGCCGAGCTCAAGAAGATCGATAAACCCTTTGCAATCATCCTGAACTCCTCGGATCCTAACTCTGAGGGTGCAATAAATCTTGCAAACGAGCTTGAAGAGAAATATGCGGCACCGGTAGCACTTGTCAATGCCCTTCAGCTCAACGGCGAAGATATAAAAAATATACTCGGACTCATTTTAGGTGAATTCCCTATTGCAGAGCTCCGGATAAAGCTTCCTGATTGGACATCGGCACTCGGGTCTGATCACAGAATAATCAAGAGCATACGTGACGATCTGCTTGTTGCCTGCGAAAAGATAAAGAAAAGCGGTGACACAAAAAAAGCACTTTCACTGCTTGCCGAAAATCCAAACATCAAGGAAACCAAGCTTACACAGCTTGATCTCGGATGCGGAAAAGCAAAAGCCGAGATCATCCTTGATCCCACACTTTATTACCGCACGATGAGCGAGCTTACAGGTGTACAGATCGACAGCGAGAGTTCACTCATATCACTTATCAAAGAGCTTTCAGCGACAAAGAAAAAGTATGACAAAATATCTGCGGCACTTGAACAGGTCGAACAAAAGGGATACGGAATCGTAATGCCCGGAAAGGATTCCCTGACACTCGAAGAGCCGAAGATCGTCAAACAGCCGGGTGGCTACGGCGTAAGACTCAAGGCATCAGCTCCGTCAATCCATATGATCAAAGCCGATATCGAAACCGAAATAAATCCTGTTGTCGGAACCGAAGCACAATCTGAGGAGCTTGTAAAATATCTGCTTGATTCATTTGATTCCGAACCGTCAAAGATATGGGAAACCAATATGTTCGGCAGAACACTGTATGATCTTATCACTGACGGATTACAGAATAAGCTCCGCAACATGCCTGAGGAGTCACGTGCAAGACTAAGTGAAACACTCGGAAGGATAGTCAACGAGGGCAGCGGCGGACTGATCTGCATCCTGCTCTGAAAAACCGATATAAAATATGGATTGCTGCTGCATATACAGCTTTTCGGAGCTTCGCCGCAAAGAGGTCATAAACATTACAACGGGAATGCGGCTCGGATATATCTGCGACCTCGAATTTGATGCAAAATGCGGAAAAATTCTTTCTCTTACAGTTCCCGAACGGGCACCGATATTCTCTTTTAAAAAGCCCGAAGAATTCAGAATTCCCTGGGACTGCATCGCCAAGATCGGAGATGATATAATACTCGTCACAAACGCCATTCCGATATGTAATGAAACGAACTGAGAGTAAAAGATAAATTATTTTCGAATCAGATCGAAAGCGGTGTGAATAAGGCTGTGTAAGGGGCTGTTGCTAATTGGAATTCGCAACAGCCCCTAATCGATTTTATACCGCATTTAATCAGTTAACGGATTTTTTTCTTTCTTGATACGAACCGTCACGATCTGTTTGGGTGCGGATTTTAAGTGCAGGGTTTTCGTTCCCGAGCCGGCAACTTCGGAAATTTTTTCCTCGCTGAGTGTTACCTCCTCTGCAAGGGATAGTGGTGCGAAGAATTCCAGTGCAAAAGAAATCGGTTTTGATGTGCTGTTGTACATACGAATGATCTGACTGCCATCCATAGCCTCCGAGCCTTTGAATGCTGAGACTATCATCGCACCGGGAATGTCTTCATCGACAATACGCAAGAGGGTAAATTCATGAGGGACAACGATATCTGCGTTCTCTATCGGACGGTAAAAGAGATCGGGCATTCCGGGTCCCTGAACAAAAGGTCTACCGCCGATGAAACGGTTGAAATCAACGCATTGGACTGCCGTATAGGGTAAACACATAAACTGACCGGCAATCTCTGCCACCCTTGCGTTTTCATGGTTTCCGGCATACGGATAGATCGCCAGACGGTAGCTTTGCTCGCCGAGACATTCACCCTCAGGCGTTACCCAGCTCTGCTCCATTCTTTTTTCACCTTCAAATCCGCCGGTGATACGGTGAACGGCACGGAGAAGGGTGATTGCCAGTGTACCGTCGTCAGCATCAGTCATATGCTCATATTCATAAAGACCGCTTTGCAGAACTGCAAGCCCGTGACTGCCGTCTTGCGCATCAATACCGACGAAATCTGTGTTCGGGTGAGTTTTGTCATCATCATACTTGCTGATCTTTGTGCGTGTAATGATGTCATAAGGTTGACCGGCATAGTTCACATCGGAAGAGATTCCTGTCGGAATGTGCAGTCGCAGACGGTGACGCATACACTGATTGTTCAGCCTGATCTGCACTCCGAGCATCTCGCTGTTTTTGTCAAGTGTAAGGAGAATTTCTGCTGCAACGCTGCCGGCACCGATTTCACGGTCTATATTCATTGTATATCTGATCATACGCTGTTGGCGTAGGTCGGTATCGTAAACGCATGTAACCTCAGCCGAAATATCATGACTGGTAATAATCTCACTGCCGTCATTTTCAAAATAATTATAAGCACAGCCCCGATCGGCATTATCTTCAAGAAGAAGCAGGTTATGATAGAGCGTACCGGTCGTCTTTTCGGTCAGATCCACAGTGCCGTTTGAATTGATGACAACCTTAAGATTTTCATTTTCCATTAAGAAAGCCGAATTCGGATTCTGCTTTGTTTGAATAAGCGTGCCGATGCAGGGGGTAAGCGTCAAAATCTTATGACAGAATCCTTCCAACCTCCCCGGGAGATAGCTTATGGTGTAACGGTTGACATTTTTCTGCCCCGGAAGATTGATTGGGCTGAGAATACGCAGAGCAACATTTTTTTCAATGCTGACAACGTTGAATTGGATATTATTTCCCTCGCAGTCACTGATGGTGAAACAGCCTGTATCTTCTTCAACAGGAATATCGATAACAGCATCCATCGGACTGATATATGAGTGTTGCGTACTGTTGATATTGAGAATAAGATATTGATCCTTACAAAGCCCGCGGCGGTCTGCATGCTGTAATAATGCCTCTGTTCCCCGATTAATCAGGTCATCAGCATTCTCACGCACACGGATAAAACGGTCGATCATGTGGCGGTGAACAGCGTCGACAGAACAACCGCAAATTGAGTCGTGCGGATGATTCTGAATGAGCGTTTTCCACATATACGTTGCATATTCGTGAGGAAAGGGTTTTATACCCAATATTTCATTTTCGGCATAAAGCGGTTCGAATTTCTTTTCAAGCAACGACTGGCAGAATGCGTTCCACACCTTGAGGTAAACACGGGATGCAAGAGTACCTGTCAGCACGTTTCCGGCACCGAGATCACGGAATTCACCGGTATAAGTCGGAAGCGTGATCTTCTTTTCCTTGACTTCTTCTTTTACGCGGGAGATGTATTCTGGCATTGTATCCTGGAAAATCAGCTCGTCCTTATCAAGGAGCGGAGCGACATTGTGAATAATCTCGGTCAAATTCTCCTGAGCTTCCAGGTGGTCAACGCCGTTCATAAGCAAATAGTTATTTGTCTTGCCCTGCTTTGCACAATTTTCACCGCACATTCTTGCCAACGCAAGTGCCCCCTCTGGGTCATCCGAAAAACGCTGGGCATTGTTGTACCATGCGAACATATGCTCACAAAGTATGCGGGAACCGTCTTCGCTTTCCCAGTAAAACTGAGAATCCCCACGTGCGAAACCACGCCCGAAAATGCAGGAATCCAATCCAAAACGAGCGAGGATCTGCGGAAGCTGCGAACAAAGACCAAACTGGTCGGCGGCATAGCCAACCGGCATACATTTCCCGAAATCTTTGGCGATCTTACTTCCTATGAGCAAATTGCGTACGGTTGCCTCACCTGAAGTCAGGTGAAAATCGTTCTGCACATACCACGGACCGACGAGAATTCGACCGGCTTTGATGTGATCATCCAGTATCTTGCGTCGTGTTGGACGGATCTCCAGATAATCTTCAAGAATGATAGTCTGTGCGTCCAAATGAAAGCGGTATTCCGGGTCTTTATCAAGGATATCAAGCAAGTTGTCAATCAGGTCAACCAAACGCATACGGAAGTTTTCAAGGGGTAAGTACCACTCGCGATCCCAGTGTGTATGTGAGATAATACAGTATTTTTTGGTATCAGTATTCATAATTTACTTTCTCTCCTTAATTGTTTTCTTTCTCTTTGAGAGGTCAACGCCATGCTATCACAACACACAATAATTGTCAATTGTGTTATCCCTTATTTTATAATATGTTTACTTTATGTTTATAAAGAGTTGTTTTTTATAATCTGTTTTTATGTCAAAACAGATTGACAAATTCTTTTAAGAATGATATAATAAAATTATGATTTATTCAGATCAATATTGACTATCAAATGTTAACATAATGTATATTTGGGGAAGGTAAAATATAAAGCAATGAAAAACGAAAAGGTTATAAATAATCTCGCATGGCGGTTTCTTGAGCGATTCGGTGCTCAGGGCGTAACGGTAGTGGTATCGTTAGTCCTTGCCCGTATTCTCGATCCCAATGTATACGGAATCGTCGCCATCGTTACAGTCTTCACAACAATAATGCAGGTCTTCGTGGATTCGGGGCTGGGAAATGCTCTTATTCAGAAAAAAGATGCCGATAATGTCGATTTTTCAACGGTCTTCTTTTTCAATATTGTACTCTGCCTGATACTTTATACACTGACCTTCTTTCTTGCACCGCTGATAGCATATTTTTATGAAATGCCCGAGCTGACGGCAATCATACGTGTACTCGGAATCGTGATAATAATATCGGGAATCAAAAACGTACAGCAGGCGTATGTATCACGCAATCTTCTTTTCAGACGTTTCTTTTTTGCGACCTTAGGCGGAACTCTCGGTGCGGCAATTCTCGGAATAATACTCGCATACAAAGGATTCGGCGTGTGGGCACTTGTTTGTCAGATGCTCCTCAACACTGCGGTAGACACAGCTATACTGTGGCTGACAGTGAAATGGCGTCCCGATTTCGTATTTTCATTGAAGCGCCTCAAAATTCTACTTAAATTCGGTTGGAAACTTCTCGTTTCGAGTTTAATAGATACACTGTATAAAGAGCTTCGCACCCTTGTCATAGGAAAAAAATACACCTCGGACGATACCGGATATTATAACAACGGTCAAAAAATTCCGGCATTTATAGACGGCTGTATCAATGCCTCGATAGACAGCGTTCTTCTCCCGACAATGTCGAAGGAGCAGGATCGCAAGGAGGCTGTCAGAAAAATGACACGCCGTGCTATCAGTGTCAGCTCATATATAATGCTACCCGTAATGATAGGACTTGCCGTATGCTCCGAGCCGCTGATACGCCTGGTCTTAACAGAAAAATGGCTTCCCTGTGTTCCTTATTTGCGTGTCTTTTGCATTACATATGCATTTTACCCGATACATACCGCAAACCTCAACGCTATCAAGGCCTTGGGAAGAAGCGATCTTTATCTGAAGCTTGAAGTTATCAAAAAAACTATAGGAATGGCGGCTCTTCTCGCCACAATGTCAATAAGTGTTGAAGCCATCGCATACAGTCTTATCTTCACAGCTGTGACAAGCCAGATCGTCAACTCATACCCGAATAAAAAACTGCTCTCCTACAGCTATTTTGACCAACTCAAGGATATAGCCCCCTCACTCGCTCTCTCGCTTGTTATGGGAGCTGCAGTCTACTCATTACAGCTTTTCGGATTGCCCGATATTATAACACTGATCCTTCAGATCATGCTCGGAGTTATCATATATATTTCGGGATCGGTTATATTTAAGTTTGAAAGCTTTGAATATATCAAATCAATTCTGATGTCATTTCTGAAAAAAACCAAAAAAACGAAATAAGGAAGTGTATTTATATGAATATGAACATTAACGAATTCAAAAAAGAGTGTAAAGAACTTGATTTTCCGATCGAAGCCATCAATTCTTTGTCTGAAGTATTTGAAAAGATTTTGAGCATAGATGAATCTGCCGGAATGCTCGAAGTAACAGAAAAAGAATATTCGCTCTCTTTCATCCCCGGCGGAATCGCTCAACGTCAATTCGACTTTGAAAATCTCTGCGAAAAATACGGCATTCACAGCTATCAGGCACAGATGATATTTTATATAGTACTCATTCCCTGTCTTCGAGCAAAGTATGTCGAAAAAAATATTCCGATGTCGATCTTCAGAGATTCAATGGCAGACCTGCGTTGTAAACTTTACGAATGCTATAATGTATACGGCATATGGGGTTCATTTGTTGCCGTATGGTTTTCACGCTTCTTCAATTTTACATTGTACGGAATAGGAAGGCTTGAATTTGTTCCGTACGGAATGGAATTTGATTTTGAATCGCAGAAAAACGGCTTTATTGCAAAAGGTGAACCTGTAATCGATGTTCATATACCATCAAAAGGGAGACTTCCGCATGATGAGGTTATAGCTTCATACAAAGCGGCACTTGATTTTTTTAAAAATCATCTGCACCTGTCGCCGAGGGCGTTCGTTTGCGAGAGCTGGATGCTCTTCCCTAAACACCGTGAAATAATTCCCGAATGCCGTAACATTATAGATTTCATGAACGATTATGAGCTGACAGAGCTTCTTCCTGGCGAAGGAATGGGCGATCTTTGGCGAATTTTCAATACAAATGATTACTCTGATATATCAAAGCTCCCCCGAGACACATATATGCAAAGACAGTATGCAGATTTTCTCATGAGCGGCGGAATTGCAGACGGAGCAAAAGGCATTTTCTTCGTAAAGGATCTGAAATAACTCCATGTTGAATATCGACTATATAAAAGAACATATCGACAATGCAAGCGATATCGATATAGAAGTTAAAGAATGTGTGACATCGACAAATACATGGCTTAAGGAGTATGCGCAAGACAAGCACAAAAATGCAGATAAAAAAGCAAAACTGCTGATTGCCGAGAAACAGACATCGGGAAAAGGGACAAAGGGCAGATCATTCTATTCTCCCGGGCTGAGCGGTATATATTTCAGTCTTCTGCTATACCCCGAAATGTCACCCGAGCATTCACTTCGTCTGACAAGTTCGGCGGCAGTTGCCGTTTGCAATTCTGTAAAGACGGTATGCGGCATTGAGACCGGGATCAAATGGGTAAACGATGTATGTAAAGATGGCAGAAAAATATGCGGAATACTATGTGAATCGGCTATAGGCAGTAATGGCGTGCTTGAGCACACTGTTGTAGGCGTTGGAATCAATATTCAGGAACCGATCGGCGGCTTCCCTGCCGATATAGCATCCAAAGCAAGTGCATTGTACCGGGGCGGCGTCTCACTGCCGGATCTTATTCGTGAGAGTATAGTATCCGAATTTGTAAATGAATATCTTGCACTTTATAACACAATAGATTCCGATACGATATACGAGAGTTATAAAGAACGGCTGTTCATTACAGGAAAAAGGGTGCATGTAATAAAAGGAGATATAATAAAAGATGCACTTGTTGTCGGACTTAATAAAGATTTCTCACTCAAGGTCACATATGACGGAGTTAATACCGAAGATCTTTCGCACGGCGAGGTATCACTTGCATTATAATTTTATCTGTTTTTGAATGAATTGACATTTTTCTCGCATGAATGTATTGTTTATACATTTCTTTTAACATTTTACACTGAATTTAATAATTTTTTTGTTGTATAATATATCGAAATAAAGGGGTATTTGTATTTTTCCCACAGCTGTCGGAAGAAAGTACAAATGCTTCGAGTCACACGAAAGGCAAGGATATAAAATGAAAAAACACATTATTCCGGTGCTGATAATGATTGCTTCATCTGTAATACTATGTATGATTTTTGCATCCTGCAATCAAAGTCACACTCATCAATTTGAAGAAAAGGTAATAGCTCCGAGTTGCACCGAAAAGGGTTATACCCTTCACACGTGTACAATATGCGGTGATTCGTACAGTGACAATCACATAGAGATGACCGGACATTCACTTTCGGAGCCTGAAATATGGAAATCACCTTCATGTACACAGGTAGGCATAACAAGGAGAATGTGTGCCAACTGTTCATATATCGAGGAGTCTTCGATACCTAAAACCGAGCACAATTATTCTCCCGACTGGATAGTCGTGACACCTGCAAGCTGTGAGATAGTAGGCGTTGAAGAATCTGCATGCCTGATCTGCAAACAGACGAGGAAAAGAGAGATCCCGGCATTACAGCATTCCTACACAGAACCGACAGAAACAGTCAAAGCTGACTGTATAACTGAAGGCGTAATGACCTCTGAGTGTAAGCATTGCGGAGATATCAAGGAAGAAAAAATTCCGATGACCGAACATTCATACAGTGAATGGAAGGCTCTGACAATAGCAAGCTGCATTCAGGAAGGACAAAGCGTAAGAGTATGTAACGTCTGCCTTAAGTCCGAGGAGAGAACAGAGCCGAAAAAAGAACATACCCTCAATGATTGGACTGTCACCGTAGCTCCAAGCTGTACCAAAAACGGAACACAGGTCAGCAAATGCTCGGTCTGCAATTACATAATCTCAAAGTCGGTTGATATGATAGATCACAGCTTCGGAGAATGGACTGTCACAGTCGCTCCGCTTGACTGTCTGACACCTGGTGAACAGGAAAGAAGCTGTTCATCATGCGGAAAGAAAGAAAAAATGTCGATCGAACCGCAGGGTCATGATTTCGGCTTGTGGACTGTTTCGGCGAAAGCAGATTGTACAAATGACGGACTGCAGATCAGAACCTGCAAAAAATGTGAATATGAAGAAAGTGAGTCAATAGAAAAAACAGGACATAAATATTCACCTGTAATCACCAAAGATCAGACCTGCGAAGAATACGGAGAATTCGTCTACAGATGTGCATTCTGCCAGGACGAAAAGCCCGAAAAAGGAACGATTCGCCCGACAGGACATCATGCAAACGCATCAAGCTGTGTCGATGATTCTGTATGTATGATATGCGGCAAGGTCCTTGAAGCGGCAAGCGGTCACAGCTTCACTGAAGCCGATTGCGAAAACCACTCCTATTGTACCAAGTGCGGAGAGATCGGTCAGGAAGCACTCGGACACATATTTGAACCCGATGAGGATAAGAACGAAAATGTCTGCATTCACTGCCACAAAACCGAATGCGAAATATGCGGTCACGATTTTGACGGAAATGTCTGCACAAAATGCGGTGAGACACGAGGAATTGTAATCGGAACAGAAGACCCGGGCGATGTTGTCATAACATTCGAAATTGATCCCGATCTATAAAATCAAATAATCAAAAAATAATGGCTTCGCTCAGATCTGCGTTGCCATTCTTTTTTGATTTAAAAGAAATGATAATGCACTCCCCTTCAGTTCAGGGAGTGCATGATAGCTTATGATATTCAAAATTTAAATATTGTTATGGAAATAATAGATGACCTGCGAATCGACATCCATAAAATCAGCAAATTCCCGTCTTTTCTTTTATAAAATCGATAACTTTGTTTCTATGCCAAATCACAAAATGATTTTCGCACCGTTTTTCAGAATAACAGACATTCCGTTGGGTACAAATCCCAGCGTGCTACGCTTTTGTATATCGGCGATATCTGTGTATAAAACGGTCGTGTCACCCGTTTGAATATTATCTGATAAAATTAGTAGGTGTAAATGGTTCCTTTTTTGGTAATCCATATTGTTCTTTTCCCAAAGCAATGCTTTTCATAAGGAAAGTCATGTTGTAGGCGAGTGTACGCATAGTTTGCAGACCCTCCTCGTCACGTGCAGCTTCACCGGAATTTCTGCCGTGAACGCTGTTCCAGTACTGACTGGAGGCAATAGGCATACCGCAGATGGCAAAATACTTGTTGAGCTCATCAAAAGTGGAGGATAAGCCGCCACGGCGAGCAACAACAACGCTTGCACCGACTTTCATCGTTTTATCGAATGGTGTACTGTAAAACAGACGGTCCAAAGCGGCAATCAGGGTGGCATTTGCAGAAGCATAATAGACAGGGCTTGCAACTACTAAACCATCTGCTTCCTCAAATTTCGGAGAAAGATCGTTGACAATGTCATCAAAGACGCATTTGCCTTTATTGGCACAGGAGTTGCATGCAATACAACCCCGAATATTCATGTTGCCTAATCGAATGGTTTCGGTTTTGACCCCTTCTGTAAGGAAAATCTTTTCCATCTCACGCAGAGCAATGCAAGTATTGCCGTTAGCACGAGGGCTACCGTTGAGCATTAAAACTTTCATAATGAATCTGACCTTTCCGCCCGTAATATATAAAAGGGCTATATAAAACGTCAGAGTAAGTAATAAAAACATACTCTGACGTTTTATGGTGCGGGTAACAGGACTTGAACCTGCACAGCCTTGCGACCATAAGAACCTGAA
>CAZXAU010000010.1:0-97842 GCA_964638675.1 uncultured Lachnospiraceae bacterium
CAGCTTTTGTTGTCGGATCAGCGTAATATCTAACTCCGTCAAGTGTAAACCACCCAGTTTGCTTTTCGCCGTTCACATAATAGTAGAGAACGCCGTTTTCATAGATCAAACCTTCATTCTGTACAGGCTTATAGTTGGGGTCAACTTTTGAACACCAAATGCAAACACCATCACTGTATGAATGTCCTACGAGCGGATATGACAGTTTCATTGCAGTCTTACAGTACGAACATTCAAGCAGTGTATACCCTGCCATTTTGCATGTTGAGCTTACTCTCTTGACAGTAGTATAATCATGCTCTGTCTTCCCTGTTATGTCAGCTGTATATGAATATCCACAATTCACGCACTCATAAAATGTAAACCCACCGCTTTCGCAGCTTGGCGGAGTCACTGTCATATCGTATTTATGGCCTGTGGCAGGAAGTTGATCCGACCGATATGAATCGAGACACTCATAACATACATACACCGTATATCCCTCATTGGTACAGTCGGGAGATACGACAGTATCTGCTATATAAGTATGACCGTATGCTGACTGATAATCTCTGTTCTCGAGTTCTCCGCACTTTGTACAAATATATACAGAGTAGCCCTGCTCCGTACAGGTCGGTGTAACTGTATATGAGAATTTATAGCTGTGTGTACAACCGACTACACGGCTTTGATCCCATATGTAATTTGCAAAATCAGGGCAATCAATGAAGGGATTACGGTTTCCCTGAATTTTATATCCCTCATTATTTCTCTGGATCTCAAGCTCGTCTACCGGGTCAAGCTCATTCCAATCCAGAAGCATTTCCATCGAATATGCAACCTTGGTTACAGGATATCCCGAATCGGTCTGGGAGTATCTTGTAAGCATATAGAAAAGAATTCTTGCCACATCGCCCTTTGCCTCGTCCGGAGGGCAGAAGTATGTTGAATCATTCTGAGGGCCGAATGACTTATTCCCTCTTGATGAATTGTCCTTAGAGCTTTCAGGTCTTATGTGATGAATATCAGCACCGGCTCCCGTTTCTTTGAACCATCCTTTGGATTTCGGCCATACATGCTCACGGTTCCATGTAACACCGCTGTCCCATTTTGCGTTCATTTCCTTATGGGTGTAAAAACCTATGATAGTTCCGGATTTTGAACCTGCATCGGTTTTGGCAAGATCCTGACGCAGATCAGCGTAAGTTTCGGTTTTTTTAGTGACCGATATGATCTGACGAAGCTTCATTTTCAGCTGATTTCCGGTCAGGTCTTCAATTCCTGAATAATAACCGGTCGGAATTCCGTCATTGGTATATTGAAAGTCGCCTGAAACGGTTGTTGCACTGACATTATATTCAGCAAGCATCGGAACAACCGTTATCATCACTGTCAAGATCAAAACAAGAAGAATTAAGACTGAATTTTTATTCTTTTTCATAAATTTAATTTTCCCCTTCTATCCTCAATAGAATTGCAGAATTTATTTTTTTGTTGACCATCTATAAAAATTTTGATAATCAATCCTTTCTGAAAGCAGGCTTTATCGGAGATGTAAAATAACACTTTATCGAACGGTATTTCTGAGTTACCGTATCAAATCCGTCGATGATAACACCCTCACCTGACATCAGTTCAGACATAAGAAGGTCTAAAAGCTTACCTTCAAAAACTTTTCCGGGTGTTGAAACAACACGGAGGAGGTCGTCTGCAAGATATATGCAACCTTCTTTTCCGATAATTGTTTCACGCCCGTCTTCATCACGCTCGCTTACATATTTGATTGTAAGTCTGTCAAGGTGTTTACCCATTTTTATGCGGTACTTATCACTGTATTCATCATTCTGCGAACCGAAAATTCTTGATAAAAATCCCATAAAGATCTCCTACGGCATTATTTCGGTTTCATCGGATGCACTCTTTCCGTTTTCAACCGCCAGAACATTTTCTTTATGTTCTTCAAAGGTTTTAGCAAAAATACAGTATCCGTCATTATCCGAAACAAAGTAATAATATTCGCTTTGTTCGGGGTACATTGCCGAGTTTATCGCATCAATAGTCGGAGTCGAAAGCGGTCCGGGTGGAAGTCCTTTATAAAGATAGGTGTTATAAAATGTCTGTGTCTTTCTGTCGTCATCTGTAAAAGGCGCCTTTTTTTCGCCGAAAACATTGCGATAAAAATATTGAATCGTCGCATCCGATTGCAAAAGCCGATCAAATTCTTCTGAATTGAGTCGGTTGTGAAATACCGATGATACAAGCGGATAATCGGTCGGATATCGTGCCTCCTCCTGAAGCATTGATGCAAGCGTAATTACTTCATCAAAAGTCATTCCAAGTTCCTCGCAACGAGTCTTCCAGGATTTTTTAACCTTTTTCTTGAAATTATCAAGCATCTTATTCAGTGCTGTCCACTCGCTTGAATCGCTCCAGAAATAGTAGGTATCAGGATAGAGATATCCCTCAAGACGGTATATTCTGTGCTCGTCACATTCAAGTTCTTCGAGAAACCAGTAGTTAAACTCACCGTTATTTATAACATCAATAAATTTATCCCTTGTACCTATGCCTCTGCTTACAAGAAGGTCAATGATCTCGTCAACGCTGTAACCCTCCGGAATTGTAATACTGATCTGTTCTCTCGCCGCCTTCTCGGGCACAAATGCAACGATCAGCGAATCATAATTCATCGAAGGAGATACAACATATGTCCCTGCGACAAAATTATAATTCTCCTTTTTCTTGAGTTTGGCATAAGATTTTAGCAGCCATGGAAATCTTATTACATTATTTTCATATAAAAGATCTGCAATACTGTTTATATCGGGATATTCTCCGAGCTCCACCGTGATAGAATCATCAGACTTTCTCAAGGCAAAAACATCATTTGCCGCAAGGATGATAAAAATTGAAAGACCAACCGAAATCGCAAGAACGACAGCTATATATACTATAGTTTTGATTACTGCTGAAAGTGATGAATTGCCGTACTTCTTCTTGCCTTTTACTGTTTTAGGCTCATTATTATCGATATTATCATCATTGTTATCATCTACAAAGGGCTGATCGGGATCATTTTTCTTCACAGCTATAGCCTTTGTTTTTACCCGAGTATTTGAGACCGTACT
The DNA here is from genome assembly GCA_964638675.1 of uncultured Lachnospiraceae bacterium. GTDB lineage: Bacteria > Bacillota > Clostridia > Oscillospirales > CAG-272 > SIG714. The sequence goes on from CAZXAU010000010.1 coordinate 3,108, forward strand.
GCTTTTACCTGCATTGGTTACTTCAGATCCGATCTTAGCGGTCTTCTGTGTTTTTTTACTCTTTTTCTTTGATTCTTTTCCGATATTCTCATCGGAAGTTTTGTCTATTATGTTATCTTTAGCCATTTTTATCCTCCGATAATGCTAATGATTATATAAAGAATTATGCATGGAATTGTACAGGCAAGAAAATCTATTACGGGAAGACCGCTCGCCGAAACCGATTCATGTTCCATGAAGGCATAATCATCTTCCCTTATGCCTGAATACCCCGCAGGCGGAGAAATACCGAGAAGATAATAATCCGAAAAGTGTTTCGCGCCCTGATAAAGAACTATAAGTGCACCTACAAGAAACATTGCCAAAAAGAAGAATATTACCATCGTAATATTGACATTTTTTGATATGGCAAGCCATATTCTGCCCTCAATGAATAGGCTGTAAACATTATAAAGTGCGTGAACAAGCATTGATGCTACTACAGATCTCGTTATATATACAGTCAATGCGAGAAGTATACCGTTCATAAAATAGGCAATAAAGCCCGATTTATTAAAATGTATCATTGCAAATAGCAGTGATGAAAGCAATATTGAAAAAAAAGCTCCCGTCTTATTGGATTCACTCATTATTACCGCTCTGAAAGCAAATTCCTCACATATTGCAGGAACTACAGCCAGAGAGATTATGACGCCTACTGCACTTATATCGCCGCCCGTTGTGAAATGGGTAGGCTCATATGTGTTGCCGTCAATACTCGGAATTATGAACCCGAGCAGAATATTGACCGAGATCATCATCAGCAGCATGCCGAACACAGTTGGTATCTTGCCGATTTCGGGAGGAAGAATATACAGCTCCTTTGTATAATCAAAGGATACCGTCCTGAGATATAAAAGAGACGGAAGAACAAATATAACTATTTCAAGGACTGTAATGACAAGGTATACATTTCCGCCGCCGGGTGGAATAGTTATCCCACCAAGAAGAAATACAAGAAGGAACATTATAAACAGATATGCTATAAAGCAAAACCTGTCCTTAAGAAATTTACGTGTTGAATCAAGCATTTACAGTATAAACTCCCTTCTCACTGACAATGAAATCGACCGTTTCATCAAATCTGTCAAAAGGCAGAGAATCAACAAGAAGCTCAGAAAATACAACACCGATCTTCTTCCCTTTAAAATTACGCAAAAATCTATCGTAATAACCCATCCCGTACCCGAGACGGTGACCGGATCGGTCAAATGCTATTGCAGGAACTATACAAACAGCGTTTCGATCTTTAAGGTTATTTATCGCCTCTTCACAATGTGATCTCGGTTCAAGAACTCCGAAACTTCCGCATTCAAGATCTTCTGTTGAAGTTATTTTATAAAATGACATAACCCCGGGTTCATTCTTATCACATCTCGGAAGATAACATTCCTTTTTTCTGATCGTAGAATATATCTCAGGAGCTATATCAACTTCGCTCTTTATTGGGGAATATAAATATCTGCCATCAGCAAGACGGTAGCATGCAAGTTTGCTGAGATTTTTTCTTATTTCAAGCGAAAATGTATTACCCTTTTCACGAAAAAGCGAGTTTCTTACCGAAATAAGCTCGTGACGCAAAATATTCTTTTCATTTTTAACATTCGTCACAAATAACTTCGCTCCCTTCAATATATAACGGTGTATAACGTTTCGCACATACGGCTTTGCAAGAAATGATAATTTTTTATCAGTCTTTAAACAGTGAACTTTTGAGCACCTTATCGGCTGTTTGTGCCCCCCTTAACAACTTGATAATTTCGTATGAAAAATCAAAAAATGTTCCGGGACCTGCCGATGTTATAATATTTCCTGAGACACAAACACGGCATTTTGTATACAAATTTCCGAGATATTCTTCAAATCCCGGGTAGCATGTAGCACAACCCGAGTCAAGCAGGTTCATTTTTCCGAGTATTGACGGAGCTGCACAGATAGCGGCAAGATACCTCTTTTCATCAACACAGCTTTTTATCTGTCCTCTCACAAAATCGGATTTTTCAAGATTAAGTGTTCCGGGCATTCCGCCGGGCAGTATGATCATCTCGGGAGCATCGGTAAGCTCAGCAGCTGTCATATCGGCAATCACACTTATGCCGTGAGAACCGACAACCTCATTTTTTTCTGAAATTGATACGCTTTTCGCTTCAATGCCTGCTCTTCTTAAAAGATCAAGCGTGCCGAGTGCTTCAATTTCTTCAAATCCCTCTGCAAGAAAAACTGTTACCATAATATTATTACTCTCCGTTCAGTCTTTTATAATATCAAGTGAGCACTTATTGATCACATCTCTAAGCACATCGTCAAGATTTCTGGGATCGTCACCTTCAAAGCTTTTTACAACGCTCCATGAAAGCTTTTCGCTTGCATAAAGTGCGGCTTGATAAGCTCTTTCAAGATGTGTGGGATCATCCTCATGAACATCTCCTGTCCTGCCTGTCTCACTGCGGCGTTTAATTATAAGCTTTCTCGAAATATCGGGTCTCATCTGAAGATAAACCGTGACATCCGGAACGGGCAGACCGAGCTTATTGAATTCGGTATCATACAGCCAATCAAGGAATTCATCCCACTGCAACCTGTCGAGCTTTGTTAGCTGGTGTACAGCGTTTGCACTTGTGTATCTGTCGGCAATAAGTATTGCATCGTCATTCTCAAGAAAATTCTTCCAGTCGGTTTTGTACGAAATAAATCGGTCGATTCCGAAAAGCAGCGATGCGGCGTAGCCGTTTGTATCGTCTGCGTGTTTTCCGAGTTCTCCGTGAAGATACATTTCAACAGGTATTGCACCCTTTGTTCCGTACATCGGAAATGAAATTTTTCTTACATTCGCCCCGACATTTTTAAGCTTGTCTATCAGCATGGTCGTGACGGTTCCCTTGCCGGAACCGTCCAAACCGTCAATTACAATAAATTTTCCCATATTTTTGTCCATCGCTTTCGCTTTGCGAAAGCTTCCTTTTTTGTGGAATTGGGGCTGGTTTCGCACTGCAAAATCGCCGCCGTTCCGGTGGCGAAAGCCACAAAACGCCGTTTGAAAGATTTATCTTTCAAATCTATTCATCATCATCTTCGTCTTCAACAAACTTGAAGTGCGCCGCTTTGAATTCTTCCCATTCTTCTCTTGACATTATTAGCTCTCTAGGCTTTGTACCGTTTGCACCCGATACGATTCCCAGCATTTCCATTGCATCAATAAGTCTTGCTGTTTTACCGTATCCGAGTCCGAGCTTTCTCTGCATGAGAGATGTTGCAATCTTTCCCCAATCCATTGCAAGCTCAACAGCTTCAATAAATTTCGGATCGTTGATCGCCTTTTCAAGATATTTATCTTTATCCCCGTCAGAGATCTGCTCGTCATCCGGCATGAATTTCTGCTTCTGTTTTATACACTTCTCGGCTTCGCTCTTGATATCGTTGATGATATCCTCGTTATATTCAACAGTTCTGTTATTCTGAAGTATAAATTCAACTATATTTTCGACCTCGGAATCAGTAACGAAACCGCCCTGAACACGAATAGCAGATCCACCTGATTCCATCGGTGAATAAAGCATATCGCCTTTACCCAGCAGGGTTTCTGCACCGGCACAGTCTATGATTGTTCTCGAGTCGATCTGAGATGAAACCGAAAAGGCGATTCTTGACGGAATATTGGCTTTGATCAGACCGGTAATGACATCGACAGACGGACGCTGTGTTCCGACAATGAGGTGAATGCCGCATGCTCTTCCCTTTTGTGCAAGAGAACTTATCGATTTTTCAACCGTTTCCTTGCTTGCCTTCATCATAAGCTCGGCAAGCTCATCTATGAATATAACGAGCTTAGGCATATACTCTTTTTCGGGATTGCCTGCGTTTTTCCTGTTATAGTTGTCAACATCACGCACTCTCGACTCACGAATGAGGTTGTATCTTCTGTCCATTTCGATTTCAGCCCACTTGAGAGTTCCTGCGGCCTCTTTATAGTCGGTCACGACCGGAACAACAAGGTGAGGAAGTCCTTCATAAACCGAGAATTCAACCTTTTTGGGGTCTATCATGATCAATTTAACTTCATCCGGAGTTGACTTATAAAGCAATGAAAGAATTATACAGTTCATACAAACCGATTTACCTGAGCCTGTAGTTCCGGCTATCAGGAGGTGCGGCATTTTAGCAAGATCCATGTATATCGGATTGCCGGCAATGTCAAGTCCAACAACAGATGTAAGCTTTGATTCGGCATTCCTAAAAGCAGGTGTATCAAGAAGCTCACTGAGATATACAGTCCTCCTTATCGGACTTGCAACCTCAATGCCGACAGCCGTTTTTCCGGGAATCGGTGCCTCTATTCTGATAGCTTTTTTGGCTGCCAGTTTGAGTGCTATGTCATTTGAAAGATTTGCGATCTGTCTTACCCTTACACCGTCATTGGGAAGAAGCTCGTATCTTGTGATCGTCGGTCCTATTGAGATCCCGACAAGCGATGTGCCGACATTGAATGACTTGAGAACATCAATGAGAGTTTGTCCCATTTCCTGACATTCTTTCTGATATTTTGAATCATTTACAGTTCCGTGCTTTTTTTGCAAAAATTCTATCGGAGGATACAAATACTCATTTACATCTGTTTCATCATCCTCACCGTTCTCTGACATTAGCGATGTCTTGACAACTGTTATTCTGTCGGGTTTATCGACAATTACGTTATTTTCGTCATCTTCACCGAATATCTTCGCCTGCTGCTGTGACTGCCCCTCGGCAACGACAACAACCGTTTTCTCATTTTCGGTATTCTTATCCGAGCCGTCAGATTCTCTGCGACCCTTTTTACCGTTCTCTCCACTTGCTACTTTGTTCTCGTCAAAAATGTCAGATAATTGGAATTTTTTATCTTTAACAGATTTGTCGCCGGAATCATCGGTTACGGAACCAGTCTCACTTTTAATATTTTTAATATTGTTTGAGATCCCATCATCGTCCGAAGCAACATTCTCTTCATCTTCATATATTTTTTCCTTTTTGAAAAGATATACGATGAAACGTGCGATCGTCCTTCCGAGCCATTTTACAAATTTTAAAATGCATAAGCCAATGAATCTCAGCGATATCAGAATTGCTTTACCTATTTTCTTCAAAAGGTTCAACATTGAGTTCGTAAAAGCTTCGGGCGAAACATTCAGAAGAAAAACTATACATACAGTTAATCCGGCACCGAGAATTATCGGGGTGAGTATACGCTCAAAAATTTTGCAAAGCAACCATCCGAAATAAGCCCCGACTATTCCGCCGTATTGGAATCCGTTTTCTCTCTGAGCATAGTTCCATATCGATGCAATACCCATTGATTCGGGTTCGCCGTTAATTACATATGAAATATAGTAATTGATTGCGGCAAGCAGGATAATAGCACAGAGCGTGCATATTATTTTTCTCTTGGTCGCATATTTTTTATAATCCGAGTTCCAGAAAACTGCAAGGTTGACCAAAAGCACGGGAACTATCCATGCAACAACAGACAACACACCGTATAATACTTTATTCACAATGTAACCGAAGATTCCGCTGTCATCTTTGTTCCAGAAAAGGAATGATACAGTCAGCACCAATGCTATCACAATAAAGAAAAATGGCATCATCCTGAAGAAGAAAGAGGGCTTTCTCTCTTTTGGCTTTTCGCTGCTTGCAGTCTTATCACTCTTTCCTTTTTTTGATTCTTTCTCGTTTTCGGCAGACTTGACTTTGCCGTTCGTTTTTCTTTCTTCGTTATCCGCTGTATCGACAGTATCTTCGTCAATTATGCGGTCATCTGTGCCATCAGCTTCGTATTTTTGATTTTTCATTTATACTCCTCCTTTTGCCCATACATCAAATGTTGATTATCTGAAAATGTCGATAGCTATCAAAGCTATTCCGACAGCAAAGCAATAATAAGCAAAAACTCTGAAATTTGATTTTTTCGATATGTAATTGAGAAGCTTCATCGCCAAAACTCCGACGATTGCGGAAATAGCCGCCCCTGCTATATATACGGCGATCTGTGAAGTACCGGTCTGTTCGGTAAAAAGCTGAGGGAGCTTGAGTATGCAGGCTCCGGCAATTGCAGGAAGCGACATTATAAATGAATACTTGACAGCCTGCTTTCTGTCAAGACCGCACAAAAGTCCGCCTGTAATGGTTGAACCCGACCTTGAAAGTCCCGGCAACAGTGCAGCGAATGCCTGAAATACTCCGATAAGGACAGCCTTGAGCGGCGAAAGGGTTGATATATCGTTTTTTCCCCTCGAAATTCTGTCCGAGATCTTATCAGAAAAATAAAGTACAAAACCGTTGAAGACAAGTATTGCACCTATTATCGAAAGGTATCCCGAAATAAATGCCAAAGAGTCTTCAAGAAGAACGGCAGGAATAAGAGGCAGCGTCGAAATTATAATTAAAAGAACAAAGCGTTCATTGAATGAAAGCAAAGACAGAGAGAATTTACCCTTGAAGAGCTTTCCTATCAGACTGAAAAATGCAGGAACAAGGGCAATGATATCCTTGAAATAGACAATAAATACGGCAATCAGCGTTCCCAAATGCAAAAGCACATTGAAGGCAGTGAGTGATTCAATATCCTGCACTCCCAAAAGTATCTGCATAAAAGCCAGATGTCCCGAGCTTGAGATCGGAAGAAATTCGGTAATTCCCTGAATCAGTCCGAAAAAAATTGCTTCTAAAAACGACATATTAATTCCCCTTTTGGTCTTTAACTTATACAAAGCTGTGCAAACCGCCTAAAAAGAAATCTTTCAGCCGTGAAGGCATTATTTCTATCAAATAGAAAGGTTTGCAAAACTTAACGATTATATTATATAATAAAATTATCTTAAATACAATACATAATTATAATTTTTTATAATATTTTTTTCTTCACGGCAGTATGTTTTCGACTGCCGACTGCCGGCAATGAGCAGATATAATATTTTATAGAAACGTGATTGTGAGCAACCTTTCTGTTATACGTCAAAAAGGTGCCGGGGATCATCGGTTATTATGTAAACATTGCTCAGACGTTTTGCAGTTCCTGATATTCGGAATTATTCAAATTCTTCATCTTATAATCCTAAGGTATAAAGCTATTTGATTGAATAAATAAATAAATAAATTTTGAGGGCTGAACAACATATGTCAGCCCCCGTCGGTTTACTCATTATTTATTTCGGATTTAATTCAGAACATTCAGATATTGTCTGATATCTGCTCCATGACATCCGAAAGTGCACTCAATGCCAAAGACACGACCTTCTTTGCAGATGTTTTCTGTTTTGACATTCCGGACTGTAAAAGCATTCCGAGGGCAACTCCCGAAGCCATTCCCACTCCGGCTGATATAAGAATTACCGTTCCGTTTTTGCTCATGAATTGTTCTGCATCCTTTATACATTTTTCCATAATAACACTTCCTTTCGGAAATATTATTTGATGAAGGAAGATATTTTATGCATCAAACAGCTTTGATAGCTCTTCATATTCTTCATAAAGCTCAAGCAGCTTTTCCTCCGAACTCTCTTTTTCGGAAAAAAGCTCTGTCAGCTTAATGTGATCGCTTGAATTTTCGGATATTTCATTTTCAATATCCGAAAGTCTGCCCTCCAAAGCCGCTATTTCCTCGGCACATTTTTCATAGCGTCTCTGCTTTTTACGCATTTGAGCACTGTCTTTCTTATTCTTAAGATACTCTTCCTTTGCCGAGCTTTTCTCTTTTCCGCTGATGTTTGTACCATTGTTGTTTTCTCCTGACGCTTCAATCACTTCGATGTGATGAAGATATTCGGAGTAATTTCCCTCATAGCTCTCGGGGATGGCATCTCCAGAGTGAAAAATTATCATTCTTGTTGAGAGCTTTCGCACGAAGTATCTGTCATGGGATACGGCTATAATGGTACCCTTATACTCTGAAAGTGCCGTTTCAAGAATTTCTCTCGTATTGATGTCAAGGTGATTTGTCGGCTCATCGAGAATCATAAGATTTGATTTTGAAGTGACGAGCTTTGCAAGAGTAAGTCTTGCCTTCTCGCCGCCGCTAAGATCGCTGACACGCTTGAATACATCGTCGCCCGTAAAATTGAAAAGCGCAAGAGTGTTCCTGATCTGTGTCATTCCGAGATCGGAAAAGGCATTCCACAGCTCGTCAAGCACGGTATTTGCAGGATTTAAATTCTGATTCTCCTGATCGTAATATCCTACCTTTACATTATATCCGAACCAGCTCTCGCCCTTATCGGGGTAGGCATATCCGGTTATGATCTTCAGAAGTGTCGATTTACCGCAACCGTTGTCGCCCGTGATCAGAACTCTGTCCTTTCTTTTTACAAGGTAGTCAAAGCCCCTGAAAAGTGTCTTATCACCGTATGCCTTTGAAAGCCCCCTTATCGTCAGTACATCATTTCCGCTCTCAGAGCATTCGGGAAATGATATTCTGACATTCTGCGGAAGGTTTTCGGGACGGTCGATCTTTTCCATTCTGTCTATCATCTTCTGCTTGTTGTCAATGATCTTATAGTTTCGCTCCTGACTCCATGTCACCTGCTGAGCTATAATTGCCTCGATTCGGGCAATCTCCTTTTGCTGAAGCTCATAGTGCTTTGACTGAATCTCCCTGTCCTTTCTCTTCTTATCACAAAAAATAGTATAATTTCCGCTGTAAAGCTTTCCTTTTTTGTTTTCTATATCAAGGATTTTATTTGTCACTCTGTCAAGGAAATATCGGTCGTGAGAGACAACTATTACTGTTTTTCTGTAATTCGAGAGATGATCCTCAAGCCAACGCAGTGAATTCATGTCAAGATGGTTTGTAGGTTCATCGAGAATAAGTATATCGGGTGATTTATAAAGTATTCTGCAAAGCGATAGTCTTGTCTTCTGTCCGCCAGAAAGTGAGTTGACATTCATCGATAACTGCTCGGCGTTGAATCCGAGTGAGACAAGAATCCCCTTTGCCCTCGAACGGAACTCAAGTCCTCCGTCCGCAATAAAGCGTTCAAGCTTTTCACTGTATACGCCTGCGAGCCTTTCATCTCCGTCCTGCAGACGCTTTCTGATATTTTCAAGCTCGGCTTCTCTTGATATAAGATCAGAGCTTATCTCAAGAACTGCGTCTATTAGTGTCGCATCAGAATTAAATGAGACATTCTGATCGAGCATCATAACACTTTTGCCGAGCGATGTATAAACCTTTCCAGATGTCGCTTCGAGCCTTCCCGTAATTATTTTGAGCAGCGAGCTTTTCCCTGCACCGTTTACTCCCACAATCCCGAGCTTATCTCCCTCATTGATGCTGAAGGAGATATTCTCAAGAATAGTGTCCACACCGTATGAAAGATTTATGTTTTCTACACTTAATGCAATCATTTGTATAAGAACTCCGTTTATAAAATGCTGTTTCATATCACTTCGGGCTTAAAAATAAATGCCGATATATTTTTTATTCACAGATCAGTTCAACAATAACTATTTCAGGTCTGTTATTGAAGCGGATCGGGATAATACTGTTTCCGATACCCCTGCTCACGATCATAGTCGTATTTTTGTCGGAGTATTCTCCGGCATCGTATTTCGGAAAAAGACCTTGACTCGGTGCCACCACTCCGCCAATAAGGGGTAAACGAAACTGTCCGCCATGGGCATGTCCGCTTAACACCAGGTCGATATCTTCAGCCACATACTCACTGAATAATTCCGGTCTGTGTGAGAGTAATATGCTATATCCGTCAGTCAGATCCATATTGTCGGATCTGATATTCATCATAATTTTATGAACAGATGCCATATATCTGAAGCTGGGATCATCCAAACCGAAGAGTTGTATAATTTCATTATTTTTTTCGATTTGTTCTGCTTTGTTATGGAGAATAACCGCACCTGCATCAACCAATTTTTTCTCTAATTCCTTATACTGTTCACCGAGCCAGCCCTCATGATTACCTGTTATATAGTAGCAAGGAGCAATTTGTGCAAGATCCTCAACAAGCTTCTCTGCAACTTCTATATTGGTTCTGTTTGAATCGATAAGATCGCCGGTTATGGCAATTATGTCGGGCTTTTCATTTTCAATAAGAGAGATCAGAGTGCCGTTGTTTTTGCCGAACTCGGCATTGTGCAGATCGGATACAACGGCGATTTTATAATGGTCAAAGGATGACGGAAGTTTGTCACTTACAACTGTATAATGTGTAACTCCGACAGTCAGATTTTCCCAGACAGTCCATATTACAATCACGATCAATGTTACCGACAAGATGATCTTTATCGATCTCTTGTTCTTTTTCACTTGCATTTCTTCGCTTTTTTGATTTGTCATAAGATCTCTATTCCTCTTCGGCAAGCAGGATGTCGGATATAATATAATTTGACATGAGCATACCGGGCGGCGTGAGAGAATATCTGTCGCCGTTTTTCAGGACATATCCCGATTTTATATATTTCTGCAATATCTCTTTGCTTTGACTTTTTCTGATGAGCGACTCATCCGCTCCCTTACTAAGGCGAAATGCAAGCATAAGACTTTCCTCACGTCTGTCACTATCGCTCAATTCTTCTTTTTGCTCAATCATGTCGGAAAAATCTTCAGAGCGTATATAGCCTTCAATATCCCTTTTGTATGCATATCTGCAAGAGTTATAATATGAATGTGCCGCAGTTCCGAAAGAGAGATACATACCCTGCTCCCAATATCTCATGTTGTGCCTGCACTCATATCCCTTTTTACAGAAATTGCTTATCTCATAATGCTCATACGATGCACTTGTAAGTATTTCATCAGTGAGCATGTACATATCTGAAACTGTGTTTTCATCCGGAAATCTCAGTTTATCCCGATTCCTGTAAAAAGGTGTTCCCTTTTCAAGCGAGAGCATATAAACCGATATATGCTCGGGAGATAGGTCAAGCAAACTGTCAAGGGTAGCACGCACAGAGGAAATGCTTTGCTCAGGTATACCGATCATAACATCGACATTGATATTATCAAATTTATTTTGACGGGCAAGCATATAGCTTTCCCTGAAGCCCTCAAAATTATGTATTCGTCCTAAAATTTTAAGCTCACTATCGTTCGCCGACTGCATACCGAAGCTCAATCGATTGATTCCCGATTCTTTATATATTTTCAGCTTGTTTTCATCTATCGTTGAGGGATTGCACTCGATCGATATTTCACAACCGTCAAGCAGTTCAAAACTGCTTGCGATCTGATACAATATTTCCGAAATGTATCCGGCATCAATGCATGACGGTGTACCTCCCCCGAAAAATACCGTATCGATCTTAAGCCTGCCGACCTTCCCGGCAGTCAGCTTTATATTTCTCTTGATAGCATCTACATATTTCCTGCAAAGTTCAAGCGACGGGAGTGAATAAAAATCGCAGTATCTGCATTTTTGCAGACAAAACGGGATATGTATGTATATCCCGTAAGTATTATCAGCTGTCAAACTTAAGCACCGCCATGAATGCCTCGGGGGAAACTTCGACCGTTCCGAGCTTACGCATTTTTTTCTTTCCTTCCTTTTGCTTTTCAAGAAGCTTCTTTTTACGTGTTATGTCTCCTCCGTAGCATTTTGCAAGGACATCCTTGCGAAGTGCCTTAACCGTTTCACGTGCAATTATTCTTCCGCCTGCCGCCGCCTGTATAGGAATTTCAAACAGCTGTCTCGGAATGTTTTCCTTGAGTTTTTCGCATATTTTTCTCGCCCGTTGATAGGACTTGTCTGCATGAACGATAAATGACAGTGCGTCAACTATATCCCCGTTTAAAAGTATATCAAGCTTTACAAGCTTGCTTTCCTTATATCCTGTAAAAGAATAATCAAACGAAGCGTATCCCTTTGAACGGCTCTTAAGGGTATCGAAAAAGTCGTATATTATTTCATTCAGCGGAAGCTCGTAATGCAATTCGACCCTTGTCTTGTCTATATATTTCATGTCAATAAAAATTCCGCGTCTGTCCTGACAAAGATCCATTATCGAACCGACAAAATCGGTTGGTGTAATAACCGAGGCAGATACAATAGGCTCATATGATTCGAGAATATCATCGGGTTGCGGATAATCGGCAGGATTGTCGATATATACCGTCTCTCCGCCGCGCTTGGTGAGCTTATATATAACGCTCGGAGCTGTCGTAATAAGGTCGAGATTGAACTCTCTTTCAAGTCTTTCCTGAACTATTTCCATGTGGAGAAGTCCGAGGAAGCCGCAACGGAATCCGAAGCCGAGAGCAACAGACGTCTCGGGCTCAAATGAAAGTGCCGCATCGTTAAGTCTCAGTTTTTCAAGAGCGTCACGAAGATCGCCGTATTTTGAGCCGTCAGCCGGGAATATTCCAGAATACACCATCGGAACAGCTTCCTTGAAACCGGGGAGACATTCACTGCAGGATCTGTCTGCATGTGTTACCGTATCTCCTACCTTTGTATCGGCAACCGTTTTTATACTTGCCGTAATATAACCGACATCACCTGCATACAAAACACCCGATGATTTGAGCCCGAACGGTTCCATTGTTCCGACATCAACAACCTCAAATTCAGCCCCTGTGCTGAACAGCTTTATCCTGTCAAAAGTACGTATCGTCCCGTTCACGACCTTTATATAAACTACAACACCGAGATAGGGATCGTAATATGAATCGAATATAAGGCATTGTAATGGGGCGTTTTCATCACCCTCAGGTGACGGAATATCATTAACTATAGATTCGAGAACCTGCTCAATGTTGATACCGTTTTTCGCTGAAATTTCAGGACATCCCATAGCAGGGATCCCTATAACGTCCTCAATCTCTTCCCTGCATGTCTGCGGATCACATGCAGGAAGATCAATTTTATTTATAACAGGCAGTATCTCAAGCCCGTTATCAACTGCGAGATATGCATTTGCAAGCGTCTGAGCCTGAATTCCCTGTGTGCCGTCAACTATAAGAATTGCACCCTCACAAGCGTAAAGTGAACGTGAAACCTCATAGTTAAAATCGACATGCCCGGGGGTATCTATGAGATTGAGACGGTATGTTTCGCCGTTTTTGGCGTTATATTCGATTTTTACCGCTCTTGCTTTGATAGTAATTCCTCTCTCACGCTCGAGGTCCATATTGTCAAGAAGCTGTTCTTCCATGTCCCTTTGTGCAACCGTCTGTGTTTTTTCAAGTAATCGGTCGGCAAGGGTGGATTTTCCGTGATCGATATGTGCTACTATGCAAAAATTTCTTGTATGTGATCTTCTGTATTCTGCTTCGGTCATATTCTTTTCCTGTATATTTTTCTTATAAATTGATATATCATTATTCTGATCTGCGCCCTTATTTATGACTCAATCACTTGGCACAAACAAAGGCAGATCCTCGGGTGTCGGTACAACTTCGGGGGTAATCTCAGGTGTCGGTGTAGGTGTAGGAATGACAACTTTATCGGGATCGACACCTGCACTTATGACAAATGATATAAAACTGCCTCTGGCTGTATACATACCCTTAGGTATACTCTGAGAGATAACACATCCCTGCGGAATCGAATCGGAATACTCATAGCTGATGCCGTCAAGCCTGTAAAGAAGCTCGACTATCGGGATAAGCTCGGATTCACTCATTCCCCTATAATCGGGTACGGTTATCATCTGATACGTACTGCCGGTACTTACATATAATGTCACGCCTGAACCGTACTCAAGATAGCTTCCGTGAGATGGAGATGTTGATATTACACTGCCGATGTCTATAGTTTTATTCTGCATATACTCAATTGTCACTTTATAACCCATTTTCTCAAGCTCCGACTTCACAACTCTTGAATCTGCAAGAGTATAGTCGGCAAGACGAAGCATGGGGGCGGGTGCGGCTACGGTCAGGGTGATACTGAGAGAAGTTGCCTTCAAGGTTCTTCCTGCCGCCGGGGTTTGTGATATGATCATATTTTCGGGATAGATTTTTGTGATCTCATATTCGATCTCAACATCATATCCGTCTTCGATAAGCTCGTAATAGAGCTGGTCGTTGTACATTGAATAGATATAATCGTTTATCACGACATCCTCAACTTTCGTGACGTCAAAAACATTGAGTATTGAATCGGGAAAGAGTGTCGTCAATATATAAACTCCGGCAATGATCACAACACATGCAAAAGCCGAAAAAATTCCCAGAATAGACGGAGTGATAGAGTAGCTGTCCTCCTTGGCAGGTATGACGATCTGATCCTCGTCTTTTTTGTTTTTCACCTTTAAATGTTTTTTCACTTGGGAATCGGATCTGTTAATAATGTCCTTCACCGAAACAAATGTAAAATCGGCAAACGGGTCAGTTTCAAGAACGCAAAGATATTTTTTCATTTCCTCAGCCGATGAAAAACGCTTTGAACGCTCTTTTTCCATTGCCCTGAGGATTATCTGTTCAAGTCCGGTCGGAACTGTAGGCACATATTCATGAGGAGGCGTAGGCTGTTGATATATCTGTTTACCTGCGATCTCGTCAGCACTTCCTCCGTCGAACGGCAACTGCCCTGTTACCATTTCGTACATGACAACACCGAGTGAATAGAAATCGCTTCGTTTGTCAACCTTTTCTCCTCTCGCCTGCTCGGGTGAGATATATCCGGCCGTTCCGATGGCATTGTTTTCATCAATGTCTTCAATTCCTTTTCGTGATGCAATGCCGAAATCGGTAAGGACGACAGAACCGTCTTTAAGAAGAATAATATTCTGGGGCTTAATATCCCTGTGAATTATTCCGGATTCGTTAGCATGCGAAAGTGCATCAAGCGTTTGCTTTGCTATTGAGATCGTAAATCCGAGGCTTGATTTTCCCCGTTTTTCCATATACTTTTTTAAAGTTACACCCTGAATTCTCTGCTGAACCATATATCTCGGCTTATTTCTTGTATTTATCTTATAAACCTTGACGATGTTCGGATGATTGAGCATAGAGAGCGTCTTTGCCTCGTTTACAAATCTACTGACATATTCCTTGTTATCCTCATACTCCTCACGAAGCATTTTAAGTGCGACGATCCTATCATTTTTGACATCATATGCCTCAAAAACTACAGCCATACCGCCGACACCGATTATTTTTTTTATCTCGTAATTTCCGTCAAACAATGTATTTAAGTATTTATCGTATTTACTCATATCTTTTTCCTTGCAATCGTATATCTTGCCGCTTCATAAAATCGCTGTATATAGCAACCGTTCATCTGTAAATCAGATCTGAATTCAGATGCACCGGTTAAGAGATATATTTATTTTCCCCGCATTTTACTGCAAGAACCGTTAAATTATCGGAAGGGTCGAGTGAGAGAGCCCTGCGTAACAGCTCGTTTGCTATCTGCTCTGCTGAAAGATCAGCGATTCTTGAAACGATATCCGAAATCTCATTTTCTATAGGATTATACAGCCCATCTGAGCAGAGTATCAAAATATCATCCTCTTCAAGAGGTGTCACAAAAATATCGGGGTCGGAATTGCTGTGCGCACCGAGAGACCTGGTCAATATATTCTTTCCTTTTCCCGATTCACCTTCAGGATCGCCTAAATCAAGCAGCATTCTGTTAAGTGAGTGATCTTTGGTTACGATACTTATATCGCCCTCAGAAAATCTGTACAGCCTGCTGTCCCCAACATTTACGGCATACATCGTTCCTTCATATAAGGCGCAGGCGACAAGTGTGGTTCCCATTCCCTCAAGTGTCGGATCGGCTGATTCTCTTTCTGTTATTTTGCCAACTGCAAAGTAAAGCGACTTTTTCAGGAATGAAGTCAACACAAGCGAGAGCGAGGCCGAGGAATTATTGGATATGAATTCCTCACAAAGTCTTTTGAATTCGGCAGAAAAGAACTCCACGGCAATTTTAGATGCCACGGAACCGCCTGACATTCCGCCCATTCCGTCGCAAACGATAAAAAGTTGTAAGGATCCGAGATCACAACATGAAAAAACATCCTGATTCTCTTTTCTTACTTTTCCGATATCACTCACTCCGTAGTATTCCATAATTACTCTCCATGTATGTAATATGTCATTTATCCGATTGATTTGTCTTCCTTCTGAGCTGACCGCACGATGCGTTTATATCTGCTCCGAGAGTCCGCCTTACCGTAGAATTTATCCCGTTTTTTATAAGGCAGTCGGCAAACGCCTTCGCTCTTTTTCTGTCGCTCGGCAGGAAATTTCTTTCAAGAACGTTGTTTACCGGGATGAGATTTACATGAATCGGCATATTTCCCATATATTTTTTGAGCAGACCGGCAAGACGTATAGCACCGTATTCACTGTCATTGACGCCCGATATCAGTGTATATTCAAAAGAAATTCTTCTTCCCGTTTCAGAAAAGTAGTCACGGCAGGCCGTAAGAAGCTTTTCTATATTCCATTTATTGTTTATCGGCATTATCGAAGAACGTGTGCCGTCATCATAAGCATGAAGCGATATTGAAAGCGTAATGGGAAAATCAAGCTCGGAAAGTTTGTATATTTTATCGACTATTCCACAAGTTGAAAGCGAAATATGCCTGCATCCTATATTCAGCCCGTCGGGAGAAGTGACAAGATTCAGGAATTTTACGGTATTATCGAAATTGTCGAGCGGTTCACCGATGCCCATCATAACGACATTTGATATCCTTATCCCGAGGTCCTTCTGCGCGGCGATTATCTGTGAGAGAATTTCCCCGGCAGACAGGTTTCTCGCCTTTCCCGCTATTGTCGATGCACAGAATCTGCACCCCATCGCACAACCGCACTGACAGGAAACACAGATGCTGTAACCGTGTTCATACTTCATGACGACAGATTCGACCATCTGACCGTCCTTCATCTCAAAGAGATATTTAACCGTTCCGTCTATTGCCGAAACAAGCTTTTTTTCGATATGCGGAATGTAGTATAAATCATCCTTTTTTATAAGGGAGATAACCGATTCGGGTATGTTCGACATTTCGTGCAGCGGTGTACCCTTCATCATCCATGAATACAACTGCTTGCCTCGATACTTTTTTTCTCCGTTTGCAATAAGGAGATCTTCAAGCTCGGACAAAGAAAGAGAAAGAATATCCATTTTTACCGCCAGCACTTTCCTTCAGTTTTATTTACTTTTTTATTTGTTTCTTTATTAACACTTTTCATTGATTCTGATATACTTACAATATAATTTGTACCGTTTATGATCAAGTTAATACTATACATAATTATCATATCATATTTTTCTTAAAAAATCAATTATTTTTTTGAAAAATATTCAAATACAGTGTAAATAAACCATATAGAATTATTCGACGCAAATTCAAAAGCACAGGGCTGAAATTAAAGCTCCTGTGCTTGAATTTTTTATATCCTACCGAATCAGGCTGTCAGAGCTTGTCCCGTCAGTTGCTTCTTTTTCGGAAACATCTTCCGATAAAGCCGCTCTTCCGTAGCGTTTTGTGTATTCTGAAAGCTTTTTTGTCAATTTTTTGGTTATAGCACCTTTTTTCATTCTCCATTGCCAATTTCCGAGCGAAGTACCGGGTGTGTTCATACGGCAATCGGCAGGTAGGCAAAGCAGATCCTGCATTTGAACTATAAAAAGCAGAGACCTTGTTGACATCCCACTCCTTATAAGTCCGAATTGCCAGCCTTCTTCTTTTGTGATCGAACAGTATTTTTCGGCAAATTCGACATCCTTCTTTTTGCTTGACGTCAGCCACCCCGAAACCGTTTCATTGTCATGTGTCCCGATATAGCAAACACTGTTATCGATGCAATTGTGCGGCAGATAATCTGAACCGCCTTTGCTGTCAAATGCGAATTCAAGCACCTTCATGCCCGGAAATGCCGATTTTTCGAGCAGTTCGGATACTTCGTCTGTAATAACTCCGAGATCCTCTGCAATAAAGCTGATATCGGAAAACCATTCGGTGATGACCTTGATAAAGGGATAGCCCGGACCTTTCACCCATTTTCCGTTCACGGCAGTTTTTTCTCCGTAAGGAACAGACCAATAGCTTTCAAAGCCTCTGAAGTGGTCTAGGCGTATGACATCATACATCTTTGCGGCAGAGCCTATACGTCTTATCCACCATCCGTAACCGTCATTTATCATTGCATCCCAATTGTATACAGGATTTCCCCAAAGCTGACCGTCCTCTGAAAATGCATCTGGCGGAACTCCGGCAACCTCGATAGGCAGATATTTTTCATCAAGCATGAAGAATTGCTGTTCGCTCCATACATCGGCTGAATCAAGCGGCACATATATCGGTATATCGCCTATAAAACGAATTCCCTTTTCAGCTGCATATGTGCGAAGTTCATTCCACTGCTTGTAGAATAAATACTGAATGAAAATATAGAACTCTATGTCGCACTTAAGTTCACAGCGATATTTTTCAAGCGTTTCAGTTTGCCTCGCCTTCGCCCCCTCATCATCCCACTGTGTCCAGCACTTCATTGAAAAATGAGATTTGAGTGCCATATAAAGAGCATAATTCTCTATCCATGAAGCATTGTCCAAACGAAACTGCGAAATCTCTTTTTCAAGCATATTCCATGCTCTTTCGTATCCTTTACGCAACAGATCGAAGCGAGTCAGATAAAGTGTTCCGTAATCGCATTTTTCATCATTCAATATCAAATCGGCTTTTTTTATCTCGTTTTTTGTAAGGATTCCTTCCTTTTCAAGAATATCAAGATCAATAAAATATGGATTACCTGCAAATGATGAAAATGATGAATAGGGACTGTCTCCGAATCCGGTAGGTCCCAGCGGAAGAAGCTGCCAATAGCTCTGCGAGCTTTCTGACAAAAAGTCGATAAATTTGTAGGCTTCTGCGCCTAGTGTGCCTATACCGTGGCGTGACGGCAATGCCGAAACAGGCATAAGTATACCGGATGAACGCCTGATTTTATTTTTCATATGATCTCCCCTTAAACAGCCGATTAATAGTGTTCATCAAAAAATTAAAAACGGTATGCAGCCTTATTTGACGAATACCGTTTTTATTTCTGAATTTTTAGCGAATACCTGTCTTATCAGATATCAGTTCTTTTTAAAGATTGAAAAGAAGGACTTTTTCTCTTCCTGCGTTGCCTTTTCAGCAGGTTCGGAATCAGCTGTATCGTCAGTCTTTTCAACAGCCTGCAACTGTTCGGTCTGTGCTTTTACTTCTGTGTCAGCAGACTTTTCATATTTGTTTTCTCTCGGAGCGTTTCCGCCGCGGTTGTCTCTCTGAGGACGGCGTGAATCCTTTCCTCCACGGGGGGAACCCTGACGTGATCCCGAAGGTCTGCGTTCGGTCGAACCGTCTTCTCCTGTGAGTGCCGCCTTGCGTGAAAGATTGAGTCTTCCCTTTTCGTCTACTCCGAGGAACTTGACTACTAAAGTATCGCCGACATTGCATATATCCTCGACATTTTCAACGAATTTTGTATCAAGGTCTTTTATGTGTACCATTCCCTCTTTACCGGGAGCAAATTCGACAAATGCACCGATCGGAATGATTCTCGTTACAGTACCGGTATAAATTGCACCGACTTCGGGTTCAAAGCATATACCCTCAATTATCTTCTGTGCTGCAAGACCCGAATCACGGTTTTCAGCAGCAATATAAATTGTTCCGTCCTCTTCGATATCGATCTTTGCACCTGTATCGGCAACTATCTTCTGAATGACTTCTCCGCCCTTACCGATAACTTCACGGATCTTTTCGGTCTTGATGTGCATTGTTATCATCTTGGGAGCTGTCTCACAAACCTCTGCACGGGGTTCGGGAATTGCTTTGAGAATATATTCGTCTATGATATAATCTCTTCCCTCGTGAGTTCTCTGGAATGCTGAACGGATGATCTCGGGTGTAAGTCCGTCAATTTTAAGGTCCATCTGAATTGATGTAATACCCTTTTTGGTTCCTGCAACCTTGAAGTCCATATCTCCGTAGAAATCTTCAAGTCCCTGAATATCTGTCATCGTATCCCATGAACCGTCCTCAGCGGTGATAAGACCGCATGAAATACCGGCAACAGGAGCTTTGATCGGAACGCCTGCCGCCATAAGTGCAAGTGTCGAGCCGCAAACAGATGCCTGCGATGTCGAACCGTTCGATGAAATAACTTCGGAAACAACTCTTATAGCATACGGGAATTCTTCAACAGAAGGAAGAACGGGGATAAGCGAACGCTCTGCAAGTGCACCGTGTCCTATTTCTCTGCGTCCGGGAGATCTTATTGCCTTTGCTTCACCTGTAGAGAAGCCAGGCATATTGTAATGGTGCATATATCTCTTGGATTTCTCTTCATCAACCGTATCAAGCTCCTGAGCATCGTTTAATGTTCCGAGTGTACAGATTGAGAGAACCTGAGTTTGTCCTCTTGTGAACATACCCGAACCGTGCACTCTCGGAAGAAGGTCAACTTCTGCGTCAAGCGGTCTGATCTGGTCCATCTTTCTTCCGTCAACACGCTTCTTATCGTTGAGAAGCCAACGGCGAACGATCTTCTTCTGTATCTTATAAATAAGCTCTGGAAGCTGAACTGTAAGATCAGGGTATTCTTCGCCGAATGTTGCGAGAATATCGTCCTGGATAGGCTGCATTTTTGCATCACGTACTGTCTTGTCATCTGTGTCGAGAGCTTCCATTACTCTTTCCTCACAGTAAGCGAAGATCTTATCGAACATATCGTGATCGAGCTCGCATGAAGGATAATCAAATTTCGGTTTTCCTACCGTTGCAACGATATCATCGATGAACGAGCAGAGCTTCTTTATCTCTTCGTGTGCTTCCATAATGGCATTGAACATAGTGTCATCGTCAACTTCGTTTGCACCTGCTTCGATCATGACAACCTTGTTTTTAGAACCTGCAACTGTGAGCTGAAGATCGCTTACAGATCTCTGCTCGCTTGTCGGGTTGATAACGGTCTTGCCGTCAACAAGTCCTACAAATACACCTGCAATAGGTCCGTTCCACGGGATATCGGATATCGACAGAGCGATAGAAGCACCTATCATAGCGGTGATCTCGGGCGAGCAGTCATAATCAACTGCCATAAGAGTGAGCGTAAGTGCTACGTCATTACGGAGATCCTTCGGGAAAAGCGGACGGATAGGTCTGTCTATAACTCTTGCGGTGAGTATAGCCTTCTCGGAGGGCTTGCCTTCTCTGCGGAGATATCCACCCGGGATTCTGCCGACAGCGTAGAGCTTTTCATCAAAATCAACCGACAGCGGGAGAAAATCTATGCCGTCTCTCGGTTTCGCCGACGCAGTTGCAGTGCAAAGCAGGGTCGTCTTTCCGTATGTTATAAGGCAGGCGCCGTTTGCAAGTCCTGCCATCTTGCCCGTTTCAACCTTGAGTGTTCTGCCGGCAAGCTCTGTTTCAAAAACATGATAGTTTTTGAATTCCATTCTTTCTGATGGAGTCATGAATATACCTCTTTCTTTCCTTGACCGACCGTTTTAGCACTTACCGAACACTGGGAGCAGCTCTCACTGTTCGGTAACTGCTAAAAACCTGCCGGTTCAATTATTCTATATTATTTTTTTGTCAGTTATTTTTATTATTCATCTTACTTACCTTCTACTTACCTATTACTTGCCTCAGGTAAATTTCCGGCTTTTTACGAGAACAAGGAGTGTCATCGACACTCCTTCATTCAAAGGCTATTACTTTCTCAGGTTAAGCTTGTCGATGAGCGCTCTGTAACGTTCAATATCCTTCTTCATAAGATATCCGAGAAGGTTTTTACGCTTTCCGACCATTTTGAGAAGACCTCTACGGCTGTGGTGATCCTTCGGGTTTGCCTTGAGATGCTCTGTAAGCTGATTGATTCTTGTTGTAAGAATGGCAATCTGAACCTCAGGAGAACCTGTGTCGCCTTCGTGAGTAGCATAAGCTTCCATAACCTGTTGTTTTTCTTCTTTGAGTAACATTTCTTTCACCTCATAAATATAATCTATTCCGTAACACAAAGCAAGGGTGGGTGAATACTTTATCCAAAGCCGTGTGCCCGCAACTGAAAGTGATTATACCACAAATCAATTTGTTTGTCTATAGCTTTTTACAATTTAATATTTTTTTTACAATTTAAAAATTAATAACCAAACCGTATGCTCAAAGCTGCGAAAAAGCCGGCATCTTTAGCATCATTTTTTGTTTTGCATTATTTTTTCGTTTGCTTCATTTGAAACGTTTTATAAGTTTGACCGATCGGATATCTGCGTTAAATTATTATAAGTTCAATTATCACCGTCTGAAGGCTTTCCGTCAGGACTGTCATCAGTCTTTTCCGAAGGCTCATCTTTTTTCTCGAAATCGATAACCTCTTCAAGATCATCCGGGATCTGGGCTATAAGATCGGAAATTATCTTTTTTTCCAATGAAAGCTCTTCATCCTCGATAGCTTCATTGCTTACCTGTGCTTCCTCCTGATCATCTGGAAGATCGTCTGCTACTCCTTCAGCCGCTTCATAGGCCTGAATATCAAACTCACCTACATTATTCGCACTGAATTCCGGTTCATCATTCTTCACGTTATCATCAATATCGTTTTCATCATCCAAAAATCCGTCGTCTGTGAGGATATTGACATTGTAGGAAGAAAAATATGAGCTCATCCCTTCGCCGGGGTCATTTTCGGTATCATCGCCCTCCGAATCATCTCTTTCATATTCGTTATCACCGCCGCACAGATCGCCGTCTGCCTCATGATCCTCATCTTCAATAAGAATGTATTCACTGCAAGGATTTTCCGAAAACGCATCAACAGTCAAATAATGGCAAAGGCGTGAATAGGCATATATACCTGCAAACAATTCAAAGCAGGAGAAAAAGGCTGTTGCATCCAACGAGAATCCGTTCATTTTCATTACACAAAGATAAATTTTGGGCAATGAATCGGAAATTGAAAACAAAGTTGCAAGAAATCCCGCTGCAAAATAGAGTCTTCTCGATGCTCTTCCGATATAGAATCTCAGCTCTGAAAGTATAAAGAGCAGTATTGACAATGCCGCCATAATTGCACCGATACGGACAGGAGAATTGACAAGTATATTATCGATTCTGTACAGCTCAAAAAAAATATATCCGATCAGGAATATGACAAGGCTCAGTCCGCTCAGAACTACAGGAGTTTTATTCGCACCCACACTGAATGCCTGAATAAAGTAATAAAGTGCACCTGCAATCAGCAGAACCGCCATTATCAGAGATCTGTAATCGTTCAACGACCCGATCTTCGCAAGATAATGCTGCATGCAAAAGATGATCAAGAGCAGACCGCAGAAGCATTCGATAATTACAAAGAAGCCTCCCGACTGCACAGTCGACTCAGTGGCTTTACCGAAGGACTTAATAAAAAGTGTGATCAAAGCAATGAGGAGAGCTGCACCGGCAATATAATATGCAGCCTTGCTCAATGCGTTATTCTCAAAGAGCTTCAGAGCCGAATCATAGAAGTTGTTGTAAAGTATAAAATTCAGTGCAGTTGCCGCAAGAGCTAAAATAGTATACAGTGAAAAAAACACAGAAAAGACTATCTTTGCCCTTTTCTCTTTTTCAATAGATTCAACAGAATTGTTTTGTTTATAATTCATCTTTGCCCTCATAAAATATTTTATAAATATTGTATCACTGTAGGATGCATTCCACATTATACCGCATAACATGCATCGAAAACAGAGATATAAAAATAAAATATTTCCCATAACCGTGAAAAATAATCTGCCGATCTCTTACACCGCAAGGCATAGGAATCAACTTCAAATTATTATACAACAGTTTTCCGCGAAATTCAATAGCTAAAAAAAAAATATTGTATTAATTTTACTTCCGAATTGCTCCGATAGATTCTCAAAGGTCTGTTGCGCAGTGCAAAACCGTTAATTTGACCACATAAAGATATGATTTATACCGTCCAAACAGTCAATTTTAAAAAAAATTGATTTTTTTTTATTTTTTTTAAAAAAGGGCTTGACAAACTGAATCATTTGTGATAGTATATACAAGCACTCAAGCGAAGCCGATAAATGTTGAACGGCGGAATAGCTCAGTTGGCTAGAGCAATCGGTTCATACCCGATAGGTCGTAGGTTCAAGTCCGACTTCCGCTACCATATTTGGCCCGTTGGTCAAGCGGTTAAGACACCGCCCTTTCACGGCAGTAACATGGGTTCGATTCCCGTACGGGTCACCAAAAAAACCTCGTCATTGACGAGGTTTTTTTAATGATTTTATAATGTAAAGATTTAGTTTTTGAATACCGATCAAATTACAGGAATAATAAAAATAACAGAAAATAAAGGAAACATTTTATGATAAAAGCTGTGTTTATTGACATTGACAATACAATTCTGAGTTTTGATGACTACGTTAAAACGGCAATGAGAGAAGGGTTTGAAAAATTCTCTGTAGCCGAATATACCGACGATATGTTCGATACTTTTACAAGGGTAAACAACAGTCTGTGGCAGGCACTTGAAAGAAAAGAGCTTAGCTTCACCGAGCTAAAAGAAAGACGCTGGAATGATATTTTTTCATCGCTCGGCATAAATTATGACGGGCAGAAATTTGAAGATTTCTTCAGAGAAAGCATATACAGCAGTGCAATAGAAATTCCCGGGGCGTTCGACCTCGTGCATTATCTGTCCGAAAAATACATACTGTGTGCGGCAAGCAACGGACCGTATGAACAACAAAAGCATAGACTCGCTATTGCCGGGATCATCGATTGCTTTGACCATATCTTCATATCTGAAGATATCGGAGCATCAAAGCCTGACAAAAAATTTTTCTCGGCAACCTTTGAAAGGCTGAACAGATCAGCAAATGAAAGAATAGAGCCCTGCGATTGCGTAATGATAGGCGACTCACTCACATCCGACATGGAAGGAGGAATTGCATACGGAATGAAAACAGTTTTCTTCAATCTTCATTCAAAAGATACTTCGGGAATAAAGGGAATAGATCATTCAGTAAATAAGCTCGAAGATATCAAAAAAATACTCTGACAGAATTATTTTTTCTTTTGCCATTCTTCCCTGCTGATCGAACAGATGTTGTAACAGATCCCGCGCATTTGTTCACAGGATTCGAGCATCATACCGTTCTTTAATGCCACACGGTATGATGCAACATTTTTCTCATTCATTATAGAGTACAGTTTATTGAAAGGTGTATTCAGAAACGCCCATTCTTTGCATGCGGCAGCCGCCTTGGTGGCAATTCCCTTTCCCCAATACTCTGGCTTAAGGTGATATCCTATCTCGGGAACGAATTTGTTTCCGGCAATCTGTATTGATATTCCGCAATCGCCTATATATTGACCGTTCTCTTTCAGAATAACCGCCCAAAGACCGAATCCGAAATCCGAATAAGACTGAATACACCAATCTATCCAATGGCGGACACCGTCGTCATCATACGGTTTTGCAAAATATTTCATTACATCTGGATCGCTTATTATCTTCCTGAGCTCATAAAAATCGTTATGTGTATATTCACGAAAGATAAGCTCCTGTGTTTCGTTTATTATATTCATAGTTAAAATAAAATTCTCCTGCATAAGTAATACAGAAACTTCACTGCAACTGTATTTCGTCTGTATTATGACAACACCCGGACTGAGCCCGGGTGTTGTTTTTTATAGTAATTGTATAAATATTACTTTTCTTCTGTTTCGGGAGTTTCGGCAGGCTTTTTGAAAGCAATCTCCATAACTTCCATTTCCCTGGGGTTGTTCTCGTAAAGCGATGCTTCTATATCAACGCCAGGCTTATCCGAGAATTCGGAAAGTTTTGCGAGGAAGAGCTCAAATCTTGCCCATGTCTGATCGCCTGAGGGAACATTTTTTGCTTCCTTGCTCTGATACCAGTGGAATGTCTTATAAAGTGCATCCCAACCCACTTCTTCGCTCTGGAAATATTCGACAAGAATTTCTGCAAATCTGTAAATGCTGTATCCGCTCTTGTCGGGTGTATTCGGATTATACGACATTTTTCCGCCGGAAAGTCCTTTGAATCCGGCACTTCCTATATCATCATGGAAGCACTTATTCTGAGGATATTCAGCAGGGGCAGCATATCCGTTTTCAGTATGTGTGACAAGGTAAGCAGCTTTAAGGTCTGCCTGACATTCCGATTCAAATGTCCAGCCTCTGTTCCAGTCAAACATATGACCCATTTCATGAAGTACCATGAAGTTATAGTCATCACGTCCCATTATTTCTGAACGGTACTGCATCTTGCTCAGGTCCGAATAGAACCATTCACCAGGTCCGCAGTTGACATAAACATTGTTATTGTTTCCGACTACTCCTGCCATGACGCCCTGATAATTATAGGCGTGTACGAAAATGATATTATAAGGTCTGAATGCAGTAAGATCTACGTATGTATCATATACATACTGTGTACGGTCAGCGTATGCCTGAAGTGTTTCTTCGGTAGGAACAAATTTCTTGGGGAACTTACCTTCTACACTGTATGAATCATAGTTCTTTGCTTCATAAACGTCAATCGGTAATCTTACAACAACATTACCCTTTTCGCTTACAAACTCCTTGAAAAGAACATTTTCTTCATTTGACACTTTTTCAAATACAAATTTGCCTTCACCTGTCGTTCCTGCTTCCTCAAGACTTGCAAGAATAAAGCTTCCGTCCTTCCAACTAAGGCAGGTACTCTTCTTCAGACGGGGAATAATTGTAAATGTTCCGTCGTCATTCTTAACTAATCTCCATATTGCATCGTTGTTGCTTGTAAGTCCGGATTCCTTGCTTATTATGGGATCGCCCGGGTTGATCTTCTTGACGCCGAGAGATTTTACAACCTCAACATTGTCATATATAACTTTGGTGTCGTTGTGCTTTTTCTGCTCGATTCCGAACAAGGAGATCCTGTAGAACTGCTCATTTGAATTTGAGACCCATTCAACGGATACATAATCATATATTCCTTCGGAATCAAGGTTTCCCCTTCTATCGGATTTAACCACAGTGCCGCTCTTTACATGCTTTAAGCGGTATGTTCCGGGTTTGACAGGAGTTTCAAAGCTTTCCAGCGGATCCGTCTCTGTCTTTTTGCTTTCAGTTGAAGCGGTCTCGCTTCCTGTTGTCTGCGGAGTCTGTGTCGCTTCCTCTGTTTCGTCTGCTTTCTGGCATCCGACAAAAGGAATCATCATGGCAACTACAAGAAGCAGTGCAATAATTTTTTTCATTGTTTTCTCCTTAAATTTATATTTATTTATTATTTTACAGAATAATTCACTTGACTTCTTTGAATACTGTCAGACGAACCTTACCTGCGGCATAGGGAACGAGAGTGATCGTTTCAACATCACCTGTACCATGTTTTTCGATAAAGCTGTCTGTCGGGAGCTTCGGAGTAAATGTAAAATCGCCCTTCTTCTCTTCCCTCTTCCAGGGTCTTGTGTAAAGATTATATACCGGCTTTATAACATTATGGTGGTCCAGTTTCCAGTCCTTTATTTCCTTGACCTTTACATTGAATCTGATCGGTGCAGTATCTATGGTAAAGGGATGATCTGACATTTCGCGTCTGATAAACTCAATCGATGAGCAATTCTGACCGGCAAGCAGTCCGTAATTCCACTTCTGATCGGGATATATATTGTATGCCGGGAATTCCTTCGACTGATTGCCCTCTTTTTCATCGATCTGTCTGTCACCTTTCATACCGTAAGTATAAACCAAGCATCCTTTTTCAAAATAAACGCCGCCGTGGTTTTCCTTTAAAACAAGCTCAGAAGGAAGCACAAGCTTTATTGTATCGCCATCCGAAAATTCTCTGTCTATTACAGCAAAGCCCTTTACATTTTTGATTTCAGACTTTTCTCCGTTTATGTAGAGTTCGGGTGAAACAGCCCATGCCGGAATGCGGACATTGAATCTGAGCTTTCTGTTTTTCTTCATCGAGAAGGTATACGATATATCATCAGCAAAAGGATAATCTGTCGTCTGTTTTATAACGACCTTACCGCTGCCCGATCCGTGTGTATACTCGCTCGCACCGAAGAGAACCGAGAAGATCGAATTTCTGCCCTTTGTCATCCACATGGAAGCGCAGTAGTTCGGGAAAAATCTGTTGACATTTCCGGCACAGCACTCTGTTCCGGGATTAGGTCTGTATGACATCCATTTGTCTCCCTGAAGGAAGTCGCAATGGTTGGATGTTCTGTCAAGAACGAGCTGATTCGCTCCCGAGAGATACTGAAGTGCCTTGAAATTTTCTTCAACGGCACCGATACCGGCATTGAATACGCACTTCTCGATCTTATCGGCATACTCAGCCTTACCGGTCGCCATGAGTACATAATAAAGTGCCCATGTATAGTCGGTTACATCGCATGTTTCATGTGCCTGATAATAATTATCGTCAAGGAGAAATTCGTTCGAACAGTGACATCCGTCAGGAAGCATCTGGAAACGATCGATCTTTTTATATGCCTTGACTACAGGTGCGAGATATGCTTTCTTACCCGTGCAGATATAAAGAAGTGCACCGAGCTTTGAATATTCATTGTATGTAACACCGTGTGCATATGCCTTGGAATTTGACATCTGTGCCTTTACGCAGTTATCGTCGTTGCACTGTGCATTGTAATCGGCAAACGATTTCTCTGCAAGTTCAAGCAGACGCTCATCTCTGCATTCGAGATATACAAGAAGCATAATCTCGACATTTATAACATCTCTTCCTGTGCCGTATGTCTGGCTTCCGTCAAGATAGTGACGGCGGAGAGCCTCGATTATCGACTTATCACCGGTTGCAGAATACTTGGCAAGAAGTGCACGGAAGAAAACAACGTGAGGCCAACGGTCCCAGCCTGTAGAATTCTTCAGAAGCTTCGGTCCGAGATATCCGTCGGGGTCGGAATTTTCAAGAGTGTAATCAAAGCTTTTTGCAACCTTTTTAAGGAGCTTTCTGTCTCTCATCAGCTCTGCAGCTCTCTCCATACCGTCAACCATGTATCCCGTCTGTTCATATGCCCACCATCCGGGATTTTCATTGCTCTTTGTTGTGTCAACGTCGAATCTGTCCCATCCTACTCTGTCAAAGGGATATCCCGCAACCTCAAGATTACCTGTAAGGCCGCTTATCTGATCGCTTAAAAAAGCTCGGAGCCAGCCTTCGGGAGTAATCTTTCTTATGCCGACTCTTTCCATTTTTGAATAATTTTTCATAGAATTTCACCTGATTTAAATTGCTAAATCTTTTCCTATCAGAATATTTTCATGTTGAGTGTACCACAAAAATACACTGTTGTCAATAAAAAAAACAAAATATTGTTGAACGACATGTTAAAATATATTAAATAAGGTTGACAAATAAAAAAATAAGTGTTATTATCTATTTGGGTATTTGTATTTACTCTCTGTCACAACAGCAATTGCCTGCCGAAAAATACCCGATAAAATAACGATAGTTCAACGAAAGGTGTCAGTATGCCGGAAAATACCAAAAAAAGCGATAAGCCGGAAAATAACAATGCCGTAAAGAACGATCAGGTCAGGAAACGTAAGCCCTCTGCTGAAAACAAAAGACAAGCAGCAGTGCAAACTGATCGCATCGAATTGAAAGCTCCCGGGGGTAAACATATAAAAGCAAGTCATAACGGGTATGGGCGGTCGTCACATACGGTGGCAAAAAACAAGAAAAAAAAGATGTCGACATCATCTTTGGTTCTTATTACAGCCCTGGTCGTCATATCACTGGCAATCGTAGCAATGGCAATATATTATATCGTCAATACATCCGGAACACCGTCAGGCGTACTCTACAGCTATACCTGCGAGGCAGGCGAGCATGTTTCAGCTTCGGTATACGCTCTGTCATCCGAGCACACTGCCAGATTCCCCGATGATCTTGACATTGATTCACTCACACATAAAGTCGGTAATCACAAAATTTCGGTTATTATAGACGAGATAACATATGATGTGACCCTGACCGTCAAGGATACGAAAGCTCCGACCGGAAAAGCCCACAATCTTGTATGCATGCTTGGTTCCTCAATCAAAGCAGGCGAAATGGTAAGTGATATCGATGATGAAACACAGGTCAGTATCTCCTTTAAAAATCCTCCGAACCTTTCGGTTGAGGGACGGCAGAGTGTAAGAATAAAACTTACAGATGAGGGTGGAAACACAACATATATCGACGATTGCTTTGTTTTCGTTGCGAGCAGTATGAAGGTCAAATCATGGGAAATGGGAACACCATTCCCCTCCCCCACCGATCTGTGCAACGGAAAAGCGGATATCATATTCCAAAACGTGAACGATCTTGCCGATATAAAAGTTCCCGGAACATACAGCATTCCGATGAGAATTACAGTGTCGGGCGTGTCGGACACATATTATCTGCCGCTTGCATTTGTCGATACAATTGCCCCAAAGGTTACGGTAAAAGAAGGTAATGTATACGATATCTCCGATCCGTTCCCTGCTGCTTCAAACTGGATATCAGCGTGCGATGATGCGACAGATGTGAAATTCTACTACGCTTACGATTACTCAATTACATCAGCTGATGTTTATTATCTTGATATTATAGCCGAAGACGCCGCAGGAAACAAGACGCCGGTAAGAGTAAAAATCACGGCACTTGACGGAAAAGTTGATAATTTTGCGCCGATCATCAACGTTAAAAACGAGATCATTATAAATGTCGGAAGTGAGCTTGTACTTGAAAACTACGTAACAATATACGATGATAAGGACGGAGACATTCCCCTCAGTGACAGTGAGAGGGTTAAGATAGAATATCCTGCCGATCTCAATCTCTATCTTCCCGGAGAATATACGATAATTATAACTGCAACCGATTCGAGCAACAGATCGTCTGTCACTCCGGTAACAGTCAAGGTCGTACACAAAGATATATCAAAAGAAACATCGGATGCACTTGCAGATGAGATCATTTCGTCAGTTATAAAACTGAATATGACGACTGAGCAGAAGATTCAGGCGATATTTGACCGTATCGCAAGAAATGAAAACATGGACTTCACCGGAAAATCGGATAAGAGCAATGAAGTATGGCGTGAATTCTACAGCGGATTCACACTTTCTTACGGAGATTCATATACTACTGCCTGCATGATGAAAACACTTCTCGATAAGCTTGGAATCGACAGCATAATCATCCACAACCTCACTTCAACAACCTATTGGACTCTTGTTGATTACGGTGACGGCTGGTATCATGTCGATCCATTTCTGCACAGTTCACCCTGGCTGGTTGACGGTTCATACAAGGACACGTTAAAGCTTACAGATCTTCAGATGTCCCAGTTCAATGAATTCAACAACGAAGCACATCCGGGAAGCAACAGTTATCTCTTCAATAGCTCCATCTATCCTGCAACCCCGATATATTCCGAAGAAACCGGAGAGTTTATATATCTTCCCTACAGAGTTATCTATCTGTGTACCGACGGAGGATATATCGAAGGTGAGACCGATCAGAAGGTCAGCCATATGCAAAACTGCTCAACTGTAATTGCACAGCCTCGTTCGGGTTACAGATTTGTTTCATGGAGCGACGGTGTAACAACTCCAGAAAGGACCGACATCATCAAATCGAATCTGACTGTGACTGCTCAGTTTGTTGAATCGCAAGGACTGTTTAAAACATATGTACTGACATATGAGGCTGGATCAGGTGGAAAAATAAGCGGCGAAGCCTTCCAGACAGTCGATGCCGGATATTACGGAAGCGAAATAGTCGCAATTGCTGACAACGGTTATAAGTTTATCGGCTGGAGTGATGGCATAATGACACCGGCAAGAAAAGACCTTGCAAAGAAGGATATGACCTATACCGCAAACTTCGCTCCTCTTTCCGGAAATATATATACACTTGAATACAGAGTAACAGACGGCGGACATATAGAAGGTGAAAACTTCCAGGTACTCGATCTCGGAAAGGGCGGCACTTCGGTCACAGCTGTTCCGGATGAAGGATATGTGTTCAACATGTGGAGCGACGGACTGATGACCCCGACAAGAAAAGATCCTTACGGAAGCGATCTTACAGTAACGGCACGCTTTGTAAAGGAAGATTCTGAGCTTCTCGAATTGCAATATAAAGCACAGGAAGGCGGAACGATCGAGGGTCTGTCCTACCAGAGGATCGAAAGCGGCAGTTACGGAGATACGGTAAGAGCTGTTGCGTCAAGAGGATATTATTTCGTTGCATGGAGTGACGGACTTGCCGAGGTCGAAAGACGTGACCTTCCGAGCGAAAGCAAAGAGATCTCCGCTATCTTCGCAAAGCTTAATGAATACAGAATTCTGTACATGATTTCGGGAAATGGCGGATATATTAACGGAGATTCAACGCAATACATTTATGACGGAGAGTCTACAAGTGAAGTTACCGCTGTTCCGCTCTTCGGATTCATCTTCAAAGGATGGAGTGACGGAGTAGAATCCGCAACAAGAAGCGATTGCCCAACAAATGATTTTGAAGTAACAGCAATATTTGAAGAGCTTCCGAAATACACTATCACATATAAGGCAACACAGGGCGGCTCAATAAGCGGAAAGACAACGCAGACTGTATACACCGAAAACAAAGGCTCATCTGTCAAAGCTGTACCGGCATCCGGATACAAATTCGTGTCATGGAGTGACGGTGAGACATCATCCGAAAGATCAGACCTTGTGACAGATGAAGATATCACATTAACGGCGATTTTTGAAAAACTGAATGTATATACAGCAAACTACTCAGCCGGCGAACACGGAAAAGTAAGCGGCACACTTAAACAGACGGCTTATGAAGGCGGAACGTTTAAGACCGTAACGGCAATTGCAGATGACGGCTTTGAATTTGCATCATGGAGCGACGGAGTCACAACGGCCGAGAGAACAGATGAGGCAAACAGCGATATAAACGTTGAAGCGATATTCGTTGCTAAAAAGGTATGTACTCTTTATTACAGTGCTTCCACAGGCGGAAAGATCATCGGAAAGAGCACGCAGAACATTCTGATAGGAAACTCTTCAGAGGAGGTTACTGCGGTGGCAGAAGAGGGATATGTATTCGCAAGATGGAGCGACGGAGTCACAACACCGACAAGAAGCGATGTTGCAAAGCAGGACACAGTTTTCTATGTAGCTATTTTTGAGCTCGCTGAGACAAAGTAAATTCTATTTAAAAATAAAAAAAGGACTTCCCCAACGAAAGAATTGTCGGAAGTCCTTTTTTAAATATTACCTGAGATAATTCTCAATTATACAAAGAGCAAAACGGTATGTGAACTCATTCGTTTGTTTTATCGCCTTTGAGCAGGCTGTTGATCTCACTGAGAAATGTTTCTACATCCTTAAACTCACGATATACCGAAGCAAATCTGACATAGGACACTTCATCGATACGGCGGAGTCTTTCCATTACCATAATTCCTATATCATCGGTTGTAACCTCATTGGACATACTGTTTGAAAGCTCATTTTCAATTTCATTTGCAATATTTATAATATCATCCTTTGAAACAGGACGTTTGTAGCAGGATTTCATCAGACCGGAGATGATCTTATTTTTGTCAAACAATTCTGTGGTTTTCCCCTTTTTTATGACAATTATAGGCTCGGTTTGTATGGTTTCATATGTAGTGAATCTCTTTGAACATGAAAGACACTCACGGCGGCGGCGTATCGTCGAGTTTTCACTCGGTCTTGAATCAATGACTTTGCTTTCACTGTATCCGCAGTTTGGACACTTCATAATTGTATTATTCTCCTTTTTCTCTGTAATGCATTTATAAAGAATCTGAATACCTGATCAATAACTTACGGGTATTAATTCAAATATGACATGTATTCCAGCATGTCAAAGCAATCTCTTCTTAATTATAACACAAATTTCCGGCTCAGTAAATAGAAGAATAAAAAAACCTCATTATATTTTTAAATATTTTTAAAAAAACGCATAAATAAGAAATGCAGTGATACATAATCCTTTAGAAACAGTTGAATCCGAATACTTATACAATATGGAGGAAAAGCAATGACAACAAAAAAATTCGTCTACCTGTTTTCGGAGGGAAACGGAAACATGAGAGAGCTGCTCGGAGGCAAAGGTGCAAATCTCGCCGAAATGACAAAGCTCTCACTTCCCGTTCCGCCCGGATTCACGATCACCACAGATGCATGCAATGATTTTTATGAAAACGGTCAGCAAATACGCAAAGAGATCATTGGCGAGATCTTTGACAAACTGCGCACTCTCGAGCAAATTACCGAAAAGAAATTCGGGGATAAACAAAACCCGTTACTCGTATCTGTTCGTTCGGGTGCAAGAGCATCCATGCCCGGAATGATGGATACAATACTCAATCTCGGAATAAACGATGAGGTCGTGCAGACTCTCATTTCAATAACAGGAAACGATCGCTGGGCATGGGATTGCTATAGAAGATTCATTCAAATGTACTCAGATGTAGTTATGCAAATGCCGAAAGAAAAGCTTGAGCGACTGATCGATGAAATAAAAAAAGAAAAGAACGCAGAGCTTGATACAGATCTTAAAGCCGAAGATCTGAAGGAGCTTACTGTCCGGTTTAAAGAGCACTATAAAAAAGAGATCGGCGAAGAATTCCCAGCAGATCCAAAGGATCAGCTTATTGGTGCCGTAAAGGCGGTATTCCGTTCATGGAACAATGACAGAGCGATATATTACAGAAGAATGAATGACATACCGGCTTCATGGGGTACAGCGGTCAACATTCAGTCAATGGTATTCGGAAATTCGGGTGACACATCAGGAACAGGTGTTGCATTCACGAGAGATCCGTCAAGCGGCGAAAAGAAACTTGTGGGAGAATATCTTATAAATGCACAGGGAGAGGATGTTGTTGCAGGCATAAGAACACCTGAACCGATTTCAAAACTCAGGTCTGAAATGCCTGAGATATATGCACAATTTGAGAAAATTTGCGAAATTCTTGAGGAGCATTATAAAGATATGCAGGATATGGAATTCACCATAGAAAAGGGCAAACTCTTTATGTTGCAAACGAGAAACGGCAAAAGAACGGCAACTGCAGCTTTAAAAATCGCATGCGATCTTATAGACGAAGGCAAGAGAAGCGAAACTCAGGCCCTGCTGATGCTCGATCCGAAAACACTCGATTCATTGCTTCACGGACAGTTTGACAGCAAAATAATTTCAAAGAAAGAACCGATAGGCGAAGGACTTGCCGCATCTCCGGGTGCCGCATGCGGAAAGATAGTATTTTCTGCCGCTGATGCAGTAAAAGCCAAAGAATCGGGCATAAATACTATACTTGTCAGACTTGAAACATCTCCTGAAGATATAGAAGGCATGCACGCCTCACAGGGAGTTCTAACGGTTCGGGGCGGAATGACATCGCATGCGGCAGTAGTTGCACGTGGAATGGGTAGATGCTGTGTATCCGGATGCTCTGAAATCAGCATTAATGAAGAGGAAAAATTTTTCACACTCGGTTCAAAGAAATTCTGCGAATACGATGTAATATCGATAGACGGAAGCACAGGCAAAATATATGACGGATCTATTCCCATGAGCGAACCCAAACTCTCGCCCGATTTTGAGAGAATAATGGAGCTTGCAGATAAATACAAATCTCTTAAAATAAGAACAAACGCTGATACCCCAAACGATGTAATTCAGGCTGTAAAATTTGGAGCACAGGGGGTGGGACTGTGCAGAACAGAGCATATGTTTTTTGAAAAAGACAGAATAAGCACAATACGAAGAATGATCTGCGCAAGTACAAGTGAGGACAGAAAAGCCGCACTTGAAGAGCTTGAACCAATGCAACAATCAGATTTTGAAAAAATGTATACAGCACTCGGCGGCAGACCTATGACCGTACGTTTTCTCGATCCCCCGCTCCATGAGTTTCTCCCTAAAGAGGATGATGAGATCAATGAGCTTGCCAATACAATGGGCAAGAGCAAAAAAGAGATTTCGGATATAATTGCTTCTTTGCATGAATTCAATCCGATGATGGGGCACAGAGGATGCAGATTGCTCGTAACATATCCCGAAATTACAATAATGCAGACAAAAGCTGTCATACGTGCGGCGATCAAGGTAAAAGAAGCCAATCCCAAATATGATATTTTACCAGAAATTATGATTCCGCTTATAGGAGATTCAAAAGAATTTGCCTTTATAAAGAAAACCGTAAAGGAAACGGCAGACAGCGAAATAAAAAATGCAAACAGCAGTATAAAATACAAAATAGGAACAATGATAGAAGTTCCACGTGCCGCACTGTGCGCCGATGAGATAGCAAAAGAAGCAGAATTTTTCTCATTCGGAACAAACGACCTGACACAGATGACCTTCGGATTTTCAAGAGATGATGCCGGAAAATTCCTAAAATCATATTATGACAATTCACTGTATGAATTTGACCCCTTTGCAAGGATTGACGAAAGCGGCGTCGGAAAGCTTATCTCGATCGCCGCACAGCTCGGCAGGAAAGCCAATAGTGATCTGAAGATTGGTATATGCGGAGAACAGGGCGGCGACCCGGCATCGGTAGAATTCTGCCATAAAACAGGACTTGATTATGTTTCGGTATCACCGTTCAGAGTACCGATAGCACGCCTCGCCGCAGCTCAGGCAGCTATCAAAAACAGTTGATCTGTATTGTCTTTCTGTTTTTGGTAACCTGAATCAGTAAAACCAAAGACAAAACAAATATAGAAAATGACCTTTCGGAAAATTTTCAGAAAAAATCCGAAGGGTCATTTGTTATTTAAATAATTGTAAAATAAAAGATCCCCCCACAACATTCAACAGTGCAATCGCCTGTGTTGAAATCACATGCATCATTTTAAAAAAATCGAGTTCCACTCTTTCATTGTTCCGCCATAGACTATTCTTGTAAAACCTCTGCAATTGTCTCACCGCAAACCCAACAGATGATTCCATCAGTGGCTCCGTCTTCGGTGCATGTTGCTTCCCTTCCCGGTATTATCTGCTGAGTATGTAACCTTGAATATACATTAATCATTTCCATAACACAATTGACCGATTATTCTCGATGCAAATGTTGTCGGCGATACAGCTGTCTTCGTAAATGTCATTTCTGTATCTGTGCTCTCATTTTTTTGAATAACCGTATCTTTTCCGATAGACGTTACACTCTTCTTATTTTCATACACCGGATCAGAATTCCGGATTTCATTAAGAGAGTTACTGGCTATCAAACAAATTACAATTACAAAAATTGAAAGAGTAATTACAAAATAAGAAGCTGTTTTTCCTTTCATTTACAATTCACCTCAACTTATACTTTAAATTAGCCGGAAACATCACCCCGAAGAATAAAACATATTGATTATCAATATGTATAACATCATTTGAGCTGATTTTCGCATGAATTATTATTTTATCGGGAATTATGCTTTACAAGACACCTACTGAATATTCAATACATAATCGGTATTATGTTGCTTATATTGCAACGGCAAAAGAAATTCTACAAGACTGACAGAAAAATATACAATTTTTTTATTGTGTATCAATTTCGTTTTTTCTGACTTTCAATAGTATATTATAAAGTTGTTCTTTATCGCAAATCTCTCCCTAAATGAGAATAAAAAGGTTGACTGTTGACTATTATATAAATTGGAGAAAGATGCATTACGGGGGTAATTGCGTATGAACAATACGAGAAAGAAAAACTTTCTGATAAATTTTGCATACTGTTTTTCTATCGTATTACTCATATATTTCATCGTTAAATTCATTTTTCCGCTTTTTTCACCTTTCATCATCGGTCTTGCCCTATCTCTGATTTTTTATCCTCTCACAATGAAGCTTTTTACGCTGAAATGCGGCAGAACCACAGCTGCACTTATCATTACATCGGCAATATTTATAGGTGCAGGAAGTGCCGTTTTCTTTATTGCAAAAGGAATTTTTACTGAGCTTTATGAATTTGCCGAAAAAATTATTGATGATCCAAATATAATTTTATCGCCTATCGTCTCGTTTATTGACGGCATCAATTCAAAGCATCCGGCTTTTTCGCAAATAATTGATATTTCGTCAGTTTATTCCTTTCTGTCCGACAGACTCAAGCTTATAGCAGGAAGCGTACTTGAATCGGGTGCAAATATTGCTATATCGATTCCTGATTATATATTTTTCCTCTTTACATTGATTTCGTCAACATTTTATCTCGTAAAATATTCGGGCGGCTATTCGGCATTTCTTTGCGAAATACTTTCAAAAGATAAGATGAAAATGCTCCGACAAATGAAAAAGCACTTTTCGGATTATTCAAAAAACTATCTCATTTTAACATTGCTTCTGCTTGGTACGACATTCATTCAGCTTCTTATCGGTTTTCTTATTCTTGGAATAAATTATGCAATTGTGCTTTCCCTTATCATAGCACTGATCGATATGCTGCCCGTTTTCGGAGTCGGGACCGTTCTTATACCATGGTGCCTTATTGAGGCGTTGGGCGGAAATACAACGAGATGCATCGGACTTTTGATCATTTATCTCATTGTAACAATTTTCAGATCTGTAGTCGAACACAAAATGCTCAGCAAACGCTTTGATATGCCGCCTCTCCTTACGCTCATTTCTATCTTCTGCGGATATAAACTGCTCGGATTTTTGGGACTCATCATATCTCCATTTATCTCGTCACTTCTCTTTGTTCTGCTTAAGCAAAAAATCGAGAATGAATCAAATTCCGAATCTTAATCCAAACAAAAAATAAACCAAAACAGCCCGAAAACATTATTTGCAATCGGACTGTTTTATATTTATTTATTCTCGCTGTATTCCTTTTTTCTAATCTCATCAAGTGCTCTGTCAGTGCTTGTAATTAAAGAAGCCGCTTTATCAAGTCCCTCAAAGTCGATCGATTCAATGATTTTTTCTTTTGTCGCTTCATCTAAGTTGATCTTCTTTTTATCGGCGATCCTCGCTATTTCACGCTCTGCAATTTTTATTTTTGCTTCATCCGACAGCGGTATGAATTCAATCAGGCTCTGGACTGATGAATATATCGCGTTAGGTACTTTATCCCTGATTTTTTCGTTTGCTCTGTTTCCCGTGAACTCATCGTACCCGAAAAAACCAATCGTTTTTTTATTCTTGTCTTCAATATCTATTGTAAAAATAACAGCCGCATTCCCGAAATCCACTCTTTTTCCGCTCGAATCATTCAAGAAGCCGTTGCTCAGCATTGATGATATAAGTCCGCACACGTCGCCGTGTGCCATACTTATATTTTTTATCAGAATTAGTGTTTTGGGAACAGACTTCAGCTTTTTTGTCAGTATTCCGCCTTCGTTGTGTCCTATATATCCCGGCGCACTTCCTATCAGCTTTGATATCGAGCTGCTTTCCGTATATTCAGACATATCAAGAATAAGCATTGAATTTGCATACATAACCCGTGACAAGATTTCTGCAAGATAACTTTTTCCGCTTCCGGAGGGACCGAAAAAAATAAGGCTTTTCGGAGCGTTTTCAGCGCTGCTATCGTCTGTCAGGATTTCTATTGTCTTGGATACTGCTTCATCCTGACCGAAAATATCCTTTTTAATTTCAAATTCTTCTCTTTCTCTTCTGCTCTCATCGCTCTCAAGCATGATTCCGGTCATCAGGAAAAGTGTTTGTCTGATATCGCTTTCATCTATACTGCTCTTACCCTTGATTACCGCACCAGATGATGCTTCGTCAAGCAAATCGATAGCCTTATCAGGCAGAAATCTCCCGTTTATATATCTTGAAGAGAGCAATGCTGCACTTTTTATTGCATCGTCGCCTATTGTTATCCGGTGGTACTCTTCATATTTTTTTCTGAGTCCCTCAAGTATCGTTACCGTTTCGCTCTCACTCGGCTCTCTTATATCCACCTTCTGAAATCTTCGCTCAAGTGCCGCATCCTTTTCTATATGCTTCATATACTCATCGTATGTCGTAGCACCTATAAGACGGATCTTTCCCCTTGCCAGCATGGGTTTGATAATGTTTGCGGCATCCATTGCCCCCTCAGCACTGCCGGCTCCGATAATCGTATGAATTTCGTCTATAAAAAGTATGATATCGCTGTCTTTCTCTGCTTCCTCAAGTGCTTTTTTCAAACGTTCCTCAAACTCACCGCGATATTTCGCCCCTGCGATCATCAGTGACAGATCCAACGCATATATTCGTTTATTACTCAGATTCTCGGGAACATTCCCGTTTTTGATCTCTAGTGCAAGCCCTTCTGCAATAGCTGTTTTTCCGACTCCCGGTTCTCCTACGAGACATGGATTGTTTTTTATTCTCCTGCACAGTATCCTTACGACCCTCTCTATTTCCCTTTCTCTGCCGATTACCGGGTCTATTGATCCGTTCCCGGCAAGCAGTGAAAGATCTCTTCCGTATTTTGCAAGTATATCCGCTCTTTTTGTCTGTTTCTCATTTATTTTATCGTTTTTATCAAAATATGATATATCGCCGGAAAACAGTGATATCTTCAGATTTGATACACTGCATTCCGATTTTTCGATGATTTTTGCCGCCACGCAGTTTTCGCAATTCAGCAGAGAATATGCAAGGTGCTCACTCCCGATCTTTTTGTGCCCCATCTGTCGCGATATAACCGATGCATTTTTAATTATCTCTTTAAGCTTCATCGAAATCTCGGTCGGATATGCAATGATCACATTCTCCCTTTTTTCAAATTTTTCGACGATCTCTTTAACCGTCCTATAAGATATACCCGACCTTTCAAACACCTTTTTAGTATGAGTTCCATCTGTTTTAAGAAGTCCCAGGAGCAAATGCTCGCTTCCTATATATGACGATTGACACTCGTCTGCCTCTGTTTGTGCCTCCATCAGCACCTGTTTTGCTTTGTCAGTAAGGTTTTCGACCGATTTATCCATATCTTTAACTATGGCTTTCGCATTGCGAAAGCTTCCTTTCTTGCGGAATTGGGGTTGGTTTTGCGGAGCAAGATCGAGCCGATTCTACTCAAATCGGCTCGTTTCAGTGGCGAAAGCCACAAAACTCTGTTTGAAAGATTTATCTTTCAAACTTATCCACTTGCCTTATTATTCTCGTATAATTATCTCTTGTGATATTATTATAATAATTTGCATGAATAAATCAAAAACCGGAGAACTTTCTTTGAATTCTCCGGTTTTTTTTTACTGTTTATTGACCTGACCGTTATATATTCTTGCAAGTGCATTCCATGTTATCTTATCAACATCACCCGTTACAGGCAGGCCGCTCGCCTCCTGAAATCTTATAACATTTCGTTTAGTTACATCATCGTATTCGCCTGTTATGTCCTGATCTTCAAAATCGAATACAATAGACAGTGTTTCAAGTATTGCCTGCAAAATATAAACAATATTGCTCTTGTCTCCGGGGGATATCGTATCCAGAAGTTTATTCTCTTCAAAGGGATTGATTCCCTCACTCATTCCCGATTTTTCAGTAGCGATCAGATATTCTTCATACAGTATCTCCCATGTCACAAGGTCAACAACGCCCGTCACAGGTATTCCTGTATCTCTCTGAAATGTTCTGACGGCATCTCTTGTTCTATTTCCGTATACTCCGTCAATAATCAGATTCGGTATATCTATCGTTCCGAAATTTGAAAGCACACGCAGATAGCGTTGTACTTCTTTTATACTCAGGCTTTCATCTCTCTTATCAATGCTTCCGAATGTCATTGCTCTCCCCCCAAATCATATCCCGGATACTGTCCTTCACTTCTCAGATTTCCGCTTACTACATCATCGTATGCATCGGCTATTGCCGCCCACGTAAGTGCTGAAACAACTCCGTCGACCGTAAGGTCAAACAGACTTTGTATAGCGTATATATTATCGAGCGTTTCCTGACCGAATATTCCGTCCTCCTCGATCGTTGCAATTTCATCAAAATTCTCTGCAAGCACGTTTATATAGCTTTGCAACAGCTTGACATCATCTCCCCTTGATCCGAGTGAAAGAACTGTTCCCGGAAATGGCCTTGCAATTCCGTCAAACGCCGAATCGGGCATTGTATTGATTATTCCGAGATACTGATCGTACAGTGCCACTCCGGTTTCATCATCTACAATTCCGGTTTGTTCTATGCCCTTAGTCTCCTGAAAAGCTTTAACTGCATTTTCTGTAGCCTCATCAAATACTCCCGTGATCTCTATATCTGTAAGTCTTGAATCAAACGCCGATACAAAATTCAGATAGTACTGCAAAACGCTGATATACAGTCCCCGATCTCCCGGCTTCAATACCTCAGGGAATTCAAGCAGTACGTCCTCTATCGTCAGTCCCTCGGATATCAGCTCGTTCAGCTTCTTTACGGCATTATAGACCGACAACACCTTATACCATGTCGCTCTTCCGACTATTCCGTCAACCTCAAGTGAAAAAATTCTCTGAAAAGCCTTGACTGCATCCTCTGTATCATTCGCAAATATTCCGTTTGTCAATTTTATCTTAGGAATCGACGGATAATTCGTCGATACTCTGTTGAGCCTCAGCTGTAAAAGCCGAACGTCATTTCCCACGCTTCCGACTCGCAAAGGTCTCTGCGGTACGCTCTCTCCTCCCGATACTATTGGTACATCCTCCACGATCTCTATATCATCTCCGTAATAATACTGCAATATTTCAAAGGCTGAAAGCCCGTTCTGTGCTAACGAAAGAGATCCCCACTGCGACAGCCCGTCACAGGTCGTGTTTATCCCGTCACAGTAGCTCGCATAAAGCGGTTCTATATACCCCTTCCGTCTTATATATGAATCAAATACCTCGTTGACAAGCAA
Source organism: uncultured Lachnospiraceae bacterium (assembly GCA_964638675.1). GTDB lineage: Bacteria > Bacillota > Clostridia > Oscillospirales > CAG-272 > SIG714. The sequence continues at coordinate 45,959 of CAZXAU010000010.1, forward strand.
AGATATGTTTTCAAATACTACCCCTCCCGGTGTATATCTCTGGTCATATGCAGGAAGTGATGTTATATCAAAATCATATCCTCTAGCTCTGTAATACTCGGTATATACTCTGTTTAATGCAAAGCTTATCTGTGCCAATATATTGGCTATTATCGCACTTGAAAGCCATGTGGGGTAAATTTCGCTCGATGCAACATTCGATATGTAATCGATAAAATCGACTGTGACATTCTGTGCCGGTTCATTGGGTGCACCGAGATGCACAACTATTTGCCCAGGTATTGTCGGCAATAAAAGTTCATTCAAACTATCTCTCACCTCCAAAAAATCCGCTGTCTGAGGTCGTCGAATATATTGTATCGTCGAAGTTTATCGTTATCTTTCCTTCATCATCAGGCTTCGGAAGCATTGTTACGATCTCCTGCGATACTATATTCGGAAATATCGGTATGTTCTCCTTTACCCTCTTATAATATCCGTCCGCATCGACCTCTATTATATACCTCTTTATAGGCTTCTCACCTTTCGACGGGTCGTTATAATCCTCATCGTAAGAGGCAAGCTTGAACGGCCCCGCAAGTCCTGCATTGTTCGATACATCACTTTCTATAAGATATGTCGAGTCCCCCCTTTGCCCATACACATTTACTATCGCATCCTTTATCGGTGATATTACTAAACCACTGAGAATCGTTACATTAAGATATCCGTAATTCTTTTCATTGTCCATATGTTCGCCTCTCTTTTTTCTATGCTATCTCTACCATTATATGCTACCATATCGCAATTGACACCTTCTTCTTTGAAAATGAAGAAATCTTCCTCTTTGAAAATGAGGAAATCTTCTTCTTTAAAAAGAAGAAGCGATAAACTTTCCTTAAATGGCTGAACTGAATAGGTAGTCATCCAACTTTTAGCTACGCTGAAAAACAACCAAAAAGCGAACGCCGACGCAGATGAATGCAATCACTCATCGTACGTCGGCGTTCGCTCTTCGGTTATTTTTTTCAAACATATATGTTTGAAAAAATCGTATGACGGGAATATCAGTATAGCTATCCGTCTTGTCCGAAAATAAAGCTTTTGCCGAGGCTTTTCCCGAAAAGCCGGAAAAAACCATTAGATAAAGTAATATTATCGGATATTAAAAAACTGTTTAATATCACGCAACGAAAGCTTGCGCAGACCGATATCGATAAGCACGAGCAAACCAATAATAATACCTAAAGGAATCAGGAGATCACGTGAATAATCGAAGGTTTTAGGCAGCAGAGACGATACGACATTTATATCGTCATTTGGCAGAAAGAGCTGTCCTGTTCCGTATGAGGTAAGACGGGACATAAGGGTCAGTCCATCTGATGAAAAGAGGTTATACTCTTTTTTGTAGTCGACTATCAGGTCATGTGATATGAAATCGATTTCTGAGCCATCGTCAAAAAGAGTGATCTTAAGATTGTAAACACCAACATTCGAGGTATCGATAAAGCCCGAATATATACCGGCGGCAATATTTGTTAGAGAAAGCTCGGTCAGTTTTGAATCGCAGGTTATCTGGCATACAACTTCGCCGCTGTACTCATTTCCGGGAGTCTCTACGGTAATCTGAGTCTGATTACCGATATCCGAAAACAGGAGATTAAGCGAAGATGAAGTCGGAATCTTGCTGAGTGTGGTGCTGACAAGACGTTTGGTAATCTCCTTTCCGTCATCAGTGTAATACCATTCACCAGAGCAGAAGCCGTAAGTATCAGACATAAAGGAAGCAACGATTCCATCGCCACGATTTATGCAGGCAAATATAGGATCACCATCAGTCGAAGTGAGATATGCAGTGGCACCGTCCTTGAGTTTACTGCCGATATAACCGTTGAGAACAGGAATTGTTTCATCAACAAATCCTGAGGAGATCGGGTGGAGCTTGTTGATCACAGGCTTTGTTGTTTCACGAATAAACGGGTTGACAGTAACAAGCTTGGCATCACTGAGCATAATATCAGGGAGATCGACAGCGTAGGAAACATAATAGAACGAACCGCCGCCGAGAGCCGACATTTCCTCAAGAATGTAAGAATTGTAGGAAAGACCGATTGTAGAAACGGTAATTCCCTCACTGTACATCTTAGACACAATATCGTAGTATCCGCTGTCAAAAGGTTCACCGTCAGACAGGAAAATGACATGACGGGCTGTGGCGTCAGACTTTGAAAGCTCTTCATAAGCAAGCGCAAGCGGCGGAGAGTACGACGTTCCCGAACCTGCCTCAAGTTCGGATATACGGCGTTTGATAATATCCTTATTGGCATCGGTCGCAGGAAGCAATTCGCTTGTGAGGGTGGCAGTAGAACAAAAGGAGATCACACCGACGTAATCGGTGGAATTAAGCGAATCGGTACACATTATAGCTCCCTCTTTAGCCAGAGGAAGGTTCATCTGATTGAGAACCATACTTCGTGAACGGTCGATAACTAGCATAAGCGCAACCGAAGATTCCTCATCCGGCTTTTCGTATTCAAGATCAACGGGGAGAAGCTCCTCATAACCATTGCCTTTCATATTTCCGAAAGAATAGGTAGAAGTTCCGCCGATAGTCAGAAGTGTTCTGCCGTATTTTGATACATAAGTGTCGAGGATCTTATCATAACCATCGGGAAAATTTGCGGCGTCAACATTGACGAGGACGACTTCATCATATTGACAAAGCTCGCTGAAAGTCTTTGGAGCATTGCGAGGAGTCAGAAGAGTAACCGAATAATCGTCACGAAGCAACTGCCTGAGATTTGAAGCATCCGAAAAAGAATCGGCAATCAGAAGGACAGAAGGCTTGCCCTTGACATTCACACTGACAGAAGCGGTGTTGTTGATTGGGGATCTATCCTCACCTCCGAAAAGAGTCAAGGTGAAAACACGGTTTCCGCCCTCAGTGGGGGCAATATCAAACTCAAATAAATTGCTTCCCTCTTCGAGATCGCAGGAAAAGGTGCCGGAATATTTTCCGTTCTCACGCAAAATCATAGTGGAAACGGCGGGGTAAGAACTGTCGATCTGTGCAATAAAATGAATATCTTCGCCGTAATATACACCGTCAGATGCAGAAAGTGAGGTAAGCTGAATTTCCTTTCCGATATTCGCAGACGAATCAAAGTATACGGCATCAAGACGAATGCCCTGAGAGGCGAGATACCTTGCACTTTCAGCGGCATCGTTGTCAGTTTGCAGACCGTCAGTTAAAAGAATTATTCGCTTTCCACGGTCATCCGGCATAAGAGAAGCGGCATATTCTATGGCGGACGATATATCGCTCGCATCAGTGATAAGTGTGTCTGAGTTACCGCCATTTCCGTTTTTTTCTCCGACGAGCGATAGATCGGACGAAACAAAAGAATTTGAAGCAAACGCTACAGTTTTGACCTCAGTGCCGTTGGAACTTACAGAGTCGGCAAGTTCTGCGGCATAGCTTATCATATCGGCTTGCAGATCTTTTGTGCTATCGGACAGATCGACAAGTATAACAACACTGTACATATCCGAACGGCTGACAATACTCATGCCGGCAATGACAAAGCAGAGCAGGGTGAGAGCAATTGAGCGGATAACTGCAGCGGCAGTGCGGCGGAATGTAAATCTGCTCGTGCAGGAGATAACAAAAAACGGGATAAGTGTAATGGCAAGAGATGGTATGATCAGAAATAAAAACTGAGGATGAGTGAATATGATATCAATATTGTTCATAACAGTACACCCCCCATTCAATAAGTAATGCGACAAGCAGAGCAACAGCAACGAAGAACGAGATCTCGCTCAATGCTCCGACCGAACTTGCGTTTCCGCTCAAGTCTTCCATATCATAAGGAATAACAGGAAGTGATTGCAGGTCGGGCAAAGAGAATTCACCAACCGGAATGTGTGAGTAAAACTCTGCCGCTTCGCCCTGCTCTTCACCGATAAGACCTACACAGCTGTAAATTCCCACCTTATCGGGAACATATTCCAGAGATCTCGGATTGTGATCAAGTATGTATTTTTCTCCGTCAGGATCTGTAATATTCAGCGAAATGCAACCTGCAGGCCTTGATACAGTCAGCGGATAACCGAGCGAAACATCTCTTGATGAGACAAATTCGGGTGAGGAAAATGATATTATCTCGTTAAGAAGCGGAATAAAATAAGGCTTGAGTGCAATATTGCTGTCGTGAAGGTCAAAGGCAAAAACGGTGTGAGTGTAGCCCGATTGATAAGACTTGACGGCAAGAACCGGGTTTTCGTCAGCATACAGCAGAACATCCCAGCTTGCATTGGCAAGTAGCTTTTTGTATTCTATAAGCATTGTCGAATCATAAACAAAGCGCGAGCCGATACCGCTTGAGCAATCGCTGTTGTATTTAACCTCGATTTGTTCTGAGAGCTGCTGCGCAAATGTTATTCCGTTTGGCAGTTTCTCACAGCCCAAAAATATGGACGATCCGTCAGACGGAATTATTTTCGGATTGACACCGTCAAATATATAGATATCATATCCTTCAAGCGGTTCAGCCTCCTCGTCATCGGGCAATGACGAAAGTCGTGTTACACTGCAATTCCCTATGACCGAAAGTGCATTGTCAAGATAAAACGTCGAGCTTCCGACAAGAAGAATTGTCTTGTTGCGGCTTTCATAATTCAGAAGAATATAACTGTTATCCTCTGCAATGGCATCCTCCTGCTCGATAAATATCTCAGCCTTGCCGAAGGAGGTCAGCTCTTCTTTGAAAACAGCCTCGTAAGTTTCGCTGCTGTCATTCAGTTCGACCTTGACAGCATCGACAACCTTATCATCGATACGCAGACCGACAACAATACTGCCTTCCACAAAAGTGCTTGAGAGCGTTCCGTGGAATTCACAAATGCCCGACTTATCTGAATAGTATGTAAGAGATTCGAGTGAAATATTGCCGACATCAGAAGAGGAAGAGAGATTAACAAGTCTGACCCTGTCTGCCGAATTCCCTTCTACGCAATCAATATCGGTATAAATATAAACCTCGGGACTTTTTGAATTCATGGAAAGCTCGCCTGCAAGCTCAAATGACTTTTCAAAGTCACAGCTGCCAATAGTGCATGAGAGATTTTTTATCGCAAGGTCGATCTCACCACGGGAAGACGATTTTTTGAGAACGCAGATCGGATCTGACGATGCCGATATAATGCTGACAGTATGTCCGTAGTTGACCTCTCCCGACATATTTTCAAGCTCTTTTATAGCTTTTTCAAACCGGGTAGTCCCGTCTTTATCAGGCGTCATCATGCTTGCCGAAGAGTCAACGATCAGGATATAATCCTTATTGGGAAAATCGGTCAGAGCAGGACGTGAAACAAGAAACGCCCCGAGACAGATTGCAAGAAGACGCAGCAAAAAAAGCAGTATTTTATTAAATCTGCTTATGGGAAGCCTTTTTTTATTGAATTTTTCACTGAGCTTCCAGATGTAAGTTGAAGATACTTTCTTATCCTCACGGTGTGCCTTAATAAGATATATAATAACCAATACAGGCAAACAGAGAATCAGAAGCATTCCCCATGGATTTAAAAAATTCATTTTATCAGTCCTTCGTTTACAGCACTTGTGAAGAGAATTTTCTCTACAGACTCATCCGAGCAAAGCGAAATAAACCTGATTTTTCGTGATGAACAAAATGATTTGATATCATTCAAATACCAGGCAAGTGCCTTTTCATATGCTTTGAGTGATGAACGGGTAATATCGGCACGGTAATTTCTTGTATCATCTTCAACGATCGATTCACTGTCAAGCATATTGAGCTTACCCGAAAGAGCAGGGGTAATTTCATCGCGTGAAAGGATCTGAATAAGGCAGACTTCCCTTTTGTTGTACAAAAGCCTATCAGCTGCACCTTTCCAATCACAATCGGTCAGAAAATCGGAAATAATGAAAGAAATTCCGTCGCCGTAACCGAGCTTTTCACAGCTTTCGATTGCCGATAGAATATCGGTCTGCCCCTGAAATTTAACACCGTTCAATTTATCTGCAGCAGAATAAAAGGAATCTCTGCCCGTGAAAGGTCGGCAAAGCTCCTCGCATTTGTCCCCCTGCATGAGATTCAGTGATACCCTGTCGGACGACAGAACGGCAAGATAAGCAAGTGCGGCACAAAGTCGAAGGGCGGTATATCCCTTGTTCACTTTTCCCCAGTTCATAGATGCAGAGCCGTCAATATATATCTTATGGTGTAGCTGTCTTTCATCGACAAACAGCTTGATAAAAAGTTTGTCGAATCTGGCATAAAGATTCGTATCGATATCCCTAAGATCATCCCCGGGAATATATTCACGGTATTCGGCGAATTCCATAGAATGACCGTACGCATTCGATTGTCTGTTTCCTCCGAACAGACCGCCCAATGCTTTTTCGACACAAAGGTCATGACCTTCAAGCATAGAGAGAAAATCGCCGTCTATAATAGCTTTCATATGTTTAACTCACATTACAGATCAAAAATTGTTATCCGTTATCGCCGATCTTATTTTTTCTTTTTACCTTCGGTAAATTTACCATCGGTAAATGACGAAAAAACACTCTTTTTTGTACCGACAGCCGCAATAAGCTTTTCTATTATATCATCGGGGCTGAGTCTTTCGCTGATTGCAGTAAAACTCAGCTTGATACGGTGACGAAGCACCGGCAGAGCAAGAGAATTGATATCATCGAACGAAAGATTATACCGTCCGTCCATCAGTGCACGAACTTTTCCTGCGGTAATAAGTGCCTGTGCGGCACGGGGGCTTGCTCCGAATCTTATATAATTTTTTGTAACATCGGGAGAGGAAGAAAGCTCGGGATGGGTAGCTGAAACCAATCTTACGACATAATCGAGTACATCATCCATAACAAGTATTTCTTTGGCAGATTCACGCATACGCAACAGATCTTCTCCGGAAAGAATTGCCTGTGCAGTTTCCTGCATAGTTTTCTGCGTCATATTGACTATCGCCTTAAGCTCGTTATTGCCGGGGAATGTAACAATAAGCTTGAACATAAAACGGTCGGTCTGTGCCTCGGGCAGTGAATATGTACCGTCCTGCTCAATTGGGTTCTGTGTTGCAAGGACAAAAAAGGGTTCTTCAAGTCTGTATGTGGCACCGCTTGCCGTCACTGTATGCTCCTGCATCGCCTCAAGAAGTGCCGACTGTGTTTTCGGAGTTGCTCTGTTGATCTCATCGGCGAGAATAATGTTGCTGAAGATAGGACCTTTGCGGAAAAATATCTTATTTCCCCCGTTTATATCCTTCTCTATGACATTTGTACCTGTGACATCGGCAGGCATCAGGTCGGGCGTAAACTGTATACGTGAGAACGGAAGCTCAAATACCCTCCCGAGAGAGCGTACAAGTCTTGTTTTTCCGACACCGGGAACGCCTTCCAAAAGCACATTTCCCCCCGCAATCAGGGCAATCACCGTATTTTTTACAGTCTCCTCCTGACCTACGACATCCTTCGCTATTTCATTAATTATCAAATCGCATTTTTCACTGAAAAAAGCTATATCCTTTTCGTTAACCATTTCTTATACTAAACCTGCTGACTTTTTGAAGTGCAGTATTTCCCTTAAATTATTTATAAAACATTTTTATATTTCAATATTTCAATATTGCTTCAAAATATGCATCCATAAGCTGTCTGTCGGCGTCTGAAAGAAGTCCGTTTTTCAATGCTCTGCAATATTCATCATAATAAAGTGAAATGACATCGCCGTATTTTACGCTTCCCGAGATCGGGTCATATATCTGTTCGAGCATTTTTCCGGGAATAAGCTCGCCGCCATCACCGCCGCCGGCAGTATCATCGCCGCCTTCTCCAGGTTTATCTCCCTCACCTTCGCCGGGTTTGTCGCCTTCGCCTTCTCCGGGTTTATCTCCTTCACCGTCTCCCGGCTTTTCGCCTTCACCTTCACCCTCGCCTGTCTGATTGGCACCGCCAGGCTCCTTCTCGCCGTCCTCGCCCTCCTGGGGCTCACCTTCGCCTTCTCCCGGCTCGGGCTTTTTTTCGCCTTCGAGCAGTTCATCTTTTGCATCGGAAAGAAGTTTATCAAGCTTTTTCGCTTCATCTTCAAGCTTTTTCTGATCGTCAAGTGCCTTGTTTATATCTTCTTCGGCTTTATCAAGTGCTTCGTCTGACGGCACTTTATCAAGCTTCTCGGCAAGGTATGCGAGAGCATCGTGCAGTTCGTCACCTTCTTTGGTTTCGGACTCGGCAAGCGAATCTCTGATATTGTCTGCAAGCTCCTTTTTCAGATCCGGATCTTCACCCAGCTTGTTTTTCAGGTCATCTATAGCTTCGCTTACCTTGTTTTTATCGCCTTTACTTATCGCTTCCCCGAGCTTTGAAGTGAGCTCGTGATTCTGAAGCGATTGACCGATCTCATCCTTTGTTATGGCATCGTCCATGATCTTATCGATCTCATTCCGTGTATGAGAAATGCTTGATATATTATCGAGCTTTGAATCTGATTTTTTAAGTTCGCTCTCAAGCTTATCGATCTGATCGTTCAGCTTTTTGTCAAGCTCCTCTTTATTATCAGATTTTTCTACCTCCTTGCGGAGGTCTTCTATAAGATCTTTTATAACCTCCTGCCTGAAAATTTCTTCTTCTCTGTCTTCGGCATTTGACGGTACATCAAACAGATCATACGGAATGAAAAGAGTGCCGAGTGCAAGTATTACGCAAAGCATACAAGAAAGTATTTCTTTTGTTTTTATATGGCTGACAAGAGACCTTCCGGAAAGCTCCTTCATCCGCTTCAGTGTGTCATTTCTCTGTATGTCTGCCATCTGTGAGGTATCATCCTTATATTCGTACATCGTACCGACACGTTCCTGCATTCCAAGCTCATCGATCCGCCTTGCTATACGTTTTTTTGTCGGGTAAAAAGCAAGTGCAAACACGACGATCGATGATATGACAAATACAGCTGAACAAAGCAGTACCGTAATCACAGCCGGCAATTCATTACCAACCAAATGATAAACAAGCGAAAATAATAAAAGAAAGAGAAACGCTGACGAAATTCCGAAAAGAAAGGCACGTATAACTCCTTCTGCTGTCAATCTTATCTTAAATTTACGAAATAATTTGCTGTAATCCATTTTTATAACCATAGCTTTCGCTTTACGAAAGCTTCCTTTCTTTCGGAATTGGGGCTGGTTTTGCGAGGCAAAATCGCCGCCGCGACGGTGACGAAAGCCACAAAACGCCGTTTGAAAGATTTATCTTTCAAACTTATCTCCTTGAATCAGGTGATTTTGTTTTTGTTATGTACCCGATATGATTGCTTTTGCATTGCATGTAGAAATGATGCCGTCAAGTAATAAAATGATATTTCTCAAATGTGATATAATTCTTAAAGTAACAAACCACTACTATATTATTATACCGTAAAATCAACTATTTGTCAAGCAAATTTGTAAAAAAACACAATGATGCAAAAAGAATACAGAACAAAAAAACTACATTTAAACGCAAAAATCCCCCTCAAGTCATTGACTGAGAGAGATTTTTGTAATTATAAGATGTAAGAAAGTGAACTAATTATTATTCCTTTACAACTTTTCCACTTTCATTAACAGTGTAACCTGCAGGAACCTTAACGGCTTCTTTAACAGCAGATGATGTACTACCGGATTTAATTTCGTTGCCGTCAGCATCCTTCAAAGTAACAGTAACTGTTCCGTCTTCACCAACAGCATATTCAACAGTCTCAACCGTCTTAGCCGGATTTTCAACTATAGCATCAAGCTGAAGAGAATGAGCAAGTTCAGCAACCTGTGACTCAGCTACGCCGGCATTAGCCGTTTCAATATATCCCGAATATACCGGGATTGCTACTGCTGCGATAACAGCCATGATCGCAATAACAACGATCAATTCAATAAGTGAAAAACCTTTGTTTGACTTCATTTTTGAAATCTCCTTCATTTTTAATAAATTTATCCCAAGGCACAAGCCACAGAGAACATCCTTTATCACACTTTGATCTTCAATACTCTCCGGAATCGCAGATATCCCACGTAAAACAAATCAAAATACGATATGGTTAATATAACACAAAGGCATTAAAAAGTCAATATCAAATTTCATCAATTGTAATTTTTTTTTCACGAATAAAATGCTTTACGATACACTGCGTAAACGAATTATCAGAAAGCTTTTACGGTTCATTCCCCTAGCGACGGTTTAATTATATTATCAATAATAAACTCTGCGGTGGAGTCGATCTCGTTGAACGCTACTGTTTTCGGAAGCGTGACAAAAAATGCACTTTTTGTCTTTTCTATAAGCTTATCGGTATATACAATACAGCCGTCCCGGATATCCTCAATTCCGTCCAGAGCTATCGATTCCCTGTTTTTCGCCGACATTTGCTCAAGCGTGAAATGGCTTTCATCAATATAAGCCGACATTTTTTCTCCGTCTATTATGACCGGGTATCCGCCTATATTTCCGAATACACCCGGTGAGTGGATAAGCTCCCTGCTTTCATTATCAAGCGCAGAGAGTATACTCATGATAATATTAAAATTACTCGATGCATTCATCATGTTCCGTTTCTGATCGCTCGGCATTGCAATAGAGCAGAGACTGAATATCCTTTCCTGATCTATTTGGAGCGTCTTACCGCTATATGATAGATATAAAAGCTGACTTACGCCCTCAGTATGACCTTCCTTACTTATCACAACATCATGAAAATGTGAGCTTGCAAGGCTGACCGAGACATTCCAATAATCGGATATGCCGATCTCCTTAGCCACAGCCATTTTTATACGTGGGATCAAATGATTCAAGTTTCCGCTTCCGAAATCGGGACATGTAAGACCGGCAGATTTTAACCACGGAAGTGTTGCATCCGAATATGATGTATTTATTACGATAGCATTGCATCCAGATTTTTCGTATGCAAGCATGATATTTCTGATATACCTGACAGACAACGGTGTCCATATTCCGTATGCACGCAGATTCTTCCATGATATCGAACCGTATTTCAGTCCTGCATATACACGACTTGTGTTCACAATGATATCGGGCGAGCACCTCTCAAGCAGATCACTGATCGACTCAACGCTTTCAAGGTCTGTATTTCCTTCAACAATGACACGGCTGCGGCAGATTCCTCTTATTGTTGCGGCAACAGTTGCGATATTTACATCCTGTTGCATCTTTTCGGTATTTCTGCCTGCAACAGTAATTTCAATACGCTCATCACCTACACTCAGCAGATAATCAAGAAGATAATTACCTACACTACCGAGCCCGAGTATCATTATTTTAATTTTGCCGCACTTCAATTTTTCTTTTATTGCTTTCAGTTTATTCTCAAGCATGTTTATAACCATAGCTTTCGCTTTACGAAAGCTTCCTTTCTTTCGGAATTGGGGCTCGATTCTCCTCGAATCGGCTCTTTTCGGTGACGAAAGCCACAAAACGCCGTTTGAAAGATTTATCTTTCAAACTTTATCTCCCTCAGAATTCAGCTCTCCTGAAATCGGCAAGCGTATTGCAGTTTATCCATTCCTTCATGAATACAAAATTTATATTCCCTTTACGCTTCTGACTGCCGAAATAGCTGTTTATCAGCACAAGATTTGTTCTCTGGCTTCCTGTGTCACCAAGCTCATCCGACAACTCGAGCAAAAGACCGCAATCGGAAAACTTCCATATCTGTGCCGAGTTATATATCGCCTTGAAGGGTGTTTTTATCTCAAGACAGCCGTGCAGAACGTCATATATATAATTTATCCTGTTGCTTTCATCAATATAAAATGCAACCGATCTGTCAGCTGAGATCGTTTCAGAGTTTACACTGACAACATCTCCGTCAATCGATTTTATTTTCAAAAAGCTCTCGCTGTCAAAAAAGAGATCACCTTCGGCGAAGAGAATTTCATCGTATTTATTGCCGTCATTCAATGCCGAAAGCCCGACATATAAACTGTAGCCCGAACCGTATTCACGGTAGAACTTATTTTCAACAAGAATAATTTTGGCACGAAGCTCATCGGAGACAGTACTCTCAATATATCTTTTGAGCCTATCGAACATAAAACCGCCAACAACCACTAGTCTGTCATAGTCACCTGCAAGAGTCAGGAGTCTGTAGAGCAATGTTTTATGTGGATCTCCGTCATTGTATATACATTTGACCTGCGGCTGATCAAAATCCTTTGAAAACCTTGACGCCACGCCGGCAACAGTTGTTATAAAAGCCTTCATTAGTTGTCTACATTCTCCTTCCTGCAGGCAACTATCATTTCAATCCCCTCACTCAGCGAGATCTGCGGACGCCATGACGTTCTGCTGCGTATCTTTTCTGTGTTCAGAACACGCCTTTCTGGGTCGGATGCACGATAACCTTCAAAAACTATTTTCGGCTCTTCGATTCCGAGCTTTTCCGAGCAGAGATATACAAGATCGATGATTGAGATCTCCTCATCTGTCGCAACATTGTATACCGTTCCGTCAAGAGCATCGGGCGAATCTATGAGTGCAAGAACAGATGCACAGCTGTCTATATTGTGCAGAAAAGTCCTCTTGTTCTTTCTCGAATTCTCAAGCAGTGTAACCCCCTTGTCCTTTATCAGTCCGTTTATTATATGCGGAAGAATATGCTTTGCAAAGCGTTCGTTCTTGCTGTATACATTTGCAAAGCGGATAGAGCATCCCTTGATCTTCTTGTTGTCAACAGCGTCCTTCATAAAGAATTCTGTCATGAGCTTGCCGACGGCATAGCTTGTACGCTGACTGTGTTCGGCGTTGGCAAGCATCAGATAGTCGCTCTCGCAGACGCCGCCTTCCTTGAAGGATTGCATTGAGTATACTTCGGATGTCGAACAGTTTATGAATGTATCGGCATTGTTCTCTATTGCCTGATCGAGAAAGCTTTTCATGCCAAGAACATTCGTTTCAAAGGTACTGTTTACCTGATAGAAATACTCGGTATGCACGACAGCGGCACAGTTTATATAGATCAGGGAGTCATACTTTTCCTTCTTAACCTTTACAAGTAATGAGATCTTATTCATATGCTCGGCATTATTCAGGTCATATTCAAAGAAATTCATCATCGGATGGTCTGCAATATCGGCGATCGTATCTATTCCCGAGCAAAAGAAATTGTCAAAGCCGATGATCTCCCCCTTTTCCTGCCTGATTATCTGTCTTGCAAGCTCGTTCCCGGTCATTCCGGTCACACCACTTATCACATATAAGTTTTTCATATTAAATCACTTTCTTTTTTTATATTCCGTATTTGAGTCTGATACGATAAAAGTCGTCGATCTTATCGTTGTACAGGCTCATTTCATATTCTATATCATAGCTGACACGGTTCAGAGAAATGCCGTTCTCAAAATCAAGAATTGCATACCCTGCCTTTGGGTCATGATTTCTCGGCTGTCCGACAGAACCGGGATTGATGAATGTTGTTTTCTTTTTGTTCCGCATGATCGGATCGTCACAGCCGTAAAAAATATCGAATGCGTGAGGTATATGGCTGTGACCCGATAAAACATAGTCATATTCCGAATACGCCTTTTTTTCCGTCAGGTCGGATGCAGGAGATATCGATTTCCAATAACAGTCGTCAATCGAACCGTGAATAGCCAGAATTTTTTTACCGTCAAGTGTAAATTCAGCCTTCCCGCTTTTGCTTTCAAATGACATGAGGGTGTCTATCGTTTCCTTCGTCAGGCATGAGCGTGTATATCCGGCAGACTGAACCCCACGTGCCGATGAAAATCTGCTGAAATTGCCATTGAAAATCGCATCCTCATGATTTCCCCAGAGTCGGCAGACATACGGCAGCTCAAGCGAGCTAATGAGACCGACGACCTCGTTCGACCTCATGCCGTAATCTATGCAATCGCCCAGAAGTGCAACGGCATCCGGTTTATATTTTTCGTTTGCATCAGCAAAAACCGCCTCAAGTGCACTCAGATTTCCGTGTATATCGGATATGATCAATAATTTCATCTTTTTATTTTTCCCGATATCCCGTAGATTTTACGGTTTCCTTTACATAATCAACTTTATAATTCTGCCGGATATTATAGCAGATTTTATTTACTTTGTCAAGCGTATCATATCATCTCTTTCGGCAATAAATTATCATATCCTTTCATTTGATGGTATATGAAATTACATATTGATGATAGCCCAAAACAAAAGATTTTGCAAGAGCTTTTTCGTATAACAGAATACTTGACATTTAGATTGAATTGTGATATTATATTATGTCGATTGATATTAATTTACATAAAGATGATTTACGCATATCCTGTATTGATTGAAAGGAATCCTTAATGTCATGTTTGAAATAGTCAAAAAGGAAATACTTAACCCCACTGTGACGAAAATAGTTGTTTCGGCACCTTTTGTTGCAAAGAAAGCCAAAGCAGGGCAGTTTGTCATAGTAAGACCGAATGCAGATTCTGAAAGAATTCCGCTTACTGTTGCCGATTACGACCGTGAAGGCGGTACTGTATCGGTTATATATCAGATAGTCGGAGGAACGACTCTTGAACTGAATATGAAAAACGAGGGTGAGTGTCTGGCAGATTTTGTGGGGCCTCTCGGAAATCCCACATCTACCGAAGGATTCAGAAAGGTTGCCGTTGTCGGCGGAGGAGTCGGAACTGCAATTGCCCTTCCGGTTGCCAAGGCACTTCACGAAGCAGGCACGCAGGTGCATTCGATAGTCGGTTTCCGCAATGCTGACCTTGTCATTCTCCGTGATGAATTTGAGAATATCAGCGATAAATATATATTGATGAGCGATGACGGAAGTGTCGGCGAAAAGGGACTTGTCACCGATGCACTGAAAAAGCTTATTGAATCGGGCGAAGAATATGACGAGGTCATAGCCATAGGTCCTGTTATAATGATGAAATTCGTCTGTAAGCTCACTAAGGAATACAACATAAAAACAGTAGTTTCAATGAATCCGATCATGATAGACGGCACGGGTATGTGCGGCGGATGCCGTTTGAGCGTCGGCGGAAAGACCCGCTTTGCCTGTATTGACGGTCCTGAATTTGACGGGCACGAGATCGATTTTGACGAAGCCATGAAGCGTGGCGGACAGTACCGTGATTGGGAAAGACACAAGTACAGCGAAAACTGTAATCTCTTCAAAAAGGAGGGCGAATGATATGCCGAATATGTCGACGCCGAACTTGTCGGCGAAAAAAAATGAAATGCCGACACAGCCGGCTGAAATAAGGAAGAATAATTTTGACGAGGTTGCACTTGGATATAGCGAGGAGGCCGCACTTGACGAAGCAGCAAGATGTCTTAACTGCAAAAACGCCGCCTGCATGAAAGGGTGCCCTGTAAAGGTTGATATTCCCGGATTTATAGCGAAAATTCGTGAAAAGGATTATGAAGCTGCATATAATGTAATTTCGCTCTCATCTTCCCTTCCTGCCGTTTGCGGAAGAGTCTGTCCGCAGGAGACACAGTGCGAGGCTCAATGCGTTCGTGGCATAAAGGGTGAAGCTGTCGGAATCGGACGGCTTGAGCGATTTGTCGCCGATCATCATAACGGTTCAGAAAAAAACACGGTTCAAATTGAAAAAAATAAAAACGGTATAAAAGTAGCCGTGATCGGCAGTGGGCCTTCAGGTCTTGCCTGTGCCGGCGATCTTGCAAAGAAAGGTTACGATGTCACAATTTTTGAGGCGCTTCATGTTGCCGGCGGTGTTCTTGTTTACGGCATTCCCGAATTCCGTCTGCCCAAATCGATCGTCAGCAAAGAAATTGACAACTTACGGTCGCTCGGTGTCAAGATTGAGCTTGACATGGTAGTAGGAAAGACCTTATCGATTGAAGAACTGATCGGCGATTACGGTTTTAAGGCTGTCTTTATAGGCAGTGGTGCCGGTCTTCCGAAATTCATGGGAATCCCTGGTGAAAACCTTTGCGGTGTTTTCTCGGCAAACGAATTCCTCACACGAATCAACCTCATGAAAGCATATGAGGAAGGTTCGTCTACACCTATAACGAGAGGGAAAAAAGTAGCTGTCGTAGGCGGCGGTAATGTCGCAATGGATGCGGCAAGGTCGGCTCTGCGACTCGGCAGTGAGGTACACATAATATACCGGCGTACCCGGGCTGAGCTCCCTGCAAGAGAGGAAGAAATCGATCATGCCATAGAAGAAGGCGTAATATTTGATTATCTTACAAACCCTGTCAGGATCAATTCAAACGATAACGGCAGAGTATCGTCAATTACCTGCATCAGAATGGAACTCTCCGAACCCGATTCTTCGGGCAGAAGAAAGCCTGTTCCTGTCGAAGGAAGCGAATTCGACATCGAAGCCGATGTGGTTATCATGGCACTCGGAACAAGTCCGAATCCGCTCATTAAAAACAGTACAGCCGGACTTGAGATAAATTCCCGTGGCGGAATCGTAACAAGCGAATCAGGAGAGACCTCAATAGAATATATATACGCCGGCGGCGACGCCGTAACCGGTGCGGCAACCGTAATCCTTGCAATGGGAGCAGGCAAAACAGCCGCCGAGGCTATAGATATAAAGCTTTCTGAATAAAAAAATATGTGGGGGACCTTTCTGTAGAAAGGTCCCCCAGTTACATTTTCGACAGAAAATGTCATCTTCCCCCTTCAAAGACTTTATTAAAAGGGGTGTATATAAGGGCTTCGCTCAAATTTTGCTGAATTAGCAATTGCTTGAACTGTAGCCGGCATGGGGCCCCTGCCCCACAAGGTTTATAGGAATGGTGTTAAAAAGGATAATTTAGATATTATTTATTGAGCATTACTGTTCAAAAAATCAGAATCTATCTTTCTGTAACCGCCGAAGCTTGACGGGCAGGCGTAAATTTCTTCTGCAAGCTCTTTGCCGAGGAACAGATCTGTAATTGAATTCAGCTTTGCAGTGATATCGATATCCGAAAAACTGTCTGGATATACTGTTTTTGCTATAAACCATGCATTTGCAAGTGCGATCTCATAGTTTGTATAGTATGAATTATACGCCATCTGAAGATATACATTGCCATTGTTCCATGCCTTTGAGCAATCAAAAAGTGCGTGATCTTCGGCAAAAAGAGGTTTGATATTTTTTATAGCGGCGGCATCGATAAACATTATATCTGTTTTCTCGCCAAGCGAAACAAACTTTTCAGCTTCAATAGCACCGATGCCCTTCATTCCAAGATCTGAAAGAACATTTTTTACAGATGTAACAGTAAATGTCGAATAGTTCTCACATGTAAAAAGATGATTTGTCGTTCCCCAGTTGCCGAGGCCGCCTATATAGACATAGGGTTTATCCTCGTCTTTTATACTGCCGGTTCTTCTTGCAATTTCGGCTGATTCGCTCTCAACAAATGACACGATCTCCTCTGCTCTTTCGTTTTTACCGAATATCTCTCCGAGCAATTTCATACTTCCATTGAATTCATCGCCGAAAACGCCTGACGGCCCCGAACGAAGAGTGATGACAGGAACACCGAGCTGATTCTGAAGCGAGTCTTCCTTATCTGCGTCCTCGTATTCCGATATGACAATATCGGGATCACATGAGAGTATCTTTTCAGGCTCTGCCGTCTGTGCGTTAGGCCCTCCGACACCGCATGATGGCAGCTTTGAAAAGCTGTCGCCGAACGCCATTACATATGGACGAGGCGAAGAGTCGAACATCTTCGGTCTTTGGGAGAGCGTGAGATTGTCGATATCCTCTACTCCGCAGAGCAGTGAGATATCACCGACATATGAATACATACGCAGGGCTCCTGCACCTATACATACTACCCTTTTGTAGCTGCCGGGTGTCACTTCAACTTCCCTGCCTATCATGTCTTTAACCACGATACTCTGCCTGCCGCTGTCGGTCAGCGCCGCCGAAGTGTCGGGCGTTTTTGTGTTATCGGCATCATTGCAGAAAACGAGTGACAAGGACATACACAAAAGCAGAAACAAGGCCGTTATTTTTCTGATTGATTTCATTGTTTCATTCCTTCCTGATATATAAAATAGATTACTTTATTGCGAGGATTCTCCCTTTGACTTCGACAAGCTTTATATCTACGCCGTATATATCTCTGAGTACATCCTCACTTATACACATCGGGGCGAGATCGTATGCAATTTTTCCGTCCTTCATAAAGAAAAATCTGTTTCCGAGGGAGAGAGCTGTATTGAGATCGTGCAGGGATATCAGAATTGATATCTTCTTTTTTTCTGCAAGATGCCGCACAATGTCCGAAAGCATAAATTCATTTGCAATATCGAGATTGCCTGTCGGCTCGTCAAAAACTATAAGCTCAGGCTCGCCTACAAGCGCACGTGCTATGGCAACCTTTTGCTTTTCACCGCCCGAGAGACTGTCGGCAAACCGTCCTGACAGCCCTGAAAGTCCTGTTTCCTCAATTATTTCATTCGTTTTATCTATATCGCACTTACTCGGGTAAAGTCCGAAATACGGCATTCTTCCGAGCAGAACGCTGTCAAAAACAGTCAGCTCACCGAAATTTATATTTTGCGGAACATATCCTATCAGCCTTGCTCTCTGTTTGCGCGGCATTTTCAATATGTCCTTGCCGTTAAAGCATATACTCCCCTTTGAAGGATTCAGAATTCCGAGAATATTTGAAAATAGTGTAGTCTTTCCGCTTCCGTTTTTTCCGAGCAGAATTCCGATCTCGCCCATGCCCAGGGAAAGATCAACTCCCTGCAGAACCTCGGGTGAGCTTTTATGATTTGTTTTATATGAAAAGTGAAGATCCTTTATATCAAGCATTGCCTTTCCCCCTCTTTCCCAATATAAGTGCGATAAAGAAAGGTGCACCGAGCAGTGACGTAACAGCTCCGACAGGAAGAGCAGAACCGCCGCCGACAGTTCTTGACAGTGAATCGGCGACAAGGAGAAGCAGACTTCCGAGAAGAGCCGATGATATAATTGTATACCTGTGATCCTGCGAGAGCAGTTTTTTTGCAATATGCGGACATATTATTCCGACAAATCCGATCGTGCCGAGAAACGAGACGCATACGGCGGTCAACGCAGATGTCAAAAGGAGTGAAAAAAATCTGAAACGGGAAAGATCGATTCCGAGTGACAGGGCGCTTGCATCACCAGATAAAAGAGCGTTGTATTTCCATGAACCAAGCGCAAAGCAGACAATACAGAAAACCAAAACAGCAAGCATTATGAGATCGGTCTTATAGCTTGCACGTGAAAGATCTCCGAAATTCCAGACAACAGCGGCAGAAAGTCCGACGTCTGTTGCATAAAACTGCAATATACTTGTAAGCGCCGACCAAACACTACCGAGTGCAATTCCCGACAGAACAAGTACGCCAGGGGAAAATGAGCGTTTTTTGCAGAGTCCGAGAATTACGAGAGTTGACAAAAGCGAAAAGATAAACGCCGCTAAACTTGTCGAAAATGGATTCACCCCCGATATAGCATACGATAGGTTTTTTCCCGTTTCAAGAAAACCGCCTGCAAATACGATAATAGATAAATTAGCGCCGAAAACCGCCGAATTTGTGATGCCGAGAGTTGAAGGAGACGCCATCGTGTTGCCAAGAACCGTCTGCATTATCAGCCCCGAGAGCGAAAGTCCTGCCCCTGCAATTATCGCCGCAAGCACACGCGGAATTCTGATATTGCGGATTATCCTTATATTGCTCTCGCTTCCCTTCCCGAACAGCGCCGATATTCCGTCACTCAGCGTCATTCCGGATGAGCCGACAAAAAGGCAGACAAACGACATGATCAGAAGTGAAATCGAGAGAATGCATATAATCAGAATATTTTTTCTTTTATTTTTTTTCATATGCCATCCCCTTCAGACAAAATAAAGCTGTCGATCTTCACTTCTGTGAAAAAACGACAGCTTCAACTATCAATTCATAGGTCAAAATATTATGTAATGCTCTCATCATCTTTGCTGATATTGCTTCAGCAATATTTCAAATCAGCTTCTGCCGATACATAGGTGCAAAGAATAAACGAAATTCATAAGATATCATATCATATTTTTTCTCTTATTTCAAGAGCTTTTTTATTTTTTCTATACAATCATTTATAAGCAGTGTTGTATTGACATCCGACAGCCCGGCAATATAGTTATCGCAAAGGTTCATGGGTATGAGTATACGAACCGCATTGCTCTGTGAAATTGCAAGCGCCATTTTTGGGGTGATCTCACCGTACAGCGAATCTGCTATCACTATGCCCACAGGGCCTGTGATAATGTCAGCGCTCCTGCATGAGACAATGACCGCATTTTCGCCTGTTGCGGCGTGATCTGCTCCCGATTTCAGCATTGCCTGCGTTGCAAGTGCGTTTGTTCCTACGGCAATCAGATCAATCTCGGGAATTTCTTTTTTTATTCTCTCGATAATACGGCATCCGACACCGCCGCCCTGACCGTCAACTACAAGTATTTTCATATTTAACTGTACCTTTCACGATAAATCGCTGTTTATAAATAGTCAGCCATGACATCTTCAAAACCAAATAGTATATTTTCTTTTGAATGGCTGTCGCTTGACAATATGAATTTTGCGCCCTTGCTCTTTAAATAATCGTAGATATTTCTTGCAGGGTAAGGAGTGGTGCGGTACCCTCTCGATATAGCACCTGTGTTGATCTCAAACGGTATTGAATAAGCAAGCAGTGCATCTGCCGCCTTTTTTGCGGCTATTTTATACCGTTCACAACTTGTATCAAACAAAGGTTCTTTCTCAATGAATTTTGTTATAAGATCAAAATGCCCTATGACGGTAGGAGATATGCGTTCCGGGATAGCGGCGACATTTTCATAATACTTTTCAACAAGAGAGTACATATCACCCGAAAAATATCTTTCTGCTACAAATTTCAGTATATCGGGAGATTCATCTACTGCAAAATATTCATTTCCCACATTTATATAGTGTGCCGAACCTATGACAAAATCGAAATCATCTGTCGGCTCGTTTGAAAAGAGATCCTGCTCTATTCCGCACAAAATGTTTATCTTTCCGTTGTACTTTGCTTTAAGTGAATTTATGCATTCTTTGTATTCTGCAATCCGCTCTTTGGCAATACAATAGCTTTCATCAAACTGCGTATAGGAATGATCGGAAAAGCCTATAGTATCCATTCCCTTTTCTATCGCCGAGAGAACCACCCGCTCGGGATCATCCCTGCCGTCACTGAATGTCGTATGGACATGAATATCCTTTTTTAGCAATGACGTCATGAAGTCATTTTCTCCTGTTTGACCTTCTTGTCTATAACGTGGCGTGAAGCAAGCTCCTTATGGATATCCTCAAGCGTAATTCCGCTCTGCACCATAAGAACCATCACATGATAAGCAAGATCGGCGATCTCGTATATTGTTTCCTTCTTATCCTCAGCCTTAGCCGCAATTATGACCTCGGTCGATTCCTCGCCAACCTTTTTCAGTATTTTATCAAGTCCTTTTTCAAAGAGATATGTCGTATAAGAACCCTCTTTTTTCTCTGCTTTTCTGCCTTTAAGCAGTTCAAAAAGACCTTCATAAGAAAATTCATGTCTTTCATCACTCTCAAAAAGTGTATTTGTAAAGCAAGAGTATGAGCCTGTATGGCATGCAGGGCCGTCGGGTTCGACCATTACAACAAGTGCATCCTTATCGCAGTCTGCTGTTATTGAAACAATATGCTGATAGTTTCCGCTCGTTTCGCCTTTAAGCCAGAGCTCCTGTCTTGAACGGCTGTAAAAGCATGTAAGTCCTTTTTCTATCGAGATCGCAAGCGATTCTCTGTTCATGTATGCAAGTGTTAAAACCTTTTTGGTAATAGCATCAACAACTATAGCGGGAATAAGACCGTTCCCGTCAAACTTCAATTCTTCTGTATTCAACATTTTCTGATATCTTCCTTTCGCATCTTTCGTTTCTTTAATCAGATTCTGACGGGTATACCGTGTTTTTTCATTTCGTTTTTAAGATCGGGTATTTTAACTTCACCGAAATGGAATATAGACGCCGCAAGTCCGGCATCAACTCCGGGAAGCTTATTGAACAGCTCGATAAAATCATCGATCTTTCCTGCTCCGCCCGATGCTATGACCGGAACGCTGACAGCCTCACATACCTTTTCAAGCAATTCCAGATCAAAGCCCTGCTTCACGCCGTCGGTGTCTATCGAATTTACGACAATTTCACCGGCTCCCGAGTTTACGCCTCTTTTTATCCACTCGATAGCTTCAATACCTGTGTTCTCTCTGCCGCCCTTGACAAAAACTCTGAAAATTCCGTCAACACGCTTTACATCGACCGATAGGACAACACACTGATCTCCGTACAGCTTTGCCGCTTTTTCTATAAGAGACGGGTCTTTTACCGCACCCGAATTTACACTGACCTTATCCGCACCGCATTTCAGTACACGGTCAAAATCGTCAAGCGTATTTATGCCGCCGCCTACTGTCAGAGGAATAAATATATTTCTTGCAGTTTCGCACAGAATATCGGTGAAAAGCTTTCTACCGTCACTTGAAGCCGTAATATCGTAGAACACAAGCTCATCCGCTCCGCATTCACTGTAGTGCTTTGCAAACTCGACAGGAGACGCAATATCACGCAGACCGTCAAAATTGACACCCTTAACTACCTTGCCGTTTCTCACATCAAGGCATGGTATAATTCTTTTTGTTATCATATTATATTGACACCTCAATTGCCTTTCTCAGATCGATAGCGCCGGTATAGTATGCTTTGCCTATGATAGCACCGTATATACCGAGTGAGCGCAATGCCACGACATCGTCAAGTGATGAGACGCCGCCCGATGCGGTTATATCAATTGAAAAACGCTTCGACAGCTCAGAGTAAAGTTCTCTGTTCGTTCCGATCATCGCACCGTCTTTGGATATATCGGTGCATATGATATTCCTGACACCCATTTTCTCCATTTTATCACAAAATACAAATGCATCGATTCCCGATTTCTCTGTCCATCCCTTTACGGCAACCTCGCCATCCTTTATATCGATTCCGACAGCTATTTTATCTTTGTATTCTTTGATCGCCTGTCTTAAAAAATCTTCGTTTTCAACAGCCGCAGTTCCGAGAATTACTCTGTCAAGACCGCTTATCAGATATTTCTCTGCAGTATCAAGACTCCTGATACCCCCGCCGATCTCACAGAAAAGTCCTGTCTCTTTTTTTATCGAGCATACGATATCAAAATTCGGCGTCTCTCCGCTTTTCGCTCCTTCAAGATCGACCAAATGTATTGCAGAACATCCGCAAGCCTTGAAATCGTAAGCTACTGACAGCGGGTTTTCATTATATACCGTTTTATTGGCATAGTCACCTTTATATAGTCTGACTGCCTGACCCTCATATAGATCTATCGCAGGAAAAATCAGCATATCGCACCTTCTTTCATTTCACAGAACGCCCGAAGTATCTCAAGTCCTGTCTTTCCGCTCTTTTCGGGATGGAACTGACAGCCCATTATATTATCCTTTGCTACAGCCGCAGTTATCGGGCAACCGTATTCGCTCGTCGCTATAATGCTCTGCTCGCAGTCAACACCGCAATATGAGTGAACAAAATATACATGCTCACCCTCGTTTACATATTTGAAAAGAGAATGTTTTTTTTCGCCGAAATGAAGCGAATTCCAACCCATATGCGGAATTTTGAGCGTCCCAACTTTATCCGATATCGGGACGACATTCCCCTTTATCAAGTCAAGTCCTTCATATTCTCCGTATTCAAAGCTCTTTGTAAAGAGCAGCTGCATTCCTAGGCATATCCCGAGAATCGGTTTTCCTTTTTGTGCCTCAGACAGAAATTCATCAAGAATTCCCGATGTTCTGAGCTTATTTGCGGCATCGCAAAATGCACCGACACCCGGAAGAACGATCCTGTCAGCCTTTTTCAGCATCGAAGGATCTGACGATATGACAACCTGCTCGCCTATCATAGCAAACGAGGAAACGAGCGAAAAAAGATTGCCTACACCGTAATCTACAATTACCGTCATATATTGAACTCCTTATAATACACCTTTGGTTGACGGCACTTCGTTTTTGAACCGCTCATCAACAGCGACAGCCTCACGAAGTGATCTTGCAACCGATTTATACGCACCCTCTATAATATGGTGCGAATTCTTTCCTGCAAGAGAGCGGATATGAAGGGCGCATGAAGCATTGCGGACAAATCCGAGCCAGAATTCCTCGACAAGCTCTGTGTCAAAATCTCCTACTTTTTCTGTAGGGATCGTCATCATATATCCGAGACAGGCTCTTCCCGAGAAATCAACAGACGAGAGAATAAGTGCTTCATCCATCGCAAGTATCTTGTCTCCGTATCTGTGAATTCCCTTTTTATCGCCGAGTGCCTGTGTGAAAGCCATTCCAAGTGCTATGCCGATATCCTCAACACTGTGATGATAATCGACATATGTGTCGCCCTTACAGCTTACATCAAGATCAAACCTGCCGTGCGATGCAAAGAGGGTCAGCATATGGTCGAGGAATCCGCAACCTGTATCGATTCTGCTCTTTCCGCTACCGTCAAGCTCAAGTGACAGCTTTATATCGGTCTCGGCAGTCTTTCTTTCTATGTATGCGCTTCTCATTCTGCTTTCTCCGTAATTTCTTTCAGTGCTTTTATAAGCTCCTGCATCTGCTCATCGCTTCCGACAGTAATCCTGTTATAATCGCAAAGAAGTTCGGTGTCAAAATGTCTCACAAGAATTCCCATATCCTTAAGTTTCAGATATATCTCTTTTCCGGATATCAAAGGATACTTTGCAAAAATGAAATTCGTCTTTGATTGGGTGACCGTAAATCCGAGCTTTTCAAGCTCTGCTATAGTCCACTGCCTTGTTTTTATAATTTTTTCTACATTGCACTTAAAATATTCTTCATCGGCAAGCGCACCTATTCCCGCCGCCATTGTCATACGGTTGATATTATAGGGATTCGTCGAGTATTTTATGGTGCGAAGGTCGTTTATAAGCTCCTTGCAGGCAACGCCGAAGCCAAGCCTTCCCCCGGCAAGCGAGCGTGATTTTGAGAATGTCTGACATACAATAAGGTTATTGTATTTTTTGATAAGCTCTATACAGCTTTCACCGCCGAAATCGACATAAGCTTCATCGATAACAACTATATTATCCGGATTCGATGCAACAATTCGCTCGATATCGCCCTTTCCGAGCGACAGACCTGTGGGTGCATTCGGATTGGCAATAAAAATATTCTTTCCGATCGATATATAATCATCGGGGTTTATCGAAAAATCACTGCGGAGCGGAATCTGATAATACGGAACGCCGTTCAAGTTGGCAAAGACGGGATAAAATCCGTATGTTATATTCGGAAAAACAGCAGGGTGCGTATCGTCGCAAAACGCCATAAAACAGAAATTCAGAATTTCATCCGAACCGTTTGTGAAAAGAATCTCATCATCGTTTACGCCCAATTTCTCGGAAGCGATCTTTACAAGATCTCTGCATTCGGGATCGGAATAGAGCTGAAGGTCGCCTGCCGCTTCCCTTGCAAGCCTTTGTGCATATGGTGACGGCGGAAACGGTGATTCGTTTGTGTTAAGCTTGATATATTTTCGGTTTTGTGGCTGTTCTCCCGGTGTATAAGGCGTGAGAGCCGAAAATTTATTACTGAAAAAGCGTGTACTCATTTATCTCCTTCCTTTCCTTCCTCTTTGCGTATAATGGCGCTTTTTGCGTGTGCAGTAAGTCCCTCTTTTGTTGCGAATGCCGCAACATCGTCTGCAACTCTGTCAAGAGCATCTTTTGTATAATATGTATATTGTGTTTTCTTTACGAATGTATCGACAGACAGCGGACTTGAAAACTTTGCGCTTCCGCTCGTCGGGAGCGTGTGGTTCGGTCCTGCAAAATAATCCCCGAGTGCCTCGGGACAGTTTCTACCCATAAATACAGAACCTGCATGGCGTATCGAATCAAGATAATCAAAGGGTGAATCGACACACAGCTCAAGATGCTCGGGTGCAATTTCGTTTGCAAGCTCAATTGCCTTTTTCAGATCGTCTGTTATGATGATCTTTCCGTTATTGTCAATAGATGCCCTTGCGATTTCGGCACGCTCAAGAAGCGGGATCTGTTTTTCAAGTTCCTCGCTTACCCTCTGCCCAAAATCGGCAGAATCGGTTATCAGAACAGCCGATGCCATTTTGTCATGCTCAGCCTGTGAAAGCAGATCTGCCGCCGCAAAGCGTGGGTTGGTCTTACCGTCCGAAACTATCATAATTTCGCTCGGTCCTGCTATCATATCGATATTGACCAGACCGAAAACCTGTTTTTTCGCTTCGGCAACAAATGCGTTGCCCGGTCCGACTATCATATCGACCTTCGGAATGCTTTCAGTTCCGTATGCAAGTGCAGCAATCGCCTGTGCTCCGCCGACCTTGAATATCTTATCCACACCAGCAACATGAGCCGCCGCAAGAATATAAGGGTTTACTTTTCCATTCTTACCGGGAGGCGTAACCATTATAACATCACGCACTCCGGCAATCTTTGCAGGGATAGAATCCATCAGAACTGTCGAAGGGTAAGCCGCTGTTCCGCCCGGAACATAAAGTCCGGCTCTGTCAACAGGTATTATCTTCTGACCGATTATTATACCGTCCTCGTCATTTATGATAAAGCTGTTTCTCTTTTGTTTTTCGTGGAATTTGCGTATATTCGCCGCCGCTTTTCTGAGAATCTCTAAAAAGCTGTTCTCAACGATCGAGAGTGCTTCTTTAATTTCATTTTCACTCACAAGAAGCTGATCTATCTGTGCTTTATCAAATTTACTGCAGTATTCAAATATTGCCTTATCACCGTTTTTTCTGACATTTTCTATAATTTCGGAAACAATTGCCTCGACATCCACGACAGGCACTGCCCTTGCGAATATCTCATTATCGGGACATTCTCCGTATTTCATGATCTTTATCATTTTTTATCATTCCTGCCCTTCAATAATCTTCGACAAACTTGCCGCAATATCCTGTATCTGCTTAGTTTTGAATTTTGACGATGACTTGTTTGCTATCAGTCTTGCACTTATAGGTACTATAGTATCTATAACTTCAAGATTATTTTCACGAAGTGTTGTACCGGTTTCAACGATATCAACTATCACATCCGAAAGCCCTAATATCGGTGCGATCTCTATCGAACCGTTAAGGTGTATGATATCAATGTCTCTTCCCTTTGACAGATAATAGCTCTTTGCAATGTTTGCAAACTTGGTCGCAACAACAAGTGTTCTCGACATGTCTTCGGTATATCCCTTGCATGCGGCAACAGCCATACGGCACTTGCCTTTTTTCAGATCAAGAAGCTCATATATATCGGGCTGATATTCAAGCAGTATATCCTTTCCCGCAACACCTATGTCAGCCGCTCCCCGTTCAACATATATCGGAACATCCGAAGGCTTCACCCAGAAATATCTCACTTTTCTCTCGGGATTTTCAAATATGAGCTTGCGGCTGTTTTCGAGTATAGACGGACATTCATAGCCTGCTCTTGCGAAAAGATCGTACACCTTTTCTCCGAGCCGCCCTTTAGGGAGTGCCACATTTATATAACTGTCCGAATCATCGTCAGTATATGAGCTATCCGAAATTCTCTCAAGTGCATCCGTATATACGGCAAATCCTATGGCAGATGATCTCCTGCCGAGCTTTCGCATCAGATTATCATACTGTCCGCCCGAAAGAATGGCACCCGGAAGCTCCTTTATAAATCCCTTGAACACGATCCCGTTATAATAGTTGGTATCGCCTATGACCGAAAAGTCGATATAGATACGATCGGATATGAGGCATGCTCTTTCAACAACATTTCTGAAATCATCAAGCGAAGGGATGTTTTCACCGGAGAGAATATCGAGTACTCTCGGCATTATTTCACTTGCCTTCCCCTGCAATGATACAATTTTCTTGAGACACGAACATGTCGGATCCTCGCCGAGCCGTGCGCATACAGAATCAATTTCCTGAATGTTTTTGGATTCTACGGCAGACATGACAGCGTTCTTCTCCTCGGAGCTGAGACCAAGTTTATTTATAAGCGATGTCAGAAGAGCGAGATCGGATATAGCAAGCACACTGCCGGGCGATATAACATCAAGACAGGCAAGCGCCACCGAGAGTACTTCGACAATTTCATCCTGCCCGACCTTTCCGAAGCACTCAATTCCAGACTGCATGATCTCCTTGAACGAGCCTGTACTCTTTGAAACCCTGTAGACGTTCTCATTATAATATATTTTATTGGTAAGTGAAAGATCATCAGCGCTGTTTTTGATGATCGAAAGCGTAACGTCAGGCTTGAGCGCCATCAGCTTACCGCTTGTATCGGTAAAGGTTATGACATTATCCGAAACAAGAAAGTCCTTATTTCCGGCATAAAGATCATATTCCTCAAATTTGCTCATTCTGTACGGAGCATATCCGTTTTTTGCATAGATCTCACGGAGAGCAAGCAGTATCTTCTCTCCCGGTTGAAGTACAGATTCATTTATTTCCATTTTCCGAGTCCTCCGATTCAAGCCCTTCTATCGCCTTGGCATAGCCGCCCGAGCCGTATGAAAGACAACGACTGACACGGCTTATCGTCGCCGTACTCACACCGACTTCACTTGCAATTTTCTGATAATTATATCCCTTGTCAAGCAATATGGCTGTGTCAAGTCGCTGTGCCATATCCTTGATTTCCTTGATGGTACACAGATCTTCAAGCAGATTTCTGCATTCCTCAGGCGACTTTATATTGGAAATCGCCCTGTATAATCTTTCAATTGACTCGTTACAATATCCGGACATATCAACACCTCACAATTTAGTATACTATCAGTTTATCACGGTTAAGTGATAAAGTCAATAGGATAAAAAAAAATTAACAAATAAAGAACATGATATCCGATTTTTCAAATAGGATCAGGCATAAAAAAGCCGGAAGAACAACTGCCCTTCCGACTTTTATAATCTTTTTTACTACGGTTTTGTAATATAACCGATCAGCTCGTTTTCATTATTTCTCAGGCATTCATCAGTTTATACAGATTATAGCTCTCATCGTTCAGACCATTTACGCCGAAGAGTGCCACTACTGCATTGATCTCTCCGCTTTCTGCCATGGATGTTATCTCACCTATTTTAGGTGAATAATATCTCGTATCTATCATTATCAGATCAAAATGTCTTGCGAGCATCGGAGCCACCGCGTGTGCAAAGCTGTCTTTAATAAGGACTATTGTCTTTCTGTCCTTTTCTTTTTCCTTCGCTTCTATTTTTATATATCCGTTCACCGTGCTTGTGATGTATGATGAATACTTATCCTTCACCGTCAGATATTCTCTGTCATACAGTCCGGTCTGTGTTTTTTTGCCGCCCACTGTGACTTCAAATTTTTCGTCTGCGTAAAATCTCAGAAAGTCGATGCTGTCTGGTTCTATGAATGGAATACATCCGAATGACCATGTTGTGCCGTAAAAGCTGTCCGAAGCTCTTTCGACTTCAAAATCTGAGTATGAATACGGCATTTCTCCCATATCGGTAACTATTTTTGCATATGCGTAGTATGCACCGAGTGCCGTCCAATGGTGGTCTGTTTTATAATATATCTGCTCGTCATCATGCTCTGAAAGCTCACCGTACAGATCTATATATCGGTTATCGTCTTCTTTTATTATCTTCCCTACATTCTGCCACAGCTGCTCTGATTTCTCGATCGGATAATCGGACGGAATATAATTTTTCAATATATCAACGCTTCGGGGTGCAAAGGCATAATATACGGGGCATGACAGTTTATCGTAAAATTGATTCAGATAGGCTAAATTTTCTTTTATAATGTCGGGGTCTGCTCTGTCTGCATTTTTTATAAGATATCCGTTACTTCCTTTTATTACCCCGTTATTCTCTCCCTTGAGCATTGCAAGCTCTGCTTCGGCTTTGAGATAGAGCAACTCATTACGCATCGGGAAATGATCGGCGCAATAATCGGACATTTTTTCGGTAAACTCTCCGTTTATCAGCGATTCGAGTGAAAATTCGGGCCTTTGTGCGAGCATTCTGTTTTCACTCTCCGAAAATTCGCTTTTCGGAAAAATTATAAATCCGACAAGCAGAAAAGCCATCAGTGAGGCAAACAGGAGTGCTGTAATCATATCGTTTATTCTGTTGGGATTACCTTTTTTATCCATGTGTTTTCAAATCCCTTCTTTATCGGTTATATTCTGAGATCAGAATCTTGAGTACAAAAACGGGTTATAGCCCGATGTTGCGACATACGAAATGCAGATTATCAGAATTACGAAAGCTATGAGTGTGAATATCATACCGACTATGTCTTTTCGGGAGTCGATATATTTTTTATACAGCTTTTTCGGAAGCGGTGTTGCTCCGATCATCAGTATCACAAGAAGCAGGAGCGATCTTATGAGAATATGTTGGCTCTCAGGCGATACAATAGAAGAAATCCCGACGCCGAACATATTTCCTATCCACGAGAAGCATTCCGAAATGTCCGTAAAGGTGAAGAGGACCCAGCCTATAAGGACAACAAGCGATGTATAAATATGCGACAGGAATGACGGAATTTTATCAAGCAGTTTTTTAAGGAAATTCTTTTCTATGACAAGGAAAATAAAATAGTAAAGTCCCCAGAACAGGAAATTCCAGCTTGCCCCGTGCCATATGCCTGTTGCCGCCCAAACTGCAAGAAGGTTCAATATGCTCCTCAGCTTCCCTTTCCGATTTCCGCCGAGCGGGATATAGAGATATTCCTTGAACCATGTCGAGAGCGATATATGCCACCTTCTCCAGAATTCGGTTATACTCTTTGAAATATACGGATAGTTGAAATTTTCGATAAATTCAAATCCGAACATTCTGCCAAGACCGATCGCCATATCGGAATAAGCCGAGAAATCGAAATATATCTGGAATGCGAACATTATGATTCCGAGCCATGCACCCAAAAGTGTTCTTTCTCCGCCCGGTATTTCCTGCAACGAATCGAAAACCTTCGCTGCTGAGTTTGCAAGCAAGACCTTTTTTGCAAGTCCGGCTATGAATGTTCTGACACCTTTTGCAAACAGCGAAATGTTATGCTCCCTCTCGGTGAGCTGTTTATCGACATCGTGATATTTTACGATAGGTCCGGCAATCAGCTGGGGAAAGAGAGTGACATATGTTCCGAAGGTTGCAAGATTCTTCTGAGTCGGAGCATCGCCGCGGTATACATCGATAATATACGACATTATCTGAAATGTATAGAAGGATATTCCTATCGGCAATCTGACACCCAGAACGGCAGATCTCAGGAATGAAAGGAAAGGCATTTCCGACAGCGAGAGCATTATGAAATCATAATACTTGAAAAAGCCGAGCAGTGCGAGATTGAATATTATTCCGGCTGTCAGCCAGCGTTTAGCCACCGGTTTATTGGTATTCAGATATTTCCCGATCATGATACCGAAGAAATATGATGCGCAGACCGATGCTACCATCAAAATGACATACAAAGGCTCGCCCCAACCGTAAAAGAGCAGTGACATCACAAGCAGTACGATGTTACGCCATTTGAGATGCTTTTTCGGAAAAATAAAATATACGAAAAGAGTTACAGGCAAAAAAAGAAGTAAAAATTCAGCGCTTGAAAAAACCATTTGTAAATTCCTTTCGTACAGTAATAAAAATCAGGTATATTATACCTCACTGAAAGTATATCAAATCACCCGTCAAATGTCAAGTGATATAAGAAAATTCAAAAATAATTATACGCAGTGTCAAAAATTTTTGGAGTCTCATCTCATGTTCAATCGGCTAATTTATACCATGTGTCGAGGTAATGAACGGCAACACCGTATTTTTCAAGTCCGTTGTATTCGAGCAATTTGTATATTATAGAAAGCTCTCTGTACATCGCTCTCTTTCCGTCTGCCGCAAAAGAAACATCTGCGCCCTCTTCGGAATAACATTCGACTCCGCACACGATCCGGCAACTATATTTTTTCCCTGCCGCTATTTCTTCCTTAGACAAATCAATTACGGCAGTTCCCTTGTTGCGGTATGACATAAGACAGAGAGTGTCGGCACTCATTGCAAGCGACTCGATAAGCGGAATAGTTTCTCCGTCCTTATCTGTCACGGTGTCGCTGTCAAACCAGAAAGCGATATCCCACTCGGATTCGTATCCTGCCCGACTCAGCTTTTCCGACATTCTCGATACAAGCTCTGAAAAACTCTGCTGATACTCGTCCCGTTTATCTAAGAAATCGGGATTCTGATGCGGTTCAACATCAAAATGTATACCGTAAAATCTCGCTTTTTCGGAAACGCCCGACTGATATTTCATAAACCTTTCATAAACGATATCGGGACCGTTATTTCCCTCTTTGAGCCATGATGCATCGCCTGTCAGCCATGAACAGCGCATACCCCTTTGTCCCGCATCTGTAACAAAGGCCGCTATGATGTCATCAGAATAATTCCCCGGGCAAAAATATATCTCGCTCACCTGATTTTTCCCGAGAAAGTCAAGATATTTTGCTCTTTGCTCAGCGTTTACCGCAAGTCCTGCATTCCACCACCATACGCCGATTCCGCCGTTCGTTTTTTTCTTGATTGAAATGTAAGGCTCTTCGGTTACATCGGTAGTCACAGGTGTTTGAAGATCGGTCTCCTGAGACACCGTAATACCTGTCGGCGTTTCGGTATAGTCCGAAGTGTCTGCTGTTGTTTCCCCTCTTTCGATTCCCGTACACGATGTGTACGGTGTACACGATGTGAGAATTGCAAGTGAAAGCAACATCGCAAGAAAGGCCAACGAATTTATAATTTTTACTTTTTTTCTTGTCTTCACGTTTTTCATAGCTTTTACAGCTTTCATAGCTTTCCCCCACTCTTTTCTTTAGTTATAGCATATGCGTTCTGATTTTTCAATACATTTTTGAAAAAGTCTTAAATCATTAAAAAAGGAACTGCTTATAATTGCTCATGTACAGTTCCTTTTGTATTTTATTTAAAGTTATTTAAAGCTGACAAAAATGCCTGATGATCATTTGTTCCAGTCGGGCGGCATAGTTGACTCAATACTCATAGAATAAAAAGCTGATAATCCATTAACAATAATACGGGCTTTTTTATTTGCATCATTCAGTGAAATGAGTTTTATCCTGAAATCACATGATGTCAAATCGACGCCGTCGGTATCATGCCATACGCAAACGACCTTCTCAATAAGCGTATCACGACAACTGCGAAGCTCGGATATAAGGCTATCGCATGAAAAATCGCCGTCCGCTTCAACTGTCGTTTTGTATATATTTCCATTTGATGACATCAAAACGACAGCCTGCCCTCCCTTACCCGCAGCAGCTGCAAGCTCTTTTGCAAGGCGGTAGAGCTTAGCGAAATCGTCACGATCGCTCTCGGGATAAATTCCGTATAAACCGTTTTCTTTGACAAGAGTGCCGATAAGCTTAAAGAATTCGGTTATTCTTATATCATCCCTGATACGCTGAAGCTCGACACGGTTGATCGCAAGAACAATATATGAAAAAGCATTGCACCTATCCTCGGGTATTATATCTTCGGAAATATTGTCAAATACCGGAACAGAGCCGTACAAAACGCACTTTCCGGGCAGAGAACATAAATACTGTATATTCCTCGCAACGCTGTCAAGATGCATAAAGCCCTCAGTGTCCAGCTTTTCTGCAAAGCATGCAAGTGCAAGCTTGAATTCTATGAATATCCGCAGTGTCAGGAAAATATCTCCGACCTCTTTTGAATATACAGACAAAATATCGAACGCCGAGCGCAGATCGCAATATCTGCCGACCTTGCCGAACCTTATACTTCCCGGTCCTGTCGATTCGCTGTAGTCGGGTATATCGTTTGCATACATTTCGACGATCTTCCATATTTCCTCATACAGGATCTCCTGCCGTTGCTTTGTGAAATTTTCGACATCACGAAGGTTTCTGTAACGCATCAGCATTATATCTCTCCATGTCGAAAATGATTCATTCGTGACATATCCCATCCAGCTGTCAAGCATGTCATCGCTTTCGGACGATACGATTCGTGATAAATTTCGCAAGAGCGCTCCGCCCGAAAAATCGGACATTTTTTTCCTTGCCCTCTCCCTTGCAATTTCAATTTCACTTGCATTCGCTCTTCCCTTCTTTGCAAGCAACATGACCTCATTGAAATACTCGATCTCGTGGCTTCCTTTTTCGGACAGCTTGGCAAGGATATCACACATTTTCCGTCTTACCTCAATGTCACCGGTCATATCAAGCTTTATTCTTTCTTTGTGAAAAAGCTCTTCAAGATCTGGCTTCTTTTCATGTCCCATCAGCTCGTCAAGCGATACGGAGAAATAATCGGCTATTTCGGGAAGCATTTCCATATCCGGATAAACAACACCGTTTTCCCAACGGCTGACACTCTGAGGAGTCACGCAAAGCGCAGCGGCAAGCTGCTGTTGAGTAAGACCGAGTGCGTTTCTCAGTTCCTTTAATTTGACCGCAAATACATTTTTCAAAAAGATCACATCCCTTCCACGCAAATATTATAGCACAAGATCATGTTGAAATCAATAAACTATCCTGTAAGTTATGTAAACCGTTTTGTAGCTTTATAACAAATGTAAGATCGAAAAAGAAAAAACATGAAAAAAGTGATTGGATTTTGTTTAAAAAAGAGGGGGAACCTCATCAATAAGATTTCCCCCGAAAAATATGACTTATAATCTGTGATTAAAATTTAGGAGTCTGAGCAAGAGACTTTGCTATATCGTCGTCTGTAGGCACATAGTCGCTCATAGTACCGTTGTTGAACGCCTCGTAAGCGTACATATCGAAGAAGCCTGTTCCCGAAAGACCGAATATGATATTCTTCTGCTCTCCGCTTTCCTTGCACTTGAGCGCTTCGTCTATAGCCACTCTGATAGCGTGTGAGCTTTCGGGTGCCGGAAGAATGCCTTCTGCACGTGCGAACTTCTCTGCGGCATCAAATACATCTGTCTGAACGACCGAGCGTGCTTCGATAAGCTTATCTTCGTAAAGCTGTGAAATGACCGAAGACATACCGTGATAACGAAGTCCGCCTGCGTGGTTTGGTGAGGGCATAAACGAGCTTCCGAGTGTATACATCTTTGCGAGAGGGCATACCATACCTGTATCACAGAAATCGTATACATAGCTACCGCGTGTAAGGCTTGGGCATGACGCAGGTTCAACTGCAATGATAGTGCAGTCGTTTGTACCCTGAATTTTGTCCTTTACAAAGGGAGCGATAAGTCCGCCGAGGTTTGAACCGCCGCCTGCGCATCCGATGACAATATCAGCCTTTACACCGTATTTATCAAGTGCGGTCTTTGTTTCAAGACCTATAACGCTCTGATGAAGGAGTACCTGACTCAAAACGCTTCCGAGAACATATTTATAGCCATCGTGGCTCACTGCATCCTCAACAGCTTCCGAAATCGCACAGCCAAGACTTCCGTTTGTTCCGGGGAATCTTGCATTCATCTCACGTCCGACATTTGTATTCATAGAGGGAGAAGGTGTGACGCTCGCACCGTATGTTCTCATGACCTCACGTCTGAAAGGCTTTTGTTCATATGATACCTTGACCATATATACCTTGCAGTCAAGTCCGAAATATGAGCAAGCCATTGACAGTGCAGTTCCCCACTGACCTGCTCCTGTTTCGGTGGTAACGCCCTTGAGTCCCTGCTTCTTTGCATAATATGCCTGAGCTATTGCCGAATTGAGCTTGTGGCTTCCGCTTGTATTGTTTCCTTCAAACTTGTAATATATGTGTGCCGGTGTTCCGAGTGCCTTTTCGAGATTATAGGCTCTGCAAAGAGGTGACGGACGGAAAGTCTTGTAGTACTCTCTGATCTCCTCGGGGATCTCGACATAAGGTGTAGTGTCGTCAAGCTCCTGCATTGCAAGCTCACGGCAGAAGACGCCTTCAAGCTCTTCAAGCTTCATAGGTTCATGCGTTCCGGGATTGAGAAGCGGAGCCGGCTTGTTTATCATATCAGCGCGAAGGTTGTACCAATATTTCGGCATTTCATCCTCTGTAAGATAAATTTTGTAAGGGATGTTTTTGTTTTCGTTTGACATATTCATGTCCTCCTTTAAAAAATTATTCTTTGCCGCTCTGCGGCTTTGGCAAGGATGAAAAAACAAAAAACCCGTCCTTGCCGAAAATGCAAGGACAGGACAAATAATATCTCCTGCGGTACCACCCTGCTTGACGATGAAACGTCCGCTTTGCCGTAACGAATATGGTAAAACCATAAAGTATTACGCTGTTTGTTTATACGGTCAAACCTGCCGTCTTGCATACTCAGTGCCATACAGACACCTTTGTGCTCGCCCTCAGAAGCCCATTCATTCATAAATCACGTAGCGTTTTGCACCAAACAACGCCTCTCTGCACCGATCAGCTATAAATTACTCACACTTCTTCAACGGTTTATATTAGCATAATATCACATGATTCGATTTTTGTCAATATATTTTTAAAAAAATTTATAATATATCCGAACCCTTATATACAATTTTCTCCCGTCGGCCTGATCCGACAACTGAACTTCGTTCATTATTTTTAGGTTTCTCCCCGAAAATTCTTCAACTTTGCGGTAATACCCATTACCTAATACCTATTACCGATTAATACCGACACGAATGATCTTCAGCTTCTGCTTTTCGGCATATTTCAGCGATGCATATGCTCCGCCACCCGAATGCATTACATAAGCAATCATAATATCAGACTTTTCTGCTATCCAACGGTTTCTTTTTGTTATCATCGACTTGTAGTGTGCGCCGTCCGATGCTCCACATACAAGGATATCGTCAAATAAACATTTCATATATGACGGATATTCTTTTGACCTGGCATATGCATAGCTGTAGCTCGGAAGCACTAAATTCAGGCGTATACCCTTTTCAGGAAATCTCTTTTTAGTCTCCCTGACTGCCTGTTCGCACAAATTATCAAAATCGCCCATTCCGCCGCTGTAGAACTCTATAATATCCGATTCAAGGACTATATTCTCAATAACAGACACTACCTCCTTAAACAAGCTCCCCGGTGCCGATCTATGCCCAGCAAAACAACATCTGATCATTCTCTGTTTACCTTTACCTATTACATTTTTTTAAAAAAATGCTACATGGGGATTATATCCCCTTAATAAAAAGTATTATAACCCCCATAATATATTTTGTCAATAGGGGGATTGTATTAATGATTGTATTTGATAAATTATGGATCACAATGTCTGAAAAGGGTATTTCAACATATCAGCTCAGAGAAAAATGCGGCATTGACAGCAAAACGATCCGAAGATTAAAAGCAAATGAGAATATTGAAACGAAGACCTTGGATAAGCTTTGTGCCGCTTTGTCCTGCAAATTAGAAGATATTGCAGAATATAAAGAAAGTAAATAAAGAGAGGTTAGTATACATCCGTTGCTCTGAGAATATTTCCGAGATACTTTACTATCCATTCCATTCAAAGCTTTGTTCAACTGATATTTTAATACAAACGAGTTTCATATAAGCGTACACTGCAACATTTACGTTTTATTACAGTAAACCATATCGTCAGAATTTTATATACAAATAAAGCCGCTTGCAAAACGCAAGCGGCTCATTTAATAATTTAATAATATGTGTAATATTATATCTCACCAGCTTATTCAACAAGCCCGTACTTGACCTTAATACGGTCAAGCTTTTCAAGCATCGGTTCGGCAAGGAAAAGCAGGAAGATCACCGTTGCCGCCGCATGGATACAGTCCATCGGAAAGCCTGTGAGATAATATGTCATGATCATTTTGATATTCAGAGATTCACTTCCCCATATAAGAGCGGATGACGGATTCGTGATCCCGCCGTAGATAAGAATTGCACTGAGTGCGCCGAATGTGCAGAGTGACGCTTTAGAGCGGCGAAGAATTCCCTTTCTGAACAGAATGCCGGCAAGAAAGCCTATGATGCCCATAGCAAACATCTGCCATGGCGTCCACGGTCCCTGTGCAAACATCATATTCGACACAAGCATAGAGACTGCCCCGACCAGAAATCCTGTTTCACCGCCAAATGCCACTCCTGCAATTATTGTCATTGCAAGCACGGGCTTGAACTGCGGAAGCATAAAGAAGGCGGCTCGT
The DNA here is from genome assembly GCA_964638675.1 of uncultured Lachnospiraceae bacterium. Classification (GTDB taxonomy): domain Bacteria; phylum Bacillota; class Clostridia; order Oscillospirales; family CAG-272; genus SIG714. The sequence continues at coordinate 84,227 of CAZXAU010000010.1, forward strand.
CCGGCAACGCTGAGAGCAGACAATGAAGCAATTATCACAAGCTCCCTTGCCTTCGGCTTTCTTCCCTCAAACACCATAAAAAATGGGAGCATGCATTCGATCAGTATGGCAAGTGCCGTAATATAATACTGTTTGCGGTCTATATAAACCACTCCGACAAATAAGGTCAGCGGAATAAAAAGCAGAATGAGTACAACTCCTGAAATTGTCCTTTTTGACAGCTTCCGCTTTTCCTTCGGCGTTTGCAGTATAACAGGAGGATCCGAACGTCTCATGGCAAACAAGGCGGTCAGCAGTAATAATACAATTATTATACCGTAAAGATAAAGCTGATCGATGCCAAGCTTTGTCATTCCGTCTTTGCCGATCATTTCGGTCAGCTTTTCGTTTTTTATTGCGTAGATACAGGTGCAAAATGAGAGGATCCCGAATATCCATGCCCCGAGCTTTCGCCAAATCGGAAGCTTTTTTTCTTTTTTTGCAGGACTCTCGACGAGGTTCGGACGTTTGTATTCGGTTATATCGGTCGTTTTTTTCTCTATTGTCCTTCCGCCGATCGATTCGATCACATCACGCACCGTCACTGCATCGGGTATGATATCCCTTGCTATTCTGCAAGCCGATGTAGTATAAAAGTTGTTGCCCGAGAAAAACTCGTGGGGAGTTCCTTCAGTGACGATATTGCCGTCAAAAAATAGTGCAACACGGTCGGCATGCTCAGCACAGAATTCTATATCATGGCTCACCATGATGACAGATACGCCTGCATTTGTCAGGCTTTTTAAAATATCGGCAAATTCTGCCTTGAATCGGGCGTCAAAACCCTTAGTCGGCTCGTCAAGAAGCAGGATGTCGGGATCTGTGAGCAAAAGTTTTGCAAGCGCCGCACGCTGCCCTTCTCCGCCCGACAGATCATAGGGGTGTCGGTTCTCAAGCCCTGAAAGTCGGCAAAGTCTGATAACGGCGTCAAGCTTTATTTTTTTGTCTTCTTTTGAAAGTCCCGAATCGCTCAGTGCGTCAAGCAGGTCTTCATATACGCTCTTTTTCAAAAATAATGTCTGCGGATCCTGAGGGAGAAGCCCGACACGCCCGTTGATTTTCACCTGTCCCCTGTACGGCTTTTTCAGACCGGCAATCACCTTGAGTGTTGTAGTCTTTCCCGTACCGTTGCCGCCGAGAATGGCAAGCGCTTCGCCCGATCTTGTGCGAAGCTTGACATCTCTCATTACATCGGGAAGCTCTTTTTCGTAGCGGAAATATACATCACTGAGGCTTACCGCTTCATTGCCGTAACAGTTGTCGGGTGTTTTTTCTTTATACAGCAGGATCTCATGCTCCGGTGTATATGCCGTCAGAAATTCCCTTCCCTCATTAATAGACACCGGACATTCAAGCCTTGAATCGACCGATCCCCATATACGCATGGCAGCAGGCATTGCGAGAAACATCGGATGCTCTTCTTTTTTCAGATAGTTTCCGATATCAGCTACACTTCCCATGCACAGTAGTCTGCCGTCCTCCATTACAGCGGCTTTCGTAGCCGCCGGCAGTGCCTCTTCAAGCCTGTGTTCTGACAGAATTACAGTTGTACCAAGCTCACGGTTTATCCTTTTGAGCAGGGCGATAAAATCTGATGCGGCGATCGGGTCAAGCTGACTTGTCGGCTCATCTAAAATCAGGAGCTTAGGTTGCATCACCATCACGGCGGCGAGATTCAAAAGCTGTTTTTGTCCGCCCGAAAGCTCACGTGTATTCTTATAAAACCAATTCTCTATTCCAAAAAACGATGCCATTTCGGCAACTCTGCGCCTGATAGTGGGCGTGTCATACCCGAGACTTTCAAGAGCGAATGCAAGCTCGTGCCATACCTTGTCGGTTACGATCTGATTGTCGGGCGATTGCTGAACGAAACCGATCTTCGATGCACTCTCACGCTCGTCAACATCGCACAGAGCGATTCCTTCAAACATAATCTCACCGCTAAAACGTCCGTGCGGAGCAAGCTGAGGCTTAATATTTCGAAGAAGGGTCGATTTTCCGCAGCCCGAATGTCCGCACAGCAGAACGAAATCGCCGGCATCAATGCTCATCGACAAGCTCTCAAGTGCAGGCTTTTCGGCTTCGGGATAGTAAAAGCTCAGATTTTTGATTGTAAGGATCTCCATATCCTATCCTCCCTTTCATCGATGTAAACCGGTGTGATGCAAAGTGCAAAATAAATTATTTCAAAGCTGATCGTCATCGGCTGTGTAAGTACACCTTTTATGCTCGGAAAATACCTCCAGAACATACCACCCGAAAGAGCGCCGCTGAGGATATATATTCCGCAAAAGAAGAGCCAAAGCAGAGCGGCTTTATCACGGTCTGTAAGGGTGTATATCGAAAATGCCGTTCGCCCCTTAAGTCCGTAGCCCCTGCCTTTCATGCTGTCGGCCGTCTCAATGGCATTCTCCAAGGAATGTGTGACGGTCGCAGAAAAGCAGGAAAATGCGACACGCAGTCTTTTCGGGAGACTGCCGTTTTCAGTGTCACGTCCCATGCACGCCTGTGCTTCCTTTATCTCATTAAGCTGTTCCTTGAATCTCGGAACAAAACGAAGGGTCATGCTCAGCACGAGCGACATTGCAGGTATTACCCGACCGAACAGATATACAAACTTGTCGCTTGTCATTACCGATGTATAGCAGGAAAACCACAGAAAAACCGATATAAGCATAACTGAGGCGGCAATTCCGTATAGTATGCTCTCAAGCGTAAGCGGATTGCCTGTCGGGAGATAGCAGAGTATCACACTTCCCTGATGATTGAATGCAGGATTGATGAGAGCCGTTAAAAGCATCATCGGAAGGGCATATCTTATAAAGAATCTCAGCGATTTTCTGCCGTTCAGACGGATATGATAACATACCGAGGCAAAGAGCGAGATCATCAGGCAAATGGGGTGCATGAAAAACATCGAAAACCCGATAACAAGCCCGAAATAGAGAAAATTCACGAGCGGATGATAGCCGCTGAACGCATCTTTATTTTTCACTTTTATGACCATAACTTTCGCATTGAGAAAGCTTCCTTTCTTGCAGAATTGGGGCTTGTTTTGCGGATCAAAATCGTCGCCGCTGTAGTGGCGAAAGCCTCAAAACGCTGTTTGAAAGATCTATCTTTCAAACTTTGCCCTCCATATGTTTTTCAAGATCCGATGGCATAACCGCCGCCGATATCACTTCCGAGATCGCATGTGTAACGCCATTCGACCTTTTCGCCCTGCCTTAGCGAGTAACGACTGCATCCGTAATTGGGATACCAACCGTCTACACGGTACATCCACCCAGAACCGCTCCCGCAGTCAAATTCATACAGATTGTGAATTCCTTCAATATAAGCACTGTTATACATCGGAGTCCATGAAGCCTCCATATGTATATTGTTTTCACGACAGACCCTTTGCAGAACATCGAACACCGATTCTCCCTCGTAAAATGTCACCGTCTGTTCGGGGAAAATGATTCCGTTTGACGGAAGAACGTCAAGCTTTTCGGGTTCAAGATCGCCGATATTGTTCAGAATTGTCGAACATTCAATAGAAAAAGTACAAGTGTATTTTTTCTTGTTATCGACCTTCTGATCTTCGGGCTCTACTGGCATCGGTTTTCCCGTCGGCACGGGATCCGTCTTATATTTGTCCTGCCCTGTCGCACTTCCGTCGGATATCACACGTTGGTCATCACTGTTGCTGCCGGACAGATACGGATCGTTTTTGTTAACGTTGCCAATTCCGGTATTCGCTATATCGGTGATATCGGGAATCACGCACTTATCGGGAACGATCTCACATATCCCTCTCTGACCGGACGGCGAAAAGTTCAGTATTCTGCCGTTTCTGCCTGTAATACTCGCATGACAAAGCTTTATATCCGAACCGTTTGTTTTGTCATATACAGTGGCCGTGTCGGCATCAAATCCGTTATTCAGATATACCGTAAGCACAGGTGAAAATCCGAAATCTTCTGTCGATTTATACTGAAATAAAACCGTATCGTCTGCCCTGATAATTTCAATGCCGAGATTGAGTGATTTAGGTATATCAATATCACTGCCGAAAACCGTCCACTCATAAGAAAGACAGTTTGAGCTTCCTTTGAATGTAACAACACTATTGTTTTCCTTCAGATCTTCAAATACAGAGCATTCAATTATCCCGTCCTCAGGAATTGTAATGCTTTGTTGCAATTTTACTCTCTTGTTTGTGAGCGTATTGCATGATATCAGCGTTAAAACAACAAGGAGTAATATGCTCAGGATCTGTATTTTCTTTTTCATGTGAACCTCCCTTCCGCCACCCTATGGCGATACAAATAGTTATGAAATTCTCCTTAAAATAGGGCAAGTCCCATTTTTAAGCAGAATCTGCACGTGAAACAGATGTGAGTGGGATAATATGAACGTATCTTTCACGCTAATCTCCAACTATAATACGCCCGTTTGAGGTCTTAAGCGTATTTTTATTCGATGCAAGACTTTTGTTTTCATCAGATGCGGCGAATATTGCATCATTAAATGAAAGCTCATATATATCGCCCGAGACAGCACTTCCACGCAGACGGAAACGTAAACGAAGTACTACATTTCCCTCGCTCCTCAGTGCATCGTTTTTAAAAGCATACTTCCCGCCTGTCATATCAAGATACATTATATTTATCTGTCCTATGCTGTTGCTCCGATCAACATCCACGCTCCATTCGGGAAGCTTATATCCCCCGCTTTTGTCTGGGTCTGTAATCAATACGTTTCCCTCATTGATTCCGAGAAACTCAAGTCTTGCGGCATCAAAATCGATCGAAAAGCTGGCGGCAGGATAAATATCGTCACCGAGCGATGACACAGTCAGTGCAAGCGAAAATTCTTCCCTGTCAAGAGCTGATATTTTTCCTCCCTTTTCCATCGATACTTCGGGTGTGCCGGCGGTAAAAATACTGCCGTTGCCACGGAGAAAATGCATCGTAAGGATGGCGGCTATACCGATAACAAGTATTAATACCGCTGTAATGATACATTTCTTCTTTGATGATCGTACTGTTTTCATAATTATTTTATGCTTTCTTTAATAATTGCCGCTTTGTCGATTATCGCAAATTCTTTTCCGCTAACAAAATATTCAACGACGGCCAATGCATCAAACGTGTTGATTCTCGAATCTGCATTTACGTTCATTGCAAGGATCTGCTCATCATTCGGTGCGTCGTCCTTTCTCAGCCATGCGTTGACCTGTGCCAGGGCATCCTGAGCATTTACTATTCCGTCGCCGTTTACATCACCAAATATAAGAGTATTTGCATCTTCATTCACAATTGTATAATTTTCAGATGATGCAAGCCTCGGCATAAGTTCTGAAGATGTGACGCACAAATAGGTCGGAACTCCCGTTTTTGCCGAAATTGCAGCGTTATAAAGAAGCCTTACGTTTTTACTTCCGTCATTCCACAGAATTTTTGCACCGTCATCAACGCCCGTTACGGCAACAGCCACTGCAACCCTATTCTCCGGAATCAGATCCACACCGTCACCGATATAAAGAGTCATGGCGGTAAAGCTTACACCCTTTACGATCTGTGTACTGTCATAGGCTTTTTCAATATCGACAATTGTCATAGAATCGGGGTCTTCTGAATGAGAATTCTTTTTCAGCGACATTCCTGTGATCGATACGCTGAGTGTATCGGTGAGGGAAAGATCATATTCCTGTTTTACTCTGAGAGCGACCGTAAATATTGAAGACGGAAAACTATCTGAGTTTACCGTAATATCGTTGCCTTTTTGCGGATCGAAATATACAATACGCAGTTTGCCGGTCGATTCCTCAAGGTGATAGCAGAGAGTACCACCTGTAAGTGAGCTTTCGGCTCTGACATCGATAACATCGAGTCCGTCGGGAATATTGACAATGCAATCCATCAGCTTATAACCTGCATCGTTATCCCATTTGTTCAGCGATACGACCGCATTAAATGAATGATCTTTCGTGTTTTCAATTTTTTCGGGAAGAGTAAGCTCTGCCGAGAAAGCGCCCGGCTCTTCAATTATCGGAAATGCATCGCTCATGTCATAAAGCGAATTCCTGTTATTGATAAAACGGTCGTATGCAACAAGTGCATAACACGCCTGGTCTGTCGCCATTGCATTGCCGGCACCGCTCATAACATGTCTGAATTGTGCATCATCCTCAACATAGAATTCAAGCAGTGCACTGACAGCCGAATTTCCGTTCTTTATAAAGCGAGAATCGGTGTCGGGATCGATTCCCCATGCAGTGCAAGCCACGATCACCTGAGCAATGCTTTCGGAGTTTACACTGCCCCATGAAGCATAACCGCCGTCATCCTTCTGCATCTGCGAGAGCTTTTCAAAAGCACGTGATGCAGCATCGGCAACAGCTTTTTGTGTTCGGTAATTTGCAAGTGCCTGCAAAGCCATTGAAGTGATATCAGGATCGGCGCTGCTTCCGCTGAGTGCCCATCCGCCGCCGCTCAGCTCCAAACTGAGTATCTTGTCTATATATTGCTGCCTTATAGTTGGGTCTTCGGTCTGATAGTTATTCGTATCAAGGGCTATAAGAGCAAAGATAGGTCCGTTGATTCCCTGCCAAACCGTTTTGTCGAAATCATTCAGCGGTGCTACTATATCTATACCTCCTACATCGGTAGCATCTTTTCCTATTGACGACAGTGCCATAATGAGTCTTGAGTTTTCGGTATATTTTCTTGAATGAAGCGCTCCGCCCTGATTTACACTTGCTGAAAGCTCGACAACCTTATCTACAATGCGATCATAGTATCCGGTAAAGTATTCACTGCCACGATCGAAATATCCGCCTCGTGCAAGAGCAAGTACCGTCCATTCACCGCCCGTAGTTCCGAACTGCGGATGAGGAATTGAACTCACAAGACCTGCCATGGTGGCATTCAGAATTACACTGACGTCCAGTCCTTTTTTATCATCGTTATCACTCTGTGCTTTTTTCAGAATATCTACTGCCTCATCGATCTCATGCTGTGTCGCCGTAAGCTTTTCCATCACGGGAAGCACCGACGCCTTTGCCTCGGCATTTGTCGAATCTGCATATGCCGCATACAGGATATCCTTGTTGGCATGATCGAAATATGCATCATTTCCCCATCCGGTGGAATATCCAAGGTCGGCACCGAAGCCGTGGAGAGTAAACTGCCAACGAATTACATATGTATTACCGTAATCACAGTAGCCGTTATATCCTGTATAATCTTTAAGACCGAAAGCAGACGCACCGACCGGAATCATCAGATCGTTTACGGTAATCATCCAGCCTGCCATTGTACAGTAATCCAATTCTCCGAGCCAGTCATCGCTGTTTCCGTCGTTATCATTATTGCCGGGATATCCTCCGCCTGCACTTTCGCTGATGATCGACGGAATCGAAATTTCGCCTTTATCAAGTCCGTAAAGCTCGGAGATATAGGCATCGCTCTCCCATGACCCTGTTATGTGATAATCGATCTTCTGATCGATAAGCATCGCCAGAGTTGCCATACCTGCGGTGAGGTCACTCTCTTCATACGGTCCGTAGCCTTCACCGGCGATCAACTCGTTGATCTGTGCGAGAGTGTAAGATTTCGGCTCGATATATATTCCCTGACCGAGAGTTTCGCCCTCGATTGAAATAACTACACGAAACTCGTCTGATTTTTCGCTTGTCTTTTGAATGTCGATTGCGAGTGCAGATGCCGGCAGTGATACGAATATCATGATCAGTGCAATTATTGCACAAGCATATCGGTATATTTTTGATTTCATAATTATATCCATCCTTTCTTATGGAATCGGAGCCTGTTTTGCACCGCAAAATCGCCACCGATTCTCCTTGAAGCGAATCGTTTCGGTTGCGAAAGCCACAAAACATCGTCTGAAAAATCTATTTTTCAGACTTTACTCCCCCCTTTTTCGCTGTTTGTTTTTTGTGAGATCTCTTTTTTTCTTTCAGGACTGATCTCCTTCAGTCCCGCTTTTTCAAGTGCTCTCGGCCACGGGCCTAAAAAAGCCTTGATCCTTGAGAGGGTCACAGCGTCAAAATCACTTTTGACAGGAAGACGACCCATTTCTTTTTGCTTGTTTTGCAGCTCACTTACCGCCCAAGATCGCTTTTCTTCGCTTGTCATTTTAACGCCTCCCTTCCGAATACAAACACACAAAAAAACAAAAAGCTCTTTCCTTCGTTTTATCCGAATTGGATATGATCCGAAAGAAAGAGCGCAATCGATTAAAAAGCACGCCAAAAGGAAGGCTTCAAAATCGGGCAAAAAAACAAAGAGCTCCGAATCTAAAGCCGAAAAACGGCATATGATAATCGGTTGCACTCTTCTCGCCCAATCATGGTAAACCTTTCAAAAATACGGCAGGTATCCTGACTTATGATAAGCAGTGCTCAAAATCGGCACTGCGAAAGAACACCCTTCTCAGACGAAAGCGTCCAATGGTAACATGCTCTTCATTTCGTCAAATACAGTAATGGCGGTTGTTCCGGATTCGAACCGGATTCCCTTTTACATCTACTCAGCTAACAACTTTTCAAACCGTATTTTCGATGGAAACGCTGAATCTATTCAGCGTTTCCATTTATCTGTATTCAATTTTTTCGACTATATTATACCGATTTTTTTGATTTTGTCAATAGTTCCGAGGGTGAAAAACAAAAAAATAAAGCAAAAATTTCACATCTGACAGTAAACACAAAATGATGCCGCTAAAAAACGGGAGTGTCTAGTCTGAATAATATATTTTTCAGACAGTTTTTTGTGGCTTTCGCCACCGAAAAGGCAATTTTCCAGTGCAAAACCAGCCCCAATTCCACAAAAAGGGAGCTTATGCAATGCGAAAGCGATGGTCATAAATATGACATCCCCCGTTTTAAAGATCGGTCAATCGTATGCAGATCAAAAAACAATTCTCCACAAAAGATTTATCGGATAAATATAACATATTCTATCTTTATATAACGGTTATGCCTTGATCTTCTATAATAAACCTTGCTTTATCAAGCTGTTCTTTTGTCGGGATCCATTCTTTTTTGCCGTTATCCTCGAAGCCGAGAAAAACAGCTTTAGTTCCGGCATATGCGTGATACGGGATAATTTCAACTCCCTGTAAATTGTTCAGACTTCCGGCAAGCTTTGCAATTTTTATATAATGCTCGTCATCTGTATTTACGCCATTCACCAGAATACAGCGCAGACGGATCTTTGCATTCATTTCATTCACAACGCTTAAATTGTTTAAAATGAGCTTGTTCGATGCTCCTGTATAAAGCTTGTGTCGTTCATCATCGGTATCCTTGATGTCCCACAAAAACAGATCGACATATTGAGCGGCGGCAGATAAAATTTCTGTATCACCATATCCGCAGGTCTCCACGGCGGTATTGAACTCCGAATTCTTCAAAGCTTTTAAAAGAGCAATGGTTGCCCTGCCTTGTGCAAACGGCTCACCGCCCGACAGTGTAACACCGCCGATATTTCCGTAAAAAGCTTTGTCCTTTCGGGCGGCATAGAGTATATCATCAACCGACATAATCTTTCCGCATACCTCAAGTGCTCCGCTCGGACAACTCTCGGCACATGATCTGCACATAATGCATTTTTCCCGTTCCATCAGATGACGGTAAGACAAAGTATGTACTCTCTGCCGGCATACACTAATGCATGAGCCGCACTTCACGCACCTTTTTTCATAATAAAGAAGCTCTTCATACGATTTCTGAGTTTCGGGATTGTGACACCATGCACAGCGCAGAGGACAGCCCTTCAGAAATACTGTAGTCCGTATACCGGGACCGTCATGCATACAAAAGCGTTGGATCTCAGTCACTTTCAATTTTATTTCAGTGCTCATTCTGTTCGATCACCATGTCCTGCCACTCTTTGTTCAGAGTCACGAATCTTGCATTCCAGCCCGAAACACGGACCGAAAGTGTAGGATAGTTTTCGGGGTGTTCCTGAGCTTCACGCAATACAGAGGCATCGACAACGTCAGGCTGCATAAAGAAACCACCCAACATTACAAACCCACGCATCAGACCTATAAGTGCCTGCAAGCCATCCTCGCCCTCCACGCTTGAGGGCAAAAGTCTGATGTCAAGTGCCGCACCCGTAGCAAGCTTTGAAAGATCTGCTTTACAATAGGAGCGGATGATCGCCGTAACGCCTTCCCTGTCGCTGCCGGGAGTGGGTGAGCTGTTCGCTGCCAAAACTTCTCCGACAACTCTTCCGTGAGGTGATGCAAGGCGTAAACGGGACCACTCGAGCTGACGGCCAAACGTACTGACGCCTGCAGGAAAAGTGTATCCGCATTTACCGTTGAATGAAAGACATATATCAGCGAAATCGGAAAGCAGAGCTGCGGCAATGTCATCCACTTCATCATTATCGTTTCCGTAGTAAGTATAACGGTTCATAACATATTGACGAAGAGCTTCTTCCCCCTCCCAGTTATTCTTGAGAATATTCATGAATTCCGGGAAAGTCAGCTTTTTTTCGTCAAATACAAGTTTCTTTATTGCATATAAGCTGTTGACAGTATCTGCAAGACCTCCGATATGCGGCGAGAATATATTATAGACAGGTCCTCCCTCAAGATATGACAGACCTTTTTCTATGCACCCTTCCTCAAAGAGTGAAACGAGGGTACAAGGAACTCGACTGAGCCATTTTTGACATGAATCGTCTGTAGGGTCGAACAGCTTTTTTCTGTTTTCAAAAAGCTGTTCGACATGGGAGTGCAGATCGTCAATAAATTTTGAATATAATTCATCAAAATTTTCAAATACAATGCTTCCGTCATATCCGATCAATGTTTTTTTCTGGAGTATCTGCAAAGAATCAAAAGGCGTGTAAATGAAAAAAGTCTTTCCGGGAACCTGAACCTCCCAGCATCCGTCATTTGCAAATTGCCTTGCTTCGCGCTCGTCATAACCGTCCTTTATCAAGGCATTTATGACAAGCTCTTCGTTATATACCGCAAGAATTCCTCCGCCGTATCTCGTAACTTCAGCAACCCTTCTCAGTAGTTTTTCGCTTGTGTTCTTATTTATGCGTACAGTTGTCGGGAAATCGCTTATTCCAAGCTCCTCTATGATATCGAGAACAAGATATGTAACCTCGTTTTCGATCTCATTTCCATTCTCATCAATTCCGGCTAAGAGAATATTCTGATAATGCTGGGCATCACCGCTTCCGATGTACTGACCGTTTATCCACTCACAGCCTTTTATAAAGAAATGTGCTAAGATCTCACGTGCTTCATCGAGCGACAAGCTGCCGTCATCAAGATCTTTTTTGAGATAATCTCCGAGCAAATGATCTATACGCCCTATACCGGGCCAGTTTCCGTAAAGGCGGAGAAATGCAAAGGTGAACCAGATGCTCTGCACAGCTTCATAAAAATTTCTTGCCGCTTTGAACGGAACTCTCTTCAGATTTTCATAATTCGATCTGTATTCGGGAAGATCACTCAAAGCTTCCAGATAACGTCCATGCCATATCTCAAAAGCTTCAATGCAATTCAAACAGCTCTTCAGAAAAGCTTCTTTTTCGGTATTTTTATATTTTCTATACGACTCTTCACATTTTTCCTTGATCGAATTCACGCCGTATTTTAAAACGCTTTTGAAGTCAACCGTGAGATGATCGATGCCCGGAAAAAGATATTTGTCTTTATATGTTGCAGGAACTCTGCCCCATATTCCAAATCCGAAAGATGCCGCACCGCTGAGCTTCTCGCCCTCGCAGATACGTATGGGCGAGGTAAAGGCAACCTCCTTTACGGCAATATCATATTTTTCAATATCTGAAAGAAGATCATAATTTTCGATTTCATCAAGACTGATAGACATAACCTTCAGAGTATCCAGCCCGTATTTTCTGTTCAAAGAATCATATGCAAATTTGCGTGTATCCTCGGACAGACGTATCGGCCGCCTCATTCCGTTTTGAGTATAAAATTCCATATTTATAACCATGGCTTTCGCATTGCGAAAGCATCCTTTCTTTTTGAAATTGGGACTGGTTTTGCACTGGAAAATCGCCTTTTCGGTGGCGAAAGCCACAAAACACTGTCTAAAAAATATATTTTTCAAAATTTATTTTTCAGACTTAGCCTCCAAATATTTCATGAAGATTATTTCACTTACAATAATATTATACAGGATAAAACTACAAAAAACAATTGACAATACTATAAAAAACATGTATAATACTCTTGAGGTGAGCACATTGGAGATCACAAAAGCAAAAATCGTATATTTCAAGAAAAGCAGCTTCGATTTAATATTTAAAGAAAATGTCAGACACGTCAAGATTCTTCCCTGCCTTTCGATCGTACAGTCGATCGAAGGGAGATATGATATTGCCCTTGGAAAGAGCAGAAGTATGCAAACAAAAGAAGGCGGATTTTTCATTGCACCGTCAGGTGTACAGCAGACTATAGTCCACCATCCCAATGAAAAAAGCGGCAGGATGTCGTGCAGATGGCTGTTTATCGATGTCGAAATAAATGATGCATACAAATTGGACTGCGTCTATCAATTCGATACCGTTATAAATGATGAACGGGCAGACAAACTGAATTTATTATTTGACGATCTGTTTTCAAACGATGATATATTTAAAAATTACAGCTGTTGCTATCAGATTTTAGGAGTTTTGTCGGAAAGTTCGTTGCCTATAGAAAAGCCTGTAAACAAAGGAATAGAAGACACCGTTGCCTATATGACCGAAAATTTCGGAAAGCCGATCGGTATATCAGAGCTTGCAAAAATTGCAAATATGTCCGAATCCAATTTCTATTGTTTATTCAAAAAGCTTTTGGGAACATCCCCTATAGCATATCTGAATAACTACCGCCTGTCGATAGCATCAGAACGCTTGCTCGAAAGTGATGAACCGATCGGCAGTATATGCAATAGTGTAGGAATCGCCGATCCCATGTATTTCAGCAAAATATTCAGCAGAACATACGGCTATTCCCCCCGTGAATACAGAAAAAAGAGTAAAAAGAAAACCGAGTGATAGGAATAGACATATGGCTGTTCCCTATACCCGATATCAGTGATGCAGTTATAAAAATGAAAGGATGAAAGTTTGAAAGATAAATCTTTCAAAAGGAGCTTTGTGGCTTTCGCCACCGAAAAGGCGATTTTGTTCAGCAAAACCGTCCCAAATTCCGAAAGAAAGGGTGCTTTCGCAATACGAAAGCTATGGTAAAAATTATGGCAATGTGGGATCCGTGGCGTGGCTGCCGCAAACACAGCGAAGGATGTAAATACTGTTATATCCACAAAGGCGATAACAAGCGTGGGATCGATACGAATAATATTGTAAAGACGGATAACTTCTACGCCCCTATCGCTAAAAATAAATCGGGGGAATACAAAATCAAACCCGGACAGACCGTATATCTTTGCTTCTCAACAGATTTTCTGATCGAGGATGCGGATATGTGGCGTACAGAATGTTGGCAGATGATACGGGAGCGTTCCGATCTGCACTTTCTGTTTCTGACAAAGCGTATTGAACGGTTTATGGATTGTATCCCGG
>CAZXAU010000011.1:0-78544 GCA_964638675.1 uncultured Lachnospiraceae bacterium
TGGAAGCTCCAGAGATGTTCCGCGTGTTAGGTAAACGTAAGCCCGAGTATGTGTGTTATTGCTTGGAAAAGTTAAAAAATATGTCAAAACATGATACGGATAGAGTGGTACGGATTCATGCAGAAGGTGCGATAAAGGCAATTCTGGGCGCAGCAAAATGAAGTGCTCATTGAGATGTGATCCATAATAGATGACGTCTCGTTTTGATATCCTGACCAAGAATTTTTAAATCATTATTGTTACAGTAAATGGAATTGACCTGAACTCTGTACCAGCGCCCAACGGAGCACTCATACAAAATGGAGCAAGTGCGCCATTGTCATTTTGACGAAGGGAAAAATTTATAGGCGTTTATCAACACGGAAGGTAAAAGGGATAAAAAACATGGTTTACCGATTGCATGCGGGATTATATTACTGATCTGTCTTATTCAGGGACTCTGCAAAGCTCTGATTTTTCAGCAATCATTTTGGAAGGGTTTTTTATATCCGTTCTTTATGTTTGTTGTAGGATCAATTATCCTTTTGCCGCTATACATATTAGGTAGAAAGTCGCCTGAAGTTGCTTCACGTGTCGTATGGGTGATCATAATATCAATTGTTGTTTTTCTTGGCGCTTGGGTGCTGATTTATTTATTCGCAATAGTATGGGGTATCTTTTGGGGTATCTTTGCGTAATATCTGCAGAGAATTATTAAGTTGCGGCAAACATTTTTGTGTATGATCTTGGGGCGGGACATTTGAAATATTATATACATCCTTTCAATTGATTAAATTAAATATAACAAAAACGGCTGATTCCTTTTCGGATGTTCAGCCGTTTTTCTTGGTTTATTGCTTTGAATTGATCTTTCCGATAAATGCATTCAATCTGTCGTTATCGGAGCAGAATATCTCGTCAGGAGTTCCTACTGCTGCCACTACGCCTTTGTCCATAAAAATGATCTTATCTGCGACCTCACGTGCAAAGTTCATTTCATGTGTGACGATTATCATTGTCGTTTTTTCATCTGCCAGCTTGCGTAATACCTTTAGAACCTCACCCGTCAGCTCGGGGTCGAGCGCCGATGTCGGCTCGTCAAAGCAGAGAATATCGGGACGAAGTGCAAGTGCACGTGCAATTGCGACACGCTGTTGCTGTCCGCCGGAGAGCTGTGCGGGGTAGTTGTTGCATTTATCCGAGAGTCCGACTCTTGCCAGAAGTTCTGCGGCATTTTTTTCTATTTCAGAAAAAATCAGTTGCTTTTCCTTCCGGTTCTTTTTTTCTACACGTAGTTTTGGGGCAAGACAAACATTTTCAAGTGCCGTATATTGAGGGAAGAGGTTGAAATTCTGAAAAACAAGTCCAAAGTGCAGACGGCGGTCACGCAGTTTTTTTTCTGAAAGCTTTTTATCGGCTTGTGCGTCATAGAGAAGCTTACCGTGAAGATACATGCTCCCATTGTCGGGCGTTTCGAGAAAGTTCAGACAGCGAAGGAGAGTTGTTTTTCCGCTTCCCGAAGAACCTATGATCGCAAGCGTTTCTCCCTCATTAAGCGTGAAATCAATACCTTTGAGGACCTCGGTATCACCGAATGATTTGCGATAATCTTTTATAGACAGTACTTCCATTCTGTTATCCTCTCTTTCATCCTCAGACCTTTATATAATCAAGCTTTTTCTCTATTCTGTGGAATACGATAGTCAGTATTCCGACGAAGAGAAGATAGAAGACCGATGTATAGAAGAGCGGCCAGACAAGTGCACTTTCTGCCGCCATATTCTTTGCGCAGAGAATGATCTCGGGGATTGCAATGGCATTTGCAAGCGCTGTGTCTTTTATAAGAGTGATGATTTCATTGGACATAGGCGGTACAATACGCTTTATTACCTGCTTGAAAACTATTTTTGTGAATATCTGATTTTTTGTAAGTCCGAGAACGGCGCCTGCTTCATACTGTCCCTTTGATATGCTTTGGATTCCGCCACGGTAAATTTCTGAAAAATAGCAGGCATAATTGATCGTAAAAGCTATGAGGACGGCAATAAATCTTCCGTACCAAAGAAGCTTTGAAAGTCCTGCCTGAATGGTAAAATGAATATCAAGCTCATTGAATATGTTGGATGATGAGCCTAAAAGTCCGGGGAGATAATATATTATAAAAATCAAAAGCATAAGGGGAATTCCTCTTATGATCCAGACGATGCCCTTAAAGAGTGCCGATATTACCTTATTTTTGCTCATCGTACAAAAAGAGATCAGAAGTCCCAAGGGAAGAGCAAAAACAAGCGTCAGCAAAAAAAGCAGAAAGGTTATCCCGAAGCTTTTTAAAAGTTCAACAGTAATTTGCAAAAAATCCATTTTTTGTATCCTTTATGTATTATGTATCGTGAAATAAAATCAACCTTATTGCACGGCAAGGCCGCTTTGTACAACAAAGCTTTACACGTCAAAGCCGCTTTTCACCCGAAGGTGAAAAGCGGTATAAATATCAGTCCTTGAAATGACGCCGAAAGCATCTTCAAAATGAGAATTATTTCTGATCAGCGTAATCCTTAACTATGGCGTTCTGAACAGCGTACTTTGTTGCGATCTCTTCGAGCTTTCCGTTTGCGGCGAACTTCTCGAGAGTCTCATTGACCTTAGCTGTAAGCTCGCTGCCCTTCTTGAATCCGATAGCGTAATATTCGATCTCGCTTGAGAGGTCTTCGATAATTGTATAATCTTCGTAATCGCCCTTTTCGACATAAGATTTTGCAAGCTGTTCGTCAAGAACTACAAATTTGCATCCGCCCATCTTAAGATCCTGGAGAGCTGAAAGCTGTGATGTGCTGTCCTTTACGAGTGCACCCTCTTTAACAAAGGTGTCATTCAGATAGTCATATCCGATAGAACCCTTTTCGGCAGAACCGACGAGTCCCTTAAGATCTGCTGCACTTGAAATTGTTGCGGCAGTTTCCTTGCTTGCAACAACGACCTGCTTGTTGATCATGTAGTTGTACGAAAAATCAACATATTCGGTTCTTGACTTTCCGTTATCGCTTCCGTTGGAAGTAAATCCGTTCCAGATGCAGGAAATTGTACCCGATTCAAGCTCTGTGTATTTCTGTTCCCAAACGATTTCCTTGAATACTACATTGTATCCGAGTTCGCCGAAAACTGCCTTTGCAAGATCGGTATCAAATCCGATAAGCTCATTGTTTTCATCCATGTAGTTCATCGGAGCATAAATAGTATATCCGACGACAATGGTTTCTTTGCTGTTATTGCCTGATGTAGCAGGTGCTGTAGCATCGGGTGTTTTGGCAGGTGTGGTTGTAGGCGTTGTTGTGCATGAAACTGCAAACATAACGCACATGAGTGCAGTCAGCATAAGTGCGACTGCTTTTTTGAAGTTTTTCATTTTTGTCTCCTTTTCGGACATTCTTTGTCCAATCCCAGTTTTTTGCGGAAGTTGTCTTCCGTTTGTGATGATGGAATTATATCACATTTCATTTGCTTTTGCAATAGGGTATCATGCTAATTTGGTAAAGTGAATGTAAATAAATACAATTATAAGTGTTAATAAATAATTAACAGTGCTTACTTTCTGCCGAATGCGATCTACTGTCACGTTTTTTATTATTATATTCTATGCGGCGAAATATGAAATAAAAAATCCTTTCATTCTGATTCAAGGCAATATCAAGCCTTTGGAATGAAAGGATCTTTCTTTGATTAAAGACTGCTGTGTAATTATTTTCCCGAACCAATTAATTAATAATTAATAATGAAGGAAATACGTTGTCACGGGAAAACCTGCACTAAGCACAGTCAAGCTTTTGAAGAAAACTCCTGAATGACGATAAAGCCGTCGCTTCCGTTGCCGGATATTTTCATATCGCCATAGGTTTCACTTTCCGACTTTGATCTGTAGTAAACCTTTGTGCTTCCGCTTTCATCGATGGCGGTATAATACATTCTGTAGGTTTTACCGTCAGGGGTATCGACAACGAGCGGGGAATTGAAGGAATAATCTTTGAGTATCGATATAAATTCCTCGAGACAGAGATTGTTTTCATACATATATTTTGCGGCGGTAACTCCGACATATCTCAGATGTCCGATTTCCTTTTCATGTCCTGTGATTGCGACCTTACTTTCGGTATATCTGAATATAAGACCGTATTTCCATGCGTTTGCCCTTATCCATTCAACCTCCGAATAAACCCTGGAATTGTCGAAATTATAGGACACCGAATTATTATCCATGAATCGGATATCCATTGCGTTTCCGGTGCAATGCTCATCGAATTCATTTTCGGATATGTCTCCGTCATCTGTTACGCCTATTGACTTCAGAATGAGAATAGTCATATTGTTGTTGAACTGAGATTCAAGATCTGCCTGCAATGAATTGATTGCGTTATATGCATTTTCGGTAAGATATGTGTTGTATTTACTGACCTTGACCTTCAGATCGCTCTGTGATTTGAGCAACACAAGCTCGCCTTTTGAAGCGATAGCTCCTGGTTTGTCGCTGCCTATGACGGCAAGTATGCCCTCCTTAAGCGACTCAGAAGAATACTCGACATTTGAAATACTGTAGTCGGGTTTCTGAACATCTGTTTTTACTCCGGTTGCGGGGGGAGTTTCAGTAACCTTTTGAGGTGTGGTCTTAGGCGGTTCGGTGTTGGATGTGGGATCGGGTACTTTAACACCGGGGCCGGAAAGCTTAAGTATTGTCATTGTGAGTGCAAGGGCAACAAGCAGGCATAAAATTACGGCACCGGTATAAATCAGTGCAATTTTTTTGCTGTATTCCTTTGACTTGATGGAACGGCTGTCTTTCATTTGCTAATTCCTTTCTTATTTTACAACGAATTAATAATATTTATTTTAATTGCCGAAGCGGTAAAGGAAAAAATCGCCGCAGGATTGCATCGGATGAATCATTCAACCATAAAAAATATCTATGTATTGAGGGCAAAATCTTTCCGCTAACCTATTGTAGCACACTTTTACAAAAAAATAAAGAGGAAATTTATTTTTTTCTAAAAAAATCGATGCGAAAACTATTGATTTTATCGGAGAGATGTTGTATAATGACATGGTTGAAAAACATAAACATCAGGTTTAAAAAAATAATTAAGGAGATACACTATCATGAGCAATTGTGAATACGCAATGAGCCGCGACGTAGAGAATATGTGCGTTGTAGCAAAAGGACCCAAACATGGTCCTGCTCCCATACCCGAAGAGGGTAAATGGGTCGAGTCGAAGCAGATCGCCGATATTTCCGGATATACACACGGAATCGGTTGGTGTGCTCCTCAGCAGGGCGCATGCAAGCTTTCTTTGAATGTAAAGAACGGAGTAATCGAGGAAGCACTCGTCGAGACGATCGGATGCTCGGGAATGACACATTCGGCAGCTATGGCGGCTGAGATCCTTCCCGGAAAGACAGTTCTTGAAGCTCTCAACACAGACCTTGTCTGCGACGCTATCAACACCGCAATGAGAGAACTCTTCCTTCAGATCGTTTACGGAAGAACACAGTCTGCATTTTCAGAAGGCGGACTTGTTATCGGAGCAGGTATGGAGGACCTCGGAAAGGGTTCACGTTCGATGGTCGGTACAATGTACGGAACAAAGGCTAAGGGCGTAAGATACCTCGAAATGACAGAGGGCTATTGCACAAGAATGGCACTCGATGAGAACAATGAAGTAATCGGGTATGAATTCGTTTCACTCGGAAAAATGACCGACTTCATCAAGAAGGGCATGGAGCCGAACGAAGCATACGAGAAATCAAAGGGCACATACGGCAGATTCGCTGAAGGTGTCAAGTATATTGATCCGAGAAAAGAATAATTAGGGGAGGGAATGAATAATGGCACTTTTTGAAAGTTATGAAAGACGAGAAGCTAAAATTCTCGCAGTTCTTAAAGAATACGGCATTTCCTCTATAGAGGAGTGCAAAGAAATCACTCTGAGCAAGGGAATCGACTGCGACAAGATCGTAAGAGAGACCCAGCCTATCTGCTTTGAAAATGCAGTATGGGCATATACAGTTGGTGCGGCTATCGCAATCAAATCGGGTTGCACAAAGGCTGCTGACGCCGCTGCAATGATAGGTGTAGGACTCCAGGCGTTCTGTATTCCCGGCTCTGTTGCCGAGAACAGAAAGGTCGGTCTGGGTCACGGAAACCTCGGCAAAATGCTTCTTTCCGAAGAAACAGAGTGCTTCTGCTTCCTCGCAGGACATGAATCATTTGCCGCTGCTGAGGGTGCTATCAAGATCGCACTCAATGCAAACAAGGTAAGAGTAAAGCCCCTTCGTGTTATACTCAATGGTCTCGGCAAAGATGCCGCTTATATCATCTCGAGAATAAACGGCTTCACATATGTTGAAACCGAATTCGATCCCTATTCGGAAACAGTTAAGGTCGTTAAGGAAATTCCTTTCTCGAACGGTCCCCGTGCTAATGTCAAGTGCTACGGCGCTGACAATGTTCCGGAAGGCGTTGCAATAATGCAGCTTGAAAATGTCGGCGTTTCGATCACAGGTAACTCGACCAACCCGACAAGATTCCAGCACCCCGTTGCAGGAACATATAAGAAATGGTGCAATGAAAACGGCGTTAAGTACTTCTCGGTTGCATCGGGCGGCGGAACAGGAAGAACACTTCACCCCGACAATATGGCTGCTGGTCCTTCTTCATACGGTATGACCGATACAATGGGACGTATGCACTCAGACGCACAGTTCGCAGGATCTTCATCGGTTCCTGCTCACGTCGAAATGATGGGACTTATAGGTATGGGTAACAACCCGATGGTAGGAGCTACAGTCGCTTGTGCCGTTGCGGTTGAAGAAGCTTGTAAATAATTAAATACCGATTATTAGTTAAATAATCATAATTTTTAGGGCTTTCGGTGAAAATCGAGAGCCTTTTTGCATTCTTTGAAAAATCCACGCACTCGAAAAACTACACAAAATCCACGACGGACTGAAATGTGGATTTTTAGACTTCAAATGATATATTTGGGTTTCAATGTTATAAAAAACAGAATTATGTTGGGTAAGGTGTCGTAGGGCTGAAGCAAGTCACCGCCATACGATAAATTACAAAACCGTTTATTTTTTGTATAACCAAACGGGACTGTCACATTGTGACAGTCCCGTTAGAACTATTATTCAGATATTATGCTCCGATCAGACCGAGTGAACTTTGAGTGTTTTATCTCCGTTTTCGAGGTCTACTCCTACCTGTTTAGCTTTACGGCTTTCAAAGAATTTGGTTGCTACCTGATCGAAGAGTGCATAGCTGAGGACGTCTTCTTCCTGCTGTGCATAGGGAGCTACCTTAGCTTTGAGCTCTTCAAGCTCGGGCTTGAGCATATCTGCCGGACGGCATGTGATCGGCTTTTCGCTTCCGAGGATCTTCTTCTGGAATGCCGGGTCTATAGGCATCGGAGTTTTTCCGTATTCGCCCTTGACGAGTGCTTTGAACTCTTTTGTTACGCTCTTATATCTTTCGCCGTAGAGGACATTCATAACTGCCTGAGTACCGACTATCTGAGAGGAAGGTGTAACGAGCGGTGCATATCCTGCGTCTGCTCTGACTCTCGGAACTTCTTCAAGACATTCCTGAAGCTTTTCGGGTTTGCCCATCTTTTTGAGCTGTGAGATAAGGTTGGAGAGCATTCCGCCCGGAACCTGATACATAAGGGCATTGACATTGACCTTAAGAACCTTAGGATCGAGAAGTCCGCTTTCGAGATATTTCTCACGAAGAGGAGTGAAGTATCTTGTAATTACATCGAGCTGTTCAAGGCTGAGTCCTGTATCATACGGTGTACCCTGGAGAGCCGCAACTATCGATTCTGTAGGCGGCTGGGATGTACCCATAGCCATCGGAGAGATAGCACTGTCGATAATATCGCATCCTGCTTCAATCGCCTTGAGGACTGTCATTGAAGCAAGTCCTGTTGTGTAGTGTGTATGAAGCTCAACCGGGAGGTCAGGGAATGCCTTCTTTATTGCTGATATCAGCTCATATGCGGCATACGGCTTGAGAAGTCCTGCCATATCCTTAACGCATATCGAGTTGACACCCATATCAACAAGCTGCTTTGTATAGTTTACATAGTAATCTGTTGTATAGCAGGGACCTGTTGTATACGAGATAGCAACCTGTACGTGTCCGCCCTCTTTATTTGTTGCTTTGATTGCTGTTTCAAGGTTTCTGGCGTCATTAAGAGCGTCAAAAATTCTGATTATATTGATACCGTTTGAAAGCGATTTCTGTACGAAATACTCAACGACATCGTCTGCATAGTGACGATATCCGAGGATATTCTGTCCACGGAAGAGCATCTGAAGCGGAGTTTTGGTTTTTGCTCTGATCTTACGCAGTCTTTCCCACGGGTCTTCATCAAGAAAACGCAGACATGAGTCAAATGTTGCACCGCCCCATACTTCGAGAGCATGATATCCGACTTTGTCAAGCTCTTCCACTATGGGAAGCATTTCTTCGGTTGACATACGGGTTGCGATGAGTGACTGATGCGAGTCACGCAACACTGTTTCACAAATTTTAACTTTTGCCATTTATATTGATCCTCTCTTTCTGAAATTATTTGAATAATGCGAGCAGATAGCCTGCCGCAACTGCCGAGCCTATAACTCCGGCAACATTCGGTCCCATGGCGTGCATGAGAAGGAAGTTGGAAGGATCTTCTTTCTGTCCTTCGAGCTGGGCTACACGAGCTGCCATCGGAACTGCTGAAACTCCGGCGGAACCGATAAGCGGATTTACCTTTCCTTTTGTCAGTCGGCACATGACCTTTCCTCCGAGAAGTCCGCCGAGTGTGGAGATGGAGAATGCGACAAGACCGAGAACGATTATAAGTAATGTCTGAAGCTTGAGGAAGTTGTCTGCTGATGCCGTTGCACCGACCGAGATTCCGAGGAAGATCGTGACGATATTCATAAGCTCGTTCTGAGCTGTCTTTGAAAGACGGTCTGTAACTCCGCATACATTCAGAAGGTTACCGAACATAAGGCATCCGATAAGCGGACCTGCGTCCGGAATTATCAGACAAACGACTGCGGTGACGATGATCGGGAACATGACCTTTTCGGTCTGAGATACCTTACGGGGTGTGACCATTTTGATCTGACGTTCTTTTTTAGTGGTGACAAGCTTCATGATAGGAGGCTGAATGAGCGGAATGAGTGCCATATACGAATATGCCGCTATAGCGATCGCTCCGAGAAGCTCGGGAGCAAGTGTCTTCGTGACAAGAATTGCTGTAGGTCCGTCTGCTCCTCCGATAATTCCTATCGATGCTGCTTGCTGAGGTGTGAACTGTCCTGAAATAAGTGCTCCTGCATATGCAACGAAAACTCCGAGCTGAGCTGCCGCACCGAGGAGAAGTGATTTCGGATTTGCAATGATGGGTGAAAAGTCGGTCATTGCTCCGATTCCCATGAATATAAGCGAGGGATATATACCAAGCTTTACTCCGAGATACAATATATCGAGAAATCCGCCGTCATGCAGGACTTCGCCGTAATTGACCGATTCTCCGATAAACATGTCAAGGTGAAACATATTGACACCCGGCAGGTTAGTCAGAAGCATACCGATCGCTATAGGCAGAAGCAGTAACGGCTCGAATTTCTTGACTATTGCAAGATACGCAAGAACGAATGAAAGGAGAATCATTATAAGATTTTTCCAACCATCGTCAATCGTAAAGAACTGTGCAATTCCCGTCGTTTCGAGGAAATTCAAAAGTGTATCAAGCATAGTTATTTACTATTCCTTTCCAAATATTTGTTATTTCCTTTATTGAGGGAATTATTTGATTGAAACGAGGAGATCGTCTGTATTTACGCTTGCACCGCTCTGAACGTTTACGCTTGCAACCGTTCCGTCGCAGGGCGCTTTGATCTCGTTTTCCATTTTCATGGCTTCGATAACGAGGAGAACATCACCTGATTTTACTGCCTTGCCGACTGCTGTTTCGACTCTGAGAACTGTGCCGGGGAAGGGAGCTGCAACCGGTGTTGCTCCTGCCGGAGCGGCTGCCTTGGGAGCTGCTTTGGGTGCTGCCTTCGGAGCGGCTGTTGTTGCCTTTGCGGCGGGTGCTGAAACTGCACTTTCGGTGCCTGCTTCTTCTATTTCAACTTCATAGCTTATTCCATTAACTGTGACATTAAATTTTCTCATGATTAAACTCCTTAATATTATTTCTTATTCCAAGATGGCTTTGTGTTTGATTTTCTGAAGGATACGACTCTGAATGAACCGGGGGCTACGCCCTCATCCTCCAAATATACGGTGATCGCCGCAGTAATTGCCGCAACTATTTCCTCAGCGTTGCCGCTGTTATCGGTATTGCCCTGCGATTCATCCTGTGCCTGGGGAGCTGTCGGTGTTTCGGCGTTCACGACATTTGATTTTGCTTTCTTCTTTTCCTCGGCGATAAATATCTTGCCGACAAGAGTAAGAACAACATAAAGTATTGTGAGGACTGCGAAAACAACGAGCATTCCGAGTACAAGATTCGTAAGTGCCTCAACAGTTCTTTCGCCTAATGTCTGACTGACTGTTGTAGATAATGCATTTATCATATGTTTCACCCCGCATTAAAGAGGCATATTGCCGTGCTTTCTGTAAGGAGTTTTGGTTGCTTTTCCCGAAAGCATTTCAAGAGCCGAAGCAACGAGCGCACGGACTTGTCCGTTTTCTATAACATCGTCAACATCGCCGTTTCTTGCCGCCGCAACAGGCGAAGCAATCTTTTCGTTCCATTCGGTTTCAAATTCCTGCTTTTTGGCAAGAGTCATATCTTTGCCGTACATTTCATTGCCGTAAACAAACTCAAGTGCGGCATCTGTGGTCATTGCGGCGATCTTTGCAGTTGATGTAGCGAAGACCAGATCTGCACCTATAGACTTTGAACCGAGTATCGTGTATGCCGAGCCTATAGCCGAGCCTGTAACAACAGTAACTTTTGCGTTGGTTGAGCTTGCATATACCATTGCAAGCTTTGAAAGCTCACTTGCAAAAGGAGCCTTTTCGTTTTCGCCGGAGAACTCAAAGCCCTCACAGTCGACCAATGTAACTACCGGTACGGAGAAATTGTCGCACATTGAAATAAACTTTGCGGCTTTTCTGGCAGAGCTCGGTGTGAGCTTGCCGTATGCAGATACTACTCCGACGGTAATTCCGTTAATTGAACCGACAGAGGTCTTGACGGGTGCTCCGTATTCTGCCATGAGTTCGATCTCCGAGCCTCCATCAAGCATTTCGGATGATATTTCCTTTGCATCGGATGATGTGATCTCTCTTGTAGGAATATCGCTTGTCTCGCTGTAAGCAGTTCCCTCGGCATTGTTTGAGGGAAGAAGCGAGATAAGCTTCTTTGCAACAGCGACAGCCTCGCCGTCGTCCTTAGCTTTTACCGATATTGAACCGTTTTTGCAAGCCGATCCGATGCTTCCCGACTTTTCGCCGATATTGAAAGCAGGGGAGATAAAGAATTTTCCGCCCTCGGTGCCGATAGTGATATCAGCCATTGAAGCGATCGTTGCCATAGCACCCGAGCATATGCCAGATATTATGGCGATCTGAGGGATAACTCCTGATGCCTTGGCGCTTGCTGCCATGATCTGTCCGTATCCCGAAAGTGCACCGACACCCTCGGCGATCGCTGCACCTGCAGTGTCGATAATTGCAATTACGGGAGCACCGTTTTTGATTGCGGCATCGTAAAGAGAAGCAATTTTCTTTGCGTGAGCCGAACTTACGGCTCCTTTTGTTCTTGAAAAGTCCTGAGAATAACAGAAGACGAGCTTTCCTTCAATTGCTCCGTATCCGGTGATAACACCCTCAAAATCGCTTTCGCCGTTTGAAAGCTCGCTGCAGCCGCATTTAACGAATCTGCCCAGCTCAACAAACGTTCCGGCATCAAAAAGGGAATTGATCCTCGAATATGCGGCACTTTCTTTATTGAAGAGTGCTTCGTATTCTTCAAGAGTTTTCTGCTTGATAGTATTCATACAGTTTCTCCGTTTCCCGACAACATGAATTTATTTCTCGCATCCTTTCGGTTGTCGGCGAAAGGGTGGGTATTGGTTTTTAATGGAATGTTTTGGAAGAATTTATCCGTCAGCATTCTTAACAATTATAATATAATATTTCAATTCTTGCAATAGAAATAAGAAATAGTTCATAATAAATTAACATTTTATTATCCATATTTTCCCTGCAAATTTGGGGAATAAGTGCCGGTCAATCAGCTTTTACTGTCACTGTGAAATTCAATGAACCGATTTTATATTTTTTATAAACTGCTCTTTTTCACGGACAGCTTCATACGCCCCTTTATAATCACCTGTTCTGGCGCAATAATCTTCAAGCTCGCTGTAAAATAAGAGCATGAACGGGGTGGGAATGAGATCCTGCTTTTCGGATATGATCTCTGCAAGCAGCTCTTTGGCTCTCTCAAAATTACATTTTGATGCGGCAAGACGTGAATTTATGTGATATCTCATAGGTTCAAAGCTGAATTTCATGGTATCATATAACACTGCCGCACGGTCGGACATGCCTTTATCGATCAGATTTATGATAAGAAAATATGCTATACTTTCGGGAAGCATTCTCTCGTCTCCGAATCCGTCGAAAGCCGACGGCATTTTTCCTTCCTGCAGTGACTGTGCAAGCGAAGTATAGAGTGTAATATACGATTTCGGAAATTTAATTCCTCTTTTCCCGAATATTTCATCGGCAAGAGAGAGATGGTTCAGACATTCAGAAAGATCTCCGCAATTGAAGCAGGCTTTAGCAAGAGCTAAATGAGAATCGGCAATCATCAGCTCAAGCTCAAAGTTGCCGAGCGGTAAAAAACGTTCGGATGCTTTGATCAGTTTTGAATATTTTCCTTTTTCAAACATTTCACGGAATCCCGGCATTTTTCCGTCAAGCATTCCGCGGTCTGCATCGTCCGGAGTTCCGTACAGCAGATAGTCGCATGAAACACCGAGCTTTTCGGAAAGAGCCATGAGGACAGGAACGGACGGAACAGCCTTGCCCCCTTCAATTTGTGAGAGCATATTCCTTGTTATAATTCCGTCCGACAAATCGCTCTGTGTCATGCACAGCTTTTTTCTTGCAGTTTTTATATTTATACCTATTTTTGCGTTTTTGACTGATTCTTTTCCGATTTCATCCATACTTATGACCATGGCTTTCGCATTGCGAAAGCTTCCTTTCTTGCGAAATTGTGGCTGGTTTTGCGGAGCAAAATCGCCGCCGTTTCTCTTAGAATCGGCTCGTTTCGGCGGCGAAAGCCCCAAAACGTCTCTGAAAAATATATTTTTCAGACTTTTCACCTGTATTTTACTTTTTATCTTAATACTATCATAATTTCATTATTTTTTCAAGCATCAGAGTAAAAAGTTCATAACTGCTTAACATTTATGGTGTAGAATGCAGATTGATAGATTATCGAAAGGATATGAATATGGCTGAAAATAACGAAAATATAAGTATAAATGATGTATCTGAGGTATCACCAACCGGAGATAATAAAGACAATGGCGGCTTTGACGTTGAAAGCAGGAAAAGAGAGGCTATAAAGACATCGATAGGAGGTCAGGCTCTTATTGAGGGAATTATGATGCGTGGACCGAAGAAAACTGCAATGGCTGTCAGAAATACAGAGGGCGAGATCGTTGTCGAGGAATGGGATAACGGCGAAAAAAAGGCACCTAAGCTTTTCCGTCTTCCGATATTCCGTGGACTTTACAATCTTATAATGTCATACAAGGTTGGAATAAAATGCCTGATGAAGTCGGCGGAAATTTCAGGTCTCGACGATGAAGCACCGGAAAGAAAGCCCGAGATGACAGACGAAGAATATGAGACTGTCAAGAAAAAGCAAAAGGATAAAGACAATGGCATTATTGCAGTTGCATCGCTTGTCGGGATGGTACTTGGAGTTGTGCTTGCTGTTTTCCTGTTTATATATCTTCCGACACTTGTCGGAACGCTTGTTCTGGGAGAGAATGCTGCTGTTGACAGTCCTGTTGTTCTGTCAGCAATTTCCGGCGTAATTAAAGTGGTGATTCTTGTAGCATATATGGCGGCGGTTTCATTGATGAAGGATATCAAACGTACATTTATGTATCACGGTGCCGAACATAAGACGATATTCTGCTACGAACAGGGTCTGGAGCTTACTGTTGAAAATATAAGAAAGCAAAAAAGATTTCACCCACGTTGCGGAACATCCTTTCTGATTCTCATGGTTCTTGTCGGAATAGTGATAATGATACCGGTGGGATTTCTGCTTCGCTCGGTTCTTCCTGCAAGCATCCTTGAGAGTAAGATACTTTATACACTTATTCGCACGGGAATATCACTGATCCTCTTTCCCTTGATGGCGGGAATCGGATATGAGCTTATAAAGATCGCAGGCAGACATGACAATATTGTGACGAGAATAATTTCTGCACCCGGAACATGGCTGCAGAGAATTACGACCAAAGAGCCGGATGACAGCATGATCGAGTGTGCCATTCGTGCGGTTGAAAGAGTCATTCCGGATGACGGCAGTGACAAATGGTGATAAATTAATCATGGAGATCGATAATTGAAAATAGGAATTGATACAGACGGAGTTCTTACCGATATGGCGACCTTTTCATACGAACTCGGTAAAAAGCACTTTAAAAGGGAGCCTGATTTTCCCGATAAATATACGGGATTTGAGATGTTCAATTTCAAGCCGAAGCATCACCCTTTGCTTTGTCTTGAAACATTCATAAAGTATGCAGTAAAGCTGCCGCCCCGTGAGCATTCGAGAGAAACGCTCGACCTGCTTGACGGTATAGGGCATGAGCTTTACTGCATAACTTCAAGAATGTTTGTTGTCAGAAAAAATATTGCAGGTTGGATAAGTCGGCATTTTCTTCTGAACTGGTATAAGAAAAACAGACTTAATTTCAAGAAAATTATTCTCTGTGAGGATAAGAGATCGGCTGAAGAAAAGCTGAGGGCGTGTATTCGTCATAAAATTGACATCATGATAGACGACAAGCCTGAAATTGCCGAGAAACTCTCGAAAAATGGGATCAAGGTGCTTTTGTTTGATGCGCCTTACAATAAAAAGACATCCGGAGAAAATATTACACGTGTTTTCTCATGGCATGATGTTGAGGAATATATTCTTAAATTCAGCTGAATATATGCTCACAGCAGAACCGGAAGAATAGAATATTAATACAAGGCGGCAGGGAATTTTCAAATGCTTAATTACATCTGGAATCCATGGCACGGGTGTCGGAAATACAGTGAAGGATGTGCCAATTGCTATATGTTTTTTCTCGACAAACAGCGTTCGGGAAATGTAGGAGAGATATACAGAGTAAAGAATAATTTTGATCTGCCCTTGAAGAAAAAGCGGACGGGTGAATATAGAATTCCGAGCGGAGAGACGGTGTATGTCTGTATGACGAGTGATTTTTTCCTTGAAGATGCTGACATATGGCGTACTGAGGTCTGGGAGATCATAAAAAAGCGTAAGGATCTTCACTTTTGGTTGCAGACAAAGAGAGCAGATAGAGTAATGCACTGTCTGCCCGATGATTGGGGAAATGATTATTCACATGTGAGCATCTGTTTTTCGACCGAAAATCAGGCACGTGCGGATGAAAGGCTTCCGATACTTCTGACTCTTCCTTTCAAAGAAAAGAACATCATGTGTGCCCCGATGATAGGAGAGATCACACTTTCGCCATATCTTTCAACAGGTCAGATCAAAAGAGTGCTTGTTGACGGGGAAAACTATGAAGGCTCAAGGCCGTTGCACTATGAATGGGTAAAAAAGCTTTATGACGAATGTCTTGAGTATGGCGTTTTGTTTGATTTCTCGGGATGCGGAAATTACTTTTTCAAGGACGGAAAGACCTATCACATCTGTAAAGCATATCAGCGGATAACCGCACTGAGGTCTGGGTTGCAGATACCGCAACCGACAGGCGATTTATCGGTGCAAAAGAAATGCAAAACCTGCAGGATGCGGCACTCATGCAACGGTTGCAAACACTGCGGAAAGTGCCGGTAAGACAGGTGATCCAGCCGAAATAAATTATAAAAATATACATATAACTTGTATAAACATAACTTTATATACATAACTTACGGAGGAAAATATGGACGGCTATTATAATAATTATTCTGACAATACCGAAAAGGTCAGACCTTATCTTCAAAGCGGTGAGGAAATACTCTGGTCGGGAAGACCTGGAAAATCTTTGAAAACAACTCTGAATATTCCGGTCCTGATTTTTGCATTGGTATGGCTTTCTATGCTTATTTTCGTGTTTGGCGGGTCAATGATTGCATCCGGAGACTTTTTTATGCTCCCGTTTATGATTCCATTTTTTCTTGTAGGTTTTTTCATGCTGTATGCTTCAACGTTCGCACAGTCGGTATCAAACAAAAAAACATATTATTTTATGACAGATAAAAGAATAATTGTTTTGAGGAAAAAAGCAAGCTCAGACGACTGCAAGAGCTATCTTTGGGACTCAATTTCGTCGGTCAACCTTAAAAATGTAAGGGATGGAAGGGGAACTGTAGAGTTTTCGTTCAAAAACATCGGAGATGTGTACAATACAATGTATAACCCAACGAATGTCAGAGTCAACGGCAGATATATGAATTCTATGGGACTTGTTCTTGTTGACATCGATAATGTCAACAGAGTATATAATATTGCGATGGATAGACTACAGAATCAGTGAATATACATTATATTAATTACATTATTTAAACCAAATAAAAAACAGCTGATTTCAGAAAACGAAAACAGCTGTTTTGTTTATTTGTGATGATTCCGATCATCCGATATTTTTTATCGTCTATGTCTTTTATTTCTTTTTGTTTTTATTGTAGATATTTGAAAGACCGCAAAGAATGAGGTCACGGTCGACTGTAACCTGACGTTTACACACAGATGTGACAAGTTCGGCATAGCTTCCGGTTGCTATTGCTGTCACATTGTATCCGAGTGTTTCCTCAATACGGGCAATCATTCCGTCGATCATCGATGCAGTTCCGAAAACCGCACCTGAACGCATACATTCGTCGGTGTTTGTTCCGATACAGCTTTTCGGGAGGTTCAGCTTTACCTGCGGCAAAAGAGATGTCATACTTGAAAGAGCCGAAAGTGAAAGACCGATTCCCGGAGCTATAGAAACGCCTGTAAGTGTTGACGTATCGTCAATAACAGTGAATGTTGTTGCAGTTCCCATGCTGATGACGACAAGCGGAGACTTGTATTTTTCGAGTGCTCCGACTGCCAGAACGGCAAGATCGGGTCCGAGCTGAGCAGGATTTTCGATCCGCATTTTCAGACCGGTTCTGATTCCTGCACCTACAATTATCGGATTGACCGAAAAAAGTCTGTTTACTGCACTCGTTGCAACATCGGTCAGCGTGGGTACAACTGACGATATCACTGCCCCGTCAATGCTTTTTGTATCAATATTATTCAATGACAGAAGCTGACTGAAAAGGATCGCATATTCGTCTGCTGTTTTGTTTATATCCGCTCCGATGCGGAATCGGGCGAGAATTTTGTCACCCTCTATGCATCCCAGTGATATTCTGCTGTTTCCGATGTTGAGTGCAAATAACATTACAGGCGGTCTCCCTTTTTATTTATCAGGTTTATCACAGTGTGGATAGCTGGATTGAGTATGATGTTGGTTCCGAGTTCCAAAAGGAAGTTTATCCCGGCAAGACCGATAAACATATACCCGATGACATTCGCTCCGAAATCGCTTCCTGCCGACCATTCTCTGATGGTGGGCATAAAGAATATAACGCACCCGAGAAGGAAAATTCCTGTGTTTATGATAGGACAGACGACCGAAGATGCAGCCACCGCAAGTGTCTGATTTTTTTTGCAAAGAAGCTTGTATACAACGCCTGAAATAAGACCTGCAAGCGTACCCTTGGCGATGACCGTCACAATAGTGCCGAAAACATCTACAGCGAGAAATGATGCGGCGTCACCCGATATAAGTACGGTAATCGAAAACACGAATCCGAGCCATGCTCCTGCGGCGTATCCGTAGAGTGAAGCACCGAGAACTATAGGTATCAGTACGAGTGTTATCGAAAATTGACCGAAATGGATAACGCTTCCGATGAGCTGAAAGACAATTACAATTGCCGTCAGCATT
Organism: uncultured Lachnospiraceae bacterium; assembly: GCA_964638675.1. Taxonomy (GTDB): domain Bacteria; phylum Bacillota; class Clostridia; order Oscillospirales; family CAG-272; genus SIG714. Next base: position 18,236 of record CAZXAU010000011.1, read on the forward strand.
CCGAGTCCGACTATTGTACGGACATTTAATTTTTTCTTCATAAAATTACCTCCTGCTGTTGCTCCGATCGTGTCGGATGCAGCGCATTTAATACCGTGATATCCGATCTCACCGGAATTAATCGGATTATCGACGGTTCGCAGAGAATTATATCACTGTTTTTGAAAAATGTCAATACAAATTTTCTCATTATAAATCAGAGCACATGTATATATAAAATTATAACTTTAATACCAAAAAACTATTGCTTTTTTCTTTGGAATATGTTAACATGCTTTTGCTGATATACTGTAAACAAGGAGAGGAATATGAATATTTCTAAACGAATATTGGCTATAATGCTTACTTTAATGATGATTTTTTCATTTATCGCATGCTCGGGAGTTACACCCGAAAGTCCTACGGAAATACCGGGGACAACTGCAACAGATACGGAAGGAGTGAACGATATGAATCTTGAACCGGTAAGCTTTGAAACGGTAGATAAGCACAAAGAGGAGACTGTGGCAGGGGGATATAAAATAGACATGGGTGATATAGTCCAGGTGTATTTTCAGAATCACCCCGAATGGGTAGAGCTTTACAATAAGAGCTGGGAGCTTCATAAGGATCATATCCAGCGTATTCCGGCCGCTACCAATCCCGAAAGACCCTATTATGTAGACGAAGCATTCTCAGGTGATATCTTCCTGTGGGATACAGTATTCATGATGCTGTACGATCGCTACGGCATGAATCAGTTCCCGATATTGACATCAATGGAGAATTTTTATTACTGTCAGACAGACAGTGACGGAAAGGATAACGGATATATTCCGAGGGAAATCATAGAAAGCAGCGGTGAGGACTACTGGAAGAGCTACACAAGCGAAACAGCCACGAATCCCCCTCTTCTTTCATGGGCAGAATGGGAATGCTATCAGATACACGGTGATGTTTCGAGATTCAGTAAGATAATAGACGGAAAGACGATATATCAGCGTCTTTGTGAGCACTATGAATTCATTGAAAAAAATAAGAAGCTCTTTATCGACGGACTTTACGGAAAGACAAACGGACTTGGCACAGGACTTGACGATTCACCGAATCAGGGGTCGGGACAGACATATAACTCTCTGAGTATACAGCAGGCACAAAATGCCTATTATATTTCACTTATCGCAAACGCTATGGGAAATACAAAGGATTCCGAGTATTATAAATCCGAGCATCAGAGAATTGCAAAGCTTATCAACAAAAAGATGTGGGATGAAAAGGAGAGCATGTATTCCAACCTTATCGGAGGTTCCATTCATACAAATATCTCGACTCCTACATCGCTCTGGGCACTTGTCGGCAGAGTTGCGACAAAAGAAACTGCTGAGAAAATGGTGAGAAATCAGGCACTCAATTCCAATAAGTTATATAGACCGAACGGACTTGCAACGCTTGCATATGACCACAGTGAATTTGTGGCTGAGGGCGGATATTGGAAGGGTGCGATCTGGGCACCGACGTCATATCAGTATATCAAGGGACTGAATGCATACGGGTATGATATTGAAGCATTTGAAGAATCAATTCGACTTGTAAACACACTTTCAGCGGTATATGAATCCGGCAAAAAGGGCGGATATGTCAAAAAAGCGACGCTTTTTGAAAACTACTCGGCAGAATACATCAGAAGCGGTTGGGTGAGACCCGATTTCGAATTGACACGTGATGATTTTGCAGGATGGACTCCCTGTATGTCGATCGGTCTTATGATAGAAAACCTTATAGGTGTTACTATCGCCGCTCCCGAGAATAAAGTAAATTGGAATGTAAACCTGACTGAGCATCATTCAATCAGTAATCTTTATTATTCATATGAGGGAACAGCCAACCGTGTTTCGCTTGCGGCGGCGCAGAGAAGCATTGCGGATGACGACCTTGTTTTTTCTGTCAAGGCTGATCATCCATTTAAGCTTACTGTAACAGCATCGGGCGTGACAAAGGAATATGATATAGAAGCAGGAATTCACACCTACCGTCATACAAGCAACAATAAAAACAGCGAAAATAAGCCGTCACTGTCTGTATCGTCGAGTTCATTTGACGTATCGAAAAACTGCTTTGCAAAAGAGGCGCTTGATAATTCGCTCGATTACGTATATTTTACATCAAGTGTCAATGAATCTGTAAAAGACGGTATTTCATATCAGGCAGGTAAACTCTCAGGAAAGATATTCAATCTGAATACGGTCGGAAGACCTGTCTATTCAAATTCTGATCTCCTTACCGTCAAGAACAACAGTGCTCTTGTTTCTTTGGGTCTCAACGGTGCAAAGACTCTCGGAAAGTATTATTACACAATGGGTAACGAGGGCTTCATGCTCTGCTCGGAAGCTTCAAAGGAAATGCGTACCCTTCGTATTGCTGTCAGCGTATCGGGCGGTGCAAAGGGAATAATCAGTGCTTCGCTTTCGGATGCATCGGCAAGTACTGTGTCGTTAAAGCTTGATGAAGGCGATTATGTTATAGAGATACCCTACTGTGCAGCATCGGAGGGAAGATATCTTCTCGTAAAATGGACTCTCGACAACGAATCGCTCAGACTTGACAGCTCGAAAATTGAAGACAAATCGATGTCGGTCGGGATTTCGGCAGTGGTACTTGAGGAAACAAAATAATCAAAACATGTGATAAAAGAAAAACAGCCGTATCTGTGACGATTCACAGATACGGCTGAATTTATTATTGGATGTCTATCAGATAGTTTATATACCTGACAGCCTTTTTGTTTTTAAAATAAGTTCTTGTTACCCGGCGTGAAATCCCGCAGACAAATTCATAATTAAAGCTGCCTGCCGCTTCGGCTATTTCTTCTACTGTGATGACCTGATCGCCGTCCTTGCCGATAAGCGTGACCTTATTGCCTTTAACAACTCCCGGAATACCGCTGATATCAACCATAAGCTGATCCATGCAGATCCTTCCGACTATCGGTGCTTTGTGTCCGTTTATCAGTACATAAAATTTGCCTGACAGTCTCCACGGGTAGCCGTCTGCATATCCTACCGGAATAGTTGCGATAACCGTCTCTTTGGTGGTTACATATGTTCCGCCGTAGCTGATCTCCTCGCCTGCCGGTAGTGTTTTGATATAAGATACATATGATTCCCAACGCAGTGCAGGGGTAAGATCGGGGATCGAATGAACGACATCGTTGCTCGGATACATGCCGTATGTAATAATGCCGCTTCGCACCATGTCAAAGTTGTCGTCAAAATCGAGTATTCCTGCCGAATTGCTGATGTGCTTTATCGGGATATCAATTCCTCTTTCCGAAAGCATAGCGATAAAGTCGGTAAATTTCTTTTTTTGTGCATAGGTTCTCGTCAGATCGGGGCAGTCGGCTGTAGCAAAATGAGAAAAAATACCCTCAGCCTTTATTCCCGGAAGCTTGCATATTTCTTTGCAAATATCGGCATTTTCTTCCGACATCTTGAAGCCTATACGGTTCATACCGGTATCTACAACAAGATGAAAGGGAATTGTTTTATTCAGTTTTAGGGCAACCTTTGAAAGCTCGCTTGCAATGTCGTATTCGAAAACCGAAATTCTGACATCGTTCATTGCGGCGTCTTCAAACCTTGACACGGGAGTTGCACCCAATATAAGTATCGGATTATTTATGCCTGCAGCACGGAGCTCAAGTGCTTCGTCTATGCAGGCAACGCCGAAAAATGCGACCTTATCGCTGATCTGCTTTGATATCTCTGTTGCACCGTGACCGTAGGCATCTGCTTTTACTATTGCCATTATCGGAACACCAGATCTTTCGGAGATCTTTTTCAGATTGTTATCTATTGCGTCAAGGTCTATCTGCAACGTCGTTCTGCATTGGCTGAGATTCATTTATTATTCCATACCTTTCATAATCTCGGAAAGTGTTTTCCGATCGATCTGCAAACCCTATTGTATCACGTATTGTCGGTTTTGTAAATAGTATTTTGATAAATTGTTTTATGAGTGCTTTCAGTGCCGTTTTTTTCTTCTCCTACGGCCTTTTTTCTGCTTTGATGACAGCATGAATGTTAGCAATGAAACCAAAAAGGTGAATGCTACCTTTGCAAGGCAGGGAAGAAGCTGACCGTCACCGCCGTTTATTGATGATGCGATCAGAATAACCGCCAGATATATTCCGACTGTGATAAGCATTCCTGAAAATGTGTCGTCGGAAAATATTAGTTTCGGTAATAGTCCGCACAGTGCTCCACCGCACAGAAGCGATACAATTCCGAAGAATGTACGCATTTTTTCGGGGGAAGAATTACCGTAACTCAGAATTGAAAAAGTGAAAATTAACACGAACGCCCCCAAAAGCGACAATAATGCCGAAATGAGGACGCCCTTGATCTTTTTTGTGTTCATCTGATTTCTCCGTATCATATAAATTCACGGAAATCTGCAAAGCAGAAAAATCCGTTGTTGATATATGATATTCGGAAAGAATGTCAATTATTCTCTGTCGATGCTTTAGAATCGATTGATTTGATTGCCCATTTAAGGATTCTGATCTTTGTTTTTTCCTTTGAGGTTTCAATAACTACCGTGTCTTCTTTGACAAAAACAACTCTTCCGACGATTCCGCCGATAGTTGTGAGCTCATCTCCGATGGAAACAGAGTTTTTCATTTGCTGTATCTGCTGTTCCTCTTTTTTCTGCTTTTTCGATGCGAATATCATATAAACCCCGAGCAGACCGAGCGGAACAAGCCAAATGATCATTGACGCCCATCCGCCATTGCCGGTGGTTGCTGCGGTATCGAGTAATGTATAAATCATTTTATCCTCCATTGATTTTTATTTCCTGTATATATTAACCTATTATTCTGTAAAAATCAATACCTTTTGAAAAAATTTCTCATTTATTTACAATGTGTTTTTTATTCAAATACGGCTTTTCAATGAATACCCGTCAAGATATGAATAATCCTTTTTTTCATGATTCTTTCTGTATTCTTCACTCAGGATCGAGCTTATCGAAATATCACGGAAAATTCCTTTTACAAACATATACTTCCGCAGTGTTCCTTCATATTTCATGCCGAGCTTTTCTCCGACACGCTTTGATGCGAGATTTTCCGCCATATATTTTATTTCTATTCTTTCGAGTCCGAGATAGTCAAATCCGACAGACAGCAGTATCTGCGCGGCTTCCTTGGCAATGCCCAATCCCCAATAGGCCCGTGAAAGCACATACCCGATCTCTCCGATTGAATTTTCACTGTCAATTCTTGTGAAACCGACAGTTCCTATCATTTTGTTATCGGGCTTATAAATTATTGCCCATTCGCTGTGTCTTCCCTTTAAATAGTCCTTTTGAAGTGATAACAGATATATTCCCGTCATCGACAAAGAAGAGTGTTCTTCCCAAAGCAGATATTTTGTGACCTCAGGGTCTTTGGAATATTCATACATATCTGAGGCATCGGAAACAGATAATTTTCGCAGATAGATACGCTTGCCGTCAAGCTGCGGCATTTTTTTGAAGAGATTAATTCTACGGGTATACAAAATACATCACCTCATTGATATTATAATGATTTATATTAAATAAATCAATACTTTTATTACATTTTCGTATTGATTTTTAAGTATTTTTATGATATATTATTTACATAGCTTTTCATATGCACTCATTATGCTTCTACAGCCGTCTGGGAAAAATAATATAAGGTAAAATTCTTGGAATATTGAGCGGAAAATCAAAGTAAAATATCACAGAATAAATTTGGTGGTGTTTTAATGTTTGTGATGAAAAATACAAAAAAGACGGTATCGAATGCACTGTTTGCCTTTGTTGCAGTGATTTTCTTCGCTGTCGGGACTTTTATATGTTCAAAAGCAATTCCTGGTGAAGAAATGGCATCGACATTTTTCGTGTCATTCTCGAAAAGCTTTACTTTCGCTGGATTTGTCGGTGGGTTCCTCTTCAAGCTTGTACCTCTGATAGTCACGGCACTTTCAGGCTTTGATTTTATAGGCGATCTTTATTCATCTGCCGCACTGGCATTTACTGCTTTGCTCTCGGGTTATTCGGCAAGCTCGCTTTTTTGCTTCGGAGAATCGGTGAATATATTTGTCTATTCGCTTTATCTCATTCCCGAAGCATTGACTCTGCTTATTCTGATCTCATCTGCCGTTGGGCAGAGGGCGTTCCGCAATTACTGCTTTGCAAGGAAGGTCAAACCCCAGAGAAGCGACGCTTTTGTTAATTACATTAAGCACAGCCTTTTCAGAACAGGTCTGATTTTTGCTGTTTATATTGTCAGAACGATTGTTTGTACGGTGATCCTGTGATCCGACAATAAAATAAATATCAATATTAATATTGAAAGGTAATATTTCAATGTCAAAAAAAGAAAAGTTTAATATTTACGATATGTTTTTCAACAAAACGGCATTACGTGATGCCGATTCTATGGCGGACAAGCCGAAAAATATCAAGAATTTCTTTCCGATGCTCTGGCAAAATTTTTCAAGAATTTTTTATTCCAATATTCTCTTTGTTATAGGAAATTTTCCGATATTCTTTCTCATTCTTGCCGCCAGCGGTCTTGTTTCGGAGCGTGGACTTTCTCCGCAATCGACCATGTTCGGCAACTATTTCGGTGCTTTGAACTTTATTGGGAATAACCCTGTCAGCTCAGCACTGGGAACTGTGCACGGGGTTCAGGTTGAGGTCAATGTTCCGGGCGATACGACAAGACTGTTTATATATCTTGCGCTATTGCTCTTCCTGACATTCGGATATATAAACGCCGGAATATCGTTGTCCATGCGTGAAATAATGAAGGGCGAGCCTGTGTACTTTTTTGACAATATGAAGAATGCCGTAAAAAACAATCCTTTTTCTGCACTCATCCTTGGTATTATAGATCTTGCGGTATTGCTTCTTGCAGGATATGATGTAGTTTTCTTCTATATAAATGCAGGCGTTGGCGGGTTTGTTATGTCAATGTTTTTCGGTATTTCTGTTGTTGTGGCACTGATATATCTGTCAATGAGAATGTATATTTACCCGATGCTTGTTACATTCAAGCTAAGTATATGGAAGATAATCAAGAATTCGTTGATCTTCGCAATTGTAGGACTTAAAAGGAATATCCCGGCACTTATGATGATCGCACTGAGCATCGGTGTCAATTATTTTGTGCTGAATTTGTATATGCCTATAGGTATTATTCTGCCATTCATTCTGACAATAGGAATTATCGAATTTACTATGACCTATACTGCATGGCCGAAAATAAAAGAAATTATGATAGATCCGTACTACAATGAAGACGGAAGCGAGAAAAAAGAGTCATGAAAATGCATGCTAAAGCAATAAAAAAATCATTGTGAGCATATTGCCGATAAGACAGTAATTAAAAAGGGGTATAAAGATGTTTGGAAAAAGAAAAGACGGAAGAATTGTAAAGACAGCTGAGCCGATTCAGAAGATCATGCCGTATATAATGAAAACAAGAACCGATTCAATGAATTTGTTTGAGGAGACGATCGATTGCAAAGACCTTGATGAATATATTGCAAAAAGGGCGGCACAGGGGCGCACTATAACTTATATGCATCTTTATATTGCAGGGGCTGTGCGTCTGATTGCACTTCGTCCACAGCTTAACAGGTTTGTAGTTCACGGAAAGATTTATGCACGTAATGAGATCTGGGTGAGCTTTATGGTGCATCAGACACTCAAGGACGACAGTGCAGGAACATGCATCAAGCTCTGCTTCGACGGCAGTGAAACTATAGATGAGATTGCCGACAAAATCGATGAAGCGATTGCGAGAGAACGAAACAAAGCAAAGACCAAAAACTCAACAGATGTTCTCACTGCTAAGATCATGTCGTTGCCCGGATTTCTTATAAGGGGAGCGGTGAATTTCCTGATGTTTCTTGATAAGCACGGGTTATTGCCCAAGAGCATTATAGATGCATCTCCGTTCCACACATCATTCTTTATCACAAACATGAAAAGCCTTGGAATCAGTCCGATCTATCACCATGTTTACGAGTTTGGAACTACGGGTATATTTATAGCACTCGGCAAGGAGAAGAGAGTCCCATGTGTTGCAAGTGATGACAGTATTTATGACGGTAAGAGGGTCGGCGTCAATGTTGTAACAGATGAACGCTTCTGCGACGGTTTGTATTTTGCGCGATCATTCAGAATGTTTCTTAAAATGATGGCAAACCCTGAAGTACTTGAGAAAAAACCTGACCGTGTAATTCCCGACATAGAGTAATGAATAGAAGAAGAATTTCATAGAATTATTCTGTATGATAATTAGTGATAAAATTTATCGATCGGAGTAATTCAGATGAGATTCTTCTCTTTTTTTCGCTGTCTGACAGTTATATTGATTCTTGCTTTGATTTTCACATTTGTGTCTTCGCTTTCATCGTGTAATAAAAGCGGCATAACTGCATCCGAGGTGATGGATGCTGTAATTGGATCGCAAAATGATAAATTGCCTTCAAGCAGGAATGTTTATGACTATTCAGCATCGCTCTACAGTCAAAAACATATGTCTGACGAAATGGTATCTGCAATCTATTATGACGGACAAAAAAGCGATAATTGGGAATTTACGCTTCTATCCGATTACAGTGTGCGGCTCGGTGATGACGACAGTCAGTTTGAAATACACATATTCAAGGTCCGCTACCGTTCGGATGTCGATACTGTCGAAAAATTTCTCTCAAGGCGCCTTGAACGCATAAAATCCCGTGCCCTGTATATATATGATCCCGAACATTATGAAAACTTTGCATCTTCTGCCGAAGTGTATGTTAAGGGGAACTTTGTGATGCTGTTTTGCCTTCCCGATAACGAGCTTGCACTCAGATCGATCGGAAATATGATTTGAATTCTTTGATGCATGAATCGCAGTTTTTTAAGCTTTCTACTTGACGAAATCAAAAAAGTGTATTATAATTATTACATAAATTAAAGAACGGACGGGTTAAATTTGGAAAACTGCAAAGAAAAGGAAAACAGTAAGGCATATACATATACCGGAATCGTGACAGGGAGTGTCGGCGGATTGTACACGGTTGATCTGTCAAACGGAGATACAATAGAATGCAAGGCGAGGGGGAGATTCCGCCATGAAAGGCTTAGATTGCTTCCGGGTGACAGGGTAATAGTCGAATATCCGGATTCATCCTCTGCTGTTGTCGAGGATATACTCGAGAGAAAGAATTCTCTTATACGTCCTCCGCTTGCCAATGTTGATATTTTGCTTTGCGTTGCCGCAATAACAATGCCGGAGATTGATATCCTGACATATGACAAGCTTATTATTTCGGCTGAAAAAAATAAAATAGAGCCTGTGATAGTTATCACAAAAAGCGATATTGACAGCGAGAGTGCAAACGAATTTGCAAACAGATACATAAAGTGCGGATTCAAAGCGTTTTGTGTTTCATCAATTTCGGGGGAGGGTCTGTCTGAGCTGGGAGATTATCTTACACAGCACAAGGACAAACTTATTGTTGCGTCAGGTGCATCTGGGGTAGGGAAATCAAGTCTTATGAATGCACTTTTACCCGACATGTCTTTGCAGGTCGGTCAGCTCAGCAATAAGATCATGCGTGGAAAGCAGACAACACGTCAGTGCAATCTTTATCCGCTTTCAAAGCTTCTGAGGCTTGACAGTGCACATGGCTACCTTGCCGACACCCCCGGATTCTCAATGATCGATTTCGTGAATTTTGATTTTTGTACAAAGGAAGAATTACCGGAGCTTTTCAGGGAGTTTGACAGATATATAGGGAAGTGCAGATACACAAAATGCCGACATCTGAAGGAAGAGGGGTGCTCGGTCATACAAGCTGTTACAAGCGGCGAAATACCGAAAAGCCGACATGATAGCTTTCTTTCGATGTATGAGGAGCTGAAGAATAAAAATCCCTGGGATAAAAAATAAGAGTACCAAGTTGATATTTTTCTTAGCGATTTATTGTTTGAATAAATTGTTTTGCATGGGTGAGAAATAGGTTGTCAAAGAAGCGGAAGACTGCATATAATGTATTGATAGTAGATTCAGTATCTCGAAAGGAGCAGTCATGAAGGTTGTTGTTGTTTCTCCGCCCAAATTGTTTTCACCGATTTTGAGAAAACTTTTCGGAATAAAGAAGAATAAGAAAGAGTAAAAATAAGCCGATTCAAATTGATTTATAAATAATATTACAAAACCGATCGAATGTTACAGCGATCGGTTTTAAAATATTATTTGAAGGCAGGAAAGTATCAATCACCTGCCCAATCGGGACAGACGATACTCATGACCTGCTCGATCGTTTCGTGCAAATGCTGTGCGACGACGCTGTCAGCGGCTTTGTAATATACCTCTTTTCCTCTTCGTGAGCTTGTGACGAGCGAAGCGGCTTTCAATTGCTTCAGATGATGTGCCACAGCCGGATTTGTCATTCCGACCGTTTCGGCAATTGTTATGACGCACTCTTCGGTATGACAGAGCATGAAAAAAATTTTAAGCCGGCTTGTGTCCGACAACTGCTTGAAAATGTCTGCAACCTTCTGAAAATTTTCGATCTTTTCAATGTCTTCCTTGATCCTCGAATAATCTTTTGTGATGCCTTGCTTGTCCTCCATTGTGTGTTACAACCGCCCTTCTCATCAATATACTTCATTATACAATAAAAAAAATGATTTGGCAAGTGAATTTTTAAATTTTTATCGCAATACGACCGATTACTTCCTTTAAACATCACGACCGAGTGATATCTAAAGAATATTAAGAATTGTTTTTTAAAAATATTGACAACTGTCAGAATTTGTGATAATATATGCATGGTTAAATTTTTAAAAAATGAGAGGGATAAAAATGAAAACAACAAAATATTCCGGAACACAAACCGAAAAAAACCTTCTCGCTGCTTTTGCGGGAGAATCTCAGGCAAGAAACAAATATACATATTTTGCTTCTGCTGCTAAAAAAGAAGGATATGAACAGATCGCTGATATCTTCCTTCAGACAGCAGACAACGAGAAAGAGCATGCAAAACTCTGGCTCAAAGAGCTTGCAGGAATCGGCACCACGGCAGAAAATCTCGGTGCTGCAGCAGCTGGCGAAAACTTTGAGTGGACAGACATGTATGAGGATTTTGCAAAGACAGCAGAAGCTGAAGGCTTCACAGCCCTTGCAAAGAAATTCCGTGCTGTTGCCGAAATCGAAAGACATCACGAGGAACGCTACCGTGCACTTCTTAACAATGTTGAGGCTCAGGAAGTTTTTGCAAAGAGTGAAGTCAAGGTTTGGGAGTGCCGCAACTGCGGTCATATCGTAGTCGGAACCAAAGCACCTGAGGCATGCCCTGTTTGTGCTCATCCTCAGTCGTATTTTGAAGTTCACGCAGAAAACTATTGATTTTTCTGTCTGAAATATACTGTTATATAAAAAACGATTTTTGCCTTAATGGCAAAAATCGTTTTTTTTTAGTCTGTTTTCGAGGAGCACGTGAGATATATTCGGTGAGACAAGTCAATTTATGTATTTTGCTCCGCTCAGTATATCGTTTGTATGAGACATGATTCTTTCAACCCTTTTTTCACCTATGCGTGATATCGCCTGCTTGATGTATTTGCCGTATTTTTCATCGCTTCCGTGAATGTCGCTTCCTATGGCAACTACCTTGTCACAGTCAATAAGACCCATATAATTCTTATTTTTGAAGAATGAAGTCAATGCGGATGCATTGAACTGTGCAAACACATTGTCGCATTCAAGAATATTCAGGACCTCTCCGAGCGGATATCTGTCGATGTGAGCAAGGACAACAAGAAATTTTTTTGATATATTCTCTATTGCATCAAATATGGCAGGTGTTCTGTCGGAGAAGGGCATTTCAAGCAAAATACAATCGGTTCCCTGAACTGTCAGCTTGTCAATGCCTTTCATATACTCCATCTCTTCGCATACAAGAACTTCTGCACCAATGGCGATCTTTATCTCATTATCGCTGAGTGTCTCACGGAGGTTGTTACAGCATTTTTCTCTTACATTGAGAAAGTCATCCAGCGGCATGGAAGCGGGATAAAAATGAGGTGTAGCAACAACCGTTGTAACTCCCGCTCCTTTCAGTATTTCACACTGTTTAACAGATGTTGGAACATTTTTTGAGCCGTGATCGGCACACGGAAGAATATGTGCATGAAAATCTATAATTGTTTTTGACATTTATCTCGCATACCTTTCAGATGAAATTAAAATCTTGCGTGAATACTCAATTCTTATCACTGTCGGATGATGTGTCGTTGCTGTACGAATAATACTTACGGCGGTAATTGCTGTATTTATATCCGTATCTTCTTTTATAGTATTGATTGTTTTTCTTAGGATTTATGTCGTTTACGATAACTCCGAGAATTTTTGATTCGGTTTGTTCAAGAGCGGCAATGCCGTCACTGACAGAATTGACATCATCGTGTTCAAGACGAACGACGAAGAGATATCCGTCTACGATGTGCGCAATGACCGATGCATCAGTGACAACATTGATAGGGGGGAGGTCGATCAGGATGATGTCAAAACTGCTTTTCAAAGCCTCTATCAGCCTTTTCATATTGTCAGATGCAAGAAGCTCTGCCGGGTTGGGAGGTGTCATTCCTGCTGTCATGACGGAAAGATTGGGATAATCGGCAAGTTTTTTGACTGTACAATTATTACCTGATGCAATTCCTGCAAGAATTTCGCTTACACCGTTCTTATTTTCCACACCGAAAATACGGTGTTGTGCCGATTTACGAAGGTCACAGTCAATAATGAGAGTTTTCTTATCAAGTTGAGAAAATGATATTGCAAGATTGGCGGTAACTATCGACTTTCCAGTTTCCTGAAAGGCGGATGTAATTCCGATTACACTGCACTGGTTTCCGGGAGTGGCATAAAGAATATTGGTTCTCAGCTTTTTGAACGACTCTGTCATTGCGAATGGGGAATTTTTTGTGAGAATTCTGTTTTTATAGTTTCTTGTTGAATATTTTACTGAGTCCTTTTTCTGTTTCATTTTCAAAAAGTTAAACATTTTCATTCCTCCCTCATTTATCGAATTTTTCCGAACGATTGGAATATCCGGAATAGTCATAGTACCTTGAATAGCGTGAGTAATAATAGTTTTTGGATGCGGCATCGCTTCCCATAGTCGGGATTCCGCCGAGGATCGGGTACGAAATGATATTCTTGACATCCTCTTCGGTATGGAGCTGTGTATCGAGAACTATCCTGAGAAGGAAGAAAATATATGCACAAACAAAGCCGATCAATCCGGCGATGAGAATGTTTTGAGTAAAATTGGGAGAATCATGGTATTCATCGAGATCGGGACCGTCGATTCCGCTGAGAAGACCGGTATTTGTTTTTTCAAAAACGTACTCCGGAAGCTTTTCACGGATCGTCTGTGCAATTTCATATGCAACTATGTTATCGTTTGCTGTGACCTTTACGGTAAATATAGGAACGTCCGAGACCTTTGTAGCTGTGATGGTCGCACCCTTTCCTGCAATTCCGAGCTGTCTTTTGCATTCTGCGGTCTGCAATATTGCCATTGCAGACTTTGCATGGGTTTCTGCCGCCGCCTGTTCGCCGGTAGTCTGAGGACCGGAGATATATGTACTGTCGATAAATACATAGAATTTGACACTCGATGACCATGTAGGCTGGATAAAGAATGTCGTGAAAAACGCAGCCACGGCGACAAATACGAATACCACGAGAATGATCCATGCCCAATAATTGGTGAATACCGCTGACAATTTTGTCAGATCAAACTCGTATTCTTTGTTTGATGATGTTTTGTTGTTCATTTCTATAATCCTCTCATAACACTTTTTATGTTTGATGTTGACAGCTTTATTGGTTACAGACCATACAATGTGAGATCAAATACCGATATCACTGACTGTCCGCCTTTTTGTCTTATTAATTTTTCTTGATCTGAGAAGGCGGATCACGCTGTATAAAATCAAAAACAATGTGACCGACATAAAGGAGCCTGAAAAATCTATCCATATATCCGATACAAGACTGCCTCTTTCGCTGAATATCTGCACGGTTTCATCACATACAGCAAAAAACATTGAAATAAGCAATGAAAAAAAGTAACTCCCGAGCGTCAGCTCTGTATTTACAGCTGCAAAAAGTGCGATTATTTCGCATCCGAGAAGTGCAAATTCGGAGAAATGTGCGGCTTTTCTCAGATAATGTATAAAGGTTTCCTGAGGAATCTTGTTTTCCGGGTCAACGATAGGTTTGACAGCACCCGAGACATCGGAGCTCTCATTCATCGATTCCTCACGGTTTTTTGCAGAACGGAGAAATATGAATGACAAGGTCACTGCAATTGACATTATAATTAAAATAATTACTGTGAGCCTCTGTTTTGAAAATCGTTTCATCATGACTGTGATAAGATTGCAGAAATCTCTGCATCGATCTCCTGTAATCTTTTTTCGTATTCGCTGATCTTCAAAATGAGGTCGTCAACTGTTTTACGCATTTTATTGAGATTTTCAATGCTTTCATCTGAGTATCTGACAAGCTGGCCTATTTTTGTCAAATTTCCATAACTTTCAAGTGCATTCACCATAAGGCTGAATTTTTCGACCGAAATGCTGTCCGGGGAGATATCCGAACTGTTCTCTTCGACTTCTTTGATGGATATTACGGTCGGTATTCCCGAAGTAATACGTTTTTTCAATGCCTTTTCTATAGTATGAGTGACCGAAAACTTAAGATCGGATATTTTGATAAGATCGCATTCATAAGAAAAATAATTGTATGTCGTATTTCCGTCCTTTATGATCAGCGTAGAAATTCCGTGTTTTGTCATAAGCTCGTCATAGCTCGTCAGATAATCTTCTGCGCTTATACAGGCAATTTGCGGTTTAACCTTGAACGATTCAAGATATTCGTCAATTGCCTTGGTATTGGCTTTTTCGCTTGATTGATGTGATATGACCTCAGAAAGTGATGCTGCAAGTTCCCATGATTTCTCATCTGTAAGTTTTTTAATGACATCAAATTCCGATTCTTCCGGGGAACAGCAGAGAATGGCAGTGTAGTCCATTTTCTCAAGAATAGGAAGAACATGACTTTCAATAGAATCGGTATACCGGTCAAAGAGAATGAAAACGCCGGAGCCTGTCACCGACGATTGCTGTATTTTACTCTCAGCCGTTTCAAGCGAATATTCAATGGCTTTTTTTTCGGAAACAAGCTCATTGATCCTGGCGGCGTCCACCCCGGTCGTTGATCTGTTTTGTGAAAATCGCACTGCTGAGTAGATGAAGACGAAACTGAAAAATATAACAGTGATCGTCGATGCAATGGTTGTTGATTTTTTCATCGATGTTTCCTTCCAATCATTTTCCAATTGTTTTTGGTATAATTCGCTTTGGGTATAACGGCTGGATCAATAATCAGTTGCAATATCTGAAAAATACTTTTAAATTCAATTTTCCGAAATCAAACCGAGTTCGGTCAGGCGTTCGACCGTTTTTCTTACATCGTTTTCGGCAGTTTTGCTGTCTATTTCATACGCTTTAGTTATCTCAGCGGTTATTTCACTTATATCTGAAACACCTTCATTAAGCATTCCGAAGATCAGATCTGCAGTTTCATTCAAAGTGATCATACCTTTGAATTGTTTTGCAAGCTCACCTGTAGCGACGGCAACCTTTTTTCCTGCAACACTTCTGATTATAAAGCCTTCTTTTAATTTCATAGCTTTCGCTCCTCTCATTCATTGTTTGTCAGAACCGGCATATTTTTCTCCGGTAATCGTTTCAAAAGCCAATATGGCAGATTCAACATTTGTATTGCATCCGAGCTTGTATGCAGGGGTTGAGGAAACAAGCTTGTCAACCGTGCTGAGAAGTTTTTCGAGCTTGTCCTTGTCCTCAGGCACTATTGTTGCCGACAAAAGAACCTTAAATGCATCAAATGCGGATAAGCGTTCAATTTCCGGAATACTTGCTCTGTAGATATAGCAGAGTGCCGTGAGCGGAACTGCAACATTTCTCTGCCAGCATTCCTTTCCTGCCCAAGGGGTTCCGTATGCCAGAAATCCGCCATTTCCGTCAGGCATTATAATAGGTTTGTCACCGTTTACTATACCGACATTATCCTTAAGCAAATTTCTCCAAAGCTTTATGTGAGTTGATTTTCCTGTTCCGCTCGGTGCGATAAAGGCAATTGCTCCGCCTTTATACTCAATCACTGCAGCGTGCAGGAAGAATCCGCCCATGTCTATAACCTTTTGTGAAATGACTCTGTATATTCTTGTCAGGGAAGCACGGGCACGGAGTGTCTCGTTCTCTGTTTCATAAAAACGGCACTCTTCATCGATATCCGCAGTTGTCACTTCGACAAATTCGGTCGGTTCACCGTCACTTTCGTATCCCCGGCAATATGTTTTGAAATAAGGGTCAACACTCCTGATGCCGAAATCTATGCCTGCTATTCTGTAGACACCGTAATCTTGCAAAGCGTCATACCTCCAATCAATAATACACACATTTATCATATCATAAAATATTTGAAAATGCAATAGTTTTTCAGCGAAAGATTTATTTTACACGCTTTTTATTAATATATTGCCCTGAAATTTTATTTATTGTTTAAAATGTTCGGGCATAAGCTTCCCTGAAATATCATAAACCGCATACCTTTGTCTGATATAGACAAAATATGCGGTTTACAGTTTATTTTCAGTTGAAATCGAAGGTTATCGTTGCCACACCGTTTGCACTGTCTATAGAATCAACAGTGAGTGTGAATGATACAGAAGTTCCGTCGTACCATTTGTAATTGCTGCCGAATGTGCTGCCGGCTTTGAAATAGTCTGAATTTTCAGCAAGTTCACCGCTGTCATAATTTTCAGTGGATTCAATACTGTTATTTCCGTCAGCTTCGATCACTTTGACAAATTTGTGTTCGGTTGAAGAATTATCGTATTCAAATTCGAGATATTCCCAAGTACCGGAGCTGCCTTCCTTCAGTGTTGCATCGACGTGATATATACGCACGAGAGCTTTTGAAGGCAAACCGTACACGCCTGCCGAGTCCTTGTTGAGCGATTTCGGTACAAAAAGGTCGATCAGTATGAATTCTGAATAGATATCTGCCGAATCATCCTTTTTTATTATGATGCAGTCTCCGCTTGAGACGAGATCGTTTATCTGTACTGTCGTATCTTTTTTGTCAAGAACAGTACCGTTTGTCCATCCGAGCAGAAGCTTTGAAACGGCACCGTGGTCGCCGACATTGCAGTCCATCATATCGCCGCCGCCGACTCCTCCTGCGGGTCCCTGTTCAAGATCTGTGTCATAATAATCATAAAGTCCGAGCAGGTGTCCTGTTTCGTGAATGTATGTTGTGGCGTTTACTTTTACATTGCCTTTGCCGTAAAAATCCTCATACATGAAATCGCATGATGCCCATATGTAATAACCCGGGAAGACAAATCCGCTCTCATTTTCAAAATAGTTTTCCGAAAGTGAAGAATATGTCCATGCCCACCAGAGCACGCTTTCGCCTGTTTCATCAAAGGGTACCGAGTAGATAAGGTATACGGCATCGATCATATTGTCTCCGTTTGAATCGTAGTCATTTATAAGATCAAGCTGACTTTCGTATTTTGCGAGGACGGTGTCGATTATGTTTTCAATGGGGGTAAAATATTCACCGGATGTTTCGGCATCATCGAACAGCTTTTCAAAATCGGAGACACTCATTCCGACATTATAGACATCTGTGAATGTATAATTTATCTTGAGCTTGCCGTATGAGCTTTTGCTGTAATAGGACTGAACGCTTTCCCAACCGGTGGCACTTTCGCTTCCTTCAAAGGCTATACGCAGGTCGGACAGCTTTTTATCACTGAATTCATATCCCGGGAATTCTACAGGAATAACTATCGCATTTGTTTCGCCAACTGGCTTGATTCCGTAGTTCGGCATCTGAGGATAATCGTTATTGTTTTCGCCGAACAGTTCATCGTAATTCTCATCAGTTACGGTTTCAAAATCCGAGGGCAGTGTGACCTCTTCAAAATTTTCCGGATAGCTGTAGGTCAGTTTGTGCGTACAATCGGTTTTTTCGCCGTCGTAGTTGTATTCCGATGTCGCTGTGATCGATTGAATTTTGCCGCACGATACGGTAATCTCAAGGTCTTTGAATAGCTCTGTAATCGATTCTTCGGGCGAATCACAGTCATAGAAAAGTGATTTGCATACCGAATTTATATCGGATTTTTTAGTGTCAAACTTAAATACACCGTTGCCGTCTTTATCGGTTATCTCTGACGGTGTAAAGAGGGTCTGTGCAAGAAGTATGGGTGTAAAGCCGTGATATGATGCATAATCAAATTCGCTGAAATGACTGCATGATGAGCTTATGCAATAGTATCCGTCATCGGTCGCATAAAAGTAATCGATATCGCCGTTTTTGTGTGTACGCAGGTAATCGGTGTATGTATAGCCTTCATCGTCGGTGTATTCAAAACTTATAGCGTCAGAAGAGCAGTAGTAGGTCTCTTCATATTCAACTTCTCCGAGAGTCGAGAGAGAATAGACGACTTTATAGTCGTATGAGTTACTTATTATATAGTCAAGTGTAAGCTTTTCACCGGGAGCTACCGTGGGGTGTGTTGTGCCTGAGGGGACAGGCGAAGGAGTAAGTGTATTGCCGGTCTGATCAGCCGTTTTGTCTGATGAAGTATCGGTGACTACGCTTGTGAGCGGTGTGGTTGTCGGTGTGTTTTTGTTGCATGATGCACCAAACAGGATCGTCAGTACAGTGATGACCAACACTAAAACTAATGCCGCTGACTTTTTGCATTTCATTGGTTCGTTCATGATTTTGATCTTCCTTGTTTTTTATTCATTTATTATTATATGCCGCATCATAATGTCATTGCTGAAACACTGATACGGCATATTTTATTGATTTATTTTAATATGCCGGAGCGGGTTCATTCCGACTTCGGGGCGTTATAGAGGTATTCAGGCTTGGCATTTTCGGTCAGGCATTCTTTTCCTATGATGACCTTTTGCAGATTGTCGATTGACGGAACCTCGTACATGATATCGAGCATTATCGATTCCATGATCGATCGAAGGCCTCTTGCTCCCGTAGCACGCTCGATGGCACGGTCTGCTATTATTTCGAGCGATTCGGGGGTGAATTCAAGCTCAACATTGTCAATATCGAACAGCTTCTGATACTGCTTGATTATTGCATTTTTCGGCTTTGAAAGTATACTGACAAGTGCCGTTCTGTCAAGCGATTCGAGTGACACTATTACGGGAAGACGTCCGACAAGCTCGGGAATCAGGCCGAACTTGATTATATCGTGCGGCTGTACACCTGCATATATCTTTCTGTCGCTTTTTTGTTTTTTTGACAGTACTTTTCCCGAAAATCCGAGACCCTGCGAGCCTTCTCTTTCCTCGATGAGCTTATCTATCGTGTCAAAAGCACCGCCGCATATGAACAGAATATTTTCTGTATTGATCTGAATGAAATCCTGATTCGGATGCTTTCTTCCACCCTGCGGAGGAACATTTGATACCGTTCCTTCGAGGATCTTGAGCAAAGCCTGTTGAACGCCTTCGCCCGAAACGTCTCTTGTTATCGAACGGTTTTCGCTTCTTCTTGCTATTTTGTCGATCTCATCAATATATATTATGCCTTTTTCGGCTAAGCTTATATCATAATCGGCTGCCTGAATCAGCTTTAAAAGTATGTTTTCGACGTCTTCGCCGACATATCCTGCCTCTGTAAGTGTCGTTGCATCGGCAATCGCAAATGGAACCTTAAGAGTTTTTGCAAGCATTTGAGCCAGATATGTCTTGCCTACTCCTGTAGGACCGAGCATAAGGACATTGCTTTTCTGTATGTCGACTCCGTCGTTTGCCTTTCTTTTTTTTGTTTTATCGCTTTTTGAAAGAATTCGCTTGTAGTGATTGTATACCGATACCGCAAGTGCTTTTTTCGCATCATCCTGACCGACGACATATTCGTCAAGTGCAGATTTTATCTCAATTGGTTTCGGAAGTGTTTCGAGAGTAAGCTCTCCGGCATCTCCTCCTTTTTTTCTGCTCTTTGACATCAAGCCTTTTTGCTCGGATATGAGCTCAGTGCATGCCTCCACGCAACTATCGCAGATATATGTGCCCGTGCCGGAGGGAATCAAAAACTGAATCTGCCTTTCGTCACGACCGCAGAATGAACAGTGGCGAAAATTTTCGCGTCCGTTTGCCATGTGTATGACCGATCCTTTCCTGTATACAAAAGCGACTTAGGTTAAAGCTTTTGTATCATTTGTTGAGTGTTGAATATTTAATTAAAAAGATGAATTGCTGAATTCGGGGACTGAAATCATCCGTCTCAGTCCCCGTTAAAAGTTTATGCTCTCTTATCGATAACCTTGTCGACAAGACCGAATTCCATAGCTTTTTGTGCACTCATGAAGTTGTTTCTGTCTGTTGCTTCAACAATTTCTTCATAACTCCTGCCGGTGTTTGCGGCAAGAATTCTGTTCAAGCGTTCTTTTGTAGCAAGGAGGTTATCAGAATAAATCTTGATATCACTTGCCTGACCTGAGAGCCCTCCGCCGATCAGCGGCTGATGGATCATGATCTCACTGTTGGGCAGTGCAAGACGCTTTCCCTTGGCACCGGATGAGAGCAGAAATGCTCCCATGCTTGCGGCCATGCCTACACATATTGT
Source organism: uncultured Lachnospiraceae bacterium (assembly GCA_964638675.1). Classification (GTDB taxonomy): domain Bacteria; phylum Bacillota; class Clostridia; order Oscillospirales; family CAG-272; genus SIG714. The sequence continues at coordinate 39,021 of CAZXAU010000011.1, forward strand.
ACAGACATCGCATTTGATGAAGTTCATCGTATCATATATCGCGAGTCCTGCCGTGACAGAACCACCGGGACTGTTTATATAAAAGCTGATATCCTTGTCAGGGTCCTGGGATTCGAGGAAGAGAAGCTGTGCCACAACAAGTGACGCTGTGACATCATTGACTTCGTCCGAGAGAAATATAATGCGATCATTCAAGAGTCTTGAATAAATATCGTATGCTCTCTCGCCTTTGTTTGTTTGTTCAATTACTGTTGGAACAAGTGCCATTGTATCAAATCTCCTTTTAAATTATAGAGGTTGATGATATATGCTGAGTAAGATTATTCCGCGTCGGATTCTGCCTTTTTCTTTGATGTTCTCTTAGTTGTTTTCTTTTCTTTTACGGGCTTTTCTCCGGCTTCCGATTCCTCAGCTGCTGTCGGTGCTTCGGGAGCTGTTTCCTTAGGCTCATCACTCTTCGACTGCGTTATAACCGCATTATCCACGATAAGTTTAACAGCCTTTTTCGCCGCAAGATCGGCAGATATATCTTTAGCATCGATCAGACCCTTTACCTGTTCGGACTCCATATTGTAGTATGAAGAGATATCGCTGTATTCCTTTTCGATCTCCTCTTCGGATACCTCAATATTTTCAAGGCTGACGATCTTTTCAAGTGCAAGGCGTATCTTGACCTGATTTTCAGCCTGCGGACGCATCTGTTCACGCAATGCATCAAGATCAAGACCTGTGTACTGGAAATATGTCTTGAGATCAAGACCGTTCATACGCAGACGGTTGTCATAGTCTCTGACAAGATTTTCTGTCTCTGCATCTATCATTTCAGAGGGAATATCTACCTCACAGGTTTCTACGATTTTTTGTATGAGTGAATTCTCAACCTCGCTGTCTGCCTGTGCTTCTTTACCGGATTTGAGTTTTGCCGAAATATCAGCTTTATATTCATCAAGAGTATCGAATTCCGAAACGTCCTTAGCGAAATCATCATCAAGCTCGGGAAGCTCTGTCTTTTCTATCTTATGGAGAACTATCGAGAAGGTTGCATCCTTTCCGGCAAGCTCGGGTGCATGGTATTCTTCGGGGAATTTGACCTGAATGTCAAATGAATCGCCGACATTGTGTCCTGTGACCTGCTCTTCAAAGCCGGGGATAAACGATCCCGAACCGAGAACGAGTGACTGCTTTTCTGCTGTGCCGCCCTCAAACTTTTTGCCGTCGGTTGAACCCGAATAATCGATCGTGACTGTGTCGCCGTTTTCTGCCGCACGGTCTGTGATCTCGGTAGTACGTGAATTACGATTACGAATCTTCTGAAGTTCGCTCTCAATTTCCTCGTTTGTGACTTCTCCGACATTCTTTACGGCTTCAAGTCCTTTGTACTCTCCGAGCTTGATCTCGGGCTTGACTTTAACATTTGCTATTACCGTAACGCCGTTATCATTTATATCTTCGATGTCTATCTCAGGTCTTGAAACGACATCAAGTCCCGATGCTTCAAGTGCTTTGGGCCATTCACTGTCAAGAAGATTATTTATAGCCTCTTCATAGCAAAAGCCCTTGCCATAAAATTTTTCTACCATTGCTCTGGGTGCTTTGCCTTTACGGAATCCGGGAATTGTGATTCCGGGAGCCTTCTTTTTGTAAAGAGCGTCAACCTCTGTTTTGAATTTGTCGCTTTCAATAAGGAATTTGATCTGTGCTGAATTTCCTTCATTTTTTACTGCTGAAATAAGTGTCATTTTCTTTCCTCCGAAAAGAATGATTAATTAATTACATACCTGTTTATTTTATCAATAATTGCTCTGAAAGTCAATACCTTTTTTTAAAAAAAACAATTTTATTATATTTTTTTATCCCACACGGACAGGCATTATGCTTTCAAATTATCTTGTGAGGGCAAAAATCGAGATAATCGGCAGAAATCAGTCTGAACGTTATCCCCTCATATTCAAATTCAGAGGGAATCGCATATCTGCCGTGTATATGTCCGAAGTAGCATTTGCGTACATTATGTGCCGTCATTACATTTATTATCTCACGGCATACAAATTTATCGAGTACAGGCGGAAAATGCAGGAAGACAAGTTTTTCAAGATCGTTGTAATTCGTTTCGGCATCAACGAGGCTTCTCTCAAGCCTCATGCACTCTCTTGCCACGATCTTCGGATAATCTATACCATCAGGGGCGGCAGATTCGTTGTACCATCCTCTTGTTCCGCATATTGCATATCCGGTCGATGAAAGGGAATTGTTATACAGGAGTTCTATATTATTTATGGATCTGTCGGCAAGGGCAGCCTTTACCTTTTTTACAGTTGACCACCAATATTCGTGGTTCCCTTTGGAAATGATTTTTTTACCGGGAAGCTTTGAAATAAATTCAAGATCGGGCATTGCGTCATCAAGGGTCATTGCCCATGAGATATCACCCGGAATGACCACGGTATCCTCTTCATTTACAATGGCAGACCAGCGTTTGGAGAGTTTTTGTGTATGATCTTTCCATCTGTCGCCGAATATATCCATCGGTTTTCCGCTTGTAAGTGATAAATGTGTATCTGCAATTACAAAAAGCGACATAAAAGCTCCTTATCATTAATTGATCGGACGGTTGAAAACGAAGCCTGACGGCAAAAAATATCCTTATTATACTTATTGTCGGGCAATTCGACAGCTCCGTTCGAAAAAGGTACATACATAAATCGAATATAATGCATATACTGTAAGTTTTTGAAAATAATAATTACAAAACCAACCGAAAGGCGGTAGAATTATGGATAGATTCAAACCTTATGAGGAGAGCGGCTCCGAAAAAAAGAGCAAAAAAAGGAACAAGGGCATTATCTGCGACGTCCGCAACTGCATGTATCACGACGGAGTAGGCAGATGCATGGCAGAGCAGATCGCCGTGGGTCCAACATATGCAACATCTGCAAGTGACACGGTTTGTGCGACCTTCAGACCGAAACAGCTCTGAGAAAATTTCTTTTTAAGCGTGAGCTGTCAATCAGCCCGCTGTTTGCAATGCCGCTTTTTACCTGTCTTATTCTTCGGGCTCCCAGCCTTTTGCAGGGGTAAGATTACGGTCAAAAAAATCAGCGGCATTTTTATATAGAATTTTTTCGGTAAGCTGTTTACCGTAACCCCGTTTTTCCATTTCGTATGCAAGATTCGAGATATATCTGACAGAAGGCAGTCCTTCCGGCGTCTCTCTTATGCCGTCAAAATCCGCACCGATGCAAACAGTATCTTCACCGTCAAGCATTATGTAATGCTCAACATGCCTGAGCACATCCGAAATCGTGGCTCTGCCGTAACAAAGATGCTGAGGACACAGAGAGATCCCGACAATTCCGCCGAGATCGCGGATGACCGAAAACTGTTCGTCTGTCAGGTTTCTCGGGTGGTCATATACCTTTCTTGAGTTGGAATGGCTGGCGATCAGCGGCTTGCCTACCTCCATGGCGATTGCGGCACAGTCATAGAAGGTTTTTTCGCTTGAGTGGGAGATATCTGGGATAATGCCGAGCCTGAATGCGTGCCTGAGAACAGATACACCAAAGCGTTCCAGACCGTACTGTGTATCGTATCCTCCACCGATGCAGGTCCTGCCCATCCAATTGAGGGTGAGAAGACGGACACCGAGTGAGTACATAATATCAAGACGCTCAAGCTTTCCGCAAAGAATTTCGGCACCTTCAACCGCAAGAACGGAGCCCTTTTTCGGAATCGCGAAAGAGTCGATATTTGATGCGATCTCGAGCATTTTTTTCCACATATCATCAGATTCCAATGACGGATCGCTCCATATTGCAAACACCTGACGGTATGTTTCGTATGAAAATGTTCCGGCTTTATTGACCTGTGTCTTTTCATTGTCAAAGGTCATGAGATTGTTGTAAAGCTCGGACAGTGTATCACAGTGCAGATCAAAATATTTCATCTGAATATTTTCCTTCAAATAATATTATTTATTTAATGTTTGAAAGCGTAAATGCCGATTCAAGATGCTTCAGCTTGTAACCCTCATCACTCTCGTATATCTCGATCACATCAAACCTCGGGGTCAGTTTGGATCTGCTCTTCAGCATATACACCTTTGCCGTGAATATGATATTCTTCATTTTTGATTTTGTCACGGCAAGTGCCGGTCTGCCAAATCCGGGATAGTTTCTTTCATCACGCATCTTAACTTCGACAAAGGCGATCATATCATCTTTTTCGGCAATGATATCAATTTCTCCGTGTCCTGATTTATAATTCTTCTGTAATATCCGATATCCATTAGATTTCAGATATTGAGCGGCTATACCCTCGCCGACACTGCCTGCGGCTCTTGTTGTAATATCATCTTTACTCTTGACGTTCATGGCAATTCTGAATTATCTTCATTTTTCCTTATTTTTGTTCAGGAATGACAGAAAGCTTTTTCTGTGCACGGGAGTTGCACCGTGCTCAATTATTGCCTGCATGTGCTCCTTGGTGCCATATCCTTTATGCTTTGCAAAGCCGTATTCGGGATAGTTTTTATCCATTTCGATGCAAAGACGGTCACGTGAGACCTTTGCGAGTATCGATGCTGCCGCAATAGACGGGGAGAGTGCATCGCCGTGAATGACACATTTTGTCGGCTGGGTGAATCCTCTTGCAATGTTGCCGTCGACAAGAATGATGTCGGGAGCGATATTCAGTGAGGATACTGCACGCTGCATTGCAAGCTGTGATGCATTGAGAATATTTATGCTGTCGATCTCCTCAACGCTTGAATAAGCAACAGCGTATGCAATTGCCTTTTCGGTTATTATATCAAAAAGTATATTTCTTTTTTTCTCGGAAAGCTTTTTTGAGTCATTCAATCCGGGAATCTCTATTCCAGCTGGAAGGATGACCGCCGCAGCACATACAGGACCTGCAAGAGGACCTCTGCCTGCTTCGTCTGTTCCTGCTATGACCTTAAAGCCTTCGGCAATACATTCGTTTTCAATATTCCATTCCATATTATATGTACTATATCTTATCTGTTTTTTTACTGTAGCTTTGCAAGCTTGAGATCGATCGTGTCGACAAGCTCAAGTGAATACTTTTCTCTGAATGCTTCGGCTTTTTGGTATACATCACGCCTGCCGATCGATTCAGGCGTATGTGCGTCGATCCCGTATATTACTTTACAGCCGTATTCTGCGGCGATGGAAAAGAAACGGTCACTCGGATAATATCTGCCGTCACCCAGACCGAGAAAATTGATTTCAAGCGGCAGATCATAGACATTTGAGAGAATGCATATTTCCTTCATGTAATCTCTGTATGTCTTTTCATCGCCCTGATAATTCACGAGGTCGGGATGGCAGAAATATGAGAAGATTCCGCTTTGCGCCCCTTGTGTCAGTCGCTCGACATAGGTTTTCATCTCGGTTAGGCCGCAAGGTCTTCCGAGATATTCCCCCTCATAGTCGCTGTTCAGATAATGTTGACCGAGTATTGCATACTCACATTTCATCGAGACAAGTAGCTCCTTGAGTGCTTCAAAGGTCTCGGGGTAATATTCGGCTTCAACACCTAAGTGTATCTCGATCTTGTCTTTATACTCATCTTTAAGTGTTAGTATTTTTTCTGAATATTCGTATGCCGCACTTACCGGCATTTTGGTTTGCGGGACGAAATCTTTATTTTTAAATGGCTGCGGGGTATGATCTGAGAATCCAAGCACCGAAAGCCCGCTTTTTATTGCCTGTTCGATATATTCCTGCTCGCTTCCGCGTGCGTGATTGCATCTCGGTGTATGGGTGTGGTAATTTTTTGTAAGATAATCCTTCATTGTTTTAACTTTTGTTCTTTCTTAAATTATATATTCGGGGGATTCAAGAGAAATGCGTCCGATCTTTGTGCTTCTGAATTCATCAAGCAACATACCTGACGTTCTCTCTTCGTTTATATTTCCGCCGCTTATGATCATTCCGCGCTTTCTTGCTATGCATTCAAACAGGTCGTATGCAGGCATTTCCTTTACGGATTCGATATCGCCGAGTGAAAATCTTTTCACGAGCAGATCGGGATACATCCTTTGCAGTCTTTCAAGAAGAATACACGAGAGCTCTGTCGTATCGAGTATTGCATCCTTTATTGCTCCTGTGAGTGCGAGATTTTCTCCGACCGTTTTATCATCGAATTTCGGCCAAAGTACGCCAGGCATATCCATCAGGTCAAGCCCTATATCAGTAAAGACCCACTGCTTTGTGAGCGTTACCCCCGGTCGGTTTTCAACCTTTGCCTTTTTTCCTTTTCCGAGTCGGTTGATAAGAGAAGATTTTCCGACATTTGGTATGCCGAGGATCATGGCTTTTACATTCTTTCCCGATATGCCTTTTTCTTCATATCTTTTGAGCTTATCCGAAAGTATTTTTCTTATTTCAGGCATGATGTTCTGGATGCCTGCACCGCTCTTGCAATCTGTAAATATATAGTGTTCGCCCTTTTCAGCGGCATAATCCAGCCATTTTTTACTGACGGTCGGATCTGCAAGTCCCGATTTATTCATTAATGTAAGCATTGGCTTTCCCTGACACAATTTAAGAATTTCGGGATTCTTTGAACTGACAGGTATGCGTGCATCCCGAAGCTCAATTATTATATCAACCTCTTTGAGATTTTCCGAAATCAGTCTGCGTGTTTTCGCCATGTGACCAGGAAACCACTGTATCGTTTGTGATGGCATTTTTTTCTTCCTTTTTTGAAATTATTCCAATATACCGAAATCCTCGAAGGGATATATGCGTACTCCTGCTTTTCCGACAACAAATCTTTCGTCGACGAGACCTACATTTGAGCTTCGGCTGTCGTGCGAGTTGTTTCTGTTATCTCCCATTACAAAGATCTTTCCGGTGGGAATGGTTATTTTGAAGGTATATGTTTCACGGTCAAACATGCCGCCCGGAATGTCTTCGATCGTTCTGTCAAAGTGCATCATCACATCAGGATTTTCCTGAAGATAAGTGCTATTGTACTCTTCTTCGCCGAACGGGTTGTATCTCACATAATCTTCCTCGAGCGTTACACCGTTTACCTTGACTTCCCATGTTCGGAAGTTGATCTCGAGGGTGTCGTGCTCTGTTGCGATAACTCTTTTTATCAGCGGTTTTGCAAGATCATAATCGGGAGCCTGGAGAACAACGATATCGCCCTTTGTCGGCTTATATCCGATAATCTGCACCAGAACACAGTCGCTGTCGTTTATTGTATAGGTCATTGATGAGCCGTCGACCTTTGAATATCTTACGAAAAATGTTATGAGGATAATGACGATTGCAACCGAAATTGCAACCATTTCAACGATATCAAAGAGTCCGCCGAGAAATCCGCCGCTCTCTTCGCTTTCTTTTTCTTTCTCTGCCTTTTTCTTTTTTTTGAAGGCTGAAAGGTCGGGATCATTTTCGTCATTTTCGTCATTTTCGTCATTTTCGTCATTTTCGACACTTTTGGCATTTTCGAAAATTATGTTAAATCCTCCCTTGCTCATTTCTTCGCTTTTGCCGTCACCGATATCGCTTTGCTCTTTATTACCGTCTTCGCTTTCATGGAGCTGTAAAGGCTCTTCGATAATCTCGGGTTCTGTAGCTTCTTCTTTATTTTCTGTTTCTTCTCCGACTACCTCTTGCGGATCGTTGTCGGTCTGCTCATTATTTATCGTGCTGTTATTCTCGGTCGCTTCACCGTTTTCAAGGTTTTCAGCTTTTTTATTTTCCAAAACCGATTCGTGTTCGTTTATCTCAGGGAACATATTGACTCCTTTTTGATTATATGATAAATATATACACTTCATTATAGCACAAAAATTATAATATAGCAAGCGAATTTGCAAATTCTTTTCTTTATTAACAATTTATTTGTAAAGCCGACATCATCAATATTATTCAATATGCGCAGAAATAAAATCCTCCCGCAATTAAAAAATAAAAAATCAAAAATTTTAAAAAAACTATTGACAAATTATTTTTTTGTGATATAATAACAATACAACGATTAAGCAATTGTTTAATTGAATTTGATAATATTAAAAGAGGTACAAGAATATGAAGAAGATTTACAAAGTGGAAGTTGACTGTGCAAACTGTGCTAACCTTATGGAGGTTGCCGCAAATAAGACAAAGGGAGTCAAGAGCGCAGTTGTTAATTTCATGACTCAGAAGATCATTGTCGAATTTGAAGAGGGAAGCGATGAAAAGGCTGTTATTAAGGATGTTCTGAAAGCTTGCAGAAAAGTAGAACCCGACTGTGAAATTTTTTTTGAATAATCTTATTTATTTAAAATCGGGAGAATAATATGAACAGAAAACAGAAAAAAATGCTGACTCGTATATTATTATCGTTTGCTCTCCTTATCGCTTTCAATATCATTCCGACTATAGGAATTCCGAGATTTATTGCCTTTTTTGCAATATACTGTATTATTGGCTATGATATCATAAGAAATGCATTTCTCGGAATAATCAGGGGAAGGGTATTTGATGAAAGCTTTCTGATGGCTGTTGCAACGATCGGTGCATTCGGTCTTGCGATCTATGAGAAAAGCGGAGATTATAATGAAGCTATTGCCGTAATGCTTTTTTATCAGACAGGTGAGCTTTTTCAGAGCTACGCTGTCGGAAAGAGCCGCAGGAATATTGCTTCACTCATGGACATACGCCCTGATTATGCGAATATTGAGACGGACGGAAATATAGTGAGGGTTGATCCGTACGAAGTGGCGTGCGGCAGTATAATTGTGGTACAGCCGGGTGAAAAAATACCGATAGACGGAATTGTTGAGCTCGGAGATTCTGCTCTCGATACAAGCTCACTTACCGGTGAAAGCGCTCCGAGGGATATACATAGGGGCGATGAAGTAATAAGCGGATGTATCAATCTGTCGGGCGTTCTGCGTATAAGGACAACAAAAGAATTCGGAGATTCTACGGTATCCAAAATACTTGAACTTGTTGAGAATTCAAGCTCAAGAAAATCGAAATCGGAGGCTTTTATCTCCAAATTCTCAAGAATCTATACTCCTGCCGTTTGTTGCAGTGCTCTCGCCCTTGCACTTTTACCCCCGATTTTCAGATATCTTATACTGGGAACAGAACCGCTGTTCAGTGTCTGGATATACAGGGCTTTGATCTTCCTTGTGATAAGCTGTCCGTGTGCGCTTGTCATTTCGATCCCGCTCAGCTTTTTTGCGGGGCTCGGCGGTGCAAGCCGTGAGGGAATATTGATAAAGGGCTCAAATTATCTTGAAACGCTCTCAAAGGTCAAAACGGTTGTTTTTGATAAGACGGGTACACTTACGCTCGGAGCTTTTGAAGTGAGTGAAATTCATAATATCGGAATTTCAGCTCAGAAAATGCTTGAATATGCCGCATATGCCGAAAGCTCATCATCGCATCCGATTGCCATGAGTATACAGAAGGCATACGGAAAAAAAATAAACAGGGATCTGCTGAATGATATAAACGAAATCGGCGGAAACGGTGTTTGTGCTGATGTTGACGGCGTAAAAATAGCTGTCGGTAATAAAAAACTGATGAAACGACTCGGTGTGGTTCTTCCCGATTGCAGCTGTGCAGGAACTGTAATACACATGTCGATCGACGGTGAATATGCCGGATATATCATAGTTTCGGATGTTATAAAACCGAATTCACGCGGAGCGATCGATGCATTGAGATCTGCCGGTGTTACAAAAAATATAATGCTGACAGGCGATTCAAAATCGGTTGCCGAAAAAGTCGCCGCACAGCTTTCTCTTGACGGCGTATACTCAGAGCTTCTTCCGGCAGACAAGGTCGAAAAGGTCGAAATGCTCCTTCGTGATATGCCGAAAAACGAAAAGCTTGCCTTTGTCGGTGACGGAATCAATGATGCTCCGGTTTTGTCAAGATCTGATATCGGGATAGCTATGGGTGCACTCGGCTCGGATGCCGCAATAGAGGCGGCTGATGTGGTACTTATGGATGACGATCCGCTCAAAATATCAAAAGCTATCAAGATTTCGAGAAAGTGTATTTCGATTGTGTATACAAACATAATATTCGCTCTCGGTATTAAATTTTTAAGCCTGCTTCTCGGAGCATTCGGAATTGCAAATATGTGGTTTGCGATCTTTGCCGATGTCGGAGTTATGGTGATAGCCGTACTCAATTCGATCCGTGCACTCAATGTAAGCAAGCTTTAATATGAATATGAAAAGGGGCTGTCGTAATCTGACAGCCCCTTGTCGGTTTGTTATTTAATATTACTTGAGCGGGAAAAACAACCAAAGAATTCCGAAAACGATCGGTTGATGAATTATGTATATAATGAGAGTGTTCCGTCCGATAAAGCAGACCTGCTTAATTACGGGCGTTTTGTCACTCAGACATTTTATGAGCGTCTTTCCGTCTTTGTAGACCGTCTTTCCGATGAAAATTCCGATAAGATAATATCCGAAATTCAGAATAAAAGGGAAATAATCAAGTGCCATATAATCTTTTGTTTTCAAGCCGAGAAATACAAGGATGTTTGAATCAACATGCAGGGCAGAGATGTAAATACCCAATGCTACAGATAAAACACCTATTGCAAGTATTGAAAATTTGTTGCATTTGAGAAGGGGTGTGGCACATAGCATACAAAGTCCGAGGCAGGAAAGAACGCCGAAATCGATCTTGCTGTCGGAAAGCTTCATAAAATACATAATATACATGATGGAGCTGACAAGAAAACCACCCGAAAGTACGATCAATCCCCGTTTTATACTTTTTCTTCCGAGTGTCAGGCAGATACCCGATAAGACGATGAATATAATACCGCCGTAGCTCTGGACAGCGTTGAAAATTGCACTGTCTGCCAAAAATTTTTCTTCGAGTATGTCGAAAACATAATTTATATCGAAAACGGTATGTATGAAAACAACTGCCATTATGGCGATCCCGCGTATGAAATCAAGTTCCCATATCCTTGTTTTCGCTTTATTTATATCACATCTTTCGCTTGCTTGAGCTTTGTTTATACTTTTATTCATTATTATCTCCGATCCGGCATTATCAGCCGTACTGCATTATAGTATCATATTTTCAGCGAAAAGTCAATATATACGAAAAAGTAAAGGCATTCAAATATTCGGGACTAATCATGGGCGTACGTTGAGGAGATATATTGAAATACACAGAAATAAACTGAAATACAAAATAACTCAGCAATCACCGGTATATAATGGCAAAATCGAACACATGTTCAAAAGAATTTGACTTTTTTGTGAAAAAGACTTGAAAAACAAATTGCTTTGTGGTATACTGTATCTGTATATTTTTACAACTGATTTTTATAAAAAAACGACAATAATTGATATATAATAATTGATATTACAAGGTAGAGGGGATTAATGATAAGGGACGAGAAAAACATGCAGCCACTGACTGCTACAGAAAAAAAGATATATGACTTTATATGTAAGGTGAAAAAGAGTGACGGAAATTCGCCGAGTGTGCGTGATATCCAACGTGAATTCGGTTTTAAGAGCACGGCAAGTGTGCAAATATATCTTCAGCGGCTCGAGGATAAAAAATATATTCAAAGGCAGAGCGGAAAAACACGTTCGATCATCGTCAATGAGGATTTTCCTGATGCAGCGTCCGGTCATCTGACAATTCCGGTTCTCGGAGTGATCGCCGCAGGAAATCCGATCGATGCAAAACAGGAAGTGTTGTTTTATATAGATTTTCCCAAGCGTGCCGGGAGCAACGGTCTTACAAATGCCTTCGGACTGAAAGTAAAGGGTGAGAGCATGATAAAGGCGGGCATAATGGACGGAGATGTTGTCATAGTTTCCCAATATGAAGATGTCTCGAACGGTGATATTGTTGCGGCACTTTTAGACGATTCGGCAACCGTAAAACGCTATTTCAAGGAAAAAGACAAGGTCAGACTTCAGCCCGAGAATGATACGATGGAACCGATCGTTGTTGATGCCTGTGATACCAGTGTCATCGGAAAGGTCATCTCGGTAGTAAGGTATTACAGCTGATCTTCCCGGCATTTACAGCAGGTGCGCTTTTCGGGAGAGGTGCTGTTTAGCATTGAATATTTTTTCTGATATATCCGATTGGGAGGAAAAATGAAAAAATTTATATGTGATGAAGAAAAAAAATATATAAGAGCAGTCAATAAACTCGTGCTCCTTTTATCGGTTTTTGTACCGTTTTTTACTGCGCTCATCATTGGCGGCATTGAATTGATATTAGTGTATTTTTCATCGGTTCACGGCTCGGGGATCGGATATATAGCGGCACAGTTGATCTCGATCGTTAAGGACTGCATTAATTATCTTTCTTTTCTGACGGCAATATGTATTATGGGCTCTCTTATCATGTCATTTGACGGCAGGTCCCCACTGTTTTCATTTTTTATTGTGATGCTGAACGCACCGGTATCATTGCTGACTTCATTTGCGGTCGACTATATTCTGATCGCTGTAGGTTGGCATGATATGTCAATGTCAGGCTTTTTTTCAAATCTTCAGATCAACCTGCTACTTTCGGGAATAACGGTTCTGGTCTATCTTTTGCTTGATGTTTGTGCGTATGCTCTTTTCAGGCTTTCAAAACCTATGAAAGTGTTGAGAATGCGTGAGGAGAGCAATTATAAAAAAGCTGTCAGAACGGTATTTATCTGTGCAGTAGTAATTAAGGTTGCCTTTTTTATCATTGATTCGGTATCGACAGGTATATCCTTTTCATCGATAAATGGCGTGATGTCAACACTTATTGTTCCTTTGCTTTCCGATGCCCTTGATGTAGGTGCTTCATATTTTGTTTTTGTCATGCTGTCGGCACGGCTGTCTGATCTGTGTGATAAACTCGGAATAGGATCCCGACCGAGTGCATTTTTTACAAAGAAAAAGAAGAGAATATCATGAATTTACTGATAATATCGAAAAACCAATTTTTTCTCAAGGGAACAAAATATGAGCTTGAGGAAGACGGAATTTATCCTGATATTTCGGACCGTTACATCCCGGGATACGATTTCTATGTAGTAGATACAGACACTGCTGATGTCGGATCCGATATTGTAAGTGAAAATGCAAAGATCATAACACTTTCGCACGACAAAGAATGTGATATTGCATTGCCCTTCCATATATACGAGCTTGAAGAAATGCTTGACGGCATACAAAGACACAATTATATCCGTAGTGCAGAGCGTGGATGCGATACGGTCACGGCAGATATTCCGAAGCTTACGGGATGTGAGAAAAAGATTCTCGAAATGCTTGTCGCAAGATCGCCCGAAGCTGTAAAGAAAGATGAGATATTTTACGGCGTGTTCAAAAAAGCAAGAGAGGGCTCAAATGTCGTAAATGTTTATATAAACTCTCTGCGAAAAAAAATAGAGAAGGACGGAGTGAGAGTAATTCTGACCGACAGAAAAAAAGGTTTCAGAATAGACAAAGTTACTTCTTTTCTTTTGGAAATTCTGAAAGAGTCTTAAAATCCGATAAATAAGGAAAGTAGAATGAAATATCTTTTTAGAAATTCCGAGCTGATAGATCCCGAAACCGGAAGGCTCAACAGAAAAGACCTTCTCATTTCGGATGATAACGATCAGAATGCTGTAATTATAGACAGCAATATTCCGATTTCAAAATGTTCGGACGGAACTAATATAATAGACATGAAGGGCAATTGTCTGATCCCTGCATTTTGCGATATAAGGTGCAGTATAGGCGATATATTTGACAATACCTCAAGAGCAAAATCCGAGATCATGAGTGCCTATAACGGCGGCTACGGATGTATATGTACGCTCGGAAGGTCGTCACATTCAAACAACGGTCATACATATCCCGATTATGTGAGCAATATATCAAGATATTCAAGAGTCATTCCGATTATCGCGTCGTCGGTCATTGATAGCTTTGTGATGGGAACTCTCGTTGATTTCGACACTCTGATCGGCATGGGTTGCAGGGCGTTTTGTGAGGAACCAGGCACACCGACACAGCTTCTGTTTACTGCGGCTGAAATCATTGCGAAAAGAGGTATGCTTCTGATCGTACAGCCGTGTGATCATTCGCTTCTGTACGGCGGAACGGTCGGCAAGAGTGCACCTGCCCTTAAAAATCTTGCGAGAATTCCCGATATTGCCGAAAGTCTTGCCGTAGACAGGGCAATTCTTATATCTAAAGAGACATCATGCCGGATCCACATACCCTGTGTCAGTCTGGCATCATCTGTTAAAGCAATAGAGAATGCAAAAAAAGATGGGGTGAATATAACCTGTTCAACGGCACCGCAGTATTTTGCATATGATTCCCGTGATATAATTCTGAAGGGTTCAAAGTCAAAGCTTTTACCGCCCTTGCGGAGCGAAAAGGATAAGGATGCTGTTCTCGGAGGAATAGCAGACGGCACGATCGATTGTATCAGCTCGGATAACATTCCTGTTCCGCTGATGAGAACGGGTGAAGGTGCACCGGGCAGTGAATTCGGAAATTCGGGCTTTATAACTGCATTTCCTGCATCATATACCTACCTTGTTAAGCAACGTGTTGTCTCACTTGCGAGACTTGTTGAGATGATGAGCCGAAAACCTCTTGAAATTTTAATGAACAGGGAATATAATGAAAGCGAATTGATCTCATATCTCGGAGTGGTCTGCCCCGATCTCAGATCAGACGAATTATTTATCGAAACAACTGTCAATCATCCGCATTGGACATCGATCTTTGATGGTTCATGCCTTTACGGGAAAATAATAAAAAACTATAACGGCAGCGAGGCCGCACTGCGAAAAGTTAACAAATGAGGTATACGCAAATGAAAAAATTTTTTGAGTCACTGCGAAATAAGAAAATATATATCAGATACTCAATAATCACTCTGCTGAATATCCTCTTTTTCTCACTTATGTCTGTTCCTTTTTTCAGGAACGAAAAAGCCGGAGATTTTTGGCAGTTTGTTATAATTTTTGCATTGTTTGCTTTTTCGCTGATATACGGCTTTCTTTGCGTTGAAATTACAAATAACTATATAATCGGAAACCTCATTATGGTGATTTTCGGAGGACTCTGGGTCGCATTCACGGCGTACAGCATAATTCCAACCGAGCATGGCAATATACTCTATTCTCTTTACTATTTTCTCAGATACGGAATTGTATCATTTTTTGTGGGACTTGTAGTTAAGAACACAAGAAATTATTGACGATATTTCAATATTATATATCAACCGAAAGGATCAATTATATAAACGGATTAAAGGATGAATACTATGGAATATATACTGAATTCATATGAACCGCAGAAGCTCTTTCACTATTTTGAGGACATCAGCCGCATCCCGAGAGGTTCGGGAAATGAGAGCGGTATTGCCGATTATCTGTGCGAATTTGCGAGGGCTCATTCTCTGCGTTATTTCAGGGATAGCGTGAATAATGTTGCGATCTTCAAGGATGCGACAAATGGAATGGAAAAGGCAGAGCCTGTCATGCTCCAGGGGCATACCGACATAGTGTGTGAAAAAAACGCATCGACGGTTCACGATTTTATGACAGAACCGCTTAAGCTTGTCGAAAAGGACGGATGGCTGAGTGCTGACGGTACGACGCTCGGCGCAGATGACGGTGTTGCCGTTGCACTCATGCTTGATATATTGTCATCCGATGATGTCGCACACCCGGCACTCGAGTGTCTGTTTACCGTTCAGGAGGAAACAGGACTCGGCGGTGCGGAACTCTTTGATTACTCGCATTTGACGGCAAGAAAGATAATCAATCTCGATACAGAGGAGGAGGGAATTGCCGTGGCTTCCTGCGCAGGCTCAATGAATGTATGCTTTACATTGGAGAGCGAGTGTGTCAGATTTGAAAATAAGGCACTCAGGATAAATATTCTCGGACTTGGCGGAGGTCACTCTGGAACTGAGATAAATTCGGGCGCAATGAACGCAAATATCCTGATGGGAAGACTGCTTGCCGAGCTTTATGACAAACAGGAGTTTAATCTTGTCTCACTCAGCGGAGGAAATAAGCGAAATGCCATTCCGAGAGAGTGTGAGGCTGTAATTTCAACTCTTGACAGGGAAAAAGCGACCGAGATCCTGCTTAAAGCGGCAGAAAAGATTTCAAGAGAGGTCAATGAAAAGGACAGCGGATTCAAGGTGCACATAAACAGTGTAGGCAAAAAAGAGAAAATGCTTACATTCAAGGACACATCGAAGATCATTTCACTGCTTTCTCTTGTCCCTAACGGAGTGATCTCAATGTCACAGTCCAAAAAGGAACTTGTGGAATCGTCCTCCAATCTCGGTGTTATCGCTCAGAGCGATAATATTTTCAGTTTTTTCGCATATGCACGTTCAAGCGTTGAAGCCATGACAGATAACATACTGATAAGAATGAGCAGGCTGGCGAAGCTCCTCGGAATGAAGTTTGAAGTGCTTGACCGTTGCCCGGGCTGGGCGTTCGTATACGATACAGAACTCCAGAAGCTGTATAAGGAATGCTATAGCGAGCTTTTCGGAATTGAGCCGAAGGTTGAAGCGATACATGCAGGGCTTGAGTGCGGAATAATTCTCGAAAAAATGGGCGGCGGCGATGCAATAGCCATAGGTCCGCAGATGCATGATATTCACACACCTGATGAAAGGCTTGATCTTCACTCGCTTGAGAGGGCGAGAAAACTTCTTGTTTCGATGCTTGCAAGGCTTAAGTAATATGACTATAATAATTAATTCATCGCTTTACTTTGACGGCAGCGAGGAGAAAAGCGAAAAACGCTTTGAAGGAAAATATGAGCAAAACGGAGATTTTGTCAGGATATCATATTTTGATTTCGAGCGTAATACAAACTGCTTTCTTGTTTTTTCAAAGACAAGAAACGACTTTTTCCGAATGAATGAAAAGGGCGATGTGAATGTATGCTGTGAGTGTAATTCGGGATGCGGAGAGATGAAAATTTCTCTCGGTAATTCGTCAGCACTTAAATTCGGAATCAGCGATTTTGAAAGAAGTCTCACTACATGCGGTGCCGAATTCAAATATAAGATAATTTATTCGCAAAGCGAAAAGACCGATATAAGCATCAGTCTGAAGGCGTTAATATGATAAGAAATCGGGATAGAATACCCGATTAAGGAAAGGCAAAGTCTGAAAGATAAATCTTTCAAACAGCGTTTTGTGGCTTTCGCCACCGGAGCGGAGCCCCAATTCCGAAAGAAAGGATGCTTTCGCAATGCGAAAGCTATGGTCATAAATATGACTGCGACCGAGTTTGCAAATCTGTGTAAAAGAGAGCTTCACGGTGGATATCTGTTTTACGGCGTTGAAGAATATATGAAAAATGCGGCGTTTGCCCTTGCCGAGAAATCACTCCTCGGTGAGACGAGCGACCCGGACATGGATATTGTCAGAATATCATGTGCGGACGCCCCGGATGATTGGTTTGACAGCCTTCGTGCGGCAAGCGAGAGCTACGGCTTTTTTTCGGGAAAAAAGATAATTGAAGTCAGATATCTTACAAAACAGCTTGCCGACAGGGAAGAAGAGCTGAACGGATTTCTTGAATCGCTGAAAGATAATGACGATGCCGTTGTCATCATTTCTCTATCTGACGATTTTGATGTCGGAAGTGCAAAAAATCCCTCTGCTTCATTCAAGAAACTGTCAAAGCATACGAATGTTGTCTCGTTTGAAAAGCAGACTCCTGCAAAGCTGAATGCATGGATAATAAAGCGTTTCACAAGAGAAGGTCTGATATGTGATGCCGAATGTTCGGGGGCGATTCTGAAATATTGCTCATGCGATATGTTCGCACTTGCGTCCGAATGTGAAAAGCTTATATGTTATATGAAAGCATCGGGAATTCAGAGATTGAACAACGATATCATTTATTCGGTTGCATCAGCACTCGGCGATGAGGGAAACTTTGATTTTTCCAATGCTGTTACGAACGGTAACTATATAAGGGCGCTTGAGCTTTTCAAGGCAATGGAAAGAAGAAAGGAACGGCCGGAGATCATCTTTTCGGAAATAGCCTCGGCTGTGAGCAATATGTATTCGGTAAGAGTGCTTGCCGATGCAGGATACCTGAAGGGCGATATATCGCGTGAGTTATCGCTCCATGAGTACCGTGTCGGTCTGTATATGACTGCAAGTGCGGAAATCGGTTCAAAGGGGCTTGCACAGCTAGTCGAAAAATGCCATGATGCCGATCTGAAGATCAAATCAACTCCGTTGAATTCATACAGCGTATTACAGAATCTGATCTTTGAGGTGTGCAGGAGATGAGCGGTGAGCAAAAAATAAGCCTGAAATATCCAGTGATCGTTGAAGGAAAATATGATAAGATCAAGCTTTCTTCGATTTTTGATGCAAGGATAATAACGACCGACGGGTTCGGCATATTCTCGAACGAAGAAAAAAAGAAGATGTTTATCTCGCTGTCAGAGGTCACTCCGCTCATTATAGCGAGCGATTCGGACGGTGCAGGGCTGGTCATACGGAATTATTTCAAAGGCATAATCAGACAGGAAAGACTGTATCATGTATATATCCCGGATGTAAAGGGAAAGGAAAAAAGAAAAAAAGAGGGTTCAAAAGCAGGAACTCTCGGACTTGAGGGAATGACACGTGATTGCCTTATACGGCTTTTTGAACCCTATTTTCAGGATTCGGGCGATTTCTCTGTTGTGGCAAATGCACTGACAAAGGGTGACTTTTACGAAATGGGTCTTTCCGGCGGTCAGTGCAGTAAGGATAAAAGAAGATATCTTTGTCAAAGGCTTTCACTTCCCGAAAACATATCGGCATCGGCACTGCTCGACATTGTGAACATGCTTTACGACAGGAAAACGGTCGAGCGAATAATGAGCGAATGGATAGCAGAAGATAAGTAAAAAGTGATAAGTAAAATTTACTTACAATATTCATATACCGTTTTTTTCGGTCATATTTCCTCGTGTGATATCGATTCTTGGTGTTATGTGTTGCCGAAAAAATCGATCAGCCTCTGATTGAACGGAATTGAAAATGCGGTCGGAATGTTGTGCTTTGCTTTGTCGATTATTTCGCATTTGCAATTTTTGTTAAGCCTTTCCATAGTTTTTACGCTGTTTAATATATCATCGCTCTCTTTGCTGCCTGCCATGGCGAGAATGGGGAGCTTTATATTTGCATATTCCGGCTGTGTTTCAAACGATATTTTGTTATCAACGCAATTTATAACACTTTTTTCCGAGATAGTCTTCATAGATACGGTCAGTTCATTTGCTTTATCCTTCGGCATTTTTGTTGCAAGTGATATGATCCTGCAAATAAATCTGTTTTTCAGTATTGACAGCATTTTCAGATTGCCTTTTATGATCTTGTCCGGAATATTATCTTTATTCATGAGCCAGGGGCTGACTATTACGGCAGATTCAAACAGCTCAGGATACTCCGAGACCAGCCTGAATGCAAGCTGAGCACCGAGCGAAAAACCGACAAGCTTCACGGGGGCATATTTTCTTATTGCTTCTTTCAGTTCACCAATAGCTTCATCGGCGGTAAAAATTTCATTTGCCGCCCTGCCGAATCCCTTGATATGTGGAATTATGAGATGATAATTGTCGGCAAGTGAATACTGTTTTCCGAACGAGTCTGCGAAAAATGCTCCGTGAAGCATGACAACAGCGGGCATGTTATCATTTCCGTATTCTTCAATATACATTTCCTGCTCCTTAACTCAAATTATATTTTTTATGTTTCAAATATTATACATCGATCTTAGATTAATGTCAAGGCTTAAACCTGATTTAAAACCGCCCGATAAGAGGCGTTTTTTGTTTGTTCATAAAATGTTGATTGATTTTATTCCGTAAGAGGTGTATAATACTACGGCAAAAGTAAAAAAGGAAATACAATATTATGAAAGAAAGTAAAAAAGTAAAGACTTACAGCGAGGTCAACTACCTGCTCAGCATCATATTGCTTGCCCTTGCGGTTTGCATGACAAAGGCGGCGAATTTCGGTATGTCGATGATCGTTGCTCCTGCATTTATCCTGAGCGAAAAGATATCTTTTTTGTCATTCGGGGTCAGTGAATACATAATTCAGGGAATCCTTCTCATCAGTTTCTGCATTCTTGTGAAAAAAATTCGTTTTCAATATGTATCGGCATTTTTTACGAGCATAATTTACGGCTTTGTACTCGATCTTTTCGGAAGTGTCATACCGATCTTCAATCCCGAAATAATTTCTTATGAGAGCATTCCGCTTGCTTTGAGAATACTGCTTTTTGTTGTCGGATGCATATTGACGACATTTTCGGTCGCCCTATCATTCCACACCTACATTCTTCCGCAGATGGTCGATTTCTTTGTCAGCGGAATTACAAATCACTTCAACCTGAAATTGGGTAAATTTAAGACAATTTTTGACCTGTCATATTTTGCGCTTGCTCTGATAATGACTTTGTCATTTTTCGGAGAGCTTCACGGCGTCGGAGTCGGAACCTTGATAATGGCGCTCACCGGCGGCAGTATGATCGGATTTTTCGACAGGATGATAACAAAATATACGGACAGAGCCTCTGTCTTCTCCAAAGCGGAAAAATATTTTAAGCTCTGAATCGGATATCGGGATGTGTCTTCACTGCTATGTGATAATTATTCCGAATAATAATAAAAACCGTACAGTATATGTAGATCGGTATTCTGCTATCATGCTGTACGGTATTTTTATCTTTTTTATGCCTGAGCCTTTTCTTTTTCAGCCGCTTCTCTTGCCGCTTCCTCTTCTTCAAGTACTCTGTATGCTACTTTTCCGACAAGAGTTTTCGGCAGTTCCTCACGGAATTCTATGTCATACGGCATTGCGTATTTTGCGATATGCTTTTTGCAGTAATCAAGGATCTCCTTTTTGAGCTCGTCACTCGGGGTAACACCGGGAGCGGGGACTACGAACGCCTTGACCTTTTGCATCTTATACGGGTCTTTTACGCCGATAACGCAGCTGATGAGAACCTTTTCATGTCCGTCTATAATGTTCTCAAGCTGTGAAGGGTATACATTGTAGCCCGAGGTTATTATCATTCTCTTGATACGCTGCTTGAAATATACAAATCCGTCTTCGTCCATTTTTCCGAGGTCGCCTGTGTGGAGCCACTTGTAACCGTCATCGTGTGTACGGAGTGTCTGTGCGGTCTCCTCCGGGTTGTCTACATATCCTATCATGACAGAAGGTCCGCGCAGGCAGATCTCGCCTTCTTCGTTTGCCGAAAGAACCTCGTTTGTTCCCGGTCTGACTATTGTATAATATGTATCAGGGAATGGAATACCTATGCTTCCGACTCTGTAATCATCCTTCGGAGTGAGACAGGAGGCGGTGACACATTCTGTTGTGCCGTATCCCTCTCTTATCTGAACTGGTGCATTGTGCTCTTTCAGGAATTTGTCGACCTTTGTTTTAAGCTCGATCGAGAGTGAGTCTCCGCCCGAGAAAACGCCACGTAGGAAGGACAGATCTGCATTTTCAAGCTTGGGTGCACGCAGAAGTGCTTCAAAGAGGGTAGGAACGCCTGGAATGAAGTTGGGCTTTTTCTTTGTGAGTATAGCGGCATATTCCTTGACGCTGAACTGCGGAACGACATGACACATACAGCCGCCCATTATTGCGGTGTGAATTCCGATGCCGAGACCGAAGCCGTGGAAGATCGGCATAACAGAGAGCATTGTCATGCCTTTGATACTGTCATATCCGCTTGCCGCCGCAGTCTGAAGTCCGAGTGCATTGAAGTTTCTCGATGAAAGTGCGATTCCTTTTGTCGTGCCTGTTGTGCCGCCGCTGTAGAGAATTGCAGCGCATTCATCAGCCGTCATTTTTATATTTTTGGGAAGCTCTGTCGATCTGCCGTTTTTAAGAAAATCGTTCCATTCGATGTGAAGCCCGTCTTTAGGTACTGGGTTCTTGTTTTTCTGTACGATGGGGAAGAGAAGCTTCTTTATCGGAGGAAGCTCATCCTGTATTCTTGCGACGATCACTGTGGTGTCATTTTCGAGCTGATCCCTGATCTCGCAGACCTTATAATAGAATCGATCGAGGATCAGGATTGCCTTACTGTGAGAGAAATTGAGGTAAAAAGCAATTTCTGTAGGAGCAGAAAGAGGGTGAACTGTATTGGCAATCGCACCTATCTTATTCAGTGCGTAAAGAGTGCATATCGCCTGCGGTGTATTCGGCATTGCTATAGTCACTCTGTCGCCCTTTCTTATACCGATGGCTGTCAGCGATCTTGCAATGGCATCGATTTTTTCAAGAAATGTTTTATAGCTTGTATATTTTCCGTAAAACTCAAAAACATTATTATCCGGATTTTCATTGGCTGTTTTTTCGATATATTCGTACATTGTGAGATCGGGATAGTCAATATGTGCCGGGATATTTCCGTAGAATTTCAGCCAGGGTGCATTTTTTTCTTCCATAGTGATTTTCTCTCCGTATTAATAAAAATTACTGTCCACGCAAAGCCGCATCTGTTTGTATGCGATTCTTATGGTATGTTTCAACATATAGTATACTATCATTCTAATATTAACCGAATATTAACCGGCTCATTATAAAAATGATAGAAGGATCAATCTTGATATGGCAAACAGCTCATGACAATAAAAAATAAATTGTTAAAAATTGCGAAACAAATTATTTTGAGTGTCAGATACAGACCGATTTTGCGGTTGTCTACACTGTTTTCCTGATTTTCTATGGAAATAATTTAAGAATCCTTAAAAAACTGCTATTGACAGAATCGAAAAAATATATTATAATCAGTATTTGTAAGAGTGTCTGTAACTTATGGGCAATAGGGCGGCAATGCGTTGGCAGAGCCTGAGATTCAATAAGGGGGAAAATGGCATGAGAAGAAACGGTATAATGATGAGCTGTGTGAAGAGAACACTGTCGCTTTTATCGTCTTTGTTGTTGATCCTGATTTTAATATTGAATCTTATTGGATGCTTCGGAACAGAAATTTCTGTCAACAACCGTCTGACAGTCCCATTTGATACTTCGACAGATCCGACGGACACTGACGATGCTTTTAATATCCCGAAATCAGAGATCATTCTCAATGTAAGCTCGAGAGAAATAGAGATCGGAGAGCATTTTAATCTCACATTTGCTCTTTTGGGGGATGTTGCCCCCGGAGATGTCCTGTTCACTTCGGGTGATACTGAGATCGCAAGTGTTACATACAGAGGACGCGTTGAAGGCGTAGGAGAAGGGAATACCGTGATAATTGCAAAAGCGGGTGCTACGGTTGCCTACTGCTCGGTAACGGTAAACGGAAAAAGCAAGCCGACAGTGACACCTGACACTACATCCGGTCCCGACATTACAGTAACCCCCCCGATCAGCGGCACTCCGACCGTAGGACCTACTGATGACGTGATGCCCAAAAGAATCGAGATTACGGCACCGAGAGGTGGAAAACGTCTTATACTTGATACAGGAAAGTCCTATCAGCTTGAAGCAAAGGTATACCCCGAGGGTGCATGTCAGGATGTGTATTGGATAGTCGGTAATTCAAGAGTTGCGACAATAGATTCGGCTTCCGGTCTGATAACGGCAACATACAATGTTTCAAAAGGCGGAGACGGATATTCAACGATCACAGCTGTGAGTGTTGCAGATGGCAGCATTTCGGCAACTATAGATCTCGGTATCGTCCAGAGAGAAACGGCAGTTCATATAATACCGCCTGAAACGTTACAGATGAATATCGGCGATACTCTCACGCTCAAAACAAGCTACGAGCCTGAGTACACATATACATCATCACTCCAATATGTCTGGACGGTTGACGAGGGCGGAGAAGAAATAGTTTCGGTTTCCAACGGAAAGGTCAAGGCACTGTCACCCGGTACGGCAACCGTAAGAGTGACAACGGTCTATAGCCAGGTCACCGATACACTGACGATCACAGTCCTTCCAGATGAATTGCCCGAACCAACGCCCGAACCAACGCCAGAGCCGACACCAGAGCCGACACCAGGAGTTACTGCCGAACTGACTGTTGGGCCGACAGCAGAACCGACGACAGAGCCAACGGCGCTTCCGACTGCTCCGCCCAATACAGATGAAACTGCAGACGGGCTGACGTCGGATAACAGTGAATGACGCATTCAGAATATTCAGGATAATAAAAAATAAGAATGAGAAAAAAACGGAACGGAGTATATTTATTAATGAAAAGAACGTTTCTGCTTTGCATAGTATTTGCGATATTATCAATACTGTTGATTTCTTCTTTTGCAGACGGTGAAATAACTTCTTCAATAGAAGGAGAAGAATATCTGCGCTCAGGTGAAAGATTCACGGTCGTATATTCGATTTCGGGAACGCAGTGTTGCGGATTTCAGGGAAAGATAGTATACAACTCATCGGATATGAAGCTTATTTCTTCAAAATCGTTGCAGGACGGTTGGACATTTGAGCTTTTACCGGGCGGAGAATTCCTGTCGTTCAGCAATGATATTTCGAACAGAAATTCGGATTTTACCGGGGGAGAGCTTTTTGAGTTGGTTTTTGAGATAAATGATACACTCTCAGAAGGTGACATCTGCGGCATTTCAGTTTGTAATGTTTTGGCAAGTAATCTTGAAATTGACATAAATATCCCCGATGCCGAATATAAGAAAGAGTGCGATCCCCCGATATCGGATGATTCAACGCTCAGCAGATTGCTTGTCAGCGGTGCGTCACTGACTCCTGCCTTTTCTCCCGATGTAAGAGATTACAGTATTCTTCTCGGAGTTGAGTATGAAATAACCGAGCTTGAGCTGACAGTAGAGCCGACAAGCGAGAGGGCAACATTTGAAATAATAGGAAACAGTCTTGAAGTCGGATACAATACAGTCGTTATCAGGGTAACTTCCGAGAGCGGAGAGCAGAGCGAATATACAATAAGTGTAAAGAGAAATCATTCTCACGATCAGCCCTACTCAAACGATTCGAGACTTTCTTCGATCACACTGTCAGAGGGCAAGCTGTCCCCCACTTTTTCACCGGATATTTACGAATATATAGTATATCTTCCTTTTGAGACGAGAAATATAGATATCGATGCAGAAGCGATGAATGCATTCGCAAGGTCGGTCAGCGCCGAATCGGGAGCACTCGAAGTCGGATATAATGAATTCAAAATCAATTGTGTGGCTGAAGATACAACGAGCAGTGAATATAAGGTAATTGTGATTGTGATGTCGCAGTTCAACGGAAATATTCCTGAAGTCGGCAATAAGACCCTGATCGACGGGTATCTGAGAATGCAGATAGATACTACCGATGAGGGAGTTACCGTCATAAAAGCCATGTTCTATTCAGAACTGCAGAATGTGACATATGATATCTATTGGTACAGGGACGGAAAAGAGGTCGCAATTTCAGACAGTTATATTCTCAGTGAAGGGGACAAGGGGCATTCGTTGATTGCAATAGCCAAGGGCAACGGAGAATTTTCGGGATATGTTGTCGGTGATACCGCAGGAATATCCGGAATTATAACCGAATCGCCGAACACAACGCTCCCCGGCGGCGAAAACACGAATCTGAATAATTCGCATACACGCAATACAATACTCCTCATCTGCGTATTTGCCTGTGCAATTTTCCTTTCATGCGGACTTTTGATCGGCGAAGGAAAGGGACAAAAGAGAATACGCCGTAAGGTATCTGAAAAACTGTCAGCGGGACCTGAAGATCAGAATCCTGTGGCCACCGATGAGAAAACAGAACAGGAAATCGAAAAAGAGAGCGATAAAGAAAGCGAAATAAAAGACGGTACAGAAAACAATACGGAAAACAATACAGACGGCGATAAAGAGACTAAAGACGCTGATGCTGCATCCGATAATGACGAGCCGATCTGGCAATAAGACACAGAGAACGGAAAAAACAATGCTATACGATGACGGAATGATCAAAGAATTCGGATACTGGATATTGCTGCCATCGATAAAAATATAAATTCAAGAGGTAATTAAGTATGGCAAACAAAAACTATGCACTGCATGAGGTGCAGAAGTTTGATAACTTCAGACAGATGTTGGACATGGCGGCGGCACAGGCAGGAAACAAGACCGCATATATGTTCCGCAAAGACGGTATTATAGAAAGCGTGACATTTGACAAGTTCAATGCTACGACAAAAGCACTCGGCAGTGCGATCTGTGCACTCGGAATTGGCGAGGAGCATGTTGCAATGTGCGGAGAAAATTCGTATGAGTGGATATGCGTGTTTTTTACGGTGCTTGCGGGAAAAAATGTTTTTGTTCCGATAGACAGCGGACTTCCGTTCGACGAGATCGTGCATATTGCAAATGACAGCGAAACAAAGATACTCTTTTATTCGGGAAAATTTGAGGAGAATGTACGGAAAAACCGTGCTCAAATGCCGAATGTAAAATACTTTGTGAATGTCAATAAAGAAATGTCGGATGAAGAGGGAGAGTTCCTCTCACTTGAAGGTATGATCTACCGCGGAAAAAAGCTACTGAAAGACGGATACAACGACTATCTGATTCCGGAAGAGGATGACAGTAAGGTCAAATCGATAGTATACACATCGGGAACCACCGGAACATCAAAGGGCGTAATGATAACACAGCACAATCTTGTTTACGGTATAAATTACGGAATGCGTATATGCCGTGTCTACGAGCGTGGTCTTTCTGTTTTGCCATATCATCACACATATGAGTCCTCATGTGACCTTATAGTTTCAATGCACAGTCATTCGACCGTATGTATAAACGAAAATCTTCGCACGGTCGCACTTAACCTTAAAACATATAAGCCCGATTATATATTCCTTGTTCCGCTTTTTGTCGAGAATTTCTATAAGAGAATATGGAAAACTGTTGAAGAGCAGGGTAAGGCAGACGATCTGAGGAAGGCTATCAAGCTTAGCAATGCACTCCGTAAGGTCGGAATTGACAGAAGAAAAACATTTTTCAAGGCGATCACCGACGTTTTCGGAGGAAATCTGAAGAAGATCGTATCTGGCGGAGCTCCAATAAGAGCGGAGCTTGCCGAATTCTTCGACTCAATCGGTATAACCCTTGTCAACGGGTACGGTATTACAGAATGTTCACCCCTGATCTCGGTAAACAGAGAGTATTTCAACGATTATAATTCGGTAGGTGTTATTACGCCATGCCTTGAATGCCGCATTGATGACCCTAACGAAAACGGTGAGGGGGAGATCTGCGTAAGAGGCGACTCGGTTATGAAGGGCTATTATAAAAACGAAGAAGCGACAAATGCTGTATTCGATGAGGAAGGCTGGTTCCACACCGGAGATTACGGAAGAATGAATTCAAAGGGTCAGCTTTATATCACGGGAAGAAAAAAGAATCTCATCGTTCTTCACAACGGAAAGAATGTCTATCCCGAAGAGATCGAGGAATATATCAAATCAATCAAATACGTTTCGGAAGTTGTCGTATTTGCCAACAGAAATGAAGCAGGCGAGGAAATTTCTCTCGGAGCTGAAATTTTCATGAACGAGGAGAGCGTTGCAGATCTTGACAAGGATGCGAGAAAGGAACTCCTCAGAAATGAGATCGATAAGCTTAACAAGAGACTTCCGGGATATAAAAATATTATCACAGT
Source organism: uncultured Lachnospiraceae bacterium (assembly GCA_964638675.1). Lineage (GTDB taxonomy): Bacteria > Bacillota > Clostridia > Oscillospirales > CAG-272 > SIG714. The sequence goes on from CAZXAU010000011.1 coordinate 66,678, forward strand.
AAGAATAAGAAGTAAGGAATTTGAGAAGACCACATCTCAAAAAATTAAAAGAACAGATGTCGGTGAAAATCTCGAATAATTAAGAAGTAAAGCATATTGATAGCTGAAAATCAGTTTATTAAGTCAATTGTCAATAGCCCTTACTTGTGACGGCGTTTTATGAAGATATTGTCATAAATTTAAAAGGAGCTTCTGTCCGAAGCTCCTTTTTAAGGTTGAATTGTTAATAAAATGTAAAAAATATCAAAAACTATTGACTTGAGAAAAAAATAGTTGTAATATTCAAAAATATTGGTGGTATTTTTTATTTATAATTATATTTATACATTTATACACCGATACAATTTTGCGAAAACTCAGAAGAAGAAAAGAGGAATTGGAGGAAAAATGAGTATTAACACAGAAAAAATTGTTTCAAACGAAACACATGATGAAGAGCGTGCATTTTACGACTCAAACGGACTGATTCTTGATTCTTGCAGCTTTGACGGACCTGCGGACGGCGAAAGTGCGGTCAAGGAATCAAAAAATGTCACTGTCAGAAATACCTTTTGCAACCTTCGTTATCCTTTCTGGCATGTCGATAATCTTGTTATAGAGAATTGCGAGATGACAGAAAAGTGCCGTGCGGCGCTCTGGTATTCTGAGAATGTAACAGTTAAAAATACAAAAATGCACGGAATCAAGGCATTCAGGGAGTGTTCGGATGTTACGATAAGCGGTTGCGATATCATATCACCCGAGTTTGGATGGTCGGTCGATAATATCAGCATTGCCGATTCAAGTGCAGTCAGTGAGTATTTCATGATGCGTTCGAAGAACATCAGATTTGATAACGTAAGAATGAAAGGGAAGTATTCCTTTCAGTACGACGAAAATGCTGTTTTTCGAAATTGCAGCTTTGATACAAAGGATGCATTCTGGCATACAAAAAATGTAACCTGTTATGACTGCGAGCTTAAGGGAGAATACCTGGCGTGGTATTCCGAAAATCTTCGCCTTGTCAATTGTAAGATCTACGGCACACAGCCTTTCTGCTATTGCAAGAATCTTGTTCTTGAAAATTGTACAATGGAGGCAACAGATTTAGCTTTTGAACGCTCGAGCGTGAAAGCTACAATACTTTCAAGCATAGACAGCGTCAAGAATCCGTATGAAGGATACATAACAGCACCTGCAATCGGTGAAATAATTGAATATGACCCCGAAAAAGGATGCGTAATAAAAATAAACGCCAACTAACTTAACGAAATCTAAAAAGACCGTGTGGGGGAAGGGCCACACATGCCGGATACAGTTCAAGCAGTTACGGTTTAAACTGTATTCAGGAGAAGCCCTCTACCCATCCCCTTCAATAAAGTCTTTGAGGGGGACGGGGGAAATTTTCTACAGAAAATTACCCCGATTGCTAAACAAAATCTAATATTAAACAAGGAGTACTACAATGAACAAAGTTTACATACCGGCGGGTTATAAACCGTCACTTGATGCGTATGATACGCAAAGAGCAATTGCATACATAAAAGAGACATTCCAGCAGGAATTTTCATCGGCACTCAACCTCAAGCGTGTTTCCGCTCCGCTTTTCGTAACGGAAAGCTCAGGATTGAACGACAACCTCAACGGTTATGAACGTCCTGTATCGTTTGATGTTCCGGCAGTAGGCGAGAGCGCACAGGTTGTCCACTCGCTTGCAAAGTGGAAGCGTCAGGCACTTGCAAATTATCATTTCACGGTCGGAACGGGACTATATACCGATATGAACGCCATAAGACGTGATGAAGAGCTGGACAACCTCCATTCGGTATACGTTGACCAGTGGGACTGGGAGAAGATCATTCTTCGTGAAAACAGAAATACAGATTATCTCAAGATGATAGTCAGAGCAATAGTTGGAGCAATATGTGCAACAAATGAGAGACTGAAGGTCAGATATCCTCAGCTTTCGACGCAGATATGCCGTGAAGTGTCGTTTGTGACAACACAGGAGCTTGAGGATATGTACCCCGAGCTTGACTCACACGGAAGAGAGGACGCATACCTCAAAGAGCATAAGACTGCATTTATAATGCAGATAGGCGGAAAACTGAAGAGCGGAAAGCCGCATGACGGACGTGCTCCCGACTACGATGACTGGCAGCTTAACGGAGATATAATGGTCTGGAACGATGTGCTCGGCAGGGCATATGAGCTGTCCTCTATGGGAATAAGAGTTGATGAAAAATCGCTCGACAGTCAGCTGACAATTGCCGGATGTGACAACAGGAGAGAACTGCCCTTCCATAAGGCACTTCTGGCAGGAGAGCTTCCGCTTACAATCGGAGGCGGTATCGGTCAGTCAAGACTGTGTATGCTCCTTCTCGGATGTGCTCATATAGGAGAGGTGCAGTCGAGTATATGGGATTCAAAAACTGTTGAAGAGTGTGCTAAGGCGGGAATTCCGCTTCTCTAATATGTCAAAACAGGCAGAGATGCCTTTGTATAACGCAGGATAATTTATGTTACTCGGAAAATATATAAACAAATATTATATTAAATACGCACTTCCACTTTTATTCGGCATAGCAACGCTGATTGCGGTAGATTATATTCAGCTCATAACACCCGAGCTGTACAGAATGCTGATAAACGGAATAAACAACGGAGTTGTAAAAATCGGGGAAGAAGTGTTTGTTTTTGATACGGCTTTTCTTCTCGACCATATATGCATGCCGATGATATGGATTATCATTGCCCTTGCGATCGGAAGATTCCTGTGGAGAATAAGCTTTATAGGAACTTCCTATCGTGTGGAAGCAAATATGAGAGCTGAAATGTTTGACAGGTGTAAGGATCTGTCACAGCACTACTATCACAAAAACAAGGTCGGCAATCTTATGTCGCTTTTCACGAACGATCTCGAGACAGTACAGGATTGTGTTGCATTCGGCGTCCTGATGACAGCCGATTCTCTCTTTCTCGGTATTTTAGCGATAAGTAAAATGGCAAGAATGAACCTGACTCTGACCCTTTGCTCAATGATTCCAATGGTATTCCTGCTTATAGGAGCCATTATTCTAGGACATTATATGAAAATCAAATGGGATCTGCGGCAACAGGCATATTCCGATCTGTCAGATTTTTCGCATGACAGTTTTTCGGGAATTTCGGTTATAAAGGCCTTTGTAAAAGAGGGAAAAGAGCTTGCGGCGTTTTCTCTTCTGAATAAAAAGAATGAAAAGGCAAATGTCGATTATACAAAGCTTTCGGTCGGCTTCAACGTTTCGGTCAGCCTTTTTGTCGAATCGGTCGTATGTATTATACTCGGATACGGCGGATATCTTGCCCATGAGGGTGTGTTCAACGGCGGTGAGCTTGTCGAATTCATCGCATATTTCAATGCCGTAATATGGCCGGTGATGGCAGTCAGCGAGCTTGTCGAAAAAACCTCACGGGGAAATGCATCTCTTTCACGTATAGGTGCGCTTCTTGATGAAGTACCTGATGTTACCGATAAAGAGGGTGCCGTCGATATTGAACAGGTGTATGGAGATATCGAATTCAGAGAGTTGAATTTCAGATATGAAGGAAGAGATTGCGATGTTCTCAAGAACATAAATCTCAAGATAAATGCAGGTGAAAATGTAGGCATTATAGGCGGAACGGGTTCAGGCAAGACCACTATTGCCGATCTTCTTGTAAGAATACACAATGTCGATGACGGAAAACTGTTTATCGACGGAAGAGATGTAAACAGTCTGACAATATCCTCACTCCGTGCACATATTGCATATGTTCCGCAGGATAATTTTCTTTTCAGCGATACAATTGAAAATAATATACTTTTTGCCGCAGATGATATAGATCACGATGAGGTAAGAAGAGTATGTGAGCTGTCGGATGTTGACAGCAATATAGAAGATTTTTCGGATAAATACGAAACGGTACTCGGAGAGCGTGGAGTCACGCTTTCGGGTGGACAGAAGCAGAGAATCTCAATAGCCAGAGCACTGGCAAAAAACGCCGAAATTCTCATCCTTGACGATTCGGTTTCAGCGGTCGATGTCAAGACCGAAAAGAAGATCTTGGAGAATTTACGTAAAGAAAGAGTCGGAAAGACCACCATTCTTATAGCACACCGTGTTTCAAGCGTTGAAAAGATGGATAAGGTAATATATATGGAAAACGGAGCTATCATAGATTGCGGCAGTCATGATGAGCTGTTCAAAAGGTGTGAGGGCTACCGCAAAGAGGTTATGCTGCAACGCCTCGATGAAAGCAACAAGGAGAGTGTTTCATAATGAAAGTCAATCCTTTAATTATAGTAGGAGCGATAATCGGAGCCGTTTCAATCGGATTTATTGTTGCATATTCGCTTATCAAAAATAAAAAAGAAGCACTCGGCTTTGAACGTAATATGAGCGATTCTGAAATCACAAGACGCTTATGGCGTTATGCGAAGCCGTATGCACTCAATTTTGTGGCAGTGCTTGCAATAATGATCGTATCGATCTCATATGATATCATATCTCCATTATTGGTCGGAGATATAGAAGAAATGATCAAGGGCGATTTCGAGCTGAAGGATCTGATAATCAAGGTATGCGTGTATGCATCGATCCTTATTGTATCTCTTTGTGCTACATATCTGCAGTCAATAATACTGCAAAAGACGGGTCAGAAAATACTGTCGAATATAAGGCAGGAGCTTTTTGAGCATATTGAATCTCTTTCCCACGGTCAGCTGTCGAAAATACCGATAGGAACGCTTGTTACAAGAGAGACGAACGATACCAACGCAATTTCAATGATGTTTACTAATGTCATCGTACATCTGATAAAGAATTGCTTTGTCATAATCGGCGTATTTACGGCAATGCTCTGCCTTAACTATATGCTCTCTCTCATGATCCTCTGCTTTGTTCCTTTCATTATCCTCTTTACGGTGATATTCCGTAAGTTTGCAAGAAGGGCGTACAGACAGGTCAAAAATAAAACAACGGCTATCAATACATTTTTGTCGGAAAACCTCTCTGGTATGAAAACTATTCAGGTTTTTAACAGGGAGAGTGCCAAAAACAAAGAGTTCCTTAATAAAAACGATCAGCTGAGAAAATCGAAGGACGGACAGATGTTTGTCAACGGTATTTTCCGTCCGACAGTCTATATGCTGTATATGTCGAGCATTTTGTGTCTGTTCTGGTTGGGCGGAAAGGGATATCTTGACGGATATAAGATTCTGGGACAGTCTATTACCGGCGGCGTGATCGTCTCGTTCTATATGTTCATTTCAAAATTTTTCAATCCGATACAGAATCTTGCAGAACAGTTTAACTGGCTTCAATCGGCATATGCATCGGCGGAAAAGATATTTACGCTCTTTGACCTCAAAAGCGATGTTGTCGATACCGAGGGAGCGGTCGATGTCGATGAGATAAAGGGCGATATAGAATTCAGAAATGTTTGGTTTGCATATAACGAGGGCGAATGGGTGCTGAAAAATGTATCATTTAAAATTAATGCAGGTCAGACAGTTGCGTTTGTCGGTTCAACAGGCTCGGGAAAATCAACTATCCTTTCGCTGATCTGTCGCAATTATGAGATACAAAAGGGTCAGATACTCATTGACGGACGGGATATCAGGGAAATAAAGATATCGTCTTTGCGTTCGCACTTCGGTCAGATGTTGCAGGATGTTTTTCTGTTTTCGGGTACTGTCAGAAGCAATATACTTCTTCATAAAGAAGGCGTCAGCGATGAGAAAATACTGTCGGCGTGCAAATATGTAAATGCCGATAAATTGATAAATAAGCTTCCCAAGGGACTTGATGAAGAAGTCGGAGAAAGAGGAAACAATTTCTCGGCAGGAGAAAGACAGCTTCTTTCATTTGCAAGAATGATAGTGCATCATCCCGATGTAATGATACTCGATGAAGCCACCGCAAATATCGATACCGAAACTGAAATGCTTATACAGGATTCGCTCGAAAAAATGATGAAAATAGGCACACTTATTATTGTTGCACACCGTCTTTCAACCGTGAAAAAGGCTGATAATATAATAGTGCTTTCTCACGGTGAAGTGATCGAACAGGGAAATCATGATACGTTGATTGAGAAAAAAGGAAAGTATTATGAGCTTTATAAGCTTCAGGAAGACAGAAAAATGCTGAAAAACAGTGAAATTTCGGTATAAATGCGATATTATATGCTTGACAAAGTCGGAGATCAATGATATAATATGTGTAAGGTAAGGTGATGAAATGAAAAAAAAAGGATCGACAGTATCTTTTCTCATATTGACGTTGATATTTATGCTTTTCGTCTCATGCTCTGGAAAAAAATATGAGAGATACGGAATTGATTTTGAATCAGCAAGTGATGAGATCGAAAAAACACTCGATATAAAAACGGGACAATTTACAGATAATGATATCAAATTGATCTGTGCCGAAGAGGGCAAGATCTGCACATCATACGAAATGAATTCTGTTCAGTTCAAGGGCGAAAATGCAGAATCATTTGAAAATGAATTGAAGGCTTCAGAGAACTGGAAAGAATATCCTTTCCCGAATGGAGTTGCATCCATGCTTGTCAATAACGGCGTCACAGATTCATTTGACCTTAATACTATCAAGCAGGGCTACTATACTATAGCCGAGATTAATGAAAACGGCGGAAGTATAAAGCGTGTCACCGGCGGTGAGCTTTCAAGCTGTAAATATTGCATAATCGGAATATATGACAGTCAGACAACAACACTTTATCAGATAATAATAGAAAATTAAAATCAGCCGAAAGAAATGGAAAAAAATTATGGAGAAGAAAGGAAAGAAGATAGTTGCGAACAATAGAAAGGCTTATCATGACTATTTTGTCGAGGAAGTCTTTGAAGCAGGAATTGAATTGTTCGGAACAGAGGTCAAGTCGGTACGCAACGGCGCCGTCAATTTGAAGGATTCTTTCTGCTCTGTAGAAAAAGGAGAGCTCATCGCACACGGCGTGAGAATAAGTCCTTACGAATACGGCAATATCTACAATAAAGATCCGATGAGAAAAAAGAGACTGCTTATGCACAAAAGAGAGATACTCAGATTGCATTCGCTCGTGGGCAGACAGGGATATTCGATAATTCCGCTCTCGCTCTATTTTACCGGTTCGAGAGTAAAGCTCGAGATCGGTCTTTGTAAGGGTAAAAAGCTGTACGATAAACGTGAAAGTGCAGCAAAGGAAAGTGCACTGCGTGATATCGAAAGGTATGAAAAATCAAGGAAGGATTTTTAAGTCTTTTGTACCGATCGTGCGGAATATAAGTCAAAACGTAAAAAAATAATAGAATGACTGCGTTCATTCATCCTCCTGCCGATTGTGCAGGATCATGGGCCGGTAAAGGTTTCGACGGGGAATTGAAGGCAGGATAAGCGGGCAGAGTTTGGAAAAACTCTTCAAAAATTCCAATTAAATAATAAACGCTAACAAAGAAGTTAGAATGGCCGCGTAAGCGGCGCCGCCGCCTTGCGAGGCGACCCGTCACGCCCCTGAGTACCACGGCAGGGGATGTGGCGTCACAGAGTGGTGCACTTGAACTGTCAGTTTTCGTTTATAGCAGTCAAGGATAAAAACGATACCCAAAGCGAAGCCTGACGGCAGGCAGCGACGAGGGGAAATAAATGTATACCGTCTGCGCCCGGAGAAAGTTCTGTTGACGGTTTTTCGGACAGGGGTTCGACTCCCCTCCGGTTCACCAATAAGTAACAAATCCGAACTATTTCGTGAATTGAAAATAGTTCGGGTTTGTTTTTTTGCTATAATCCTTCGTGTTATAGGGGAAAAGCGAAAATAATATTAAAGTCAGCATTTTCTGTCAAGACAAATTAAAAGCTCCATGATATAATGCAATCACAAACATACAGCTGAACGGTTGAAATTAAAATGAGGAGGCTATTCAATGGAAAACAGTGAGCTTATTACAAAAGCTTTAAACTATATAAAAACAGAAAACAAGAAAAGTGATATCACCATTGATGACATTGCAACCTATGCAGGCTTTTCTACCGATTATTTCAACCGTATTTTCTTTGCGCATACCGGTTTTAATATTATGGAGTATGTCCGTTTCAGCAGACTGAAAAAAGCTGCTCATCTTTTGAGAGGCACAAATAATGACATCCTCGATATTGCTCTTGATTGCGGATATGAAGCACATGAAAGCTTTTCAAGAGCTTTTAAAAATCAATACGGTATTTCACCGAACGAGTACCGAAAGAAGTATGAAAAGGTTGAGTTATATTACGGTGATTTCTACAACGATACGGTCGGTGCAAGACTTTTGCATGAGTTCAAAGATTTTCAAATTGCAGACAGCGACGAGGTAATTGATTATTTATTGGAAACAGACGCGCTTCGTTACGGATATGTTGCAGTATGTTTTCGTGTCAACGGCGGTGTTGCATTTTATAACGGCGAGGACTTCAAGGACGGTTTTGTTTGGTTCACCGAATGGGATAACAGATTTGAGGGTGAGATCATTTGCGATAATTGGGATAAAATTGCCGAATATAAAAAGATATTTTCGGACGAACGTTTTGATATGGTTATATACACCTTAGAATCCGACGAGGTTATCAAGTATGAATTCCTGAAACGGGGAATTAATATTGCTGATATCAGGCGCCGCCAAAGCAATGTCTATACAGGAGAACCGTATGTGATCTCTACGGTTGAAGATATTTCCATGAACTTGATCAGATATGATGATATCGACCTTGTTGCGAAATTCTTTTCTGAAAAATATCCCGATCGGGGGAGCAATTCTCCGAGACTGAAGTATTTGAAGCATGAACTGTATCAAAGAGACGTATTGGGTAATACCGGGCATTCGGTGTTTATGTTCGGTATATTCAAGGGCGATCGCCTGATCGGAATAAGCGATGGGGGATTACAGAGTACACACGGATTCATTATAAATAACTGTGTCGTTACTTGCATTTTATCTGAATATGAAAGTGAAGAGCTATATCGGTATGCATTCAAATTTGTAACCAATGCCGCCCTTGAAAAAGGTGCATTGCCTGTTGATGATACGCAAACTCCCGATACTCCTACAGAGAATAAGAGCGGAGCTTTCAACTCTACCGACCTTGGGTATAAAACAATTACAAATATTTGTATACTGAAATAATTCTCTCGTTTTTTCCGGAAGCGTCGGGAATGCAGAAAAATTGCTTTTTTCTTAAAACATGCCATAATATCTATATCTGTTGAATCTTTTGTTGTTTTGCTTCGACTATATAATAGAAATCAATTTCAGGTCATTTGCAGGATGTTTTTTATAAAATTCACACCGCCATGCAAACTCGCCTGTCAGGCGAGTTTGACTAAAAAACAAAGTTATTGTACATTGCGATTGTGTGTGATATACTATATCCGGAAGCAGAGCTCAGCTTACTATTAGAAAGTGAGGTATCAACATGAAAAATATTGGTCTTAGAATCAAAGAATTACGAAAAAAGAACGATATGACGCAGGAAAAGTTGGCGGATCTTCTCGGTGTAACCTATCAATCTGTCTCAAAATGGGAGTGCGGTACTACGATGCCCGATCTTGCATTGATCGTGCCGCTGGCAAGAGTACTTCATGTTTCCACAGACGAACTTCTCGGTATGAAGCCGGCGGAAACCGATGAACGAAAAGCCTATTTTGATTCGGAATATTTTCAGTTCTGGAAGAAAGATCATGAGGAAGATCTGGAAATATCCCGTCAGGCAGTCGCAGAATATCCGGGTGATTATCGGTATCTTTATTGGCTGGCAAGCAACGAATGGTATGTCGGGTACAGCATGAAATATTGCGGGACGGACACTGAAAAAGAGCTTCTTGACAGTTCCGTACGGCATTATGAAATGGTTTTGGATAACTGTGAGGATACAGAGCTTCGTAATCATGCAATAGTCGGTCTTATGCATACTTACAAAAGCATGAATTGCTATGACAAAGCAAAAAAATATGCCGAAATGTATCCTGAGGAAGCGGAATCATGTAGGGATGATCTGCTCGTACAGTGTTTGCGCGGAGATGAACTGGATATGCAGTGCAAAAAAATCATGATGAAAGCCCTGCTGAAATTGTGCAATTCTTTTTGGACTCTCCGTGCATTTCCTAATAAACCGTGCGAGGAAGCACTGGATGCCGAAGAAGCGGTTATCAGAGCAGTGATTACCGATGGAAATTTTCAGCATTTTAATATTACATTGAGCTTAAATTATATAGAACGTGCAAGAATCGCTATGCGTAACGGTAAGCCCAATGGGGCGGTAAACGCTTTATCAGAGGCTAAAAAGTATGCCGTAGCGTTCGATGAAATGGATAAAACAGGCATAGAGCGATATACCTGTCCGTTGCTTGCCGGATATACAATCAACCATAGAGACAACAGAAAAGAGGATTGGACAGCGACAGATGAGGTCAAGAGTTGTGCCGAAGAAGAAATTTTTGCACCGCTCCGTGATTGTGAGGATTATAAAGCTTTGTTTTAAAAAATAAATGTTGCAATTTATTTGCATTGAATTCAGCATCATCTTTTTCGGTTTTTCCATGTGTTTCCCGAAGCTTTGAGTGTTTATTTTAAGAACAGTCTACTTCACCAAAAAAACAAAACCGAACTGTTTCGAGAATCGAAAACAGTTCGGTTTTGTTTGCTGTAGTTATTCGTGTCTTTGCATCGATCAAACTTTCTTGCTTAATTTCGTACAGTAGATTTTAATCAGCACATGAGCACAATTCTTTTTCCAAAAACTGCTTTATATATGGATTGTTTTCCTCACTCAATGTCGGCTGAAACGCCATGTAACGGCATTTCCGGTACTGCTCACCATCCAACGCAAAGGTATATCCCATTACGCATTTCGGATTACAGTCATCGGGATTGACAAGCCGTTTGCAGACAGACGCTTTCTTGATCTCGTTTTTTACATTTTCGGGGAGTGTATCAAGAAAATTCTGATATTCCTCTAAATGCTCGGGATAAATGCGGAGCTTCATTCCGGTTTTTCGTGATACAAATGTAGCTAAAGTCCTTTTGCTGTCTTTTAACACATATGACACCACATATCCGCTCTTTTGCAGTTTTATTTCACACTTACAGCCGTTTTCTGTCAGATATTCGTTGATCTGATCTACAAAACTGCGGAAACGCCCGTCTACCGTTTCCATAAACATATTAAACTTCTCGTCCATAGATCCCTCCGTTAAGCCTTTTTCTTTACTACAGGTATCCATACCTCAAATTGAGCGTTCTGCGGGTCGGGATTTAAATAAACCTCAACATCTGGTGCGTTGTCATATTCATATCCGGAGGTCGGAAGCCACTCTGTGATGATACGCTGCTCCAATTCCTGTATTGATCGGTTTGTACCGCTTCCGGAAAAGATTGCCCAGGTAGATGCAGGCACGATATATTCTTCAAACTCATCACTTGCCTTTGTACTTGAAACGGCAATAAAATATTTCCACTGTTCTTCATCATTGCATGAACTCACACCCAAAAGTCCGATTGGCGGCATATCCATCATCCCTGCCAATTTTTCTATTGTTCTGTTTACAGCGGCATCCTGCCACATTTTCGGTACGACCATAAAATTTTTTTCGATTTCCTTATCAAGCGGTGCAGATATGCCGATAATGCGGAATGCTTCTTTGGTCTCAATTCTGTAATTCATTTCTGTCGCCCCTTTTACAGCAATTCTGAACACAATGGGAGAAAAAGATTTCACGGATACGCCCTCGGATTTAACCGAAGAGGGAGCTATCCCGTGAAAAGACTGAAACGCCCTGTTAAATGCAGTCGGGGAACGGTAACCATATTTCTCTGCAATATCAATAATCCGTTC
>CAZXAU010000012.1:0-68288 GCA_964638675.1 uncultured Lachnospiraceae bacterium
CATAACCTTCAACCGTTTCGTTATCATTCAGCTTCAACAATATTCTGATGCACATCTCGGCAGAAAAGCCATTCCATGCATATTCATCCTCTGTTCCGATGCATATAAATCCCCAAGAAGCCAAATGTTCAAAAAGTGCTTTATACTTTGAGGCTTTCACCCCCGTTCCGTTGGCGAATACGACTACAGGATACTTTTTATTACTGCTTTTTATTTCGTCGGGATACCAAATCTCATATTTTTTGTAGCTTTGCAAAGCTACTTTTTCCATATAAGAAACTTTATACTTACCGATTTGCAGATACTTCTTTTCAATGTCTCCGCCTGTTTTTACTTTTTCTGTATAATTTTGGGGCACTGACGGTCTGGAAGCTGCAAACAGCAAAAGTCCAATAATTGAAAAAACAATAACTAAAAATACGATTCCGATAATTATTAATACCTTTTTCATAATATTTTGATTGCCCTCCATTTTACTTATAAATTTATTCTGATGTTTATGTAATCAATCATTTATGCTCTTTATCCACTTCCCGATATAGTCTTCTGCTTCTCTGGCCACCTTTTCTGCTTCTTCGGATTTGCTCGCCTTGTTTTTATCATGCAGCTTTTCGTATTCGGGATTGTTTTCCTCGATAAAGCCATGCTTCACTCCGTTATATATCACGGTATCCGTCAGAACGCCGGCGTTGTGCAGTAGCTTTTCATATGCAAGCGAGCCTTCACCAAGGGGATCGCCCTTTGCGACTACAAACAAGGCCGGCGCCATTGCTGCTTTTTCCTGCTCGGTCAGGGTGACATATGCTTCATCCACGCCGTTTATAAAAGCATAACAGAGAATCTGTCCCTTAACAGGTACACCTGATTGACACAGCTCCAGCGTCGATGCCGCAGCATAAAATCCGCCTGCCGAATACCCCATAATGAAGATGTTATCGGGATCGACATGGTAGGCGTCCTTATTTTCAATAAAATAGCGGACGGTATCTGTTATTTCTTCGATGACATATTCCCGCTCAATGCCGTTCTTCAAGAGAGAGTAATTGACCGCCGCCACATTGACTCCCCAGCTCTTTGATATTCTGTCGCTTTGTGTGTCCAGCGTGTCGGCGTCTCCGGCAATAAATGCGCCGCCGTGAAGATTGATCACAAGCGGTAAAGATTCACCGTCGCCGAAATAATAATTTACGTCCACATCACCCTTGCCGTCACGCTTTATGTAAATGTGCTCACCCAGCAGTTCCTCGTCGGATTTTACCATCAGGAGTTGATCCTGCTCTTGTATTTTGGAATCGTGCAGGAATGTAATAACAAGCCAGGCAACAAGAGCGATACCAAGAATCACCATCACAAGTGCGATAATTCCGATAATTTTTAATACCTTTTTCATAACATTCATCTCCCATTCAAATTAATATTTGTCATTGCATTCGTTTTTTGAATTACTATTCGATGTGCTATCACTATTTTTTATAAATTTTGCAATACATCCAATAATACCAAAGCATATTGCTATTATGCCTAAAATATAATTAATGGTTTTGGGTAACTCAAAAAACTGTAGTAATCCAATTCCAATCAATACTACATACATTGAACAAAAGAATACTTTTCCACTTTTCATAAATTTCACCTCTCCATCAAACAATCAAATTTTTGTTTTCAATGTCCGTTCTATATAATCCGTTAGCTGCTCAAAACTGCCTCTTGGATATTGGTTGATATCCTCTCGTTCTTTGTTGATCAGGCAATCGGTCAGAAGAAATACCTCCATCCCTACCGTCCGCGCCGCCATGTCCTCAGTCACATCGTTGCCAACCATAAGGCATTCGTTCGGCTGTAAATGTAGCTTTTTGAGGATTTCATTATAGTACTCCGGGTTTGGCTTGCAGTATCGTGAATTTTCATAAGTGGTGATGTATTCAAAGTTCGAAACCTCTAACCCCGCCCAGCGGATACGGCTTTCAACGGCAATACGGGGAAAGACAGGATTCGTTGCGAGAGCTACCCTTAGTCCCATATTTCTTATCTGCTTTACAGTTTCTGTCGCTTTCGGCTCACAGTCGCAAAAATCTTCCGCTCTCTGAAATTCCTTCTCATAAAACGCATGAAAGTGCTGTTGATCCGCAAGTGCCTTTTCGCCGCAAATTTCAGCGAATTTCTGCCAGAAGGCTTCTTCATTACTTTGGGTGCCGTCATTCGTCACCATTGCGGTGATGCCATTACAAACTGCATTCATAAGCTGCCCGGCATCATATCCGTGAACTGACATGCTTTCTGTGAGAAGTTCAAAATACCCTTTTGTAAATTTTTCCTGATCCATAGGAAGAAGAGTTCCATCCAGATCAAATAAAACTGCTTTTATCATTTTCTCACCTTGCTCTTGACTTTTTATAAACGGTATGTTATACTTAAAAAGATATGATAGTACCATTTGCGAATATTATATCATGCATTTGTTGAAAAAACAAGTGGTCAAAATCGAATCGGTACGAATGACGAAAAAAGTACCTTTTATACAGGAGTGACAACCAAAATGGGTGGAAATGCGAAAACAACAGAATTTTTGAAAGAGTGTATTGCAGATGCACTGATCAAATTGATGAAAACAAAACCGATTGAAAAAATAAGTGTTCCTGAAATCGTGGAAACCGCATGTGTCGGAAGAACAACCTATTTCAGGAACTTTTCAAATAAAAATGAAGTGATAACTTTCAAATTGGTTCGGCTTTGGGAAAGATGGGCAGAGGAACATAACTTAGACGAACGCAGGAGATATACGATCAATAATGCGCATACCTTTTTTGATTTTAATTACAGTATCCGGGAATTGCTTAGCTTGATCTACGAAAAAAATTTGCAATCCACGGTTTATGATGCCTTTTACAGCATCATGGTTGCACAGTGCGGTGCAAATGCGATTGAGTGCTATAAAAGCCGGTTTTACAGCTACGGACTTTTTGGGTTGCTCGATGAATGGATCAAACGAGGTTTTTATGAATCTCCCGAAGAAATGGCGAAAATAATAATAGAGTTATCAGAATAGATATATGTATTTTGGAATGATATACTATAAATATAGTAGACTATCTCCTATAATTCTGATATAACAGAAAACAGTTAATAAGCGCTCCGAATGTCGGACGGGATGGGATTTATAACAATAAAGCAACTATGAATGAAATTATTAAAAACATTTTTTCGACCGTAACAATAGATCGTATTATCAAGCCGATCTACAATTTTAAAGCAAGCGAAAATGCAAATAATAAACGGCGTTGAGCATATCATAGAAAAATTTTTTTGAAAAAACAGAAAACAACAAAGTGATATGATCTGTAAGAGCAGACATTTGAATTAACAGAACTCATTTACTTTTTCCATATCTTTTTAAGTTTCATATCTATTGTAATACTACAGAATCTTTTTGAATTTTCTTGTTTGTGTATTGACAAAGGCATAAATTTATGATACACTGTTCCAAATTTTCTGAAAGGAGTACGGCAATGACAGTTAATATCTTTGCTCTTAATATTGCTATCACTATGCACGATGATGATACTCGTTATTGGTATTCGTCGGGCTTGTGTTGTCGTACCCAAATTTCAGTATAGTCTTTTGTTGGATTATAAGATATTAGGATAATGACGGTGCAGGTCGAAGGAGTTTCGATTTGCACTGTTTTTTTATTTCTTGGAGGTAGAATCATGGAAAGAATGGAAGCACTCACAAACTATTACACCACACACAATGAAGATGCTCGTCTGACTCCCAAGCGTGGTATGGTCGAGTTTTTGACCACGATCCATTATGTAGAGAAGTATCTGAAACCCGGTATGCGTATCCTTGAGATCGGTGCCGGCACAGGTAGATATTCACACTATTTCGCACAGAATGGGTATAATGTAGATGCAGTGGAGCTCATGGATTGCAATATTGATGTCTTCAAGGCAAATACGAAGGCCGGAGAAACCGTTACGGTTCAGCAAGGCGATGCTGTAAACCTTCAGAATATTGCTACTGACCGTTATGACATCACGCTCCTTCTTGGACCTATGTATCACCTGTATACCGATGAGGATAAGCTTGCCGCTATGAGTGAGGCAATTCGTGTAACCAAGAAAGGCGGTATTGTATTTGCGGCATATTGCAATAACGATACTACAGTATACCACTATGGCTTTCTTCGCAGTGGTTTTAAAGGAGGAGAGCACAATGATCTGATCGACTATGAAACATTCAAGCTCAGTTCGACACCGAAAGAAGTGTTTGCACTTTACAGGCAGGAGGATGTCAACGAGTTGATGAGCCACTTCAACACCGAAAGACTGCACTATGTAGGAACCGATATGTTGACACGCTTTATTGGCAACGCAGTTGATGAAATGGATGAGAAAACTTTCGGGATGTATATGAAGTATCATCTTTGCATCTGTGAGCGCAAAGATATGGTTGGCGCAACTGCGCATATGTTGGATATTTTCAGAAAGGAATAGAACAATAAGTGTATCAATTGAATTTACGATTTCCTCGGGAGTACCAAACAGTAAAAATCCGAACCCTAAGCTAATAGGCAAAGGGTTCGGATTTGTCATATATTTTCAAAGCAATTCATTTATGCGTTTTACGCAAATCTTATAACGTTCTTCCCGTGTAAAAGAATTATCTGAATCGGATAAGGCACGATGGCACCATTTCGGTGTATGTTTGACAAAGAATATAATATCCGCCATCAAAAGTTCGTCTGTACAGACCTCTTTTGCCCACGTATAAAGAGCGATTGTTGCATATGTTTCTTTCACCATATCTTTTCATATTGAAAAAACGTCTTTTTTATGTGTCACTTCGTGATCTCCTGCTCTTTTTTCCGGAAAACAGCGGTTTATCGCTTGCACAAGCCCAGGCACCGATTGCCATCAGTGCAAGACCGATAAAATATGTGTACGTCGGCACACCTGCGAAAATAATCAGCGAGAGCAATGTCCCGATGAACGGTGCAATAGCATAATATGCACTTGTTCTTGCCGCTCCGAGTATACGCTGTGCATACACATAAAAGAAAATACTCAGACCGTAAGCAACAAGCCCGACGCCGAGAACGGCAAATACACTCCAAAGTGCTGTAATGCGCTCACCGATAACAAGTCCGATGATGACCGATCCGAGACCGGAAAATACGCCTTTCAGCAGTACAATTTGCATAGGGTCTTTTGATGAAATTTTCCTTGTGCAGTTGTTTTCAAAGCCCCAGCACAGACCTGCAAGCAGAATGAACAGTGAGCCATAAGAGAATTGCAGACTTGTAATATCTTCAAAAGACAGTACCGCACAGGACAGTGTTACGAATGCTATACCGAGCCAGAGACGGGAGCTGATCTTTTCTTTGAAAACCATTAAGGCTATGATTGCTGTTGCGACGATCTCAAAATTATTGAGCAACGAAGCGTTTGCCGCAGTGGTGGATCGTAGGCCGATCAGCAGACAGATCGGTGCAGCAATGTCGAGCAGGATCATTGCAACAGTGTATGGAAGCTCGTTTTTTGTGAGCCGTGTTTCCGGTTCAGTTGTTTTTCGTATTCGCCGTATAAAAGCAATAGCTATCATTCCAACGCCGGCGCCTATGTATAAGAAACCCGCCATCAGGGTTGACGGCATATAGTTAAGTAATATATTTGAAAACGGGGAATTGATTGCGTATAATGCCGCCGCAACAATGGCGAAAGCTATGCCCTTTCGTGTATTTGTATTCATTCAGCCTCCTTGACTAATCAGAGAATTTTCCGTATATTTTCTGTATAATATTATATTTGACAATATAATACCATGCTCATTATTATACTCATAGCTAACACCAGATGCAATAACCAAATGAAAATAAATGTGTGATACTGAACATTTTCGCAAAATCGTACGGGAGAATTGTATGAACAGGCGCCGGCAGAAAAAGTCTCATTCAGTTGTTTAAAGAGAAGCAGACGTATTGAGTGAACCCGCTCCTGAAGCCTATCCATTCTGTCTATGTCTCCGTTAACGGGCTTCGGGGGTCATTTGTTTCAATATATTTATAAATATTTATAAATTATTTTCATTATTTTTTCACTTTTTTGGCCATATATATTTACAACGCAGAATTTTCTAAAAGAAATTTGAATTTTTTTTGAATTTTTTTATTTTTTCTGGAAATAAATTCTTGACATTTTGACGTTTTTGTGTTAAAATAACAAACCCGTATTATAAATGTTTTTTGAAGTCTTATCGATAGATATCGATGAAAGTACGCCCTTTGGTTGCAACGCCTTGGCAAATAGTTGCAAAAGGTTGCTTTGAAAATGCGGAAGGGGGAGGTATACGATCATGACCGATAAGGAATTTAAAAGACTCAGTAAATCCGATCTGCTTGACATTATTTTTGAACTGCAAAAGAATGAAAAGGAACTGCGGGACAGAAATGAGGAGCTTGAACAAAAGCTTGCGTCAAAGGAATTGAAAATAGAAAATGCCGGCTCGATTGCCGAAGCTGCGCTGGCTGTAAACGGCTTTTTTGAAGCTGCACAGGCGGCGGCAGATCAGTATGCTGCACAGGCAGCACAGCTGATTGAGCGTGCCGAAAAGGATGCGCAGGTCATCATTGCCGATGCACTTATAAAGGCAGAGCAGATCATACAGGAAGCAAAGGCAGAAAGCCGATGCGCTTATGCTGATAAAGACAGAGCAAATCATGCAAGAGGCAAAGGCAGGAAAAAGAAAAGCAAGCGATGATCTTGCATATAAAGAAACCGTTTCGAAGATCTTTAAAATAAAGAAGATCTCACAGATTAAAATCGGAATTTACCCACCGAGAGGAGGCAGCTTATGCAACAGCATGACAGAAAAAACAAGACCGTTGAGATTCCCTCCATGGAGCAGGTTGCGCAAGCGAGAAAAAACATCAGATACAAAAGGCGCTACCAGGCGGTATTGCGCAGTACGGTGGGAATTCTGACCGTTGTTGCAGCACTTGCTGTTCTCGTTGTTACATTGGTAATGCCCATTTTGCAGATTTCGGGTATCTCAATGTCCCCCACGTTGCAGGACGGACAGATCGTATTATCTGTGAAAAGCACCGATCTGCACACAGGGGATCTTGTGGCATTTTATCAGGGCAACAAGCTGCTCATCAAAAGATGCATCGCAGGTCCTGCGGACTGGGTGAATATTACCGAAGACGGTACGGTTTATGTAAACGAAAAGCCGCTTGATGAGCCGTATGTTTCAGAAAAGTCTTTGGGAAAGTGCGATATAGAGTTTCCGTATCAGGTTCCTGCTGACAGGTGGTTTGTTTTAGGTGACAACAGAGAAGAATCGATAGATTCGCGAAGCACGACGGTCGGATGCGTTACAAGCGATCAGATCGTAGGCAAAGTGGTTTTCAGAATATGGCCGATTCACGATTTCGGCACCCTCTGAGGGTGCTCGTGTCGTATGCGGCGAATAGAATGTCAATTGTTTTTTAAGATCATATGATGATAGAGTATCTCACGAAAGGAGGCAGTTGAAATATCAAATTTAATAGATCAGACAGCAATGTGTAAGCTGAAGCACAAGAAACGCAAGCGACGTCAAATTATTTTGTCAGTGTTGGCGTCCATAGTTGTTTTTTCAACGGTTTATGCTTTGATCCTTCCGGCAATTACCTTTACAAGTGGGTTTACTGTAAACGGCTCCAACGCCCAAAGCGATTATACCTGGAGCAATGATGCGATTGCAATGTCTGTGACTTTAAGCGGAAATGCGAAAAGTAAGGGAATAATTCAAAAGAATACAGATCCGGTTTTAGATGTAGAGTTAAATGGGGAAGCCTATACCGAATGGCTTGAAAAGTATGCGGAAAGTGCTGATATACAGCCTCTCCTTGTGTTTAAGCTGCATTTAAATGTGGGCGATACCGAGCTTGACATCAGTGGTTGCACCGCTGAAATTGATCTTAAGGTGAACAGCTCCTTCATCAGTGCAGCAACACCGATGGCAGTCAGTGCAGACAGCACAACGGTCGAAGCCAGTCAACCCGACATTTTAGCTGTGATCGACAGTTCACTGGGGGAGGTTGCCTCCACGGAGCTTTTTGAAAACGATAGTCCTGTCCTGCTGTTTACGGTAAACGCCGGCGAACCCACCGCTTTGGCACTTGAGTCCAACCCGATGTTTACAATTCAGCACTATTTATGGTTTGCACAGATCGTTACAGACCTTGATGAGAACTCAAACGAAACTAAGCTTCCGTTTATCAATGCAAGTTACGGAAAACCGCGAGAGTTTCCTTCGAATCACAGTCAGCCGAGTCTTTATCTGCAAAATTCAACCGTTCAGAAAACTTTCAACGTTTATCTGACGCCGACTGCAAACGGCAAGGTTTTAAAAACCAAAGAAGTACTCACAAGAATTTTTAATGATGAAGTAACTACCTATAGGTTAAATCCTCAGATCTCTTATATGGACCGTTTGTTTAACGGTTCCGTAGATTACAACCACAACTATACACTTAAGGAGGTCTGGGTCTATACGCCCGGTCAGGGTTCATCTAAAACTGCAGATGAGTTGACAGATGATGACTTCAAAAAGTACGATGTTCCGAAAGACGGTACCCGACACCTGCCCGAGCGCATCCGGTTTACAAACAACCCCGCAAACAAACATATTAATGGGACCGGGTATACCGAAGCATATCCTTACGATTATACCATTCTGATACAGCATGGAGCGGTTGTCCGTCTGGTGTTTGATGCCACTGAATCCGACAATGTTGAGCGGGATGTCAACTTCTTTGATTACGACATTACCGATGGGCATATTTACACCGGATATGATTCCTCTACCGGTAAACCTACCGGTCAAACAGCAACAAGCAATCAGACAAACACGAGCATTTGGTATGCTTACACCGACAGACAAGGAATTAACAGCGATAAAAATTACAGCGGAAGCGGACAGAAGTACGCTTTCGGAAACGCAAATACAAAAACAGGACTTCAGTATTCACGCTTGTTGATCAACGGCGTCAACAGCTATTTCAACAAATATAACCAAAATAGCAAAGATGACGGCGGTGGTTTGATTTGCTATCAAGGTTGTGCCTTCGGTTTGGTCACGGGAATCAATCCGATCACTGAAGAGAATTCCCTGCCTACACCGATGTGGCATGAGGGGATCGTTGCGCCCGATCTTTTCGGTACTTCTGAAGCCACCGGCAAAACAGCCTTTACAAACGGAGAGTATTCTCTAG
The DNA here is from genome assembly GCA_964638675.1 of uncultured Lachnospiraceae bacterium. Classification (GTDB taxonomy): domain Bacteria; phylum Bacillota; class Clostridia; order Oscillospirales; family CAG-272; genus SIG714. The sequence goes on from CAZXAU010000012.1 coordinate 9,260, forward strand.
GATTTAACCGTGTGGGCGGAACGTACACCCTCAGTTATGTAAGTGCCAATAAAACAAACGCTGACCAAACAAAATATTCGGAAAAGGTTACCGGAGATCTCTTTAAGTTTGTGAATAACACGCAGTATCCGTATATCAATTCCAACGAATTCTGGCCCATGGACAGCGCTCCGACATATGGGGCAGACGGTCATGATCTGAAGTTCGGTGATAATGCATTGAAAGATCAGCGGCAGTGTGTGGGTGCTGTTGTTGATGGAGATAGAGTTAAATTTTTTCCTCTTGCAGACAAATCCGCCGACCACAACGCCTATTTCGGCATGTCATTCAGTTTAAACTTCACAGTTGAACCGGGATATTGTGCTCCGCTTGCATATTGGTTCTACGGAGACGATGACATGTGGGTTTTCCTTGAAAAGCTGGATGCAGACGGAAACTCCACAGGCGATGCAAAACTGATTGCAGACATCGGCGGTGTTCACTCTTCGGTGGGCGAGTATGTCAATCTTTGGGATTATATTGAACCGATACCGTATAAAGACGAAAACGGAAACGAAAATACTGCAAGCTCCTACCGTCTGACTGTATTCTATACTGAACGCGGTGCATCCGGATCTTGCTGCTATATGCGCTTCGTCGTGCCGCTTGACAGTAACACCACCCCTCCTCCGGAGAGGGATGACGAACTTGTTTTTGAGAAGATCGTGCTTGGTGAAGACGGAGATCCTCTTCCTTACGATGAAAACAGTCAGGAGTTCACCTTCCGTTTGACTCTGGTAACTGCAGACGGCGTATCCTATGAAGACATTTACGATTATGCCGTCTACAGAACCGATGTCACCCCGAATCACAGAGCCCCCGATGCAATCCCCGTAAGAAGCGGTACGATCGGAACCAAGATTGCCGAATCGGGCGAATACGAGTTTACACTGCGAAACGGTGAATACATTGTTGTCACAGGTCTTCCTGATGATACGCACTACACGATCAACGAAGCTGCAACAGGAAACTATGTGACTCAATATCAAAAAGGAAATCACTATCATGTAGGCGATGAGCAAGTCAATATTCTTGATGGACCGATCCGCTACAATCATGAGGTGGGCAACCCATACAGAATTAACGCCGAAGACTATAACCTGGTGCGCTTCATAAACGGTCTTGCACTCAAGACAGAGGTCGATCCGAGAGACGGAGAAGGCGTACAGATCGGTCAGAATATCTTATATGATATTGAATGGGGAAATGACCGGAATACGGTAGCGGACGTAACGATCACCGACCCGCTCGATGAGGGCGTGGACTTTGTCGGCGCAGCATTCAAAGACCGCGAAGGAAACATTCTCGGCGAGTGGTGGTACGGAACTGGCGACGGATATACAAATGACCTGGGAAGTATTAATTACGACCCTGTCACCCGGACGGTGACGTGGACATGGAAGCATCAGGAATCGGAAGCTACCGGAGTTGTTTCTTTGCAAGTGCGCGTCAACGAAAAGGCGCTTGCGGCTGAAACGCAGCCGGGTAAATTCGGCACGACATCTCCGAGGGTTGAAAATCAGGCGACGATCAGGGTCGGCAACGATCATGTTATCAAAACCGACATTGTTGAAAATCCCGTTTGGATGCCGATAAAAACCGAACTTACTCCGGGACAGGGCAAGGCAGTGCTTCCTGGCAAGGAGATCACCTACACCATTACATGGCGAAATTATCTGATCCACAGTGCGGCGGTTGCCGTGCGAGATCCACTTGATCACCGTGTAGATTATGTAGCAGGCAGCGCTAAAGCTTATTACCGTACCGAGATCGACGGAATGGTCATAGATACAGAGATCCCGAACACTGCAATCAATTATGATTCTGACGGGCATACGGTTTACTGGGATCTGGGCGTGCAGCCTTCGGACGCCGAGGGCTATGTGATCTTTACAGTAAAGGTAAAGGAAAATGCCGCACCCGAAGATATCATCTGGAACTGGGGCTATGTTCAGGTCGGAAACAAGCCTGAGATAGAAACAAACCATATTGATAATCCGATCATCGGCTACGAGTTGCCTCAGACGGGCGGTATTGGATCGATCGTATTTTACATCAGCGGTGCAGGAATCATGTCCGTGTCTTTGATTGCCGGATATATTCTGTGGCGCAAAAGACGCCGTGAGGAAACATGACCGTTTATGCGGCAGATCAATTATCAGTCAAAAAAAAAAATAAATAAACGAAAGGTAAAAAACAATGAAAAACTTCAAAAGAATCACATCTCTGGTCCTTGCACTTGTCATGCTGGTTACGATGTCGCTCTCGATGGCGATCGGCGTCAGCGCAGACGAGGAAAAAGGAAGCATTACAATCGACAATGCCGTAGATGGCGAAACCTACAAGATCTATCGGATCTTGGTTCTGGAGAGCTACAGTGGCACGCATTATGCCTACACAGTGGCTGAAGCATGGGCGGACTTCTTTGCAGAAGGCGCTCCCGGTGCTGACTATGTTGATATTGAGAACGGCTATGTAACATGGAAAAGCGGTACACCGGAAGAACAAGCCCTTGCTGCACGTGAATTTGCTGCCAAAGCAATTGAATGGGCTACAGAAAATTCTATTGCGGCAACCCAAGAAGGCACTGCCAATGACGGTAAGGTGGAGTTTGCAGAACTGGATCTTGGTTATTACCTTGTAAGCTCATCTCTCGGTACGCTTTGCTCGCTCGATACCACACATCCTGATGCAACAATTTATGAAAAGAACTCTACCTCCACATTCGACAAGGGAATCGAGATAGGCGATGAGACCGTTGATTATGCTTCTTATGACATTGGCTCTACGGTAAATTTCAAATTAGAGGCTGTAGTTGCGGCGAAGGATGGACACGGAGCTGACTATGCCGGTGTTGTGAAGAATTTTATGATCGTGGATACGATGGATCAAGGACTTACATACACAAAAGGTACCTTGAAGGTATATCTGGATGGAACAGAGCTTCCCGCAACCGTTACTGCTGAAGATGGTTCAGTGACTACAAACTACACACTGGCCGAGGAAGATCACGGATTTACTGTTGATTTCACCGATGGTACTATCACAAATCATGTTACTGTTACTGTAAAATATGATGCTGTACTCAATGGCTCTGCTGAGCTTGGCTCAGTGGGCAACACCAACACTGCTACACTTACTTACGGTGAAAATCAGGAAGAAACTTCAACATCAAAGGTATTCTCTACAAAGATTAAAATCTTTAAGTATGACGCAGAAGATGAGACCAAAGGACTTCCCGGTGCTGTCTTCGTTCTTAAAAATGCAGACGGAAAATACTACAAGGCTGAGACCGTCGATGTTATCGACGAAGAATCCGGAGAAAAAACCGGAGAGACTTTGACCAAGGTTACTTGGGTTGAAACCGAAGCAGAAGCAACCAAGGTTAAAACAGACAGCAATGGTGACGCAGAATTTGTGGGCATCAAAGCAGGTACTTACTCTCTTGAGGAGATCGAGGCTCCTACAGGATATAACAAGCTTCCCAATCCTGTTGAGGTTACTATTGCAGAGCCCGATAAGGATGAAGATGGAAATGTGACTTTTGCCGAGTCTGTTCTCAGTAAAATCGAAAACAAATCCGGCGTGATCCTTCCTTCCACTGGTGGCATCGGCACCACTCTGTTTATCGTATTTGGTTCTCTCGTTGCAGTGGGTGCAGCAATTCTGCTTGTCACACGCCGCCGTATGAGCCTTATGGCTGATTAACCGATCTGAAAAAGAAACAGACAGCAACAACCAAGGCAGGCGGAACCGCCGTCTGCCTTGATTTCAGCGAAAGGAGCTTAGTGTATGAAAAGGCGTCTGCCTACAATTATACTGCTTTCCACCTTTCTTGTGGGGCTGTCTGTTTTGCTCTATCCTGCAATCAGTGACTTCATCAATCAAAAGAATCAGTCAAAAGCGATCGATAATTACAACGAGCTTGTTTCTATAATGACCGATGAAGAAAAAGAGCAGTATTTTGCAAAAGCCGAAGAGTACAACAAACAGCTCTATGAAACGCCCGGCAGTTTTTACATGCCGGATAAGGTAGAGGGCTATGAAAAGCTGCTCAATGCTACGGAAAATGGGATCATGGGCTATCTGAGCATTGACAAGATCCGAGTAGAGCTGCCAATCTATCACGGAACGTCAGACAGCGTTCTGAACATTGCCTCAGGGCATCTGAAAGGCTCAGCCCTGCCTGTGGGCGGGAAAAACACCCACTGTATTATTTCTGCACATAGGGGACTTCCAGGTGCAAAGCTTTTTACCGATCTTGACATGCTGGAAGAGGGCGATGTATTCACGATCACCGTGCTTGACCGGCTGATCACCTATGAAGTAGACCAGATCCGCACGATCCTGCCTTCCGATGAAGGAGAGCTTCTGACCGTTGCAGGCGAGGACTACTGTACGCTTCTGACCTGCACACCATACGGAATAAACACACACCGTCTTTTGGTGCGGGGAAAGCGCATTGAAAATATCAAAGAAAAAACAATCGTACATGTGACGGCGGATGCCTATCAGATCGAAACGATCATTGCCGCCCCTGCTGTTGCCGCCCCTATATTGCTTGTCCTTTTGATAAAACTAATGCTTCCACAGAAAAAAAGCAAAAAAATAATTTATTCTGATCTTATGAAGGGAGGAAGCTCCAATGAAAAAAATGAAAATTAAAGCCGCATCGATATTTCTTGTATGCCTGACTGTGTTTTTGGGATGCGCTTTTTACACTGCTTTTGCAGATGCGCCCGATTCTTCTGCACGGACATCTCTTTCGATACATTATGTCTGTGAGGGCGCAGATATAGGCGGAGTTACCGCTTCTCTTTACCGTGTGGCTGAATTTGACAGTAAGGGAGCATTTAAAGCCTGCGGAGATTTTGCTGAATACCCCATTAGTTTCAACGGGATCACAACTACAACTCAATGGGATGCTTTGGCGCAAACCCTGGCATCGTATATTGCGGCAGATAGGTTACAGCCTGTGCAGAACGCTGTAAGCGATGCGCAGGGAATTGCACACTTTGACGGAAATCCTGTGGGGATGTATCTTGTTCTCAGCAGCCGATTGGTTGATGAAAACGGAAAAACAATTACATTCTTACCGGCGCTTCTCTCTCTTCCGGGGCAGGATGAAAACGGCAGTTGGATATATGATGTTTTGGTTTGCCCAAAATACGAAGTGTTTTCACCGGGGCATAAGGAAATTGATTTTCGAGTACTCAAGCATTGGAAAAACGACAATGCAGAAACCCGCCCTGACAGTGTGGAGGTTGCCATCCTGAAAGACGGGATCACTGTTACAAAACAGACACTTTCCGCCGAAAATAATTGGTCATATGAATGGTCTGCGGAAGATGACGGCAGTCAGTGGAGCGTGGTTGAAATTACCGAATGCCCGGGTTATACCGTCACTATGGAGAGAAATCAGAACCAATTTATTATTACCAACCAAGGCAAAGATCCTCCACCGCCGCCTGTGACCGGTGAACGCAGTGATAAAACCTTATTTATTATGATGATGTCTGCGACAGGACTTGTGCTGATGTTGATCGGCATCCGACATCAGAAACGGCGCAAAGTTTGAAAAATGAATTTTTCAGACGGTGTTTTGTGGCTTTCGCCACCGAGAGCGGAGCCGATTCCCCTCGGATCGGCGGCGATTTTACGGTGCAAAACCAGCCTCAATTCCACAAGAAAGGAAGCTTTCGCACTGCGAAAGCCGTGGTCATAAGTATGAAAGCTTCATTTAAGAAAAATTTCGGAACTATTTGTATAGCTCTTGGAATCCTTCTTGTCTGTGCTTCGGTTTTCATCCTGATTTCAGACATGGTGGCTAGACATTTGGGGCAGAAAAAGGCTCAGGATGCGGTCAAGCAACTCGAATCAATGTTGCCGCCCCTGTGTTCGGGCGTTGGTCATGACGGTACAAATCCTGAGGACGGTATGGCGGTTCTTGAGATCGGAGGAGTGGATTATGTAGGTATCCTCTGCGTCCCGACACTGGGAATAAAGCTTCCTGTATCGGGTGGGCGCACTGCTTCATCCGAAGCGATTGTTTACTGCATCTCCGGCAACGCTCCCTCAGGTTCACTGATGCTGGGCGGTAGCGGAGATGAATTCAAAAAGTTAGAGGATCTTGACATCGGCGAGAGAATAAGCTTCACCGATGTGCGCGGCAATGTGTGGGAATATCGGCTTTCACACAGCACTTTCAAAAATACAATGCCAGGTAAACCGTCTGAGGATGTTGAATTGACAATTCTGATCGAAGACAAAAATCGCTGCTTTGTGATAGATTGCGTTTTTGACTGAACGCTTCCTGAAAATATATAATAAGAACGACCGAAGACGGGTAAAACCCGATTTCGGTCGTGTTTTTTACAGAAAGTTATGACTTTTTGCAGCATTTATACCAGGATATAGTCTGCAACTTATGGCTTAATATGTGTTCATTGTGGTACTTACCTTAGATTTATTTATGTAGACTAATTAATAGTTACATGATATTATATCTTTGGGAATCAAAGCTATGCTATACCGCTTAACAACAAACACTTCGTGGATTTATTTTTGAAATCTGATACAATATAATCATAAAAGCATTTTTTAATACTTTTTTGGATGACAAATTTGTTTCTATCGGCTCTACCATCAAGCGTCTGCACCGTGAGAGGGATATCACGCTGGAACAGCTTGCTGAATATCTTGGAATTACCTCGTGCATAATTTCACAGTGGGAGTGTGACCGAAGCGCATCCAACATTACACGGCTTCCCGCGCTCTGCTATATTTTTGATGTTTCTTCCGATGTGTTGCTTGGAATTGATATTGAAAAAAGAAGCTATCCATAATTATCTGGACAAAGCCAGTTATGAATAGCTTTGGGAAAGATTTGAAAACATTGTGGAGATTCTACGTGAAGTCATTCGCAAATTTCCAAAGTCATATGAAATTATGCAGCAGCTTGCCAACGAAATTGTCTGTGTTTATTCCAGTAAAGGAATCAATGAATATGATGAGGTGTATGAGCTTTGTAGTCGAATCATTGCAGAATATACCGCCAGTACTACACGATACAAAGCAATTGACACACTCCGCCTTGCATACGGATATGCCGAAAAAAAGGACGAAATGTTAAAGCTTGCAGAAGAGAAAAAATGCCGAAGTTTTATTTTTCATATGAAAACTTTATGCCTTCATTCTCACATCATTGGCAGATATATAACACCTTAGCGAATGTTAAGGTTCCGAACCTGCTGCTTCAGCCCTCAAACGGACGGATGCGGAGAGTCGCACCGACCGATTTACAAATTTCACGGCATTTTTCCTGCTCTTCGGTTGATGTGACGATATCTACCACGGTCATAACGACGTTCGGTACATAGGTTACGCAGTCCTTTGTGAATTCCAGCATTGCGTCATATGAATCAATTCCGAATTTCGGGCGTACCGTTTTGAAATATTCATTCTTATCCGAGAAGTTAAGACTTACCGACACTGTATCTATAATCCCCGTAAGCTTATGAGCTGTTTTTTCTCTGTGAATCAGATCCGAAAGCCCGTTGGTGTTAATTCGGATTTTGATATCGCTTTTTGATTTGATATATCGGGCAACCTGCAAAAGTTCATCAAGACGCTCTGTAGGTTCGCCGTATCCACAGAAGACAACTTCATTATAGTCATCTAAATTTCTGCTGTCAATACTGTCGCATATCTCTTTGAGTGTAGGTTCTCTCTCAAGCCAGAGGGAGTCGGAGCCGTAAACTCCGTCGCCATTATGTCTCAGGCAAAAGGTACATGCGCATGGACAGCGGTTTGTCATGTTTACATAAAGACCCTTATTTACTGGGTATGTAATAGTCATCATTGGTATTTTCCTCCGTTTAATAATTTAATAGTTGTTCTTTTACGTTTAATTTATCAAATGTTGTGCCGAGCAGAATAAATAAGGCAGAGCTGAGAAGTGATTGCGTGATATATCCGGGAATGCCCAAAAGCGGTGCGGCAAAATTTCCGGTTATAAGAGATTCATAAATATAATATCCGGTCGAACAAAGTATGCCTGCAGGAATAAGAGCAAGAATATTTTTTGCTGTGATTATTTTTTTCGACCGTCTGCCAAAGAAGAGTACGGTGAGAGCCTTTATTATTAAAGATGCAGGTGCCCATATCGTGTAACCCGTGAGAATATCGGCAAGTACCGCCCCTATTACAGCTGTAAATAGTGCATACGGCAGCGGAATCATACATGCGGAAATATAAATTATACCGTCTCCCACATGGGTATATCCCGTATGACTCGGTATGTGAAAATATCCCGTAAGAAAAAACACCACTGCTGTCAGAACACCCGACATGCAAATAAGCTTTATTTTCTTGTTTTTCATAATATCATTACATCATTTCTTATGATTCACAACAATGTTAAAAATTCCTCAAAACAAATGCCGTCCGTTTTTGGAATGTTAAGTTCTGCCGTACGGCGCAAAACCTTGGCGACAAAAGTTGCGGCGTGGCTTACCGAAGAAGTAAAGTCCATTCCGTTTACGGCATCTGCGGCAATTATCGATGAGAAAACATCTCCTGTTCCGGAACGGCACTCTCCCACCTTGTGCTCTGTTATCTTTACTGGAGGCTTTCCTTTTTCGTAAACAAAATTTTTAAAACTGTCTTTGCATTCGATACCTGAAATAACAATTTTCTCAGGTCCCATATTGCTGAGTTTTTCGCATATTGTCTCAAGAAAGCAGTCATCGTTTTTTTCTATGTAAGCCGTCTTTGTCAGGATACATGCCTCAGTGAGATTGGGAGTTAAAATATCTGAATAAGGAACAAGCTCTCTCATTTGTTCAGCAAGACATGGAGAATATGTCGGATAAAGTCTGCCGTAATCTCCCATGACAGGATCAATAACGGTAACCGTACCGTCCTTCTTGAATTTCTTTAAGAATCCTTTCACGATTTCAATCTGTTTCTGCGAGCCGAGAAAGCCTGTAAGAATTCCCGAAAAATGCAGATCGAGCTTTTCCCATTCGTTTATATAAGCATTCATATGCTCGGTAAAGTCTGTATAATAAAAGCTTTCAAAGCCTGTGTGATTTGAAAATATTGATGTCGGTAACGGACAGCACTGAATCTTCATGGCAGATATTATAGGAAGCGATACTGAAACAGAGCATCTTCCGAATCCGCAAAAATCATTTATTACGGCAATTTTTCTCTGATTATTATGAGACATCAAATTTTGTTCTCCTCTCTTGGCTTTTTCAAAAAGAGTATATAATAAATGTGGTCATATATAAATAGTCAGAATAGTAGAATTTTATATAACCAGATGAAATGTTTTATTCAAAAAACTGATAATATTCCGTTGTATATTCAGCTTTACAGGCAAGTAAGAGATGATATTATGAAGTGAATATACCCACAAAGGCATCAAAGAATATGACTGGTGTTTGAATTTTATAATCGAATCCTTTTGGAATATAGGTTTACGATCAAATACCTGTCTTTTATAATGCATAATGGATGAAATTCGGTTTATAATAATAGCATATAAAATACAAAGGTATTCCGTAGATTCCGAACTCTGTTATGATGTTATTTATTGTAACGGTATATCTCGGATGTGCAGGAATAAAAAAGGAATTACAGTTTGAAAATCGCATTCTTTGATATGAAGGAATATGATAAGGAAAGCTTTGAAAAATATGACGGAAAGAACGGTCTGACATTTGTTTTTTATGAAGCAAAGCTCTGCCGTGAAACGGTGTCGCTTGCAAAATACTGCGATGCCGTTTGCGTTTTTGTAAATGACGATCTGTCACACGATGTAATAGACGAGCTGTATGCACTCGGTGTACGGCTGATCGCTCTGCGTTGTGCCGGCTTCAACAATGTTGATCTGCAAGCGGCGGAGGGGAAGCTCACGGTGGTGCGTGTGCCTGCCTATTCACCGTATGCTGTTGCCGAGCATGCAATGGCACTGCTGCTTTGCATCATAAGACGAATACACAAGGCGTATATCAGAACAAAAGATTTCAATTTCAGTCTGCAGGGTCTCACGGGGTTCGATCTTCACGGTAAGACAGTCGGAGTTGTCGGAACCGGCAGGATCGGTAGAGTCTTTATCGATATATGCAAGGGTTTCGGAATGAATATTATGGCATATGATAAGTACCCTACGGTGATATCGGGGGTTTGGAATGTCGGTCTGTATGAGCTGTTTGCAAATTCGGATATCATTTCTCTGCACTGCCCGCTGAATGACGAAACACGGCATTTAATAAATAAGGACAGTATTGAGCTCATGAAAAAGGGAGTAGTAATAATAAACACATCAAGAGGCGGACTGATCGACGCTGAAGCTCTTCTTGATGGAATCAAGGAGAGAAAAATAGGTGCGGCATGCCTTGATGTTTATGAGGAAGAGTCGGATCTGTTCTATTCCGACCGATCGGGACACATTCTCGGCGATGATGTCCTTGCAAGACTGCTTTCGATGCCGAATGTAATTGTAACCTCGCATCAGGCTTTTTTAACGCATGAAGCTCTTACGAATATCGCCAAAACAACGGTTGAAAGCCTTTTAGCCTTCAAAAACGGTGAAGATCCGAAGAATGTTATTTCGCTTTCTGAATTGCAGATGAAAATATAATTATAAAAACACAGCTATCGGTATTAAAATTGATGCCGACAGCTGTGTTTTTTATAATAATTTGAATAGATCGGATATCCTGACGAGCGAGGTGCCGAAATTTATTTTTTTTTCTGTGCAGACAGACGCTGAATATCCCTGTATACAATTTACATGTGAAAAATAATATGCTTTTTCGTCAATTGAAAGACTGCCATCACTAAATGGAACGCAAAATGATGAGAGTGCACGTGAAAGTCCGTCACCGGTCAGTTTTATGAAGCTTTCTTTTTTTGTCCATATACGGTAAAATTCTGTTTTCTGTATTTCAGGATCGCCGATGCTTTCAAGGTATTGCGATTCTGCGTAATTAAAAAATCTTTTTGCAACATCCGACTTGTATGCAGAGATTTTTTCGATATCACAACCGATTTTACAGTCACCGATCACGCACATGGCATAATCTCCCGAGTGAGAAATGTTGAAATAGATTTCTTCTTTTTCTTTTAATGTTTTATTGAGTCTGAGAATCGGCTTGCCGTTTTTTTCGCAGGATATTATAACTTCGTCGGGGGATATACTATATTTGATCTTAAGTGCATATAAAAGCAAAACTGAGGCGGACAGCGAGAGCCTTTTGTTCTTATCGAATTTGAGTGAGTCGATATGTTTGCGTCTTTTATCCGATACCAGAGAATATGCCCTGTTATAATAAACTCCGTACAGCTCACGGCAATCGGCAAATAAAATCAGTGCTTCCGGCATAAAATTATCTCCTGTATTTTTGCGGCGTAATTATTTACGCCGGTCTCATTGTGAGTGAATTCTATCACATAATCGATCTTTTGTCAATATTCACTTCGTGAACGAAGACCTGCGGCTGATCGCTTTACAATCCGAAAACAAAATACGCAAAGAAATACCGGGTAAAGGGATCACCTATTACACGGTATTTCTATAACTATGCCGAAACACCTTTTACAGACTAAAAGGTTCGGATATGTCAGCTGTGGCCTACCCGACAGGATTCGAACCTGCGACCTACAGAGTCGGAGTCTGTCGCTCTATCCAGCTGGGCTACGGGTAGTTATTTTCTCAGTAAGATATATTATACACATTTTAAGCGATTTGTCAACCGTATGACAAGAAAAAGTAATAAATTCCGATTAAAAGATTTAAACAATTTTTTATTTTTTCTGCAGCATTTAAATTTTAAGTTTTAAATCCGTAAGGAAATGTCGTAAAATGTAAAGATAATACATGCCGATAAAAACATAAAAAACGGAACCGTGCCGGTTGCCCAATGTGGGGGGCGGCTCGGTTCCTGGCTTTATTACTGTCCTGTTTTTTATTTTTCCGTGTATTTGTTTCATCCTTATGTTGTCGCCGACTTAAAAAGCGGAAACAACTGTTTGCCCTTTGAAGCCGCTGTGATCGCATCCGGAATAAGCGAAAAATCGGCAACGAGAGAAAAAGGCTTATTTATTGCATCGTCTTCAAGCATCGGAACGAAGTATATATTCTTTTTGCAAAACATTTCTGCGATATTCGAGAAATTACCCGACAGTCCGTCATTGCTTGAAAAAGCTATAACGAGCGGTCTGCCCTCTCTCAGGCATGCCTTTGCGGCAAGAGTTACGGGTGTATCGTAAATTCCGCAGTTAAGCTTTGCAAGTGTGTTTCCTGTGGTCGGTGCGATCACCATGACATCGGGCTTCATTACAGGTCCTATCGGTTCGGCATCGATTATTGTGCTTATCATTTTTCTGCGGCAGATCTTTTCAATCGTGTTGACATGATTTGCCCCTTTTCCGAATCTCGTATCGGAAGAGCAGAAGAAAGTACTGCATACGGGGATGATCTCATTTCCGATTGCCGCTTTTTCAAGAAGCGGATAGATCTTTGACATTGTACAGAAGGATGAGGTGAATCCCCAACATATCTTCATATCTTTTTCCTTTCCGAAATCAGGCGGACTATTGCTCTGCCGAGTGCTCTGCCCGAGCTTTCGGGGGCATATTTCGACGGCAGTGCAGGACATACCGTACATTCGCCGCCATAGAGTCTGTATTTATCATGGTCGAATCCGTATGGCTTTGAAGCAAGCTCAAAAAAGTATTTTCCCGTAAGGGATATATCCGGCTTTTCGGGGAAAATCATATGCGGAACGGTGTTAATGATAATTTCCGAGGTTTTTATCGCAGTTTGAATTTCGCATAGCTCAAATGTGCGGCAGGAAAGCGACCTTGCCTCTTCAAGAGCTTCTTTTTTTCTTGCACAGACTGCTATATTCGCACCAAAAGACTTTAAAAGAGGTATCAAGCCTTTTACGAGCATTCCGTACCCTGTCAGAAGTATATTGCTTCCGTTTATGCAGAAGGGAACTGCTTCAATGATCTTGGATAGTGCACCCTCACAGCTTGCAATATTATTTATACAGCGAAAGAATTCATCGCTCGAATAATCGATACATTCCCGATCTGACAGTGCTGAGAAAAAATCGGTATCCGAATAGCAAAATATACAGCCATCGTCTTTCAGCGATGAAAAAATATTTTTTATTAATTCATCTGATGCATCAAGAATTCTTTTTGCCGCCGGTGGAAGAATAAGAAAGTCAGCCCTTTTTTCAATCCTGTCATTCAGTGAATCATTGATAAAAAATGGGCGATAACCTGCTTTTTCAAGCTCTTTTGCGGCGTATTTCATACGCATATCTCCGCTTATAAGTGCAATATCTGTATCCGTCATATTTCGGTCGTCCTTTCTTTTGTTTGTTCGGGGAAGAATTTTATTTCCCTTTTTTATTGTATGACGAAATAGTTTTTTTGCCATAGCCACAGGCTATTGACAATCTGTTTTTTTTGATGTAATATATTTAAAGATAGCAGAATATAAAATAAAATTTTGAAAAATGACTTATCCATAAATACGAAAAAATCTAACTTAGGAGGAGAACATATGAGCGAGGATATGAGCAGTGCCGATAAATTCAGAAAATCAATCAAAGAAAACGGTTTTGTTGCCTTTTCGAGCTCGGGTATGAGTATGTATCCCTTCCTCAAAAGCAGAAGGGATGTTTCGGTAGTTGTTAAGATAACCGAAAAGCCAAAAAAATACGATGTTATCCTGTATGAGGATGAGTTTCACCGTCTTGTTCTTCACCGCATCATAAAATCGCAAGACACAAGGGCGTATATACGAGGGGACAATTGTAAAAGCGGTGAATGGGTGGATGAGAGCAATTATATAGGCATTCTTTCGGAATTCACGAGAAAGGGAAAAGACGGCAAGGTGTCGGATATCCGTTTTGCTGTATATTCGAGAATTGCTGTTTTTCTTCATCCTTTAGTAAAACTCAGAATATCACTTTCCGAGTGGTCATATAAAACATACCGCAAACTTTTCGGAAAGAAATAGAATAACAGCATTTCTTTCTTCGTGTTTTATGACATTTTGCAAGAGCTATGCGGCAGAAACCTTCAGCGTTTCGTCAATTGCTTCGGAAATAAGATGTGACAGCTCACGTGAAGCTATGTCACATTCTTTGAGTGAAACAAAAAAGTTTTTTCCGTCATTGAGCACCTCACGCAACGATTCGGGGATATTATCACCGCATCCGGCCTTTTCAAGGGCATCGTATACGAGCGTAGACGAATCCACAACACAAGGAACACCTATTGCGATGACGGGGACGCCGAGATAATCCATTCCCAAAGCCTTTCTCGAATTGTTGACGCCTGAGCCGGGAGAAATTCCGCTGTCACAAAGCTGAACTGTACGCATCAGTCTGTCTGGTGAGCGTGATGCGAGCGAATCTATTGCAATGACGATGTCGGGTTTCACAAGCTCGCAGATCTTTTTTACGCTTTCGGCACTTTCAATTCCGGTTTCTCCGTACACTCCGGGAACCAATGCTGAAATTTCGGGCTTGCCGAGCTTTTCAAAGTAGCTTGACTCTCCGTTTTTGATATGTCTTGTTACACTGATCTCGCCTACAGAATCGGGTCCTACTCTGTCGCTTGTCATATTCCTGTTGCCTAATCCGACGATCAGGTAGCTGTACTCACCGATCGGCTTTCCGCCGCCACTCGCTCCTATCAGCTCTTCGAGTGCCGATGATATTTCTCTTTTTACATTATTGTATTCATCCTCGCCCATCAGCCATGGCTTGCCGAATCCGATCGTAATATATTTACCGATCGGCTTTCCGAGAATATTTTTTCCGTTTTCGTTTGTCACTTCAAGCTTGGATACGGTTACTCCTTGCTCGCGCCTTTCGCTGAATGATATTCCGTCAATATTTTCTGATTTTTCGCCGACCCGTGCACGGCATTCGGAGGCGAGGTCTGTACGTATATAGTCATTCTTCATCATTTTAATATTTTTCATCCTTTCAGGTTATTATTAAAGATGTTTGACCTGACAGCATTTTTTTATTCATTTTTACCGGCTTAAATTCTATCGATTAAAGTCATTTTGCATAAAAATATCATTTAAAATTTGTGCAAGGAAACAAAAAATCAAATTATTTGTTTACTCAACGTTTTTTCACTTGAAACTGCGGAAAATTAATGATATAATACTACATATATATAAAGGAAATTGTCGTCAGAATATGACAGATGATTAGGGAGGTTGATCCTAATGAAGTCCACAAGAAAAATAATCAGATTTTCGGCGCTTGTACTTTGCATTGTAATGGCAATGTCAGTGCTTTCGTCATGTAGCTGGTATAAGGAAATTGATAAAGCTTATACCGGTACAACTCTTTACGCAAGTCTCGGAGATATGCCTACAACTTTTGATCCTATGTATGCCTATCTCAATGATAACGGTGTACAACTGCTTTCGCTTATCTATGAGGGACTTTTCAAGTATGACGCAAACGGTAAGGTTGTGAATGCAATGTGCGATTCATACAAATGGATCAAAAGAGATGCAAAGAGCGGAGAATATGTTGCTGAATTCACGATAAAAGAAAGTGCCTGGAGTGATACTGTTTCTGTAACAGCAAAGGATTTTGTCTTTGCATGGCAGAGAATACTCAATCCCGGTAACACAAGTGAAGCTTGTTCGCTTCTTTATGATATAAAGAATGCAAGGGAAATAAGAACAGGAGACAAGGTCGTATATGAGCTTGGTGCTTACGCTGCAAGCGATAATGTTCTTCAGATTTCTTTTGCGAGAGAGGTAAATCTTGACGAATTTATCGAAAACCTTGCAAGTCCGGCACTTGTACCGTTGCGTGAGGATATAGTTGATAAGGTAACCGACTGGTCGTCATGTGCGGCTATCCTCGTTTCAAACGGTCCGTTCTACCTCAAGACTTTCAAGCTGAATGATATGGTGAGATTTGAACGTAACCGTTATTACCTTCGTGACAATGAAGTTGATGACATGGATAAGTATGTAACTCCTTACCGTATTGTTCTGTATATCGGAAGAGATTACGAACCGGAAGAAGGAGAGGAGAAGACATTTGATAACGTATACGAGCTGAACAGATATCTCTACAATGAGGGAATCGTCAAGTATTACGCAAATGTCGGAAACGATTATAAAGAAGAATACAGCTCTTTTGCCAAAGTTTCTTCAATGAGTACACACACCTATGTATTCAATGAAAACAATCCGTTGTTTGCAAATTCGGAAGTAAGAAGAGCACTTTCGCTTGCAATTGACAGGCAGGAGCTTGTGAAAAGTGCAACTACTGCCGCTACGCCCGCAAAGGGAATAGTGCCGGACGGCGTGTATGAGCTTACTTACGGCAAAAAAGCTGCTTCATTCCGCAGTGCCGCAGGCGATTTGATTTCGTCAACTGCCAATATAGAAGAGGCAAAGAAAATTCTGAAGGAACAGGGCGTCACATCAGGCAGTTTCTCGATTACTGTAAGAGAGCTTGATGAAACAGCCGTCAAGACAGCCGAATACGTCAAGAAGGTATGGGAATCTCTCGGGTTCAGTGTTTCGATAAATAAAGAATCGGCAAGAACTTATGATAACAAAGAACAGGGATATGAAGGTCTTGTAAGCGACAACTTCCTGAAATGCTATAGTACAGGAAAATTTGATGTCATAGCTATAGATGTTCAGCAGATCACCAACAATGCTTTTTCGGCTCTTGCTCCCTATGCAACAGGCTTCTGCGGAACCGGAATCGACCTTTCCCAGCCGATAGACGACACCATCAAGGTAAAGCATATAAGCGGATATTCTTCTGACGAATATGACGAACTTATTGAGAAGGCATTTGCTGAGACAGACAGCACCAAAAAGGCAGAACTTCTGCACAAGGCAGAAGAGCTTCTTATGAAGGATATGCCCGTAATGCCGCTTTATGTGAACGGTTCGCTCAGAAGTGTTTCGTCTGATATCAGCGGATATAAAGACGGGTATATGGGAGTTGTTAATTTCACAAAAATGAAGGATAAAACATTTGTTTACGAACCGGCAGAATAATACCCGGGGTAAACAATAGAATATCTTATTAAGGGTTGTCGTGAAGACGGCAACCCTCGTTTGACTTTATAAGTTACATGACTTTTTATTTACTGAATAAATGCGTTATATCATTTGAAAATGATAATGAAAAGCAAACGACGAAAGGAACCTGAAAGATATGCAGGAGCTCAGAAACAAAGAAGATATAAAGGTATTCATACTTTATTTACTTGACAACATAGGGATGCCGCTGAATCTTACAAGAATCAACGACATTGCAATGCAGGATGATTTTGTAAGAGGAATTGATTTTATGGAGTGCTTTATGGAGCTTGTTGACAACGGAAGCATATCTATGGACACTTCTTCGGAAGAACCGCTTTACAGTATTACTCACAAAGGTTCGGAAGCTTCGAGAACGCTAAAGGATAATCTTTCGGGATATGTGAGAGCAAGGTCGGTTAAAAGTGCATTGAAATATCTCTCTTTTGAGAAAAAAGGTGCAAGTATTGAAAGCCGTGTGGAAAATATCGGCGATAAAAAATTGCTTGTCGGAAAGATAACCGAAAAAGGCTCGGAAGTATTTTCATTTTCTTTTGCACTCGAAAACGATTATCATCTTCAGCTTATGAAATATAATTTTGAAGAGGATCCCGAGAGAGTATACAAGGCGTTTATGGCAATACTTATGGGTGATTCAAAGTCGTTCGGGATTTAAAAAAACGAATGGTATAACGGTATAGGTAAAGAATACGATATTGCCTTGCGGCTTTTTTGCCGTTTTGAGCGTTGTACACAAGCGGCATCGGAATTCAAACTAAAGTTTATTATGATAAATTATTTTAATTTATTGTTTTTTTAGATGTTTTTTTCAAAATGCTAAAATAATTGTTAAATTACTATTGACAAATTGTTGAATTGTTGATATAATGAGTTAACCTAAATCAGTGACCGAAGAAAATGTCATATTTTTTGTAATGGCAGAGGAAAAAAACGTGCATAAGAACGAAAATTCGGAAAGCAATCTCGAAGATCTTATCAGATCGTCCGCACAGGATGACGGTGAGTCGTTTTCTGAGCTATGTGCGATGTATGACAAAATGCTACAAAAGGCGGTAGCCACGCATTCAGTGAATATGGATATGCCGAAGGAAGATCTTTTTCAGGAGGCAATGTTGGCGTTCTACCGTGCTGCAAAGAGTTATAATATAGGTTCGGCGGTGTCCTTTGGATACTATGCACGCAAATGCGTGAATAATGCACTTATCTCGCTAAGACGAAAAGAAAAGAGTGCAAAAAGAAAAAAAGTAAAGAGTACTGCCGATGTTTTGCATATGCCTACTCATTCTGTTAATGTGTCGTTGGATGAGTGTGCAAAAGTGCTGACGGAATACGAATTCGTGGTGTTCAAGCTTTATGTGATGGGTAAAAGTTATGATGATATTGCTACGACTGTCGGAACAAACCGAAAGTCGGTGGGCAACGCAATTTACAGAGCCAAAGTTAAAGTACATAAATCCTATGAATAGATGAAATAATCAAATATAATTCAGGGATAGCTTCGTCCGGGTGGTTCAAACAGCAGAGCATTGCTGAAATAACGGCAAAAATGACGGTGCAAATCCGTTCTTGGACAATATCAATAAATCGCAAAGCGAGGAAAAAACATGTATCAGGACATCACATTAAAGTGCAGAGACTGCGGAAATGATTTCGTTTTCACAGCAGGCGAACAGGAATTCTATGCACAAAAGGGGTTTGAAAATCAACCTCAGAGATGCAAAGAATGTCGCATTTCGAGAAAAAACGCAGTAAAGAGTGAGAAGGAATTCTTTACGGCGATCTGCTCCGAATGCGGTAATGAAGCAAAGATCCCTTTCCGTCCTTCAACTGACAGACCTGTATATTGCAGTGCTTGTTTCAGTGCAAGAAAAGGACAGCAGTAATCCCGGCAATTCATTCAATTGTAACTCTTTTGTTAACCGAGCTTTGAATGTTTAATGACTTCACCTGAAACCATCTGGTTTCTGCTGTAGGAAAAGGACTTGCAAAGATCATCTAAGGCTGTTTTATCGGTGAGTCATTGCTTTTTTTGATGGGTCTGATAATTCTGAGAATAACGCCTCTGCAAAACAGATTTCAGTTGGGTAGAAAGCTTCTGAATGCGAATTCAGACAATAACTGAATAAAAACGAGAGCTTGGAAGCTTTTTGAAAGCAGAAAGCGGCGTGACATCAAACGATCACGCCGTTTTTTGCTTTTAAAAATATATTGCCCGTCATTTCACGCTGTCATTGTTTATTCTGATCTTAATATCGGCGTATATATCAATATGGAACACATTATAGCTGAAAGTCATGATATGTCGATCGATTTTCGGTTCCGGGCTTTGAATTGCAAAATGACGGCAATTGAAATGGTGAACGACCGTATGTGAAGCAAATTATTGATTAAAACGTTTTGTATATAATAACAAGAAATAATCGAAATAAACTCTGATGAATAGAAAAAAAGTTGTTGATTTTTTGCAATAAATATGATACAATTAACTTGTGTTATTATTTGAAAAATACTTGTATGATGATGAGGTTCAATATTATGAAAAGAATATTGATAGCCGGAAAAAACAGCTATGTCGGGGACAATCTCTCCGATTTGCTGACTGAGAACGGCAATGTTGTGAATGTCCTTGATATGATAGGCGATTCGTGGCGTAAAGCCGACTTTGGCGGATATGATGCTGTTGTAGCAGTTTTCGGCATAGTTCACCGAAAAAAAGGCAGTATACCTACAGATGTCTATTTTAAAATAAACAGCGAGCTGACATTTGAGCTTGCCAAATACGCAAAAAAAGCAGGAATAAAACAATTTGTGTTTTTCAGCTCAATGAGCGTCTACGGTCCGAGCGAAATGGTGATAACTCATGATACCCGTCCTTGCCCTAAGGATGATTACGGCGCAAGCAAGCTCAAAGCTGAGGAGCTGTTGCTGACACTCGAGGATGAAACCTTCAAGGTTGCAATAGTGCGCCCCCCTATGGTCTACGGAAACGGTTGCAAGGGGAATTATAATGTAATAGCAAAATTTGTGAAGAAATTCCCTGTCTTTCCAAACTACAGCAATGTAAGAAGCCTTATATATATAGGCAATGTGTGTGAATTTATTAAAAATCTGATCGACGGGGAGAAAAACGGCATTTACCTGCCGCAGGATGCAACCCTCACATCCACGGTTGCTTTGGGTGAGGAGATATTGCGTGCCAACGGCAAGAAGATGAGAAAGACGAAGCTATTCAATCCTTTTATAACACTTGCAAAAAAAATGGGAATAAATTTTATCCGGAAATCATTCGGAACCTATTATTATGACACCGATTCAGATTTTGAGCATGTGGGAAAATACAGCTTTGGACAGGCAATAGCACTTTCCGAGGGAGCCGTAGAAACAGTAAAGGAAAACAAATGAAAAAAGACAAAGATATATTGCTGATGTGTCAGTTTTTCTATCCCGAATATGTTTCATCAGCCACACTGCCGTATGATACGGCAAAAAGGCTTTCGGAAGACGGATATAAAGTCGGTGCCCTTTGCGGATATCCGAAAGAATATACATCCGAAAAAGATCTTCCGATGAAAGAGATCAAGGACGGAATTGAAATAAAGCGGCTGAAATATCTTCAGATGAAAAGAGTAGGGAAGCTCGGCAAGCTTGTCAATTATTTTTCATTTGCACTGTCTGTGTTTTTTAATCTTCACACGGCGAAAAGATATAAGGCAGTGATGGTCTACTCCAATCCTCCGCTTTTGCCCTTTTTTGCGGCCATGGCAAAAAAACTGTACGGTTGCAGACTGATCTTCGTATCATACGATGTATATCCCGAAATTGCAATGGCAGGAGGATATACGGGAAACGGTGGAATCATTGCAAAAGGACTTTCATTTGTCAACAAAAAGACCTTTAAAAATGCCGACAAGGTGATCGCTGTTTCGTCGGATATGGCAGAATTCCTGCGGAAGAATCGGAAGATCGCACCTGAAAAGGTCACAAGTGTGCCGAATTGGTATGAAGATGAGAAAATAGTCTCTTCTCCTGCACCCGTGCTGAAGGAAAAACTTTTTTCCTGCGATGCCGATGATTTTATTGTTTCATATTTCGGGAATCTCGGCGAGTGTCAGGATGAAAAAATACTTATCGATGTTATAGACAGACTGAAGGATGAGAAAAAGATCAAGTTTGTTTTTGCAGGACACGGTACAAAAATTGAAAAGCTAAAGGAGACGGTAAAGCTCAACTCATATGAAAATGTGAGGGTCCTTCCGTTTTTGCATGGGGATGATTATAAAAATGCATTGGTACTTACAGATGTATTTACTGTTACCCTTATTGACGGTCTGTGCGGACTTTGTTCTCCGTCAAAGGCTTGCTGTTGCATGATGACGGGCAGACCTGTAATTGCCGTAATGGACAAAAACAGCGAGATAGGTTCGGATGTTGAGCACTCGGGGGCAGGAAGGTGCTTTGCAAACAGCGAGGGAGAGGAAGTTGCCGATTTTATTAAAATGCTTTCGCAAGATCGGTCTCTTTGCGAAAAAATGGGCGAAAGTTCAAGAAAGCTCTTTCTGGCGAAGTATGAGAAAAACATTTGTCTTGATAAATACCCGGATATTATAAAGCAGATCATCGGTGACCCACAAAAATAGATCATATCAGCATTATGTTATGCAACTGAAAAAATGAAAGGTGTATATAATTGTATACAGTCAGGTATATGTGAAAATGAAAATTCTTGTTACGGGAGCAAACGGCTTTGTCGGAAAAAATCTTTGTGAGGCACTGAAAAATATAAGGGATGGAAAAGACAGAACACATCCTGACATCAGAATAGACGATATATTCATGTATGATATAAATTCAAGTGCGGACGAATTCGAGGATTACTGTAAAAATGCTGACTTTGTTTTCAATTTCGCCGGAATCAATCGTCCTGAAATAAGCGATGATTTTTCTAAAGGAAACAGAGATTTTGTTTCATATCTTATCGGGACGCTCGAAAAATACAACAACACCTGCCCTGTTATGCTTTCTTCTTCCATTCAGGCAACGCTTATAGGAAGATATAACGGAGAGTACGGAAGAAGCAAAAAAGCAGGTGAGGATATACTTTTTGAATACTCGGAAAGAACCGGTGCAAAGATTCTTGTTTACCGTTTTACAAATGTTTTCGGTAAATGGTGCAGACCGAACTACAATTCGGCAGTTGCCACGTTTTGTTATAACAAGGCAAACGATCTTCCCGTACACGTCACTGATCCTTCGATAGAGCTTGAGCTCCTTTATATCGACGATCTCGTGAGTGAGATGCTTTGTGCACTCGAGGGCAGGGAACACCGTTGCGATTTTGACGGCGTGAGTGCCGTTTTTAAAGAGGACGGAAAATACTGTGCTCCCACTGTCACGCATAAGGTGACTCTCGGAAAAATAGTTTCGACACTCGACAGCTTTTGTGCACAGCCTAAAACACTTGTAATGCCCGAGATACCTATGGGAAGCTTTGAGAAAAAGCTTTATTCTACATATCTTTCATACCTGCCAAAGGAAAAGATCACTGTAGATCTGAATATGCATTGCGATGCAAGAGGAAGTTTCACCGAGCTCATGCGTACCGAAAAATGCGGTCAGTTCAGCGTCAACATTTCAAAGCCGGGCATAAAAAAAGGAGAACACTGGCATAATTCAAAATGGGAGATATTTATCGTTGTTTCGGGGCACGGACTTATCAGACAGAGAAAAATTGACAGCGATGAGATCATAGACTTTGAGGTAACCGGAAAAGAGCTGAAGGCGGTTCAGATCATTCCGGGGTATACACACAGCATTATAAATCTTTCGGACAGCGAAGACCTTGTCACTATCATGTGGGCAAATGAACAGTTTGATGATAAAAAGCCAGAAACTTATGCTCTTGAGGTAGAGCAGTAAAATTCGGTCAAAAGAGATAAGACGATTGCAGAACAGATCCGGAGAGCGGGTGATCTTCCGGAATTCACAGTTCCGGGCAGATCATCAAAATTACAACACGATCTGAAAAATATATTATATAACGGAGAAAAAAGATGTTTGCAGGGTATATTGCACTTCTATTTTGCATTTTGATAATAAACAGAATACTTTTCGGATTGCGGATAATGCCGACCGACATCTTTTCGATCGTATGGTGCGTGTTTGCAGGAACGGCAAGTATAGGTGCATACGGAAACTATACGACTACCTTTGAAACCAATCTTATGGTCATGGTGACAATAGTGACATTTGACCTTATTTTCACGCTTATATATTCATTCAAGAACAGAGCAGGCGACCGGATATATATGGATGATATGAAAAGCGGAAGCGAGAAAGAATTCTTCGAGAGTACCGTAATCAATCATCCGATCATAGTACTTGTTAATGTTGTATGCTGGGCTTTTTGTTTCCCGCTTCTTCGCAGAACGATCCCAATTCTGTTTTCTGAAGGCTTTGAGGCACTCAGACGTTATGTGTTTAATTTTGAAGACGCCGCAATAATGTCTACCAATACAGAGCTTGTGATAGTGTGGATAATTCAGCCTGCATTTGTTGCCACGATGGCTATTGCTGCCGCTGCAGTTATTTTTAAATTCAAGGGAAGATTTTTGCTTCTTGGAATGGCGGTTGCAGATGTCGGTATATCTACCCTCATATTTGCAGGAAGGGGAATGATAGTCAAACTTATCTCGCTTTTTGTCATGTCTATCATTATTGCATCGGGAAAGCGAATATTCAAGGTTCTGATCAGAAATAAATGGCTTGTTTTGCTTCTGGTCATAGGAGTTGTAGTTGTAATTTCGATTACAGCCGAGCGTTCGTTCCTCGGTTATACTATTATGCAGAATCTTTACACATATATGGCAGGACCGTTTATATACCTGCAGCGAGTGCTTGAAGAATATCCGCTCTATTCGACAGATATGCTTTGGGGAACTGCGACATTCGGTTGCTTTTTTTCGGCTATCGGCATAGTCGGAAAGATCTTCTTCAAAACTGATTTTAACGCACCGGAGTATACAATACCGCTTGTTACGGCTAACTATCTCGATATCAGTGAATCAGGATCAATGAATTCAATGACAACAATGATATATCCATTCCTCAGGGACTTCGGATATCCCGGGCTTTTCATCGGCCCCATGATATATGCGGTGTTTGCCGCTCTGATGATGCGTAATTTTGAAAAGCAGCGAAGTTTCAGAACCTTCTGCCTTATGGCTTATGTTATGCACACGCTTGCCTTCTCTGTGCAGAATCTTGTTTTTCTCAAGTTTGAGTCGCTGTCAATAATAGTTTTTATAATAGTTTTTACGACCGGAATAAGGATCAAAAACGGAAAACTTATAGTTTCCTGATTTTATCACATTAAAATATTTATGAGGTTTATATATGTCCGATATTAAAGTAAGCATCACATCACTTGCATACAATCAGGAAAAATATGTTGCCAAAGCAATAGAAAGCTTCCTTGCACAGAAAACAACATTTGATTTTGAGATACTGATAAATGATGACTGTTCTACAGACGGTACTACCGAGATAATCAGGGAGTATGAGAGAAAGTATCCCGGAAAGGTCATAGGGGTGTACCACGACGAGAATCAGTATTCAAAAGGAATAAAACCGGGAGTGGCACTTCGCCGTATGGCAAAAGGTGAGTATATCGCATTTTGCGAGTGTGATGATTTCATGACAGATGAGTACAAGCTTCAGAAGCAATTCGATTATATGGAAGCCCATCCCGAATGCTCGATCTGTACACATGCCGTCACTACGGTCGATTCTTACGGAAACCCCACACCGAAGCTGACACGGCAGAATGTCGGCGACAGGGACTATGATGCCGGTGAGGTTATAGCACTCGGCGATAATAATTTTCCTACATCATCAATGATGATCAGAAAAAAATTTGACAGCGAATACCCCGAATTCTATTATAAATGTCCTGTAGGGGATTATCCGATGCAGGTATATATGACAATGTGCGGATATCTGCACTATATTGATGAATTTATGTCATGTTACCGTCTCAACGCCGATTCTTCATGGACGAACAGAATACAGTCAAGCGATAAGAAGCTTGTTGCACACTATGAAAAACTTATAGAATCGCTTGTATCAATGGATGAATATTCAAAAGGAAAATATTCATTACAGATAAGTGGGCAGATAAACAAATATAATTTGCTGATCGGTCTGATAAAGCATGATATTAAAAGGATCTATTCATCAAGCAAAAAAGCGGATATGAACGGACTGCCGAAATCGGTCAGAATCGGAAGATATATTCCGAGTGCATATTATGTTTTCAGAAAGCTGAGAACTGTAAAGAGAAATAAAAAGTATAAGGGAAAATAATATAACAGCATACAACTATTTTTTCGTTAATACTTATATCATCAGTGTGGGGGAGGTACCCTACGTGACGTGTACGGTTTATAGTGAAGAGCTAAAAGTTAAAAGATAAGTACACCCATACCCCTTCCTATACTAAAATTTTTGAGGGGAAGGTGAAATTTTCTACAGAAAGCTCCCCCGAGTAAAAAACAAAAGCTAACTACATTGAAAGGTGAAGCATATGGATAAGTTGTCAAGAAAAATACCGTTCAGCCTGGAAGCGGAGCAGGCTGTTCTCGGTTCTATATTGCTCGACCCAGCGAAATTTGATCTTATTGCTGAGAATGGACTTTCTGTTTCGGAATTTTATCTTGAAGAGCACAGGGAGATTTTTGCGGCAATGCAGAAGCTGTATCTGTCTAGCCGCAACATTGATCTTGTCACACTTATAGACAATATAGTTGCCGAGGGAACATTTGATAAAGAGCGTTCAATTGCATACATAAAGACTATTACAGATATAGTCCCTTCCGCTTCAAACATACTTGATTATATTAAGATAGTCAAGGACAAGT
The DNA here is from genome assembly GCA_964638675.1 of uncultured Lachnospiraceae bacterium. Lineage (GTDB taxonomy): Bacteria > Bacillota > Clostridia > Oscillospirales > CAG-272 > SIG714. The sequence goes on from CAZXAU010000012.1 coordinate 35,351, forward strand.
GGCTCAAACGCAGGATAATCGAGGTTTGCGAAGAATCCTGCGATATGGCATACACCGACGGCAATGAGGGAAAAGAGCTGCTTGATGCTGTTTCGGGAAGTATTTATTCGCTTGCAGACAATGTAGTCAAGCACGATTTCAAGCATATCAGAGAAGTAATAATCGATACATATGCAGAGATAAGAAATTCGGGTTCGGATGACCCGTCAAAGCACGGACTGTCAACAGGCTTTTCGGTGGTAGATGACGTGCTTGTCGGAATGAGTCCGGGCGACCTTGTTCTTGTAGGAGCACGCCCGGGTATGGGTAAAACGGCGTTTGCAATAAATATGTCGGTCAATGCCGCAAGGAGCAGCGGCAAGGCGGTCTGCATTTTTTCACTTGAAATGTCGGCGGTTCAGCTCGCACTCCGTATGCTCTCGAGCGAGGCGATGATAAATAGCAAGACACTGCGTTCGGGAAAACTGCAACCCGAGGAATGGAATAAACTTGCCGAAGCATCGGGATATCTTTCTGAATGCAATATTTTTATAGACGACACCCCCGGAATCGGAGTTGCGGCAATGCGTGCAAAGCTCCGCAGAATTAAAAATCTGGGACTGATAGTTGTCGATTACCTTGGACTTATGCAATCGGACAAGAGAAATGAAAACAGGGTAAACGAGGTAGCTGATATTTCGAGAAACTTGAAGCTTCTCGCAAAAGAGCTCGGCGTGCCGATAATATGCTGTGCACAGCTTTCAAGAGGTCCTGAGGGAAGAGAAAACAAAAAGCCTATGCTTTCAGACCTGCGTGATTCCGGAGCTATCGAGCAGGATGCCGATGTTGTAATGTTCATCTACCGTGAGGAATACTATAAAGAAGACAGCCAAAAACAGAATGAGGCGGAGATAATAATTGCAAAGAACAGACACGGTTCTGTTTCAAATGTCAAGCTCGGATGGTTCGGAGAGTTTACTAAATTTTCAACACTTTCCAACCGAGAGGATAACTGATTGGTTATGACACAAGCAGAAATAAAATTCAACGATATAATTCACTCAAAAAAAATGCTCGACGGTGCCAAAGGTGTGCTGGTCGGATTCTCGGGCGGCGCAGATTCTTCGGCACTGCTTGATATGCTGAATAGAGAGTGCGGAAAAAGGGGAATATCTCTTACAGCGGTCCATGTCAACCATATGATAAGAGGACAGGAGGCTGAACGGGATGAAGAATTCTGCAAAGAGCTTTGCGGAGAAAAGGGAATACGATTTATTTCGATAAAAAGGGATATCCCGGCTATTGCTAAGGAAAGAAAGCAGGGACTTGAGGAATGTGCCCGGAGCATCCGGTATGAAGCATTTGAATCGATCTGCAAAGAATACGGAATCGATCTTATTGCCACGGCACACAATGCCGATGATAATCTCGAAACCCTGATATTCAATATTGTGCGCGGATGCGGAAGCAGTGGGATGTCGGCTATTTCTCCTGTGAGAGGGAATATAATACGTCCGCTTATTTCCTGCACGAAAAAAGAAATAATTGAGTATTGCAGTCAAAAGGGAATATCATACGTAACCGACAGCACAAATTCCGACACGGAATATACGAGAAATTTTATAAGACATCTTGTCCTGCCTCAACTCAGACAGATAAACTGCCATGCTGAGGAAAATGCCTTTTCGGCTTGTGAAAAAATGCGTGAGATCAACGAATTTCTCGACCATACAGCAGGTATGCAGAATGGAGTTTTTCTTCCGGAATTGCACCAGGCTCTGATCAAGCGGATGTTTGCGAACGAATATGCCGAGTATGCGAAAAATAGCGACAGTGCAGTGCTCAGCGAGAAAAATTATGACGATTTTGTATCACTTGTTAAGAGCGAAAAGATCAATTCGTTTTTGTCTCTTCCCGGAAAGATAAGAGTCTGCATAGACAACGATCACCGTGCGGTGTTTGATAAAGATGAAAGAAAAAAAGACAGGCAGAGCGGTGCACAATGTGATGGTAAACGGTTTTATCTGAAAAAGGGAATCAATTTGATAGATGAGCTCGACTGTGTGGCGGTTCTTTCGGATCACGGAGAAGATATTACATATAAGGACCAAAATATTTACAATTTATCTATAAAACAAACGCTATATTTTGATACAATAACACAAGTTGAACGATTATATATCCGTGCGAGAATACCGGGTGACGAATACAGGTACGGCGGTATGACAAGAAAGATCAAAAAACTGCTCACACCACTCCATCTTACAGGCGATGAAAAGGCAAGCTATCCGGTTGTTTGCGACGAAAACGGAATATTATATCTTCCCGGTTTTCGTCAGCGTGAGAGCGTAAACGGAATGAAATCACAAATCAAATTATCAATACAAATATTCATGTTCAGAAAGAAAGCTTTTGGAGGCGAAAATGACTGAAGAGTTTTACAATATGCGGGCAAAGGATATCGGAAGAGTCCTTGTCAGTGAAAAAGAAATCGAGCAGATAATTATACGGCTCGCTAAAGAGATCGACAATGATGTTGAAGGAAGCGAGAAAAAGCTTCTTCTCATTTGTGTACTTAAGGGAAGTATGATCTTTACAGCGGATCTGATGAGAAAGATAAAAACTCCGCTTGAACTCGACTTTATAAAGGCATCTTCTTATGGAAGCGGTACTGTAAGCAGCGGGCAGCTGAAAATATCACTTGAATGTTCGGATCATGATTGGAAAAACACAAATGTTCTGATCGTTGAGGATATAGTGGACAGCGGAAACACGCTCAGCAGACTTGTCAGATTCTTCAGAAATAAGGGTGCGGAATATGTAAAGACCTGCACTCTGCTTGATAAACCCGAGCGTCGTGAGGTCGATTTCGATCCCGATTTCGTAGGAGCAAGAGTTCCGAACGAATTTGTTGTCGGTTACGGACTTGATGCCGCTGAAAGTTATAGGGAATTGCCCTTTGTAGGCGTATTGAAAGACGAAATCATCCAAAAATATATATAATCAGATTATTAATTTACGGAGGAAGAATGGAAAGTAAACGCGGAAAGAGGTTAATGTACGCCGTATTTCTGATCGCATTGGTTGTCACTGTAATAACGATTGTGAATCTTGCGACTCCCAAGGATCCGACACTTGCGGATGTACTGAAACTTTTCAATGACGGTGAGGTCGCAGAATGTAAATACAATGTTGAAACTCTCAAGCTCACTGTTGTCGATAAAAACAAAAAAGAATATGTTGTTCAGATGCCTTCATCCGAGTTTTTCAGAGTTGAAATTTACGACTCATATCTCAAGGAAAACACGGAGATAAAATACGATACAACTATTTCGTCAAATTCGGGAGCATGGTTGCCGTATATTGGTATGCTAATTGCGGTGGCAATAGTAGTAGGGCTGTTCATTTTTATGATGAAGCAGACCTCAAAGGGACCGGGTGCAACAAAATCCTTCGGAAAGTCAAAGACAAGGCTTGCCGAGGATATGAAGAATAAGGTCTATTTCAAGGACGTTGCAGGATGCGATGAGGAGAAAGCAGAGCTCGAAGAGATCGTTGATTATCTGCGTGATCCCAAGAGGTTCAGTGAACTCGGTGCAAAGATTCCTCACGGTGTGCTTCTCGTAGGCCCTCCCGGAACAGGTAAAACTCTTCTTGCAAAGGCTGTTGCAGGCGAAGCGGGAGTTCCGTTCTATTCACTCTCAGGTTCGGATTTTGTCGAGCTGTATGTCGGTGTAGGTGCTTCAAGAGTCAGAGACCTTTTTGAAACTGCAAGAAAAAATCCTGCATCAATAATTTTTATCGATGAGATCGATGCTGTCGGCCGCCACAGAGGAACAGGAATCGGCGGAGGACACGATGAGCGTGAACAGACCCTCAACCAGTTGCTTGTTGAGATGGACGGATTCTCGGGAACCGAGGGAACGATAGTTATTGCCGCAACAAACCGTCCTGACATTCTTGACCCGGCACTTCTCAGACCGGGAAGATTCGACAGACAAGTTACAGTTGGTTATCCCGACATTAAAGGAAGAGAAGAGATACTCAAGGTCCACACAAGGAAAAAGCCGCTTGAACAATCGGTTGATCTTCATAAGATCGCCCAGCTCACTGTCGGAATGACTGGAGCAGAGCTTGCCAATATTCTGAACGAAGCGGCACTTCTTGCCGCAAGAAAAGGTAAGGCGCTCATAGGAATGAATGATATCGAGGAAGCGACGCTTAAGGTAATGGGCGGCACTCCGAAGAAATCATACCATATAAGACAGGAAGAAAAGCTCAAGACCGCATTCCATGAAGCAGGTCACGCAATACTCGATCATTTTCTTCCGACGCAGGATCCGGTTCGTTTTATTACAGTCGTTCCGTCCAATAAGGGGGCGCTTGGATATACGCTTTCACATCCCCTGGAGGATAAATTCAGCGTATACAGACAGGAGCTTATTGAGCGTATAGCCGCCCTGCTCGGAGGCAGGGTTGCTGAGATCCTTATTTACAAGGATTACTCAGGCGGTGCTTCAAGCGACATTCAGAGAGCAACTCAGATCGCAAGAAAAATGGTCACCGAGCTTGGAATGTCAGATCTCGGACCTATCCATTTTGGCGGTTCGCATTCGAGCGATGAAGTTTTCCTTGGACGTGATTTTTCGTCAAGTCCCGATTATTCTGATTCAACTGCGGCTAAGATCGATGAAGAAGTCAAGAAACTGATCGATAGCGGATATGCTATAGCGGAAAAGGTTCTGACCGAAAAAATGGATAAACTTAAGTTTGTTGCCGCTTTCCTTGTGAAATACGAAACGATGGACGGAGAACAGTTCGCAAGGGCAATGGAGGAAGATGATCCGACACTTGAGGAGATCAACGCCATTGCAGATGAAAAACGCAGAATAAGCGATGAAGAAAACGAACACAAGCGTGAGCTTGATGAAAAGGAACGTGCTGAAAGAGAGAAATTCCTGCGTGAGCATAATGCAGATTATGACGAAGAGAATGTCAATGAACGCAATGATGCTCAAGATGGCAAGGATGACGCTCAAAACGATGAGGACGTTCAGAGCGGGTATGATGCATCTGATACTGAAAATACAGATGATGATTAAAAAGAATAAGCTTCGGGTTTATCGAAATTTATACGATTCAATTCGTCAGAGGATAGCTATCCTCTGAATGAATAACAAAGGGTACTGTCAGATAGGCAGTACCCTTTTCAGATGGAATATTAATATACGCCGTTAAAGATCAATCGGTAAACAGCATTGATATTTTTGTCCAGTCATTCTGCGACATATATTTTTTGAGTGATTCTACATATTTTTTTCTTGAAGACGCCGATAAAAAGTTTGAATTGTCACCCGTGAGTGCATTGAGTGCGGCTTTATAGGCGGCTGAAGAAATATCATCAAGTTCATCTTTCTTTCCTGTGTAATTATCGAGCAGGATCTTTGAAAGATTTTCATCACGTTCATTCCGGGCGCTCAGAAGCTGTTCGGAATAGCTTTTCAGTGCGGAGCTCTCGGAGCTTGAACGCTTTTTTTCCAAATCGGAACGACCTGTACTATAGGCGTCCTCAAGTTCTCCTAGCGAATTTCTTTTCTTGTCGTTTGCATTTATTATAGCCGACTGACTGACGCCGAGCGAGGAAAGTCCTCGGGATTCGAGATATTCGGGAAGATATTTCATAAGTTTCATATATTCATACTCCACTTCACGTTCATTTGCTTTACGCTTCTTTTCGAGTTCGCTGAGTTTTTCGGAGTATTCACTTTGAGCAGATTCCTTTGCTGAATTAAGGTATTCATTAAGGGCTTTGACTGTCGAGTTATACTTGCCGTTTACGCTTTCTTCACGGAGCTCATTTATAAGCTTTGTGTATTCGTCGAGTGTTGCCGATGAAGTACTGCTACTACCGTTACTACCGGTATCAGATGTGGCAGATGAATTATTTTTCTGCTCTTTTTTCAGTTCATCTTTAAGCTTTCCGTTTTCGGCAGTCAGCTCGTCTTTGAGCTTGATGTATTCGGAAAGTCCGCCGTCTTTCGTGCTCACATATTTCTCAATAGGATAGTATGAGACACCGATTGATGAAAGTAATTTTTCAAGACTCGGAAATTCGGCAGAGCTTTTTGCCATTGAGCTGTTTTTTATCATTTATATCTCCATTCCGCCGCCCTGTGGCGGCACAAACAGTTATGAAATTCTCCTGCGTTTCCGAAGGAAAGTTTTCTTCGGAAACAAAAATGGCAGATCCCATTTTTAAGGAGAATTTGTGCGTGAAACAGATGTGCGTTGGCATCGTATGAACCCATCTTTCACGCTAGACCTCACTTTCAATAGTAACCGATCCACCTTCTTCAAGCGAGTTTACAAATTGCTGTAAAAGGTCGATTTTTTTTATGATGCCTGTTCGGTATTCATCGGTTATGTAGTTATATGCACTGTACATTTTTATTGTACCGGTTATCAGAAATACTGCTATCTGAAGGCATGTCCAGATAAGGGCGGCATAGCTGAAGCTGTCGAGCAAGCGTACACCGTAATATCCGAAAACGGCACTGCTGATGATCTTCATAAGTACCTGTTTTTTCGACATCTGTTTTTCATATTCAAATTTGTTTCTTCCAAAGTCGAAAGGATCATCGTTTTTTCTCCCATTACAGGTTAAATCGCATCCGAAAAGGGTGGAGACCTTTATACCGACTGCTTTTTCATATGCTTTTGCTCTCTTTTTTTCAATTCCGTACAGCTTTTTTCCTGATGATGAATTGTAAAGCGGTTTATACGGCAGGGCATTTCCGTGTGAATCGAAACAGCTTGAATATCCGAGTCCGACGCTTGAAAGTATCCGTGTACGCTGTTTTTTCAGGTTTTCGAGATTCATTTTGTCGCACCAGGCGTCGAGCTTATCTATGTGGGGCGAAATTTTCAATATCCATTCTTCATGGAGAAGAAGAGTTCTTTTCATCCGCTCTTCTTTTTCGGCATTTCTCATTCCCTGAAGCTCGAAGATCTTATTCATACAAAAACCGAAGATAAAAGCAATGGTTCCGTCGGCGATTATTTTATACAGGCTTTTTCCTGTTTTGTCAATGGTGATAAATGAGCTGAGGAGATAGATGCACGAAATTGTGAAGGCAACGAGATATCCGAAATTATTCCGGAATCCTTCTTTGAATTTATCATTCATTATATTCTGCCGCTCCCCTCATACCCCGAATGGATCAGCTTTTCTGCCACATAATCCGAAACGCTATCATTTCTTATTTTTTCACGCAGGGAATTGACCTTGTGAGAAACAAGTATCAGGTTGAAGAATTCACCGAGAAGTGCCATTCCTGACAAAAGACAAAGATCATGTATCAGCGGTGCAAGAAGATAAGAAAGTATAAAGATCAGGGCAAAGCAACCTATGAGTTTTGGAATTTTAAATGATTCAAAAGCTTTCAGAACAAAAAAGAACAATGCCGTAATAAGACCGAATGTCAGCTTTATCCCGTTGTTTGTATTTCCGAAATAGATATTACGGCGTAAAATAAGTGTCAGTATCAGCGGAATTACGGACAGCAGAAAGCCGAAAATTTCATAAATTATCAGTTTGGTTCTGTCCTTCATTTTTTTCATCTCCCCCTTTATTTACGTTGTTTGATATTTCGGCAATCCGTTTGGCGTAGCCTTTACTCACGAGCTCGTCACTGTTACAGAATGCAATTTCAAGCATACGCCGCACCGTTTTTTGTTCCTGTTCACATTTAAGGCTCATTTGCTCGACTTTTTTTATGCACTCATCTATCTTTTTCTGGCTTTCAGCATAGTTGAAGGTCGATTGTCTGACATCGTTTGTTGCACTTCCGAAACATTCTGAGGCGTTTTTCACCTTATTGATAACAGGCAAAACACTGATGTAAAGTGCACCAAGTGCCGAAATTACTGCGACAACGCTTGGAATTATGTTGTTTTTAATATAATCGATTATTTCGCTGTAACCTCCGCTTATGCCCTCGCCGTTCTTATCTTCCGATGTATCGGGAACACCGATCTGCATACCGACACTCTCGCCGGGATCGTCCTTGTCAAGTGATTCTGCCTGAGTGAAAAAGTGTGATGTGAATATGGCGTATATCATTACGGACATTATTGCAAGTGACAATACCCGAAAAGCTATTGATCGTATTATTCTCATATTTTGTCCTTTCTGAATATTATGAATTTGTATTGTTTTCAAGTGCACTTATCCTGTTTTCAAAATCAGCTCTTGTTTGTTCGCATTCGGATATAAGAATTTCGATTATGGATAACAGTGATGAATTCTCATCAAGCATCGGTGCTGTCAGGGCATATTTGATGTCGAATGCCTTAAGCCCTGCAGCACTTGGCGAATCGGGAAGAGCCAGGGCAGATTTTTTTCTGATCGTCTCTTTTGTTTCGGGGGAAACCGTCGAAAATGCTTTGGTTGACATTTTAACCTCCTTTAATTGATTCCTGTATTATTTTTATTGATCTTATATTTCACCGTCAGGGAATTGACGGTGCAGTCATATTCGTCTTCGGAAGAAAGTCGGAATCTGATGAAATTAAAATTACGTTCGTTTACATTCACCGAAAATGAGGATGAAAAGCCTGTTTCAAATGTTAGGTCGTTGAATGATATGTCATCGAGATCTATAGACGATATTCCTTTTGACGCAAATGAAGTGCGATTGTTTTTTCTTGTTTCGTAACCGAATTTTATCCGACCGGTGCTGTTGCTTTCGGCATACAGTGTCATTTTCAGCAGGGTTTTGCTTTTTTCATTTGAGCCAAGATCGGTCACGGGTGTCACCCAACAGCTCTTTACAGGATCATATTGACAGAAGATTCCGGTCAGTATATCGCTTGGGAAATATGCACCGCAGAGATTGAGCGGATTTCCGTTGATGCTTTCCTTTATCATGAAGCTGTTGCCGGTTACCTTTGTCAGATACATATCCTTTCCGCAAAGGGGAATTATCAGCGGGAAATATCTTGACGGGTATACCCCTTCCGGTATGCTGTCAACATAGCTGCCGTCTTTATTCTTCAGCTTGAATACCGATCTGCCCCTGTCTATATCGGATATATAATAGGGCGTGTCGGGGCTCAGACCTCCTATCGATACCATTCCACTTCCAACATAAACCTCTTTTCCTTCCCAAATGCATGAAAAGCTCATGCCATCTGACACGTTCATTCCTGCGATATCAACATAGTGGAAGATATTCGAGCCGTCAACGTCACTTTCGGGATTCATACTTACGCTTCCGTCCTGATTAGGATTGCTATCAGGCTGTACATAAACATTCACAACTTCTGCATAAATACTGCAATCATCCAACCTTACGGTATCGTTTTCTCTCAGCGGAAAGCGTTGGTTATAAACAAAGTAGCCTTTGTCTACATTCGGAGTTATATCGCCTTCGGTGATCTCATACAGCGTTTTATCTGTGAAATCATCATCGAAAATGCAGATCTTACCTTTTTCTGTTCCGAATGCAAGCATACTTCCGATCTTTCCCCATACTCTTGCGGATATATTGGTAAAGTGCCACCATTCGTATGAGAAGCTTCCGTTTGGCGATTCTTCAGGGATAAATTTGCTGTCAGATGGTGCGACATAACAGTCATCTCCGATCGACAGGTACAAGCTGCCGTTGTGAACCGTCGCCACTGCATCGGTGAGTTTTTTATTGTTCCTGAACACATTTCTTATCGTGCATGACCGTTCTTTTGCATATCTCGTATCGGTATATATATTTCCCGATCTTTCCAGACCGAAGATTCCGTTTTCGGACAAAAATACATTATCTCCGCAGAAATTCAGAGCACAGTGCTGTGACAGTGCAGACTCACCGGTATTTCCTGCCTTTACAGAAAATACAGTTGTTGTAGTTTTTTCATCCTGAGAGTAGCTTTCTTCTCCCGTACGGTAGAATACACAAGCTTCATTTGCACGGTTTTTAAGGATAGCAAGAGTCCCGTCCGAAAGGGGAAGATAGCAGACAACACTTGAACTGTCGTTACCGAATGCTGTAGCATTTACATCCGGAAAATATGTGGGATCTGAGTATTCCGAATAGAAATCAATGTTTGGATATAAGGGATTTCCTGAAACAAACAGTCTGTCAGGCTTTCCTCCCGGACCGTACATGACAGCTATATTTGTCTGGGTAATGCGTTCGGAGGTATCCTCAAAATCAGGACAATATATCACTTCAATATTCGGAGAGTGACCCGGCGGAGTTGTCGGAACCGAAAATGAAATTTCGCCCTTGTTCCTGTCGACCGTTCCGCAGGAGTTGGAATCGTATTCGGGATAATCAATAGCTGTTCCGTTTTTACGGGTATAGTACAGGCGATCTTTGAAATAAGAACCGCTCTCGGCAGTATATTCCTTAATTGTCTCATAACCCTCAGATCCTTCGAGCAAGCTCATATTTATCCTGACTTTTGAGCCGTTTGCGATCCTGTCACTGTCGAGTTTCCATTTTTTGTTTGTTTCCGGACAGCCTATAAGCAAATTTCTCACATAAGGCGACAGCATATTTACATTTTCAAAAAAAGAAACATTCTCAGTTGTAACCGAACTGTTTTCTATATTTGTTGTTGTTATCGGGATGTATGTATCGCTGTTATTGTAGACCCGTCTGAGCTCATAATCAAAGCTGTCGGAAAATTTACCATAGACGAGATAATCTCCGCAACCCACGATGTAAAGCTTGTCTTTGACATAAAAAGCCATCGATTTTGAATCGCAAATACGTGATCTGTCGATATTAACACCGTAATTCAGTTCCTCGGGTTTGGTTATATACTTGTCTTTGATCTGCGATATGTAGAATTTATTACCGCAATGGATCACTATTACATCTTTGCCGTTCTGTCTGTAATTGAATATGCCGTTAATTTTTCCGTCAAGAGTTGCAAGCTCCCGATATCCGTTTCTCTTATGCATGATTTTTCCGATGCCGATGAAGTTTTCTGCCGCACTTGCACGTGAGGGAGAAATGTGTCCGTCGTCATGAGAGAGATCTATCCCCTTGAATGTATCGAGAGTATAATTGTATCTGTCTTTCAGTTTGATCGTGCTATCGTATCCCATTGTTTGCCTCCTTTCATTCGCTTTCCACCTCGATATAAGTATAGACATTGGGATCAGGCATTCTCAGTGTCGATTTATATGTATTCAGTATTGAATGGTCTTCGCTGTAGGGAACTGCAAAGACACAGTCTGTGCGGCGGTTGTCGAGACAAACATCGTAATCAATATAGGGGGGGACTTTTCCTTTGAATTCAACCCTTTTTAATTTTGAGGTACCGAAGAATACATATGTACTGAGCTTTTCTATTCCGCTTCCTAATACAACCGATTCAATACCGATATTCTTAAAGGTTGTCACAAGTTTTCCGGTAACGCTGTCGGGTATTGTGCAATCGATAAGGTTACAATCGATGAAGGCTGAATCAAGAAGCGTTTTTACACTGTCCGGTATTCTGACATGCTTTATCGTATATATATATCCGAAAACCAAGCTGCCAATTTGAATAACCGGCAAACCGTTATGAGTTGATGGTATATTGATCGTTTCGCATACTCCTCCCGAAAGACCATTGCCGTGTGCAACGCTCCCGTCTCCTATCATGTATGATACGACCGTTCCGTCAAAACCTTCCTGATTTTCACGTTTTCCCGATATATCAAGTCCTGTATAGACAAGATATTGACAGGGTTCATATGCCGAGACCTCAATTTTGATATTATCACTGACATTCGGTATATATATCTTTCCGATTTCTTCATTTGTATATGTGTCATAGGTTATCTGCTCTTTACCCATTTTTATGAGGTAGTTGGTTATCATTTTACCTTCTTGAGGGATGATATTTGCAGAAAATGAGCCGGAGTATTCAATATATTCGGGTAGGTTATCGATTGAACACCCTACGCCTATGAAAGTCACGCTCGGATTGATATGTTCGTAAACCACCGTGATCTCGGGGTAACGCTCCGATATTTCGTCAAGCTCCAAGAGTGATACTGAGGGAAGGTGTATTATTCCCTTAACGGTTGCCGAATACATCCGATCGAGTGCCGTCCGAAGGCTATACAGCTCGCTTTCATGCTCAAGGCAGAAATCAAAATTGACCCATCTTACAACCGACCCATCGGGCATGCTTTTGATGATATACGGAACATCAATTGTATTTCCCGGAATATTCTCAATGTTTATTGCTGTGAGATTTTCGACACCGTAAAGAGTGCATTCGGTAAGATATGGCTGATTTCTTATTGTCAGAGACGTGATACTTGCCGGCAGATTCAGCTTTTTGAGAATTCCGCCGTTTGGGAGAGCAAGCGACGTAATTCTTGTATTGTCAAAATAGGCATTTTCTATATTTGTACATCCCGACAGATCGACAGGTCTGCGAAGATTCAGACAGTTGCGTGCATCGATCGTCTGAAGCATTCTGAGATTTCCGATTGTCAGATCGGTGAGATTGGGATTTGAGTAATCCTGAGAAGGGTCGCCTACCTTGAGAGTGCGTAGATTTCTTGCCATATGGCAGTCGAGCAGACCCACCTTTAAGCCTGACAGATCACCGATATCCTTCAGCTGAGATGCCGAATATATGATTATTTCGGTATCATTTACATTTGAGAGCGGATTTTGCAGAGTATATGAATTATCTTTAAAGCCTCTCGTGCTGACAGTATACGAACCGTACTTGACACATGGGTAAATGTCGGCGTACGGTGTTACGGTGATGTCGGCTTTTGCATAACCTCGCATCTGTATATAATCGGAGAGAGCGTCACCCGCATGGTATTTGCTGTCGATATAGCGGAAACGGTTATACAGCCACCATTTTCTCTGCTGTTCCTTTGAGCCCTGAAGCATAGGAAGATATGTAGCATCATTGTTCAGGATCAGCGGAAGAATACATTTTGAATATGAGTCCTCATTGAATATTGCTGCACTCCATTTTTCCTGATGCTCTTCAAAACGCTTCTCTGTTTCATCATAACTGATGATCGATGAGGTCCTGAGCGACTTATACATTTCCGCAATTTCATCGCTGAATGCATCACGGAGATTGCACCAGAAAACCGAATCCTGACCGTTATATACATCGGCACCCGAAAAAGTATCTCTGTCTTCGAGAGAATAACCGAATACAAGAGAACCTTCATTGTTTATTCCGATGGCGGTATCCATATCATACGGTATCCAGAACCATCTGTTACCCCCGTCGCCTTCCACGCGGCTTTTATAGTATGTTGGGAATGCATTTTTTGCCCTTGAGTCAACGAGCAGAAAAAGCTCGGTGAAAAGGTAATAGTAGATAGATGAGTCAATGCTGAAATGATCGGATAACTCATTTTTGAATTTAGCGAGACGGTATTCGGGAGTGTCGTGTGTATAAGTGACACCGCCGTATGTCACGGATTTTGAGAGTTTAATTCCGGTTGCCGCTTCACGGTTGGTTGAGACTACCCATGAAACCATCTCGTGAAGCTTTGTTTTATCGCTGTTACCGTCGGGGTATCTTCCCTCAAAATCCTTGAGCCAGCTGTCTCCTTCAAAATTATCCGATTTGAAAAGAACCCTGTCAGAGGTGTTGTTAAGTATTTCCCAGCTTTCATCTCCCTGTTCAAATCCGAACAGCTCCTCACTTCCTTTATCGTTGTTGAAATTCATTTTTGCGTAGAAGCTGCTTTCGTTTCCGTCATTGTGAAAAGCCACTATCGGAAATCCGTCGATCCCGACACGCACACGGCTGTCTGCCTTTTGCGGTGGCACTTTGAAGGGCTGTGCGTCGTTATACAGCCTTACAAGCTCAACGTTGTTCGCTCCCTCTGAAGATGCAACATCTGCCTTGAAGGTGAAGGCATCGACCGGGATCGAACCGTCACGGATAGAATACATGTTGCTTGTGCTGTCATCACTTGTAAATCCGTTTTTGAATTTTATCTTGAAGTTTTTACGGAAGTAGAACTGAGAGGATGTACCCTGAACATTTATTTCCGTACCCTTCGATCTAAATGATCTGCTTTTGCTGAACGGATCGGTGAATTCAATGTCAGCACTTTTCTTGTCGCCTTTGTATTCGGGAAGCTTTGGCGTATCTATTATCATATATGGGAGCTTATCAGGCAGTTTTGAAATATCGAGTAAACCGTAATCGTCATAATTGTCATTGTGTGAAAACACTCTTTTGCGTTCGCTTCCGTTTTGAATGTCGGCTATATAATTGTTCAGCATCTGCCGTCTTGTGAGATCGTTGTCATATACCCTGATGCAGTATATATCTGTCGTCGCACTGTTTGAACCAATGGTTATTCCGACAGGTGACAGCTGACGGAAATCGTCCGCACCGTCACCGACAGGATACCTTTGTGCCGAGCAAATGACGCCGTTCATGTACATGAGTATAAGATGGGTTCCTGATTGCTTTTCGATTACAAACGATACACGGATATGTTCTTCTTCCTTGAATCGTGATTGTATATTGCATTGCTGTGAATAGAGCGAAGCAAGTGATGGTGTGATAACTATCCCACGTCCGTTTGCATAACAGGAAATTATCTCAGTTTCATAATCGGACACCTCGCTTGTTGAAAATTCAAATTCTATTGTTTTGCCGCTCTGCTTGAAATCGCTTCCGAAGAGCATATACGGAATGAAAACCCTTGCATTTCCGGTCAGACGGATAAAACTGTTCCCAAGCATGTCATTATGCCAACCGTCAGATACAAAATTGAAGTTATTGAGCTCGGCAGTGATCTGGTTGCTCTGATCTGCCCATACATCTCTTGCACTTTCCGAATTGCTTCTTCCTGCCGCTGTTAGAAAGAGAGACAGATCGGCGCTGACCGCTACGGAGCTTATACTTGTCGGACTGATACTGACATTGAATGATCTGTAGCTGTTGCCCGAAGATATCTCAAGCGTGTATTCGCCGGTATCCTCGGGAATGAACACCCAGGATTGTTCTTCCCGGTCTACATTAAGTGTCTGCAGAGCATCTCCGTTTACAGACAATGTGACAGGCGAATTGAGCTGACCGGGCGTATATACCCTGTATGGGATAACGAATGATATATATTGCTCCTGGATGAGCTGTCTGAAATCGCTTGCGATTATCGGGGCTGTGTTACCCTCAACCGATATTGAAAGATCATAATAGAGCTCATTAGATCTTACCGTTTCGCCGTCAATCTCGCATGTAAAATATACAAGGAGCGAATGGTTGCCGTGTGACAGCCCTGTGATCGGGTGAGTGATCTGTTCGCCCGAAAATGATACATCGGTGGTTTCGACCCTGTCGTCAATAACAAAATATACTTTTTTCATTCCCTTGAAGGTCGGAATGAATGTATAATTCAAAGACGGACCTATATAGGTCTGTTTTCCGTCAAAACTTGATTCAAGCTTTACCTGAACGAGCGTGACTGAGTAGATAAGGAAGTCGGAAGAGCCGTATATATCACTCAGCGTGACCTTGACGGAATTGCTTCCCGATTTCAGATACTGCGACACCTCAAATTCGACAACACCTTGATGAACATTTTTGATAAGGACATCCTCGGAATTTATATTCAGCACCATAGTTCCCGGTCCTGTCTCGCTCTTACTTTTGACAGACGACCAGTTGAATGAAAAAGAGACGGGACTGCCTGTCGGTGCTGTTATACTGCTTTTTCCTTCATATTTAAGTGTAAAATGCGATGAAGAATTTCCGCCGCTTCCAAACTGTCCGACGCCGAGATCAAACGGTCCTGCAATTTTCAGTCCGCCCGATGTGAGATACCACATGTTTTCATTCTCGTCATAAAACATGTTGTCTGCCTTTGAATCCAGCTGTTTTTGAATTTCGCTCTGCATTTTATTTGCTTCATCATTTGATATTCCGTTTTGCTCACTGATCGGCGTTCCTGAGCTGTCATATTTAGTCATGGTATATTCTGTCCGACCGATATCCTGCACATAAATGCTGTCGATCGCTGTCGGAAGGGAATTGTTTTTTGCTTCGATTGACGATATGGCATCGTAATACCTGTTCATTGACAGTGAAGCTATCGAAGATTCATCGTAGAGTGTGATATCTCCTACAACAAAATATGGTATAAGCGAGAGTATACCCTCTGGAAGATCGGGGATATAGCTGTCATCATAGCTTCCGAATCTCTCAAGCTCGGGGGCATATATCAGGATGTAGGACAGTGTAGAAGAATTCATACTCATCGCTATTCTGCCGTCACCGTCATATGAATAGTCGCATTTGTATCTGCTGTCACGGCAGTTCATATATACCGCTTCTACAGAAAACATTCCTTCGATTTTTACAAATGCGAGCTGATTGTCAATTTTGCATTCGCTGAGTCCTATGTATCTGCTTTTTGTGCCTGCAAGCTTTCTCGCTTCAATATCGGAAATACAACGGTCTATGCTTCCCGCAATTGCCTGACCTACCGAAGCATCGGGCATGTCACTGATCCCGGATATCAGCTTTATCTGCTCTTTTATCTCTTTGAGTGTCATTACCAACCTTCTTTCATATACAGGAAAACTTCTTTGAAACGCTTGTGAATCTTCCTTCATTGGGGGTCAAACGTGAGATCATGAGCTCATATCGGTTTTTGAGATAGCTTGCGAGAGACGGCTCATCGTACAGTAATAATTCTCCTGCTGTAAAATAGGGAATCAGTGAGCAGATACTGTCGGGAAGAGGAAGAACACTGTCGGCAGAGGTTCCCGTGTCGGGCACTGTAAGCTTCGGATAATAAGATATGCGTATATCGCCGCCGTTTTTGTCACAGATGATCGTATGCGAATCTTCAAAGTAATAATCGACCTTATTTCCGTAATCGCTCTCGCTTGCCGATGTGATTTCGGCAATTCCAGAGTTTTTTCCGATATTATCGGTATTAAAAGACATTTTGCTTCCGATTTTAGTGCACTGAGACTCCTTTACCGTCACACAGGAAAGCGGAATGATATTCCTCATCTCAATATCAGCAAATGCACGTGAGATGCTTCCGTTCAACATGGATAAGTAATCCGAAAAGCAGGGATCGCTTTTATTCGATGCATCAACGCCTGCAAGACGTAACGATTCATCAATTAACTGTCCGTATGTCATCTTTTTTCTCCTTTCTTGATCCGTTTTTCAGTCGATTGAAAGTATCGGATCAGAAAATATTTTATGATAATGGGTAATGGGGAGAGGGGATTTTTTACTATGAAAATATTTTTTCACAAAATTGGAGTTTGTTCCTCATATCGGTCAATAAAAAATTTTCTCCCCCTTTGACTCCATTTTTCGTGAAGCCGCAGAAATGTCTTTTGAAAATGACATTCTGCGGCATTTGGTGTCTGCGTTTAATTATGAATACTTTACATTGATATTTATTATTTCTTTAGGTCTGACAACCTTTGCGTCATACAGGACAAATC
The DNA here is from genome assembly GCA_964638675.1 of uncultured Lachnospiraceae bacterium. GTDB lineage: Bacteria > Bacillota > Clostridia > Oscillospirales > CAG-272 > SIG714. The sequence continues at coordinate 52,801 of CAZXAU010000012.1, forward strand.
CCTTGACAGCGTCTGCGAATTTCTTTTCGGGACGGTATGCTTCGGTATGAACGAGAGGGTTCGCAAATGCAACAGCACGCTGTGTTCTGATCATGATATTGTCGATCGCACCGCTGCTTGTTGTGTGGACGTTGTTTGACATTTTGACAATGACATTTCCGTACATCCCCACTCTCCCGTTTTTAAGTATTTCGCTGTTGCCGGTATCTTTTGCTGTGTATTCACGGCGGAAGATCGTATAGAATCTCGGAGACACAGTTACAACAATAGTCGATTTCGGGTTGACATCATTCTCATAAAGTTTCTGTATCGCCTCGTCAAGAACATAAAGAACATTCTTTTCGCCCTCACCGGCGCTTCCGCTCACGACCTTGGGTACGGTGGTATAAAGCTTGGTGACAGAACTGTCGACTGCGAAAGATGCGACATATTTATCCATTTCATTTGCAAGACCCTCACTTGTTTCGGCGTTGAGGGCATCGAGAATTCCACCCTGTGCCTGTGCCTTATCGATATCTCCTATCATATAGTTGAAATACTTTATCTGATTTATCTGCATGAGGATCGAGGTGTCTTCAATCTCCTCGGGACCTGTGATATCGCCAGATGATGATGCTATGGCGAGCGAGCGTATGGTCGGCTTTCCGACACCGAGAATTCTTACGCTTTCTCCTTTGTTTTTGACATCGCCCTCATATTTTCTGTTGCAGTCCTCGGTGAATACGCAAAGACGCTCATTTTCACGGATGATTCCAGCACTCCATACTGTGGGTTTAAAATTTGTGTATGCCATATTTCCTCCTTAAAATATCTGTACTTAATTCAGTAGTGCCATTTTTTCATACTTTCTCTTATCAAGTCATAATTGCGGAGTACTTCTTCCTGATTCATCGCATCAACCTGTTCGGGTGTAAAGAAGGAATTGCCGATATTTTCCGACGACGTCAGAGAACCCGGCGTTGCCCTCATATTCGCATAGCTCTGTGCGGCGATTTTTTTCGCCTTTTCATTGAACATTTGCGTCAGGGAGAGATAGTCAGAATAGATCTCGGCAAGCGGAAAGCTTCCGATCTTACCCTTTGCAAAGCTTACGAAGCTCTCGTCTTTTGCGAGTGCTTCGATATCGGCATCGGGGTATTGCTGAAAGAAATTCTCGGCATCATCCCGATAGAATCTGCTTTTTTCCTCTTCCTGCTCCATTCTTCTTATCGCTTCCTTGCGAAACGAGAGAAAATCCCTGAGCGGTTCTTTTCCGTCTTCACGGAATTTCTTCATCGTGAGAAATTCATCGACATCTGCTGAGTCCTTCATTTCTTCTCCCGTAAAGGGATTGATTCCGCCGAGTGCTTCAATGACTGCATTTTCACGGGCGCTTTTCAGTTCAGACTGTCTTTTTTCCTCCCTGCGGCGTCTTGCGAATTCAGAATTCAGCTCGCTTGATTGAATATGTTTTCGGTTATCATTTTCTTTTTGTACCGTTTTGTATTCACTCTCTTCGATACCGCCCTGCGATTGACCGTGTGAATTATCAAATTTATCCGAAATGTCCGCAATTTCCGGTTTTTCCTCACCCGAAAATGAGATGTTGCCGTTTTCAAATACGGATGTTGCACCGACTGCAGCGTTATTGCCCGAGCTTGGGGCACTGTCGGCGTTTGTTTGCGCTGCGAATTTTTCGTATTCCATTTATATTTCCTTTCGTAAATTATCCGACTGTATAAATATCTGCAAGCAATTTTTTAAGCTTTTTGTTTTCTTCTATGATATTTGAGATCCGGTCAATTGTATCAGAGTTTTCAGACAGCTTTTCAAGTGAATCGTTCAGCTCTTCACGAAGCTTACTGTTTTCCTCTTTTAACAGCGTAAGCTCGCTCTGCTTTTCTTCTTCAATGCACCGGATAAGCTCGCTTTTGTCTGAAAGTGCATTGTCGGGATATGCTTTTATAAAGCTCTCTATCGATATGAGCCCTTTTGAAAGAAGTGATTCAAGTGCCGAAATATCACCTGCCGCACTTGAGCTTGTTCCCGATGTAACCTCAACAATTACATTGATATCCGCATATTTATAGCTGTCTGAGGAAAATTCGCCTTTATATGTTTTAGCTGTTCTCCCGTCTCCTGAAGTCTTTTTATATGTGAATTCATGTCTGTAATAGTAAAATCTGAAAAACTGTGCCAGTACTCGTCCCTGCTTTTCCTTGACAAATCTGAAAGCATTTTTCAGATCTTCTATAGGTCTTTGTGCCTGTGACTGAAGCTGTGCTATTGCCGCTCCCGACATATTCGCACCTATCGATTCACCGGTCATGACTTCAGTTGCTCCTGTTACCGTTCTTGTAAGGCTGGTGATTGCCTCTACAAGTTGCAAAGGCTGGAGCTGCATCGGTGTTTCTGAAAGCTTGCGTATGCCGCTGCCGGTCTTTGTCCAGTCGACAAGGATCTGACCGGGTTCATTTGATATGACCTGTCCACGCAGTGCATCGGGAAGAACTATATACTTGCCCCATGCTGTCTCCTGTGCGGATAGGAGCATCATTCCGAGATTGAAATTTATTGCTTTTTGATTCGGGATCAGACCTTCAACTTCTCCGATTCCGTATATCGATTTTTCACGGTGTTCATAATTTCCCGCAACTATCGGATAGAGCGTGCACCCGACAGCTCCGGGTGTGTCAGACAGCATCGGGTCGTCGGGAAGGGATAGTGCCGCTTCATCCTCACTGAATGGGCTATTGCCTTCAAAGCGTTTTAAATTTGGGGTTATCGGGAATGCGGCGTTGATCGTGACATTCTTTGTCGCCTTTTCGCAGTAAACTGTTCCGTTATTCCGGAAATACCTTGTCAGAACGGTGCAAAGTCCCGAGCCGTTTTGTTCTTTTGTGAAATTTCCCCCCTTATCTTCATCGGGAACGATCTGCTCCGGGTCGACGCCGGGATCGCATTTCGCACGCAGTGAGGCGACTTCCTCACGTGATGCAATGATTATCCATTTTTGCTTTTGTTCATCACACTCACGAGGATTGGAAAAAAATATGTTAAGCGGATCGATCAGCTCACAGCGAAGAGCACCGCAGGGATAGCCTTTCATTCCTTTCGCTTCGCTGTCCCAATAATAGTGATAGAAATAGGAGCCCTTTATTGCCGCATCGGATATTGCCTTTCTGTCAAGATCGCTTTGCCCGATCTCTTTGCCTATGTAATCGGCAAATGAATTGAATTTTTCTATATCGACATGAGGGTCATCCGATTTATATACGATTCTCAGAGGTGTTGACAGGATCGCGGATTTCTTATTCCGACAGATCATTTTGATTATATTCACGACAGGCCGGGGCATATTTTTGGTGCGTTCGGTCACCTCGGGCCACTGTCTGCCTTCATAAAAATTTATGTATGTCGGGATGTTTTCGGAAATTCCGACTGCCGATTGATATGCAAGTGCATTACGGTAATCCTCCCACATTTTCAATGCACAGGATTCGTTTTTATTCAATATCATCTGCCTCCGTTCTTTTCGTCAAAGGTCGTTTTTTTCTTTCCGTTGAGCCATTCGTCGATTATTTCAGAATTGTCTTCAAGCTTTAAAGATTCGCCGTATATTCTCTTTTTATCTGTCAGATTGAGAAGATAATCGACAAGATCTTCAAGATGTTCGATCCGTCTTACTGTCTCGAGATATTCTTTTTTGCGAATAAACATTTTTCTCCTTTCATTCTCGGTGGGTGTCTTGTTTTATTCGGGCTACCATTTGATATAATTTACCGATGGTCTGCCTATTTTAAAATTGTCGGAAATAAAGCTGTCCTGTGGCATTTCAGGGGAATTAAGCGATTGCAGTTGTTGTTTTGAACAAAAATGTGCAATGGCAAGTGCCATGACCAGATCGTCGTGACAGCCTTTCATTGCTTCGGTGCTCCCATTTTCCTTTCGTATGAATGTCAGCATTTCGCGAAGTGTCGGCCTGTCACATTCGAGTGTCGGATCGCACCGCATTGCTGATACAAGCTCTCCGATGATTATCGGTTTTGTTCGTCTTGTTGTTTCAAAGCCTGTCACTGTCTGAATTTCGTCGACACTTTTGTCAAGTCTTTCCCGTCTGTACAGATTTGTATATCCGTATTTTTGCTCTATTACCCTGAGCGGTTCACGACTGTAGTTGGTTTCGATTGCAATAAGTGCATTGTTATAGTATTTTGCAAGACAGAGCATCTGCTCGGCGTATATATCCTCATCGATTCTCTGAACATGCAGTGTGGCAACAGTCCTTTTATTTCGGTTATCTATGACCTTTCCGGTATAGTAATCGTCACCGGCACCCGATGTATCGCCTCCGAGTACATAGGGTGCGACTCTCAGTATGTTGCCCAATGAATCGTATTCGGTATACGGCTTTTCATGCAATGTAATGTAACCATCCGATTTTTCTGCAAAGTGTATATTCTCAAGCGAATATGACATATCGCATATCTGTCCGCACTCATATACCGGGCTGACCTTTCTGTCGTATTCAAATATACCCCTGATGTTATTTTCTTCATTAAGCGATAGAAGCCTGTTTTCTATCTGTTCTTTGTCAAAAATACAGTTACCAGACGATATGAATGCCTCTTCAGGCGTTACCGGATATTCCTGACGTATAAGCCGTTTGTCGAGATATGACGAGTATTTCCGGCAGTACCATGCGATCTGTTCACGGTCAAGCCCTTTATTCTCGAGGAGCTTTATCCGTTCGCTCAGCCATTCGTCGTTTGTCTCAAGGTATTCGTATTCACTGCAGCGGTATTCATCGCTTCTCCACCATTCATAAAAGAGGTTTACACATGCACCAGAATCCCAAAGGTCTTTACTCTCCCCGAAGCCGTTTGCGGTGCTCTCATAAATTCTGACAGCGTTTTCGGTCATTGCTTCGCCGATTCCTGCCTGAAGATCGGAAAGCGAGCAGTCATAGAATGCCACCTCTGAAAAGTGAACAAAGCTCAGTGTGCGTGACCTTCCGACATTGTCGCTCGCCGTGGCAACACGCCATGAGGAATTCAGTTTTTCAAAAAAAAGCTCCTTTGCTGAATTGTATTTCTCTTTAGGGCGAAGAATATCGGGCAGTCTTGAATATACCATTCTTGCCTTATCATTGAATATCGACAGTGTATTGTCTCCTCTGTCGGCAAGTGTAAATCCCGAAAAATTTTTCTGGACTATTGCATAGGCAAGCTGCATTGCGGTTATGAGTGTTGTAAATCCCTGTTGACGTCCTTTAAGTATGAAGAATGGCTTTGAAGTCCCGAAGCGCTCGAATTTTTCGATAAAATCCTGTTGTACTTCATTGAGAAAGAATGGAACCGTTCGCTTTTTCTTGTCAACAATTGTAAATGTCGCCTCGATGAGAAGATAGGGTTTGAGCTGTATTTCATTCCGCAATTCTTTGTTTGAGAGTATTTCCCTTGCGGCGGCGGTGGTGAGCAGGGTGTCATATTCTCCGTCATGTCTCTCCTGCCACCGGTCTTTTCTTTTTTTGACTATTTCGCAAAGTGTCACGTTATTACAGATCCTCAAACTTTTTGACACTTGTTTCAAGCTCACCGCCGATATTCAATGTTGTTCTGCCTTCGGCAAGTGCTGCCTTATCGTAGACCGATGATATCACCGAACTGAGCTTGCCCATATCATCGATTTTAAGAACGGCGAGATTTTTAGCGATCGTACGCCGCTGTTCGTCGGTCAGCTCATCATGGGGAAGTGATGAGATCTCCTCTATTATCATATCGATCGCATCCTCGTTTTCGGCAGCTCTTTTAAGACGTTTTTTCAGCAGAGTCTGAGAAAGCGATAATATATCCCATGAATTTTTGATGAATGCCGAGCGCTTTGTTTCTGATATCAGATTTTTGTCACTTTTTTTCATAAATTGTTTTGAACCGATACCGCACTCTCAGTACCGTACGGTATTGTCTGAAGTCCTCCTTTCTTTATTTTCATCAATCCGGTCAAGTTGATGTTGCCGACATTTTTATTCTTTTCATAACATTGATTCAATAAGTCATGATTTCAGCCTTCAGCGATAATTGTCATACTCCCACAAAAATGTGTTTTAACACTGCCGATATCCATCATTGATTCCTGGATAAGCCTTTGCCCTGTCTATTGATTTCAGTATACCGGCAATTTTACCTATAATTATATAGGTTCTTTTCTGTATGCCTTCTTTTGTGTAACCTATCTCCTTACCAAGTTTTTTGTATGGCGTTTTGTTTATATATCCGTCAAGAATGATTATTCTGTCAAGCGGATCGAGAGTTGCAATAAGCGGATAATATTTTTCCTTGAGTATCAGCGTGCGTGATATGATCTGCCTGAATTCTTCACAGCAGTCATACGGTCCGGCGATGTTGCTGTTTTCGTAAGATTCGTTTTTTTCAAAAGTTTCAGGAACGGCATATTCATTTGAAATCTTGTGCTCGCATTCATATTTTTCTATGCATTTGGTAAGTGAATTCAAATCACGTTCGAGCAAACGAAGCTCCTTAAGCTCCTCCCTGACAGTATAGAAGTATTCATCTTTTTCCATTATCAATCCCTCCCGGCTCCCCGGAAAAGTGCAATTGTCATAAAGAAAAAGATAACCCCGATGACAGTGAAAAAGAAGAAAGTAAAAGACGACATCATTGTATCACCGCCGTGCTTTCGAGAAGATAATCCATACTCATTCCGGGGAACACTCCGGATATCTTCCTGATTTCCGAGAGTGTGAATTCACTCTTACCGCTGAGCTTGTTGGCTGCCGTCCTTTCACTGATACCGAGCATTTTTGCGAAGTCTTTCTTTTTCATCCCCCGTCTAGCGAGTTCTGCATTCAAGTTTGGAAACATATGATTTTAACCTCCTGTATTTTACCCCACAGGGTATTTGCATATATATTATATACCCTGTATCGTATTTTGTCAATAGGCTTTTACGATTTGGGGTAAATTATCTATTGACAAAAAGTGTAAAGCAGTGTATAATCGTTTGAGATGATTTTGGAGAGTGAAAAAATGTTTCTTGATAATCTTGAGCAGCTGATGAAAGAAAGAAAATGGAACAAGAGGACGCTTGCAAGAGAGAGCGGAGTGCCGTACACAACGATTGACGGCTTCTATAAAAAAGGAAGCGACAATACAAAGCTTTCTACTTTGCTCAAAATTGCATCGGCACTTGATGTTTCTATTGATCGGCTTGTCGGCGGAGAAGATTTTTCAGTCAGTGAGAAAGAGAAAAAAATTATTTGTGCATACAGGAATAATCCCGAGATGCAGGGCGCTGTTGATAAATTGCTTGGTGTCAGAGAATCTACAAAAGTCGTGGTCTATAGGGCGGCGTATTCTGAGGACAGACATCCGGATGGTTTTGAGGAGCTTACTGTTGATGAGTATGAAAAACTCAAGAGAGCACCGGATACGGACGACGACCTCATGTAATACCAAAAATATGCATTTTTGAAGAGTGCCTACGGAAAATACAAGAACATCAGAGACGGTGCATGGCAGTGTCTTTGTGATAATAATATTTCGTCACTGCCCGTTGATGTTTTGAAAATCGCAAGAGAATCTGACATTAAAGTTATAAAAAACAGCAATATTCATGCGTTGCGAAAGGGAGAAATAGGGCTTTCCTTTTTTGACGGAAAAGATTGGTTTATAGTCTATGATGACAGTGACTCTATCGAAAGGGCGAGATTTACTATAGCCCATGAGATGGGGCATATTTTTCTGGGACACTGTCTTGACTATGCAAATGAAAGAACTGCGAGAAGAGTAACATTTGAGGGAAGGCAGGAAAGCGAAAAAGAAGCAGATATGTTTGCCGCACGGCTGTTGTGTCCGGCATGTGTTCTTTGGGGACTTAATGTACATACGCCGGAGGAGATAGCAAAATACTGCAAAGTTTCAGCACGTGCTTCCAAGGCTCGTGCCTCACGAATGAACGTATTGTATAAAAGAGGAAAATTTCTTCAGTCGCCGCTCGAAAGAGAGGTTTTCACAAGGTTCAAGGGATATATTGACAGTATGCTTGATAAGAAATAATGGTAATATGATCACTCAAATAAATCGTCTTGATTGAGCCTGATATATTTTCAATATCAGGCGCTCGCACTCAAAGGTGGTGTCCGATTCTTAAACAAGTTTTTTATTTTTTATGCAAAAATACCAAAAATGAATAGTTTCATTTTAATGAGTCAAATAAAGTTATCGGCAATCCGCTTGTGCAAAACTTTGTGCAAAACGCAAATAACTTTGCACAAAGGTCTATTTTCAGGCAATTAAATGAAAATAAACATATGTTTTATGTGCAAAACCCTGTGCATAATGTGTGTTATTATACATAGATAGAAAATCTTAATTAATAAATGTTACAAAAATGAATATATTCTGACAATATATCGCGCAGTCATTTACTGACGGTCAATCTGAAAAAATCGGAGAAAAAAATGAAAATAACAGTAAATTACGGAGAAGGCGTTCTTTCGCTTCCTCTCGGAGTTATGGAAAAAATAGAAAATATAGGCGAAAACGAGCTCAAGCTTCTTATGTACATCTGTCGTGAATCTGCCAAAGAGAACAAATATGAGGCAGAAAAGGCGGCTGTGGAACTCGGAATTTCCCCTGTTGAAGCAGAGTCGGCAATTGCCTTTCTTCGCGGTGCAGGGCTTGTCAAGGTGTCCGGTGCGAAAAAAGGTGACAAGTCAGGAGCTAAAAGCGACAATAGTTTTTCAACGCCTATGGATTCAAAAAAGGTCTCACGTGAGGTCAGACTTATCAGTGATACGCCGCCGCAGTATTCTGGGGCTGAGCTTGACGCATTTGTTCATTCAAACGATGTGATAGCCCGTCTCGTGAAGGAGGCTGAAAGCGAAAAAATGTTCGGAAAGCCTCTCACTCACGCAGATCTGAATAAGCTTGTCAGTCTTGTAGACTATTTTTCGCTCGATGAAGCATACGTCCTTCAGCTTCTTTCGATCTCAAAGGATAAGGAGCGACCGATGAGCTATGCATTCAAGGTCGGAGCTGATTTTTATTCGAGAGGTATACTGACATTTGATCTGCTTCTTGAAGAGCTTGCAAAGCTTGAGGAGAGAAACGGATTTGAGAAAAGGATGAGAAATCTTTTCGGAATAGAAAAGCGTTCGCTGACATCAAAAGAAAAGAAATTTTTTGAAGCATGGCAGACTTACGATCTTCCGCTCGTCGAGTATGCTTATGAAATGACGGTTGACTCGACCGGATCTCCCAGCATGCCGTATATGAACAAGATCCTCACATCCTTAGCTGAAAAGAAGATAAGAAGTGTAGATGATGCCAAACGTGAACAGGAGAGATTCAGACAGCAAAACAAAGCCACAGACGGCAGTTTTGATGAAAAGGACTTTTTTGCGATAGCACTTGAGGGAAGCTACAAGAAAGAGGAAAACAGTAAGAGAGAAAACAAGAAGGGAAGTAACGACTCATGAAATTCAGTCAGGGGACGACTGCATCGATAAGGGCACTCTTTGAAAATCGGCAAAGAGCGGCAAATGAAGGTGCCGAAAAAAGAAAAAAAGAGTTGCATGAAAAGATAAGCGGCGTAAAAGATATTGATGAAAGACTTGAGAAAACAGGAATTCTTATTCTTGATGAGATAGCCAAGGGACATGACGGCATTGATGGAAGAATTGCAAGAATCAGAGCGGAAAATGAATTGCTGATCAATCGCAGAAACGCACTGCTGAAAATGAACGGATATCCCGATGACTATTCCGAACCGAGATATCATTGCAAGATCTGCTCGGACAGCGGATATTCAAACGGATATCAGTGTGTCTGTTTCAAGGCAGAGCTTGCAAGATTGGAGCTCGAGCGTTCAGGACTTGGAGTGCTTGCTTCAAAGCAGTCGTTCGATAACTACGATATAGGTTTATTTGATGAAAAATACCGTGAGAGGGCAAGAAGAAATAAGGAAATATGCAGCTCTTATGCCGACAGCTTTTCAAAAAAATCTGACAATCTTCTTTTTATGGGTTCTACAGGTCTCGGCAAAACGCATATGTCCACTTCAATAGCCGTGAAGGTCATAGAAAAGGGATATTCTGTGGTTTATGTTTCGTCGCAGACAATGATATCCGATTTTGCATCGCTCAGATACGGAATGGGTAATGCCGAGGAGGACGAGAAAACAGAAAAATATTTTGATTGCGATCTTTTGATAATTGACGATCTCGGTACAGAATTGCAGACACAGTTTTCGGTATCTGTAATATATAATGTTATCAACTCACGTCTGTGTAACGATATGCCTATGATAATCAGTACCAATCTTACACCGCAGGAGCTTAAAAAAATGTACGCCGAGCGTATTACAAGCCGGCTTTTCGGAAATTTTTCTCCGCTTCTGTTTGAAGGCAGGGATAACCGTATGGTAATCAAAGAAAAGAAACTGATGAATCAGTGATAGATAGGAATTTTAAAACGATCAAGAGAATTTATGCCAGTCAGGGGATCATATATCACTGACAAATACTGTGCAAAACCAACAATAAAATCGGAGATACAGATTTTCTGCTCCGATTTTTTTATTTATATTGAACAAATTGTCACTTTGAAATAATATGCTATGTATTTGAGAAAATGATGAAAAATGACGATTGCAGTCAATTTTGATAAAATATTCTGTATATTACATGAGTATTTAGATATTTTTATTAAAACTCTTGACATGAAAAAGAAAAGGTGGTATAATTTTGTAAATAAAAAATGAGGAGGTTTTTCTTATGAAGAAAACCGTTTCTTTCGTGTTGGCTTTATTGCTTATTCTTCCTTGTTTCTCGGTATTTCCTTTTCTTGCCGTTAGTGCAGAAGAAAAAGTACAGCCATCGGTATATCTTAGCGATATGACCCCCGCAAGCTATACTGTTGGAGAATCAACACTTTGCAATGACTCAAACCTCGAAGGTGTAACAATGAGCCTTAATAATGCAGGAAATCGCATAACCTTCAGCAAGGGTGTATGCGTACATGCGATTGCTGAGGTGAACTATGACATTTCCGATCTCGAAGCTATCGGCTTTTCGGCAATTGTCGGAATGGATGACGGTACATACGGATACAAATCGTATGCCGGAGCAGATTTCGCAGTATACGCTGACGGAACTCTGCTTGTCCAGAGCCCTACACTTAAACTCGAGAGTGCGGCATATGTAATCAATGTCGACATTCCAAAGGGAACAAAAACCCTCACCATTAAAAACGGACACGGTAATGACGGCTCGACATGGTCGGAACACTGTGTGTGGGGAGATGCTAAGATTCTTACAGACCCGAGCGTTGAAGGCGAAATAAATACTCTTACGGTATCTGCACCGAGCGTACTTCTGGGAATCGGCGACAGTTCACAGATAACGTCAAAGGTCGTTTCGGTCAACGGAGTCATTGTCGATAATTCCAAGATTCAATGGGAATATACATCATCTGACAGCAGTGTTGCAACCGTTTCAAAAGACGGCGTTGTCAGCGCTGTGAGCGGCGGAAGTGCGGTTATTACTGTAAAGGCTACAAAGTCGGGTAAGACACTTACACAAAGCCTGAAATTTGAGTGCATTTCGGAGAATTCCGAATCCGCCTTTCTTTTGGTTTCTCCCGACGGAACACTTCAGATTCTTTTCAAGAACACAAACAGCGGATTGACATATTCGGTATACAAGAATTCAACAGTTGTTGTCGAGGAATCGACTGTAGGACACAAGACAACAACGGTAGATTTCACAAAAGGATTGACCTTTACAGGCAAATCAAGCCTTGAATATGTAAACGATACATACAAGAACTATTCGGGTGACAGAGATTACGGACATGATGAATACAACACTCAGAGCTTTAAATTCTCTGTCGGTGAATATTATTATACAGTAACACTTCGTGCATATCAGGACGGATACGCACTTCGCTCGTCGATCTCAAGAGTTGACGGACAAAACGGTGGGCTTACGGTTACAGACGATAAAACTTCGGTCAGATTCCCGAGCGGAACATACCTTTGGGGTTCTCAGCTTGAAGACCGTGAGCTTCTCAGAGGAAACTCATATGAAACCGGCTTCCCGAAAATTTCGATAAGCTCGGCGCAGGGAAAGAATATATTGAAGGCCCCTATTGCCGAAGTTGCAGACGGACTGTTCGTTCTTATAAGCGAGGCTGATATTTATAGCTATCATTACATCGGTTCGATTTTCAGAGGAATCGGCAACAACACACTTGAATATGCTCCCGGTCCTCAAAAAACAACCAGCAATGAATTTACAAGTGCAATGCTTGATGCACTTTCTCAGAGCGAACTTAATGAGCGTATTGCGGCACTCGATGTTGTCGATATCACGCTTTCTCCCGAGTTTTTCTTCCCGTGGAGATACGGTGTTGTAGGAGATGCTGCAACGATCGTTGAGAGCGATCTTACAGACAATCTTAACCCGAGAACAGATGAGGATTTCTCTTGGGTAGAACCCGGATTCACTACATGGATGTGGCTTTCCGAAGGATTCGGCGGACAGCGAGATGAAAAAACTATCAGAGAGTATGTCGATCTTGCCGCAAGTCTCGGCTGGAAATATCTTATACTCGATGAAGGATGGCAGCCCAATGCCCGTAACAGTGCAGACAAGGTTTATGACGGATATTTCGATTATTTCCCGGAGCTTGTCAAGTATGCCGAGAGTAAGGGCGTAGGATTTATAGCCTGGGTAAAGCTTTGCGATCTCGATACTCCCGAAGAGAGAGAAGTCCTCAGAGAATGGGCTGATATCGGAATCAAGGGAATCAAATTTGACTTTGTTGAATCCGAATCGGTTCAGGTCCTTCAGGATGTAAAGGCTATTTATGATGTATGTGCCGATGAGCACCTGCTTGTAAATGAGCACGGTGGAAATGTTCCTACGGGTGAGCGTTCGACATGGCCGAATGTCATCAACAGAGAATCTGTCAAAGGTCAGGAATACGGTGCACTCTACTGCTCCGATTCAACCGTATGGACATTCACAAGATCGGCAATCGGACCTACAGATATAACTCCTAAGATCGAAGCATCTGGTTCTTGCACTGCTGCTCATCAGCTTGCACTTCTCACAGTCGTAGAATCGGGTATGCCCTGTATTGCAAGTGATACACTTGTATACGAAAACTGCAACTTCAAATCGCTTCTCAAGAAGCTTCCCGTAGCATGGGATGAACTCAGATTCATTGACGGATATCCCGGAGATAAGACGATACTTGCAAGACGTAAAGGAAGCGAGTGGTATGTCGGCGGTATAACATACAATAAGGCGACTGTAACCCTCGGATTTGATTTTCTTGATGAGGGAACAGAGTATTATGCAGTAATTTACAAGGACGGAGCATCAAGAAATGATGTTTCAGTTGCATCAACATATGTGACAAAGGAATCTACGATAGATATATCAATGCTTGACGGCGGCGGGTTTACCGTATGCCTGATGAGAGCGAGCGATGTCGTAGTTCCGAGCGATATAGTTTTTTCAAGCGATGTTATAGATATTCAGGTTGGAAAGAGTGAAACTGTTAAATATACTCTTGTTCCGGCAGACTCGAACGAATTCGAGGTCGTATATTCATCGTCCGATCCTGCAGTGGCAACCGTTTCGAGTAACGGAGTCATCACAGGTAATGCAATGGGCGTTGCTAAAATTACAGTATCAATTCCCGAGATCGGACTGAGCAAGGAAGTTATCGTCAGGGTATATTACGGTTCAACTCTCGATCTCAATCCTGCATGGACGATCGTAAATCAGGACAGTTCAAATCCTGTTACCTTTCTCAAAGACGATTATAACTCGGTTATGATGCCTATTCTTATAGGTAATACAAACCTTGATGTCAAGGATATGCTTCTTACGCAGCGTCCCGGAAGTGATTATACAATTACTCTCAAGGTCGGCGGCGGACTCGATTCCGACTATGAATCGATAGGTATCATTGTATACGCTGAGAGCGGAAATATGGTACACCTGTCAAGAAGATATCACTCTTATCTCGGCAAAAACATATTCTGTCTGTCAACTCACAATACAACTACATATATCGAATATACATCACCCGATACCAACAAAAATGCAGATGTATATCTGAAGCTCGTTGTGAGCGGAAATAAATATACCGGCTACTCCAGCTATGACGGTCAGACATGGTCGATGGTGGGAACTCAGTCTCTCGAGGCTTCAAGACTTTCATCATCATCCATGACAAGGGTCGGCGTCGGAGCAATGTCGGGGTCAAACAATGTAAGCACAAAAGTTATAAAAGCTTCTGAATTCACACTGAACGGTCAGCTTATTCCTTTCCTTAAAGATCCTTATATTTCGATCAGCGAAGGCAATACACAGCAGTTTGTTGCAGAAGATATTCTTGCCGGTAAGGAATTCTCAGATCTTGTTTACACGGTCGGCAATTCAAAAATAGCAAGAGTCGATGCCAACGGAATGATCACGGGTCTGAAGCCGGGCATCACAACACTCAGAGCGACAGATCCTTCGAGCGGTGATTACATCGAGATCGAGCTTCGTGTTGTCAAGAAAGCAATCGTATGGGAAACAGTAAATCCAGATGGCAGCAAACCGATAGTTGTGGTCAACAGTGACACAGTACAGATTCCTATACTTCAGGGAAGTGAAACGGCAGGAACTATCAAGAATATTATGCTAACAAAGATTGGCAGAGAAGACTTTGAACTTGTTGTCAAGGTCAGCGGCGGACTTACAAACAACTTTGAATCTGCAGGAATCGTAGTTTATGTTGACAGTGATAACTTTGTTTCGCTTGAACGCCGTTCGCACTCATATTTCGGAGGAAATGTTTTCTGTGTAACAACAAGAAACAATTCGACAATGTCCGAGCCGTATGTACGTGAAACCAATCCGAATGCCGATGCATACCTGAAACTCGTCAGAAAGGGTGATACCTTTACAGCATTCTACAGCTATGATGGAGTCAGATATACTCAATTTGCCGGAGAGATAACTAATACAAATGTCGGTCAGATGAGAGATGTAAAGGTAGGTCTTATCACACGTTCTGGCGTATACGAATCTACAAAGACAGCAACATTTGAAAACTTCACGATCAACGGTCAGAAAGCCCACTTTACATCGGTAGAGCTTTACGATCAGATCATACTTCCCGAGGATATTACAATTAAAATCGGCGATACACTCACTCTTCCCGAAATGCTTTATATCTACAGCACTCTCGGAAACAAGAAGTATGCGGCAGCTGAATGGGATATTTCAAATATCGATCTTACAGTTCCCGGCACTTATACAGTAACAGTTAAGTGCGGCGATATCACAGACAGTATCAAGGTCACTGTTGAAAAAGATTCGGATGTAAATAACGGACTTGTTACTGAAAACGGAGTACTTTATTACTATGTGAACGGCGAAAAGCAAACCGGGTGGTTTACACTTGACGGAGTTAGATATT
>CAZXAU010000013.1:0-66575 GCA_964638675.1 uncultured Lachnospiraceae bacterium
CCATAAAGAACACAAGCTTTATCGTCTGCGTCGGATAGAAAGTGAATTGAACATATTATGTATCTCCTTTATTTTTAGTTTAGAAAAGTATATCACAAAAATATAATCTTGTCAATATAAACCTTAACAACATCCCATGCAGCAAGAGTTCAAAACATTTCGCAAAGGGAATTTGCCCATTTTATATCTACGAATCGCCGTCTAAAACGGCGAAAACCCCGATTTTATCGGGATTTTCTGAGGCAATATCTTTTTTGTCGCCACTTTATGGTGCCGGAAGCGGGGGTCGAACCCGCACGGTATCGCTACCACTGGATTTTGAGTCCAGCACGTCTGCCAATTCCATCATTCCGGCGATTATTCTTTATATTCCTAATTATAACATATCATTCTCAAAAAATCAATATCTTTTTCGTATTTTTTTGGATTATCAAATTAATTTTTAAATCGTTTTTGTTTTTGATGTTTACAATCCCCTCATTTTTCAAACATATTGAATTTACTGTACAGTTCATGTCTTTTAACCGATGTTTTATATGTCTGTGCAAGGTTGACCTTTCTGCGTTTTCCTGTCAGCACTCTGAAAATGAATCTGATCGGAAGATATACAAACGCAACAAGATAGAGCGGAAAAAACTTCTTGCAAGCAGGAATCACCCTTTCGCTTGCCGCAACATAATGCTTGAAGAATCTGACGATTGCAGATGAGTTTTTGCCCTCGTCCTTAACTATCAGACCGCTGAGATATCTCTCATCCTCTTTTTTTCGCCCGTACAGTCCGCCGTCAAATATATCAAATATCAGTTCATCGCATATTTTATCATCAACTGCCGCCACTCCGAGTCCATTGTATCTGCTCTCGTCCAGTTCAAACATTTTTACTGCTGTTTTTGTGATGACACATGCGAAGTCGTACATTTTGTACTCTTTTATCTTATTTATCACGCCCTGCGCATACTCCGAACCATCGGTCATATATTTCTCGGCAAACACCGCATGATCGAGTATATGACGTACACCGAGTCCGCCTTCACACAGATGCTCATATGCATGAAGAAGCAATACTATTGCCATATATTCAGGTTTCGGAATATTGAATGAATGTCCGTCAAGCTCGGCTGTCTGTGTTATCCTGTCGATTTCCGAAAATTCCGATATAATTTTTTCGCCCAATTTTCCGCTCGGCAGGCCGTTTAACTTTTTGTGAAGCTCTATGATCTTATTATCGATAAAAAACTCGCTATGGACATCGTTTTCATGCTCGCCTTTTAAAAATCCTGCATTCTCAAGACATTTTTCGGCTTGTTCGTGATCTTTCCCGCATACGAGAATATCTGTATCCGATGTCATTCGGAGCGTTGGGTCTTTATACAGCATCGATATTCCCATGCCTTTCAGCACTGCATACGGGATATTGTTCTGTGAAAGGACATTTACCGCCTTTGCCTGTACCTGCGAAAGTACCGCATTATTCACCGATATTGAAACGCTTGATCTGAAAAATTTTTTATATATTTCTTCGTTTATATCGATTTTACAGCTATCGAGTGCAGAAAAAACATTTCCCACGACGCCCTGACTTTTTGCTTCGTCAAACAGCTTCGAGGCGTCAAACTCACAGCCATCTTCGGTCTTTTTATCAAAAACCGAGTTAGCTATACATTTTAACAGCATTCTTTGTTCGGCTGATATTCTGTTTTCTGTATTTGCTTTTTCTGACTGTCCCATATTTTTTATTTGCTTCTTTCGAGTTCTTTGATTACTGGATCATTCAATCAATAAGTCGGGCCGTTGAAGAACCACT
Organism: uncultured Lachnospiraceae bacterium; assembly: GCA_964638675.1. Taxonomy (GTDB): domain Bacteria; phylum Bacillota; class Clostridia; order Oscillospirales; family CAG-272; genus SIG714. The sequence continues at coordinate 1,805 of CAZXAU010000013.1, forward strand.
CTCCGTCTATTTTTGACAGGTTTATTCTGAGTTCTTTTCTCGTTTCTCCGTTATTTGCCGAACACTCAACCTTTATTATTGCCGCATATCTGCTTGATTTTTCTACCTTGACTGTTTCCGGATATATATTTGTCAGCACTCCGACCGGTTTTTTTACAACGTCCATTCTGAATGTTCCGTCTTTTTCCGAAAAACGTGACATTTCTTCTCCGTTTCCTTCAAAGGCATATTCATATATCGTTTCAATATATGTCGGTGTGAACACCTTCTGCGCATCGTTCTTTATCTGTTCTATTGACTTATAATGCGAATCGTCCGTTATCTTGAAATAGTGCGGCACTGTCCAGCTTTCATCGATTTTTTCGCTCTCTTCAACCTTTAGCAGGTCGCCGTACACCGCCGCCATGACATAATACGATGTTTCAAGCTTTTCCTCAAGCACCTGTCTCGCAGTCTCTTCATCAAGCGAGCCTGCAAAGCTGCAACTCGCAAATAACATGAACATTGCTGTCAACATCAACATCGCTATTACCGCTGCTACTATTCTTTTCATTTTTATCGGCTCTCCTTGTGAAGTTAGTTTTCGTTTATAGTCGGGGAAACTTTCTGTAGAAAGTTCCCCCGCGCCCCTTTAAAGACTTTATTGGAAGGGGAGGAGTATAGGGCTTCTTCTGAATAGGGTTTAGGCTGTAACCGCTTGCGCTGTAGCCGGCATGTGGGGCCCCTCCCCCACACGGTGAATATAAGTTTTTTCTTATGCTTCGTCGTTATCCGTATTTTCCGGATTTTCGCCGTTTTCGGAGCTGTCAGGATTTTCGTTTACCGAATTGTCTTCATTTTCAATTATCTTATTTTCTTCGGTGTTCTCTTCGGTATCTTCCTCTTCTTCCTTTGCAAGGCATGTGAAGTTGACTATTCTCGACTCACCGACTCTCATAAGTATTACGCCGCCAGCTGTTCTGCCGAGTGTCGATATACCGGATATCGGTGTTCTGATTATTGTTCCGTCGTTTGTGATCATCATAAGATCCTGATCTGTTGAGCAGCTCATTATGCCGCAGAGCGGACCTGTTTTTTCTGAAATATTCTGACAGCGTACACCTTTTCCGCCTCTTCCGTGTGCAGAGAAATCATTGAATTCGGAAAGCTTTCCGTATCCTTTTTCGGTAACCGTTATAAGCTTCTTACCTTCTTCAACAAGTGCGGCACCTGCGACTTCGTCATTTTCTCCGAGACGGATTCCTCTGACTCCTCTTGCCGTTCTTCCCATAACTCTTGCGAGGTTTTCATCAAATCTGACTGCAAGTCCATTTTTGGTTGCTATCATGATCTCCGAGCTTCCGAATGTTCTGCATACAAACAGCAGTTCATCGTCTTCATCAAGAGTAATTGCTATCTTACCCGATTTTCTGTGGCGCTCGAATTCGGACATTTCGGTTCTCTTTACTACACCTTTTTTTGTTACAAACATCAAATATCCGTCTGTATCGCCGTCCGGTACTGCGAGCATTGCCGTGACCTTTTCATTCTTTTCGAGCTCAAGGATATTTGAAATATACGTTCCCTTTGCGGTTCTTCCTGCTTCGGGTATCATAAATGCTCTTGTTGCCTGAACTTTACCCCTTGATGTAAAGAGCATAAGCAGTGAATGGCTGTCCACAGCTACAAGCCTTTCAACAAAATCCTCTTCCTTTGTTGTCATTCCTATTATTCCTTTACCGCCTCTGTTTTGCGCAGAGTATGTATTGGAATTAAGTCTCTTGATATATCCTGCCGAGCTCATTGTAATAACAGCAGTATGGCGTTCTATAAGATCTTCTGTAAGAATATCGTCTTCGACCTGAAGAATTTCAGTTTTTCTCTCATCCGAGAATTTTTCTTTGATGAAAAGGAGCTTTTCTTTGATCATATCCCTTATTTTTCTCTCATCTGCAAGAATTTCTCTGTAATTCTTGATCATCTCGGTGAGCTTTGCTATTCTGTCCTCTACCTTTGTTCTTTCCATTCCAGACAGTTTTCCGAGCGTCATTTCCACAATAGCCTGAGCCTGCGCTTCCGACAGCCCGAATCTCTCGATAAGCTTGTCCTTTGCATCTGATATTGACTGACTTGACTTGATTATTGCTATGACCTCATCAATATTATCTATTGCAATTTTATATCCCTCGAATATATGGATCTCGGCAAGTGATTTATTGAGATCAAATTGCACTCTTCTTGTAACGACATCGATACTGTGCTTGATATAGTGCTCGAGTATTTCCTTAAGGTTGAGAACCTTCGGTACATTATCGACAAGGCAGAGCATATTTACGCCGAATGTATCCTGCAACTGTGTATACTTATACAGTTGGTTCAATATTATCTCGCCGTTTGCATCTTTTCTGTACTCAATTACGATACGTATACCGTCCATATTGGACTCATCACGCAGATCTGTAAGTCCTTCAACCTTCTTATCTTTATAGCAATCGGAGATTGACTTGACAAGCATCGCTTTATTTACCATATAGGGTATTTCGCTGATAATAATTCTGTGCCTGTCGGCTTCAATTTCGGCTTTACTTCTTACAATGATTTTTCCTTTACCGGTCAGATAAGCCTGTTTTATGCCGTTTACACCGCGAATTTCCGCTCCTGTCGGAAAGTCCGGGCCTTTTATAAACTGCATAAGATCGAAAACACTCGCATCCGGATTATCTATAAGATATACAGTTCCGTCCACGACCTCGCCGAGGTTATGTGTCGGTATATTTGTTGCCATTCCGACAGCAATACCGACCGATCCGTTTACAAGAAGATTCGGAAATTTCGCTGGCAGTACGCTGGGCTCCATATATTTATTGTCGAAGTTCGGAACCATATCCACAACTTCTTTTTCGATATCCTCAAGCATATATCCCGACAGTCTTGTCAGTCTCGCTTCTGTGTAACGATATGCAGCTGCACCGTCTCCATCGATCGTACCGAAGTTTCCCTGACCGTCAACAAGCGGATATCTCATTGAAAACCACTGTGCAAGACGGACCATTGCATCATATACGGATGAGTCACCGTGCGGATGATATCGTCCCAACACATTTCCTACCGTTGTCGCCGATTTACATGTCGGTTTATCGTATGTGAGGTGGTCATCATACATCGAATAGAGAATTCTGCGGTGAACCGGCTTGAGTCCGTCACGCACATCGGGAAGCGCACGTGACATGATTACGCTCATCGCATATTCAATAAAAGATTTTTTGACCTCTCCCTCCATCTTTACATTTTCTATTTTTTGATCGGGAAATATTATATCCATATCCTGATCGAATTTTTTCTTTGTTGCCATCTATTTATTCCTCAATATTATTTGTACTTATCTGCCGGGCTGTCTGTAAAGTTATATATCAAGATTTTCAGCGTACTTTGCATTTGCCTGAATATATTCTCTTCTCGGCTCGACAAAATCGCCCATCAGCAATGAGAAAAGCTCGTCAGCCTCCATTGCGTCGTTAATATCCACCTTTAAAAGTGTTCTCGTTTTCGGGTCCATTGTCGTTTCACGGAGCTGTTTTGGATTCATCTCACCAAGTCCTTTATATCTTGATGTTTCGACACCCTTTTCTCCAAGCTCTGCTATATATGCATCTCTTTCATCTTCGTTGAAAGCATATCTCGTCTGTTTACCCTTGAACACCTTATAAAGCGGCGGCTGTGCAAGGAAAATATGTCCGTCTTCTATCAGTTTTCTCATGTGTCTGAAGAAGAATGTTAAAAGCAATATTCTGATATGCGAGCCATCGACATCGGCATCCGCCATAATTACTATCTTACCGTACCTGAGCTTATTTATATCGAATTCATCGCCGATTCCGCATCCTATTGCCTGAATTATCGGTATCAGTGACGGATTTGAATACACCTTATCAAGCCGTGATTTTTCAACATTGAGCACCTTTCCACGCATCGGAAGGATTGCTTGGAACTGGCTGTACCGTCCGTCCTTTGCTGAACCTCCAGCCGAATTTCCCTCTACGAGGAAGAGCTCTGTATATTCCATTCTTTTATCCTGGCAATCCCAGAGCTGACCGGGAAGTGATGCGCCGTCAAGTGCACCCTTTCTTCTTGTCGCTTCTCTTGCCGCTCTTGCCGCTTCTCTTGCTCTTGATGCCGCAAGGCATTTTTCGACTATTATTTTCGCAACCGCCGGATTTTCTTCAAAGAATTCGGAAAGTTTACTTGTTATTGTACTGTCTACAAGCGTTCTGATCTCTGAGTTTCCGAGCTTAGCTTTTGTCTGGCTTTCAAACTGTGCATCTTCAAGTTTTACACTCACTATTGCCGTAATACCCTCTCTGACGTCCTCACTTGACAGACGCTTATTATTATCCTTTATTATTCCGTTTTTCAGGCAATAATTATTTATAACCTTTGTAAGCCCTGTTTTGAATCCCGTTTCGTGAGTTCCGCCTTCCACCGTATGCATATTGTTTGCAAACGTCAGAAGCAGTTCACTGTATCCCGAATTGTACTGAATTGCAATTTCGGCTATACTTCCGTCCTTTTCGCCCTTCATATATATAACATCCTGATGTATCGGGCTGTTGTTTCTCGTTTCGTTAAGGTATTCTATAAAGCTTACTATTCCGCCTTCAAAGCATAGATCCGCTTCTCTTTTAGGGTCATTTCCTTCAATATTTCTGTCGTCTCTCAGTTTTATTCTTACGCCTGCATTCAAAAATGCCTGCTCTCTCATTCTCCTGAGAATTGTATCATAGTTATACACCGTCGTTTCGGTAAATATCTCCGGGTCGGGTTTGAATGTTACCTTTACACCGTGTGTACGCTCGGCGTCCGCTTTACCTTCCGATCTGAACGATCTTGCAACCTTTCCTCGCTCAAATCGCTCTGTGAAACGCTCACCTTCAAAAGTATCATCGAGCTCGAGCCATTCCGAAAGTGCATTTACGCATGATGCTCCGACTCCGTGAAGTCCTCCTGCGATCTTATATCCGCCTCCGCCGAATTTTCCTCCTGCGTGCAGAATGGTATAAACTACCTCGGGCGTGGGAAGTCCTTTTGTCGGATGCATTGCCGAAGGTATTCCTCGTCCGTTATCAATAACCGTTATACTGTTATCTTCGTTTATTATTACTTCAATCAGATCACAGTATCCTGCAAGTGCTTCATCTATCGAGTTATCAACTATCTCATACACGAGATGATGAAGTCCGCCCTCAGATGTAGTACCGATATACATTCCCGGTCTCTTTCTGACAGCTTCAAGTCCTTCAAGCACCTGTATTTGCGTTTCGTTATACTGACCTTCTGCTATTTTGTTCTCTTCGCTCATTTATCTTTTCCTTTCGATGATTAGGGTAAGTTAGTGTTCGTTATATATCGGGCAAACTTTCTGTAGAAAGTTTCCTGTGAAGCTTTCTACAGAAAGCTTCATATTTACCCCCTTCAAAGACTTTATAAAAGGGGATGGATATAGGGCTTCTTCTTAATATGGCTTAATCTGTCACCGCTTGCATTGTAGCCGGCATGTGGGGGGCCCTTCCCCACACTGATTTTCAAAATCTTTAATTTAATTACCGATTTTCATTTACTCATTTCCGTTCAGTCTTTTGTACAGCACTGCTGAACTGAATGATGAGAAGAATATATTTTCTCTCATTCCGTCATCATAGTATATTATTGATTTCGGAAGTGATTTTGCGACACTGATCGTTATTCCCGATTTTTCACAGTTTCTCAGGTAATCTCTCATTGATCTTGACACTGTTGTCTCATCCAGATCGAAAATTCCCACGATACCCGCTACCGGAATTGTTCTGTTGTTTCCTATATTGAGATACTTTATCTCGTTTTTTATCTGCTTTACTATCGCTTTTTTCATTTTTTAAGAAAAAATCACACATTCATATATGGTTATCCATACTGAATCTTCCGTTTTCTACCCTTATTTTTCTTGCACCGTACTCGTTTTCTATCTGTGATGAATCGGTACATGTAATAATTATCTGTCTATCTGTATTCCGGGAAGAAAAGCCAGAAATAATATATTTTTTACGTTTTTCATCGAGCTCACTCAATATATCGTCAAGCAGATACACGGGGTACTCGTCGTACATTTCACGGCATATTTCCCCTTCTGACAGTTTCATTGCAAGTGCAAGCGATCTTTGTTGACCTTGCGATGAATATGTCCTCGATGCCATGCCCGACAAGTTGATAGCTATATCATCCTTATGAATTCCGAAAAGCGTAGTGCCGAATTTTATTTCTTTTTCACGGTTTTCATTAAGTCTCAGTTTCAGATCTTCTTTTGAATATCCGCCGTTATATGATAACTCGGGGATTTCTCTCTCGCCGGTCATATCGCAGAAAACCGATTTTACATGTGAATCAAGCAATTTAACATAGCTTTCACGCTTTATGCTGATCAATTCGGCATACTCACACATCTTCTCGCTCCATATATTGAGCATTTCATTCATGCCGTTATTTCCGTTCATCATACACAAAAGTATTTTATTTCTCTGTACCAATGATGAATTATAATTCTGGAGTGCTGTCAGATACTCTCTGTCATTTTTGGATATTGCCTGATCTATAAAGCTTCTTCTTTCAGACGGTCCGTCTTTAATTATCGACAGGTGCTCCGGACAAAATATGACTGATTTGAATATCCCTACAAATTCAGACATTCTCTTTACCGGAACTCCTGATACGCTGCAACTTTTCTTTCCGTTTTTCAGAAAAAACAGTTCTATTTCACGCTCTCTTTTTTTGTCGGCAAAAACTATTCCCGACATTGAAAAGCTCTTTCCGTATTTAACAGTTTCCTTTTCATGAGTCGTTCTGTGACTTCTCCCCGTCGAACAGATATAGATTCCTTCAAGAGCAGATGTTTTTCCTTCGGCATTTCCGCCGTAAAGAATGTTTACACGGTTGCTGAATTTGATTTCTGCCTCTTCTATATTTCTGAAATTTTTATATTTTGCTTTTTCAACGAACATACATAATCAATCTACCATTTTAACAGGACAAAGCATATACAGATAGCTCTCGTCCTCATCTGATTCCTCATTACTGCGGATAACTATAGACATAAGAGGTCCTGTCATGCTCAAGGTTATGAATTCATCATCGATACATCTGAGGGCATCTATAAAGAATTTACAGTTTACACCTATTCTGATATCTTCGCCCTGCTTTTCGATTTCAAGCTCATCCGTAACCGAATATGCCGATGAATTTGAGCTTACTGTAAGATTGTTTTCAACAAATTCACACTTTACATAGCTTCTTATTTTTCCTGCCGATTTATCGTCTGCGACAAGCGAGATTCTCTCAAGGCTTGCAAGCAGCTGATCTCTGTTTATATTTACAAAGATCTTCGAGCTTGCAGGAATTATTCTTTGATAATTGATGTATTCGCCTTCTATAAGCCGTGAGAAAAATACGGTGTCTTCTATAGAGAATATGACATGCTTTCTTCCGAAACTTATATTCATGATATCCTCACTGTCAGGCAAAAGCTTCATGAGTTCAGAAAGTGTCTTTCCGGGAATTATAAAGCTCATTTCTTCTTCAAAATTTACATTTGAAAGCTCGCAAACTTTTTTTCTGACTGCAAGTCTGTTGCCGTCGCATGAAACTATCATAAGCTCATTGCTTTTGACAACAAAGTATGCTCCGCACAATACAGGACGCTGCTGTTCATTTACGGATATGGCGTGCTGTATCTTTGATATCATGTTTTTGAATTCACCGCATTTTATCGAAAATCCCTTATCTCCGCTCAGCTCCGGAAGATTCGGGAAATCTATGCCCGGAAGTGCTGAAAGCTTGAATTCACTCTTTCCGCTTTTTACGCTGACCAGATTTTTCTCGTTGACCTCAATGCTGATTTCTTCATCAGGCATGACCCTGATTATTCTGTATAGCTTTTGTGCCGGGATTACATAGCTTCCATATTTTTCAACCGTTGCCGGTACAACAGCTCTGTATCCCTTTTCAAGATCATAGGATGAAATGACGCAATTACCTTCCTCACTTACAGTGAAAAGGATTCCTTCTATCGCTTTAATTGTATTTTTATCTGATATAGTATTCATTGCAGGAGTGAGGTATTTAACAAGCTCTTCTTTTTTGAATGTCAGTTTCATTTTTTCCTCCGGATTTTTAGTATATTATTTTTTAATTTATTTTTATTTATATTATTTTTTAGTAGTAGTTGTAGTAACTGTGCATAGTCTTTAAAAGTTGAATTAATGCCTATATACAGCCAAAAACGATGTATAAAAAAATGTGCAATACAAGAAAGTTTTCCTTTTTTCGTTTTTTATCGTGTTTTTAAATCAGATTATCTTACTTTTTTTACCGTTATAAAATATTTTAAAATTGATGTTATCCACACAATTGTGTGGATAGGTGCATAAAGTTATCAAATTTTCTGTGTATAACTTTTTCAGAAAATCTGTTTAAAGGTTGTTCGTCACAAAAACTTAAGCTTCCTGTATATCTTTTATAATATCGTTTATTTCAATTTTAAAGAGGGGATTGGAATCAATTTTGTTTTTCACAACATCAAGGCTTGACATTACTGTAGTATGATTTCTCTCAAAATAGTTGCCTATCTGGGTTGTAGTCATATTCATCATGACGCTCATAAGATAGATACATATATGTCTTGCATTTGATATTTCGCCTGATCTTTTGCGGCTCATTATATCTTCAACCGATATACCGTATTTCTTTGATACCTTACGCATGATCTTGTCGACAGTCACAACGCTGATCTCAACATCTGAGAGAATATCTGAAATGCATGCAGATGCAAGCTCTTTATCTATGGGAGTTCCGCTTATGAAATTCTGTGCTGCGATCTTTCTGACGACCCCTTCAAGCTGTCTTATGTTTGAATGTAGCTTTTCGGAAAGAAGTGACAGAACATCGTTCGGAATCACAATTCCCATTGCCTTTGCTTTGTTTTTTATTATTGCAGTACGCAGCTCATAATCTGGCATCTGAATATCAGCCATAAGTCCCCATTCAAAACGTGATTTTAATCTGTCTTCAAGTCGGTTCATGTCACGGGGCGGACGGTCGGCTGTCAGAATTATCTGCTTTTTATCTTCATAAAGGGCATTGAATGTATTGAAGAATTCCTCCTGAATACTTTCTTTTCCGGCGATGAACTGAATATCATCTATAAGCAGGACATCTGCTTTGCGGTATTTGTCTCTGAATTTCTGAGTGGTTCGCTTAGAAAGTGAGTCGATAAGCTCGATAGTGAATTCATCGCCTTTAACGAAAACAATAACGAGATCGGGATATTTTTCCGAGATCCGATTCATTATCGCATACAGAAGATGAGTTTTTCCAAGTCCTGAGTTTCCGTATATGAAAAGAGGATTGTAATTGTCCTTGTCTGATCTGTCCGAAATACATGGGTTGTTTGCGACGGCAAGCGATGCGGCATGTGCCATTTTGTTTGAAGATCCCACAATGAAATTTTCAAATTGATATTCGGGATTTTTCATTGTGGAATAAAGTCTTCCGGGATATTCTCCGAAAAATCCATCTTCATCGCTCTTACTGTCAATTTCATTTTGTTCGGCAGACACAGAATCAACATTATCTTTTTTTTCTGTTTCCCTGTTATTATCGTACTGATGATTTTTTTTATTTTCGGTAGAAACAATTCTCAGAGATATTGAAAAACCTATAACCTCACTGAGAGATTTTTTGATGATATCGGAAAATTTACTCTCAATGATATTACGTTTAAGATCGCTCGGTATCGATATTACTGCTGTTTCTCCGTCAAGTTCTTCAAGTACAGTTTCGGTAAACCAGAGATTGAATGCCTGCAAGGGCAGAGATTGTTTTATGCTTTCCAAAACCGATTGCCATATGATATCGTACGATTCCATTTTTTCTTCCTCACAAAATTTTTACTACATTATTATATATAGTATTATAGCACATTTGCGAGAAGATTTCAAGTGTTTATTGAGAATATCGGCAATTTTTAAAGCTTTTTCTTTTTAAAAAAAGCTCAAAATTCAGTAAAAAAACGAATAAATAAAAAAGTGATTTGAAATATATACTCAAATAAATTCTAAAAATCCGTGTGGGGAAGGGGGTTCCACATGCCGGCTGCAGTTCAAACGGTAAAAAAACAGCACCATTTAAGCGAAGCCCTATATCACCCCCTTTTTAATAAAGTCTTTGAGGGGGTAAATGTGAAGCTTTCTGAAGAAAGCTTCACAGGGAACTTTCTACAGAAAGTTCCCCCGATATATAACAAATACTAACTTTCTTTAAAAATATTTGAAAAACACTTGACAAAGTGGATAAAACTGTTGTATAATGCCTTGTGACTCAAATCGAAATTAAGCAATGGAAAGAGGTGTAAAAAAATGAAAAGAACCTACCAGCCTAAAAAGAGACAGAGAAAAATGGAGCATGGTTTCAGAAAGAGAATGGCAACCGCTAACGGAAGAAAAGTTCTCAAAAGAAGACGCCAAAAGGGCAGAGAAAGACTTTCATATTGATCCGGCTTTTTAAAACTTTATTGGCACTGTAAATCGTCGAAATCGGGAATTGGCTTGCATGAATGTGATGCCGACTTGATTTCGACGCTTTAGCATACGGGGATAATTTATAACTATAGTTTTCCATGACTGTTATAAGCAGTTATATTTTTGTAATAAAAGAAAGAAATGGTCAGAAAAATGAAATATCTGTCATTGTGCGAGAATCATCTTTATGTAAAGACATTCAGAGGCGGTAACCGTTATTACAGTGAAACGATATCTGTCTACGTATTGAAGGACAAGCATGCTTATATTATTTCAAAGCAGAATCCCGAAAAAAAGACGTTGAACAGAGTCGGAATATCGGTGTCGGGTAAATTCGGCAGTGCGACCGAGAGAAACAGAGCAAAGAGACTGATAAGAGAGGCGTACAGGCAGATAGTAAGCGAAAATGAAATGCTTCAGGGAAAACTTATAGTTATTCATCCGAATCCTCAGATAAAATCAAAAAAAATGCAGTCTGTAAAAAAAGATCTGTACAGATGTCTTGATAAGCTCGGTATAATTAAAAAATGAAAAATAAATTTTATACCGGACTTAAGATCTTTTTTAGAAAGATATATAGTCTGATTATTGAAATATTTCTGTTACCGATTAAATTTTACAGAATGTATATAAGTCCGATCAAACCGGGATGCTGCCGTTTTAATCCTACATGTTCACTTTACTTTATTCAGGCGGTTAAGGAATGGGGGATAATTATAGGCAGTGCTCTGGGTATTTGGCGTATAATTCGCTGTAATCCTTACTCAAAAGGCGGATATGATCCCGTGCCGAAAAGAAAAAGAAAATCAGATAAAGAAAACAAAGAGAATCAGAAAAGCGAAGAAAATTAAATTTTACGGTTATGTTGCATCGATTGAGGAAAAAGGAAATACGATCCTTTAAAGATTCCGAAGAATTGAGCCGGAAAGGAATCTTGACGGTAAGAAAAGATATTATTCCGCTTGACCGTGCGTAATAAAATCAAGAATATCCAGTTAAAACAGTACATTTTTTTACCGATTATGTTTTTCCGGTGTGAACCAGATTATTGAGGTAATAAATGAAAAAAAATACAAAATTATGTCTTTTTGCTATCGTTATAATCGTTATCTTAGCAATTATGCAGACTTTTTCAGTGTTGGCGGAAACTGAAGTAACACCGCCTGCCCAGACGCAAACACCCGAAGAAAATGTTTATAACATCAGCGACGTAGAATTGCCGGCAGAAGGATTCAATAAAGATAAAGCCGGTATTTATTTTTCAAAGTACGGTGACAAAACATCATCAAAATATTGTTTTTCGATGAGAGTTGAAAAATCAGTGCTTGAAAAAAGTTTTACTAAATTTGATAAATTTGATGAATATGCCGTTATCAAATTTCTTTACAGAGAGCAAAATGAAGAAAATGCTGTTGACGAAGGATGGAAAGAAGGCAGTGCTGATATAGTTTCAAAATCTTTTGAAACATATGAAGACAAGGATTATGTCTATTTCGTCCTTAACACCTACGACGGCGGACTCAAGAATATGACGGTCGGAACAGTATATGAGCTGATCTTCAATTTCTATGAAAAAGGGGAGGCTGAAGGCGAAAAGAACCTTGTCTGTTCAACAAATCTCCTTTCGATAAAGTACTCAAGCGATATGTTTGTTTCATGGAAGGAATATTATGCTTCACTGTCAAACATAACTCTTGAGGACGGAAATATCAAGGCAAACTCATTTGGAATTGCGGATATTGTTACGGTTCCAATGGGATGGCTTTTGTCATTCTTCTATAATGTTACGTCAAATTATTTGCTTGCGATCATACTGTTTACTATTGTAATCAAGATTATACTTTTCTTCCTTACGGGTATAAAACAGCAAAAGAATATGATAAAGCAGGCAAAATTTGCACCTAAACAAAGAGCAATTCAAAATAAGTACAGAGGACGCACTGACAGAGAGACCACTATGAAGATGCAGCAGGAGATCCAGCAGGCACAGCAGGACGAAGGCATAAGCATGATGGGTGGCGGATGTCTTAACATGATACTTCAGCTTGTAATCATCTTTTGTCTGTATAATGTCATACGTTATCCTCTGACCTATTTATCGAGTGTTCCTTCTGGAGCGATGTCTGTAATCAAGCAGTACTTTGTTGACTTTACGGGAGTGCAGTACAATGATATCTCGGTAATCAGACCGCTTTCAGAAAACTTCACTCAAGTCTGTGAGTTCATGAGTAAAAACTTTAATTATGATCTTGCAGGTGTTGTTACTGTTGATAAACTTCCCAACTTTGAGCTTTTCAAAGGGTTTGATATGGGAATTTCACCGAGTTTCAGCGAACCGAGCCTGCTTCTTATCGTTCCTGTTCTCGTATTTGTTTCATATTATTTCAGTATGAAGCTGACAAGAAAACTCACATATCAGGCACCGGCAATTGAAGGTGCACCTGATGCGGCAAAATCAATGGCGATCATGGATATAGCAATGCCTGCACTTTCAACGTTTATTTGTTTCTCCGTTCCTACACTTCTTGGAATATATTGGATATTCCAGAGCGTTTTAGGAGTAGCCCAGCAGTATATTTTGAATAAAATGTATCCCTTCCCGAAATTCACTGAGGAGGATTATAAGGCGGCAGAGAGAGAATACAAAGGAAAACAGCCGAAAGCAAAAGTGCGTGCTGAGCTTTTAGCAAAAAAATCAAAGTATGATGATGACGATGAAGTATATGCCGACTTACCGGACAAGGTTTCATATTATGATCTTTCAAATGAAGAACGTGAACAAGTTGATGCACAGATGAAAGAGTTGGCTAATAAAAAATCAAATACTAAAGGAAATAACAAAAAAACCGGAATTATAGGCAAAGCTGAAATGAATGACGGTAAAAATGACAAAAAGAATTCTGACAGCAACGACACAAATAATAACGGTTATAATGATTGATGGAGGTTTAAATTGAAACAATCGATAATTGTTACAGCTAAAACTATAGATGAAGCACTTGAAAATGCCTCAAAAGAGCTGTCTTATGTTAAAGATGAACTGACTTATGATGTCATTACTGCCCCGAAGAAGGGATTTTTGGGAATCGGTGAGGTCAAGGCTACAATAAAGGTCTACTATGAACAGAAACCCGAACAGCTCGCATATGATTTCATTAAAAAACTTATTGATGATATGGATATCAATGCGAATATTGAAATGAAGAACCTGAGCAATAACGAAAGAAGTATCGAGATCATAGGGTCTGATGCAGGAGTGCTTATCGGTCATCACGGTGAAACACTTGATGCCCTTCAGTATCTTACGAATCTTGTTGCAAACAAAAAAGAGGATGAAAATGACAGCAGAAACTACACTAAAATCTCTGTAGATGTAGAGAATTACCGTAATAAACGCAAGGAAACTCTCGAAGTTCTCGCAAAACGTATGGCTTCAAAGGTTCTTAAGTATAAAAAGAGCATTACTCTCGAACCCATGACACCCTATGAAAGAAGAATTATTCATTCGACAGTTCAGGGAATTGAGGGAGTAAGCACAAATTCTATAGGAAGCGATAATAACCGCAGAGTTGTTATATTCCTTGAAAAGGATTAATTAAATAATAAATAAGAATCAGGGTATCTTCATTTGCAAGTTACCCTGATTTTATTATTGGATAATATCGTCGTATATGTATAAATAATTTACAATAAATAGTATAATTAACATTTATTTACTATCACTTATTGTAGATAAGATTAATATAGAATCACTTGATATTTATTAATAAACATGCTATTATAAATTTAAAGTCAATAAAACAGTCGAAACACGATATTTATAAATCATGTAAAACGTCTTTGAATATGATTAGACACAATTGATTTCGCACTGTTTTTTAGAAAAACGAATCAATAACCCTGGATTACGGAGGATAAACAGATGCTCGAAAAGATGAGTGATTTTTTTGAAAATAGATTAGATGTCTATGACGAACACATGAAGACAAATATAGAGTCGTCGAATGAGTTTTATCCTTTCACAGCCAAGTGCTTACCTCTTAAGCAAAACTGCTCTGTTCTTGATTTAGGTTGCGGTACAGGTTTAGAATTGGAAGAATACTATTTGCTGAATCCCTCTGCCAAAGTAACAGGAATTGATTTATCGCAAGGCATGTTAACAGCGTTGAAAATGAAATTTTCAGAAAAAGAAATCAGATTGATTAACGGTTCATATTTTGATATGCATTTTGGTGAAAGCGTTTATGATGCCGCTGTATCGGTCAAAAGTCTGCATCATTTTACGAAAAAAGAAAAAATATCCCTGTATGACAAACTACATAAAGCATTAAGGGATAATGGGTATTTTATATTGACCGATTATTTTTCTTTATCAGACGACGAGGAACTTATGCATCGTCAGAATTTTATTGCTTTAAAATCAGAGCAGGGCATTACCGATGATGAGTTTTATCATTATGACACGCCCCTTACCATAAATCACGAAATTGAAGCACTGTGTGAAGCGGGTTTTTCATCTGTCCATCTGCTTGATCATTGGGGAGCAACACACACTCTGAAGGCAATTAAGTAAAATTCGCTTTGATGATTAGTTAGTGCCGCAATATCTTGAAAATTGGACGATGAATTCAGAATCGTCGGAAGAGTAAGATTATTAATAGTGTAACAAACGATACGGAATAATTATATTCGACACTCAGAATGTTGATTGTGTGCATAAAACTATATAAAAAACACCGGAACAGCCTTTTTGAAAAAGGTTGCCTCGGTATTTTTTTGTTTCTGAGAAGGAGTAATTAATAGTCAGAATTTGATCATTTAATTCGGGTAATCAATTCTGATGCAATAGCTCTGTAGCTTTCCGCACCTTTTGAGTTTCTGTCGTAATATTCAATCGGCATTCCGTAGCTCGGCGCTTCGGAAAGACGTACATTTCTCGGAATGGGTTCTTTGAATATTTTATCGGCATAATACTTTTTGAGCTCTTTAAGCACCTCAAGTGAGAGATTAAGTCTGCCATTATACATTGTGATGATTATTCCGGTGATTTGAAGCTCGGGATTGAAATTTTCCTTGATTTTTTTTATGGTTATCATAAGCTGCGAGAGTCCTTCAAGTGCGAAATACTCACACTGCATTGGTATTACTACACCATCACTTGCGGTAAGTGAATTGATAGTGAGTATTCCGAGTGACGGAGGACAGTCAACTATTATATAATCATATTCCTGATTGATCTTATCTAACGAATTCTTGAGTTTTACGGCACGGTCCTCATTGGATACCAATTCAAATTCCGCACCTGCTAGATCCATATTTGTGGGAATTATATATAGATTCTCAAATTCGGTCTTTAAAACAGCTTCTTCAGCTTCGCAATTATCAATGAGAAGGTCATATGAAGAATATTTCAGTTTCTTTTTATTAATTCCGACACCGCTTGTGGTATTCCCCTGCGGATCGCAATCAACAAGAAGAACTTTTTTGTTTTTCTTTCCGATGGCTGCAGCAATATTGATTGCTGATGTTGTTTTGCCTATTCCGCCCTTTTGATTGGCAAATGCTATGATTTTTCCCATCTTACTTCCTCTGTTATGTAGTGTTTCTGTTATTCTGAGTTTATTATATCAAATACGTCTTTTTTTGTCAAGGAGTACAGTATCTATAGCACCATATATTTTATATTCTTTTCTTTTCATATTTTGTGTTTCGAGAAACTGCAAAGCTTTTTTAAAATGTTCCATGTGGAACAATTGAAAATGATTATATTTTTTTAAAATGACGGGATAGGGTAAGTGTTATACTTTTTGAATAATATAGCTTTCATTTTGATTCTATATGCATTCTGAATGTTCCACGTGGAACAGTTTAATAGATCAACTTATAATTTACGATGCATTGGATTGACGGATTTTCTTAATGAAAACCTTTATTGTAAAGCCATCTGCGGTTTCGTCCTTTTCATACTCTACCGGAACACCACCTTCTTTGACTGTGTCTACTATATTATCAATAGTATTATACAAAAGTCTGATATCCTTAATAATAAACTTGCGTTTTGGCGATTCTGTGAGTGATGTAATCGAATCGAGTCCGGTGAGGTCGTAAATATACTCTATTGTCTGGTAGCGGTCAAGCTTACCTCTACCTATATGCCTTATTGCAACTTTTCTGAGGTTTTCATCCTTAATTTTTGAAATACATATTGTCTGAAAATCGCTGAGCGAATAATCTGTAATCATTTGTCTGTCAATATCGGTTAATTTTGATACGCTTAGATAATTGGTCAGATCGCTTCTGTTAATGCAAAGTTCATTCGATACACTTTCTATATCACGGTTTGAATTAATATATATTGCCTTTACAAGCTCGGATGTCTCAAAAATCGTGTAATTCTTTCTCATGATATTTGTCATATAAGAAAATTTTGAGAGATTTTTGATTTTATCTGTTATAAAAATAGCCTTGACATATTTCTCTCCAATGAGTTTAAGTGCTTTTAAACGCATAAAACCTGAAATAAGTGCGTAATAACTTCCCTCATTTGTTTTATTACCTATTTTTTTTACGAGAATAGGTTCGATTTGACCGAATTTTCTTATACTGTTTGTAAGTCTGATGAATTCAACACCCTCCGTATTATCTTCATCTCTGATCGTATCGGGACAGATTCTGTCAATCGGTATTAATTTTATGCTGTCATTCTCGTATTTTCTTTTTATATCATCCAATTCCGATTTAAGTTGTTTATTTTCCTCTTTAAGCGATTGTATATCTTTGTTTTTCATATAATCCTCCATGTTTTTATTTATTTCTGCTTGTCTATAAAAATTCTACCAAATAATAACAAAAAACATAGTAAAATATGTCGACTGAAAAAAATATCTGTTTAATTATTGACATATACTTAATTTATGGTATAATGTATAAGGAATATCTTTTTCAAAACGAAAGGATCTTTAATAATATGACTAACGGACAACAAAAGGCTGTTCTTATACTTGCTGCAGGAGTTCCGCAGGCTGTACTTGCTGAAAAGATGAGAAAACGCGGTTATAAAATAATAATCAGCGATTATACGCAGGACCCTGTTGGAAAATCAGCGGCAGATGTATATTACAGGACAAGCACACTTGATGTTGAAGCAATAAAAAAAATTGCCGTTGAAGAGAAAGTGGACCTTATTATGACGGTCTGTACCGATCAGGCAATGCTTACTGTATCGAAAGTTTCGGAAGAACTCGAACTTCCCTGCTATGTTTCTTATAAAACAGGTCTTGAAATGACAAATAAAAGGTATATGAAAGACATTTTTGCTAAAAACGGCATTCCGTCATCAAAATATACTATAGTTGAGAAAAGTGATAATTTAATGCTTGACGGCTTCAGATTTCCGCTCGTCGTAAAACCCGTGGACTGTAACAGCTCAAAGGGAGTTGTAAAAGTATATAACGCTGATGAGCTGGAGCAAGCTGTAAGTCGTGCTATTGAATACTCAAGAACCGATAATGCGGTAATTGAAGAGTTTTTTGATGGGGAAGAGCTGTCGTGCGATTTTTTTGTGGCAGACGGAAAAGCGAAAATGCTTACTTTTTCAAGGAGTGACAAAATCAAAAGTGATGAAAAGTTTGTAATATACCGCTCTGTTTACCCACTCCCATATGATACACCCGAAATGCGTGATCGTATTACATCCTATGCTCAGAAGATCGTTGATGCGTACAAGCTTGAGAACTGTCCCCTGCTCATGCAGATTCTGTATAACGGGAAAGATATATCTGTCATTGAATTTTCGGCACGTACAGGCGGTGCAATAAAATATAAGCTTATAGAGCTGACGTCGGGTGTCGATATAATAGAAAAGACGATCGAGCTTACAATTAACGGAAAGACCGATGTTGAGCCCGTCAGATCGAATAAATATATCAGAAATGAGTTTGTATATATAAATAACGGAGAATTTAAAGAACTTTGCGGATTTGATGAGCTGAAATCGGATAATATTATCGATAATTATTATTTGTTTCATAAAGAGGGATTTGTATCAAACGGTGCAAATTCAAGCGGCGACAGAATTTGCGGGTATACTATCATAGCCGATTCGGAAGAGCAGATGATCTATAAGCATAATACCGTGATTTCAAGAATAAAGGTTCTTTCTCCCAGCGGAGAGGACCTTATACGCAGAGATATATTGATTGAGGAGAAAATTTGAAAGAAAAATCTTTCAAACGGCGTTTTGTGACTTTCGCCACTGAAACGAGCTGATTCGAGGAGAATCGGCACGATTTTGCTCCGCAAAACCAATCCCAATTCCGCAAGAAAGGATGCTTTCGCATTGCGAAAGCATGGTAATAAATATGAGAATAAATGTAACAAGATCATCAATGCCCGATTTTGATGAATACTGTAATGAAATTAAATCAATCTGGGAGACAAGAACGCTGACAAACTGTGCCGCAAAGCATCAGCTTCTTGAAAAACAGCTTGAAGAATATTTCGGTGTCAGAAATGTTGTACTCTTTACAAACGGACATCTTGCACTTGAATATATGTTAGAAGCTTTAGGATTAAGCGGTGAAATTATAACTACGCCGTTTACATTTGCGTCTACGACCAATTCAATTGCAAGAAGCGGGATCAAACCTGTTTTTTGCGATATAAAAGAGGATGATTGCACGATCGATCCCGATAAAATAGAAGCACTTATAACGGACAAAACGACTGCAATAATGCCGGTTCATGTTTACGGTCAATTATGCGATACTCAAAAGATAGATGAAATAGCAAAAAAATACAATTTAAAAGTTGTCTATGATGCCGCACACGCATTCGGTGTAAAGAAAAACGGCATTTCCGCCGCAAAATTCGGAAATGCATCAATGTTTTCATTCCATGCCACAAAAGTTTTCAACACAATTGAAGGTGGATGTATTGCAACAGACGATGACGGCCTTGCAGAAAAACTCACAAAGCTTAAAAATTTCGGCATAGGCGAGAACGCAAACTGCATTTATACCGGTGGCAACGGAAAAATGAGTGAATTTCAGGCGGCAATGGGACTATGCAATCTCCGCCATGTTGATTCCGAGATCGTAAAGCGTGAAAAAGTATATATGAGATATGTCGAAAACCTTTCGGGTATCCCCGGTGTGAGAATTCCCGAAAAAAAGGCAGATATAAAAATGAATTATGCCTATTTTCCGGTAATTTTTGAAGGATATAAGTATAAAGTCGGCGATATAGTATCCCGTCTTGCCGAGAATGATATAGGTGCTAGGAGATATTTTTATCCTGCTGTCAATGAGATGTCATGCTATGAATACCTCGCTCAGAAAAAAAGCACACCGATATCCTCAAGAATATCTGAAAATGTCCTCACTCTTCCTATGTATGCTGATCTTTCACTTGATGATGTCGATCTGATCTGTGATATAGTAAAACGGTAAATACAATAATAAAATAAAAAAATCAGGCAGATGTTAAACTTTAAGTTTTCAACATCTGCCTGTGTATTATGTGCATAACTTAAATAAATTGCAGTAAAATCGCTGTCATAATGTGCATAACTCGATAAAAATAAGGTGTTTGGGAAAGATTATTCGCAATTTTTCAGACTTTCTTTATATTTTATTATGTTATCCCTTGTGAATGACCGCTTTTTATTGCAGAATTGACATTCTATATCGACAGTGTCTTTGCCGTCAAATGCGTCGTCAATGTCGCCTTCGGGAAGAGCGGCAAGTGCTCCGAGCATTCTGTCTTCACTGCAATCGCAGAGATATGAAACATCGATATCGTCATATATATCGAAGGGAATATCCTTGAGTGCTATGGCGGCGATCTCTTTATTTGTCATTTTCTGATCAAAAAGATAGGAAATATTTGAAAGAAGTATGGAATTTCTTTCAAGAATCCCGATCGTTTCATCCTCCGCACCCGGCATAAGCTGAATGATGATTCCGCCTGCCGCACGGCACTTCCCGTTTTCCATAAGAACTCCGAGAGCGCAAAGTGTGGGCGTCTGTTCGCTGTTTGCAAAATATGATGTGATATCCTCGGCAATTTCACCCGAAACTATATCGGTAATTCCAATATACGGATCTTTTTCACCCTGATCTTTTATAACTATAAGATTTCCCTTTCCGACAATACCAGAAACATCGAGCTTTCCGCTCGGCTTTCTCTCCTTGTCTGCCGCCGGATTTATTATATAACCCTTGACATTGCCCTTATAGTCTGCGACAGCTAAAATTCCGCCGGCAATTCCGTCACATCTGAAATTTACCGTAATGCTGTTTCCTTTATCCTTGAGCATACAGCCCATCATAGCCGCAGCCGAAAGAGTCCTGCCGAGCGCCGCACTTGCTGTCGGCGATGTTGAATGTATTTTTATCGCATCATTTACGATATCTGTTGAATTTATAATGAAAAATCTCGCATCTCCGTTTGATGTAAGTCCTCTTGTAATTATCGCCATATATTTACCACCTTTTATATATATATCTGATATTGTTTGTTCAGATCGTTTTTATAGCTTTTGCAACATAAAAAGTTCGCAGTTCATCACCGTCAGACGGCATACATTCATTGTATGTCGAAAAACGTCCGATAATGTCGAATCCGACTTTAGAAAGCAACTTTGTTACAGTCCGATCTGAATGATATTTTTCTCTGTGAAATTCATCCTGTCTTGAATAGCTGCCGTCAGAGTTTTGATTGAAGATGGTTATATAAAAATCGCATATTCCGCTCTTTTTATTATAAGAATTCTGCCATGTACAGAAAACATCTTCTTCCTCGAAAACATAAGAATTATCGGCATAAACTTCTTCAAATTTCTTTTTTGAATTGAGATCGAATATGAATATACCGCCCGGTTCAAGAAAATTGTGTACGAGTGAAAACACTTTTTCAAGCTCCTGTGAGGATGTCAGATAATTCAGGCTGTCGAGAGCAGAAACGACAAGATCTACAGTACCGTAAAGATCAAGCTCACGCATATCCTGACACAGATAAAGTATATTTTTTCCCTCACTCTTTTCTCTTGCTACACTCAGCATTTGCACAGAAGAATCAACTCCTATTACATCATATCCGAGCTTATCGAGGCAGAGGGATATCTCTCCTGTTCCGCAACAAAGATCAAGTGCAATGCCACTCTTTCCCTCACCGTATTTTTTGTTCAGACGATCCGCAAAATCAGAGTATCCGGCATAATCGATATGATCTCCGAGTATGTCATAGTATTTTGCAAGATATGAATATTCAAACGCCATATAACCTCATTGTTTACTTTTGAATTCAAGCTTATTTATCATATACAGCTTACCTTAAAATAAACTGTTTTAAATAATATAACATATTTCAACCGATAATGCAAGGGTTCGCAATTGAAAAAAATGATATTGAGTTCACTGCAACAGATAAAATACAGAAAAAAAACAAAAAGTATTGATTTTATAAAAAAATCGTGATAAACTAACTTGAAAAGTGGTCTTGTCCAAAGCAATGAATTCTAAAAATGCGGAAGGTAAAAAAATGAAAATACATGTCAGACTCAAGAAGCTTGATGAGAGGGCGATGATCCCTACCTGCGGAAGCGAATATTCGGCAGGAAGTGATCTTTACGCTCTTTGTGAAGATAATTTCGTTATTAAATCGGGCGAAACAGCCCTTATTCACACCGGAATTGCCATTGAGATACCAGAGGGAACTGTCGGGCTTATATGTGCAAGGAGCGGTATTGCAACCAAACGCGGACTTGCTCCTGCCAATAAGATCGGAGTTATCGATTCGGATTACAGAGGAGAACTTATGGTGTCTCTGCATAATCACTCAAACACAGATCAGAAAATTTCAAACGGTGAGAGAATTGCACAGATCCTCTTTGTTCCTTCATACAGCGCCGAATTTGAAGAATGTGACGAGCTTTCGGATACAAAACGTGCAGACGGCGGATTCGGTTCAACGGGGAAAATGTAAATGCGAAAAAGTCCCTGTGAATTGCAAAAGGCAATCGATAAATTAAAAAGTGAAAAGTGTGCATTATTTTTTGATCTTGACGGAACACTGCTTAATGACAAAGGACAGATCGATGATCTTGTACGATGCGAGATAGAAAAAGTGAGATCGAAAAATAATAAAATATTTGTCAACACTGGAAGAGCAAAGGGATTTTTGCCGAAAGGACTTGCAAGCGACAGATTGTTTTCCGGGTTTATCTGCGGCGGAGCTTATGCCGAGCTTGAGGGGGAAGTTTTGTTCAACACGGTGATGAGTGAAAATGCAAGACGTCAGATAATAGATTTTTCGCTTAAAAACAATGTTCCTTTGATTTTTGAAGGTGTCAATGAGAATTATTCGATCGGTAACGATTTTAGGGAAGGTTTTGTAAATATTACTGAGAGCAAAATTGAAGAATTTTGTGTAAGCAGAGATGTAATGCCCACTAAAGCGACCTTTTTCACTGATCTGAACAATATTGACTGCTCTGAGATCAATCAGGCACGGGTCATTAAATTCGCACACTATGCTGAAGCGCTTTCTCTTGGCTGCGACAAAGCAAAGGCGATGTACCGTCTGCTTGATAAGATCGTAATACCGTATGAAAATTCAATATCATTCGGCGACAGTGAGAATGACAATGAAATGCTTGACTTTTCGGGCATTTCGGTTGCCATGCCGCATTCTCCTGATAGCGTGAAGAACAGAGCAGACATTGTAGATGATATTGTCAGTGCACTGAGGATGATTTTCGGATGAAAGATTTATTTGTCGGAAATTTCCTGATTTTCTGATAAGGAGAGGAGAGTAAAAAATGAAGGCACTTATAGCAATGAGCGGAGGCGTGGATTCAAGTGTTTCGGCACTTTTGATGCAGGAAAAGGGTTACGAATGTATCGGCGTGATGATGAAGCTTTTTGAGTGCGAAAATTCGGAAAAAAAATGCGGAACGCTTGACAGCCTTCCGGACGCACAGAGAATTGCCGATATTCTCTCCATACCTTTATATGTATACGATTTTTGTGATGAATTTGACAGGGAAGTGATCTCTGAATTCGTCAGAGAATATGAAGAAGGTTCAACACCAAATCCATGTATTCTTTGCAACAGGCATCTGAAATTTGACAGACTTTTTGAAGTTGCCGATTCTCTCGGCGCAGAAAAGCTTGTGACAGGGCATTATGCAAGAGTGGAATACGATGACAAATCGCATAAATATCTGCTTAAAAAGGGTCTTAACGAAAAAAAAGATCAGAGTTATGTACTCTATCAGCTTACACAGGAAAAGCTTGCAAGGCTTGAATTCCCTGTCGGATGTATGGATAAAGCACAGACAAGAGAGATTGCAGAAAAACACGGGTTTATAAATTCCGGTAAAAAGGACAGTCAGGATATTTGCTTTATTCCGGATAAAGACCATGCCGATTTTATAAGAAGGTATACCGGAAAAGAATACCCCAGCGGAAATTTTGTCGATTCTGAAGGCAGGGTTCTCGGAAGGCATAACGGAATAGTCAATTATACAGTCGGCCAGCGGCGAGGACTCGGTCTGTCGTTGCCTGCTCCCTTATATGTATGTGAAAAAAGAATTTCGGATAATTCACTTGTTTTATGCCCGGATAAAGAGCTTTACAAGAGTTCAATAACCGTAAAGAATGTAAATTTGATTATGTTTGACGAAATGCCAGACAGCTTTGAGGCATCGGTCAGAGTCAGATACCATCAGAAGGAATGCCGTTCGATGATAACTGCGATTGGAAAGGGAAGGGTCAGAATCGACTTTGAAGATCCGCAGCGAGCCCCGGCAAAGGGTCAGTCTGCCGTCTTTTATGATGGTGACACCGTTATCGGCGGCGGAATAATAGAATAACATTATCACATGAAAGATATCTTATTAAAATAGATAAATAAAAATGCCGATCGTATTTAATCTTTACGATAGGCTTTTTTATTATTTATTATTTTTTGATTTTCGAAGATCAGCGAAAAAATTCGAGATAAGCTGAGATGATTCGCTTTCCATGACACCCGATACTATCTCACACTTGTGGTTGAGAGGAATATTGTTCATATTGAAAACAGAACCGAATGCTCCTGATTTTTCGTCTTTTGCGGCGAAAACGAGACGTTTTATTCTTGAGTTTATTATTGCACCGGCACACATCGGGCAGGGTTCGAGGGTGACGTAAAGTGTACATTTATGCAACCGCCAGCCCTTTTTTGCATTGCAGGCGTTGTTTATCGCCTCGATCTCCGCATGGCAGAGTGCGTTTTTTCCCTTTTCTCTGCGGTTTCGTCCCATGCCGACGATAGCTTCGCACTCTCCGTCATCCCATACGGCGATTGCACCGACAGGCACTTCGCCGTCAGATGACGCTTCTTTTGCAAGCTCGAGCGCTTTTTGCATGTAAAATAAGTCGTTCATATTGTTTGTATCGTTCATATCGTCCCTTAAAGAATTTCCCCGACATTATTAAAAATATGATCGGGTACAATTCCGGTTTCCTCAATATCGGAAAGCTTACCCTCGCCAGAGAGTACAAAAACAGTTTCTATGCCCGAATTCAGTCCGCTTTTGATATCGGTATACAATCTGTCGCCAACTATGACGGCATCTTCCCGGTTGACAGAATACTTTTTCAGTGCATAATTCGGCATATAGGCCTCGGGTTTGCCGATAAATTTTGCCTGTACCCCGGTAGCTCGCTTAAGCATATCACAAAAGCTTCCGCAGTCAGGGATATATCCGAATTCGGTGGGGCACACCCAATCGGGGTTTGTTGCGATAAACGGGATACCTTTGCCCAGCAATCGGCAGGCGTCGGTCAGCTTATTATATGTCAGCTCGGTATCGTATCCGATCACGAAACAATTGACATTTTCTGAATATTCTCGTGTTACTTTAAGTCCGTTTTCCATAAGCTCGCAAATAAAAGAATCGGTTCCGCAGACGTAGATTAGGTCGTTTTTGTGGTGTAAGGAGAGATATTCGCATGTGACATTTACAGATGTTACAAAGTCGTCTTCTGTAGATGATATTCCCATTTTTCTGAGTTTTTGTATATAATCAGCTTTTCCTTTCGATGAATTGTTTGTCATAAAGGCATATCTTGCACCCGAGAGTCTGATTTTTTCAAGAAATTCGAGGGTTTCGGGAAAAAGATTATCCCCGAGATAAAGAGTTCCGTCCATATCAAGGAGAAAGAGTTTTTTATTTTTTAACGAACCATTCTTCATTTTTGTATGATCCCTTCGCTCTGTCGATATTGATTTAGTTGATGAAATTCAATATCTTTTTAAAGTATTTTCGACCGATTAGGGTATTTAAAACACCATTAAAAAAGTTTTTATATTATTTTGGCTCACAATTATTATTACAGCCCCCGAACAGGGAGCTGTTTTTTATAAAAGGTATTTAATGTATCAACAAATTATTTACCGATCTGAGCCAGTCCGACTTTGCGATATACCTTTGAGAGCATTTTTCTTGAATTCTTGTATGCCTTTTCGGCACCGCTTGCCATTACATTTTCAAGATACTGTTTGTCTGCCATAAGTTTTTCAAATTCTGACTGTATAGGTGCAAGTGAATCTGCGCACACTTCTCCGACAGCGAGCTTGAAATCTCCGTATCCCTTGCCTGCAAATTCACGTTCTGCTTCTTCGATCGTCTTTCCGGTAAAGCATGAATAGATAGTGAGCAGATTGTTTATTCCGTCTTTTCCCTCTCCGTAGGTGATCTCGCTTCCCGAATCTGTAACGGCACGTTTGAATTTACGGATTATTACATCCCTTGGGTCAAGAAGTGATATAAATCCGTTGGGATTTGAATCGGATTTGCTCATTTTCTTTGTGGGATCGCTGAGAGACTTGATTTTTGCACCGTTTTTCGGAATAAAGCCTTCGGGAATTACAAATGTATCGCCGTAGATCCCGTTGAATCTTGTTGCGATGTCACGGGCAAGCTCGACATGCTGCGTCTGATCCTGACCGACGGGGACAAGATGAGTTCCGTAAAGAAGTATATCGGCTGCCATAAGTACGGGATATGTGAAAAGTCCTCCGTTGACATTATCGGCGTGCTTTGCACTTTTTTCTTTGAACTGAGTCATTCTTGAGAGCTCACCGAACATAGTGTAGCAGTTGAGGATCCATGAAAGCTCAGCATGGCAGGGAACATGGCTTTGTACAAAAAGGGTGTTTGTATCGGGTGAAATTCCCGATGCAATATATATTGCAAGCGTTTCATATGTTGCACGGCGAAGATTTGCCGGAATCTGACGGACGGTAAGGGCGTGCAGATCAACGACACAGAAGGTACAGTCATATTCATTTTGAAGAGTGATCCAGTTTCGCATTGCTCCAAGGTAATTTCCTATCGTGAGTATGCCGCTTGGCTGAATTCCCGAAAAAATCTTCTTTTTGGCTTCTGGTTTTTCGGGCTGAATCAATTTATCAATATTTTCCATTTATATATAATCTCCTCCGGTGAATAATCAAAAAAATAAACCAGTATAAATAACTCTCTAAGTATATCAGAAAATGTATGAAATTTCAACACCTATTCATTATTTTTACTTGAATTTTCTGAATTTTATGATATACTATAATTGATGAATGTTTTTAACCGTCATCGGAATTTCCGGTTCTGATTGTATGAAATTATTAAAAAATCCTGACAAGGAAACGGTATGTCATCTTTCAAGATCGGATGATAATATTTATACGGGGAGTGTTATTATGTCATCAGATATATATTACGATCTTCATATGGAAGGTGAAGACGAAATACCAAAAACAAAAGCACAGAAAATAGCCGAGCTTTTTTTAAAATCGGTGTTCTGGATAATTCTTGCAGGAATTATGGGTATACTTATATGGCGAATGTTTTCGATGCGTGAAATTGCAATGGCGGATGATTTTCTTGCAAATCAGAAAACACTCGACTGCATAAGTGAGCATAAAAATGACAAATATTCAGGTGATTATGATGGCAAGGGAGTAGTGTTCAGAACATTTACAACTTTGACGGTCGAAGACAGAAGTAATGAAAAGAGATATGAAGTGTCGGTCAGTGAATACGGATATGATGGATTCCAGGTATTCACACAGCATTTGTCGTCATATTTTCTCTATAATTCCGAAAAAGAAGAATACGAGACGATTTTAAGAAGCGAGTACTCGGATAAGGATTCGGGCGATGAGGGAAATCTCAAAGTTTCGAATATATATTATATGCCACAGTCCGATCAGCTTTGCCTGACATTCAGATATAATGCAAACGCTGAGGAAAATCTGATAAATAATTATCCATCTGCTTCAAAGCTGAGCAGGGATGAAGAACACTTTATTTATGTTCTGAGGGATAATAAAGGAAAAACTTATACATCATATTCATTCATCAAAGGAAGCCGGGCAAATTACACTTATACGAGAATGCTGTTCGACAATGTTGATTTTTCGGATGTTTCCCTTTTCAATCTTGACATATACTATATAGGAAGCGAAGATTTTTCATCATCCTACCGTTCAATGATCGTGTATGATGCGAATCTGACGCTTGAAGAAAAGAAAATTGATGTTCCTTCGCAAACAACAAAAGGACTTACAGTTTTTAATGGCGGTGAAACCGAAACGGTTATAACCGAAGATAAAAAGTAATTACAGAGGAAATAATAAGTGATACTGACTGATAAAAATACTACAATTGCATACCGTTGTCCACATTGCGGTAATGCAGTGCTTGGTTGTGCCGGACTCTTTACGCTTTCGGCGGATATGCTGAAGATCAAGTGTGAATGTGGCGGAAGTGAAATGACAATAACAACAGCATTTGACGGAAAGATAAGAATTACAGTTCCCTGCCTTGTCTGCCCAAATCCACACAGCTTTCTTTTGAGTAAGAGCATTTTCTTTTCGGATGGCATATTTGTTATTCCCTGCTCATACTCGGGAATCGATATCGCTTTTGTCGGAGCACAGGAAAAGGTCTCAAAGGCACTTGACGAGCAGGCGGAAAAACTGAACATGATCATGGAGGAGAACGGACTTCAAAGCTTCGAACAGCTTAAGAGCGACGAACGATGGGATGATATGCAGTATTCTCAGATAGAGGATATTGTGAGATTCATGCTGTGCGAGCTTGACGAAGAGGGTAAAATAAGCTGTTACTGTGCCGATGAGGGTGAAATACCCTATTATAGTTTTCAGATTCTTTCGGAGCGTGTCAGAATATTCTGCGAATGCTGTCATGCTGAGAAAACCATACCGCTCAGCAGTAATGCGGATGCGGAGGCATTTATCCGAATTGATGGGCTTGATTTGAAATAAATCTGACCCATAAAATACAACATAAAAAGCCGACCTGATCCTATGCATATTATGCCAGATCAGGTCGGGTATTTTATTTCTATTACAGAGATATATTTTAAAAATTATTTTTTATTTTTCGTCCATGAAAGTGCTCTTTCGTCTGTAAATTCTCCGATTCCGTGAAGTGCATCAAGTTCACGCTTTGAAATTTGTGTGGCATATGATATATATTCATCTGCTCTGTTATAAGTCAGGTATTCGGGATTTTCATTGTACTTGCATTCACAGTCTTCGGTCAAAGCCGCAGAGAGCCACTTGATATCAAAATTGCAATGATTGCAGATCTCTTCACTTTCAAAGTCTTCCGGGATGCAGATTTCTGAAGAAATATTATATTTTTTCACTGTGTATCTGTTCAAACTGCGATAATCACGGTGAAGTATTTCTGCCCTTTCTTTGATATTCATGTCGATATGGTACCAATTGTAGATGAAGTCACGGAAAACGACATCCTGAACGAGGTGAAGATAATATCCGAGATAGAGGTCATCCTTTAATATAATACTGCCGTATTTTTGGCGGAATTCGGAAAGACCGTATGTTTTTCTTTTTCCCTCTTCAAAAGTATATTTGAAATGACTGCTCTCTTTTTCACCGGTGTCTGGCAGAAGCACACCGAATTTCAGCCGATTCAGATCTTTCACTTGAATGCTTTTCAACAGCTCGTTCGTAACGGCGAGGTGTATGATCCTTGATGCCATGATTTTTCCCCCGTTTATATTTACACTATGTTTTTAATCAGTTTGAGTGCTATTCCCTGAATTTTCAGCTCTTTTGGATGCTTGATGCGTTTTTCATCGGGATAGCTGCTGTTTTCGGCATACAGTACTGCTTTGTTTTTCTCGTATCTTATTCGTTTAAGTGTGTTTCCTTCTTCTGTAAGAGCTACTACGACCTGACCGTCATTTGCATTGTCGCTTTTCTTTACAAGAATAAGGTCACCCTTTTCGATTCCGAGATCGATCATTGAATCACCGTATGCCCTTAGAAGGAAGCATTCGCCGTCCAGCCATTCCTCAGGAAGAGCAAGATATCCGTTGATATACTGCTCTTGCTCTTCGGGGTTGCCGCAGATAACATCGCCGATTATAGGCAGACGTCTGAAATGCGATTTCATAGAACTCTGACCCATCACCGAGAGCGTTCCTTTGCCCGAATATTCGATAATCCCCCGGTCGCTCAGCCGTTTGAGATATCTGTAGCCGACTGATTTGCTCATGTCCATATATCCGAGAATTTCGGAAAAGCTCGGCGAGTCGCCGTTGTTGTCACGGATGTAGTTTTTTATATATTCAGCCATTTTTTCAAGCTTTTCTTCACTGATCACTTTCATATTCAATAACCTCTCGTTCTTTTATATTGTAATATACTCAGACAGTTTTGTCAAGAGGTTTTCGGGAACTATTCTAAATCTATTGCCCTCTTTCCCTTCTTTTTTGAAAAGAAGAAGCAATAAACTTTTCCGGATCAGTCAATCGTAACGGTTAGTCATACGACTTTCAGCTATGCTGAAAGACAATCGAAAAATTAAATACCCGGAAGATGAGTGTTTTCATTCATCTTCCGGGTATTTGATTTTAAGTTATTTTTTACAAACATTCTGTTTGAAAAAATCATGACGCGAATAGCGTTGTAACGGCATGTTTTGTCCGTAAATAAAGCTTTTGCCAAGGCTTTTCACGAAAAGCCGGAAAAACCGCAGTGGTTGGAGTAATATCTATTCGTTATTCATTATTTATTACACCGTTTCGAATTGGCTGTTATACATATTGGCATAGAAACCGTTTTGTTCGAGCAGCTCGTCATGTCTGCCCTGTTCGATGATATGTCCGTCTTTCATTACAAGAATAATGTCTGCTTCCCTGATCGTTGAAAGTCTGTGTGCAACGATAAAGCTTGTTCTGCCTTTCATCATTTTTGCAAATGCCGATTGAATTTTTATTTCTGTTCTTGTATCTATCGAGCTTGTTGCCTCATCCAGAATCAGCATCGGAGGAAGGCAGAGCATTACCCGTGCGATACACAAGAGCTGTTTCTGACCCTGACTGATATTTCCTCCGTTTTCGGATATTACGGTATCGTATCCATCAGGCAGGCGTGTTATAAAGCTGTGGGCATGTGCCGCTTTTGCCGCATTTTCGATCTCCTCATCGCTTGCCTGCGGCATTCCGTATGCTATATTATCACGTATTGTTCCAGATTTGAGCCATGTTTCCTGCAAGATCATTCCGTAATTTTTTCGCAGAGAATGTCTTGTTACATCACGTATATCAATTCCCGACACCGAAATACTGCCTATGTCGACATCATAAAAACGCATCAGCAGGTTTATAAGCGTTGTTTTTCCGCACCCTGTTGGACCGACAATTGCAATTCGCTGTCCCGGCTTGACATCAAGTGAGAAATCTTCTATGAGCGGTCGGTCTGGAAGGTATCTGAACGATACATCGGAGAGCTTGACATTTCCCACGCATACAAGTTCCTGAGGGCCTTCCGGAATCTGATCCTTTTCATCAAGCAACTCAAAAATCCTTGCCGCACATGAAAATGCATTCTGAAGCTCGGTGATGATTCCCGATATTTCATTAAAAGGTTTTGAATACTGACTTGCATAGCTGAGAAAAATGCTGAGCTGACCTATCGATACGCCACCGCTCATGATTGCAAACAGCGAACCCGAAAATGCAACTCCTGCGTATACAATATTGTTGACAAGTCTTGTGGATGGGTTTGTCAGGCTTGAAAAAAATACTGCCTTCAGTGATGTTTTCTTGAGCGATTCGTTGATCTCATCGAATTCCTCAAGCGATTTTTTTTCATGTCCGAACGCCTTGACGACCTTAATCCCGTCGATTTGCTCGTTGATAAAGGCGGTCTGTTCTCCTCTGACTTTGTTTTGCTCGTTGAAATATTTATATGTGTGACCCGAAATATATTTTGCAACGAACAAGCTCACGGGTGTGAGACATACAACTATAAGTGTTATCGGGATATTGACCGACATCATAAATACGATAGTGCATACAATAGTGAGCACACCTGTAAAAAGCTGTGTGAAGCCCATGAGCAGACCGTCCGCAAAGCTGTCGACATCGGTGATCATACGGCTGACTATATCTCCTGTTGGGTGTGAATCGAGATAGGAAAGGGGAAGGCGCTGAATTTTTTCTGTAGCTTTATTTCTCAAATCACCCGATACCCCCGACACCACATTGTTGTTCAGAACCGACATTATCCATGTTGAAAGTGCCGAAATTCCGGCGGTTATGAGTACTGCAATGAGGTATGACATTATAGCCTTGAAGTTTACGTTACCTTCGCCTATCATATAATCGATTGCATTTCCCGTAAAGATCGGGATAAGCAACTGTGCGGCAACACTGATGATAGCGCAGACAAGTGACAACATCACATATTTTGTATAAGGTCTGATATATCTGAGTATCCGTTTCAGAATCGCTTTGTTATCTATATCTTTTTTTACTTCCCGGTTTTTCTTGTCTGATTTCATATTTATGACCATGGCTTTCGTGTTGCGAAAGCTTCCTTTCTTGCGGAATTTGGGCTCGTTCCGATGGCAAAAGCCACAAAACACTGTTTGAAAGATTTATCTTTCAAACTATGCATCCTCCTTTCGGAATTGGCTCTCGTATATTTCCCTGTAGACTTCACATCTGTCGAGAAGTTCATCATGCTTGCCCATGCCTGCGATCCTGCCATCATCAAGCACGATTATTTTATCAGCATGTCGTATACTTGCCGTTCGCTGTGATACTATAAATACCGTTATCTTATTTCCGAGTAAGGCGATTGATTTTCGCAGTGCGGCATCGGTTGCGAAATCGAGTGCACTTGCACTGTCATCAAGTATCAGTATTTTGGGATTCTTGACAAGTGCTCTTGCAATTGTGAGTCGTTGACGCTGACCGCCAGAGAGATTCCTTCCGCCCTGTTCTACTTCTTCATCAAGCCCTTTCGGCTTTGCCATTACAAACTCTTCCGATTGAGATATCCTGAGTGCCTGAATCAGTTCATCGTCACTTGCATTTGGATTTCCGTACATCAGATTTGAGCGAATAGTGCCTTTGAAAAGCTGAGCACGCTGCGGCACAGTTCCGACCATTTCTGTGAGCTTGTCCCTGTCCCATTCCTTTATCGGGCTTCCAAATATCCTAATCTCTCCTGATGTTGCATCGTACATACGGTTAATGAGATTTATCAGCGATGATTTTCCGCTTCCGGTTCCTCCGATAATACCTATAGTTTCGCCGCGTTTGACCGTAAATGATATATCATTTATGCTCATTTCACCTGCATTCTCATATATCAGAGATACATTTTCAAAGCTGACCGCTTCATTGCAGTCTTTGCATTCTGTTTTTGTACCGCTCGTTGTCATGGACGGCTGTATATCGAGGACTGCCGCAACTCTGCTCATGCTCGCTGTTGCCTTGCTGAGTGTGACGATCAGATTTGCAAGCTTGACGAGCTCTACGAGTATCTGACTCATATAATTGACAAGTGCGATCACATTACCGCTCAGGAGAATTCCGCTGTTAACATACCGGGATCCGGCATACAAAATGAAAACTATTCCCGTGTTCACTACAACATATGTCATCGGGTTCATCAGTGACGAAATCTTTACAACACTTCTTTGCATTCTGATGAGTCGGCTGTTGGCGTCCTTAAAGTCCTGCGTTACTTCATCTTCTTTTCCGAACGCTCTTACCACACGTATACCAGAAAGGTTTTCTCTTGTCGATTTTGTTACCCCGTCAAGCCTTTGTTGTATTTTTTTATACCCCGGTGATGTTGCCTTCATGATTCCGAAAACGATAACCGAAAGTATCGGTATTGCAATGACAAATATCAGTGCGATCTTTGTGTTTATGGTAAATGCCATTATCACTGCACCGAAAACGATAAACGGACTGCGTAAAAACAGTCTTAAAAAGAGATTCAGACCGTTTTGTATCTGATTGATATCGCTTGTCATTCGTGTGATCAGCGTACTTGAACCTATTTTATCAAGCTCTGTGGCGCTCAGTGAGCCAATATGTTTGAAAAGTATATGCCTGAGGTCGCCTGCACATCCCGTTGCCGCTTTTGCTGCAAAAAACTGTGCTACAAAACTGCATATCAGACCTACAATTGCAAGTCCGATAAGCATTAAAGCGGCTATTATTATCACTCTTTTATTGCTCTTTCCGATTCCGTTATCTATCATGTACGCCACAATTATCGGCACGAACAAATCAAAAAGTGCTTCAAGCATTTTAAAAAGCGGTGCAAGAAAGCTCTCCTTGCCGTATTTCTTTAACTGACCGAAAAGATATTTCATCTGTCTCTCCTTGCGTAGTTAGTTTGCGTTTATAGTTGGAGGGACTTTCTGTAGAAAGTTCCTCCGGTGAAATTTTCTGTAGAAAATTTCACCTTCCCCCATAAAAGACTTTATAAAAGGGGGGATTGGTATAAGGCTTCTGCTAAATATGGATTAAGCCGTAATTTTTGCACTGTAGCCGGCATGTGGGGCCCCTCCCCACGCGGTGAAATAAAAAAATATATTTTATTTGCCAAAATAATTCACTTTTTATTATCCGTATTATATACCCTTTTTACTCATTTGTCAACATATAGGGTATGAATGATCTGAGTGACTGTATTTACTTCTTGACTGAAAAAGAATATTGTGATACAATGTGATTGTAAGATCAGAAATTCGGTGTTTAAAACGCAGGAGATAAAATCGAAAAATGGATAAAAATAAAAAAATTATGAATTTCAAGCTATTGATCTCAATGTTGCTTCTTTTGTCAATGATCTGTTTGTGTGGGTGCGACTTACAGTCGGCGGAAGGCACTAACACTGCTCCTTCTTCGGAAATTTCGGATACCGTTTCAGACAAGTTGGGAACGAGTGCCCTGCCGTCTGGGGTTTCGGGCGATTCTCCAATCCCAACACTCTCCGAAACACCCACTGAAACACCTTCTGAGACACCTTATGTAATACCTTCCGAAACGCCCTACGAAACACCTTCCGAAACACCCTTTCCAGTCACACCTTACCCTTCAGTAAGTGAAACTCCATCAAGTGAAGACCCTTCAAATGAGGATGAGTATAACAAAAGATCTCTTTTAGGTCTTTTAAAGACCGGCATAATGCCGATGGGAAGTACGTCGTATGTCTGGGGCGGCGGTTGGAACAAAGAAAACACCGGTGCAGGCAAGGAAGCTGTGACGTTAGGCTTGAGTTCCCGTTGGGCAGAGTTTTCCGCACTTCAGGATAAGGATTACGATTTTCATAAAACAATGTATCAGATTCATGACGGTCTTGACTGTTCGGGCTATGTGGGCTGGGTGTTGTACAACACATTTGAATCCGAGGATGGGAAAGATGGCTATGTGATGAAATCTTCCAGGATGGCGGAGAGCTTTTCCCTTCGTGGATTCGGCGATTATACTCCTGCAGAAGAAGTACACGATTGGCAAGCAGGGGATCTCATGAGCAAGAACGGTCATGTTTGGCTTGCCGTAGGTATGTGTGATGATGGGAGCGTAGTGATGATGCACTGCACGCCGCCTGGGGTTGTCTTAAGCGGCACGAGGCTTGCCGACGGAAGCGACAGCCTTGCCGTGGCGCTGGCAGAGAAATATATGAGTGAATATTTTCCGCAATGGTATGAAAAATACCCTTCCTGCGGAAAGGACTGCATTACACTTACACAATCCTCAAGGATGCGTTGGAACAGAGAAACGTTGTCCGATGATGAGGGGCTTTCTCTTATGACAGCAGAGAAAGTGTTGGCGTTAATTTTTGATGAATAACCGTATAGGATGAATTTTCTTAAAAGTTTTTAAGAAAACTCCGATATGATATTTATATAAAACTACTGATTGTGTCACAATAAAACATCAATTTATAAATAAAAATAAGTCAACAGCAGACAAACCGTTTATTACTGCGGTGTGTCTGCTGTTACTGTTATTATGATCTCAAATCCTCCGTTGGCGGCTCGGTTCATTTTGCAGTATACGAAAGAGCTGTCATTGCCATTTGATTTTTTCGGTATTTTTATCTGCTTTTGTTCTGAATACAGTATTTTTCCTGCAAGTGTTGATATCTCGTTGTTATCAAGCGGTTCATCTGACAATATCGGGGATATAACGGTAGCCGCATATATGACTGCTTCATTGAATTTTTCATCGCTTGTCAGTGTTTCGGCATAGCTTGACCCGGTGCTCACTTCAATACTGTATATCTTGCCTTCTATTGTGGTCAATGCAACGATGAACAGTCGGTCAAATGCCGCAAATCCGCATACTCCGTTGTCGCCTTCCGATAGTTTTATGCGTGAAAAGCCAAGCTCTGTTGCAATTGTATTATATCTTGAGATATATTCATCTGCATTTCCGATGGGTAATATTTCTTCAACCGCATCTTCAACCGCACATGATGTGATTGCATGAAATGTCAGTATCATAAGTATAAACGACAGAACAAGCTTAACATTACATGACTTATGCCGTTCAGACATAAAATTCCTTCATATCATTCAGACGCATACAGCAAGGCTGTCTGTTTTCAGCATGATTGAGAATGATGTTTTTGCCTATTGTGCAGATCTTGCCCTCGAATTCTTCATCAGGTGTGAAGTCGTCAATATCTCCGCATACGATATACTTGTTTTTGTCCGGAAATTCATCAACTGTCGGATCAAAATCGCCGTCTGTCAATTCTTCTGCGCTATAGTCAAATGCATCTTTTTCATTTAAAAATCCGCCAAGTCCTTTTGCCGAGAGAATAAATGTTTTTCCGTCTGTCTTGATCTCATCTACAAGTGTGAATTCTTCGGAGAGATATTCGAGAACATACTCCTTGTCCTCGTCACTTTCCAGCTTCATAAAGGCGTTGGCACACGCAAATCCGCCTTTTGTAAACCATTTTGCCATCTCTTCTCGAATTGATTCGTCCGGCTTTTCTTTTGAATTGTTTATTACCGAAAGAAATCTTGCGGCATCAATTTCGCTCTTTGCGGCTATCGGAAATATATTTTCCGCATTCATTGCATCAAGCAGAATATCCATTCCGCCTTCTCCGCCGCAAATTACATTACCCAGCAAAAAAAGATCGTCATCCTTCTTTAGCTTGATCTTGCCTATCAGTGCTTTATATGCATCAAAATTTCCGCGAATTCCGCTCATTACGTATATCATATATCTGTATTCTCCTTTTGATAGTTAGTTTGCGTTTGGTAGTCGGGGAATCTTTTTGAAAAAAAGTTCTCTTGTGCCGCTTCAAAGACTTTTTTAAATGGGTGGGGCTGTTATACTTGTTTAATTTCTCTACCGTTCATTCTAACATATTTCAATGCAAAAATCAATCGAAAAAAACTATATTTATAATTTTTGTTTTAAAAAACTGTTACCCAAAGGCAACAGTTTTTCATTTTAAGATTATTGATCTTATTTTGTTATGATAATGGGGACTTCCGATTATTCGGCTGCTTTATCCTCTTCTTCAAGCTGGCGGCGTGCTTCAATGAAGCATTTGACTGCAAACTGAAGATCTTCGGGAGTGTGAGCTGCCGAAACCTGTGTTCTGATTCTTGCTTTGCCCTTCGGAACTACAGGATATGTGAACGATACTGCATAAATTCCGAGCTCATACAGCTTCTGAGCCATTCTTGCGGCAAGGTGCTCGTCATAGAGCATTACGGGAACGCAGGGGTGTGTTCCGGGAATAATGTCGAAGCCGGCATCTTCAAGTGCTTTACGGTAATCGCTTACTATACTCTCAAGGTAGTCACGCTTTGATGTATCCTTTTCGAGCATATTGAGTGTTGTAATTGTTGCTTCGCAGATCGAAGGAGCGAGAGTATTTGAGAAGAGGTAGGGGCGTGAACGCTGACGGAGAAGATCGATTATCTCCTTACGTCCTGTTGTGAATCCGCCTGATGCACCGCCGAGTGCCTTTCCGAATGTACCTGTGATAACATCAACTCTGCCCATAACTCCGCAGTAGTCTGTTGATCCTCTGCCGCGTTTTCCGACAAATCCGCTTGCGTGCGAGTCATCGACCATAACAAGTGCGTTGTATTTGTCTGCGAGATCGCATACGCCCTTGAGGTTTGCAATGATTCCGTCCATCGAGAATACGCCGTCTGTAGCGATCATCTTGATCCTTGCACCCTTTTCGTCAGCTTCCTTGAGCTTTGCTTCGAGATCTGCCATATCGTTGTTCTTGTAACGATATCTTGCAGCTTTGCAAAGACGAACGCCGTCGATTATCGATGCATGGTTGAGTTCGTCCGAAATGATAGCATCCTCTGCTGTGAGGAGTGTTTCAAAAAGTCCGCCGTTTGCATCAAAGCATGATGAATAGAGTATTGTGTCTTCTGTTTCAAAGAATTCCGAAACCTTAGCTTCGAGCTGTTTGTGGATATCCTGTGTTCCGCAGATGAAACGAACCGATGCAAGTCCGTATCCGTGCTTATCATAAGCAGACTTTGCAGCTTCGATAAGTTCGGGATTATCTGCGAGTCCGAGGTAGTTGTTTGCACACATATTGAGCAGCTTTTTGCCGTCTGCATAAATGTATGCACTCTGAGGTGTGGTTATAATTCTTTCGCATTTTTCAACGCCTGACGCCTTGATTCCTGCGAGCTGTTCGCGGTAATAAGCGAGAACTTCTGTTTTGTTCATAATGTATTCCCTTCTTACATTCAAAAGTATGTAGTACTATTATAATACGATTTTTAATTTACAGTGGCTGTTTTATTCCGAAAGAACAGACCAGTCGAGAATGACCTTTCCTGAGTTGCCTGAGATCATTGCATCAAAGCCCTTCTGCCATTCTGTGATGGGGAAGCGATGCGTAACTATTTTATCGAGCGGGAAACCTGCTTCGACCATGGCGGTCATCTTATACCATGTTTCGTACATTTCTCTTCCGTAGATACCCTTGAGCTTGAGACCGTTCCATATGATCTTATTGATCGGAATTTCTGTCATCATTCTGCCCTGAATTCCGAGCAGTGCGATTCTTCCGCCGTTTGCCATTGAATCGATAAGCTGATTGAGGGCAAAACGGTTACCCGACATTTCCATACCGACATCGAAGCCTTCAACAATTCCGAGATCCTTCATTACTGCATTCAGATCTTCTTTTCCTGTGTTTACTGTTGTAACTCCGAATTCCTTTGCGAGTGAAAGGCGGTAGTCGTTAAGGTCTGTGATAACTACATTTCTTGCACCCGAGAATTTTGCGATTCCGGCTGCCATGATACCGATAGGACCTGCGCCTGTAATAAGAACATCCTCACCGAGTGTATTGAATGAGAGGGCTGTATGTGAAGCGTTTCCGAACGGATCGAATATAGAGTAAAGCTCTTCGGGAATCTTCTCCGAGCAGCTGATTACATTGCTTTCGGGAATTACGAGATACTGTGCAAATGCTCCGTTACGGTTTACTCCGACACCGAGTGTATTGCGGCAGAGATGGCCTTTACCCGAACGGCAGTTACGGCATTTGCCGCAGACGATGTGACCTTCACCCGAAACGATTTCACCCACTTTGTGTGAATGAACGTTTTTACCCACTTCAACGATCTCACCGACATATTCATGTCCGGCTGTCGTTTCGAGCTTGATGGTATTCTGTGCCCATTCGTTCCACTGATAGATATGTACATCTGTTCCGCAAATAGCGGTCTTGTGAATTTTAATTTTAACGTCGTTGTCACCGACGGTCGGAATCTCTACCTGTTTCCAGGTGAGTCCTTCTTCTGCCTTGTCTTTTACAAGCGCCCACATTTTTTCAGACATGTTATTTACCTCTTTTTGTATCGTTTCTAAATTGTTATTTCGGATCAGAACGATTCGAGTCTTTACAAAGTAAATTATACTCGTTTTTTGCGCAAATGTCAATACTTTTTAAAATATTTCACCCGCTGTCGAACACATATTTACATTGTGAAGTTTCGACACCCCTCACCTTGGCTCACTTACCGCCAATAATCTGACATATGTGACATATTGATTACCGATAGCGTTTATATGCATTTGTTTTTTGCTGAGATCCTGATTGATACCAGTGCATTATCGGATATTGAAAAACCGCACCCGTTTCCGGGTGCGGTCGAAATATAGTAACATTTCAGATTTTAAGAAAAATCTTAATCTGATTTAACCTCTATATTCTGGTTTAAAATATCTGATTTCATCCGTCAGCTTTGCATTTGAGCTTTTTATATGTCAGAGTACATGAAATGAAATGTGCAAATGATGTCAGAATCCATGATATGGGGTATGACATATACAAAACGGTGATGCTGTCGGGATAGATCTTACAGACTGTATATATCCACACGATTCTGAAAAGACATGATCCTACCAGTGATATCACCATTGGCAGTATCGAGCGTCCCATTCCCCGTGAGATTCCGCAACCGACATCCATGACTCCGCAAAGAAAATATGTTGTCGTTATTACAGACATTCTGACAAGTGCGGCATTGATTATATTTTCATCGTGTCCCGAGTAAATTCCGAGAAGCGGACGGGCGAATATAAGGGCTATTGCAGACATTGTAATGCCTACAACGCATACGCAACCCAAACACAACGCTGATATTTTAGGTATGTTTTTCTTTTTTCCTTTGCCCAGACTTTGACCTATGAACGTAAGTGCCGTATGATACAGTGCGTTCATTGATATATAAACAAAGCTTTCTATATTTGCCGCCGCTGAATTTCCCTCGATCGTGATATCTCCGAACGAGTTTACTGTTGATTGGATCAGAACATTGGACAGGGCAAAAAGCGTACCCTGCATTCCTGCCGGAATACCAATTGAAATGATCTGACGCAGGTTTTCAGGGTGGATCTTCAGTTTTTTCGGATCGAATTTACAGCAATCATCAAGCTTCATCATGTGGTGAAGAATGAGAGCGAGCGCAAAATACTGCGAGATCGTGGTTGCAATTCCGACTCCGACAGCCGAAAGACCGAGGAAATAGACCATTATGAAATTGAATAAAACATTTGAAAGTCCGGATATTGCAAGAAAGATCAGCGGATTACGTGTGTCACCCTTTGAACGGAGAGCCGCCGCAAGATAATTGTATATTATGTTTGCCGGGACTCCGACGAAGTATGCCTTCATGTAGGGTACTGCTTCCTTTAGCAGGTTAGGTGTTGTACCCATGAGTTGGAGCAGGGGAGATGCAAAAATAAAACCGAATATTCCGATAAATACTCCGCACACTGCGGCGAAAAGTACCGATGTATGTATTGTTTTTTCTATATTTCCGTGATTTCCCGAGCCAAAGTCTTTTGCCACGAGAACGGCAGTTCCCACAGACAGCCCGAAAAAAAGATTGACTATAAGTGCAATCAGAGATCCGCATGCTCCGACGGCTCCCATCGCTTCGCCGCTTGAGAAGTATCCGACGACAAGCATATCAGCCGCATTGTATAATGTTTGCAGCAGTCCTGTCAGTATGACAGGTATTGTGTATACTATAATTTTGGGCAGCAGAGGTTCGGATGTAAGGTCAAGATCCTTCTGCTGCCACATTGTATTGCTCATTGTATTTTAGAAACCTTCTTTTTCGTTATACTCCTCAGTAATATATCTGCCCATCAGAACTCCCATTACTGAAGCCATCATGAGTCCCCGTGTCCATCCGCTCGAATCGCCGAGACAGTGAAGACCTTCAACCGATGTATTGAAACGTTCATCCATTTTTACACAGTTGCTGTAGAATTTCAGCTCAGGTGAATAAAGAAGTGTTTCATATGCCGCAAAGCCTGGAACCACCTGGTCGACTGCATGGATGAAGTTTATAATGTTGATCATTGCACGGTATGGCATTGCTGCAGTTATATCTCCTGCAACCGCATCGGGAAGTGTCGGACGGAGGTTCGACTGTGAAAGTTCCTTTTGCCAGGTACGCTTTCCGTCAAGAATGTCTCCGAATCTCTGAACGAGGATATGCCCTGCACCGAGCATGTTTGTAAGCTCTCCTACCTTCTGAGCGTATGCGATAGGCTGATTGAAGGGATATGAAAAGTTATGTGAGCAAAGAATTGCAACATTCGTATTTTCTGATTTTCTTTCCTTAAAGGAATGTCCGTTCACGACTGCAAGGTCGTTGTCGTAGTTTTCCTGGGAAACAAATCCCCCGGGATTCTGACAGAATGTGCGAACCTTGTTTTTGAATGGTCTTGGATATCCCACGAGCTTTGCCTCATAAAGAGCCTTGTTGATAACTTCCATGACTTCGGAACGAACTTCAACCCTGACACCGATGTCAACCGTACCGGCTTTATGGTCAATGCCGTGCTCCGAACAAAGCTGTTCGAGCCAATCGGCTCCCCTTCTTCCTGTTGCAATAACGACCTTGTCAGCCTTGATCTCTTGGCTTCCGGTCGGAGTATTGATGAGTACGCCGCGGCATATATTGTCTTCAATGACAACATCTATGCATTCGGTGCCCATCATCATGTCAACACCCTCTTTTAAAAGCTCCTGCTCGATAGCGTAGTAAATGAGCTGTGCTTTTTCTGTTCCGAGGTGGCGTATAGGGCAATCGACAAGTTTAAGGCCGGCTTGAATGGCACGTTTTCTTATATCCTTCGCCTCATCGCTGAGGTTGATTCCTTCAACGTGCGAGTCTGCACCGAATTCAAGATAAATGCTGTCGGCATAGTTTATTGTATC
Source organism: uncultured Lachnospiraceae bacterium (assembly GCA_964638675.1). Taxonomy (GTDB): domain Bacteria; phylum Bacillota; class Clostridia; order Oscillospirales; family CAG-272; genus SIG714. The sequence goes on from CAZXAU010000013.1 coordinate 44,488, forward strand.
CTGTACGAGGTTATCTCCGATGAGATTGGGAAGCTCGCCGCCGACAGACGATGAAAGTGAGAGCTTTCCGTCTGAGAATGCACCTGCACCTGAGAAACCTGTTGTGATATGACAGTATGGCTTACAGTTAACGCATTTTTTTGCAACCGATTTCGGACATTTTCTGTCTTCCACAGCTTTGCCCTTTTCGATGATCAGTATACTTTTTTTACAGCCCTTTCGCTTCATTTCAAGTGCAGTGAAAATTCCGGCAGGACCTGCTCCGACTATAATTACATCGTATTTCATGATTAATGTTTTTTTAATTCCTTTCTCGGTCAAATGAACCGAAAAAAATCGGTTCATTCAAAGGTTGGCATGGTTTTTGTTTGTGAGATCGGGCGATCAGGCACTGACCTTTTCGCTTTTGCTCCATCTTCCGTCTGGATTAAGCGACAGTCGGCAGAAGCCGGATGTCGGCATATCTTTTATGTAATATTCACCGTATTCATCATATGCTATAGTCAGCGTTCCGAATATCTGTACACTCTTGCATGAGCATCCTCTTATAGTTACATCGTCAGATTCCTGAACATTTGTACCTTCGCCGAAGAGAGCTGACGCAATTTTTTCGGCATTCCATTCAAAAATGTCGGGCACGGTTTCTTCGAGAATTGTAAAATGATCATCGACCTTCTGCCATACCCAAAAATATTCGTCCTCAAGGTAAAGTTTACAGTAGACAGACTTTGTCTCATAACATCTTGATATATGATATACTGTGCTGAAGGTTGAATCTCTCTCGTATGTGACGATCTGACCGTCTTTGTCAGTTACCGACAAAAAGCACTCCCGTTGTCCGTCTTCATTCCTCAGGTATGAAAAATCGGGATATCCGTCAAAATTGAGATCAATAAGTGACGCTGAGAGAAAAAACATCTCACGGTTTTGGGGTATCTCGGCTTTAACCGAAAGAAGGTCTATCTCAGTAAACGGGTCAAAGATCGCTACGGTCTCACCGTCAGCGTAGATATAGTATAATTCATCTCCGAAATAAAAGGGACCGAAGCAGTAATCGATGTCATGGTTTGATATCGGAGGAAATTCAGTACCCGGATTGAATGTCGGAGTAATCGTGTATTGCGACGATGTGTCCGGAATAACGGTTGGGGTAGTACCGGGAGCTTCAGACGAACTATTGGTATTTCCGGGTGTTTCAGTGAAATTTGGGTCTGTAAATGCCGTGAGAGGTGTGTTTGCCTGAGGTGTCGTTTGAACGGGAAGGTTTCTTGAGCACCCCGTAAAGGCGAATGCCGACAAGACAACTATAAGAGCGAGTAGAGGCAAAACTGCCATTCTCATATTTTTTTTATAATTTTTCATTATTTATATCATTTTTTTACCGTAACGCTTTCTTCAAACTCAGGAACCATCTGAGCGAGAGGAAGCTCGACAATTTCGGGATTTTCAAATATTTTCTTGATGAGTTTGACACAGTTTGCAAAGTAAAATCCGTCTGCAAGTCTTTCGTCTACCGTAAAACTCATTGTAAGCGAATCACGCATTTCATAGCTTCCGTCAGCATTGAAGAATGGACGCATTTTTTTCTGATTGACAACAACAAAGAAAGAATTTGTGCCCCAGTCGGTAAGATGATGATAATTTGCCGACATTTTAATACTTCCGAGGTTCGAGATAAAGCACGAACAGGTTTCGGGATCGCTTTCACATATGAATTTCGGGGGAATTCCGTGATAATTCATTTTTTTTAGTGTTCCGATTACAAGCTTGAGAAAGAATCTCGGGAATTTTACAAGAGTATCCATTATATCCGATGTGGACTCCTGTACCCCTTCTTTTCTGACCGAATAAACAAACTTTTTGACCTTTCCGTATATCTGTTCTATTGGCGGTACATCGCTGTCACGGTCAAGCTTGATAATTGCAAGCGACTCTCCGCCGTCGAGTGCGAATTTACGTTTTACGACAAAGGCAAGAGAAAGATCTTTTCTTTCATAATAACGGTGTCCTTCAATAAAATAATTCATTTTGGGGCGGAATGTCATAACCTTTGCTATTGCGGCACACAAAAAGTGGAAAAATGTATACTTGAATTCGGGGTCATCCGAATTCTTTTTTGCAATATATTTATCGACCTGTGTGAGATCAAATACCTCTGAAAGAACAGCCTCGTTTTTGGTTCTGTCGGGCATCATATATGGTGTCAATATATGCATCGAATCAAGGTCTCTGACCTTATATGCATCTCTTCTGTCGCCGCGGCGTTTTTTTCTGTGTTCGTATGTTTCAACGAATTCTTCTTTATTTTTCTTACCCATATCCGTTATATCCTTTCATAATGGATAGTATATTTTTTCCTGTATTTTATCTTATTTATTTTATGATCTGCTCTGAAAGATTATTTCTGATTTTCCGTTCTCTTTTCTTCGATCATTTTGTCATAAACTGCATTCTTTGTAAGGTTCAGATCCTTTGCAACCCTTTTGATCGCATCGTTTCTCGTTATGCCGTCATTTATATAAGCGTCAACCATTTCAGTGACATTGCAGTCATCGATCGACAGAGATTCTGTATCATTTTCGGGAGATCCGTCTATGACCAGGACATATTCGCCTCTCGGGGAATTGCAACTGTAGTATTCTATGGCTGACCCGATACTTGTACGCATGATCTGCTCATTAAGCTTTGTCATTTCACGGCAAAGTGCGATCTGCCTGTCTCCGAAGTTGTCATAAAGCTCACGGAGAGTCGGAATAAGACGATGAGGAGCTTCGTATATAATAATTGTTCTTTTTTCACAGGACAGTTCAGAAAGTCTTTCGGCTTTTTCAGATTTTTTACTTGGGAGAAAGCCTTCAAATACAAACCTTGATGTCGGAAGTCCCGAAAGGATCAGAGCGTTCACAGCGGCACAGCACCCCGGAACAGAAGTTACGGTAATGCCACGCTGAACACAGATCTTTACGATATCTTCACCCGGGTCGGATATACCCGGAGTTCCGGCATCGGTAATGAGTGCACAGCTTTCGCCCTCTGAAAGCCTTTGCGCGATCTGTTCTCCTCTTTCTTTTTTATTGTGCTCGAAATAGCTTATCATCTGCTTTTTCGGAACACCTAAGCGAGAGAGAAGCAGTCCGGAATTTCTCGTGTCTTCTGCGGCAACGAAATCAACCTCACTGAGAACCTTGATCGACCTTTGTGAAATATCCGAAAGGTTGCCTATCGGAGTTGCAACAAGATATAAGACACCGCCAAGTGTCCGGTTTTTTTCTTTTTTATCTTTATCAGTGCTTATAGCATCATCATTTTGATTTGAAGCTGTCATCGAATTCTCCGTTTTCCATTATGTAAGAATAATCGGCACTTTCAATACCGCAGTCCTTAATAATCAGATTCTTTGTTACGGTAAGTCCGCTCTTTCCGCATTTTTTTCCCTCGCACAGAAAAAGAGAGGGAGCTCTTTCCTTATCGTGACAGATAAACGTAAGTCTTTTCGGTTCGATATTGTTTTTTTTCATTGCCGATAAAAGATCGGAAAGACGCTCGGGAATATATACTGCATAAAATGCCCCACCATATCTGAGAAGTTTGGACGATGCAGCGCAAAAATCATCTATTCCTCCGCAAATTTCATGTCTTGCAATATTCTTTTTGTCTTCCCGATTCCGTTTTCCTCCGTATGATGTCATGTATGGAGGATTGGTAAATACAACATCGACCGCTCTGCCGCCTATATCTGAAAGTGATGCATTACGTATATCCTTGCAGAGCGTTGATATCCTTGAGTCAAACGAGTTAATAGACACGTTCCGTTTGCAAAGCTCAGCATATTCCTCCTGAACTTCAAAAACGGTAATTTCCGATAATTTGTTTCTCGATGCAAGCAGAAGTGAAATGATTCCCGTTCCGCCGCCCAATTCGACCGCACGCAATTTCTGATTGCCCTTTATATAGCCTGCAAGCAACAGGGCATCGGTGCCGAATGTAAGACCGCTCTTTTTTTGTATTATTGTTAATCCGAAATTGACTTCATCAAGTCGTTCGTCATCGTTGAGAAAAGTAATGTTCATTGCACTTGCGGTATTATGTCTTTTTTTCTGCAAACATCCACCCAGCTTGCATTATCAAGCATAGAGAAAAGCTCATCGGGTGCCAGTTTTACAGCTGAATTTGCGTTTCCTGCCGCAGGATAAACGGTTTCGTATTCTTTGAGTGAAATGTCAAGATAGACTTTTATGCCGTCATTAATTCCAAAGGGGCATACACCGCCGATCTCGTGACCGATAGTTTCAGCTTCGATCTCACGGGGAAGCATTCTGGCTTTTTCATTGAAGACATCTTTATATTTACGGTTGTCGATTTTACAGTCTCCTGCCGCAACAATAAGAATCGCAGAGTCCTTTTGCAAGAGTGATATTGTTTTTGCAATCATTCCCTCTTTGCACCCGATTGCGGCGGCTGCAAGTCCTACGGTTGCAGTTGATTCATCAAACATTGCTATTCTGTCGGCATAGCCTCTGTTTTCAAGATATTGTTTTGCTTTTTCAAATGACATTTCAGTTGTACCTTCCGTGACGGCAAGAGGTGTCACGCCGCCCTGTATTTTCATTGAATTCCTCAATGTTTTAAGTATAGCATTTTTGCGGATCGGACAGAATCAATGCGATATATCAATCGATCAATCCGATAAAATTGATAAAAATTGCTCTGACCTAACCAAGGAAATGGGCAGACCATGATGATAGACCAATAATCTGCCCCTTATTCCGGTTTTGATATGTATGCTTATTCAGCACTTGCCGCATTTACGGGGCAAACGCTCTCGCACGATCCGCAATCAAGACACTCATCAGCGTTGATAACGTACTTTCCGTCTTTTTCAGAAATAGCACCAACAGGACATTCGGCAGCGCATGATCCGCATCCGATGCATTCTTCAAGATTAATCTTATATGCCATGTTTAAATCCTCCATCAATTTCTCAGTATATTATATCATACATTTCACGAAAAATCAATCATTTTTTGAAATTTCCGAAAAAACATATTAAAATACATTTATGATATCATTTGGCATGATTATGAATTTATAAAAAAGCACAGAGGTCCTGCCGTAATACAAAAAGCGGCAAGGGTTCTGTGCTGTAAAGATAGCGGAATTTCAGGCTCTGAATAAACATAAAAACCGCCCGGATATCAGATTTATTACGTACAGTTGCATCTGCGTTTGCCGATGCAGACCTGAATAAAATTATGTATTTTTATCAAGCCCTACAGTGTCATTTACCGGTAGGGAGAAAGCGATGCCCTGACCATCGGTTCTGAGACCTGCATCACGGTATATTGCACGGAGAACATCGTCCTTTATATCTGAAGGAACGATCATTATTACCATGTCCTTTTCGGGCTGAACAGTGATGCTGAAGAGCTTTTCGGCTTCTTTATTTACAGTTCCTCTTCCTGCAAGGACAGTTCCACCCGAAACACCGACCGATCTTGCGGCGTCCATTACTACACCCGAATATCCTGCATTGACTATGCAGCAAACCATTTCATATTTTGTTTTACCCATTACTATTCACCTCTTTTATGGCTTTCCTGTTATCTGAAAGAAAACTGTAGACCGAAACTCCTATAACACTTGTCATTGATACAGTCCATGCAATTCCTTTTCCGTTTCGTATAGTGCGGAATTTTGTTTCAAGTGCCTCAAGTGCCGCCTGTACCATATCTTCTCTGATTATTCCGACAATAAGAGTTTTTTCGGAATTGCTCGAAAATCCCATGATATCCCTCATTTCGGATGTTGCAGTGCCCTCTCCGAACACCTTGAATTCCATGTTGATGCCGAAGGAGAGCAACAAATCTGAATAGAATGATGCCTTTTGTCTGTTGACTACCACAAAAAGCAACTCAAGGCGATTGGATGTAAGCGGAGCTATACCTGATTTTTCTTCTTTATCTTTATCTTTTAATCTGTCTTTTATTTTTTCTTTAATTCTGTCTATATCTTTGTTTATGCCTTTCTCTTTGTTTTTGTCGTTCATTTCTTATCTCCTTTCTATAAGTCTGTTTTGCGGAATATTTTTACAAAAAGTTTACCACGATCACTCAACGCAAACCAACATCACATTTTTTAAATAACTGTGTGGGGAAGGGGTCCCCACGTGTTGACGGCCGTTCAAGGGTTTCGATCGTAGCGAACCTCCATACCATCTCCCTATAATAGAGTCTTTGAAGGGGCAAATGTGAAGCTTTCAGAGGAAAGCTTCACAGGGAACTTTTTTCAAAAAGATTCCCTCGACTATTCACCGTAAACTAACTCCCTACTCAAAATAGATGATCTGCTCATCGTCGGCGGAGATCATGCGTTTCATTGTTATCATCTCACGGACGTTGGCGGAAACTACTGATTTGAAGCCGAGAGTCTGGATCGTGATAAGGGGAGTCATTGCGACCATGGCGACCGAGCCGAAGGCGTATGACAGCACAGAGCTTTCGCCGTGCAATGCCACGCAAACTCCTATCATCATCGGTAGGATAAAGCTTGATGTAAGAGGACCGGATGCAACTCCGCCCGAGTCGAAGGCTATTGCAGTGTATATTTTAGGCACGAACAGCGAAAGACCGAGGGAGATCAGATATCCGGGAATAAGATACCAAAGAATTGAAAAGCCATAGATTATACGAATAACCGAAAGACCGATCGATATACCGACACCTGCACAGAGTGCAATGAGCATCTGTGTTTTGCTGACACCGCCACGTGTAACCTCTTCGACCTGCTTGTTAAGAACGTGAACGGCAGGCTCGGCAAGTACGGTCACAGCACCGAGCAGGAAGGCAAAGCCTATAAGAATGGGAGCAGAACCGTATCCTGCAAGCTCGGTACCAAGCTTGTAACCCATTGGCATGAATCCGATATTGACTGCAGTGAGAAATACAGCAAGACCGACAAATGTGTAGGCTATTCCGACGAATATTTTCACCATTCTCTTCTTGGGCAGCTTAAGTATGGTTATCTGCAAAAGTATAAAGAATGCAACTATAAGGCCCAGAGCCTTTATGACCTCGAGTGACATCTCACCGAGTATTTTGAAAAGATCACGGACATTCATAGAGTAGTCGGGAAGAGTGTATGTAATATCTCCCTTGCTTCCGAGCGAAAGCCCCAGCACTGCAAGAATCGGCCCGACAGAGCAGAGTGCAATAAATCCAAAGCTGTTTTCGCTTGCATCTCTGCCGCCTATCGTTGCCGCAATTCCGACGCCGAGCGACATAATGAAGGGAACGGTGACAGGTCCGGTGGTAACTCCGCCCGAGTCAAAGGCGAGAGGGATAAGCGATGAACCGCCCTTTTCAATCAGTAATGCTGCCAAAGCAAAAAGTGTCATGTAAAAAAACATGAGGAGCATCGAAAGATCACGCTTGAATATGATTTTCAGAACGCCTGTCAGCAGAAAAAGTCCAACGCCTATACCGACTGTAATTATCAGCAGAGTTCCGTTCATAACAGCACTTACCTGTGTGGCGAGTACCGATAAATCGGGTTCGGCAACTGTTATCAGCACACCCATGAGGAAACAGACGGGCAGAAGTATGTCAAAACGCTTTGTGCGTGTAAGTCCGGTTCCTACATATTCGCCCATCGGAGTCATTGCAAGATCTGCTCCGAGGTTGAAAAGTCCGATTCCGATTATAAGAAATATTGATGATATAACGAATACCGCTATTTCTCCGGCAGAAAAATCGACTATCGGTGTAAGTGCGAGCGCTAAGAATATTGCCGCAACCGGCAGTACCGATAAAATTGCTTCTTTGATTTTAAGAAACAGTGCGTTTGCTATGCTGTGTGTGTTTTTCATTTCAGTTCTACCACGGTTACTCCCGAATCTCCTTCCCCGTAATCTCCGAGACGGAATGATTTAACTCTTTTATCTTTACGCAAACATTTGTGAATGTATGCACGCAGAGCACCCGTCCCCTTTCCATGTACTATCCTGATAGGCGAAACCTTCATAATGATAGCCTCGTCAATATATTTATCGGCCCTTAGCCATCCGTCTTCTCCGGTCTCACCGCGTATGTCAAGCTCAATGCTGAACGCTTTAACAGGCTCGGGATGATACTCGGATGCCTTACGTTTGCTTCCCTTTTTGTCTATGACAGTGACTTCTTCTTCAACAAGCCGAAGTCCGCTTATATTTACCTGAGAAGTGAATATTCCGCTTGTTACACGGACATTTCCCGATTTGTCGGGCTCACTTTCAACAAATCCGTTTTTGCCGAGAGCAACGATGAAGACTTCGTCACCCTTTTTCAGCGGGCGGGGGAGAACATACTCCTCCTGCTTTTCCTGAGCTACGGGATTGACGGCATCATCAAGTCTTTCAAGCTCATGCTTGACCTTGCGGCGCATTTCATCTACATTACCAGAGAATCCGCGCTCATTCTGACGCTTTTTCAGGTCGTTCAGCTCATCAAGAAGATATCTTGTGCTTGCTTTTACAGATGTGAGCAGAGCCTGGGCTTCACGCTTTGCACGCTCAGCGGCTTTCTCGCTTTCGAGAAATCTGCTTTTCATTTCTTTTTCAAGCTTTGAATATTTCTCTTCGTAATCACGTTTTATAGCTTCGGCTTCATGCCTGTTTTTTTCCATGACGACACGTTCGCTCTCAAGGCTTGCAATGACGCTTTCAAAGCGGCGTTCGTCTCCCGATATACGGGCTTTTGCACTGTCAACTATCGATTTGGACAGTCCAAGCTTTTCGGATATTGCAAAGGCATTCGATTTTCCTGGTGTACCGATAATAAGACGGTATGTCGGGGCAAGCGTTGTCACATCAAATTCGCATGAGCCGTTGCACACACCGGGAGTTTCAAGTGCAAAGATCTTAAGCTCTGAGTAGTGGGTCGTTGCTACACAAAGTGCACCTCTCGAACGAATTTCGGAGATAATTGAGATAGCAAGAGCAGCTCCTTCGGTCGGGTCGGTGCCGGCTCCGAGCTCGTCAAAAAGGCACAGAGAATCTTCGTCAGCATCCGAGGTTATCCTGACGATGTTTTTCATATGTGCCGAGAAGGTCGAAAGCGACTGTTCGATACTCTGTTCATCGCCAATATCGGCATAAACAGACGAAAAGATACAAACAGACGATCCTTCGGATGCCGGAATATGAAGTCCCGACTGTGCCATGAGTGCAAACAGTCCGATGGTTTTCAGCGTAACCGTTTTTCCGCCGGTGTTGGGTCCCGTGATCACGAGTGTATCAAAATCGTCACCTAAACGAACCGATATTGGTACAACCTTTTTCGGATCAAGGAGCGGATGTCTCGCTTTTATCAGTTCAAGCTTTTTGTCGCTGTTGATCCGGGGTTCAATTCCACCGATACGGAACGAAAATTCAGCTTTGGCAAATGCAAAGGCAAGCTCGGTTATATTGTAATAGTTGAGCGTGAGCTTGTTCTGAATGTTCAGGCAGAAAGAAGTAAGGGCATAAAGAATCTTTTCGATCTCCCTCTCCTCCTCAATCGACAAAAGGTGAAGTTCATTATTAGCTTCAACAATTGCAATAGGCTCGATAAATACAGTAGCGCCCGAGGACGAAATGTCGTGCATAAGTCCACGGATCTCAGATTTGCATTCCGCTCTGACGGGAATTACATATCGTCCGTTCCTCATTGTTACAATATTTTCCTGAAGATATTTTGTATATGATGAATCACTGATGTATTTTTGAAGTGTATCTTTTATTCTGTTGTTTACGGTCCTGATCTTTTTTCGGATGTATGAAAGCTCGGGGCTTGCCTCGTCTGCGATCATTTCTTCGGATATAATAGCGTTTCCGATTGCACGCTCAAGCTGACGGTCACATTCAAGGCGGTCAAAATACTCGGCAATGATCTCAACACCTTCACGGTTGACTCCGATGTAGCTTTTCAGCCCGGATGCACAGTGCAGGAGAGATGCAATGTCAAGAAGCTCACGTGTTGTCATGCAACCTCCCTTTTCCGCCTTTTCAAGTGATGAGGAGATATCAAAGACGCCGTAAAAAGAAGGCATGCCTTTTGTGCCGATAAGCTTCTGTGCCGCACTTGTCTTTGCCATTTCAGCTCTGATGCGGTCAATAACCGTATCGGGATTGAGACTTAACGCTTTTGCTTTTGCACCGGCTGTCGGAGCACATTCTGCAAGAAGCTCACGGATCTTATCATATTCAAGAATGGAAATTGCTTTTGAAGAGTTTTTCATTTCAGCTTACCTCCTATCAAGTGTTGTTGAATTTTTTTGAATTATGGGATGTTATTGCCGTACTGCTTACTTCTTTATTAAAGCAGTCAGACTTAAAAGCAGGGGTTTGATACTGATCACAGTAATTATTACCGCAAAAGGTATCTGTATTATAATGTATACAGGTATTCCGAGAAGTGACGTTCCCGAAAAGGGCCGCATGGTTGCTATTATGACCTGGACGCACAAAATCAGAGAGTTCAATATAAGTCTCTTAATTTTCATATCGAAGGGGAGCACCGATTTTACGGTCATTGCACGTATAATAAATACTGTGAAATAACTGAAAAATGTTGCAATTGCCGCACCGCTCGCACCCAGTCCGGCAAGCTTTATGCCGAACATCTCATCTGGAACAAGAATGAAATTCATTATGATATTGAGGAGCGCACCTGCAAGAGCGGTTGTCATCGAGAGAACACTGCGCTTTTTAACTGTATATATGCTCCCTATGAAAGAAACAAGGCAAGAAAAAACGGTGGCAATGGTTAAGATAGGAATATAATCGGTTGCTGAAAAATATGTCTTTTCAAAAAGAATGTATTTTATAAGCTCACAAAAGAGCGAGATCAGACTGCCTGCGACGAACATCAGTGAGGAAAAGCTTGAAAAAACGGTCGAGAAGAAAATACTCCTGTCCTTTTCATCATTTTCGGCTACCGATGAGAAATTCCACGCCTGAATAAATACCGTGCAGAGCAGGACGAGCAGTGTAGGTATTTTGTATGCAGCGGTATATATACCGTTGACATCTCCGCCGCAAAAGCCTTTTACTATATATCTGTCCGAAACACTTGTTATCCACCAGATCACGGTTGTCGGTATAAGCGGAATGCTGTACTTCATCATCTTTTTGACAAGCTGTTTTTCTATTATTTTCGGACTTACAATGTCAAGCCAGAGCTTTTCTTTTACGACAACGATCAATGTTGTCAGAAAATCGGCAAGGATGACCGAGAGAACATATCCGTCGATGCCGATATGAAGGATCGCAAGAAAAAGGATATTCAGGATTATAACGAGCGATGTATTGATAACACCCTGAATTCCGTAAAATTTATAGTGATTTTTCGTTCTGATGTACTGAGTTGAGAGCGAATGAAAATTCGATGCTATGACATAAAGGACAATAAGATAAACATAATTGTCAAAATATCCGGTCAGAGAAAGTATATATCCTATCGGCGCGAGAAATAAAGAGCCTATGCATAAGGTATAAAAACCGACGGAGAATGCAGAGTTGGGATTCTGATCATTGTCGAGCGAAAAGCGGAATACAGCATCGGTGATTCCCGCCGCTATGATCGGCATGAGCAATTTCGCCGTTTGTGTGATCAGATCGGCTGTACCGTACTCGTCTGTAGTCAGATATTCGGTATAGAATCTGACGAAAAAAAAGACGAGTAACTTTGAGCCGAAAGTTCCTATGGCGGTAAATCCGATATTTTTAAATAGCTTTTTATATCTGTTCATCTTTTGAATGTTCCTTTTACGAAATATTATATATCGGAGTGTCCAAGTTTTATCGGTGATTTATAATAGTTTTTGATATTTATTCAAAACATGCCGTCTCACGGTTAAGTGGTATGAGACGGCATGTTTATTTTATGCTTTATTGTGCGGCCAATACGATTGTTGCAAACTCATCGGGTTTGAGAGAAGCACCGCCGATAAGTCCTCCGTCGATATTGTCCATTGCGAGGAGTCCTTCGCAGTTCTTGGCGTTCATGGATCCGCCGTATTGGATGACAGTCTGTCTTCCGATTGCCTTGCCGTATTTTTCAGAAATCACTGAACGGATGATTCCGCAGACTTCATCTGCCTGCTCGTTAGTGGCAGTTTTGCCTGTTCCGATAGCCCAGATAGGTTCGTATGCAATGATAACCTTCTTCATCTGCTTTTCGTCTATACCTTCAAGAGCAAGCTTTGTCTGACGTGATACAACTTCACGTGTTATTCCACTTGTGCGTTCTTCGTCAGATTCGCCTACACATATGATAGTGCGAAGTCCTGCGTCCAATGCCGCCTTTGCACGGAGATTTACGGTTTTGTCGGTCTCACCGAAATACTGTCTTCTTTCGCTGTGTCCCACGATAACATACTGAACGCCACACTGAACAAGCATTTTTGCCGAGATCTCACCGGTGTATGCACCTTTTTCTTCATAGTGAACATTTTGTGCACCGACCTTGATTATAGAACCCTTGAGAAGTGATGTAGCTGCGTGAATGTCTACAAAGGGAACGCAGACAATAACGTCACATGCTTTTCTTCCCTTGATTTTTGAATACAGTGATGAAATAAGTTCCTTTGCTTCGCTCGGTGTCATATTCATTTTCCAGTTGCCGGCGATAACTTTTCTTTTTCTTTGGTTTCCCATTTTATTATATCTCCTTGTGTTTATCCTCTCTGTTGACTGTAAAATGATAATGCGGTTGAAGTTACAGATGTATACAACCGAAATTCATCATTTTACAGTCGTTTGCATCAATTTTGCAATATGATTTATTTATATATTGATTTGCTTATTCTTTATCCTGGAGACAAGCAACGCCGGGAAGTTCAAGACCTTCCAAAAATTCGAGCGATGCACCGCCGCCTGTTGAGATGTGCGTGATCTGTGATGCATATCCGAGCTGTTCGCATGCCGCTGCTGAATCTCCGCCGCCGACTATGCTGATGCAGGACGAATCTGCAAGTGCTTTTGCGACTGACTTTGTTCCCTTTGCAAGTGTCGGGTTTTCAAATACGCCCATAGGTCCGTTCCAAACGACTGTTTTTGCATTCATAACAGCCTCAGCATAAAGTGCTGCTGTCTTTTCGCCGATATCAAGTCCCATAAGGTCTGAAGGAATTGCATCTGCTGATACGGTCTGAGTTTCGATCGGTGCATCGATAGGATCCGGGAAGGATTTTGCAACTACAGTGTCAATGGGAAGGAGGATCTTTACGCCTTTTTCTTCAGCTTTTGCAAGCATTTCTTTGCAGTAGTCAAGCTTTGTCTCGTCAAGGAGAGATGTTCCGATGCTATATCCCTGTGCTGCGAGGAAGGTATATGCCATTCCTCCGCCGATTATGAGTGTGTCTACCTTTGTAAGAAGGTTGTTGATTACATTGAGCTTATCCTGAACCTTCGCTCCGCCGAGAATTGCGACAAAAGGTCTTTCAGGGTTCGAGAGGGCTTTGCCCATTATGCCGATCTCTTTTTTTATAAGATATCCGCAAACTGCCGGAAGATGATCTGCAACACCTGCTGTTGTTGCATGCGCTCTGTGTGCGGTTCCGAATGCATCGTTTACGAAAATATCAGCCATCGATGCAAGCTTTGCCGCAAATTCGGGATCGTTCTTTTCTTCTTTTGATGTGAATCTTGTATTTTCAAGAAGTACTATATCACCGGGCTTCATTGCCGAAACCTTTTGCTGTGCGTCTTCGCCTACTGTGTCAGAAGCAAAAACCACTCCGCCGCCGAGAAGCTCATTGAGCTTGTCGGCAACTATCTTAAGTGAATATTTTTTAACATCCTTAGCCGCTTTTTCAAGTGCAGCCGCAGTTGCAGCTTCTCTTTCTTCTTCCGGAAGAGCATCGATAGCCGCTACTTCTTTTTTATTTAATTTGATCTTTGAATCAAAAACATTGTGCGGCTTACCCATATGAGAGCAAAGTATAACCATTGCACCATGTTCTTTAAGATATTTAATTGTCGGGAGAGCTTCAACTATTCTTTTTGCCGAAGTGATGACCCCATCTTTTACCGGAACATTGAAATCACAACGGACAAGACATTTCTTTCCGTTTACCTCAATATCTTCAATGCTCTTTTTGTTGTACATTGACATATAAAATCCTCCTTGTGTACGGTCTTGATAATGCCTGCGGCGATATCCGTACAATAATAATTTTAATATTTCATCTTAGGTATCTTACCACGATTCGGGGCGATTTTCAAGAGCTTTTTGAAATTTTAGTTATTATTTACATATTATTAACCATTATCACCGATTATTTTCCTAATCATACGTACTTTAATCGCCGAATCAGAAAAAAGCTTTTTGCTTTTGCTGATTTTTAATGGCTTTTCCGAGTTTGTGCAATGATATATAATGCTTTTCGGCTGCGGTTGATTTTTCGTTTACCTTCTCACTTCCTTTCATTCATATAGTATGGATATCCAGATTTTGGTTACATTTTTTCCTTTTCTTTATTTTTTTATATTATTCTTTTTTGAAAGCTTGATATTCTCTGTTTTATGGTGAGTACATTTGTGATGCTCAGCATTATACAGTACGTCATGTTTTTTGAGTTATACAACGGATAAATATGAATAAATATAATAACCACGAAACAATTGTTATTCTTCCCCATTATTTTTTCGATGTTATCTGCAATAGGTATAATATTTCTTTTGTCAGCAAATAATAGTAAGGCAATTAAATGCATTATAAGCGTTATAAGGAGATTATATAGATATGAAAGCTACCGGAATAGTGAGAAGAATTGACGACCTCGGCCGTGTCGTAATTCCCAAAGAGATAAGAAGAACCATGCGTATCCGAGAGGGAGATCCGCTCGAAATCTACACTGATCGCGAGGGTGAAGTGATCTTTAAAAAATATTCACCTATAGGCGAAATGACTTCCTTAGCGTCACAGTATGCCGAAACACTTTACAAAACCTGTGATCTTTCTGTTGTCATTTGTGACCGTGACAGCGTTATTGCCTGTGCAGGTATTCCTAAAAAGGATTATTCCGACAAGTCTGTTTCCGAAACGGCTGAAAACTTTATGGAAGACAGAAGCTTTTTCGTGTATCGCCCCGATAAGCAGTTTGACATCGTCGAAAGCAGCGATGGCTCAAGGCTTGTTTCCTGCATGATGCCTATACTCACCGAGGGCGATGTAATCGGCTGTGTCGCAACAGTCTTTCCTGCTGCTGATGCTGATCGGCACCGTTGCAGTGACGTAGAACAAAAACTCGTTAAAACAGCCGCCGACTTTCTCGGCAGACAAATGGAAAGCTGACTTCTTCTTTGAAAATGAAGAAATCCTTCTCTTTGCCAAGAGAAAGGGAGAAACTTTTCAGAATCAGCCAATCGAAAAGATTAGTTATACGACTTCCGGCTGTGCTGAAAGTCAGCCGAAAAGCAACTGCTCACGCGTGATGAGTGTTTACATTCATCTGCGTGAGCAGTTGTTTTTCGGTTTGATTCGGAATTACGGTAAAACTATATGTCTTGTCCGGTAATAAAGCTTTTGCCGAGGCTTTTCACGAAAGGTTGGAAAAATAGCACATGGTACAGTATCAGCTCTCCGTCTTAGTCTATTCAAGAGGAATAACGGCCTTCAGATTAAATATTGAATCAACGCAATCGAAAACGACGGCGCCGTTATGTTTTTCACAGATATTTTGAATTATTGAAATGCCGAAGCCGTGAGAGTGTTTATCTTTTTTTACGGTGCGAAGGCAGTTTTCGTCATCATGAATAACGGTGCTTGGTACACAGGTGTTTTCGCACTTGACAATGAGTTTATCGTCCTTTTTATACATTAAGAATTTCAGGTATTTCTCGCTGTCGGGTGCAAGTCGTTCACAGGCTTCAATTGCGTTTTTTATGATGTTGGAGATAAGACTGCAGAGCTCGCCGTCGGGAATTCCAACATTTTCTCCGATAACGGCATTTGCTTCATAGGAAACTCCGGAAGTTTTTGCCTGTTCGGAAAAATTCATAAGAAGGTAATCGGCAATAATATTATCCGAATATGACAGAGGACTTACACTTGAGATATCGTTTTGAATTTCTGAGATATAGCTTTTCATTTTGTCGAAATCTCCCTGATCGTACAGCATACTGATAACATTCAGGTGGTCGCTCATATCGTGCTTGATCCTGCGTACATCGTTGATTCTTGATTTAAGGGATTCGGAATATTGAATAGACAGATCTGCTTCAAGAGCGACAATACGGAGTGATTCCTGCTTTTGAGTCTCCTTTTTGATGTATTCGGTTGTAAAGTTAATGACTATCGAAATAATCATGATGTTTTGCAATACGTCTTTTTTGATCACGGCGAAATCAAGATTGCATATTGCGGAAAACACGGTGGAGAAATAAGAATTTCTTACGAAAAAAGAGAGAAGGAAAAAAATCAAAAAGATGATAACGGTGACGAGCAGGTTTGCGGCATATTTTTTTATGGCGATATTACCTTCATAGTATTCGAGTACTGCAAAGAAGCAGAGGTCAAGGAATATTATGATAAAAACGAGGTCTCCGCTGATGTTTTTCAGAATTGACAAAGGGGAATCTCCGGATGAAGTGCTGCCAATTATAAAAAGAAGTCCGGAGATGACCTCAAGCAGGAGGAGAACGAGCATTTTCTTTTTGTATTTTTTCATTTTAAGAGTCAGATACAGAACAAGGGGAACTACAGATATTTCATAAAGTAATCCGCAGATCGTGTCAAATACGACTTCGAGCTGATTTGATTTGATATTAAAGTCATTAATAGTGTTAAGCAATAGGATTATAAGATATGTAATGATCAGCATCAGTGAAATGTCGGTATCATCTTCAAATGCTTCAAAAAAAGCTATTGCACATGCAACAAAAAAGAGAACAAAATACAGAGCAACGGAAAAATATTGATTCAAGAGCCGAGCGGATAGATTTATAACAACGTTGGATGGCTGCAGTTCAATATATTTGATATAAGAGTCATTTACCAAGAAAAATATATAAATGAGGGCGACCCCGGCTGTAATCATAGCAGCGAGCATGATGAGTGCAGACCGCTTTTCGGAAGAAAACTTTTTTATCATGCAAGCATTCCTTTCTTAAGCATGAAGATTTAAGAAAAAAGAGTGTGTATTTATTTGCTACGAATTCAGGGTGAATTGCCGTTTAGCTTCTACATAATCGTTTCGGGAGATGGGAACACGTGATTTATCTTCCATAATGAATTCATAACGAACTATTGAATGAACTTTTCTGAGATTTACGGTAAAGCATCGGTGACACCTATGAAATCCGGCCGGTAATTTATCACTGGCGGTAGTGAAATTCTCCTCGGTGGACGATATGGCTCTTCCGTCGTCGAGTGCGTATATGACTGTATGCCCCTGAGATTTAAGATACAGAATAGAGTCTACGGGAATGGCAATTTTTTCTCCACCATCATTTTTGATCAGAATAGATGCCGAGAAATCGTGGCTGGAGGTAAACTTTTTAATTGCACCGATGAATTTTTCCGAATTGATCGGCTTTGTAATATAAGTAAGAGGAAATACGTCAAATGCCTCGAGTGCAAATTCTTTGTTGGTTGTAACAAAAATAATTTCGGCTGAGCTGTTTTTTGCACGAATGCGTTTTGCAAGCTCAATACCGGTCATATCAGGCATAATGATGTCCAGGATAATAAGATCAAATTTAATTCCGAGTGAATCATTCAGCAATGTCTGAGGTTTAATGTATTTTCTGATAGAACATGGAAGATACATGCTCTTAAAAATGCCTGCCGTCATATTTGCGATATTGTCGAGGTATTCACGATTGTCGTCACATATTGCAACATATACCATTTTTATTTATACCTTTCATGATAACAAAGTAGATTTGATTTGTGTTAAGTAGGGCATGAGCGGCGGTCATTACAAATGCTGAATCGCAAATTCCCCTGCTTTTCAAAGTGTGAAAGTCTTTTATTTATTGTTTTTTTAATTTAAAGGCTTGCGGTACCGTAGGATTGCTCCCGAGGTACCGCAAGAAAATAACTTATCAATTGTTATCCGGTTGTATTCCGGTTTAATCGGTCATTTGGATTTTTTCTTTTTCACTATGATCGTTGCAGATACAGCACACACTGCGATGAGGACAACGGCGATCACAACGATAATAATTACAGTGGGATCATTTTTATCGTTACCGACATCATCAGTGGGGGTGGGAGTGGTCTGAAGATCATCCCCATGAAGCTTGTTATATGCATCCTGAGCCCTGTTTTTAGCAGTGCGAACTTTTTCAATCTTTTCTTCAAGTATCGATAAGCTGTAGGTCATGTCGGACGAAATTATAGTATTTGCTTCTGCGAGTGCTTCATCCAATTTTTTAAGAGTGCTTTCGCTGATGCCTTCGCGGTCAAATTTATTTGCAAATTCTACAAATTCACGAAGCTCATTCATTATCAATGCAGCCTTTTCAGTCTCTTCTTCGGATGTGTAGTTTACCGAACCGATAACGATCGTATCTATTACTGTACCGTTGGATTTGGTGAGATAAATTCTGCATCCGGTAGTCAAGGTGTCTGTTTCTGAAAGAGTGTTTCCGGCATAATTGGTAACCGAAATTTTATACTTGCTCGGATAAACGAGTGCTCCTGAAATTTCCTTTACGGTTGAGTTACTGCTCACTCCGCTGAGCACACTGTCATACCGGGTCAAACCGGAATCGGAATTAATATCGAGTTTGACAAGCTCTGTAAAAGCTATGGGCGTGGTGTAATTTGCGCGGTGATTGAAGGAAATATAGTTGAAAATATTTTTCAGACCGCGTGATTTTTCGTTGCCTGTTGCGGGGTTTGCTACAGACGAATAATTTTTATCATTATTGATGAAATCAATTGCGTTGCGGAGATGGCTTGTGCCGGGATATGTCTGATCGGAAGATTTCTGACCCGCCGCCATGCGTTTGTCTATGCCTTCGAGGAATTTCGACCATGACTGATAATAGTAATCATAAACGAGTCCGTTGTAAAGACGGTTTGCATAGTCGATGAGATTTCCCGATGTAAGCCATGAAGAAATGAGTCCTTTTGCATTGAAGGTCATGTTGTCATAATCATAATCGTCATAAGTGCCGGTGCGATCGTCGTCGATCCAGCTGTACGCTCTGCCGATCCATTTTCCGACCAGTTGATTTTCTGAATATGATGAGATTTCGTTGATGAGGAGCAGACAGTCAAGGAATTTATCCGAAGCCATTTTATATTTATTGTAATTTGATGCGGATGAAGTGAGTGTACGCATGGTGATAAGATAACTTGACGCCATGTTTGCCAAATATGTCTGCATTAAATCTACAATATCGTAAATATAGCCTTCGCTGTCGCTGAATTCATCAAAGACGCTCATGAAGTTTTTCAAATTGGCTTCGAACTTGATGTTGTCGATCGCGGCGATATAGTAACCGCCCTGATAGTCAAACTTGGGTATGGTACCGATGACGGTGTTTACTGATGTACCGTCAGCTGTGCCGACAGAATATACAATTTTAAGAAGGTCTTCCCAGGCCTTTTCAATGGTTTCGTTCGTTTTGCCGTATCTGCGGTGAGCGTAATCCTTTACCCACTGAGTGAGATCGGGCGTTTCGGTTCTCCAGACCATTTCCCAATAAAGATCAAATACAACCGGGTTGTTTTGGGTACCTTCGGGAGTAATTCCGAGTCCGCGGAGGTACTGTGAGCTCTTCTTGGCTTCGACAATATTATCGCACATTCTTTGGAGAGTTCCGTGCATTGTGGGACGTCCGCCGAAATTATCGAGAGACGAGAGGATCCAGAGCGTTCCGCCGAATTCTTTTGAGCCGTATTTAGATGTGTCTTTGTATTTTGATGTGTCCTGAGCCGTTGCAAGGTCGATAACCATTACATTGGTTTTGCGATATTCACCGAATCCGTCGAGTACTTCACGAATTGGATTATCCCACCAACGTTGAATGATCCACACGCCGTCCTTATCAGATGCGAGAAGCTGATTGAGGATTTTGAGAGCCATCTCTTCCTTTTTCAGTCCGCTCGGAATAATTCCGCCTTCGTGGCAGACGTCTCCGCAATAGTAATCGGTGACCTGACCGTAAATGTAATTCTGACTGTCATAGAAGAGCTTTGCAAGATACTCATATCCATCGTAATCGGTACGCAAAACATTCGGACGTGTGAGACCGCACCAATCACCCTGAGGTGCGAGAGATTTCGATACATCCGAAAAGCCCTTGTCAAGAAGATGCTGCTTCGCTATAGTGCCGAATGTTTCCGGGAAAGCTCCGACAAATGTTTCAAGTGCGGGAGATGCACCCATAACGGTCATCGAACGTTCGTTGATTCTTGCCATTTCAAGAGTATCGACTATCCACGAATCGGAAACACTGCCGCCGAAGCCTTCGATATTACCCATAAGCCACCAAGCTTTGTATGAATAACCGACGATATAGTTTTTGGCGTCATCTGCACTGTAACCGAGCTGCTGGAGATAATGTACCCAAAGAGCTTCGGTGCCGGTGATATCAAGAATCAGATTTACACCCTGTAAATACAGCCAGTCGAGCTCCCTGCGCCAATCATCATAACCGAAGAAGGGCATTGTATAAGAAAGTGTGCAGTAATTGTATGCATAACGAACCGAAATATCGGTTTCATAAAATACCGATTTTCCGACCTTTACGATACTTTCAGGCATTTTGACCTGAGTTACTTCCTGTGTTATGGATACATAGCAGTAATATTTGAGATACCAGTTAAGTCCGGAAGCAATATCACATCCGGTTGATCCGGAGATCTTTATCTTTCCGTTTGAATCCTCGATTTTGAAGAAGCTTTTGCCGTTTCCGTTAGGATTCTCGGCTACATCAAAATCGAACCAGGATATGTACTCGCTTCCGAGAAGTCGGGAAACGATACCGTTAAGCTCGTCGATTGTATCTTTTTCGGTGAAGGTTTTCTTGATGTCGTAATTTCCGTTTTCGTCAGCGATAGTAGATACGTCAAATCCGCAATATTCTTTAAGCCACTCCTCGTAGGATTTGAGTTCAAGCGTAGTTCTTGTCGGTATAACTTCGGAATCGTTTTTGTTTCCGTATATTTTGACCTCAGAAATGTTTGCCGAACTTGTTCCTCCGCTAACACCGGTAATGTTGACACGGATGATTCTGTATGTCTTCGGACCGTCAAATTCAAGATCAAGCCCTTTGCTTGTGAATTTCACATATCCGTCAGATTTGTATAACCTTGTATAAGACACACCGTCAAGACTTCCGTAAACAGTAAATGCATAGGTGTATGTTGTGCCGAGAATAAGATTGATCTTTGTTATGTCATAGTTCTCGAGAAGATCAATATCAACATACCGGGGGTAGTCCTTGCCTATCCAGCTTGTGTTTGAGTTTCCGTCAACGGCAAGGGATGAGTCTCCGCTTATCGAATTTGAACGGGTGGGCTTTTTGTAAGCAATGTTTGCAGGATCCTTGGGATCGGTCTCGATTTTGACCTCCTTATCTTCCCCTTTGGCAAAAACCGTGAATAAACCCGGAATTGTCGCAAGAGAGGAAAGAAGCATGACTGCTGCAATTGCGAGCGAGATAAATCGTTTGTAAAGTTTCATTTTTTCCCTCCAAATAGTGAGATTTGATATGTGGATTACTACAAATCAGTATAAACGAAATAGCGTCCGATTGCAATAGTCAATGTTGCACAAAAAAATCAAAAGCATTTTGGACGTATTCAACAAGCGAAAATCTTCATATTTATATATGGATATACATGAGTTTATATATGGATATATATGAGTGCTGTGTTGATCCCGGTTACCGCTCCAATATAATATACACGTGTTATAATCTGTATGAGCTCTTTATAAGTCCAAGGGGGATAAATGAAGAAATGCCGAAAGAGGCAAAGCTAAAGAACGGAAGTGAGAGATCTGTCTTTCATATTTTAAAAAAGAGATTAAACGACAGATATCCAGGCAAATTTTCCATCCCAGAAAAAAGCTCAAAAAAAAATAAAATTTTTTTCAAAAAGGTATTGACA
>CAZXAU010000014.1:0-59929 GCA_964638675.1 uncultured Lachnospiraceae bacterium
CATTAAAGTAAGATCAACAAAAACAGAAAACGGATATGCCGTGGCATATATCCCCCAAAAAGGCTGGCTGACAGACAGCGAGCGAAGCTATCCTGTGGTTTTTGATCCTACGGTTACGACAACATCGACCGCTTCCACGGCAGATATAGGATATTATTCAGCATCACAAACCGGATACACAAATGAGGAGAGCGTTTCTTCAAGCGGAACATTAAAGGTAGGAAATTTGTATCAGAGAATAATCTATTATGCATATTACCGTCCGACAAAATACCCTTCGATTAATACAAAATATTACGATGTCAATTCTGTACAGATCCGTTTTAAAATTAAAACTGATTTAAGTACAGGTAGCTACAATACACTTTATTCATATGCTCTTTCATCCCCTAATGATCCTTCAGCATTTGATTATTACGAAATGTATAACAAGGGTACTCTTCAACAGTCTAACGAGAACGGATATTTATATTTCTCTGCATCGAAAGAATATTATGAAAACGGAAACTATCCGGTGAATATAATTTATCCGAACAGTTATATGGTCTCCAATCCTGTTGAACTTTACGGTATGAGTGGATTTAATACGAGAAATTGGCCGGCTCTCATTGTGAGTTATACCTTAAAGGACCACAACGAGAAAGTATTCACAATAAGCAACACATATATCGATTCAAACGGAAATGAGAGCATAAAGTACCTTTCTGTTGAAAACGGAGTTCCTGTAGCAAGCGAAACCCCGATGCTTTGGCAGCTGAGCGGAAGCGGTGACTATTATCGCATCTCATGCTTTGGCGATGATGAAAAAATTCTCAGTGCCGGAAACGGTCTTAGTCTTGAAAATGTCGGGGCTGCCGGAAATTACGGAAATTGGGCATTGAATACATCTGACGGAAAAATATACACCTTTACAAATCAGCAAACAGGTGTAGGACTATTTTATAATGCAAATTCGGATACGTTAGGTACAGACACAGGGCTGTCTTCGTCAACATCTCAGCGCGCATGGGATCTGAACTTTATTTTGAATTACTCACCTGCTTCATATGCGATCCTTCAGAATCGTGAAACAATTGAAGAAGACCTTAATTCACTGCCGAATGATTCTACAGATGAAACACAGGTATACAAATTTGTGAAAATTGACAGCAGATGTTTTAAAATTGTTTCATCCGACAACACAAAAATGCTTGCGACATCTTCAACCGGAGGTTTGACAAGTATAAATAATCAAAGCGGCGATTATAAAGCAAAAGGTGCTATGTGGTATTTGATATTCGATCAAAGCAGTGCCGCATATTATATAATGAACGCTAAAAACGGCATGTATCTCCATATGAGCAGTTCAACACTCGATCTTTCAAAACAAAAAAGCAATGCTTCACTTTGGAATATAAAGGATTTCTACGAGTTATCACTTCAGCCCGGAACAAAATCAGAGTTTGCATTGAAGGATATGTCAACCGAGCTTTATGCAGAATATTCGAATGTATACGCTACATGTATGAATGTCGGCATGAATACGCTCAATCTTGTTATAGATGAAACAAAAGCGGAACAAAGCAATAACAAGACCACTTATAAGACATTCACACGAGATGTCTGCCAGCGCTTCACCTTTGAAGAAGTTGAAGTGACAGGAGAAAAAACATATTATCAGATTCTTCCGTTTTTGAAAGCCACCGAAGATGATGTAAAGGGAGCGTATAACAGCGATTACAGACTTGAAGAAAACAATTGGAATGTAACCATAGAAAAATATTGGGTCAGGGGCGAAGATGATGAACCGTATGATATCAATGTGTCATATTGGGAACTCATAGATGTAAGCGGTGGATTCGGATATTATTATATCAGGAACAAAGCAAGCGGAAGATATCTTTCGCAAAGCGGTAATGTCCTTGTGACATCATCTTTCCCAACGGTGTGGAATATTATGGCTATCGGTCTTGCGGTGGAGAAGGATTATCAGAGAACAGATAAGACTTGCGGTGCTGCCTGTGGACTTATGATGTACAATTATGTGTTTCCTAACGACAAAATCCAATCCGAAAGTGAATATATCAGACTAACCAATGCTTATATGGATAAGTATTACAAAAATACATATGGTAAAGAATACGGCGGAAAATATTATGTCATTATAGGCACTCATCAATACTATATTAACTATATTTATAAAACAAAATATAATAAAGCACCATATACATCAGATTGGGATGACGATAGACCGGGAAATACTTTTAATGTAGTTTTAAAAAAATCCTCAGGCAGTTTGAATAGCGAGTATCCGGTATTGTTTTGGCAAAGATTGGGGGAACGAACCACTGCAGAGATAGCAGATCCGATTTGGGGACACCATGCCCCCTCTCATTACATTCTTCTTAAAGGAATATACTTTGATAGCTATTCAGATGAATACAAAGCTGTAGTTAATGATCCGCATTATATGTTTGGACCTATAGAGCTTAATGGTAATCCAGCATATAATCTCGGAGGAAGAGATGTGATCGTTTCATTTGATCACTTTTACTCTGTAATTGACGTAAGCTTTATATATCACAGCGTAAGTTAATTGAAAAGGAGAACGATTATGAAGAAAATATTGATATTGGCTTTGATTTTAGGACTTTTATTAACAAGCATGTTACAAAATTCAATATTTGCAGAGGAAACAAGAGAACCCACAGAACAGGAAAAAGAGAACTTTGTCACCCTTGCCAAAAACGCTTACTGCATGTTCCATATGATTGATACTGAGTATTACTATTATTGTTCTTGTCAGAAAATACAAAATCCAATTGGCGTTATGCCGGAAGATATTGTAAAATTCATAGAGAATAACGGATATTACGGCGGAGTAACCGAACCGATATTTTTCGACAAAAATGATCATTTTATAGGTCCGAAAGAATCTTATCCTTATGCAGATAAAATGAATTCATTTGAAGTCTGGGAAGAAGATATATGTAAATATTTTGCAAAAGGCGTGCTTATGTATGGAGACGGTTACCTTTCAGATGACGGAATAGAAAAGTCACATGTTTTTTTACATGACGGCAAAACATACGCATATTGCCAACCTCCGTATAGACTCGATACTCCTGCGATATTTTGGGAAACTGCCGAATTGAGATTTACCGGAGAAAAAAGTGCCGTATTATATGTTCAGTGGTATGATTATTCTTATACACATAATCCTGATCCTGATCGTTTTAACAACGACACGATAACATTTCTTAAGTCATCTGACGGTTGGCGTGTCGATGGAGGAAGCTATTTTAACGGTCATTTATTAAAGCTTTCTACGCCTGTTGAAGTTCCGGATACTGCCGACAATTCGGTAGTATATATCGCTCTTGCATCTGTCAGCGTAATTGCTCTTGCCGGTGTAACTCTTGTATCAGCAAAGAGAAAGAAGGATTATATCGCATAACAGATCAATAAAAACCTGAAGTACAAAACAAATCGGCGGGTGAAGCTTAATTCGCCCGCCATACAGGAATAAAAAAGAAACCCAGCGTGAAAATTATGCCGATCTTATCCCAAAGCAGATCTGTTTCACGCACAAATTCTCTTTAAAAATGTGGCAAGCCCATTTTTAAAGAGAATTTCAAAGCTATTTGTGCCCCCTAATGGCGGCGGAATGGAGGTTTAAATGAAAAAAATAAAATACATACTCTCCTTAACATTGATTCTCGCTCTCGCCCTTCCGCTTTTCCTCATGCCGATAAGTGCTGTGGAAAAAGAGCCGATAATAGAAGATCTTGTGGAATTGACAAGGGAATCGGAATATTTTCTCTTGATTTTCCAAATTACCTACGATAATTTAGCGTTTTATATTCCCAATGGTATTCACAGCGAAGATTATGTTGATGAAATTCAGAAACAAAAAGCTATTGAAATGGGTTACTACGATCCGAATTTTGATGCAGGTGATCTTGTTTTCCCTTATTCGGCTGTTGATTTAAAAACAAATAAAGTATACACCGATCTTCAAATGGGCAGAGGACTCAGATTTCCCGATACCGTAACCGTTGAGAAAGTAAGGGAAGATGTCAGAAAATATTTTGTTTCCGATTTTCTCGGAATTATAGACGGTGCGGTCTTTAATGATACCGGCACTGACGCTCTATGTTATCTTGGTCCTGACGGTCATGTGTATAATCACTTTTACGGACAGTATCCGATAATTAACGAATATTCGGGACGTCCTGATCTTGAAAGTGCCAAAATCAAAGATAAAAGCGGCAACAAAATTACTCTTTCTTTTGACGCTGTTAGTGAATTCGGAACTGTAGAAGACGGAATAACGATACAATACACGAAAACAAACAGAGGATGGAGAATTTCGGGCGCAACCGGAAGATACTACAAGGGATTTGCATATGGACCCAATGAAATTTTTGCCCCCGAAACAGCCGACAATTCGGTAGTATATATTGCTCTTGCATCTGTCAGCCTTGCAGCTCTCGCCGGTGTAACTCTTGTATCGTCTAATAGGAAAAAAGAAATTATCGCATAATATTGATGTATACTATGTATTTATAATTAAATAACTAAGCGTAGCAGGGGCTGTCATACCACGACAGCCCCGATCTAATTTATTTAATTATAATGCTGCTGTATTCGGCTTGTATCCGGTTGGTTCTGCCGCATCACGGTGATATTTAGCCAATATCATAGCACACCGCCTATAAATAAATCTGATGTGCGGAAAAGTTATAAAAAAATGTAAATAATAATAAAATAGTTATAAAAAACATTTGAAAAAAATCGAAAAGTGTGATATGATATAAGATGATGATTTGTCTTTGCAGGAGATTTTGTAATAATGGAAAACATTATACGGACTATAACTGAATACTTTAATTCTATGCTGAAAGTTTTCAGTGAAATTACGATAAAAGATATAGCTGATATTATTCTTGTTTCGATAGTACTTTATATGGCAATAAAGTTTATCAGGGACAAAAGGGCAGAGAGGCTTATTGTCGGTATTTTTGTTCTTGTGGTCGTTAAAGTAATATGCGATTTCTTTGAGCTTACCGCAATGAATTATATCCTCCGACTTATTTTCCAGAACGGACTTGTATTTATAGCAATTATATTTCAGCCTGAGCTTCGTTCTTTGCTTGAACTTGTTGCCGAGCCGTTGAAATCTTTGAAGTTCGGAATCGGCGATCAGAACGGCGTCAAGGAAGCTGAAGGAATCGTCAAAGGAATCAGAGACGCCTGCTGTGAAATGTCAAAACAGAAGACGGGTGCACTTATTGTCATAGAGCGTGATACAAAGCTCGGAGAAATAATCGACGGCGGAGTGAGATTGAACGCTCTGATATCAAGTGAGCTGATCAAAAATATCTTCTTCAAAAATTC
Source organism: uncultured Lachnospiraceae bacterium (assembly GCA_964638675.1). Taxonomy (GTDB): domain Bacteria; phylum Bacillota; class Clostridia; order Oscillospirales; family CAG-272; genus SIG714. The sequence continues at coordinate 5,380 of CAZXAU010000014.1, forward strand.
TCCCCTTCATGACGGTGCAATGATAATAAGGCACGGCAGGATAGAAGCGGCAGGATGTATCCTTCCGAATGCTTCAAGTGATGCAGTCATCAGCAGAGACCTTGGAACAAGACACCGTGCGGCTTTCGGCGTCAGTGAGGTTTCTGATGCGGTAGTTATTGTCGTTTCCGAAGAAACAGGTGTGATTTCGATAGTCGGTGGCGGATCTATAAAAAGAGGATATGATTATACATCGCTCTATTCTTATCTCACCGAAATATTAGTCAAGCCTTTGAAAAAAGACAAGAACGCCACCAAGAAAAAAGACGGTGAAAATAATGATGACAAAACAAATAAAAAAGATAAAAAATCGTTGAGAAAAACTGCCGGAGAGGAGGAATCGGATGATGAGTGATAACAATAACAGCTCAGAAAAAGAAAAAAAGGGTCGCTCGGGAACCGGAGGGTTCACGATCCTTATTCTGTCTATACTCGTTGCGATCTGCGTGTGGGGCTACGTAATGAGTGTCGAATCCCCGACATCCGAAACTTTTATTTCCGGAGTTCATGTTAATGTGAACAGTACCGACAGACTTAATCAGACGGCAGGTCTTTCGGTGCTTTCTGAAAGCGACAATATAAATGTCAGTTTCAAATTGCAGGGAAAAAAATCGGTTCTTTCAAATATCAGTCCCGAGGATATCAGAGCATATGTCGATGTAGCATCTATAAAAGAAGCCGGAACATATGATCTTGAGATTGCCTACATGCCGATATCGGGAGCTACAGTTGTCGATATATCGCCCAAAACCGTAACTATAGTGGTTGATTCGACAGGAAAAATATCGTTGCCCATTACCGTGAAATTTGACAATTCGACTTTGCCTGACGGATACTCGCTCGGAGAATACAACATGAGTGTTGACCGTGTAGAGGTGATTGGAGCACAGGCAGACCTTGATAAGATCGGCGGAGCTGTCATCACTCTCAATACAGGTTCGATTACTGGTTCATATACGGCGGTGAACGTGGTTCCGGTGCTTGTTGATAAATACGGGAATGAATTTTCAAGCAAATACATAACATTTCAGAAGGTTTTTGTAGATGTACACATACCTGTATTCCTCACAAGGGATATAAAGCTTGAGGTCGATACGCTGTACGGATATTATAATGATAAGAACACAAAGGTAACAGTCACGCCGTCAAAGATCACAGTTAAAGGAGATGCCGCTGTTGTGGAATCGATGCCAGATACTTTGATAATCGCAAAAATCGATGAAAAAGCGGCTATTGACAATTTTGATGTTGATATCAATTTCGGAGAATACAGCGATGAGCTCACGCTTGTGTCGGGCGAAAAGACTGCAAATGTAAGTATTATGCATTTTGCAAATGTAATGACTGAGTACCTTTATCCTGTGGAAAACTTCATTGTCAACAATCCGCATGCACTGAATTATGAATTATCTGAGGATCTGCTCGGGCTCACGCTTGCACTCAGGGTGAACTCTGACAGGATCGGCTGTGTCAATACAGACAACATTGATGTAGTGGTCGATATGTCCCTGATCGATGAGGACATCACGGGAGATATTACAGTTCCTGTCAGGATCACTTTTAAAAACGATCTTCTTGATAAGGCATATGAGATCGGGGCATACCTGCTTCCAGTAACTATACACGAAGATGCTTTATCCGGATAATGATCAGCTTACCGTGAAAAGTACAAATCATGGGAAAGAAGAAAAACAGCAGGTGAATATTATCAGATTTAATGAAAGGTAGGGAAAAGTCTGAAAAATAAATTTTTCAGACAGTGTTTTGTGGCTTTCGCCACCGAAGCGGCGGCGATTTTGCAGTGCAAAATCAGCCCCAATTCCACAGGAAAGGAAGCTTTCGCAATGCGAAAGCTATGGTTATAACAATGACGCAGTTACTTATAAGAAATATAGCTCTTCCTTACCTTACGCCCGAATGTGAGGCACTCATTGCCGCAAGGGCGAAAGTTTCAAAAATACTGTCACCGTCGGATATAAGGGAAATGACGGTCACAAGGCGGTCTGTCGATGCAAGAAAGAAGAAAGATATAAGATTTATTTATACAGTAGCCATCTTTACAGACAAGAAGCTTAGCGACAGACAGCTTGAATCCTGCTCGGCGATAAGAGTAGAAAACGATCAACCTGAAATCATTCCCGGGAGTGAAAAGCTCACTGGAAGGATCGTTGTTATAGGAATGGGACCTGCCGGAATGTTTTGTGCACTGACTCTTGCCAAACGCGGATATTTTCCTATAGTCATCGAGCGTGGAAAATCTGCGCTGGAGCGAAAAAAGGATATTGAACATTTTTTTGATAAAAGGGAGCTTAACACCGATTCAAATGTTCAATTTGGTGCCGGCGGTGCAGGAACATTTTCGGACGGTAAACTTATCACCCGTGTGAATGATGCCCACTGCAAAGCGGTTCTTGAAGAATTGGTACGTTGCGGTGCCCCGAAGGAGATCCTTTCAAACGCAAAGCCGCATGTCGGAACAGACAGACTCGTAAATATTGTAGAGAAAATTGACAGCGAGATCAGAGAAAACGGCGGTGAAATACTTTATGAGACAACATTTCGTGAGCTTATCTATAAAGGGGACAAGCTCTGCGGAATCAGAACCGACCGTGGGGATATCGGATGTTCGCTTGCCGTGCTTGCAACCGGACATTCATCAAGAGATACATATGAATATCTTATTGACAGCGGATTCAATGTCATACCGAAAGATTTCTCGTGCGGTGTCAGGATAGAGCATCTGGCATCAGATATAGACGAGGCGATGTACGGAGATGCCGACATTTCACTGCTCGGTCACGCGGAATATACGCTTTCACTGCGAAACGGTGAACGTGGTGTATACACATTCTGTATGTGTCCCGGGGGATCTGTAATAGCCGCCACATCCGAGGAAAAAAGTGTGGTCGTGAACGGAATGTCGTACTATAAACGTGATATGACGAATTCAAACAGTGCCATTGCGGTTTCTGTCCTGAAAAAAGACTATGGAAACGACCCGAGAAAGGCAATAGAGTTTCAAAGAACGCTTGAGAAAAATGCTTTTATTCTCGGCGGGGCTGATTATTCCGTGCCGATCCAGACGGTCGGAGACTTTTTGGGCGAGAGTAAAAACAGCAAGGTCTCGAGAGTAGTTCCGTCTTATATGGGAGGACATGCATACAATTACGCAGAGCTTTCAAACGGGCTTCCCCAGTTCATAACTTCCATGCTTAAAAGCGGAATTGCGGAATTTGATAAAAAAATCAGCGGTTTTGCATCGCCGAGTGCTATTCTCTCGGGATATGAAACGAGAACATCTGCACCTGTGAGAATTCTTCGTGGTGACGATCTTGTTTCTGAAAATAAAAACGGTGTCTATCCTTGCGGAGAGGGTGCAGGGTATGCCGGAGGTATCACATCTGCCGCAGCTGACGGAATGCGTGTTGCAGAGAAAATCATATCTGTATATGCACCTGTCGGATGAAGCTTCAGAACGGATTTTTTGAATAAGATTATTCCGGACAACTCTGTTATAATAAGTATGCATAGAATCAGAAGGAAAGTAGTTTTACATAAATGAAAAATAATTGGTTTGTCAAGAAATGCTCTGCCGATAAAAACTCAATAACGCAGTTTTCCCGTGAGATAGGAAAAACAGAAGCATTCTCACGTCTGCTCATTCAGCGTGGAATCGACAGTGCCGAAAAGTACAGCGAATTTATTTCTCCGCTCGGAAGTATCACCGACCCTTTTCTTCTGCCCGATATGAATCCGGCTGTTTGCAGAATAATGCAGGCTGTATCATCAGGAGAAAAAATTCTGATTTACGGTGATTACGATGCTGACGGCGTAAGTTCGGTTGCACTTTTACTTCTTTATCTCAAGGAAAAAGGAGCGGATGTGTCATACTACATTCCGTCAAGATTTACAGACGGGTACGGCATGTCAGATTCGGTGGTGAAAGAGGCGGCACAAAACAATGTTACGCTGATAATCACGGTTGACACCGGTATCACAGCCATAAACGAGATAGCGAATGCAAATTCATTGGGTATAGATACTGTCGTTACAGATCATCATGAATGCAAGAGTGAGCTCCCTGATTCTTTGGCAAATGTCGATATAAAACGTCCCGATACCTGTGTGGGGATATGTGAGTATGCAGGTGTTGGTGTAGCACTGAAGCTTGTTCAGGCTCTTGAGAGCATGATAGGAGATGACAGCGAAAATGCACCGCAAAATATACTTGAAAAATATGCCGACATTGTGGCGATAGGAACTGTTGCCGATCTGATGCCGCTGAGTGGAGAAAACAGGGTAATAGTAAAAAAAGGACTTGAAAAAATAAATTCAGGAGATTGCAGACCGGGTATACGTGCTCTTATTGAAAAAACGGTGAAAGACAATGAACCGGTCGATGCAAGAAAAATCGGATTTGTTATAGCACCCCGGATAAATGCGGCAGGCAGAATGGACAGTGCTGATACGGCACTTTCGCTTCTCACATGTCTTCCCGAAAATGAGTGCCGTGATATCGCCGAAAAATTGTGTAGGCTTAATTCTGAGCGTCAGGCTGAGGAAAACCGAATCACATCTATGGCACTTGAGATGCTTTCGGGCGGCGAATATGACAGCGATGATGTGCTTGTGCTTGCCAATGAAGGCTGGCATCACGGTGTTATCGGCATCGTATGCTCGAGAATTACTGATAAATTCAAAAAGCCTGTAATACTTCTTTCTGTGGACGATAACGGAATTGCAAAAGGCTCGTGCAGAAGTGTATGCGATTTCAATATAATAAGGGCGATAGAAAGTTGCTCTGAGTATGTTATAAAATTCGGCGGTCATGATATGGCAGCCGGGATAACACTCCGCCATGAAATGGTAAATGGTTTCAGAAAGGCAATCAATGAATATGCCCGTGCAGTTGGTGACATGATAGCAGGTGACAGGACAGATATAGATCTTGTACTTTCTACACGTGATATTACCCTTCCGTTTGCAAACGAGCTCAGACAGCTCGAGCCGTGCGGAAGAGACAACCCCGAACCGATCTTCCTTTTAGAGAAGGTGAAAATAGCAAATGCTACTCCGCTTACCGAGGGCAAGCACACAAAATTTATCCTTAAAAAAGGCGGTATCAGCTTCGAATGTATTGCATTCAATTTTGATATCTCGCTGAATGGGCTTTGTGTCGGAGATGAGATATCGGTAGTTGTTTCAATTGAGATAAAGGAATATATGGGCAGAAGAAGTGTTCAGACCAAGCTGAAGGATTTTTGCTATGAGGGTGCACTCGGAAGCCTGTTTGAGAAAGGGATTGAGTTATACAATGCCATATGCAGAGGAAGATGTATTAATGACGGTCGGATAGTTCTTCCCGAAAGAGATGATCTTCAGAGGGTATACAAAATACTGAGAAGTGTTTGCGGATTCGAGGGCGGAGCAATTTCATACAGAAAGCTGTTTGAGTTGAGCGGAATTTCGTCATATGTATGCTTAAGGGCGATGATCGATATATTCAGAGAAACGAATCTTGTGAATATAATGAAAGAAGATGAGTATGGTGCTTTTATAAAGCTTGTCAAAGTTCCGGCAGGTCAAAAGGCAGTTATAGAATCTTCAAGGACATATATCAGAATAAAAGAGCTCGTATGAAAAATAATATGCATAATGTCAACATCAGAGTAAAAATATCTTTTGTCCTGATAGCGGCTTTGTTTACCGTATATCTTATGAATTCATTATGCGGTGCACGACCGACTTTTGCCGGGAACGAAGACGATGAAAAAACAAATAATGAGAAAAAGATCCTCGCCGATATAGACAGATATATCACCGAATGCTTTGAAAATTCGCATATTCCTTCAATGTCTGTATGTATTGTTGACAAAGAAAATGTTCTGCTCTCAAAAGGCTACGGCGGGGTCAAAGATTCTGACACCCCGTATCTGATAGGTTCGGTCAGCAAATCTTTTACGGCTGTGTGCATCATGCAACTTGCAGAGCAGGGAAAAATAGATTTGAATGCAAGGCTGTCGACATATCTGCCGCAGGCAAGTGACGGGGATAGGATCACTGTAAGTCAGCTTCTGAAGCACACAAGCGGACTTGGAGAGCATCAGAATCTCTCGAATTATAAGATCTCAGAGCGTCAAGAAATACACAATTATGCCAATGTGAACTATTCAATTCTGGGTGAAATTATTGAAAAGGTGAGTGGACAGTCATACAGTGACTATATAACAGAGCATATTTTTTTGCCGCTTGGTCTTTTGAATACATCTGTACAGGGCGAAACTCAGGGAGATAAAGAGCTGATCGACGGATTCACCAACTATTGGGGATTCAATATCAAACGGAATCATATGTTTCCGACATCAAAAAATGCATGGATCACACCGAGTGCCGGGTATCTATCATCATCGGCAAATGATCTTGCAAGATATCTGCAATTCTATATGAACGGCGGAGAGGGGATTCTGTCCGGGCAGAGCATAAACAGAATGTTTTATGAGGACACGGTTTTTGTTGACGGCGATGTCCCATACAGCTACGGTTACGGATGGGCTACTGTAAAAGAGCCACTTCCAGAAAAGGTCTACCGCCACAGCGGACTTGTAGAAACAGGAACGGCATGTGTGTTCATTTTACCCGAAAGAGATATTGCGATTGCAATAACAGCCAATGTCAATGATTATTTTGTGACGAATGAAATAATGGATTCGCTCGGGTGGGGTGTTGTTCTTATGCTTCTCGGTGAGATACCTAATGAAATAGGCATGAGCGATTATATACTGAGTCATATCTTGATTGATATGATTATGTTTGCCGTATTATTATTGCCGGCAGTTTCACTTTACATGTTGCCTAAATTTATAAAAAAAATAAAAAATGGAAAGATCAAATCATCATCGGTGATGCTTTCAATATTGTTTAACCTGCTGACGGCAATTATTATACTTTTGATCGTGCCACTGCTCTTTGATACTCCGCTTTGGGTTGCAAAGGCTTTTGTACCTGATGTGTATATAACGGTGGTATTATCATCACTGCTGTCGATCTTAGGCTTTTTAATCAAAATTGCGGCTTTCTGCTGTGTGAAAGCCGGAAACAATAAATGTCGAATTATGGAGAATCGAGAAACTTAGTTTATCCTTGTTTCAGCGAATATCCATACCCCACCAATAAATTCTTTGAATGGGGAGGTGATATTTTCTGTAGAAAATGTCACCGTGAACTTTCTACAGAAAGTTCCTCCGAATATAAGACGCTGACTGCAAAAAAGAAAGGAGAATAGCGAATGAAGGACGATATTACGAAAAATCTATATGAGATGCTTGAAAACTCGGGAAGAAAATACAATTTAGAGAAGATAGATGATGCATACGAATTTGCGGCAAAGCTGCATGAGGGACAGTTCAGACAGAGCGGCGAGCCATACATTTCGCATCCTGTTGCAGTAGCGGAGATAGTTGCAGGGCTTGGACTCGACACTGACTCTATAGTTGCCGCACTTTTGCATGATACGATTGAGGACTGCGGAAACGAGGTTGACCTTGAAACTATAAGAAAGCGTTTCGGAGAAGATGTCGAAATGCTGGTAGATGGTCTGACCAAGCTTGTGAAGATACCGTTTGCCGATAAAGAAGAAGAGCATATGGAAAACCTTCGCAAGATGTTTCTTGCGATGTCGAAGGATATAAGGGTCATATTCATCAAGCTTTGCGACAGACTTCACAATATGCGTACTCTTGAAGCAAAGAGAGACGAGCGAAGAAGGATCATTGCACTTGAGACGATGCAGGTGTATGCACCGCTTGCTCACCGTCTCGGTATGCAGAAGATAAAGCAGGAGCTTGAAAATTTATCACTTTGGTACCTTGATTCTATAGGATATACAGAAGTCAAGAATGATATAGAACGCAGATACGGAATGAACGAAAACTTTCTGCAGAATGTCGAGAACAGCATTATAGAAAAGCTGTCATCGATGGGATATTCGTTCAGAATGGAAGGCAGAATAAAATCGGTCTACAGTATATACAGAAAGATATACGAAAAAGGAAAGAGCTTTGATGAGATATACGACTTTTTCGCACTCAGAATAATTACAGATACAGAGATCGAATGCTATACAGTTCTCGGCGTAATACACGAGATGTTCAAATCTATCCCTGGAAGATTCAAGGACTATATATCGACCCCTAAGCCGAATATGTACCGTTCGCTTCATACAACGGTCATCGGAAAGGACGGAATACCCTTTGAGGTTCAGATAAGAACACGCGAGATGCATGAGATAGCCGAATACGGTATTGCGGCACACTGGAAATACAAATCAGGTGCAAGTGCTAAAAGGGAAGTTGACAATAAGCTTGAGTGGATATCGAAGATCATCGAAAACGAAGACAATACAATGGATCCCGATGAGTTTCTCCGTTCGCTCAAGATTGATATTTTCCATGACGAGACATTTGTTTTCACGCCGAAGGGAGATGTCATAACCCTGCCGCTCGGATCGACCATTATAGATTTTGCATACGCAATTCATTCGCAGGTCGGAAATAAAATGATCGGTGCGAGAATAAACGGAGTTATAGCTCCGATAGACAGCATTCCTGAAAACGGGCAGATCGTTGAGATAATCACATCATCATCATCAAAAGGACCGAGCAGAGACTGGCTGAAGATCGTAAAGACGGCAGAGGCAAGAAATAAAATAAGGCAGTGGTTCAAAAAAGAAAAGAAAGCCGAAAACATTATTGTCGGAAAAGCCGAAGTTGACCGTGTGATCAAGCGTTTTGGAGGTGTCTGCAATGAGGCACAGAAAACCGAAATCGTTACAAGGGTTGCCGAAAGAATGGGAATTCACAATCCCGATGACTTTTATAATACTCTGGGCTTCGGAGGACTGTCGGTAGAAAAAATTTCGACAAAAATAAAGGATGAATACGACAGAACCGTCAAAACCGAAGAAACCGTGCGTCCGCTCGAAGTGTCGGATATCAAAACAAAGCCCTCGAAAAAAGCAAAGGGCGGAGTTTATATCGATGGAGTTGACGGTTGTGAGGTCAAGTTTGCGAGATGCTGTAATCCGCTTCCGGGCGACAGTATTATAGGATTCATTACCAAGGGCTTTGGAATTTCAGTGCATAAAAAAGAATGTCCTAACATGATAAAGATGGCTGAAAAAGCCGAAAACAAGGAAAGGTTTGTCAGTGCATCATGGGGCGGAACTGACAGCGGAATTGAAAGCGGAGCTACTTTTGAGGCGGGAGTCAGAATATTTGCCGAAACCAATTTAATGCTTATCGCAAATATCACTGCAGCACTTGCCGACATGAAGGTTTCAATTCATCAGATAAGCACACAAAACAAGAGCGATGATGAGATTGTTGTAAACCTGGTCGTAGGTTGCAAAAATACAGATCATTTCAGCTCCATAATGTCGAGACTTCGTTCGGTCGAAGGCGTAAATGAAGTGGTAAGAGGATATATATAAAATGACGGCAGTAATTCAGAGAGTAAAATATGCGGCGGTAAGGGTGAATGGCGAAACCGTGGGGAGCTGTGGTTTGGGCCTGCTTATCCTTCTCGGAGTTTTCTCGGAAGATGAAAAGCGTGATGCCGAGCTACTTGCTGCCAAAATTTCAAAGCTGAGGATTTTCTCGGATGAGAATGATAAGCTCAATTTGTCGGTAAACGATATAGGGGGCAGTGCTCTTGTCGTATCGAATTTCACACTCTGTGCCAATTACAGACACGGAAATCGTCCCGATTATCTTGCGGCAAAAAAGCCGGACGAGGCAAATGAACTGTATCTGTATTTCGCACAAAGGTTGCATGAGCTTGTTCCGGGCGGAGTGCAAACAGGCGAATTCGGAGAAGATATGAAAATTGAAACACTTTGCGACGGTCCTATAACGATCGTTATGGACAGTAATGTGCTGAAATAACTGCCGTGAGTTGCAATATACAATTCGGGCAATAAGAAAAGGAATAATCAAAAAATGATAATAGACCTTAAAGGTGATATTAATATAAGCTATGTGGAAAATCTCTGCCTGATCTTCTTCCCGGGTGCCAAATTCGGAAAGGAAGAGATTGAGGGCGAAGATACACCAAAGCTTGATTTGACGGTTGAGACGATTGATAGCGGATGTTACGCCAAGGCAACCATGAGCATCGGCGATAAGAGCGTAAGCTCGGAGCATTTTGCCGAAGTCAATCCGCCGTATACAATTGACAAAACAAAACAGATAGTGGTGGGAACTGCAATGTATAACTGCGGATGCAAGCTGTTTGATTTCACACCGCCGTGGGGTATACTTACTGGTATACGTCCTGCAAAAATAGCGTGGCAGCTTTATTCATCGCTCGGTACAAAAAATGCAACAAAAAAGGCACTTTTCAATGACTACCGTGTGAGTCCGAAAAAGGCACAGCTTGCAACAAATATCGCTGTCTTTGAAAATAAACTTCTTTCAAAATTTCCGAAAAACACTTGCAGTCTTTATATATCGGTACCGTTTTGTCCCTCGAGATGCGCTTATTGCTCGTTTATCTCGTATGCGACAAAGCGTTTGATATCGATGATACCCGACTATCTCGAAAAGTTGTATTCCGATCTTGAAAGAATGGTGAAGCTGATCGCTTCAAGGGGGCAGAGAATCGTCACGATATACGTGGGAGGCGGTACTCCTACTGTGCTTGAGGACTTCCGCCTCGAAGGACTTCTCTCAAAGATAAATGAGCTTGTCGATATGTCAGAGGTGATTGAATTCACTCTTGAAGCAGGAAGACCTGATACCCTGACCAAAGAAAAGCTGAATATCGCAAAACGGTGCGGCGTAACACGAATCTGTGTCAATCCGCAGACTCTCAATGACGATATTCTGAAGGGAATCGGCAGAATGCATACTGCCGATGATTTTCTTACCGCATTTTCTCTCGCAAGAGAATCGGGCATTCAGTATATCAATACCGATATTATAGCCGGACTTCCCGGAGATAATTTTGCAAGCTTTGCAAGGACGGTAGATACTATCATATCTCTTCGTCCCGAGGATGTCACTGTGCATACATTTTTTGCCAAAAAAGCATCGGATATTGTGCACAGCGGAATCAAGATTTATTCCCGATCAAGTGCAGAGGCGGTCAAATGTGTCGATTATTCACAGGTGATGCTGTCTCAGGCAGGATATGATCCCTATTATGTATACAGACAAAAAAATACTGTGGGCAATCTTGAAAATGTAGGCTTTTGTCTCGAGGGTGCCAACGGATATTATAACTCGCTCATTATGTCGGACAGGCACGATATTTACGCTGTAGGAGCAGGTGCTTCTACAAAACTGATTTCCGAGGACGGAAAAATTAAAAGATTTTATGTGCCGAAGTATCCTTATGAATATCTCAGCGAAGAATACAGGAAAAAAATCAATCTGCAATTTGAAGATATAGCGAATTTTCGATAATACACCTGAGCTTTCGCTTCGGATATATGCGGATATACACGGATATATTAACGAATAAAAACGAAAGGATGGGCATACATTCTGAATATATCTATAATACAGATCAGGATATAGAATTCGGAATGTGAGGAAAAAATGATAATCAGATCGAATATAAAAGAATTCAACAATACAGAAGATGAAAGAAATATTATAGACAGATCGGAGGAAAGATTTGTAAGTCAGATGACCGCTGTCTGTGAAATGATAGACCGTTCGGGGTGCAGAGCAATTTTGCTTTCCGGGCCGTCCTGCTCAGGAAAGACAACGGCAGGGAAGCTGATCTGCGAGCATCTTGCAAAGATGGGAAAAAAGGTCAAGGAGGTCTCCTTTGACGATTTCTATTACAACAATGAATATCTGATAAAAAGATGTGAAGAGCTGAATATTCCTTTCGATATGGATTCAGTGGCAACTATCGACCTTAAATGTATAGGTCAGTGCGTGAGCGATATCTATTCGGGAAAAACGGCAATGCTTCCTCAATTCAGCTTTGCACAGGGAAAGAGAGTTGGATACGAGGAGTTCAAGCCCGATGACGATTTTGTTGTGTTGTTTGAAGGAATTCAGGCGGTATATCCTGAAGTCCGTGCACTCTTTTCGGGTATAAAATCGCTATTTGTATACATCACTGCCATATCAGAGCTTGAAGTCAACGGCGAACTTTTCACGCCGAGAGAGCTGAGATTTTGCAGGCGGCTTGTAAGGGATTACCGTGACAGGTGCGCAACTCCCGAGTATACATATACGCATTGGAAGGGTGTCACAGACAATGAAGATATAAATATCCTTCCGTATGCTGATGATAGCGATATAAAGATCGATTCAACATTTGAATACGAGCCTTATATGATAAAAGACAAAGCACTTGAGCTTTTGTCAATGATTGAAAAAGACAGCGTTTATAAAGAAAAGGCAGATGAACTCTCAAGGAAGTTTGAAAATATTCCGTCGATGTCAGCAAAATTTTTGCCGGACGGATCATGCTTCAGAGAATTTATCGGCAGGTGATCAAGTCTGAAAAATATATTTTTCAGACGGTGTTTTGTGGCTTTTGCCACCGAAAAGGCGATTTTGCTTTGCAAAACCAGCCTCAATTCCACAAGAAAGGAAGCTTTCGCAATGCGAAAGCAATGGTCAAGATTATAAAAACGCTGAGAGAGAAGAATGAACCGGGAACGGGAGCACTCATATTGCTTATATCCGGAATTGCCGTAAAGGTTTCGGGAATGCTTTTCAAAATTCCGCTGTCATCGATTCTGGGTGACGAGGGAATGGGCTATTTTTCGGCGGCTTATACGGTATATACCCTTTTCTATACAGTATCGGCACTCGGGCTTCCGCAGGCATTGTCGATCCTTGTATCGGGAAAAGAGGAAAGTGTAAAAGGCAGAAGTGAAAATGAGAGGATATATAAAACCGCACTTGTTTCAATGTCAATTCTCGGAATTTTTCTCTCGCTCGGCATGCTGATCTTTTCAAAACAGCTTGCGCAAATGGCGGGGAATGTCAGGGCATCGGTATGTATTTTTGCCCTATCGCCGATCATTGCAACCGTTTGCATATCGGGAGTAAGAAGAGGATGGTTTCAGGGAAAGGGAAATATGCTTCCCACGGCACTATCACAGTTGATCGAATCGCTCGGAAAACTCATTTTCGGTCTTGCATTTGCCTATTACGCCATAAAAAAAGGGTATTCGCTCGAAAGTGTTGCGGCGTTTGCAATAATAGGAATCGTACTCTCGGAGATACTTTCGCTTTTCTCGCTTATGTTTTTCAAGAGAGGATCGAATGTCAAAGGCGGAGGGATAAAGGTAAAAAAGGCACTCGGGATGATAGTATCGACAACCTTTCCCATTATGCTTGCATCGCTTGTTATGAGCTTTTCAAATCTGCTCGATCTTTCGATGGTGATGCGTCGCCTTGAGAGTTACGGAATGACACTTAGCGAAGCGACTGCCATGTTCGGGAATTATTCGGGGCTGGTCGTTCCGATATATACTCTTCCCCTTTCGCTTATAACACCCTTGTCATATTCGCTCATGCCGGCACTTTCATCGGCACTTTCATCCGGCGACAGGAAAACTGCGAAATCAATAGTTTCAGGTTCGATCAGATCCTCTCTGATCATCGCCTGCCCGTGTGCATTTGGACTGTTTGCACTTTCACGTCCTGTACTCAGCCTGATATTCGGCACTTCAAGGGCAGGGATCGCATGGTTGAATCTTTCGGTACTTTCGCTTACATTGCCGTTCAATGCATTGTCGCTTATTACATCGTCAATACTCCAGGCAAAGGGAAAAAAGGGACTTCCGGTTATTTCAATGGCAATAGGCTGTATCGTAAAGCTCATGACGGGGTATTACCTTATCGGGAAATTCGGAATGATAGGGACTCCTGTCAGTACCTTATGCTGTTATGCCGTTATCGGTGTAATAAATGTAGTATTTTTGAGATACAGCGGGGAGAAACTGTCAATCATAAAATCATCGGTATTGCCGACTGTATCATCGATCATATGTTCGGCAGGTGGTTATCTGGCTTTCGGATTGCTCTCAATGCGTATTGCAGATCCACTTGCGTGTATTTTGTCGATCGCTCTTTCGGCGATAATATATGCCGCTTTGATTGTAGTTCTTCCTGTGTTCGATGAGGATACATTGAATACATTTCCGGGCGGAAAATATATAAGGGGATTACTGTTATTCGTCAAACCGTTAAAATATAGCAGAAAAATTAAGATCAGGTCGGATATGACCGATAATAAAAGAAAAATCAGTTAGAGTTTATATGAGATATATTATCCGGCACAAGATGCGGAAATATCATATGATCTCTCGTTAAAAAAGGAATGATAAAAATGAGCAAAGAAGAAATACTTGCAAAAGATAAATACGGCTTTGAAGACCTTGTTGAGATAATGACGATACTGCGCAGCGATGACGGATGTCCCTGGGATAGGGAGCAGACTCATGAAAGCCTGCGGAAAAATATGATCGAGGAAGCTTACGAGGTGGTCGAAGCAATCGATGAAAAAAGTTATGAACATATTTGTGAGGAGCTTGGGGATGTCCTTTTGCAGGTAGTATTTCATGCAAAAATGGCACAGGAAAATGGAGAGTTTGACATAAATGATGTCACAGATCGGATATGCCGTAAGATGATATACCGCCATCCGCATATATTTTCGGATTCAAAAAAAGGTAACTCTTCCGAGGTTCTTGAGGTGTGGGAAGAGCTTAAACGAAAAGAAAAAGGACGGCTGACTCTTGCGGATAATCTTGACAGTGTATGCAAGGCTCTCCCGGCACTTCAGAAATGCGAAAAGCTTATAAAAAAATCAAGGCAGTTTGGACAGCTGACATCTGACAGCCGGCTTATGAGCGAGGCACTTACGGGAAATGAGAAGGAAATTGCCGAAGATTTGTCGGCTGTATGTATGAGGGCACAGACTCTCGGGGTCGATGCCGAAGAGGTTCTCGATAAGCTTTGCAATGAATATGTCGATGAGATCAAAGCAAGCGAAAACAAGGGCGATAATTGAAGTACAGACATTGAATATACTGTAATAAGTCTTTGATACGGAAGGAAAAGTATAAGAAATGAGAATAGATAAATTTTTAAAGGTTTCAAGGATAATCAAGAGAAGAACTGTTGCCAATGATGCCTGCGACAGTGCTCATATATCTGTCAACGGTGTGAAGGTAAAGGCTTCGTACAATATAAAGGTAGGAGATATAATAGAAATAACCTTCGGATCAAAACTGCTTAAGGTTCGTGTTCTTGATGTAAGGGAAACCGTAAAAAAAGATGATGCTTCGCTTATGTATGAGGTTATCTCACAATAAAGCGTCATATATATCGAAGAGTCTGCATAGTATTGTTCTGTAATATTTTTACGGAGGACAATATATGAACACGGGTACAAATAATATATCGGGATCATCTGCATCTGGTCACTGCCTGACTCTTAATGAGAGAAAACAGTTATCGCTGACAGGTGTTGAGGATGTAATGAATTTCGACGACAAGTCGGTCGAGGTTCTTACGGTTCTGGGAATGATGACAGTTGAGGGCGACGACATACACATCGAAAAGCTTGACATACTGAAAAAAGAGCTTGTGCTTTGCGGTAAAATTTCGGGGATATACTATACTGATAAAACGTTGAAAAAATCACGCGGTCTTTTCGGAAAGGAAAGATCGGGAAAATGATGCCGGTTCTTGACGGCAGGGATCTTTTTGTGCTTCATGCCGTTGCATTTCTATCAGGAATGATCCTCGGCGGAGTATATTCGATTTTTCGTGCTGTATCTGCGATAATTCCGCAAAGGAATAATAAAGTATATCGCATTTTTTTGAAGTTTCTGCCGAATTTCTTATCGGATACGCTTTTTTCACTGATATTTACAATATGGAATGTCCTGATGTTCTCGGCATACGGCGGAGGGAGTGTTCGGATCTCTGCAATAATTACAGAGGTTTTCGGCTGTGGAATGCTTGTATGGCTTATTAATTCTGTTATAGGTCTGATAAAGAAGACCAAAACCGGACGGATGAAATCAAAGGGGCAAGGAAGGAAAGATAAGAATGTTAATTAAAGCCAAAAATAACATTGCTGTGACGATAGCGGTAATTGTCATCATCGTATTGTCAATCTATCTGCTTATTAATTTAAGGGTGAGAGTAAATGAACAGCTTGAATCAATAGAATCGTTCGGGAAACTGCTTGATGAACAAAGGGAAAAGGTTGCAAAACTTCAATATGAGCTTGACAGACCTATAGATGATGAGTATATAATTGAAATAGCAAGAGAAAAATTGAATTATCACCTGCCCAATGAGATCATTTTTTATAACGGCAGAACCGAATAAATGTCCCGGAATAATAAGAGCTTTAAAAAAACAGAAAAATGAATATAATAATAGATAAAGAAAACGAAGGAAAAACAGTAAAAGAGTATCTGTTTTCGGTTATGAAGCTCTCACGTGCAATGGTAAGCCGGCTTAAACAGATGAATGACGGTATAGTGCTGAACGGGAACCGGGTGACTGTCAGGGCAATACTGAGCGATGGAGATGATTTGGCGATCGCTCTTGATGACAGACCTGATGAAGTCAATCACAATATAGAGCCTGTCGGACTTCCCTTGAATATCGTATATGAGGATGAATATATTATTATAGTCAACAAGGAAGGCGGAGTTCCGGTACACCCTTCACACGACCATCACGGCGATTCACTTGCCAATGCAGTAGCGGCATATTATTTAAAACAGGGGATTGTGAGCAACTTTCGTGCAGTAAACCGTCTTGATAAAGATACGAGCGGACTTGTTATCATTGCCAAAGGGAAAATGTCCGCAAATTCCTTCTCAAAGCTTATTTCATCCGGAGGTGTGAGGAAAAGCTACTACGCTCTTCTTACCGGGAGGGTGGATACTGCATCCGGGCGGATAGAAACATATATCAAAAGAGAACGTGAGAGTATTATAACGAGATGCAACTGCGGTAAAGACGAGGGCGGAGCTTTTGCAGTTACGGAATTTGAAACTGTTTGCAGCAGTGATGATCTTTCGCTTATTGTTGCACATCCGATCACAGGGAGAACACATCAGTTGCGTGTGCATTTTGCCGGAATTGGACATCCGATAATCGGGGATTCGCTCTACGGCAAAGCGAGTGAAAGAATATCCCGTCAGGCACTGCATGCCTTCAGGCTCGAATTTGTTCATCCGTTGACCCATAAAGAAATGACCGTTTCTGCACAGATACCCGATGATATGAAAAAATTGATGTTGCAAGAGGATTTTGAAATCAATGATCAAGGAAAAAAACAAGGCTAAAAACGAAGAAAAAAATGACACGGATAAGTGTACGAAAAGAAGGAAAGAGAGAAGCCGGCTTCATTTAAAGGATTATTTTCCGATATGGACGGTCGTTTTGCTTTCTCTTGCGATCGCTTCTGTTGTTATTTTTGCGCTTTGTATTCTGAACCGTGATTTTGCAGATTTTTTTAATTTCAGGATCGCGGCATACTACAGGATGTTTATGGCATGGCTTACGGCAGGTCTTCCCTTTTCGCTTGCAGAGCTTATAATATATTTTGTTCCGGTCTTTATAGTTATCTTCATTGCAAGTGTTATAAGATTCACGAGAAAAGAGGAATACAGGAAGGTCGCACGAACATTTATTTGTGTTGTCGCTATACTTTCATTCTTTTTTACGAGCTTTGTATTTTCTCACGGCAGTGGCTACAGAGGATCGACTCTCGATGAAGTTCTCGACATTGACAGACAGAATGTAAGTGTCGATGAGCTGAAAAATGCGGCTGAATACCTCTCAGAAAAGCTGACGCAAACCTCTGAGGACATAGAATTCAAATACGGATCATTTTCGGTTATGCCCTATTCATTCGATGAAATGGTTGATAAGATCAATATTGCATACTCAAAGGTTTGTCTTGAATATGATTTTCTGCTTGATTTTCATTCAAGCGTGAAGCCTGTAATGTCATCAGAAGCTATGTCATATATGGGAATTTTAGGAGTTTACAGCTATTATTCGGGCGAATCGAATGTAAATATAGCTTTTCCGGAATATACACTGCCGTATACCTGTGCTCACGAAATGTCACATCAGAAGGGAATATCCCGTGAAGATGAGGCAAATTACATGGCGTATATCGTTTGCATGGCATCAGATGATAGTTATATCAGATATTCGGGATATCTGAATATGTTTGAATACGTCATGAATGCACTTTACAAAGTCGACAAATCGTCTTATTCACAGATGTATTGGTCTGTCGGTGACAAAATAGTCTGTGAGCTTCAGGCATACAACAGTTTTGTTTCAAAATACGAGGATACGGTCATAGCCGATGTGAGTGAAAAGATCAACAACAGCTATCTTGTTGCCAACGGTCAGTCAAGCGGAACGAAAAGCTATGGGCTTGTCGTTGATCTGTTTGTTGCATCACAGCGCATAGCAATACCGGAACCTGAAGAGGCTTCGGCATGATAATAATGCTTCCTAAAATGAGCGGCTTTTGCTACGGTGTTTCGCTTGCGGTAAAGGCGGCAGGTGTTGCACTTTCGAGCGGTAAAGAACTCTTTATGTACGGTGAGATTGTTCATAATCCGACCGTCAACAGCGATCTTGTTGCAAAAGGCGGAATAATTATTGACAGTATAGACAAGCTTCCATGTCGGTCAGACGCTTCTCGAAATGCTGCAGTTCTGATAAGAGCACACGGAATTCCGAGGTGCGAGTATATGAAAATAAAAGAGTGCGGAATTGAAGTTATAGATATGACATGCCCGAAGGTGCGAAACGTACATAACATCGTTTCGGATGCTGAGAGCCGGGGAAAAAGAATAACGGTGATAGGAGATCCGAATCACCCCGAGGTCGTGGGAATAGTCGGTCAGTGCATGGGGCAGGTCGATGTCATTCAGAGAGTTGAGGATGCAGAAAAGCTGAGCAATATGTCAGACCGAGCTGTTGTTTCTCAGACGACCTTCAATACCAGGTGCTTTGAAAAAATCTCACAGATACTGAAGGATAGATCGGATGATATTGAAATATACAATACCATATGCCCTGCTACCGAACTGCGTCAGAATGAAGTTTCAAGGCTTTCCGGGAAGGCAGACTTAACGATAGTGGTGGGCGGCAAAAAGAGCTCAAATTCAAGAAAGCTTTATGAGATCGCAAGCGAAAACTGTGATTGTTGTATGATCGAATCACTTGAAGAACTTGACATGAAATTACTTGAGGGGAAAGAAAAACTGCTCCTTTGCGGCGGTTCGTCAACACCTTTTGAGCTTATAAGTGATATTGCGAAAGAGCTTTGTGCTCAGAATTGCAATAATAAGATAGAATATTGTTAAAAGAAGGACATAAAAATGAAAAAAACGATCAAAATTTTACTTGTCTTGGCATTGGCCATGCTCTGCATCGGCATGATATCATGCACGAACGTAGAGCATGCTATCACCGAAACTCCAACCGGGGCACCTAAGACAATTGATGTCATCCCGGTTCTGACATCGCTGCCTATATCGGATATAAAAACAACTCCTGATACTGAGCCCACTCCGACACCCACGCTGACGCCGACGCCTACAGTTACGCCCACACCGTCATTGCAGCTTAAGAATGTTTACCTTACGATCGAAGCCATTGATGAAAACGGATTTGCAGGAAATGCCCGGGTATTCAGTGGCATTGATACTACAGTCACACCATATCTGACAGGGACGCTTTATCTTATATATCCCGAAGCATCTGAGAAATTTGCAGTTTCAGATTATATTTTTTTTACTGTAGATCCCTCAAAACTCACTCAGACCGACGGAGAATGTGTTGACATGACAGACGGATCTGTTGTCGGATATAAGTATACTGTTTCTGAGGTATATTATCCCGAATGTGAGCCTGAACTTCTCAGACCTTTTCTTCCTGCCGCAAAGCCTATCATTTATCTTTATCCCGAGGAAGACACACTTTGCTCGGTCAAGCTCAGACTTGACGGAGAGTTTTCCTGCACATATCCGCTGTACGGCGATAACGGATGGCAGAATTTTATAGCAAAGCCTGACGGAACACTCATTTTCCCGAACGGAAGAGAATATTACGCTCTTTATTGGGAAGGAATGGTGAATACCGAAGCCGACTTTAGTTATGGATTTTGCGTTAAAGGTGAAGACAGTGCTGCATTTTTTGAGGATGTTCTTGAAAAGATTGGACTCTCCGAGCGTGAGGCAAATGAATTTATC
Source organism: uncultured Lachnospiraceae bacterium (assembly GCA_964638675.1). Lineage (GTDB taxonomy): Bacteria > Bacillota > Clostridia > Oscillospirales > CAG-272 > SIG714. The sequence continues at coordinate 25,703 of CAZXAU010000014.1, forward strand.
GTATATTGGCTTCCGATATTTGAAAGAAACGAATATAATCTCGTAACCTTCAATACAGAGAAATATTCTGCGGCTGCTGAGCTTGAGATCACCCCGACACCTGACAGCATACTTAGAGTATACATGCAGTATAAGGCAGTAGATGAGTTTGTAAATATCGAACCTCAGGAATTCGGAGGTTTTGAAAGAAGAGGATTCACCGTTGTCGAATGGGGCGGAGGAAATTGCGGATAATTCAAGCTGTAAGATCTTTGAGCGATTATTTATAATTTGAACAGCAAAATACCCGGTAAACAAAAAGCCTGTGACTCAAGAATGAATGAGCCACAGGCTTTAAAGTTTTATTGTTTAATATTTTTCATATGATAGGGAATCAATACTGTTTTCCCCATACGACCATATGCTTTGCCGGTCTTCCACAGCATACGCAGACATCGGAAAGCTTATCTTCCTTAAAAGGAATGCAACGTGATTTAACGCCGCCTGTGATATCCTTCAGTTTATCCTCGCATGCACTGTCACCGCACCACATAGCTTTGATAAATCCGGGATGATTCTCTGCGATATCCACAAACTGCTCAAGAGTTGTGGCCTCACTTGTTTTTTCTGCAAGGTTGCTTGCAGCACGGGCTACAAGCTCGTTGTGCACCTGAGTCAGCATTGCAGTAACCTCATTTTCAAGGTTATCGAGCGATACAGCCTTCTTTTCTCCTGTGACTCTCGACACGAGCAGGCAGGAATTGCTTTCAATGTCACGGGGACCGATCTCAAGACGAACCGGGACACCCTTCATTTCGTACTGTGCAAATTTCCAGCCGGTCGATTGATCGCTGTCATCAAGCTTTACTCTTGCAATCTTTTTCAGTCGGTCTTTAAGCTCGTTCGCTTTTTCAAGAACGCCTTCTTTATGCTGTGCGATCGGAATTATGGCAACCTGGATCGGAGCGATTGCAGGCGGCAGAATAAGTCCGTTATCATCGCCGTGCGTCATGATGATAGCACCGATCATTCTTGTCGATACACCCCATGATGTCTGATGCGGATATGATATTTTATTTTCTCTATCTGTAAATGTGATATCAAATGCCTTTGCAAATCCGTCCCCAAAATAGTGTGAGGTTCCGCCCTGAAGTGCAACACCGTTGTGCATCATCGGCTCTATGGTATATGTCTCTTTTGCACCTGCAAATTTTTCTTTATCGGTTTTTCTTCCGGTCACTGCAGGAATGGCAAGCGTGTCACGGTAAAAATCCTCATAGCATTTGAGCATCTGAAGTGTTTCTTTACGTGCCTCTTCCTCTGTTTCGTGCATGGTGTGTCCTTCCTGCCAGAGAAATTCGGATGTGCGCAGGAATGGACGGGTAGTTTTTTCCCAACGTACAACATTTACCCACTGATTGTAAAGCTTGGGAAGATCACGGTAGGACTGAATTATATTCTTGAAGTGGCGGCAAAAGAGCGTTTCGGATGTCGGACGGACACAAAGGCGTTCTGTGAGGGTGTTTTCACCTCCGACCGTTACCCATGCACACTCGGGTGCAAAGCCCTCAACATGATCTTTCTCCTTTTGAAGGAGCGATTCGGGGATAAACATCGGCATATAGACATTTTCGTGTCCGAGTGCTTTGAATCTTTCGTCGAGATCCTTCTGTATAAGCTCCCAGATCGCATAGCCGTAGGGACGGATGATCATACATCCCTTGATATCAGAATAATCTGCAAGCTCTGCTTTTTTCACCACATCTGTGTACCATTGCGTAAAATCAACATCCATTGATGTTATCTGTTCAACCTGTTTTTTATCTTTAGCCATTAGATATATGTTACCTCATTCTGTTAATTTTGTACTTTAAATTGAATTATACAACCGAATTATCATTTTGTCAAGCTTTTTTAAGAATATCTTTTATTATTTCCGAGGCAATTATAAGTCCTGCCGTTCCGGGAACGAAGGAATTTGAGCCTGGAGGTATTTTTTTGATTTTTCTCACATCCGAATCAGCTTCTTCATTTGTGCAAATATCTGCTGTATCGATGCTCTCTGGCTTTATCGGAAGCTCTCTTGAATATACAACCTTCAGGCCTTTAACTCCCCGTTTTTTCAGCTCGTATCGCATCACTCTTGCAAGAGGACAAACCGAGGTCTTGTATATATCACTGATCTCCAACTGTGTCGGATCAAGCTTGTTTCCAGTACCCATCGACGAAATTATTGATGTTCCCGCCCTTTGTGAGCAGAGAATAAGCTCGATTTTCGATGACACGGTGTCTATTGCATCAACTACATAATCGTATGAAGAAAAATCAAAATCGGACGAATTTTCAGACGAAAAAAAACAATTGTGCAGGCTCAGCTTTATATCAGGGTTGAGCGAGAGAAATCTATCCCTTGCCGCTTCAACCTTGCTCATGCCGACCGTTTTCTCGGTTGCGATTATCTGTCTGTTCAGATTTGAGAGAGAGACGCTGTCGGCGTCTATCAAATCAAGATGACCGACCCCAGAACGCACGAGTGCTTCTGCCGCATGGCCGCCGACACCCCCGATTCCGAATACAGCGATATGTGAGTCTGAAAGCTTTTCCATGCCGCTTTGACCGAAAAGCATGGCACTTCTTTGAAAGCGTGATTTATCCATATTAAATTCCTTATTGTAAATGCTTTTTATTAATTCCTTGCATCGATTTAAAAAAGAGAAATACGAATTTCCGTATTTCTCTTGTGATTATCTTTAACTCTTTCGTTAAGTCACTCAGCCGCCGGTGTTACAGGTGTTGCCGCAGGTGTCGCAACAGGTGTTTCTGCAGGTGTCGTAACCGCTGTTGTTTTAGCTGATGAAGTAGTGGCAGGAGCTGTTGTTGAAACAAAGGACGGGTCTTTAATTGTTTCGTTGGGATCCATTCCGGGGTACCAGCTTGAGCTTCTCTGCTCGAAAACTCCGAGGAGAATGACCACGACTACGAAAACTATTGCAACCACCGTTGTGACAGTTGAGAGCATCTCTCCCTTTTTCTTGCCTTTGCCCTTGCCTTTTCCAAGATAAGAATCACTTCCGCCGCCCAATGCTGAAATTCCTTCCGATTTTCCTTCCTGCATAAGAACTGCAACAACAAGGAAGATCGACATAATGAGAAGTATAATTTTTATTGCTAACATTGTATCCTCCGTATACCTGAACATCAGGCATATTTTCTTAAAATTCTCTTATAATTTGATTCTCGCAAAACCACGTAGGGTAATTATATCACAACAATCGAATAATTGCAATAGTTTTTTGCAATTTTTTCATAAAATAATTGTCCCACGGGCGTAAGCGTTCAAACCTGTCAATTATTCGGAATAAAGAGGATATTTTTTGCAGATTTTTGTGACTTCGGATCTGACATAGTCCGCACTATTTTCAAAATCGGTTGCAGTGAGTTTGAAGAGCCTTGCAAGTGTAACCATATCCTCCTCTTTGAGTCCACGTGATGTGACTGAGGGGGTTCCTACTCTGATTCCGCTTGTCACTGTCGGCTTCTCGGGATCGTTAGGTATCGAATTCTTGTTTACCGTAATATATACTTCATCCAGACGGTGTTCAAATTCTTTTCCGGAGATTCCGAAGTTACGCAGGTCGATGAGCATGAGGTGGTTGTCTGTTCCGCCTGAAACAAGATTGAAGCCTTCTGCCATAAGTGCCTTGGAGAGTGTCTGTGCATTATTGATTATCTGCTGTTGATATGCTTTGAATTCGGGCTTGAGTGCTTCACCGAAGCAGATTGCCTTTGCGGTGATGGTGTGCATCAGAGGGCCGCCCTGAGTTCCGGGAAAAATTCCCTTGTTGATCTGCTTTGCAAGTGCTTCCTTGCAGAGAATGAGTCCTCCACGCGGTCCGCGAAGTGTCTTATGAGTCGTTGTTGTGACAACATCTGCGTAGGGAACGGGAGACATATGCAGTCCTGCAGCAACAAGTCCTGCAATATGTGCCATATCAACCATGAGAAGTGCACCGCATTTCTTTGCCACATAGCCGAAACGCTCGAAATCGATTGCACGGGGGTATGCTGAAGCTCCTGCAACTATAAGTTTGGGCTGATATTCAAGGGCTTTCTTTTCGAGCATATCATAGTCGATAAATCCCTCGTCATTTACGCCGTATGATTCAAAGTGATAATAATTTCCCGAAATATTTACGCCTGAGCCGTGTGAGAGATGTCCGCCGTGTGCGAGATTCATTCCGAGCACCTTATCACCGTAATTCAGAAGTCCGTAATAAACGGCACAGTTTGCCTGAGCACCTGAGTGCGGCTGAACATTTGCATGCTCTGCACCGAAAAGCTGTTTTGCACGCTCTATCGCAATATTCTCAACAACGTCCACACATTCACATCCGCCGTAGTAGCGTTTGCCGGGATATCCTTCTGCATATTTATTTGTAAGTACAGTTGAGTTTGCGGCAAGCACTGCCTTAGAAACCACGTTTTCCGATGCTATGAGCTCCAGTCCTCTTTGCTGACGGTCAAATTCAGCTCTGACTGCCTTCCCGACTTCCGGGTCGCAGCTCTCGAGAAAATCCATATTTTCTTTAACCATATAATCTTTTCCTCCGAATGATTGATTTTTCAATTAGCGGTTATTTTAACCATACATCCTCATTATACAACATCTTTTCGTAAATGTAAATATCTAAATAAAAAAAATATAAATTATTTATCCGGAAATAAAAAATAATATTTACTAATATTCATCCGATCTTATTCATAGAATATATTCTGCGGATGAATAATATTTTATGTCGGACGGCAAAGCCGGGATTATTACCGAGAGAAGTATTTTTTGTAAAAATTCATAAAAAAATTGACAATTCCGATAATCTGTGATATCATACAGAGGTGATGCGATTGAAAACGCCAAAAGAGCTGATAGCGACAGTCAAAAGGGTATATTTATCTCTTTCGGCAAGCGGAATATATCTTTACACTGCGCAAACAGCATATTATATAATTTTTTCGTTTCCTCCCTTACTGATGCTTTCGCTTATGAGTGCAAAGGTGTTGTTCCCACACAAGATCAGGGAACTCTCTCTTACACTTACAGATCTGTTTCCTGAGGTTTTTGAGAATCTGCCTGCCGATTTTTTAGAGCATCTTCTCGGAAGCGACATACCGCTTTTTTCACTTACTCTTCTGGCGATGATTTGGTCTGCTTCAAAGTGGGCGAGATCGCTCTCGTGCGGACTCTCGAGAATTTACGGACATGAAAAAAACGGAAATCTTATTTCAAGGTATCTCGGCTCAATTGCATTCACTCTCGGTTTTATTTTTATGATATCATTTTCGGTCGGCTTTGTGCTGTCAAGCGATTTTTTCAGCTTTAATGCTCCCGAATTTATACGCACACCGCTTTTTTCTCTTTTTTTTGCTGTCATTATATTTTTTATAAATAAATTTATGGCGGCAGGAAATGAAAAAGCAATAAATCTTATTCCGGGTTCTGTGTTTTCATCAACTGCATGGACGGTTTATACCTCACTTTTTAAACTGTATGCGAGACATTATTCAAATTACAGTATTCTGTATGGAAGTATCGGTCTTATTCTCGTTGCAATGCTGTATATTTACAATTGCGTTCTGATCTTGTTTCTCGGTGCCGCGTTGAATGTATATCTGAAAAGGAAACCGCTTATCATTAAATGATCTATGAAAGACCATCTTTAAACAATTTTAGATCTGTATAGTAAAAAAACACAAACGCCTGTCGGCGTTCGTGTTTAATGTCAAGAAGTTGTGATTTTGCGAAAAATCAAACCAAATCGTTTTCCGCAGATTCCTCTACTGCTTCCTGCTGTGCAAGAGCAATCTCGTAAGCTTCGAGAACAGCTCCCTCAAGTACACCTCTGAAGGATGAGTTGATGGGATGAACTATATCGCGGTATGTTCCGTCCGAATTTTTACGGCTGGGCATAACAACGAACAGTTTGTCTTTTGCACTGATTACCTTGATGTCGTGAAGAGCAAGTTGGTCATCAAATGTGACCGAAGCAACTGCCTTCATCGGGCCATCATCGTCAAACAGCTTCCTGATTTTAATATTTGTGATATCCATGGTGATACCTCTTGAAAGAATAATATTTAGGGGATCGCTATCGATTCCTACGAACGTGATTATACATAAATCTTTTGGAAAAAATACACATATTATGTATAATTTTTTAAAAAAATATATGAACAAAAATTAATATAATTTGGTGCACCGAGTCGGCTACGGAGATAATAATACCGGGCTGTTGTGCTTTCTGAGAAAAATGTATAAACTTAAAAACATAATTGAAAATAACCGTTGATCGGTTATTAATCAAATCTGAACAATACAAACAATACAATCGGAAAAGATGATCGGAGGACAGAGAAAAATGAATTCGGATGAACTCAAGTTAAAATCTCAAACACCGGATATAAATGATACAATAACAGGCTCTAAGGCAGGCATATTCCCGAATGCAATGGGAAAGATACGCTCGATTCATTTTATCGGTATCGGGGGAATTTCCATGTCGTCACTTGCGGCGATTGCCGACAACCGTGGATACAGAGTGTCGGGATCTGATGATGACGGAGAAAGCGACAATGTCCTGCGGTTGAAAGATAAAAATATATGTGTGAGGACTCCGCTTAAGCGTGAAAATATAGACGAGTTTTCACCGGATGCGGTTGTATACACTGCGGCAATACATGAAGACAATCCTGAGCTTATGCGTGTGCGTGAGCTGAATATACCTTGCTTTACACGCTCTGAGTTTCTGGGAATGCTTATGAAGGAATACAAAACAAGAATAGGTGTCTCTGGTACTCACGGAAAAAGTACGACAACTGCCATGATATATTCGATATCGGATGCCGCCGCCGCAGACGCTACACTATGCTGCGGTGCAGTTCTGCCGTCGATCTCAAATGCATATGCTATAGGAGAAGGAGATGGGTTTATCTACGAGGCGTGCGAATACACCGATTCGTTCCTTAGCTTTTTCCCTACCAGTGCACTTATTCTGAATATCGAGCTCGACCATACCGATTATTTCAGAGATCTTGACATGCTGATATCTTCATTTTCAAAGTCGGTCATTCCTGCAGATAAAGTATTCACGCTGATGGATGATGAAAACTGCCAAAGGGCTGTTATAGGTTTTTCGGGCGAAAAAATATTTATATCCCCCGACAATGCAAATGCCGATTATTATGCTGACAATGTTGAATCGCTGAACGGAAGATATTGCTTTGATGTAATGAGGCACGGTGAAAAGCTTGAACGTGTTTGTATGAGCATTCCCGGAAAGCACAACATGACGAATGCACTTTTTGCCTTTGCTTCTTCGTATGAAAATGGGATACCGGCTGAGTTCTGTAAAAAGGGACTTGAAAGCTTTATGGGAATTGACAGACGGTTTGAACTTGTCGGACAATTCAGGGGAAGGGATGTTTACATCGATTACGCCCATCATCCGGGTGAGATCAGAACCACTGTGGCGACCGCACGTGAGATGAATGTTTCCCGGCTCGTTGTCATATTTCAGTCACATACCCACACGAGAACGGCGAAGTTCGTCAGGGAGTTCGCACAGGAACTGTCAAAATGCGATGAGGTTCTGATAACCCATACATATGCCGCACGGGAAGCCGTGAACAACACCGGCGTAAGTGCCGAGGATCTTGCAGGAATGATACCGTGTGCCAGATATACAGACAGCTTTGAAGAAGCTGTTGAATACATAATCAAAAACGGGAAAGAGAACGATACCTATATTTTCATGGGTGCCGGAGCAGTAAATAAAGCGGCGTATGATCTGATAAGTCACAATTGAATATTACCGTTATAATATATACCGCTATAATATACCGTTGTAATAAATATTGGAAGGAAAAAACAATGACAGATAAGAAATTCAAAAACGGAAAAGATTCTCTTCACTCTCGTTTTTCCTCTGAAAAAAAATTCGGGGAGCCTGAGGAATTCAGGAGAAGAAAAAAAGAAAATGCCGGGGATAATGACTCCGACGTGGAAAGCGGAGTCATTTTCGGCAGAAATCCTGTACTGGAGGTTCTCTGCTCGGGCAGGGTCCCGGACAAGCTTTTTGTTGCAAAAGGCGAAAAAGAGGGGTCAATCACGCTGATAGTTTCAAAGGCTATTTCTCTCGGAATACCGATAGTAAGTGTAGATAAACGCAAGCTTGATTCACTCTGTAATGGCGGAAACCATCAGGGAGTTGCCGCAAGTATCAGCTTTAAGGAATATTGCACGATAGACGATATATTGCGTTTTGCCGAAGAAAAAAATGAAAAGCCTTTTGTGGTCATCGCCGACAATATTGAGGATCCGGGAAATTTGGGGGCGATGATAAGATGCTGTGAGATATCGGGCGTACACGGTCTGATCATTCCGAAAAGGCATGGCGTAGGTATAACTTCGGTTGTGGCAAAATCGTCAGCCGGTGCGCTTGAGCATATGCGTATAGCAAAGGTTACGAATATTGCGGCGGCTATAGATGAGCTGAAAAAGAAGGGACTGTGGATATATGCCGCCGAGGCAGGAGGACAAAATATCAAAACCTGCGATATGACCGGCAGCTCGGCTTTTGTTTTCGGAAGCGAGGGCAGGGGCATTTCAAAGCTCGTTCTCGATAAATGTGACTTCAGGGTATCGATTGATATGTATGGAAAGGTGAACTCTCTCAATGTTTCATGTGCCTGTGCCGTAGTGCTGTGCGAGGCGGCATACCAGAGGCATATAAACAATAAATAATAAATACAGCTGACAAAATAAGGATTGTGTTTAAAATAAATCAGAGTGTGATCTGAAATCGGAAAGGAGGAAAGTGAGCTATATGAAGGACGGTGATAATAATCACAATGGCGGAAGAAAAGTATACAGATTTGTACGTAAGTTCGGTGAGCACAGTGCGGAAAAAAAGAAAAAAGACAATGTCATTGATCTGCTTTCTGAATACGGGATCGAAAGTGAAGGCAAAGTTGAAGAGATCGAAAAAAGAAACCGCATCATAAGCGACATTAAATATGCCCGTAAGTCGAAAAAGAAAAACGAAATCGAAATGGGCGGACATTCCGATCGAAATATCGTGAGTGAAAAAGACGATTCTGAGGGGGATATCGACCTTTTGCTTATTTTCGGAATGGAGGAAGAGGCGAAAAGACAGAATCCCACAAAGTACGGAGAGCTCAAAGGAAATATAGAAAAGCATAAAATAATCAAGAACCGCATGGAATATATAGAACGCTCTCAAAATAATGAGATGACGAAGAAATATAGATCAGAGCAAAGAGCCTGTATTACGAAATTGATCCTTTCGGTTGCAATTCTGATGATTTGTGCACTGTTTGAGTATTACGTGTTTTTTCAAAAGAGCATTGTGGCGCGCTTCATTATATATTATAATCCTGCACTGGTCGGTCTTTGTGCATTGCAGATGCTTTTATTTATCGCAGCACTTTCCTACAAGCGTTTTTTCAGGGGATTTGGCTTTTTTGCAGGCAGGGCAGATATAAATTCATTTTTCTCATTGACTGCAATACTGCTTTTTGTGTACTATATTTTTCTGATAATAACGCCTGACGCTGTTGCAAATGACGGTTCGTTTGTGTATAATCTGTATCTGACGCCGTTCGCCTTTGTCGGACTCACGGGAAGTATATATGATCTTATTAAATGTATATGCGAACTCAGGACTTTCAATGTCATAAGCGGAGAAGAGGAGAAGACCGCACTTGAGAGCTTCGGCAGAGGAAGTGCCAAAGAACTTTTCAGGTCATCAAAGGGCAACAGAGCGCTTGCTGTGAGAAGCTGTGATTTTGTAATGTCATTTGTGACGAGGACAAGGTACAAACTCAGTGACAGGACTCTCATTTATACGCTTTCGCTGATATCTCTGTTTTTTTCGATCGGCATCGGGGTATACAAATACTTTATAGATCATTCATACGGAACTTCCTTTTCGTATGCGATCTTTTCGCTTTTTATGACAATGCCGCTCTCGATGTATCTCATCTATTCATTGATCCCGGGTGTTACGGTGATTTCGCAGGCAAAAAAGAGATCTGCCATAATCGGTGATAAGACTTTTGAAGAGTACAGCGATGCATGTGCGCTTTATTTCGATGACAATACGATATTCAAGCCGTCACATGTAAAGCTTAAGGGATTCAACATATATGAAGACAATAAAATGGACGACTCGCTTTATATCATCGCTTCGGTATATTCAAAGATAGGTTCGCCTGCTGCAAAACTGTTCACAGATTCGATTCCGGGAGAAGTCAGCAAAAATGTAGATATTATTGATGTGTCTAAAAACGGACTTCATGCAAGCGTTGACGGCAGAAGCGTATATCTCGGATCTGCCGGCTATATAGGCGGTTGCGGATACAATATACACAACGGGGAAAATGAGTCTTCACCGTTTGAAATACTTTATATGGCGGTAGATCATAAAACGGCTATAAAGGTCTACCTTGAATACAGGATAGACAAAAATGCGGCGGATCTGGTGCTTGCATTGAAAAAGCAGGGAAAGTATCTCGGTGTATTTACCTGCGATCCATGTATAAATGAAAAGATGATAGAAAAAGAGCTTGGAAGCGGTAAATTTCCGATAGGAATAATTCGTGTCAATGCCGACAACAAGGCAGACAAGCTTGAAAGCGGAATTGTTACCCTCCGTGGAGTTGACGGAATTCTTGATTCACTCTACCGTACTGTCAAGACATACGGCATATGGAAGATCGATTCGGGACTCAGATTTTTTGTGACCGCATCGGGAGCTTTCATTTCACTGCTTTTTGCCGTTTTTGCGGATCCGGGAGAGCTCGGACTTTTGTACACTCTTGCGGTACTTTTGCTCGGGAGCATTCCGACATTACTGTTTTCGCTGTTTTTAAGGAAAAAATAAAGAGAAAGAATTGAATAAAAATGAGTATGAAGAAAGATGTAATACTGAAAAAAGTCCTGAAGCCGGGGAGATATATCGGCAGTGAATACGGCGAGATAAGAAAAAACAAGACTGATATATCGCTGCGTTGGGCATTCTGCTTTCCTGATACATATGAAATCGGAATGTCGAACCTCGGAATGAGGATACTTTACGGTGTTCTGAATGAACAGAGTGATATATGGTGTGAGAGATGCTTTGCTCCGGCAGAGGATATGGAAAAGCTGATGAGGGAAAACGGTATCAGGCTTTTCGCACTTGAAAGTCAGGATCCGCTCACCGATTTTGACATAGTTTCATTTACATTGCAATATGAGCTGTGTTATACTAATGTTATCAATATGCTATCTCTTGCAGGGATTCCGCTCTTATCCGAGCAAAGGGGAGACGACTGCCCTATAATTGTCGGAGGAGGACCTTGTACATATAACGCCGAGCCGATTGCCGACTTTTTCGATATATTCTCGATCGGAGAGGGTGAGGAGGCGCTTCCTGAGCTTGCAAAGCTTTACACCGATATGAAAAATGGCGGAAATTATACAAGAGAAAGATTTCTGCGTGAGGCATCACATCTCGAGGGCTTTTATGTTCCCTCACTCTACAAGGTCGATTACAATGATGACGGCACAATAAGCAGCTTTGAGCCGCTCTATCCCGATGTTCCGAAAAAGATAAAAAAGCGTATAATATCAGATCTTGACAGCGTATACTATCCGACAAAGCCTGTCATTCCGTATATAGAAACGGTTCACGACAGAATAGTCCTTGAGATATTCAGAGGATGCATCAGAGGATGCCGTTTTTGTCAGGCAGGAATGGTATACCGTCCTGTGCGTGAAGCATCGCCGGACGTTCTGAATTGCAGGGCAAGGGAAATATTCAAAAATACCGGATATGACGAGCTTTCGCTTTTGAGCCTGAGCGTTTCCGATTATACGAAGCTGTCCGAGCTGACAGATGAACTGCTTGAGTGGACTGACGATAAAAAGATCAGCATTTCGCTTCCGTCGCAAAGAGCAGATGCTTTCACTCATGAGATCATGGAAAAAATATCGGGTGTGCGTCAGAGCGGAATTACATTTGCCCCCGAGGCGGGAACTCAGCGACTGCGTGACGCCATAAATAAAAACTTATACGAGGAAGACCTTTTCAGGGCATGCAATGTCGCATTTGATTACGGCAAAAACAATGTCAAGCTCTATTTTATGTCTGGACTGCCGACAGAGACAGATGAGGATATAGAAGGAATCGCCGAGCTTTCAAAAAAGGTGGTCGATCAGTATTACGCTAATCCGAATCACACGAAGGGAAAGCATCCGCAGATAACAATAAGCGTTTCCTGCTTTATTCCAAAGCCTTTCACTGCATTTCAGTGGGAAGCGCAGGACAGCTTTGAGGAGCAGGAAAGAAAACAGGCACTGCTCGCTTCAAAAATAAAGGACAGACACATAAGATATACATGGCACAGTGCAAAGGTTGGACATATCGAGGCGGCGTTTGCAAGAGGAAACAGAAAGCTGTCAAAAGTGCTTTTGCGTGCTCATGAGTTAGGACTGAAATTCGATGCATGGGATGAGTATTTTGACTACGACAGGTGGATAAAGGCATTCGCCGATTGCTCTGAGGACATCGATTTTTACTCACGGCGTGCACCCTCACTTGACGAGATACTTCCGTGGGATAATATCGATATAGGCGTTACGAAAGCTTTCCTGAAGTCTGAGAGAAAAAAGGCATATGAATCTGTAACAACGCCGAACTGCAAGGAAAAATGCTCAGGATGCGGTGCTTCAAAGCTTGGAGGAAAATGTACATGGTGCAGGACAAAATAAGACTTGAATTTTATAAAAAGGGAAGAATGAAATATATTTCCCATCTCGACCTGATAAGGACGATGACGGGAGCTCTCGGAAGGGCAGAAATTCCTGTATATTATTCGGAAGGCTTCAACCCACACCCAAAAATGGTGTTTGCACTGCCGCTGTCGGTCGGATGCGAGAGTGTATGTGAATATCTTGACATCAAGTTGCTCAAAGCAATGGACGAAAATGACCTGCTCTCATCTCTGAACGAGCAGTTTCCCGATGATATGCAGTTTACCAGAGCCTACGCCCGGGTAAAAGATTTCAGCACAATCGCCAGCTCAAAATATGAGATAAGGCTTTACAATAAGGAACTTACCGAAGAAATGCTCAAAAAGCTGTTTGTCGGTGAGATCATGATAACCAAGAAGACGAAAAAAGGCTTTACCGATGTCGATATCACGCCGAATATTATATCTTATGATATAACAGCCGAAGATGACTGCCTTCTTATCAACACAATTCTGTGTGCAAGACCCGATTCTTATGCAAATCCGGTCCATCTCGTAAACGGACTTTCGGCAAAATCAGGATTGGAGCTTGACGATTACGATATAATGCGTTTGTGCGTATATGACGATAAGGGGGAGGTATTTGAATGATAGGAATAATTGCAGCGATGGATATAGAAGCCGAAAAAATTCTGGCAGACAGCATAATAACAGATATAAGAACCGTTTCGGGCATAACCTTCAGAGCGGGAACTTTCTGCGGAAAGGAAATTGTTGTTGCGGTTTCGGGAATCGGTAAGGTTGCGGCGGCAGTTTGCACCGAGGCTATGATACTCACTTTTTCGCCTAAAATAATAATCAACTGCGGCGTCGGCGGTGCACTTGCAAAAGAGCTTCACTGCACGGATGTCGTGATCGCATCATCGGCACTCCAGCACGATATGGACACAAGTGCCATCGGCGACCCCAAGGGAATGATCTCGGGGATCAATATTATCGATATTCCATGCTTTGTTCCGAAGATCGGACAGATAACCGATGATGAAGGTAAAAAGATAAATGTTAGTGTCGGACGGATCGCATCGGGGGATAAATTCATTGCCGATCATCAGGAGAAGATACGGATAAGAGAGCTTTTCGATGCCGATGTCTGTGAAATGGAAGGTGCAGCCATTGCACATAGTTGTTATCTCAACAGAATTCCCTGTTCAATAGTTCGCAGTATATCCGATTCGCTTGAGGGCGACGGAGTTGAATACGAAATATTCAAACACCGTGCGGCGATTGCTTCATATAATATAATAAAAGAGTTTATCATATGTCTTGAAGCATGAGCAATATTTACGGGCGTTTGCGGTATTTTTTGATTTTCGTATAGACAGTCATAAAAAAAATTGCTCTTTTTGTAAAAAAACAATATAAGTTTTGCAGATTTATTGCCTGTTGTTCACATCAGTGTCACAAAATAAGAATACAATACCACATAACTTCAAGAAACCAAAGGAAAATCAATGCGATGGGAAGCCAGAGCCTGTTTTTGAAAAGATACGAGAGAAAATATCTTTTTGACGAGGAAACATACGAACTCTTTATGAAGCTTGTCGGAGATGCTTTTGTTCCGGATATATTTCCGAAAAGTCATATTTTCAATATATATTTCGACACCCCCGATTTTCTGCTTATAAGGCGGAGCATAGAAAAACCGTTTTTTAAGGAAAAACTTCGTCTTCGCACTTATGAGCCACCGAAGAACAGTTCCGAATCCTTCTGTGAGATAAAACGAAAGGTCAACAAGATCGTTTACAAAAGGAGGATATCTATGGATTATCTTTCCTCATATAAGTATCTGGTCGACCGTGAGGATATCGCACAGCCGTCACAGATATCAAGGGAGATCGATCATATGTTTGATCTGTACAGCGGTCTTCGTCCTGCGATGAAGGTATCTTATGAGAGGGAATCATATGCATCGAGCGACCCCGATTCGCCGCTTCGAATGACATTTGACCGCAATATACGCTGGGATACAGAGGATTTTGGGTATCGCGGAGAATTTGAGGGAAACAGACTTTTGCCCGAAGGTCTTGTGCTTTTGGAGCTTAAAACAGGTGAGTCGATACCGCTCGAAATGCTCAAGGTGTTCGATGAATTGAACATAAGGAAAGCATCATTCTCAAAATACGGGAATGCATACAGGCAATACAACCGATACAAACTTCCGCTTGATATTCTTGTATCCGGGGTAAATGCCGGAAAGAAAAAGTCTGAAAAATAAATTTTTCAGACAGTGTTTTGTGGCTTTCGCCACCGGAACGGCGGCGATTTTGCATTGCAAAACCAGCCCCAATTCCATAAAAAATGAAGCTTTCGCAATGCGAAAGCTATGGTCATAAATATGAATGAATTTGTAAAAATAATAACGAGGTAAAATCATGGATAAAATATTTGAAAGTATTATTGACAGTGCGAAAGTAAGCTCAAAGATAGATGTAAAGGTTTTCTTGTTCTGCACACTTGCGGCAATTGTATTCGGTGCCATACTTGCATTTACATATTCTCTCAGAAATACTCAGACGAGCAGAAATTTTGTAATGACCGTGGCTGTGCTTCCCACAGTTGTTGAGGTCGTGGTGCTTCTTGTAAACAGCCTGACAACGGGACTTGCGATTGCCGGACTTTTCAGCATCATCCGTTTCCGCTCGATAAACGGAAATTCAAGAGAGATCACAAATGTTCTTATGTCGACTGTTATCGGCGTTACTGTCGGAATGGGGTATATAGCATACGGATTAATGTTCACTGTTCTGATAGTTATATTCAATCTTCTTATGTCGTTTACAAAGATCGGAATGACCGAGGGAGCTACTCTCAAGGCACTTCGTATCACTGTTCCCGAATCGCTTGACTATGAAGGAATTTTCGATGAAATTCTTGCAAGTTACACAACATTCAATGAGGTTGAGAGAATCAAGACTACAAATATGGGAAGCATGTTCCAGATCACATATAAGATCAGACTCAAAAAGGGAGTCTCAGAAAAGAAGATGATAGATGAGATAAGAGTGCTCAACGGTAATCTTGATATCATTTCGACAAGGTACGAAATGAACGAACGCGAAATGCTGTGATTCAGACGAATGTTTTTCGGGGGAGCCTCTTGAGGGAGTCTCCCCCGAAAGTATAATTCATAGGTTAAATGTGAAGAATATCTTCACCGCTTGGAGAAAGTAAAAAATTGAAAATGAAGAAGATTATAAGACTTTTGATTCTGACAGCGGCGGTCCTGATTTGTTCTATTTTTCTTGTATCGTGCAACAGAGCCATCAATGAAGGAAAAGGACACCTGTGGACAGCTTTCCGTATCGAGAGCATGGAAAAAGGAAAGGCTGTATTCGTCAGAGATTGTCTTGACTGCGGAAAAAGTGAAAAATACAGGTATGCCCCTTCCGAGGGACTCGAATATACTGAAGATGAAAACGGCAATGTCAACGTTTCGGGAATCGGAAAATTCAATGATGATTTTCTGTATATCCCGTCTGTAGATGAGCTCGGTCGTAAGGTGGTCGGAATAGCCGACAATGCCTTTGACGGAAACGACATTATCAGGTATGTATATGTTTCAGACGGAATTGAGTCTATAGGTGACTATTCATTTGTCGGGTGCGGTTCACTTTTGAGTGTACGTCTGCCCGATGATGCAAAATATCTCGGAATATATGCATTCTATGAGAGCATGTCGCTTTATGCCGTAAATATTCCTGACGGTATTGACGAGATCGGAGAATATGTCTTCGGCGGATGCTTTTCACTCAGGGAGATATCTCTCCCGCAGGGAATTACAAAAATAGGAAACGGTGCGTTTTCAAGATGCAGAAGTATTCGTGAGCTCGTCCTGCCAGAAGGGTGCACCGGGATAGGCAGATATTCCTTTGATGACTGTGCGTCTTTGGAAAAGATTTCGCTCGGAAATATAGAAAGCGTTCCTGAAGGTGCGTTTTCAGCTTGTATAAAGCTGAGATCGATCGAATTGCCGTCAAGCGTCAGGTCGGTTGAAACTAAGTCATTTATAGGTTGTCCTATGCTTGAAAGGATCTATCTGCCCGGAAGTGTGGAGAGAATCGGAGTTGCAAACGGTGAATCTCCCTTTTATCTGTGCGGATATAAAAAACTCACAGTATACTGTGAGTGTGACGAACCGCCGATCGGCTGGGAAATTGGATTCAATATTTGCGATTATTCCAGCCCGACAGGAGATGATGAAGATATCGTTGCCGAATTTGTATACAGTACTCCGGCTGATGAATTCCGCCGGCTTGATTCGTGAAGCAAAGTTTGCATTTTGGCAAAAGTGTATCGGTTTTTGGTTTTCAGCTGCATACCCGATGATCCGGGCTTTGCTGACGGAAATGGCATAATATAATGCAAATAATTAAATAACTGCTATGTGTTGAAATTTCAGCATGATTTAAATAAATAAAAGAAAGGGCATGAATAAATGAGCAAAAAATTCATAACCGTTCCGCTTGGCGGAAACTCATTCATCACCAACAAGCCACAGTCAAAGAATGATAATATTACACCCGACGGCTGGGAAAAATGGGCAAACAAAAAATATTCTTACAGTGTATATTTCAAGACTGCAATTGCGGCAACTCTTGATATTTATCTCGATATTTTACCTCAAAAGGCAGACTCGACAGTAAAGGTGACGCTCGGCGGTGAGGCGAATATCATAGAGATCAAAAAGGGAAGCGAAAAGGTATTCCTCGGAAAGATTGATGCACCAAAGGGCTATGTTGAAGTCAAGCTTCAGGGTGTTTCAAGAACCGGAAAGGTATTCGCACATCCCTATTCGCTCACTGTTGAAGGCATTTCGGACGATGAAATGGCATCATATGCAAGGCAGAGCGATAAAAAGGATTTTTATTGGATAAGAAGAGGTCCCTCGGTACACTGCTGTTACGATATCTCGGATGCAGGAGACGATGTCGAATGGTTCTACAATGAAGTTACAATAAATCCGGGTGACGATCCGCACGGTACATACGGAATGGCAATAGGCTTCCACGGCGGATATTTCGGAATGCAGGTCTGCGATGAGGGTGTACACAAGCTCATATTTTCAATATGGTCACCCTACAGCACCGATGACCCTAATGAGATCCCCGAGGATGATATGGTAAAGGTGCTCAAAAAGCATGATAAGGTTTGGACCGGAGAATTCGGAAATGAGGGTTCGGGCGGACAGTCGTTTATGGAATACGATTGGAAAGCCGGCGAAACATACAAATTTCTCTGCCACATAGTTCCGAGAGGGAACGGCAAAACCGAGTTTACCGGATACTTCTTCTTCCCGGAAAGCGGAAAATGGGAGCTTCTGTGTTCCTTCCTTCGTCCGAAGACTGACACATATTTCAAAGGACCGTATTCTTTCCTTGAGAGCTTCATAGACGTCAACGGAAGCAGATTCCGCAGAGTATATTTTGGAAATCAATGGGCAGTGACAAAGGGCGGAAGATGGTTCCCCGTGAATCGTATGAAGCTCACCGGCGATACGACAGCGAGAAAGGCACAGCGTCAGGATTACGGCGGGGGTGTCGACGGAAACAGATTTTATCTCAATAACTGTGGATTCTTCAGTGAAAATCAGACTCTTGATACGGTATTTACGATTGATGAATCTGTATATGTAAACCCCGGAATTGATTTATCAAAGCTCGAAAAGCCTGAGTAAATCGTTTCGGAATACATCGGTTTTTGTGAAATTATACAGGTAAAGTTATCGGGGAATCTTTTTGTAAAAGGATTCCCCGGAACAGAACCTTTTTAATCACTCAGAGATTCTATATGGCATAAGTTGTCGGGATTACTCAGAGCAGAAGAAATCCGAGCAGAAAGAGAGTGAGCTCATCGCATTTTCCCTCACTGAGCAATAGCATGATGATTCCGGCTATGAGTATGTCATCGTGCGAGGATTTGCCGACACTTTGCTCATCAGGTATGACTGCCGGAATTTTTTTATTTCCGGTGCTTTCTTTTTCTTCGTTTCTATCCGGTCTCTCCGAATCTGCTGAATCATTTTCTTTTCCGGAGCGTCTGTCGCTTTCATCTGATGTCATGTCATCTATCCCGTCAATATCTGCCGCATCTTCAAAGACCGGTCGGCGCGGCAGAGAATCTGAGCCGTCCGGGTTTGCACCTTCCGGTGCATTGTGTGCATACCGTTGAAGGGCAACGCCCGAGTAGCCTGGCGGCAATATCGGATAATTGTCTGTGGATAAATAGTTTCTGCTGTACATATGGTCCCTCAGTTTCTTTTTCTGAATGCTGACATACTGCTGAGAATTCCGAGTATTGTGAGAAGCATATCTGCTTTTTCACATTTTTCCCGGGACAGATATGGCTTCAATGCTGATATAAGAGCGATTCTGTTTCTGTCTGCACTGTTTCTTTCAAAGAATCCGCCTTGCGGTTTTGACCTTTTTCGGTTTTCTTCATTATTACTGTTGTTATTATCGTTATTTGAATTTCCCTTTTCATCTCTGTCTTCGGTATAATCGGGATCATCTCGATCTGATATCCCGGAATCATCAGAGTTTGACCGCTCTTCGATGATCTCATCGTCTTTTTCGCTGTCAGTATTACCTAAGTTCCCCAAAAGCGTATCAAACAAACCGCTTTCCTTCAACGTTGATGCCATGCCTATAACATTTGAAAGCATCTGAGGATCGGAAAGAAGAGAGCCGAGCATTGATGTGATATCAGGTGAGGGATTCATTTTTTGTCATCGTCCTTTACCTTTGAAAGTATTTCGTTTGCGTTCTTCTGTCCTATGAAGGAGACGATCCTTTCAATATCCCGTTCGTTCGCGTTTTTTAGCTTGTTTTTTATCATAGGAGCGACATTTGCGGCAGACTTTGCCTGATTTTCACTGCACCCGGCGGATATCAGTGCTTCCTTGATAAGCTGTGCAAAATCTTTATCCGAAAGCTGAGACAGCTTTTGAAGCTTGTTTGCGTCAATTTCCATAAGATACCTTCTTTCACTTTGAATCTTATTCATATTATATGCACGGATATCAAGTATTGTTCGGGGAATTGAAAACTATATTTTTGAGTTGAAGAGCTGAAATTGAAATGATATGCTTTTTACTTTTACTTATTACTGATCCCTGTTCCCAAATTTAATACCGTGAAACGTTATTCAGGAGAAAAAATGAGAGTATACAAAATCAAACAAAACAAAAGAAAAATATATACTGTGATCTTTTTACTTTTAATATCAGGTGTGCTTTTGCTGATGACAGGTCTTTCGGGTCTTTCGTACTCGGCGGTATTTCAATTTTTCGGAGTGATATGCCTTGTTACTGCGGTTGCGATTTACGACAGATATCTTTCGGGCGGATTTGAAATTGCGATAGATGAAAGACGTGATGATATAAGTGTCTATCCGAAGCTTTATATTTATACAACAAAGGGCAGACATAATATAACTAATGTGAGGGTCTGCATTCCCTTTAATAAAGTGGTTTGTGTTCAGCGTGCAGACAAGGTGAAAAGGTTCGGCGGAGTTGCTGTAACGAATCTGACTGCTAATATGGACAGGGGAAATATATGCTATATAGAATATGAAGAAACATATTCGCACTCGGCGGTCTACTGCAATGCAGACGACACTCTGTTTGGTGAGATCGTGAGTATGTCGGAGAAGTATTCTGGTCTTGAAGAGATCGACGGAATGTAACAAAAATATTTCCAAATATATAATGTATAATTATAGCAGAGCACTTTTTTTACATAATATTCATTTTAAATACAGCCATTGTCATTTTCTGCACTTGACAAATGGCTTTTTATGTTGTATAATGACCGTGATAATGGGCAGATTTTATCATTTTATCAGTCACTGCCTGTAAATTCCTGAATTGAGAGGAAATATTGTGAATAAATCCAAAAAGAAGATCTCAGAGATACTTTTTGATAATTTTGTTATAACAAAAGAACAGCTTGAAACCGTATTGTCTGTTGCACTGAGTACAGGAAAGACAGAGTCGGAGATACTTATTGAGCGTGGCTATGCAGGTGAGGAATCTATAGCCGAGGCATATGCCGAAAAGACAGATATTCCCATTACGGTTATGGCCGGAATTGATATTGATGAGGAGATCCTGAATCTGGTAGATCCGAATTTGCTGAAAAAGCGTGTGGTGATGCCTTTCAGGATAAAAGATTCTGACGGAACTCTGATGCTTGCCATGGCAAATCCTATGGATATGGTGGCGATCGACGATATTGCTATCCTGACGAATATGAATGTCGAGCCGTTTATAGCGACAGCGTCCGACATAATGGCGACGATAGACAGGTATTACGGGAATGAAGAGGCAAGGAGCATAGCGGAATCCTATACCAAAGAAAGGGAAAAGCTTGAACAGCCTGTGAGCATTGATGACAGCGATGTCACCAATTCTCCTATCGTTTATCTTGTCAACACCATGATAGAGCAGGCGGCAAGACAGCGTGCATCCGATATTCATGTCGAAGCACTCCGGGACTTTGTCAGAATAAGATACAGAATAGACGGTGTTCTGTACAACAAAATGAAATATGCGAGCCAGCTTTCAAGTGCAATAATTGCAAGAATCAAGGTTATTTCGGATATGGATATTTCCGAAAAAAGAAAACCTCAGGACGGAAGAATGACCTGCGAAGTCGACAGACGTGAGTATGATATACGTGTGTCAACAATTCCGACTGCATACGGTGAAAAATGTGTCATGCGTTTGCAGGTGAAAAAGAATCTGCTTCGTGACAAATCTACGCTCGGAATGATGGCTGATGATCTGGAGAAATTCAATCATATTCTTTCAAATCCGCATGGCATAGTGCTTGTAACAGGACCTACGGGAAGCGGTAAATCCACCACGCTGTATACTGCACTTTCCGAGCTGAATAAAGAAAATGTAAATATAATCACGGTTGAAGACCCGGTCGAGGCAAATATCGAGGGAATCAATCAGGTTCAGGTCAATGCAAAAGCAAACATGACATTTGCCTCGGCATTGCGTTCAATACTCCGTCAGGACCCGGATATCATAATGATAGGAGAGATTCGTGACGGCGAGACGGCACTGATTGCCACACAGGCGGCTATCACAGGTCACCTTGTTGTCAGTACACTGCATACAAACAACTCGG
This sequence comes from uncultured Lachnospiraceae bacterium, assembly GCA_964638675.1. GTDB lineage: Bacteria > Bacillota > Clostridia > Oscillospirales > CAG-272 > SIG714. Next base: position 47,689 of record CAZXAU010000014.1, read on the forward strand.
CAAGCTCGGTTACACGTCTTATAGATATGGGGATTGACAGTTACCTTATAGCCGATTCGGTCGTAGGCATCATTGCACAGCGACTTGTAAGAAGGCTTTGCAAATACTGTAAACGAAAGAGAAGAGCCGAGATACATGAGCTCGAGTGGATGCAACTTGATCCTTCAAAGGAAATGTGGGTGTATGATCCTGTAGGTTGCCCACGTTGCAATAATACAGGATTTTACGGGCGTATCGCAGTGTTCGAGATACTTGAGGTTTCACCAAAGATCAAAAACATGATAAGCCACAAAGAAACAGCCGATGATATCAAGGAGCAGGCGATGAAGGAGGGGATGTTCACACTCCGGATGAGTGCTGTAAGGCTTGTCGAAGAGGGAATTACGGCATTCAAGGAGATCCTTCCGATATCCTTTGAAGAATGAATTAATTAAACCGGGTACGGTACCTGCCAAGAAATCAAAGCTGAAATATGCACGGAAAGGACATTTTCAAATATGTCAAAGAACATGACAGAAGTACTTGAAAAATCAATAGAATTGCATGCATCGGACGTGCACCTTACAGTCGGAAGACCGGTTCAGGTTCGTATAGACGGAAAAATATACGAGATCGATTCGGAGATTCTTACGAACGACGATCTTGCTTCGCTTTCCGGCGAGATCCTGACGGCAAGATCAAGGGAAATGTTTGAAGAAAACGGGGAAGCCGATTTTGCATATTCATTCGGAGAAATTGCACGTCTTCGCTGTAATGTTTATATGGAGAGCGGCAGAATTGCCGTTGCACTTCGTATTCTGCCTTATTCGGTTCCTACAACTGCATACTGTCGCACACCGCAAGCACTTATAAAAGCGGTGCATGCAAGACAGGGAATGGTTCTTGTCACAGGACCTACGGGTCATGGAAAATCCACTACTCTGGCGGCTTTGATAAACGAGCTCAATACTACCGAAAAAAAACATATAATCACACTTGAAGACCCTATAGAATATATTCACGAGCAGAAGATGTGCACTATCCATCAAAGGGAAATAGGGATAGACAGCAAGTCATTTTCAAGTGCACTCAGAGCTGCCCTGCGTCAGGATCCAGATGTGATCCTTGTCGGAGAAATGCGTGACCTTGAAACGATTTCGACCGCAATATCGGCTGCTGAAACCGGGCATCTTGTTCTGGCTACACTTCACACAAACAGTGCATCAATGACCATAGACAGAATTATTGACGCCTTCCCGGCAGACCAGCAGGAGCAGATCAGAATCCAGCTTTCAGGAGTTCTGAACAGTATTGTATGTCAGTGCCTTGTTCCGACCACTAGGGGAAGCAGGACGGCAGCGTATGAAGTGCTTGTCACCACCAACGCCATAAGAAATCTGATAAGAGAAAATAAATCATTTCAGATTCAGTCTTCAATACAGACCGGACAGAAATTCGGAATGCAGACTCTTGACGATCACCTGGTCTCACTTTGGAAGAGCGGAATGATCGCCTCAGATGTTGTGAGAGCTTATGCTCATGATCTCAGCCATGTTAATGCGAGAATGGAGCTGTAAATAATCAGAGAAATTAAACGGAGGGCATAAATATGCCGACATACGGATATATTGCCGTTGACAGATACGGCAAGAGAAAAAAGGCAAGTATGTTTGCCGATGACCCGGAACATCTCAAGATACTGGTAAAGCATGACGGATATATTCTTGTTGAATATAAAGAGCAGGGGATAATGTCGAAAGACATAGATCTTCCATTTACAAATAAGGTCAAAGACCGTGATCTGAGCGTCTTTTGCAGACAGTTTGTCAGTATTATAGCGGCAGGAGTTCCGATTTCTGATGCTCTGCAGTTGCTTTCGATACAGACAGAGAATAAACGCCTGAAAAAAGCAATAGCTGACTGCAGGCTTGAGATAGAAAAAGGAGAGACTTTCTCAGAGTCATTAAAAAAACAGGGCTCCGATATATTCCCCGATATCATGATAAGCATGACAAAAGCGGGAGAGGCATCGGGTAACCTTGAGATTGCATTCAAAAGGCTTGCAGACTATTTTGAAAGCAGAAACAGAACAATATCGGCTGTAAAGAGGGCGATGATCTATCCATCCTTTATCGTCGCACTTATAGTAGCGGCTGTGATTTTTATGATGACATTTGTTCTTCCCCAATTCAAAGACATATTTGAAAATGCCGGTGCTGACCTTCCCGGTGTAACAAGAGTGCTTATGGCTATCAGTGACTGGCTTGTGGAATACTGGTGGCTTGCTATTCTTATTGTGATCGCAATAGTTGTTGCACTCAAGCTTTTCGGAAAAACATCGCTTGGAAAACATATATACGGTAAGCTTGCAATAAAGGCACCGATATTCGGGAAAATGAAGGTCAAAACCGAAAGTGCCTTATTTGCAAGAACCTGTTCAACACTTTTGTCGGCAGGACTTCCGCTTATTGACACTCTCGATATCTGTGCGGACAATCTGAACAATATATATTTCAAGGAATCAATCCAAAGGGCAAAAACTGAGGTTTCGGTTGGTACACCTCTTGCCTCAGGAGTAGAAATGGGTGCTTCGTTTCCGCCTCTCGTTTCTCATATGATCGGAATCGGAGAAGAAACGGGAGATCTTGAAAACATGCTCGACAGGATCGCACAGTATTATGATGAGGAAACCGAGCATATGATAGCGTCTCTCATGTCCCTGCTTGAGCCGCTTATACTGCTGGTTATGGCTCTGGGTGTGGTATTCATTGTCTTCGCTGTACTTCTGCCTATGTTTGAAATGTACGGTCATATTGCATGAAAAGAGAAAAACGGCAGGTAAACGATGGTAGTAAGAATTATACAACTTATTTCGTGCGCACTGATTGCAGGAGCTCTCGGTTTTCAGCTTGCTGTGCTCGGATACTATTTCCCTGAGGGAAAAGACATAAAAGGCTCGATAAAAAAAGCAAAAAAGAATAAAAAGATTACTTTTCTCACAATTTTCTTTGCGTCGCTTCTTTCGGGAATTGCAGGCTTTTTCGCAGATTCCGTGATTTATGCGGTGATATGTTGTTTTCTCACATGTGCACTCTGCGTCATATTTACGGTAGATTTCAGAACCTACGAGATTCCTTTCAGGGTGAATGTCTTTATATTTACTCTCGGAGTGATAAGAGCAATATTTTCAATCGAAGATATATGTCTGTATGTTATCGGATTTTTCGTCGTCAGTCTTCCGCTTGCGATCATGTTTTATGCATCGAAAGGGAGAGCAATCGGGTTCGGAGATGTGAAAATGATGGCGGCATGCGGTCTGCTTATAGGATGGAAGTGTGCAATTCTTGCACTTTTCATCGGATGCGTTGTGGGATCAGTGGTTCACCTTATCCGCATGAAGGTGCATGGAGAGGGAGCGGTTCTCGCAATGGGACCCTATCTTGCGATCGGTGTATATATTGCCGCTGTATGGGGTGAGAAGATCATATCGGCATATATTTCACTTATCAGAATATGACATCTTATTTCGGGTCTGTTATCAGTTATCGGTTTTTTCGGTAATCAACTTTTGAAATCAGACCGAACTGACATATCAGATCAAAAATATAAAATTCAGAAGAGAGGAAACGGCGGCAAAGCCGATCTATTATCATGAAAGGATTATTACCTACGCAAAAGGTGTTGTGTCTTTATGTAGACAACGGACTGAGCTTTGCAGTACAGCTCAAGTCATACAAAAAAAATCCGGTAGTCGAAAAGTGTTTTGTAATTGACACACCCTTTGATACCGTTTCGGAAAACGGATGTATCAAAGTATCGGATATATTTACCGAGAATTTCAAGCTTGCCTGTAAACAGAATAATGTTACGGCAGAAAGTGTTGTTTTTTCAGTCAATACAGGAAGATTGCTCAACCGTGAAATAGTGATCCCTGCAATAAGCACATCAAAGATCGATACACTTTTGCAGACGAATTCATCCGATTATTTTCCTATAGATGTCAGTAACTATAAGATGGTTCACCGGGTCATAGAAGTCTTCTCGGATAACAGCGGAAAGCATATGCGTTTATCGGTCTGTGCAATACCGCTTGATATCATTATTTCATATTATACACTTGCTGCCGCATTGAATCTTAAGGTCAGAATGATCGATTATGCCGGAAACAGTGTCTTTCAATTCGTTAAGGCTTATGACAGAAATTTCAATTCTTCTCAGGAAAATCCTGATGTTGTGAATGTGTATGTATCTCTTTCATCGTCGGGTACAACAATTAATTTTGTCAAGAACGGGGCTGAAAAGCTTCAGAGATGTATTTCGATCGGTTATGGACGTCTTCTTAAGACAGCATGTGAGGAGTATGACCTGTCGGCTTCGGCATTGACATGTTTACAAAGCGGTACAGAGGGCGACGGCGTTTTCAATGTCATGAATTTTGTAAATGCAGGATGCATGGCAAACGAGTCCGAGAAGGAGCTTTTAAAAAATAAAAAGACAAGCAAAGGCGGCACTTCAGTTGCCGGTGGCGATCATACAACAGATGGACATATGACATGGGAAGAGTTCATCGCATTTGGCGACGCTGACAGCGGCAAGGGAGAAAAAGATGCTCACGATGATGAAGATACCGGAGTATTAACATCCGATATATCTGATATAAAAGATGATCCTAAGACATCTGTTGAAGCAAGGTCTGACGGAATGGAGATGTTCGCTTCGGCACTCATAAGATCGATGGACTATTTTTCAAATTTCCCCGAAAATGCAAACGCTGAATACAAGGTATACATTTTAGGTTTTGGCGGTTGTTTTGAGGGAATGAGTGAGTTGATCTCTCAAAAGATCGGAATGGAAGTTGAAGAGATCTCATTCAATACCGCCGGCAAAAATATTTGCGGTACAAAGAATGCCGCAGATGCGGCTCTGTTTCCGAATTATTCTGTATGTATAGGAAGTGTAATACAGCCGATCGATTTTACCGATAAGAGAGCCGAGCTTGCGGCCCCTGCAATTGAAGTGTTCAGGGATTCGGGATTTCAGTCGTTGCTTATGCTCATCGGAGGAGCGATCTTTGCCATATGCATTGCGGTGGCTGTTTGTTTGTGGTTCATACCTCGGTCACGCAATTCGAGCCTCAAACAGCAGTACGCAGAGCTGAATGATAAGATCAAAGCTCTTTCGTCGTCGAACACCTACTATAATGAGCATGAAAAATGGGTGAAGATACGTAACGAGATAAATGGAATAAACAACTATATTTACACCAAAAACGACAAGCTTGTTTACTTTATGGAAGAATTTGAAAGAAAAATGCCGAGTTCATTCAAGACATCGCGTATATCGATTTCGGAAGACGGCGTTTCGATGACTATAACGGTTGACTCGAGATATGAGGCGGCGTATGTGATCATGACCTTGAGGGAAATGAAGTCGATCGATCTCATAAGTGTTTCAAATTCGTTTACCTTCGGTGATATTTCAGTAGAAGATGATGATTTTGTAACGATTACCGACAGCCAGTATGACCTTATCAAAACAAATCTTGAGGGCAAGGATTGGCTCACTTTCGATCTGACAGAACTTCTTGATCAGAAAGATCTGTTTAATTATTTCGGCATATCGGTCGGGGATTATATAAATAAAGACGGAACTCTCAACCATAAGAATCTTGACAGCAAATATAAGACCCTCAGCGACGATGACATAAGAAAGGGTCTTGATGACGGAAGCATCGACTTCTTTGATCTGTTCAGAATCAAAAAGATCTCTGACGTTGGCACCGACAAGTCAGAGGGTATGAGTGTAAGCATAAGTGTCAGCATGAAATATACGGGTCAGTTTGAAATTCCGGCAGAGCCTGACGCTACAAAAGAATAAGGAGGAGTATTCATGAAAATAAACAGTATTAAATGGATAGTTGCGATCCTCCTTGTTATTGCCGGTATTGCTTCGATCGTTTATGTATATTCTTCAATTTATTCCCCTACGGTAGAGGAAAACGAGAAGCTCGAAAAGGACATAAAGCTTTCGGAGCAGGCATATGCAAAGTTATCTTATTATCATGTAAATGAAGATATTTTCAAGAAAGAAACCGAGGACATGAAGAAAGATGTTGAACAGATCCTTTCGGTCTTTCCGGTTGAGATCAAAGTCGAAGATGAACTGATCTATGCCAACTATCTTGAACAAGAGCTCGGATATCATATTTCCTCACTCAGTGTTGGAGCCGACTATTCGCTTTACACAATGTCGAGCGGGCACACACTGTGTGCTCAATATGTGACTGTGCCTTATGAAACCGATTATGAAGGCCTCAAAGAGCTCATCAACTTTTTTAATGAAGACAACAAGACCGGATCACAGTACCCTGCGTCAATCGTGACAATAAGTGTTTCAATCAGCAACGGCAGGATATCGGGAAGTATGGTTTTACGCAGATACTATGTTATCGGACAGAATGCCGATTATCTTCCTCCTGTAATTCCGGACGGAATGTTTGATATAGGTGTTGATAACATTTTCGGCTGAATCAATAATAAGACATAGTTAAGAATGAAAAAACTCTTCACTTTTGTCTGCATTAAATAGGCTAAAGTTTATGATTGACGGGAAATATTCCTACAGGAGTTTCTCCGTGTAATCGCCCTTACCGATAAAAAAACAAGCAAAGGAGTTCGGAATATGAAAAGCATGTCAAACGATAAAGGATTTTCGTTTATAGATGTTGTCGTTGCGGCTGTCATTCTCGCACTTGCAGTCTTGCCGGTGTGTTCCGGATTTCTTTCGGTTGCACAGTCGGATGCACAATTAAGAAGAAGGGCAGCTGTCAACCGTATACTTGTCAACGAGCTTGAAAGGGTCAAGGCAACCGGAAAATTCGGAGATATCATACTTATGAGTGCGGAAGAATATGCCGATGATTCCCTGAGTGAAAAGGCGGTGTATTTATTGGTTGCAGACGAGCTTGGAGATGATACGGTGATTACTATGACTATTGAGAAAAAATGTATAAAGAGCGGCGGAGAAACCATAACGGCATATATCGAATTCATTCTGACCTATGACGGCGGCACATCTGACGATACAGAAGATGATATTTCGCTGAAAGGGGTGTATGTCCCGTGAAAAATTCAAAGAGATATTTATCGGATAAAGGCTCGGGAATGTATTACGTAATGGTGATACTGATGGTTATTTCGCTCTTGTTCAGCGGAGTAGCTTATCTGTCTCTCAATACGGCGGTCATGACAGGCAACAGTATTGTTGAAAGTTCCGATTATATTGAATGCGATTCAGCTTTGAATAAAGTCCTCGGAACACTCAGGGCGTATTTTGTTGATGATGATATTTCATCACTGTCCGGCACAGAGCAGAAAAACTACTTGTTTTCGATAAAGGGATTAGCTGATGAGTACTATTATCCTCTTTCTGGAACAGAGTACCATATCGAAGCGATTCTTGAACAGCCCGAATCACCTGATGGCGAACAAGTATTCATCAAGGGCAACCTTATGGATAACAATGTACCCGGATTTGAGGCGATCTATGAGCTTGAGAACGGACGATCGGGAAGAATTGTTATAAAAGATGTGACAGCTGAAAAGGGAAGTGTTTCGGTCAGTACCGATATTGTACTCAAGGTAGAAAACGGAAAGGTTAAAGAGATCGTTTTCGATCATTATAATGTAACAACGATATCACCCGATACAGCTTCAAACGAATCTTCTGAGGAGGATGATGAATCATGAGAGCTATTACATCAAAAAAAAGCGGTATCAAAGCCGATAACAGAGGTGCTACGCTTGTTGAGCTTATAACATCGGTTGCAATATTCGGTATTGTTGTGCTGGCATCTATAGGTCTGCTTACATTTGTTACACAGGTCAACAGCGGCGAATATTCCTTTACGATTGAAACAAGACGGATAGTGCAGACTGAAAGGGCAATAAAAAATGCGGCGTATTCATCAGGCAAAATTTATACCGATGGTACAAAAAGCATGATTTATTTCGATCACGATTCGCAAAACGGAGAACCTGACATTATATTGGACAGCGAAAGCGGAGAAATCCGATACAAGGGGCTGACACTTATGTCAGATGTGAAGAAACTCAATGTAGATGTGGCAGAGAATTATAAATATGCAGAGATCAGAATCGTGATGAACGATGACCGGACTTACAGTATTTTTATTACCGCCAAAAACGGATGAGATCTTTTTGTGCAAACTTCCCGAGTTTTTTAAAAAACCGGGGAGTTTTTTTTACGCTGATTTTATTCTAAATGAAAATTTATACTTGAAATTGCGAAGAAAATGTGATAAAATATTGAAAAATGGTGCTTAGGGCATCAATAAAAACGGAGGCAGAAATGAAAAATTCATCAAGAATTATTTCGGTTTTTCTCACAATCGCAATGATCGTTTCACTCGCAGCAGTGATGGTCATGTCTTCTTCTGCGGCAAGCAAAGAAGTTTCATTCGACTTTACGGCAATTGAGGATTTCAGCTCATGGGATAGTGCTTATTCCGAGCATATTGTCAGCAATGACGAGGCAACCGTAGTATTTACAAGTGCTGACAGACAGGCTAATAACATAACTACTATGCCTGTAATCAGAAATAAGGCTACTGATAACGCTGAAATCATTTGCACAGTAAACGAGGGAATGTTCATTACCGGCGTTGAGCTGGAATGCGTACAGTGGAACACCAAAGAACAGACGATCATTCTTAACACATCTGTTGACGGGACAAACTTTACAGAGACGGGCATTGAGTCTGCAACATTTTCTCTCTCGGCAGACAATATCGGCGAGGGAGTTACAGCTATAAAGTTTACATTTGCAAAGGCAAGAAACCAGATCGGTATCAAGTCCCTTACACTTACATGTGATGATGAATCTTCAGCCCCCACATGCGAACACACATATACCGAGGCTGTTACCGTTCCCGCAACATGCACCGAAGCAGGCGTCAAGACTCTGACATGCTCGAAGTGCGGAACTACAACCACACAGGCTATTCCCGCTACCGGTCACAACATGGTAAACGGTGAGTGCACAGTATGCGGCATCAAGACAATTTCAAAGGTCGAAGTTTCCGAGATCAAGAATAACGCAAAATATGTTATCACAATCGGCGGATATGCTATTACAAGCGAAGCCGGAACAAAGGGTTTCAAGGGAACTGCAACAGCAGGCACTGAAATCGTAAATTCAGACAGCTATCTCGTTCTCAGCTATGTCGAAGCAGAAAATGGACAGTTCTACCTCGTATCCGAAGACGGAAAATATCTGACATCGGGCGAAACAGGCAGCTCCACAACTCTCGAAGATACTGCAAGCGATCTTGCACTCTGGAAAATGGTTGTTGTTGACGGAACAAACATGATCTCAAGCGTTAACGCTCTGTATACCGGCGCTGACGGCAGCACCAAAAAACAGGCACTTGAATATTATAACGGCCAGATCTATACATACGGCTACACAGAAACATACACAAATATGGGTGCATACGAAGCATGCTTCTTCGCAGTAGAAGAAGCAACTGTAGCTCCTGTTACTCCTGTTACTCCCGAACCTCCTGTAACTTCGGACGCTTCTGTATGGTTCGCTCTTGCGGCAATCGTAGCTGTATTCGGTATTGCTGTTGTAACAAAAAAGGTTCACGCATAATCGAATAATCTACAGGTCGTAAAGACTTGAAAACAAAACAACTCCTTCATGATACGAAAGAGTTGTTTTGTATTAGTAAAGCTATCTTGTATAACATACAGGATATATGGTTCCATCAGAATATAAATTTGTAAAATATTATTTTGAAAGGATTATTTTATGAAAAAGAATTTCAAAACCAGTCTTGCTTTGATTCTGTCATTGACAATGATCGTGGCTCTTGCGGCAGTGACGATGTTTTCGTCATCGGCAATGAGCAAAGATGTCACATTCGACTTTACTGCAATCGAAGGATTCAGCTCATGGTCATCCTCTTATATTTCACATGTCGTTGATTACGATGAAGCAACTGTAACATTCAAAAGTGCTGACAGACAGAGCGGCACAATCACCAATATGCCTGTTACCAAGGGTCAGTCGGTTACTTGCGTGGTAAACGGCAGCAAGACCATCACAGCTGTTGAGCTTGTATGTAAGCAGTGGGGATCCAAGGCTCAGACCATAACCCTGCATACATCTACCGACGGCGTGAATTTCACGAAAACAGATATCACATCAAGCAGCTTTACTCTTTCGGCAGACGATCTCGGCGAAGGCGTTGTAGCTGTACAGTTCACATTCAGCTCAAGCTCAAACCAGGTAGGTATTCAGTCTCTGACACTTACATATGCCGAGGATGATTCGACCGGTTCATGCACTCATGAATGGGATGAGGGTGAGACTACTATCGTAGCAACATGCGATGAAAACGGTGAAATTATATACACATGTTCAAAATGCGGCGATACAAAAACCGTGACTGTCAAGGCACTCGGACATACATGGGATGACGGCGTTGTCACAACAGAGCCGACATGCACAGAGAACGGCGAAACAACATTTACATGTACAGCCTGCGGCGAGACAAAGACATCTTCTATTGCAAGCACAGGTCACAGCTATGTTGACGGAGTTTGCGAAAACTGCGGCGAGGAACAGCCCGAAGTTGAAGGAACATACGCAAGCGGAGAATATTATGTAGTATTCACGCATAACGATGTAAAATACTATCTTGTTAAAGCTACAAATCAGCCGACTCTTACGACCGATAAAGAAGTTGCAACTCTTCTTACCGTTACACTTGTCGCTCCCGAGACATATGAAATTACAGACGCAGACGGCAATTATCTGTACGCTACAAATACAAACAACGGCGTAAGATTCGGAACAACTTCGTCAAGCTGGATATACACTGAAGTTGACGGAGTAAAATACTTCCAGTACAACACAACATCCTTTACAAGATATCTGACACCTTATGTCAACAATAAAGTTCCTCAGGACATGCGTTCATATCAGATCGGAACAGCAAAGACCTGCCCTGTTGTTACTCTTGAATCTGCACAGGCAGAAGGCGACCACACACACGAATGGGACGACGGTGTTGTTACCGTAGCTCCCACATGTACAGAAAGCGGTAAGCTGGCACGCACATGTGCTTGCGGTGAAACAAAGGTAGAAATCATAGAAGCATTGGGTCATGACTTTGTAGACGGCAAATGCACACGTTGCGATGAGGTCGTTTATGACAAGGCGATCGTTACCGCATATGCTCCCGAAGAGGGAAAAGCATTTGTTCTTGCTGTTTATCAGAACAAGCTCGGAAAGGTTCTCTACCTCAACGGAAAAATGAACGGATACTATTTTGCGACTACCGAAAAACCGACAGAGGCAGTCAAGGTTTATGTTGAAACAGTTGACGGCGGATACCTTCTCTACTTCATGAACGGCGAAACAAAGACATATCTTGATGCAGTTGTTTCGGGAACATATAAGAATACTGTATTCACAACCGAAGCTCCTTCAGCTGTTTGGATATACGATGAGACATTAGGAACATGGAAGACCGAACTTACAGTAAATGGAACGGCTTCATACTATTTCCTCGGAACTTATAACACATTCAATACTCTCTCTCTCAGCGCAGAAAGCTATCTTACGGCTGAAAGCATTCATGTTTCGCAGTTCCCGGCAGTTCTCGGTGTTGCTCACCGTTGCGTTCTTACAGATTCAACACCTGCTGACTGTGATGATCCCGAATATTTGGAATACACCTGCCTTGATTGCGGCGAAAGCTTCATCGAAGAAGGCGAAGCAGCAACAGGACACAATTATGTTGACGGAGCTTGCACAGTATGCGGTGCAAAAGATCCCGAATATGTAACACCTAATTTGGGCGAATTTGTAACAGAAGACGGAAAACTTTACTACATTGTAGACGGTGAAAAGTATGTCGGATGGTTTGACCATGACGGTATTACTTACTATGCTTCATCTATTACAAATGTTGTAATCTCCGGAAGAGATGCTATTATCGGTATGAAACAGTATTTCTGGAATGACGAAACCGGTCTTGTACTTGCAAACGGATTCTATGAAAATGCAGGAACAAACAAATATGCTTCTCTTGATACTTCAAACGGTAAGGCTACGATCGTTACGGTTTCCGCAAACGGCACAATATGCTTTGAAAACGGATATCTTGTATACGGTTGGAGACATGCCGACGGAAGCTCTGTAAGCGTTGTTGACGGAGTTTACGAACAGT
>CAZXAU010000015.1:0-54473 GCA_964638675.1 uncultured Lachnospiraceae bacterium
TTTTATAAACATCTTGTCGAGTCAACCTTTTTCGCATAACTGATTATGCCTCCTTAAATAATTATAAATTTACCGATTGTAAAAATGAAAAAGCGTATCGATAGGACACTTTTTCTAACAAGTTTACAATTAATTGTAAAATATTAGTTTACTATATACATGGTAACATAGTATTTTAAAATTGTCAAGATATATTTAACAAAAGAACCATAAATATTTTATGTTTTCATATTGAAAAATGTTTATTTATCAGATAATGTGACGAAATAAAGGTCCGTAAATTCCTTCGGTATTTAAAAAATTCCGAATGCACAGCATAACACTGCACATTCGGAATATTGTTTTTTATAGCTTTTGAAATTGGTTTGTTTTGGTTTTTGAAGGATAATATTATAATAATTGTATTCTTATTATTTTACTGAGATCTATGACATTTTTTTCGACCTTAATTTTAAAAAATACACGGTCTATTTCCTTTACATGTCCGATGAGTGATGTCGGCTTTTCTCCGTTATGATAAATTATCCTGATCTTATCACCCTTTTTCAGTGAATTGATCTTTCTTGATAAAAGCTCTTCGTCACTCTGAGAAAGCTCAGGCATCGGTTCTTTTCTTCGTGTCTGACATTCGAGCACTTTGTGAAAGCCGGAGAGTGCATCAAATGATGCAAATTGAACGGCACGCTTGTTTGTGTCTGCTGTGGTTGAAGGTTCTTTTTTCATATTTATGACCATAGCTTTCGCATTGCGAAAGCTTCCTTTCTTCGGAAATTGGGGCTGGTTTTGCGAATCAAAATCATCGTCGTTTAGATGATGAAATCCACAAAACCGTGTTTGAAAAACTTGTTTTTCAAACTTTTATCCTCTGTGACCTCCGATGAGTTTATTTCTTTCCTGCAATGTTGCATGAGCACAAAGATCTCTTCCCCGTATGAGGGCATTCTTTCCGAAACGCTCATGTATATCAATAAATGTTTTCATAAGTGAGTGCTCCTTGCTCTCATATTCGATATCGTCAAAAAGCGTTATCGGCTTGTTGCTTTCATTCTCAAGCCCGCCCATTGAAATTGTTATCTGTTTGATCGGAAGTTCCCGTCTTGGATTGCGTCTGTAAAAGCTGTCAAAGATTTCAGTTATCTTTTTGTATGACGATGTCGGAAAGGATATCTTTTCGGATACAGAAAATGGCTTTACAATATGACCGGAATATGATATGCAGAGTGAAAAGAGTGATACTATACAGCCCTTTTTCACCATGTTGAGCACCATGTTTTCAACCATTTCGTGCATTATAAGCCATGCTTCGTCATAACTGTAATCTCTGAACAGTACCTGACTGTTTGAAAGGGAAGAGCTTTTCGGAACATAATTTTTTATATCGGATATGGTACAGCTCTCTTTTCCGTTTGAGTGATCGATAAGATACCGTGCATTCACCCCGAAGGTTCTGTAAAGAACATCTTCGGGCATATTTGCCACTCCGTCCAGATCAAAAACTCCGAATTTCTCAAGCCTTTTTGCAGTTCCTTTTCCGATATTCCATATGTCGGTAATCGGTCTGTGATGGGAGATCTTTTCTTTGAATGATCGATCATCGAGAATTCCTATATAGTCGGGAGCATTTTTTGATATTATATCGAGTGCAACCTTTGCAAGGAAAAGGTTACTGCCGATGCCGACCGTAGCGGTTATTCCTGTCTGCTCAAATACGGCATTGCGCAGCATTTCGGCGATCTCACGGTCGCTTTTGCGGTATAAAAGGCGATAGCCCGATATATCTATAAAGCTTTCATCAATCGAATAAACATGTATATCGTCGGGTGAGAAATATTGCAGATATATCGAATATATCTGCGCCGATTTTTCAAGATAGAGCGACATTCTCGGTTTGGCTTTTATATATTCTATATTTTTCGGAATTTCAAACACACGGCATCTTCCGGGCACTCCCAGGGCTTTCATGGCAGGGGAAACGGCAAGACAGATCGTTCCGTCACCCCTATCGGGGTCTGCCACAACAAGATTTGTTTTAAAGGGATCAAGACCTCTCTGCACACACTCTACCGATGCGAAAAATGATTTCATATCTATACACATATAAGTTTTTCTATCTTCATTTTTTTCGGTTTTCATGACATTTCATCTCCCGCTGTTTTCATACAACTTTACAATGTTAAATTTTTTTCGGATTGAATAATAAAATAACTTTAAGTTCTTTTATATTGTATCACCGAAAATTCGGTTTGTCAACAGGAAATTTCATCTATCGGGTAATATTTTTTTCTTTCGGGAAAAAATAATTAAAGACTCGGAATGTCGTATATTGTTGTTTGAAATTAAAGTAAAAAGAAAGGAAAAAGCTATCCTTGAGATCAAAGACAGCTGAATAATATATATGGAAAAAAAGCAGGGAAGAGAGCAGGGAAGAGAACCCGGAAAAAAGGAAAAGAGCGGCTTTGATAATCAGAAAAAGCCGGAATCGATACTGATCAAGGACACCACGCCCGAACAGCGGCAGAGAATCGTTCTCGAGGCGCTCGGAATGTGCGGAACTGACTGCGAATTCTGCTCCGGGTGTGAAAACAAGGGCGGCGGAAATATCGAAACGATATATAAGCCCTACATCGACGGAGAAAAAGAGATCGCCGAGATCAACGCCGAATATTCAAGAGGGTTTGTGAAATAACCGTGCAGGCAAATTTCACCCCAAAAAGCACTTGCGATGCAAGTGCTTTTTTCGGTATATATTGACCAAAAAATGTCTGAAGATCAACACTCAGTCACGGACACTCTATTTTCTTGAAATTGGCTTATCAGCCAGTCATTATAATTTGTTGGAATATCCGATTCCCGGGACAGCAGCTCAAAGAGAGAGACAGATGTAGGACAATTTCCGCCATATCTGTTTTTAGCTTTATACAGCAACTGTTCTTTCGTATAGTTTCCGGACAGATAGCAAAGATAATATTCTGCCGCCATAACAAATTCTTCTTCGTTACCTGAATAATAATCCTCAATCAAGGCGCGATGCCGATTTTTCAGATATTCGTTGCTTTCAACATACTCCTCATATAACTTCGTCAATTCATTACTTGCAAAGCTGTGCATCAATTCATGTGCAATAATTGAATAAAAGTCAACCGAGTTTGGCGGACAAAAACAAGTTAAAAACGATCCGCCGTACAAAGTAAAGGCTGTTGGTGCACTGAAAAAAGATACATAAATATTTGCACAGTCTATCTTCGATGAATTTTTTAGTTTGGAAATATTGTTAAATAACGACTCAGCATCATATTTGCCGATCTGATCATTTATTTGTTTTATTTCTGCTTGAACCAACGGCATAATGCGTTCTTTATATAGATCTTCAAAGCAGATATTTTTGAGTGCCGTCAGCTTCTTTACATATTCTTCGGCATATCTGTTCTTCAGCCAATCCAACACCGGATATAAATACGATGCCGTAAACCCGTCCTTAATCCTTCCTTTGACAGCTTCTTCAATTCTGTCCGGATATCGGAAAACACGAATCAGGTCATCTAAGGTCAATTGTTCGGGATCACTGTCAAGATAAGTACTTACTATTAAACAGATGTTTGACATTCCGATACGATCGTAACCGAAATCATTCGGCAAAAGGCCATTTATATATTGGATCTCTTTTATCTGATCTGCATTCATCCATTTTGTGTTATTAAGCGATTGTTTTTGAATAAAGCAAAGTGCATCGAATGCCATGCTTGATTTTACCTGAATATAGCCCATTTGTTCTTCTTTGCAGTTGTTTATTGAGGTAATTAAAAATTTCTTTACTTCTTCACTGTTCACTATTATATATTACCTTCCGAATCCACGATGTTTCAGTGAAGAGTGAAAATTGAAAATATAAAAGGAAATCCCCAAAGATAAATCTTTGGGGATTGGAGCTGCTACCCGGATTCGGACCGGGGACCTCGTCCTTACCAAGGACGCGCTCTACCGACTGAGCCATAGCAGCATTTGAAGCACGTATGAGATTATATATCATTTTAATAGATTTGTCAATACCCTTAACGAATTTTTTTTAAAAAACTCAGATAATTTATCATCATACGTTTTTACATAAAATTCCTGAAATAAATGCGCATATGATTGCCTGATATGCAAATACTATTTTTGCCGCAGAAAGCAAGAGCGAGAAAGCAGGATCAATGATCGTTTTACTCGTGTATCGGGAATTACCGATAGTACCTGTTTGAGAATCATAAAAATTACTGTATTTTTCCTCTTATAAAAATTCGTGCGGTGGTTATAATAAAAACAGAGCGAAAGCTCCACCGTTGCGAGAGCATCGGTATTAAGGTACAAGCCTTTAAAATATAAAATTTAGCTGATAACTCTTAAAGAGGAGAATAATAATTATGGCAAGCAGAAAACAGAAAATCGTAGTTCCTGAAGCTCAGGAAGCACTCAACAAATTCAAGATGGAAGCCGCAAGCGAAGTTGGCGTAACTCTTGGCGAATACAACGGAAACCTCACATCTGCTCAGGCAGGTTCTGTCGGTGGACAGATGGTCAAGAAGATGATCGAGAAGTACGAAAACGAGATCAAAAACAGCAAGTAATTTAAATAAATAAATTGCTCCCAATCCCGATTTTCCTTTTAGAGGAAAGTCGGGATTGTTTTTCATATATCTACTTGTCTTTCATTATCTTTATCTATGTCAATATTCTTCTTATTTTCATATATTGTTTATTGAGACAGCACCGATATAAGATCACGCAGGAAAATTGCAAGGTGTTGTTTTGAGAACGATCTCAGAAAAAAGTGAGGATATATAATGAACAGATACGGAAGAAATTATAACAGACTTGATAAAATACTCCGCTCTCCGGAGAATGTGCAGGAAACGCCAAATTTGAATTCATTTCAGCCTGTTTTTGTAGAAAATCTCGAAGCGGCAGTGATTCTCAATGAAAATTACAGGACTGTGAAATATTCTGATCCCAATATGCTGCTTGCTGTTATGTCTGTGATGCAGGATAAGTCAATAAGCGGCGAGATTCACCCCAATTCAAATCAGTTTGTCTACATAGTGCGTGGAAGAGCGCTTGTAAGTGTAGGAAAAAGCGAAAATGAAATAGAAACAAAAACACAGCTGAGCGAGGGATATTGCATAATAATACCTCAGGGCATGTGGCATGAGATCCGCAATGTCGGCGACAGGGAACTCAAACTTTTCTCTGTATACGCACCCCCTGTGGAAGAATGATTTTTAATCTGTAAAGCTTAAAAAATCGGAGGAGCTGTCTTAGGAAAGCTCCTCCGAAAAATTTTTTATTGATAAATTTCAACTTATGTAATTATTTTTCGTATGTGATCTTGAGCGGATGTATAGCCGAAACTCCGTCAAATATCGCCTGTGCCATATTCTGCTGCCACTCGTCGCTTATTGCCAATTCCGCATCTTTGCGGTTTGTCACAAAACAGGTTTCGACAAGTATAGCAGGCATTTTGGTATACCTTACGACATAGACATCCTGACTGATTACCTGAACCGGCTTTTGGGATACTGCCGTTCCGTAAGATTCTATCTCTTTTTTTACTTTATTGCCCAAAGCAAGGCAGGCAGCAGAATCGGAGCGGTCATTCCAATATATAACTCTTGTTCCGCAGGCAGCTTCAGCGGCGGAATTTGCGTGAACCGATACGAACACATCTGCATCACTGTTATTCGCTATTTCAGCCCTGTCATGTACGCTCAATGCTTTATTTACTCTGTCTTCCCTGAACATGATCACTGTATATCCTGCCTCTTCAAACAGATCACGAAGCTTCAGTGCAACCTCAAGGTTAAGTTGATCCTCGTATTTACCGCCTGACAAATTGAAATAGTGTGAACCGGCTCCTGCACCTATATCAAGGACTCCCGTTGTGTTTAAGGTACCGTGACCTGCATCGATAAAGACTGTGGTTGCACGCTTCTTTATTGAAGATGTGCCGGGCAAAGTGCCGGGAGCAACTGTTGTATCTGAAGGTTTACCCGTGACGCCGTAATCGCTCGGTTTCGGATCAATGCCGATTTGCTGTGTTGAATCGGGAGGAGTGATAGTCTGCTCGGGTTCTCTGCGTGAATTTGTTGTTATGACGATTATAAGTGCTGTAATAAGCGAAATGACCAATAGGACAGTTATCGCCGTTGTAATGATCTTTCTGTTCTTGTTCTGCCTTTTTTTCTTGTTGTTTCTGAGTGCTTTAAACTCGGAATTTATATTGAATTCACTCATTTTTTATCTCCTTTATTTTATTCCCGAAACAGATGAGATGATATCGGCACTTGTTGCAGGGTACTGCTCGTCGATATTATCGATCATATTTTGAATTTCATTCTGAATGATCAGCGTTATTGCCTGATCTCTCCATTCGCTGTCAATATATATTGGGGTGATTATGTATATCGCACCGTATGTTCCGTAAGGTTCGACGTGATTCACAAAGCTGTCTCCCGGAATTCTGTCGTCAGAGAATACCCAGCTGTGGAAACCGATCTTATCATTGTAGGAAATATTTTCGCATACAACACTTTCTATGGAGTTTTTTACATACTCGTCAAGCTCGGTTCCTGACAGCCGGTCGCCGCTGTCAAAGGGAAGCCGGTTATTCTGTTCAATAATATACTCTCCGACTCTCTCCTTGAATTCATCAACGCTTGATGAATTTGCGATGTATTCTGCCTTTTCGCTGTAATATTTCTTTTCGTCTTCGGTCAGGTTATCCTTTCCTGATATTCCTGTTGTGAAGAAGCAGTAATCGGTACGCTGAAACTCCTGCTTATTATTGTTGAAGTAATCGGTTATACGCTCATCTGTAACATCGACCGAGTCATACATTGCGTTGAATCCCTCTGTAGAAAGGTAAGCCAAAGTGATCGCATCACGGACATCGCTTTCTTTAACGCCCCGTCCGTAATATTTCGAGAGAAATTTGTCGGTGCTCATTCCGTATACAACCGCTTTGTCTTTGAATTTTTTGACTTCACTTTCGACCTTTTCGAGCAATTCAGAACTCAGGGTTATATTGTTGTCAACAGCATACTGAGCATATGTCATATACAGGTCGGCAATTTCAATCGTCGTCTTTTCAAATGTATTTCTCCACGGATTTCCGAGAGGGTCGGGATCATCGAGATTGGCGGCACTCAGAAGTCCGTTTGTTCGGTAATAGCTCTCGTTTGACTGAAGAGATGAATTGAAGCAATCCCAGAAATAGAATGTCATCATTGCTCCGTTGATCGAGATGTCATCCGATTTTTTAACCTTTTTTGCCCGGATTATTACGCCGTTTTCGTTCAGAATATCAATAAATATAAGTGATACGGTAACAACGATGATCAGTGCCACCGCCAATGCGGCAATTGTTTTTTTATGTTTTGACAGAGTATTGACCGCTTTGGTTACTGCACTTTTATTTTCTGAATTTTTGATGCCGGACGTATTTTTTGCATTTACTTTATTTTGATTATTTTTCATATGCAGGTTTATCCCTCTTTTTATATCACGTCTGAAATTTGATTGCAATTGCAAGCTGATCCGAATATCATACTTATATCATCCGTTATTTTCATCTTTACGCCATTCAAACCGTCATAATTATCGGAATTATCATAGGTTTACGTCTTGTCGATTTCCAGATATGTTTTGCTATCTCATCACGGACTCTGCCTTTTGCAGATGACAGATCATATCTTCCTGAACCGAGGGTGTCGCTCAGCGTGTCATATGCGATCGATCTCAGGTCGTTTATCAGATCTTCCGATTCTCTCACATATACAAATCCGCGTGATATGATATCCGGACCAGAAGATATCGTGTAGTCGTATGAATTTATTGATGCCGCAATTATGATAAGTCCGTCCTGTGAAAGAAGAAGGCGTTCACGAAGTACCGCTGAGCCGACGTCTCCGACTCCGCTTCCGTCAACCATGACACTTCCGCTTGGAACTGTCTCTCCCCATGATGCAGAATTTCCGGTCAGCTCAAGCACTCTTCCAAGCTCGGGAATGAAAATATTGCACGGCTCCATTCCCATTTCAACAGCGAGCTCCTTGTGTGATTTGAGGTGCATGGCCTCGCCGTGTACAGGCATGAAAAATTTAGGACGCACAAGAGAGTGGAGAAGCTTGATCTCATCACGGCAGGCATGACCCGAAACATGGACATCGCTGGTCGTATCTCTGTAAACTCTGATCCCTCTGTGGCAGAGCTCATTTACAACATTGTTGACAAGCTTTTCATTTCCCGGGATAGGATGTGAGCTTATGATAACGAGGTCGTCATTTCCGAGCTTGATCTTATCATGCTCTCCGTATGCCATTCTGTAAAGTCCGGACATTCTCTCACCCTGAGAACCTGTACAGATTATCGTGAGCTGTTCGGGCTTGTATCTCTTGACTTCATTTATATCGATAACTGCCTTTTCGGGATAATTGATATATCCGAGATCGTGTGCGGCAGTCAGGACGTTTATCATTGATCTGCCTGTGATGGCAACCTTTCTCCCGTGTGCCACGCTCTTATCGATGATTTGCTGTACTCGGTGGACATTTGATGAGAATGTTGCAATGACAAGCCGTTCCTTATTGTGGCGCTCGAAAATGTCGTCAAATGTTTCTCCGACCGTTTTTTCCGAAGGTGTGAATCCGCTTTTTTCTACATTTGTGGATTCACACATGAAGAGTAGAACCCCTTTTTTGCCGATCTCGGCAAAGCGGGGAAGATCCATGACTTCGCCGTCAACGGGTGTCAGATCAAGCTTGAAATCGCCCGAATGTATTACTGTTCCGACCGGAGTTGTAATTGCAAGGGCACATGAATCTGCAATTGAGTGATTCACTCTTATGAATTCAACGGCGAAATTTCCGACCTTTACAGTGTCACCGGCTTCAATGTCTACAAGTTCAGGCGGCTTTTTTGAGGGAAGCTCTTTAAATTTGTTTTTAAGTATACCCACCGAAAGCTTTGTTGCGAATATCGGTGAGCTCAGTGATTCGGGAAGGGTCGTTACAGCACCGATGTGATCCTCATGACCGTGCGTGATGAATATTCCCTTAAGCTTTTCAGAATTTTTTTCTATATAGCTGAAATCGGGGATGATATAATCGACTCCCGGCATTGCATCGTCAGGAAAGCCCATTCCGCAATCTATCATTATCATGTCGTTTCCGTATTCCAGGACAGTGAGGTTTTTACCGATTTCGTTTATCCCGCCGAGCGGAATAATTCTTAATTTTTCTTGTTTTTTTGCTTTTTTAGGCATAGTGTCTCCGTATTTGATGATATATATTATGTGTATTGAATCATTATTGTTTAAATATGTTTTCGTTGAACGATAACGCAGTCATGAACGTTCAAAACCATTTTACATAATAGCATACAATTATGAAAAAATGCAAGTCTTTTTTTAAATTTAGCATTAATTAATAAAATGTCTTTCAGACTAAATGGGAAAGTGAATGAAAAGATTGGCATTTTGGAGTGAGGGGCTTATATCATTACCGAACGGAATATAACAAAAGACAGAATACACATGCCGAATCCGATCATGAAACCGAGTGCCAGCATTACAAGGGCAAATGTATTCCGATTTGCATTCTTTTGCGAATGCTTGCTTTTATCTGTGTATTCCGCTATTATCCTGTTCGCTTCCTTGATTATGTCATCAGAGCTTTCCGCTTTGTCTTCGTCTATAATGAACTGTGCTTCGTTGAAAAGAGTCTTTCCGTCTCCCTTGAATACGAGAATGCTTTTCCTGCTTCCTTTATACATTTTATCTGCCTCCGATATCGAATTTTACGGTTTATTATCGACAAGCGAAAAGATTTTATTCGATAAAAACAGAATAATTTGCCCTTATGTGGCACAGATTATTTATAAGCACATATAACCGACCGGTCAATCGTCAAAGCGGTTGGGCTTTAAATAAAACATACGGTTGATCGGTCAAAAAATAAGGCGGTGGTATTATGGATAAAAATATAAACGGTTATGAAAAAAATCCCCTGATTGAGAGCGTTACGGCGGTAATTCTGTGCGGAGGAGAGGGAAAGCGTCTTCGCCCCCTGACACAGAGCAGACCGAAACCGCTTCTTGAGATCGGCGGAGAAGCTATTATCAAAAAAATACTGAGAAGGCTGTCAAGGGACGGGATAAAAAAAGCGATACTGACCGTCGGATATCTCGCTGACATGATAGAAAATGAGCTTGGAAATGAATTTGAAGGCATTTCCATCGAATACATCAGAGAAAATACTCCCATGGGAAGTGCCGGGGGCGTAAAGTCGGCAGAGAATAAATTATCCGACATCTTTCTTGTTCTGTGCGGAGATGCTTTTTTTGATTTTTCTCTCGCAAATGCAATTGAAACCCTTGATCGGAAAAAATGTGATGCCGTGATAGTAACATCAAAAAGCAAGAATCCTCTTGAATTCGGGGTCGTCTGTACGAACAGCGATGGAAGGATAAATGAATTTGTCGAAAAGCCTTCATGGAGTGCGGTCTGCTCTGACGAGATCAACACCGGAATATATGTGTTCAGTAAAAAAGTGCTTTCCCTTATTCCTGATGATCGTCCTTACGATTTCGGAAAGGATCTTTTCCGGAAAATGCTCGGACTTGAAATGACTGTATATGCCTGTCACGCAGACGGAATGTGGCGTGATATAGGAGATCCTTCAAGCTATTTTGAGTGTAATATGATCGCAAGCGGAAATGAGAATATCATATCACCCGATTGCATCATCGGAAAAAACAGCGATATAAAGCGAAGCATAATAGGGAAAAACTGTGTTATCGGCGAAGATTGCCGTATAAAAGGGGCGATCATTGCGGATGACTGCCGCATAGGCTCGGGAGTTAAGCTGTCGCCCGGATGCGTTATAGGAAAGGGAAGTGTTTTGGGAGACCGTGCACTTGTAGGTTCGGGAGTTATACTTCCATGCAATTACACCCTGAGTGCATTTTCACTTGTCGACAATCCATTGTCCTCATGTGATATATTCTCGGTGAGATCTGCCCTTTTTTATTCCGAATGCCGTGATAAGCTCAGAGCACTCGGGCTTGCGATCACACGTGCCTTTCCTAAACTGAAGATCGCCGCCTGCTATGAAAGAGGGAGCACAAGGGCAAAAAATTCCTGCCTGACATTTCTTCGCGGATGTGCAAAGCTGTCAGACAACCTTTGGTTTCTCGGCGGTATGGGCTACGCTGAGGCAAGATTTGCGGCAACTCAGGATGATTATGACCTTACCGCCTTTGTCAGAGCCGGTGCAATAAAAACCGAGATATTCTTTTTCGACAAAAACGCTGCTTATCCGGGGGCAAGATTTGAAAGTGCAGTCAGGTATTCTGCGGCGTTCTGCGGTGTTTCACCCTCGATAAGCGAATATCCGATCAATGTTCCTCAGACGAATTACAGGGAGTTATATATCGGGAAGCTCAAGGATGCACTGCCCGACAAGCTCGCTCATTCTGTTGATATCAAGGGAGACGATCCCGGAATTTCGGCATGTCTTGAATGCAACTCAAATAAAATTGCCGACAAAAACGATTCGACGGACGACAGTGCGATGAGCGACAGTGAAAAAGAAAAAACCGATATAAAAATCACTATAAAAAATGATGGCTGTGAGATAGAGTATGACGGTGTTAAATTTGACGAGGATCATACAAAAGCGGTCTGCCTGCTTTATTATCTGACAAAGGGCATCAGCGATATATCACTTCCTTACCGCTCACCTTTTGCCCTGCATTCACTCGCCTTGGGGAATAAAGCAAATGTCAGATTTTATTCGCTTTGTCCCTATTGTGAGAGCGATGAGATCGCAATAGAAAAGCTTAAATACACGCCTGCACTGTTTGACGGGAATTTTGCGGCGGCGGCATTTTTGAGCTATATTACCGATATGGAGCTATCGGGAAGAGCACTTGCGTCAATTCTTCCTTCCTTTGCAATAAAACAGCTCGAGCTGTCGGTTGACGAATCCGCAAAGCTTCCGCTTATCAAAAAAACAGAAAATACAGCAGGCGAGGGAGAGGGAAATGTCATAAGAAGAGGAAAGGGAAGAATACGCATTATAGCCGAAAACGGACCCAATATTACGCTCCTTGCCGAATCTGCCGATGAATTTTCTGCCGATGAGCTCATAAACGACGCCCGTAAATATATCTCTTCGGTTTGTAAACGATCATAAAATCAGTGCATATAGTTTTTGGGGGAACTTTCAGCAGAAGGTTCTCCTGATTTTTTAAAAATTTGTCTTTGTATTTTGCGAAAAAGTAGAAAAAAATACAATTACATGATATAATATGAAAAAAATGCATTTTTCCATAAGGAATAATGCACCGCTTGATCGTATAAGAAGTGAAGGGGTCAGACGTGATCTCAAAAAATAAGGAGGATATCCTATGGACAACGGTGCCTGTAGCTACCGCCGTTTCCTTGATGGTGATGAAAGTGCCTTTGATGATATAATGAATGAGCTGTTTCGTCCGCTCGTATTCTTTATTGACCGTTACCTGCATGATGTACATGCCTCAGAAGATATTGCGATAGATGTCTTTTCGGAGCTTGTTGTACATAAGCACCGCTATAATTTCAGGGTTACGCTGAAAACATATCTGTTTATGCTCGGAAGAAGCCGTGCTATCGATTATTTAAGACACCGCAAGGTTATGAATTTTTCCGATCTGCAGCAGGAGTGTGACATATCGGAAATTGTCGATGATGAAAAGCTGCTCGAGGAGATGATTCTTGAGGACGAGCGTAAGCGTATTATCAATGCCGCCATTTCGGAATTGCAGGAGGATATGCGTGTTGTCATACACCTTATTTACTTTGAGGAGATGACATATGACGAGGCGGCAAAGGTCATGAAGAAAAAGCGAAAACAGATAGATAATCTGTTATATCGTGCCAAAAAGGAGCTTCGTATCATATTGGGAGAGGATGGCGAGTAACTTTTATGAGAGATTTAAATGAATGTAAGGCGGAGATATTCCGTCTGAGCGAAAACAAAATTAAAGAAAAGAAGAGAAGATACAATCGTATTATTGCATTGTGCCTGCCGCTGTGTCTTATTTTAACAATATGCACTTTTGCTGTCATACCGTTGTCCGATCAAAGGGGAAAAGACGGTATAAACGACAGTTGTTCCAATGAGAATATTTATTTAAGCAGCACTTATTCTCAGATAAAGGATGATACCGGAAAATATCCGGAATCGAGCGGTAATCTGAACGATGCAGACAACACCTTCAGAACACCTGCCTCGATGGATCCTCTTGACGATACTAATTTTGAGTTTTCACTGACATGGGGATGCTACGGTATAAGCTCATATGACAGCAAAACGGAGAGGCTTGTAAAAACAACCGATGCTGCAAGACCGGAGGATTATATTACGACTTATAGTCTGACGACCGAACAATGGCTGAAAATCATCAACTGTTTTTCAGAGTTGAATATTGAGTCATATCCAGATGAGTACGACCCGCACGGGGGAACTCTCAGTTCCGACCCGTCAATGACGTTGACCTTAACGGTACGATCCGGCGACTTCAGTAAGACAGTTACGGCAAGAGATATTGCACTTACATATGAGTGCGAGGATCCCAAGGGACAAAAATTTCTTGATGTCTGCAAGGTGATACGCGATATTCTGACTTCAAGCGATGAATGGAAAGCTCTGCCCGAATATGAATTTTTCTATGATTGAAAGGAAAAATTAAAATGAAAAAAACAAGAATAAATCTTATCCTGATATGTATGCTTTTGCTGTCGGCTCTACTGCTTAATCTGACGAGCTGTTTTATTTCAATATCGTCACAAGCGGAGAATCTTATGGAGGGCATCACTCCAAATCCAGTGAATGCTTCGGATGATCTGAAATCGCAGAATGCGGCTGTCACCGATTTTGCAGTCAGGCTGTTCAAAGCATGCGAAGAGAGCGGCAAAAACACTTTAATTTCACCGTTATCGGTTCTCTTTGCACTGTCAATGACTGCGAACGGAGCGGAAGGTGAAACGCTTGCACAGATGGAAAGCGTTCTCGGAATGAGCAAGGATGAGCTGAATCTATATCTTTACAGCTACATGAACAAACTGCCGCAAGCAGAGAAATACAAGCTCAGTCTTGCAAATTCGATATGGTTTACAGACCATGAGCGTTTTACGGTAAATCGCAGCTTTTTGCAAACAAATGCAGATTACTATAAGGCAGATGTATATAAAGCAGCCTTCAACAATCAGACGCTCAGAGATATAAACAATTGGGTAAAGCAGAAAACCGATGGCATGATTCCGGAGATATTGAATGAAATTCCGGCAGATGCTGTTATGTACCTTATAAATGCTCTTGCATTCGAAGCGGAATGGTCAGAAATATATAAGAGCAATGAGGTCAGAAAGGGCGAATTTACAAAGGAAGACGGAACAAAGCAGAATGTCGACTTTATGTACGGCACTGAGGGAAAATATCTTGAAGACGATAAAGCAAGCGGTTTTATGAAATACTACAGCGGCGGCAAATATGCATTTGTTGCGATGCTCCCGAGAGAAGGAGTCAACCTTTCTGACTATGTTGCATCGCTCGACGGCGAGTCGCTGAATGCTATGCTCAGCAATCCCAAGAGTATGACTGTTTTTACATCGATTCCGAAATTTGAAACCGAATATAATGTGGAAATGTCAGGCATTCTCAGTGAGATGGGCATGTCCTCTGCATTTGATCCTGATAATGCACAGTTCGGCGGTCTCGGCAGTTCGACTGATGGGAATATCTATATTGGTCGGGTTATCCATAAAACCTTCATTTCGGTAGGCGAGAAGGGAACAAAGGCAGGCGCCGCAACAGTTGTGGAGATCATGGATGAATGTTTTATGCAACCGATTGAACCGGAAGAAGTTTATCTTGACAGACCGTTTGTATATATGCTTATCGACTGCGAAAACAATATTCCTTTCTTTATAGGAACGATGACAGATGTCGGAAAATGATTTTTAAAAAGCTTTTATAAAGCATTGAATCGTTCTGTAACAATTTCAAAACTTTTTTGGATGAAGTAAAAACGATTTTAACTTAAAAAACACTGAAAAAAGCCCGGGATCTTCCCGGGTTTTTGCGTTAATCTTTTTTAATGCTGTGCAATATCAGCGAAAAAGGCGATTTTAAATTTGACGTTAAAATTTTATTTTTTAAGGTATAAAATCAGAAAAATCGGGAATAATGGCTGTAGTTGATATAAGGAGCGTAGCGTGAAAAATATGTTTTACTTGCATGGAGAAGTTTATCTGTTTCACGCTTGAATTCGCTGAGTAACCTTAGTGAATTTCCAAAATAATTTGTGCCGCCGCTCCGTCGGCAGAATGGGGATCATTATGAGAAAATTATTCACCGGCCGTACATCAGGTTTAAAGAAAACAGAAAAAAATGAAGACAAGATAAAGAATACAGAGAATATAGAAAACGCAGAGAATATAACAGAGATTATAACGGAAAACATAACAGAAAAAAAGAGGGGACGTGCCGTGATCTTTGCAAGACTTGCCAATATTACAGCGATATTTGCCATTGTTTTTGCACTGCTTTTTATTGCTTTTTCGGCATTTACGGTTGAGGAAAGGGAAATATACGATAAGCTCATACGCTTGCATGTGCTTGCGAATTCCGATTCCGATGAAGATCAACAGCTCAAGCTTAAGGTGAGAGATAAGATACTCGAGAAATCGAGCACTTTCTCTGAGCTTGACAGTATTGAGAGTGCCGAGGAATTCTACAGTGGGAAGCTCGAAATGCTCCGTGATGTTGCACTTGAAACGATAAAGCAAGAGGGATATGATTACGATGTTGAAATATCGCTCAGCAAGGAATATTATCCGACAAGAGAATATGAAAATTTCAGACTTCCTGCCGGGGAATATACATCATTGCGAATTATGATAGGGCAGGCACAGGGGCACAACTGGTGGTGCGTTCTCTATCCCCCGCTCTGTCTGTCTTCGGCAAAAGCAGACGATGCATTTGTAGATGCAGGCTTCACCCCCGATCAGATATCATTCATTACAGAAAATGATAAACCCAAGTATAAGGTTAAATTCAAGGTTGTGGAATGGTTTTCCGAGATCAAACGTACGATCTTCGGATGAAAAGTATTTTATTGATCCGATAAGATTTTCCCGAAGCACTTGCAATTGCATCTTATTTATGGTATAATCCCGGTGAATCGGAGGATATAAAAAATGAAGGAATTCAAAAGTAAATCGTTTAGTTTATTTTCTGCAAAGAGAATGACAGCAATTTTAATTGCATTTTTGTTCATTCTCACATCATGCTCAGGTACGGTTATTATTCCCGGACTGACTGAAGATGTGAATCCGAAAACTCAGATCCCGAATACTGTTTTGCCGAATACAGCAGGGACAGCTGATGTTACCGATATTTTTAAAACGATAACTTCGACTCTCTCACCCACACCGGTTGATTCAACGACGCAGCCTGAGGAAAAGCGTGCTTCTATCCTCGCTGTCGGGGATAATCTTTATCACCTTGCACTCACAGAATCGGGAAGGGACAGCAGTGAAGAGGATGGCTTCAATTTCTACCCTATATATGAGCGATTTGCCGACAGGATAAAGAATGCAGATATAGCGTACATTAACCAGGAGGTTATGATGGATGATGATAAAAAGTATTCAAATTATCCGAATTTTAACACGGCTGAAGCACTCGGCGACGATCTGTATGCACTCGGATTTGACATAGTCGGAATAGGCAACAATCACACGCTTGATACAGGATGTTCGGGTGCAAGATCGACTATAGAGAAATTTGATTCGCTCGGAATGATGACGGTCGGCGCTTATAAAAACGCTCAGGACGAAAAGAATATAAGAGTTATCGAAAAGAACGGGATAAAAATTGCTTTTCTCAGCTACACATATCCCGGATTCAACGGACACAGCTTTACAAATGACAATTGCGGACTCACGATCCCGACAATTGACGACAACAAAATGCTTGCCGATCTTAAAGCAGCAAACAGCATCGCCGATTTTACTGTCGTTTTCGTACATTGGGGAGAAGAGAATTCATTTACTCCGTCAAGCGAGCAGAAAAGAGTTGCAAAGCTGCTTGCAAACGGCGGTGCAGGTATAATCATCGGTACACATCCGCACGTATTACAGCCGATTGAATGGATAGAAACCGACAATTCAAAACCTGTCCTTTGTGCATACTCTCTCGGCAATTTTATATCGATGATGGCTAAAGACTATAATATGCTCGGAGGAATTTTTGAATTCGATGTAGTCAAGTGCGGAGATGATGTGACTGTTGAAAACGCAATGCTTTCTCCTACGGTTTTCTACTTCAATATGTCGTACGGCGACTGCAAGGTAATGCCGCTTGAGGAGTTTACTACAGAAATGTCAAAAACTCACGGTGTCAGACTCTATCCTAAGGATTCTTCTATAAAAAATACG
This sequence comes from uncultured Lachnospiraceae bacterium, assembly GCA_964638675.1. Classification (GTDB taxonomy): domain Bacteria; phylum Bacillota; class Clostridia; order Oscillospirales; family CAG-272; genus SIG714. The sequence goes on from CAZXAU010000015.1 coordinate 17,516, forward strand.
ATATCTCCCGAAAGCGTTACGGGTTATTATAAAAAATATATAGCTGAAAGCTTCCGTCCCGAAATTTTTAAATGAATTTAGGCTTGTTCATATGATACCAAGCAGCTTGAATAATATATGAATATATCGTAAAATATCATTTTCCCCTTGTTTTTCAAAAAGAATAGTGATATAATTACATGGAATTTCAAAAGAAAGCACGGTCAATTCAAATGGAAGAAAAACGAATAGTTAATGTCGGAATAATAGGGTGCGGCAGAATTGCAAACAGCAAGCATATGCCCGGACTTGCAAGCGTCGAAAATGTACGCATGATCGCATTTTGCGATCTTGATGAAGAAAAGGCATTGCAGGCTAAAGAAAAATTCGGTACGCAGGATGCCAAAATATATACAGACTATAAAGAATTGCTTAAAAATGACGAGATAGAAGTTGTTCATGTATGCACGCCAAACCGCTCGCACAGCTTTATATCGATAGATGCTCTCTATGCGAAAAAGCATGTCATGGTTGAAAAACCTATGGCAAAGACTGCGAAAGAAGCTAGAGAAATGGTTGCGGCGGCAAAGGCAACCGGAATGAAGCTGACCGTAGGATATCAGAACCGTTGCCGTCCCGAAGCGCTCGAGCTTCATAAAATGGTTCAGCAGGGAAGACTCGGCGAGATCTATTATGCCAAGGCTCTTGCGGTTAGACGCCGTGCAACGCCAAACTGGGGTGTGTTCCTCAATGAGTATGAGCAGGGCGGCGGTCCGCTTATAGACATCGGAACTCATGCACTCGATCTTACGCTGTATATGATGAACGATTACGAGCCTAAAATGGTCGTCGGTAAAACATATAAAAAGCTTCCCAACCCCGATTGCGGAAATGTCTGGGGACCGTGGAATGAGAAAGAGCATACTGTTGAGGATTCGGCGTTCGGATTCATAATAATGAAGAGCGGAGCAACAATAAATCTTGAATCTTCCTGGGCGCTTAATATTCTTCACCCTGTCGAAGCTTCGACAATGATATGCGGAACAAAGGCCGGTGCGGAGATCGTAGATAAAAAATTGATAATCAACTTTGATAAAGACGGCAAGCTCTGCGAGGAAGAACCGGAGATCAACTATACAACGACAATGAAGCTTACAGCGGCGGCAATTGAAGCAAAGCAGTGGATAGACGCTGTTGTAAACGATACAGACCCCTGTGTGCTTCCCGAACAGGCATGCGTTGTTTCCGAGATCCTTGAAGCCATTTACATATCGGCATCAAAGGGCGGAGAGCCTGTCTATTTCGATTGATAATACATTGCATAACGAAAATACATTATTTCAATATCCGATGCTTCACTGCATCGGATATTGAAGTGCAATTTTGTAATAATACGTTATGTCTGGCGGCGATATGAATTCACGAGCAAAAAAACAAAAATTAAATTAAAAAAATATAAAAAAGCTATTGACATTTTGATTATAATGTGATATAATTCATATGTTCCGATCGGATAGGGATTGGATAGAGAAAATAATATTGCGGCATCGCCAAGCGGTAAGGCAACGGACTCTGACTCCGTCATTACCTAGGTTCGAATCCTAGTGCCGCAGCCAGAAAAAACCGATGTGAAAACATCGGTTTTTTCAATTAAATTTACCATTTTGGCAAGTGAAATAGCTTAGCTATGAAATATTTGCTCTCGCAAATATGAAATACGCTGTGGCATATGAGGGGCAAATTTTATTTCACATTTTGCTATAAGGCAAAATATTTCATAATCCGAAGGATTATTTTATATTGCCAAGCGATATTTGCACAGCTACATTTCATCAGATCACTGACCGAGGATTTGAATCGCGCCCTTCGACAAATCGATAATCTTGATTTTGGCACAAGAAGATCGAAATCAGGGGTTTTATTTATTTTTCAAAAATCTGAGATCGTGATGGTTTTGAGAGGCAGGGTAGAATCGAGGAATGAAGTACTGTATTTCATCGACAATAATATAAAATTATCCTGACAATACTGTTTATAAAATATCGGAAATCTGATCTCAATTGTATAACTGTAAAAATCCGTATACATGTGTGTTATAAAATAGAGTTTTGTATTGAGATATCTTTACAGTTTCATAAGTAGAAGTTTATTTCAAAGAGGTAAAAATGGACGAGCTTAATTTAATTTTATTTGATGAATTCAAAAGGCTTGATAACTTGTGCAGAGACATATATAAAAAAGATAATTCGACCGATAATAAGGGCGGCGTGACATTATACATAGATGAAATGGATAAAATGTATTTTGAAGCGGTCGGAGTTATTCCCGATTGGCGATCCGATTATAAAATGCTGAAAAGGGTGCGACATATACGCAATGAGCTTGCACATTCGCCGAGTGCCTTCTCACAAAGTATGTGCACTCAGTCCGATATTGATTTTATTAAGGGCTTTCACAAGAGAATTTTAAACCGGGAAGATCCGCTTGCTGCTTACAGATATTACATTCAGTCCAAGAAGAAAATGCAATCCTCGTCAAGAACGAATTCAAGCAATTCACAGGTCAACCGCTCAGGCTCTGCCCGAAGAACATCAGATACAGCATACGATGCTTCTCAAGCCGGGTGCCTCGGAGTTGTTTCAGTTTTTGCTTTAGTTGTTTTAGGTTTAATTGCGGTTGTATGCGGAATTTTTTAACAGACATAATACGATAGATAAAAGAGGGGCAGAATGAACTGTCCCTTTGTTTTTATTTATATCTTTCTGTATGCAGACGGAGATTTGCATTCTGGACTCTGTCTTCGCTCGGTGGATCGGTATCCTTAAGAGAATAGTCTATTCCGAGCTTTTCCCACTTGAATGTTCCGAGTGTATGATAGGGAAGAACCTCTACTCGCTCGACATTTGTAAGTGTATCAATGAAGGCTGACAGATCATCAATGTCTTCATCAAAATCACTCAGACCGGGCGTAAGTACATGGCGGATCCATACAGGCTTTCCGATATCGGAAAGATATCTTGCCATGTCGAGGATATTGCCGTTATCGAATCCTGTAATCATTTTATGCTTGTCATTATCGATCTCTTTTATGTCAAGCAGAATGAGATCGGTATAGCTCATCAGCTCGTTGAATTTTGAAAAGAAAGGCTCGTCCCTCGTGAACGGGTTACCTGCGGTATCTATTGTAGTATGGATGCCTTCTTTTTTTGCAAGTCTGAAAAATTCAATGAGAAAATCGAGCTGAAGAAGCGGTTCGCCGCCGCTGACCGTGATCCCACCGTTGTTTTTCCAATACGGACGGAAACGCAGTGCTTTTTCCATGAGAGCCGATGCGGTATATTCCACTTCGTCAGCTCCTTCACAGACCCATGTATCGGGGTTGTGACAGAATTTGCAACGCATTTTACAGCCCTGAAAAAATACGACAAAACGCACGCCCGGACCGTCAACGAGCCCAAATGATTCAATCGAATGTATTTTGCCTTTTACTGAGGAAATATTGCTTTCCATATAGGGTACTCCTTAAAGCTACGGCAGGGAATCATGTGATACCCTGCCGTGTTTTAGATCTATACCTTAATTCCGGAATGTCCGGAGTCAAGGGTGTATTTTATTATAAATACTTATGGCAAGTACGTGCAATAACGTCAAGCTGCTGTTTCTTTGTGAGGTCAATAAACTTAACCGCATAACCGGAAACACGGATAGTGAAGTTTGCGTACTCTTCTTTTTCGGGATGTTCCATAGCATCAATGAGCTTTTCAACTCCGAATACATTTACATTGAGGTGATGTGCACCCTGATCGAAGTATCCGTCAAGAGTCTGGCAGAGATTCTGAACTCTTTCTTCTTCGCTGTGTCCGAGAGCATCGGGGTTGATCGTCTGAGTATTCGAGATACCGTCAAGCGCCCAGATATAAGGAATCTTTGCAACCGAGTTGAGAGAAGCGAGAAGTCCGCTTTCTTCTGCACCGTATGAGGGTGATGCTCCGGGAGAGAAGGGAGTGTATGCAGGTCTTCCGTTCGGAAGTGCACCTGTAGCTTCGCCGTAAACGACGTTCGATGTTATTGTGAGGATAGAGGTTGTCGGCTCTGAGTTGCGGTATGTGTGACGTCTCTTGATCTTTTCAATGAATGTCTTGAGAAGCCATACACCGATCTCGTCTGCTCTGTCGTCATCGTTTCCGTATTTCGGGAAGTCGCCTTCGATCTCAAAGTTTTCGGAAATGCCTTCAGCATCACGGATAACCTTGACCTTAGCATACTTGATCGCACTGAGTGAATCGATAACATGTGAGAAGCCTGCTATACCTGTAGCGAATGTACGGCGGCAGTCTGTATCGATAAGTGCCATCTCAGCTGCTTCATAGTAATACTTATCGTGCATATAGTGAATGAGGTTGAGAACATTTACATATATGTCAGCGAGCCAATCGAGCCATACTTCATATTTAGCGATAACTTCGTCATAGTTGAGGTATTCGCTTGTAATGGGAGCCATCTGCGGTCCGCACTGAATGCGGTGCTTTTCATCAAATCCGCCGTTGATCGCATAAAGAAGCGTCTTTGCAAGGTTTGCACGTGCTCCGAAGAACTGAATTTCCTTACCTGTCTGAGTTGCACTTACGCAGCAGCAGATAGAGTAATCATCGCCCCATACCGGCTTCATAATATCATCGTTTTCATACTGGATAGAAGATGTATCGACCGAGATCTTTGAAGCGTACTTCTTGAAGTTATCGCCGAGCTGTGAGGAGTAGAGAACTGTAAGGTTCGGTTCGGGAGAAGGTCCCATGTTTTCGAGAGTATGGAGGAAACGGAAGTCTGTCTTTGTGACCATCGATCTGCCGTCCATTCCGATACCGCCGATTTCAAGTGTTGCCCATGTCGGGTCGCCTGAGAAGAGCTGATTGTATGAGGGAATACGCGCGAATTTAACCATACGGAATTTCATTGTCATATGGTCGATGATCTCCTGAGCTTCACTTTCTGTCAGGATACCTGCATCAAGGTCTCTCTTGAAATATATATCAAGGAATGTCGAAATACGACCTACTGACATAGCGGCACCGTTCTGCGTCTTGATAGCTGCGAGATATCCGAAATACAGCCACTGGCAAGCTTCCTTAGCGTTTGTTGCGGGTTTGGAAATATCGTAGCCGTAGATCTCAGCCATCTTCTTGATACCCTGAAGTGCCTTGATCTGAGCTGAAATTTCTTCACGAAGACGGATAACGTCATCGTACATAGCGCCGCATCCGCAGTTCTCCTTATCAGCTTCCTTGAAAGCGATAAGAGCGTCAATACCGTAGAGAGCTACACGGCGGTAGTCACCGACGATTCTTCCGCGTCCGTATGTGTCGGGAAGTCCTGTAACAACGTGAGTTTTACGGACAGCACGCATTTCGGGTGTGTATGCCGCAAAAACAGCGTCATTGTGAGTTGTCATATACTCAGAGAAGATCTTCTTGAGTTCGGGGTCGATCTCATAGCCGTAGGTTTCTGCTGCCTGAATAGCCATTTTGATTCCGCCGTAGGGCATAAACGCTCTCTTGAGCGGCTTGTCTGTCTGAAGTCCGACGATCTGTTCGAGATCCTTGAGCGATTCGTCGATATATCCCGGTCCGTAAGAAGTGAGACCGGAAACTACCTTTGTTTCACAATCAAGAACTCCGCCCTTTGCTCTTTCTTCCTTCTGGAGCTTCTGAAGTGCACCCCAGAGCTTGTTTGTTGCTTCCGTAGGGCCGGCAAGAAATGATTCATCGCCGTCATACGGAGTATAGTTTTTCTGAATGAAGTCACGTACATTGACTTCTTCTTTCCATAATCTGCCTTTAAAGCCGTTCCAAGCTTCAAAATTGATCATTATTATATCCTCCTGATTTTTTCTTAAAAAATTTTCAGCGGCCTGTGCCTGCTGTCGTGCTGATGCATTTAAGTCAATTTGCAACGCACAATTACCTCATCACGTATTATATCACTTAATTGATAAATAATCAAGAGATTTTTTAAAACTTATTAAATTTTTTGCTGTTTTTTTATAGTATGTTTCACGGAAAAATCCGAAGAAGAACCCAGCTTATACATGAATTGAATAGCGGTTCCTGTTTCAGGCATTTTCTGACTGCGGTATCTCAGATGAAATATTATCATTCGGAGGCAGACTGTCCGTTTTATTTGTTGCTATAGCGAAATAATAGATCAACAATGCAACCGTATAAAAATAACCTGAGCAAAGCGACAGTGCGTAGAGTGCATGGTTATTCAAGAAGTAATTTATTATCGGTCTGATTGAATTCATAAAATATACCGAGATAACGCACCTTGAAGCCGTGAGGAATCTGTGCTTGCGAATTGAATCGACGAGCAAGAAGATAAAGAACAGGATATACATCACGGACATGATAATGTCCGACAAATATAACGAAAGTATGTGATCTCGCGCAGCAGCAATGTTTGAAATGAGTGTTAACGCATATACGTTAGAACACAAAGACAGAAATAATGAAAAAATTGTAAATGAGAGCGAGAGCGAAAAAATCCAATAGTGTTTTTTTGCTTTTTTATTGTCGTACATGATAATATAAACAGCAAGCAGTATCTGTCGTATCAGAAATATAATGACCGACAGTGAAATACGAGGATATTGTACATATCCCTGACCGGCAGGAACGGCATATTTATTGTAAAATGGGGTTTGAAGAAAATTCAATACAAGTGAAATTATTATTATCAGCACTGCGGCTGTTTTAAATATGACGGTCGATCTTTTTTTCATCGGCATTGTGAGTACCTGCTTTTGATAGATTATATTGTAGACATTATATCAAAAAAACGTAAATAAGTCAAGGGCGGCATATAAAAAACAGATTTCCATATGTTTGAGTAATAATTTTGCAACCGAAAAGTAAGGCGGCTTGCCCGTTCCGGCAAGCCGCCGGCTGAAACTTTTTCGACAGCTTCAGCTGAGATTTCCGTTGACGATCAGAGTTGCCGTTCCGGGAGATACTGTTACTATACCTGTTGTCGGATCTTGTGTATAGCTTGCCGCAGGAACCGTTATCGGGGTAAGTGTTGTGAAAGCACCTGTTGCGGCGTTGTACGAATAGTCGACGTTGGGTATAAGCGTTCTTCCGTTGAGCGTTACGACAGGATTCAGGATGATCGGATTGAAATTATCGGTTACAGAAACCGGTGTTGTCGCATCTGTCGGAGTGGGACCGAAATTCTGAATTACAAAGGTATAGCTCAGATTTCCGCCCTCGGGAACAATAGTAGGCGAGAGTGACTTGAGTATTTCAAGTATCGGCATTTCATTTGCAAAAACAGTTTCTGATGCCACTATAGGGGTAGTTATTCCGTTTCCGCTCACGGTTGCATTGTTGACAATGCTTTGACCCATTCCGAGAGGTGCGGAATTATTGACTTTAGCGGTATATTGAATGATTGCATTTGAAAGTGCAGGGATCGTAAGGCACATTACGGTAAGTGTCGGCGAAGTCGATATCATAGGAGTAGACTGCAGTACACCGTTCAGAAAGTAACGAAGCGAATCGGGTACATATTCAAGAGGGGTTACGAGAGAACCCGATGATGTGGTGTAGCTTCCGAGATTGTCTGCAATTTCCACTTCACTTATCGGCGTGTCCTTAGAATTTACGATTGAGATCGTATAGGTTATTTCCTCGCCGGGTGTATAAGTGGTTTTGTTCGCATTTTTTGCAGCACTTACAGGCAGTGCTATAAATCCCGTGACAATATTTGAAACTCTGCTCTGACCGTTATACATCAGCGTGGCTTGATTGAAAAATTCAGGCATTTTATATTCTCCTTTTCTTATTCGGAGCTATGGCTCCGTTATCATTCTATTCAAACCATGATGTTTTGACAGATACAATATTACATGAAAAAGACCGCAAGTGCAGTTGAGCCTTACGGTCTTTCAATATCAGCTTTTTATCTTATATCGATCTTTTTATATATTTTCCCTTCGAGCAGTTTTCGTTGATCACACCGCCTTTTTGAAGGATTTCTCCGCGCCTTATGGTGTACTCGGGCCAGCCTTTGAATGTCATTCCTTCGTATATCGAGAAATCGCTGTCTCCGAAGAGTGATTCATCGATCGTTCTTTCTTTATCAAGGTCAACGATTGCAAGATCGGCATCGTATCCGACTTTGATCTCGCCCTTGCCGCAAAGACCAAACAGTCTTGCCGTGTTTATGCTGTTGACCTGCGAGAGTCTCGGGAGGGGAATTGATCTCTTGTGGTAGCCTTCGCTTATAAGTGTCGGGAGTATCATTCCGGGTCCGCCGAAGCCTACAAAGACATCCCATACGCCCTCTCCGCGCTCAAAACGCTTTGCCTTGCGTACAGGCACGTTGTCGGTTCCTATCGTCTTTATACTGCCATCGGCAATGCCCTTCCAGAGCCTTTCAACATCGGATGCTGAGTGAAGCGGAGGATTGACCTTTGCAAGCAGTCCGCACTTTGCTTCATTTGTAAGTGTGAGATACTGCGGACAACTTTCGAGAGTGACATGACCGGGAAACTGCTTTGAAATTGTTTCATACATGTCAACCGTACTGCCTGCGGCTGTGTGTACGACATACATATTTCCATGGACAACATGATTGATAAACATACTGTCTGCTACACATGCTGTCTCGACAAATGTCGGTCTTGACTTTTCAAACGTCTTGAGATCGTCCGGGAGTCCGGGGGTAGCTTTAAGCTCACGCTCAAGGGCACGGAATATATCAGGATCTTCGCAGTGTACGCAGAGAAGAAGCTTCGGGGAAATATCGTGAAGCAGTTTAAGTATATAGTACAGATCAGCCTTATCAAGCGTCAGTGCTTCTTCTTTAGGGATATCGTAGAATATATGTGCGATATCCTGCTTATCAAAGAAAAACTTGAATGAGGTTATGCCGAGCTTTTCGACATAGTCGTTTATCTCGGTGAGGTGGCGTTTTGCACACAGTCCGAGCGAGAGTGCGAAGTCAACAATGCTGTTTTCTTCGCCTTCCTTTATTGCCTCTGCGGCAGTTTCAAAATAGTTGCCCTTTCCTCTGTGGTAGTTTATAAGAGTGGTCAGACCGCCTATTGCCTGACGGGGAGTGTCGGCGGCAAAGGCTTCGCCTATCGGCTTATAAAGACCCATATGCATATGAGGGTCTATAGTACCCGGCATTGTATAAAGTCCTTCGGCATCAATGACATTTTCAGCACACTTACATTCTCCTGGTGCGAGTATTGCCGCAATTTTTTCATCCTTTATGAGTATGTCGGCTTTTTCGACCGAATTTTCAAATACCACATTTGAATTCTTTATAAGAAGATTACTCATTTTGATTCATTCTCCTTTTTCAGAGAGCGGAAGTATTCCTTGACATAGTCGCTGTCAACAACATCTCCGTATTTCATCCATACATCGAGAAGTGCCGCTTTGTGTGAGAGTGTGATCCTGTCAAAAAGGCAGTCTTCGACATATCCGAGATTATAGTTTCTTGTTACGGCGTCAACGGCGGTAGCTCTGCAGCATCCGCTTGTTGAACCTCCGACAATTATCACAGTATCGATTCCAAGTTTTACAAGATAGCTCTGAAGAGGTGTGCCGTAAAATGCACTTGCATATCCTTTGGAGATCACCATTTCATTGGGAAGCGGCTGTACGCAGGGAAGCAGGTCAGCCTCGGGTGCGCCGTCTATATATTTGCTCTGATCTCTTTTTGTCTTTGTCGCAAAGCTGTCAAATAGGTTGGTTGCGTTCTGCACGTTTCTTGTATAGAATATCGGAATATTGCACTCACGTGCAACATCTCTGAGCGAGAGAATCTTCCGCACACCCTTCCAGCTTTCCTCACCGCCGCCCGAAGGCCATTGATCAAGCTGCTCCTCGATCGGCTTGTCTGCACCGATATAGTTAGGCTGCAGATCGATAATAAGCAACAGCGGCTTTTTTCCGAAACCTCTCGGCTGTCCGTAATGACCCTTTTCAATTACCGCTCTGTCGGCAGGCGTAAGTAATTCATCCCATATTCTCATAGTAATCTCCATTCCGCCGCCCTGCGGCGGCACAAAAAAATTTGAAATTCTCCTGCGTTTCCGAAGGAAACAAAATGGGGCAACCCATTTTAAGGAGAATTTGTGCGTGAAACAGAATGCTCCAACACTAAATAAAACATAACTTTCACGCTATCCTCTTGTTATATTAATTTACGGCATATACCATGCGGACTGTCACATGCCGAGGTATGCCTTTTTTACTTTATCGTTGTTCATAAGGTCTTTTGCCTCGCCGCTGAGAACGATCTGTCCCTGCTCGAGGACATATCCTTTTGTGGCGATCTTAAGCACCTGTGCCGTGTTTTGTTCGGCTATAAGTATAGATACACCCGTTTCGTTTATCTTCTTTATTATTCCGAACATTGTTTTTGTGAGTATCGGAGAAAGTCCGATGCTCGGTTCATCAAGTATAAGCAGCTCGGGGTCAGCCATAAGTCCTCTTGCTATCGCAACCATCTGCTGTTGACCGCCCGATAAATTTCCTGCTTTTTCTTTATCCTTTTCTTTGAGGTCGGGGAAAAGTGAATAGACATAGTCGAGATTGCGTTTTGTCAGCTCCTTTGAGGATTTTTTGTATGCTCCGCAGAGCAGATTGTCTCGCACGCTCATTCCTTCAAACAGCATTCGACCCTCGGGAACCTGAATGATCTTTCTTGCAACTCTTCCTCCGGGGGTGAGTTTTTCGATATTTTCATCCGAATACAGTATCTCTCCGCTTTCTATCGGAATAAGTCCGGATATACAGCGGCAGAGCGTCGTTTTTCCTGCGCCGTTTGCACCGATGAGTGAAACAATGTCGCCTTTATTGATCTTCAGGCTGACACCCGAGAGTATTTTCATATTTCCGTATCCTGCATGGAGGTTTTTGATCTCAAGCATCGGTATCATCATCCTTTCCCAGATATATTTCAATAACGAGGTCGTTCTTTGATACCTCTTCAGGAGTCCCTTCGCATATTATCCTGCCGCTGTCAAGCACCACGACCCTGTCGGAGAGTTGCATAAGTGCAGACATAATATGCTCTATCATTATTATTGTAACACCGCTTGATTTGATCTTTCTGATGATCTCCTTGACATTTTCGGATTCGGTGGGGGTAAGTCCTGCCATGACTTCATCAAGGAGCAGAAGCGTAGGTTTTGTTGCAAGCGCCCTTGCAAGCTCAAGTTTTCTTTGATCTCCCGTATTCAGCTCGGATGCACTCAATTCTTTTTTATCATAAATTCCGACAAATTGCAAGCACTTTTCTGAAAAATCTCTTGCATTTTCATATTTGTTGAAACGGCAGAATGCTCCCGTCATTACATTTTCGATTACGCTCAGTCCGGAAAATGGCTTGACTATCTGAAATGTCCGTGCAATTCCGAGCCGGCAGATCTCATACGGCTTGAGTCCGTTGATGCGTTTGCCCTCAAAGCAAATTTCTCCGCCGTCAATCTTGTATGCACCTGTCAGGCAGTTGAAAAAAGTGGTTTTTCCGGCTCCGTTTGCACCTATCAGACCGAGGATCTCGCCGGGGTGGACATCAAGGGAGACAGAGTCAACAGCTTTTTTCGCTCCGAAAATTTTGCTGACATTATTTGCAGTCAGTATTGTCATGTTTGTCCTCCTCTATGCTCTCTTTTTGCTTTATTTTTTTTCTGATCATTTTGAATAATCCGATGAATCCGTTCGGACAGAAAAGTATGAATGATACAATGAGAATTCCGTAAAGTATCATGTTTACTCCGCTTATATCGGTAAACAGTGAGCTTGTTATCTCCTGAAGCGGTACGATTATAAGTGATCCGATCACAGGCCCCCAAAGCGTTCCTACGCCGCCTATAATGCAGGGAATTATCGCCTGAACCGATATAGATGAGCCGAATACTCCGTCCGGATCGACAAAGAGATAGTACTGTGCATAAAATGTTCCGGCGAGTGCTGCAATTGCCGCACTTACAGCTATTGCACCGAGCTTGTAGTTTACGACATTAACACCGAGTGCATCTGCGGCATTTTCGTTTTCCCTGACGGCTGTAAGCATTATTCCGTGACGTGATCTTGTGAGGGCGTGAATACCGAACATCACTATCACAAGCGGAATGAGAATAGCAAAATAATAGGGAATAAATGACGCAAACTGGAAGTTTTCAGGACTGCCGCCTTTTATGAATTTAACGAATATTCCCGACGGTCCGCCGAAGAGCGAAGAGTCAGAATTATATACCGCAAGACGGATGATCTCGGCAAATGCAAGGGTTGCAAGTGCGAAAAAATCTCCCTTTATTTTACATCTTATTGAAATGTAACCGATGAATACACCGACAGCCGCCGCAATGATCATTCCGAACAGCATTCCTATCCAGGGGCTTATTTCGAACTTTGTATAGAATATAACACTTGAATAGGCACCGATTCCGAAAAATGCCGCCTGACCGAAGGAAAACTGTCCCGAATATCCCGAAAGTATGTTGAAGCTCTGTGCCAAAAGTGCTGTCATGAGGATGTTTGTTTCAACATTGAGAATGTAGTTGTCCGAAATAAAGGGTAAAACGATACAAAGTATCGCCGTAAATGCCCAGAGCAGATATTTGATAACAGATCTTTTTTTATTCACGTGAAGTCCCCCTTTCAAACAGCCCGGAGGGCTTGAACATCAGCACCAGAATGAAGACAAGATAGATCATCATTGTAGAAAGCTTTCCGCTGAAAAAATAGCTTGTCAGAGATTGTACAACTCCGATGATAAATCCCGATGCAAGTGCACCGACAAGATTTCCCATTCCGCCGAGTACGGCTACAACAAAGCATGTCAGCTGGAAGCTTACGCCTACTGTAGGCTCGGTGTTCATGCTTGAAACGAGCAGAGCACCCGCAAGCCCTGTAAGCATACTGCCGATACCGAATGCTGTGGCATTTGTTTTTTTGACGACGATTCCCATAAGCAGAGCACCGTTTTTATTCATTGATGTCGCTCTTATGGCTCTTCCGGATGCAGTTTTATAAAGGTAGAGGTAAAGCGCAATACTTACAAATATAACTATCACGAATGCTATCAGCTTCGGAAGTGAAAGCTTTATTCCGAACAGCGAAACCGTTTTTGAAAATTTTTCAAAAACTTCGCCCTTTGAATCAGGGCCGAATATTGCAAGAATCAGATTCTCAATTATTATCGAAACACCGAGCGTCAACAGAAGCTGATCGTGTCCGGGGGCATTTTCTATTTTCTTTATAAGGAATCTTCTGATGAAGTAACCTACAAGGAAGAGAACAGCCATTGATATCGGAATCGAAAGATATGGTGAAAGTCCGAAATATGTAAAGCATAAAAAGCTGACATACATTCCGAGTGTCATCATTGCACCGTGTGCAAAGTTTGTTATCCGCATGACACCGAATATCAGTGAAAGTCCGAGGGATGCAACGGCATAGATCCCGCCCATCAGCAGTCCTTCAAGTATAACCTGTACGATCATTTTTTGTCCTCCGCTATAATAAGTGATGCGCCTTCATCGGCATACTGTGTCGGGTATACCACAACAGGTTTTCCGTGTTGTACCTGGATCATGACTCCTGATGAAAATCTTCCTTCGCCGTTTGATTCAAATTCGATCAACGACTGCGGCAGAGTGTGATCGGATATTGAAGTTGACGAAAGAGCGTTTCTGAGATTTTCGGTATTGACCTCTTCACAGCGCTTCAGTGCATCGGCTATGACCATAATCGATTCATAACCGTATATTGCCGCCACAGGAATCTCTTTTCCGTATTTTTCTCTGTATTTTTCTATAAGGGCATTTGCCCTTTCCGATCGTTCATTGTATCTGTAGTTGATATCGATGTATCCGTCGACCCGTTCGCCGTACGCCGCTAAAAAATCGGGTTCGGAAATAGCTCCGTTTGCCACGCCGATAACACATTTGAATTCAAGACCTCTTGAAAGTATTTCGTTGACAAGGATAGTCTGATCGTTTTTGTAGCCTATGGGGATTAGAATATCGGGGTTAAGTTTTTCAAGCTTGGTTACCTCTGTTGCAAGTGTCGCAGATGATGCCGAATAGGGAATATCTCCGACGATGGTGAGTCCGGTTTCATCTATATGCTCTTTTATGTACGAGGCAATGCCTGCACCGTAGTTCGAGTCCTCATATATAAGTACAGCGGTTTTCAGCTCTCCGTTATATATACCCTTTACATAATCATTATAGTATGTAATGAAATTTGAACTGAATACAGTGACAGATGGTTGTATTCTGAATGAATATTCATAACCTCTCGAGAGAAGGTCGGCAGATGCCGCAACTGTTACTACAAACGGAGTTTTTCCTCTTTCCGCTTCCTGCGATATCGCCTGAGCAGACGAGCTTGTATATGCACCTGTCAGTGCAACAGCTCCTTTTGAGATAAGTTTTCTTGCAGCAGACGATGCTCCGCTTGTGCTGCCGCCCGAGTCAATGACTGAGAGAGTGAGTTTCTTTCCGTTTATACCTCCCATAGCGTTGATCTCGTCAATTGCGATCTGCTGTGCGTTTACAAGTGCCTGCCCCGATTCAGCCATGCTTCCGGTAATGGGATGAATAGAGCCTATTACATAACTGTCTTCATTTACCGAATTGCATGATGTCAGAGACGATGAAAAAATAAGCGTTAGTAATACAAGTATTGCCGCAATTTTTTTTGTTCTCATTATCAATTGCCTCCTTGTTTAATGATTATTTATAATCTGTTAATTATAAACAATAAATCAAGAGATTATATCTATACATAATATACTACAAAAACGCCTTTTTGTCAAGTGTAAAGCTAAATTATACGATAAAAAAATACGGTAGAAAACACTACCGTATAAAAAAACTAAATAATAATGAGTAATCTAACCCATCATTTACTATTTATTATTGTCTTTGTTAAACCAAGTGGAGAAGGTTTCCCACATAATGGCTACAGTTCGAGCGATTACAGTATTGCAATACTGTATTGTAGCTGCCCATACCATCCCTTTGTAATAAAGTCTTTGATGGGGCAAAGGGGAACTTTTTTTCAAAAAGATTCCCCGGAACTTTTTTCAAAAAGACTCCCCGGAACTTTTTTTCAAAAAGACTCCCCGGAACTTTCTACAGAAAGTTCTCTCGGTATGATTTCAAAGTAACTCAATATAAGAAGCAATGTCGAACGGATCGAGCGGAAGGTCGCGACGAAGGTAGAGCGGATGATGCGGATGACCTTTTTTTGAGATGCTGCCGCAGGAGAACCAACGGGCATTGTATTTCTTTCCTATTTCTATCATATCGAGAACACAGGAGGGAAGATAGCTCCGCATTTCGATGATGTTTCCCCATGCAGCCCAGATCGCAGGAGATGACTCGCAGTGCGACAAAATATATTCAAATGCCTTCATATTTTCGCTGTGGAGCAGTGGGTTCACAGACATGTCCATGTCGGCAGGTCTGGTTGCCCTCTGAGCGTATACGTTAAACATTATGAAGCTGTCAAAATGATTGGAAAGGGCAATTCTCTCAACAGATTTCAGTGTGTTGTCAAGTTCGTTCGGTTTTGCGGTTGATGGATTAATCCCGACACAAATGAGGGGATTTTTTCCCCGTGTGCCGAGTATGTAGCGATATTCGCTGTAATAGGGAGGCACAAACAGCCACTTTTTCACATCATAGTCAGTTCTTTCGGTGCTGCTCTCTTCAATAAGAATGTCAAAGGGAATCAGTTCAAGCTCGCTTGACGGTATTGACGGAATGTGCATTTCTCTCTCCTTTCAAGTATAATGAAGATAATGACAGCAATCAGCGAATAAGGAACCGGACAGAATTCACCCGGATTGACCTGTGACATCAGAAACAGACCCAGATAAGACAGTCCGAGAGTCACGCTGTAGAGATCAAGGTGTGAGAGAACGATTTTTATCCTTACGAAAAACTGATAGCCGTATGCCGCAATTCCGAGCAGTCCCATACTGCCTATTATCTGAGGGATCATCATATGATACCAGTTCATCGCTCCGGCTTTGGGTGAATAAATATCGGTATTACCTTTATAGGAAAGACCTACGCCGAATATCGGATGCGAGGAGAAATCAGCGAGCGAACGTCTAATAAGGCTTATACGCATATTGTTGCTGTAGAATATATCGTCAAAGGAGGTGAAACTGTATTTGTCGAGAAGTTTTTGAAACGCAAGGACACCGATGCCGAGCGTACCGACAATAATTACCGACCAGAGTATGCGATATTTCTTGTCGTAAACTGCAGCAAAGACAAGGCAAATCAGCATCAGGGCGGCTCCTGTAAGAAGCCCTCCGCCCGAGCCTGAAGCGAAAATTGCCGAAATCATGAAAAGAATACCGATGATGTTGATCTTTGAGTGTTTTATCGTGTAGTAGAATGAGAAAGGAAGACATATCAAAAGAAATGTCGAAAGATTATTGGACGATTGAAAATCGAGTATAGACGGTGAAGCTATAAATTGTGAAAATTTTTCTATGTAGTGGAAGAAGACCGAGAAAGCGGCAAAAAGTCCGGTTATATACATAATGAGAGTAAAAAACTTTTCTCTGTCATATTCCGCTTCGGTCGGTGTGTATGCATTGAGAATAAAATAAATTCCCACCATACCGATGCCGAGAAAGAGTGTGTAATAGAGAGCCGACGGCGAAAAGTATTCCTCTGCTGATATACAGAAAAGTCCGGATAAAGCGGTTGCAATACTTACTGCAATAAGTCCGTAAAGCGATTTTCCGTAAACAAATTTCCTTTTATATACAAGAAGATGAAAAATGATAGCCAATACGCCGATGACTGCTTCGGGAATGATAAAGCTGAGAAATTTCTCGGCTGAATCGTAGCATTCACATACAAATACAGACGTGAGCAAAAGAGGAAGGGCAAGCACTATCAGATCGGAACAAAGTATCAGCATGAATATTCCGATAAAGCCGAAAATGGCGACACCGTTGATCCTGAAATCGGTAAATACTATGATCAGGGCAAGAACAATCTGTAGGGCAAATCCGACCGGTGAAAGTGCAAATTTATTGAGCTTGCTGTGAAATTCTGCATCACGGTATTTTATTATACTGTTTTTAAGATAATTCATTGGTTATATCCTTTCAGGCTTCCGTCTGAATCAAACGAATATTCCTGACCGGAGATCGTCAGATCGCCGGTTGCCATATATCCGCTTTCGACATAGAAGTAGTATTTCTTTCCGTCTATGATCTGCCAACCACGGAGGGAAAGCCCGTCCTCACAGTAGATCCTGACCGCACTGCCGTCCTCGGCCTTGATGTCATAAAATCCGTTTACAAGTCTGCCGTCGGAATTGAAATAGTAGAGCTGACCCGAAATTTCAGTGGGATCTGTGATCATGTAGCCGTCAAGCTTTGAAAAGTAGTATTTTTCGCCTTCAATTTCGATCCATCCGGATTTATATACATCGTTTTCAAAGTATCTTTTGCCCTTTTCGTTTTCATACAGTCCGTTGCGTGGAATATAACATGAAGAAAAAATGCAGATGATTGCAAGAAACAGGGAAGAAAATAAGATAAATGACGAATTTTTTTTCATAATGTATACCTCTTTTGATTTATTTACAATTTAAAACAATTATCGATATTTTAATATTATTTCAATTCTGACCGTAAAAATTATATTTCGGTAATTGCAGACTTTTTATGATTTATTCGTTGCAAAAAATCCCATAATATGTAAAATGGACTTTATAAAGGAAAAATAAAACATATGTTCACATTTTGATGAACACAAAATAAAAATTTGTTTTTTTATATTATTTTGATGCAAAAAAAATTCTTTTCTAAGTACAAAATATGCGTAAAACGGATTGAATTTATACCTAACTTATTTTATAATAACTTCACTCCGTGTGGAGGAATGTATGAAAATGTGGGTCTGTGGAGAGCAAATCCCACTGAAAATCAGAGCTCATCTCATGGCAGTGAATTAGGATAATCGAGATCGGTTAAAGGAAAGGTGGTGTAAACATGCTTCTCACAGGGCGCGGAACGTATATTCTTGATTTGAAAAAGCGCATGGCTCTTCCAAAAGAAATGCGTGCTGAGCTTGGTGAAAAAGTTTACGTTGCACCCGGATTTGAACCCGAAACGCTTGCCCTCTTTCCGGAAAACATGATGGAGACTATCAAGGCGAAAGTAAACAACACGCTTACATTCACCGAGGCGTACAAGATCAACAGAAGAGTTTTCCCAAATGCACATCTTGCAAACATAGACGTGCAGGGAAGAATACTTATTCCGCAGGATATACTCGACAAAGCGAGCATAGCTGTTGAAATGAAGCTGACAGTCGAGGGACTTGGTGATTATGCTATAATCAGCAAAGCGGAAGCCGCTGAGAAATGGTTGGATGAAAATCAATGCAGTCTCGGCGAAATATTTGATCAGGCAGGTATCTGAGAAGCAACGGCAGATTCAGACAAACCGGGATACCGAAGGGAGAAAACATGACCGATTACGATTCAATACATTATTCTGTTATGAAAAAAGAGAGCATCGATGCGCTTGAGATAAAGCCGGACGGCATATATGTCGACTGCACCTGCGGCGCCGGAGGACATTCCGAAGCAATCGCCGAAAGGTTAAACCCCGACGGACTCCTTATCAGTATAGATGAAGACATCAGTGCACTCGAAATAGCAAGAAAAAGACTTTCACGTTTTAACAATGTAAGACTTATCAACGACAATTTCTCAAATATAGAAAATATTCTTGACAGTTGCGGAATCGGTCAGATCGACGGTGCAGTCATCGATCTCGGAGTTTCAAGCATGCAACTCCGTGACGGCGAGCGTGGATTTGCCTATATGATAGACGGTCCGCTCGACATGAGGATGAACAGCTCAGGAGGAATTTCTGCTGCCGACATCGTCAACACATATTCTGAGAGCGAGCTTTGCCAGATTCTCAGAGAATACGGTGAGGAAAAGTTTTCTTCGGGCATTGCAAGGAAAATAGTTGCACAAAGAGAGATAAAGCCGATAACAACAACTGGTGAGCTTTCAGCACTGATTGAAAGTGTCACGCCCAAAAACCGAAAGGGCGGTCACCCTGCGAAAAGAACCTTTCAGGCATTGCGTATTGAGGTCAATCACGAACTTGAAATTATACAGCCGACTCTTGAATGCCTGATAGGGCGTCTTAAGAAAGACGGAGTGCTGGCTGTGATATCGTTTCATTCGCTTGAAGACAGGATAGTCAAGAAAACGCTTGCATCCAAGGCAGGAAAGTGCACTTGCCCGCCTGAGTTTCCGATCTGTGTATGCGGAGCAAAGGCAGAAATAAAGGTCATAAAAGATCTTTCGCCGAGCGGACAAGAACTGAGCGAGAATCCGCCCTCACATTCCGCAAGGCTTCGCTGTGCAAAAAAACTGTAACACAGCCTATACATAACGCATTATACGACATATTCATCTTTTTTTCAATAGCTATTGCAAACATGTTGAAAAAATATTTTATATTGAAATTCTATCATAATTTTATCAGGAGGATATCATGGGCAACGATATGAACACAAGAAAAAACGCTTCGGTTTCCGGAAATAATAATACGAAGAATGCAAATGAAAAAAGATACGGCTTGCCTGTCGGCTCGAGAGCCATTCTCGGACCCGACAACAAAATACTTTCTTCAAAAAAATGCGGCACAAAATCTACCAAAATGCATGATTCGGATAATAATATACATAAAACATCCGAAAAAGCTGTCGAAAATAAGCAACAAAATATAAGATACTGTGAAACAAATACTCTTTCTGCTGCAAATACAGAAAAAAAGGAGAACAAAGAGCTTATAGCAGCTGATAAAAAAAGTGATGTATCGATCGTAAACAAGTATACATTCTTTAAAGGGGAAAAAATCAAAACAGTTTCATGTCCTTCTGATGTCAGAACGAAAAAGCCTTTTCCTGTTTTTACTTGTGTAACTATGGTTTTTGTCTGTGCTTTGCTCATGTTTATAGTCCTGAATTATGTTCAGCTTTTTGAGAACGAATCAACATTGAATGATCTGAAGCATGAGCTTGAATCGATGAAGGAAGAGGAAAAACGCCTTTCCGGAGAGCTTGAGCAGAAGAACGATATTATCAGCATATCAAAATACGCAACCGAGAAGCTCGGCATGGTCGGAAGCGAAAATCAGCAGTCGATCTATATTGATCTGAGCGAGGATGACAGCATTCAGGGATATGAACCGAGCAATACCGATTACGGTGCTATTGCAACCGTAATGGATGCACTCGGTGAAAGTGCAAAAGCATGGATCGGAGTTTTCGGAAACTGAATGCGAATAAAACAGATTTAGTCGTAATATATATTACAGAGCTGAAGTGAGGGGCAGATCGTGCACGCCTCACTTTTGCGGTAGAATGCGGCGGGGAAAAAAGTATGTTTGAAAATGAGAAAAAAGTCAGAAACATAATGAAGGGACTGCTTGTTGCTGCTTTATTGAGCTTTTTTGCACTCATGATCGTTTCAAAACTGTTTGATCTTCAGATAATTCAGAACGAGTATTACTTAGACAAGGTACTCGACAATATACAGAAAGAAACGATCCTTAAGGCAAAACGCGGACTGATATATGACTGCAATATGAACCAGCTTGCAACCAATGTCAGTGTCTACAGGATCTTCATCTCGCCGGCAGATATTAAAAAACCGGAGGATGATCGGAAGATTGCTGAAGGACTGTCCAGAATTCTTTCGCTTGATTATGATGATGTTTATGAAATGACTCAGAAAAAAGAAGGCACGGGAAGCCGTGATCGCACAGTCAAGAAGAATGTACAAAAAGAACAGGCAGACGAAGTCCGTATATTTATTGCGGAAAACAGCGGCTATAATTCCATGATATATCTTGAAGAGGGAACCATGCGTTATTATCCAAGCGGAACTCTTGCATGTCATGTGATCGGGTCAATGGGAACCGACAAAGGACTCATGGGAATTGAGTATCAGTATAACACCGAACTCTCGGGTACAAACGGAATCTATGTGACCGCAAAAAATGCTCTCGGAGAAGAGCTTCCGAGCGAATACGAAAAGTATGTCGAGCCTAAGGACGGATACAATGTAGTTACTACAATAGATTCCAATATTCAGAGCATCCTGGAATCTCAGCTGAAGCTTGCATATGAGAATGACCACGCAGGAAACCGTGTTTGCGGTGTAGTTATGAATGTCAATAACGGTGGAATTCTCGGGATGGCAACATATCCCGGGTTCGACCTGAACGATCCGTATACACTGAATTTCGAGTATAAGGAAAAGCTTGAAAAAAGCGGATATGAAGAAGGTTCAGACGACTATAAAAAACTCGCATCGTCATATCTTTATAAGATGTGGAACAACAAAACGCTCAACGACACATATTATCCCGGTTCTACCTTCAAGCCTGTTACAAGCTGTATGGCTTTTCAGGAAAATGTGACTAATGAAAATACAGTATATACATGCCCGGGTTATTGGGTAGTGGCAGGAAGAAAAATCGGTTGTGCAAACACCAGAGGACACGGAACGCACGAGTTTTCATACATGCTTGCACAGTCATGCAACCCTACAATGATGCAGGTCGTTGAGAAAATAGGCGCAAAGAAATTTTATGAATACTTTATCTCATTCGGCTATACTCAGAAAACCGGAATAGATCTTCCCGGCGAGGCACTCGGCGTTGTATTTGATGAGGAAAAATTCGGAATTGTCGACCTTGCGGTTTCCTCATTCGGTCAGGGATTCACGACAACAGTCATACGTCAGATCTCTTCGATCTGCACGGTTGCAAACGGGGGATATCTCGTTTCTCCTCACGTTGTCAGCCGACTGACAGACTCAAACGGAAATACGGTCGTTGAATATGAATCAACTGCGAGAAAAAAGGTTGTCGACAGTGAGACCGCAGCACGTGTCAGCGCGATACTTGCACAGGGCGTTATAGACGGCGGAGCGAAAAATGCATATGTCGCAGGCTACAGAGTTGCAGCGAAAACGGGTACATCCGAAAAAATCGGTTATACAAACCCCGAAACGGGGGAAAGCGGACTTGTCGTTTCCTCATGTGTCGCTTATGCACCCGCCGACGATCCGCAGATCGCTATCATTATAGTCGTTGATGAACCGCATCCGACAAGCGGAGGAAGATACGGTTCTGTAATGGCGGCACCGTTTATTGCAAATTCCCTTGAACAGATCCTGCCGTATATCGGCATCGAGGCAAAATACAGTGAGCAGGAGCTTGCGGCTTTCAATGTCACTGTCGGAGATTATACCGGAATGTCTCTTGAAAAGGCGAAAAATGCGATCACTGGCATGGGTGCCGGATATGAAATTGTCGGAGATGGCAGTTATATAGTGGCTCAGGTTCCAGTGAGCGGTGAAATAATGAGAAAATCTGACGGAAAAATAATACTGTATACAGGTGAACCGATAGACGGAAAAATTGATCCGGACAGCGTGAATATCGAATATTCGACAGTTCCCGCACTTGTTGGAAGCTACACTTATAAGGCAATATCTGATCTTCGTGCCGCAGGTTTCAATGTCAGGGTGACAGGTTCAACCAACTATGTCAGCGGAACCTATGCAAGTGTTTCATCACAAAGCGTTGTTGCAGGTTCAAGCTTGCCTAAGGGAAGCGTCATTGTCATAAACAGCATACACCTTTCGGGTATTGAGGACTGATTCTGATTTAAGCCACATGGGCTAGGCATGAAATTTCAGTCAAGGAAGTGTAAATAAAATATTGCAACAGGTGATTGCACAGAGCTTAAAATCACCATGAATAATTTATACTTCGGAGACCGTTATGAAATTATCTGAGCTGACAAGATCTTTAAATATAATCGATACCAATATCGATATGGAAAGAGAATTTGATTCTCTGACCGATGAATGCGATAAGGCTGATGCAAACAATCTGTTCATCTGCCTTAAGGGCGAAAAAAATGACGGCAATTCATTTGCCACCCTTGCAGCCGCTCGGGGCGCGGCGATAATCTGTGAAAAACTGCCCGAGGGATATGCGGGCGAATATCTTATTGTTGAAAACTGCCGTAAGGCTGACAGTATTATCTGCAGTAATCTGCATCACAATCCCGAGAGCCGGCTCAAAATGATAGGAGTTACCGGTACAAACGGAAAAACGAGCGTTTGCCACCTTTTGCGTAATATACTTGAATATTCGGGGCATCGCACTGCAATGTGCGGTACGATCTGCAATTATGTCGGAGGTGTTGAGCTACCGTCCTCCATGACAACTCCGAAAACCAAGGAGCTGTATGCTCTCATGGAAATGGCTGTCAATGCAGGAGATGAGTACTTTATAGCCGAGGTCTCATCGCACGCACTTGCCTATCACAAATTCGAGGCTGTAACATTTCTCTTGTCTGTATTTACAAATCTCTCGCCTGAGCATATGGATTTCCACGCAGATATGGAGGAATACTCAAATACAAAAGCAGAGCTTTTCAAAAGATCTCTGATCTCTCTGATAAATGCCGATGACGCATACGGAAATAAAATGTATGACAGTGCAGGGCTTTTGAGATATAAATATTCGCCTTCGCACGGAATCGGCGATTTTACGGCAATAGGACGCAAAGATAAGCTTGAAAACGGAATTGAATATTACCTGCTCTCGGAAAATTGCGGAATCAATATTGTATCGCCGATTCCGGGTATAAACACTCTTCCTAATACACTTTGTGCCGCAAGCGCAGCAATATTGCTCGGAGCTCCGCCTGAGGATATTGCAAGATCGACCGCACTCTGCCACGGAATATCGGGCAGACTTGAAAGAGTGACGTCAGATTCTGATATTGATGTATATATCGATTTTGCACACACTCCTGAGGCACTGAAAAATCTTATGATCTCTGTCAGGGGCTTCTCTGGGAAAAGAAAGATAACTCTTCTCTTCGGGTGCGGCGGCGACAGGGACAAAAGCAAGCGTCCGAGAATGGGCAATATTGCATCCACTTATGCCGACAGGGTAATCATTACAAGCGATAATCCGAGAAGCGAAGACCCGGATGCTATAATAAATGATATACTCTCTGGTGTTCAAGATGATGTCAGACCAACTGTTATAAAAAAACGTGCACAGGCACTCGAATATGCGATCATGACGGCAGAAAAAAATGAGATAATTGTTGCGGCGGGAAAAGGGCATGAAAACTACGAGATCGATCAAAGCGGTAAGCATCCCTTTTCCGAGAGAGATATAATTGAAAAAGCGTTAGCACAAAGATGCTCTTCCTGAGAGCGAAAGGATAGTACAAATGAAGGTTTTTACAAAAGGAATCATGCTTAATGATGTTGTGAGCATATGCTCACATGGCTCGGGATTGACAGTTGAAAACTGTGAGATCGGAGGATTTTTTACCGATTCACGTGAGGCGTTTGAAAATGGTGTTTTTCTTGCTATAAAAGGTGAACACTCAGACGGAGCGGATTATATCAGATCGGCACTTGATCATGGTGCTGTATGTGCAATTTCATCGAGAATTCCCGGTGGGTGTGAGGGAAGTGTCATACTCGTTGAAGATACCGTAAAAGCACTTGGAACTCTTGCCGCATGGCATCGCCGCAGAATGAAGGATATTACAGTTGCAACCGTAACAGGTTCTGTCGGAAAGACGACGACAAAAGAGATGATATATTCGGTCCTTTCCGAAAAATTTGACACGCACAAAACAAAGGGGAATTATAACAGCGATATAGGGCTTCCGATGTCTCTTCTGACCCTTGAAAAACAATACAATGCGGCTGTTTATGAAATGGGAATGAGCAGAGCAGGTGAAATAAGCAATCTTTCAAAAATTGTACGCCCCGATATTGCGGTCATCACAAATATAGGAACAATGCATATTGAATATCTCGGTTCACGTGAGGCGATAAGGGATGCAAAATGCGAAATTACCGAAGGGATGGGAAAGAACGGCATTCTTGTCCTGAACGGCGACGAACCTCTTCTTGCAGGAAGAGAAGGCGCAGTTTATGTTTCGCTTGTCAACCGTGATTCGGATATCCGTGCTCTGAATATATGTGAGGGCGATAACGGTACTTCATTTGATCTACTGATTCACGGTGAGAGCGTTCAGAGCATAGTGATCCCGACCTTCGGAAAGCATAATGTGCTCAATGCCGCTATGGCATATACTGTCGGAAAGTATTTTGGAATGAGCGATTACGAAATAAGACGTGGACTTATGAATTTTAAGGGCGAGGATATGAGGCAGAGAATATATACTCATAAGGACATAACTCTGATCGAAGATTGTTACAATGCCGGTCCCGAATCCATGAGGGCATCTCTCGGTGTTCTTGAAAACTACTGTAATCGTCATGCACTGCGTCCTGTAGCGGTTCTCGGAGAAATGAGAGAGCTCGGGGATCATGCCGACATGCTTCACAAACAGGTGGGAGAGCTTGCCGCAACATCTGCAAAAAAACTTTTCACGGTCGGAAATTCACTGATCGCCGAAGGTGCCGCACATGGCGGAATGGATGAGAATAATATAGTCGAACTCGGCGATATGCCGTTTGACAGGGCGGCGGTCGTCATCGCATCAATGATAAAACCGGGTGACTGTCTGCTCTTCAAAGCAAGTCGTGCAATGAAGCTTGAAAAGCTTATTGATGAAATTAAAAAAGTATATTGAAAATTGCAAAATCGTATTGAAATAATTCAAACGGTAATGTATAATTTCATTTGTGATAAGTCTGTCACTGATAAATATTACAATAATAAATGTTAAGGAAAGAGAAAATGGACAATTTAATCATATTTGCAGCTTTTCTTATTGCTGCCCTCGGTCTGTCGCTCATATTTACGAAAAAGCTCATACCGATATTGAGAAAGAAAAAAATGGGTCAGAAAATTCTCGAGGAAGGACCGAATTGGCATAAAAGCAAAGAGGGAACCCCAACGATGGGCGGTCTTGCATTTATTCTTGCGGATGCTCTGATGATTGTAGTTGGAGTAATATACCTTGCCTTTTCGGAAGAAAAAAATCATGATATTATAAAACTCCTCCTTGTCTTCGGATTCGCACTTTGTTGCGGCGGAATCGGAATAATAGACGACCTTGCAAAGTTTTCGCACGGCAAAAATCAGGGACTTAAGGCGTATGAAAAATACCTTCTTCAGCTTGTTGCTTCTGCGGCTTTCCTGATTGTCGGAAGATTGACGGGAGTAATTGATACACAGATCTTCATTCCTTTTGTCAATAAAAGCTTTGATATCGGATTTTTCTATTATCCGATCATGCTTTTGCTTCTGACCGGAATCGTCAACAGTGTCAATCTTACAGACGGAATCGACGGACTTGCGACAAGTGTAACTGTCGTTGTCATGCTGTTTATCTCTCTGCTTTCATCGCTTACAAACAACAGCTGGGCATTGATTTCTTCTGCTGTCACTGCCGGAGGCTGTCTCGGATTTCTTGTTTTCAATTTTCATCCTGCAAAGGTATTCATGGGTGACACCGGCTCGCTCTTTTTGGGCGGAATGCTGATAGCCGTCATGACGGCCGTCGGAAATCCGCTTCTCACCGTTATTATGGGTATTATTTACATAACGGAGACTGCAAGCGTGATCCTGCAGGTCGGATATTTCAAGCTTACACACGGAAAGAGACTTTTCAAAATGTCGCCGATCCATCACCATTTTGAAAAATGCGGTTGGAGTGAAGTTAAGATTGTCAGCGTTTTCTCTGCACTGACAATGCTCTTTTGTGCAATAGCATATTTCGGAATACAATGATCATAACGATCATAAAATATTAATCAACCTGTTTCAGAACGATTGAATGTCTGCCATCGCAGACAAAAAATGATCTCACTAAAAGTATGTAAAGGGGGAGTCGGATTTGTCAGAAAATGAAAACAAGAAACAAACTCATTCTGCTTTCGGCAGGGATCGATCACGGGAATCTGACCTGAACAGAAGAAAAGACGCCACATCATCCCGGACACCGGCTGATGAAGCGAAGAGAGAAAAAAATGATCGCTCACATCCGGCATATCCTGCTTCGGGCAGTTCACACAGTGTCGGTGCAAAGATAGCCGGCGGTTGGCGTGAGGAGATATCTGACAAAAAAAAGGTGATCAATGTTTCGGTGCTTCAGAAGGGAAGCGTTGATATACCGCTCCTGGTCGTTTTTATCCTACTGATTGTTTGCGGCGTTGTTATGGTCTTTTCTGCAAGCTATGCATATGCATACAGTAAAGATGAAAACAGCTATACCTTTATAAAAAGTCAGATCATATTCATATGTCTGGGAATTGCCGTTGCCGCTGCCATAGTTTTTTTGTATGATAAGGTGTTGAACAAGGGTGTTGTTCCGTTTTTTGTAGTGGCATATTATGCTGCCATGTTATTACTGCTCGTTCTTGTACTTTTTATCGGAAAAAGTGAGGGCGAGGCAAAGAGATGGCTTTATTTCGGTAGCGTGAGTATTCAGCCGTCCGAATTTGCCAAGGGTGCGATGATCATGGCACTGGCACTTTATTTTGCAAGGCATGAAAAAAATATTAATTCATCGAAGTTTTTCCCGACAACTGTAGAAGGAACGGTTATCCCTATGCTGATCGCTCTGCCTACAATAGCCCTTGTCGCTCTCGAAAACCATACATCGGGAGTTATAATTCTCGGTCTTATTGCAATAATCATGGTTTTTTTCGGAGAGAAAAATCATTTACTGCTCGGGGGTGCCATTGTCGTAGGGCTTGTAGCGGTAGTCATTGCTATCAACTTCCTTCTGAGTGTTGATAAGACTGAGGCGACCGGGCTCGTCAAAAAGATTGTCGACTCTTACGGATGGAAGAGAATAGATATGTGGCTCAGACCTGAAAACTATGATCTGAGGAAAGACTTGTGGCAATCCACTCAGGGAATATACGCCATAGGTTCAGGCGGATTTATGGGTGTAGGATTCGGACAGAGCAGGCAGAAGCATTTGTTTGTATCTCAGCCGCAGAATGACTTTATTTTCACAATTCTGTGCGAGGAAATGGGCTTCGTCGGAGCTGTTGCAATTATTCTCCTGTTTGCTTTTCTGATATGGCGGGGAATAGTGGTTGGGTTGAGGATCCCCGATGCTTTTTCACGTATGACGGTCTGGGGACTTACGGGAAGCATAGGACTTCAGGCATTTCTCAATATCGGTGTTGTCACCGGAATTCTTCCGAATACCGGAATAAGTCTGCCGTTTTTTAGCTACGGCGGCTCTTCAATGCTTTCACTGCTCATCGAAGTCGGTATAATTCTTTCGCTTTCAAAATATGCATATAAGGCTAACTGATGTATCAATAACCATCAAGATAGGAAGGTATAAATGAAGATCTTTCTTTCGGGCGGCGGAACGGCAGGTCATGTGAATCCTGCCCTGGCAATCGCCTGTGAAATTAAAAAAACAATTCCCGAAGCCGAATTTTATTATGTCGGCACACCGGGCGGTATAGAAAATACGCTTGTTAAGGATTATCCGATGTATCACATCAATATCCGGGGACTGAGAAGATCGCTTTCGCTTTCGAACATTAAAACGGCATTTCTTACAGTTCGCTCATTCGGCGAAGCGAAAAAGCTTATAAAACGTGAAAAACCCGATCTTGTTATCGGTACGGGCGGATATGTTTGCTGGCCGATATGCTCTGCTGCGGCATCCCTTCATGTGCCATGCTTCCTTCACGAATCAAACTCGGTTCCGGGTCTGGTTGTAAGAAAGCTTCAGAAGAAGGTCAGCGGAGTATTTATAAATTTTGAACAGACAAGATCGCAGCTTTCTGGTGAATCAAAGGTATATCATGTCGGAACACCTGTTCGTGAAGAATTCAATATCTTCAACAGAGAACATGAAAGGGAAAAGCTTGATGTCGGATTCGGGAAAAAGTATTCAAAGTTGATTCTTTCCTTCGGCGGCAGTCTCGGTGCAACACGTCTGAACGAGGAGATCATCTCGATGATGAACAGCCTTGGCAGACAGCACAGTGACGTACTCATGATCCATGCATCGGGAAAACGTGAATTTGCCATTATGTCAGAAAAGGCAAAAGCTCTCGGTATAGATAAGCTCGACAATTGCCGGATATATGAATATATAGGCGATATTCCGTCAAAAATGATTGCATCTGATATTGTTATCTGCAGAAGCGGAGCGCTTACACTTTCGGAGCTGGCATATTCGTCAACACCGTCTGTGCTGATCCCCTCACCCAACGTAACAGATGATCAGCAGTATAAAAATGCATCGGTGTTTGAAAAAGCCGGTGCGGCTGTGGTTTTCAGAGAAAGTGAACTTGAAAAGGACACCCTGAGCTCTTGTGTCGACAGTCTGCTTTCCGATACGCAAAAGCTCAATGAAATGAGAGAAAAAGCGGCATCTTTTGCAGTACGTGACTGCGGAGAGCGTATATGGAATATAATAAAGGATTCTGTTATGGCAGAAAACAAGTGATATCACTTCTGCGTGTCGTGTAATCGGTCGGCTTTTGCAGAGCACTTTTGATTCACGGCAAATCCGTTTATACATATTCCTAAAATTTTAAAAAAAGATTTGAAGCACAAGGCAGTAAAAAATGACGAAGGAGAAAAGCAATGAAGAAATCGACGGTTATTATAGTTTCCGTACTTTTCGGCATCATGGTTTTTGCTTTGCTTGCAGTGTTGGCTGTCAATGTGATCTTTTCGGTAAGAAGCATTGAAGTTGAGGGAAATACAAGATACTCTGATGATCTGATACTCGAAGCTGTAGGACTTGAGAAGGGAGATATTATATTTTTCGCTGACGAGAAAAAATATGCATCACGCCTGGCAAAAAAATGTCCTTACGTCTATGCGGTCAAGCTGACAAAGGACTATCCGTCAGTCATCAGATTGACAATAACAGAAGAGATACCGGGCTTTTATTTTGAATCATCGGGACAAACCGGTGTAGTATCAAAGAGCGGAAAGGTTTTATATCTCGGAAACGGACTTCCCGAAGAATATACCGGACTTACAAAGGTCGCTCTTCCCGGAATTTCACTTGCAATGACCGGTTATCCGCTTGTGCTGAATGAAAAGGCCGATAATCAGGCACTGAACACCGTACTGCAGGCTATTGAAAGACACGGTTTTTCGGATAGGATTGCTTATATAACCGTGAATTCAAGATTTGATATCAGAATGCAGTATGACGATCGGTTTCTGATACTCTTCGGAGACAGCAGTGATTTCGATATAAAGCTCCGTTTTGTCAACGGAATCATTGAAGAGCTTAAACCGGAGCAAAAGGGAACGATCAATGTAAAGGATTCGAGCAAAGGTTATCTGATTCTCGATGAATGAAAACTCGTTTGAAATGTAAATAATTTGTTAATACTTTGAGTTTGTATTGAAATTTTGCAAAAGATATAATATTATAGATGTATAAATTTTAAAGAAACAAAAAAGCGTGGAAAGTACTCGTGCGGACAGAATGAATGTTCCGCAAATGAGTATTTTGAATCGAATAAAATCAAGGAGGGCATTGTTATGCCGAATGAAAGTTTTTTTGACAGTACAGTTGTAAGTCTTAAGGTTGTGGGTGTCGGAGGCGGTGGAAACAACGCAGTTCGGAGAATGGCAGAACAGGGAATAAATGGTGTTGAGTTCATCGCAGTCAATACGGATAAGGCAGCCCTCAACAAGTCGGAAGGACTTACTCGTGTCTGCATCGGTGAAAAATTGACAAAGGGACACGGTGCCGGTTCAAACCCCGAGGTCGGAGCGAGAGCCGCTGAAGAAAGCATCGAAGAAGTTACGGCTGCCCTCAAGGGTGCCGATATGGTATTCATTACAGCCGGAATGGGCGGCGGAACAGGAACAGGTGCGGCTCCTGTCATTGCAAAGGTTGCACGTGATATGGGGATTCTTACTGTTGGCGTTGTAACAAAGCCGTTTGAATTTGAAGGACCCAGAAGAATGCTTCAGGCTGAAGCAGGAATAAAGAGACTTCGTGAAAACGTCGATTCTCTGCTTGTTATCCAGAATGACAGACTCAAGCATATATCTCAGACAAGAATTACCTTCCTGAATGCCTTTGTTGAGGCTGATAATGTCCTCAAGCACGGTGTTCAGAGCATTTGCTCACTGATCTCTGATGTCGGAGTTGTCAACCTTGACTTTGCCGATGTTACGACAGTCATGAAAGATGCCGGATATGCACACATGGGTGTCGGTGCGGCACAGGGTAAGGAAAAGGCAGAAACAGCAGCTAAGCTTGCAATTTCCAGCCCGCTTCTCGAGACATCGATCGAGGGTGCAAGAGGAATTCTCGTCAATATCACAGCATCACCCGATATAGCACTTGAAGAGATCTCGGCGGCTTCTCAGCTTATAACAGATGAGGCACATCCTGAGGCTACGATCATATGGGGTGCAGTTATCGATGATAAACTTGAGGACGAGATCAGAGTTACTGTTATAGCAACAGGATTTGATAAGACGTCAGATAATGCCGATTCACAGAGCAACCCCACTCCGAAGCCTGCTGCAAAGACGACTGTGGCAAGCAAGGAGGATACAACGGAGGCATACAATGATGAGCTTGACGATATACTTAAAATGATCGGCAAGGGCAAAAAAGGTTGATTTTAATAGTTTTGTGACTATATCCGACGATATACAGATCGTTTGAGTGATTTTCGGTTTGGTTTGGATGTATTGTCAATAAAAACGGGCTGCAGCATTCAGCATGATATTTCTGAATGATACAGCCCGTTTTATGCAAATTATATGTTTATAATATAATTCTTTTATACTTTTTGAATGTATATATGTAGGTTCTCATGTCTGTATTTCAGACAGATATTTGCAGATATGATTACTGACGGATCATGAGGTTGTGTTGATGAAAAACGTACTGATTACGGGCGGATCAAGAGGAATAGGTGCGGAAATTGTTAAAGCCTTCGCATTATCGGGTCATAACGTATATTTTTTCTATAAGAATTCGGACGAATCGGCAATGAAGCTTGCAAAATTGACGGGTGCTACTGCAATTCGTTGCGATGTAGGCGACGCAGGGCAGGTGACGAGCGGAATAAATACCGTGAAAAAAAGTGCTCTTTCTATAGATATCCTCGTTAATAATGCAGGCATTTCATCTATCAAGCCCTTTGGCGATATCAGCTATGAGGAATGGCGTGAAATGACAGCGGTGACGCTTGACGGTGCATTTTTCTGTACAAAGGCGGTACTTCCCGATATGCTTTCTAAGGGTTGGGGGAGGATAATCAATATTTCTTCAATGTGGGGAAGCATGGGAGCGTCATGTGAGGTACATTATTCAACCGTGAAGGCCGGTCTTCTCGGGTTTACACGTGCTCTGGCAAAGGAGCTTGCTATATCCAATATAACTGTCAATGCAGTATCACCTGGATTTATAGACACCGACATGAATTCTCATTTATCCGAAAGTGAAAAAGAAGAATTTATCTCATCGATACCTGCAGGCAGAGCAGGGAATCCTGATGATGTTGCCAATGCCGTGCTCTTTCTCTCTAAAGACGAGAGTTCTTATATTACAGGTCAGAACATAGGCGTAAATGGCGGATACACGGTTAATTGAAAATAAATTACTGAAGGGAGTTTAAATATCGGAATGAAAAGGAATATATTGATAATCGCACTTTTGCTTTGCGTTGTATTGATTTTTTTTAATTCATGTACGAACAGATGGGAAACCGATACCACTGAAAGCCCTGATACTGCCCCTAAGCAAACGCAAGTGACACTTGAGATACCGCAGGGAGTGGATAATTTTATAGATGAAAAATACTGTACAAGTGTAGTGCTGACAGACCCATACGGAAGGGTGTTCAGCTCGGATAATAATCCCGATCTCCTTGCAACTTTGTTAAGGATCACAAAAAAAGCCAAGCAGTCTCCCTATCTCGGTTATTCTGTAGATATCAACAGATATTATACCGCACAGTTTGACGGACCTGTCGGAAAGGTGAATTATAAGTTTTATTTTTCGGACGATCCGCAGAGCTGTTATTTTGAAAGTGCAAGCGGAAAGTATTATTATTCCAACGAATCCGGGTGTACCGAATTTCTCAGATCGGACTATTCTGAGGGAGCGTATGCACTCTCGGCATTACCGAAGCTCTCAATTAATTCGGTCGACATTTTCCCGACGTCGGTAAAATGGGAGTATAAAAAAACAGACGGAACATATTCAGCCTCAACACAGACACCTCAGCTCGGAGGGGGAGAGAATGTCGGCTCACTCAGGGCAAATTTTGTTCCGGGCTTTTCGGTTCAACCTGACACTATTTCGGTAGTTTTATCAGATAAAGACGGGGCAGAGTTTTATTCGGGTGACATTTCAGGGGTTCAGGAGCTTCAGATTCCTTCTTCAGGCTTTGAATTCAGTATTTCCATGAAAGCCGTCTGGGAGAAAAATGAAAAGAATAACTGTGCAGGTGAATGCCTGTATTCATTCAGTACATTACTTACACCGAGTGCAATATTTTCTGTAAATAAAACTAGCATCCTTCGGGGAGAATTTATAATTCTCAGTTGTGACAATCCGAGCGTTGATACATCTAAAATATCGGTTAGTGATGATGCAGACCTGAATTATATTCCGAGGTTCTTTACAAACGGCGGAAAGCTTTCTGCACTTATTCCGATACCGCTGACAACTACATGTAAAAATGTTAAATTCACTGTTAATGCGTACGGCGGTACGAGCTCATTCAATATATCCGTTTCGGACAGAAATCTTTCCCAGGGATCCTGCGGAATGATGTCTAAGGAAACATTAGACAAGATTGGAATGATAGATGACCCATATGCCGGATTGTATGCGAAGCTCAAGACAAAAATTGAAAGCAACACCTCATATTCGAGAGTATATGCCATCGATTCATATGAGTCACCCTACAATCATAAGGACGTAACCAAAAGAGCTGTTTTCGGTCAGAAATATAAGTTTAACTCTGGAAGCGGAGATAAAGATGTCCACATTGCTTACGATAACATATATGTAGGAAACTATTCAATTCCTGTAACCGCCGTTGCAGACGGAAAGGTCGTTTATGTCGGTTCGGATGAATATACCGGAGGTCTTGTCATAGTAGATCACGGAATGGGTTTGCTCAGCTGGTATTGGAATCTTTCCACTACAAGTGTTACCGTGTCTGTCGGAAAGACGATTACAAAAGGTACAAAGATCGGTAATAACGGAGGCGGAGGACTCACCGAAACATATAATAATACGAATGTCTCATTGCATGTCGGACTTACACTGTTTGATGTTCCGGTAGACCTGAACGCACTGATTAAATGATTTAAAATAGAAAGCAAGGTTTCCGAAACTGTATGTTTCATCGGAAACCTTGTTTTTATTATTTATTCAGGCTTTAAACTTCTTTGAATCAAGATAGTTTTGCAGGATGATTTCTGCCGAAAGCGTGTCCACAACACCCTTGCGTTTTTTTCCCCTTGTGTCGGTAGTGTTGAGGATGTTGTGTGCAAGCATTGTCGTACAGCGTTCATCAAGTAGTATGACCTCAAGCGAAAACCTCTCCCTCAGCTTTTCTGCGAACTGCTCTGCTTTCACGGCTCTGTCGCCTCTGCTTCCGTTCATATTTATCGGGAGACCGAGCACGATCTCAGAAGGCTGATACTGTGTTATATACGGTGAAATTTCTTCGAGCAGTCGCTCGTCACTGTAGGCCTTGAGTGTTCCGAGTCCGCTTGCAAGGGTACCTGTCGGGTCTGATATGGCAAGGCCTGTGCGGACATCCCCGTAATCTATTCCTAAAATTCGTTTCTGATCCATCAGTCAAAAAGTCCTTTACCTATCTGATTTTTTTCAATAAACTGTCTGATCTCCTGAATAGTCGGGTAGGAGGATGTACCGCCAGGTCGTTTTGACGACATCATTTCTGCGATCAAAGCAAATTCACATGCATCTTTAACCTTGTTTTTCAACAGGTACATAAGAAGAAATGCGGCGGCAAACAGCTCATCTGAGCCTGTTTTGTCAACTGCTGAATCGTTGTCAAGCGAGGGAACTATCTGATAATATGTCCCGTTGTATATGAAACATGAATTATCGGGGCAACGGAGTATGTAATAATTTGCTGAGATCTGCTGTGCAAGCATTGAACAGATTCCCATATTCAGCTTTGCATCAGAGGGTGACGGGGTCATACTGGTACGACGTTTTGCGTTGAGCGAATCGATTATAAGGAGCTCTACAGGACACAGTGTTTCAAGCGATACATCAAGAGAGAATTCGCCGAACAAATTAAGAAGGGTTTTTGCCTTATTTTCTTTTGCTCTGAAACTGGCTTCTACGATTGCGGTTTCGGTAATATCACCGTTTATGATCACATAATCGGGATTCGATTTAAAAGCGTATTCAATATCGCTTTCACCGAGTGTCTTGTTTGCACCTTCAAGGACTATCCTTCTCTTTACTCCGAGATTTTCGCATATTACAGCCGATACACCGGTCTGCGTGCTTGTAGATCTGGACGAATAATCCGAAAAGACACCGCTGAGTCTGGTATATTCTCTTATCACCTGACCAAAGTTATCATCACCTGTTTTGGTGCAAAGACAGGCACGGACGCCGAGCTTGGCAAGTGCCACAGCAGTATTGACTCCGCTTCCGTCAGGATAGCGAAGGTATGCTTTTCCTACTGCCGATCTGTCTGAGGGTGGCATGGCAGAAACATAAAAATTTTCCGTGACATAGGAATTTCCGATTGCGAGAAAGATTGAGCCCATTTTTACCTCCGTTATTTATCTGTTTTTATTATGTTTTTATTATTCTTTTTCCGAACAGTGTAATGAGTCAATATGTTTATCCTGTCGGCATTTCCTATATAGGTCTGATCATCTCGATGTTTGCTTGACCGTAACGATTTCGGAATTGAAATATTTGAATGCTTTAAGCGATTTTGAGCATGCATCGAAATAAACGATACCTTCTTTGTTGTCGTCCGTTTTGTATGTAAGGAAGAACAGATCGCCTGAAAGTGCACTTTCGGCAATGAAGAGCGATGAAGCATATGTCTTGCTGTCCGCTTCGGTTTTATACTGACCTTCATAGGGTGCAACCCTTGTTATCTGATTCATTTTGATGCGAATGAGCAGTTTGTCCGATTTTTCGCCGTAAATTTCGGTTGCGAAAAACTCGGAGTTTTCAATCGCATATGAATACTGAATGTCAAAATAACGCCATGTGAAATAATGCACTATCCATGCGAGAAGAACAATAATCGCACCGAGGACTACGGCAATCAGCCCGAGACCTAAAGCAAAAAATGTTCCTACAATAACGATGATTGCTGCAAAAAACACTACCCAATAGAGTGTGCGTTTGAGTGCATATGAGCCTTCGACCTTCTTTTTCACAGTGTAGTCGGCTATGTTGGGGTTCTTGAACGCATCGTCTCCGTTGGTTACCGTAGAGTTCGAGAATCTTCCGAGGGCACTCGTAATTCTTTTTCCTGTGTTTGCCATAAATAATCTCCTTTGTTTTTTGTATCGACAGGAGATCGGACATAAAAATTAACGATAATACGACCGATTCCATGAAATATTAAACAATATCATTATATTACATCGGAGAGAAAAATTCAATAGAAAATAAACATTTTTTCAAAAACTATTTTTGAAATTTTTCAGATAAATATTTCAGTATTTTTCTATGGTCATTTGCATTTCTTACCGATTTTTTATTCCTTTTAAAGACGATTGAAGAAGCGAAAAACAGATTTGAAAAAAATTGAAAAAAATTCAAAAAAAGTATTGACAAATGAAAAAAAATATGTATAATATAGTCGTTCGGTTTGCGAGAGTGGCGGAACTGGCAGACGCGCACGTTTGAGGGGCGTGTGGTTTACAC
>CAZXAU010000016.1:0-53286 GCA_964638675.1 uncultured Lachnospiraceae bacterium
GTAATCCTTTTGCGTGAAAACGCCATTGGAATCTGAACCCCTATGGTTTGGACTCGGAAGAGAAAAAGTGCAAATTCGAAAACAAAAGAAATAAAAACCAATGTTTATGAACCCATAGTCTATTTGTTCACACTCAATTTATCCGCTTGTTTCAAGGTATAATCCTATTCCATCTGTTCAAAAGTCTTGTATTACAAGGGTTCAAATCCCTCATCCGAAATCGCCAATATATCTTTTTTATAGCCAACAGACAAAAAGAAAAGTCGCATCAGCGGCTTTTTTTGGTAATCTTCACTCATCTCTTTTCACTCTTCTCTAAAAAAACAAGCGACTTTTCCGGAGAAAAGAGAAGAGTGAAGAGAGAATGAAGCTTTGCTTCGCAAAGCGACTGATTATAAATACGAGTTAATCTATAAATTGCACTGATTTTGCAAATTAATTTACGAAGGTTCAAATTCCTCAGCACTTTTACTTTGCGGAGAATTTTGAACATCAGTACAATAAAAATAATAAAGAACAGACAGACCAATAGATATTCACCAAGCCAATCGTTTGAAACCAAGCGGTTGGTTTTTTATTTTACGCAAAGGAATTTCATGATGTGCCCAAATAAAAAGTGAGACACATTGTTTTGTCTCACTCTGATTATTTCTTTCTTGTCGGTTTCACATTGACGTCCGGTTTGATCTGTCCCTTAATTTTTCCGTTCTTATCTTCAAAATTCTTAATATTCTCCCGAATCAACACAAGAATATGACTGTTTACCGACCTTCCTTCGTAGTCGGCAACAAAACCTATCTTTTCAAGCATTTCTTCTTCGATCCGTATCGATACATTTTTGATAGCCACAATTTCACCTCAAAATAAATTTATTATATGTTTATTTTACATTCATGATGTGATATAACGTGTAAAATGGATATACAGTATATCTATAAAATTTTGGAGGTGAGAAGAATGTGTGTAGCGGTAATTGGTTCAAGGGGATTAACGGTAATGGCATCTCTGTGTCGTGACTTCAATTCAGAAGATAAATTCCCAAATTCAGATATCCGGCAAAGGCCACCCATAAAAGATATGGGATCAACATATATCCTGCGGTTTTTGTGTTGCGATAAAACAGAATTGTCGTTGCCAGAATCAAAAGCCACAAGACCACAAGCCAGATAAACGAAAACAGATACATCTCCTGATTGAAGAAGAAAATTGACCATTGGAAATTAAAAAAGAGTTGCACGGCGTATACTATGATGCCGGAAGTGGAGGGGTTGCCTGATGTTATAACAAGATAAGAGGCAAATCCCATTAAAAGATATAAAATTGTCCATACAACAGGGAACAGCCAGCCGGGCGGGGAAAGGGGCGGCTTTGTGAGTGTTTCAAATGATTTCATAGCATCCCGCGTCAAAAACGCAGAAAGCCCTCCCACTGCAAGCGGAATGAGCAGGCAGGGAATCAGCTTTTTCCATTGTATTTTCATAAAAATACCCTTTCATTTATTATATTATTGTATTATTGTATGAAGGGTATTTTGCTTCTATTCTCTCAGAGTTACAAATTACAGAAAAAAGGGATTGCCTAGCTGACAAGTCAGCATCGTTTTAAAAAAAATTGCACCATGGGTGAACCGTGTTATACGAGTACTAACCTTGGCTCTCAATTCGGGAGAGCTGTCACGCAGTGACTGAGAGGGCAGACAGATAAATAATATTACAAATCTCACCAGTATAGCTATATTCTTGTTAAAGAAAAACGGCGCTACCTTGTTAGCTAAGCACTCCCCCGCCCTACGATACTTTACCCATAGCATTTCACTTTTTCACAGTATAACAGAGCTGAGTCAAAAGCCTTTTCAAGCAAATGACTCAGCCTTTTTGTTATACTTATAAAGCAAGCATTTAGAGTTTGTTAATGCTTTAAAACAGCTTTCTTTTTGACAAAATGTGAGGTTATGACCCTGTTGATTTATACTTACTTAAACCGAATTTGAAAAAGCAATAGCAAGGTATCATGAAAATAAATCCAAGCAACGGCAGGAATATCAGCCCGATATTATCCGACCTTCCGATGAGGTAAAGAAAAGGATAATACTGGAATAATGCTATTGGGATCACATAGGTAAGAAATTTCAGGACGCTTTCGCCGTAGATAGAGAGCGGATATTTTCCGAAATCACGGCTTCCGTCCGTAAAGATATTCATGAACTCCAAGCCCTCAATTGTGAAAAAGCTGATCCCTGCATATAAAACAAACAATGAGCTGAACACTGCCATACCTCCGATCAACATCAGAACGACGGTTATAATCTTGTCGAATGACCATACGATCTCACTTGTAGGAATGGCGTATGCGAGTATAAATATCGACTGAAGCAATCTGCCGATACGGGAGAACTCGATATTTGAGGTCAGAACCTGAAATATTTCGTTTCGAGGCCGTACAAGTATCCTATCCAGATTTCCGCTTTGAATCAACCGGGGGAATACATCAAATCCCCTGACAAAGCATTCTGTAATCGAAAATGCCATAAACACAATCGAAAAACATATAAGGATCTCCGGGAAAGCAAATCCATTGACAGAATGAAATCGGGAAAACATGAAATACACACCGAGGAATGTGGTAAATGAGCTCAGAAACTGCCCGAGTGCGGTCATAATGAAGGACGCCTTATACTGCATCTGCGATTTCAGCAGTATGCTGACATATTTGAAATACAGCTTCATCACTCAACCTCCCTGAACAACAACTTTTCTCAGTGCCCGTTTCATAAGGATTCGTCCCACTGTCAGCAACGCCGCAAACCAAACGATCTGAAGTGCAATGCTTTTAAAAGCTTCACTACCGTTTACCTGCCCTGTATAGATCAGAAAAGGTGTGTTCTGCATGGAGGCGAAAGGCAAAGCGTACATTATAGGCTGTAACCTTTCGGGGAAAAATGGAATAGGTATGATCGCACCTGCAAAGAATTCAGTGACCGATGCTGCCAGTATCCGTATTCCCATGGGAGATATCGTATAAAAAGCTGAAATGTAAATCAGCATTGAAAAAGATATCAGAACCAAAAAACCGAGTATAACAGAAATCAGAAATAAAACACCTGACAACCAATCCGGTGGCAGCGTTATATTAAATGGTGCCGGAAGGAATGCTGCAACTAACAAAATCGGAATGCAGCGGAGCATCATTCTCGATAGCCTTATCGCCATATTCTTCGTGAACCACATTGTGTAGACATCGCAGGGACGGCACAGTTCATACGCAATGTTACCAGATGTAATGCTTTCAAATATTTCGTTGTCGAAGAACCATGCCATAAACATTGTAAGAAAGGCTTGTTGCATCCATATATAACTCGACAGTTTCGAGAAAGTCATAGGAAAACTGTTCTCGCCATTCTGGTAAAAGGCCCAAAACATAAGGATCGTCATACCGCCCCATGCAAACTGAGTGGCGATTCCCGCCCAGGCAGCGGCACGGTATTGGAGTCCGGCTGTGAACCTTATTCTAAAAAATGATAAATACTTTTTCATATCTCAAATTCCTTATACAGAGAAACAACCATTTCATCAACGGTTTCTCCTGTGACGGATATATCTTTTACCTCCACCTCAGAGGAAATGTGGGAAATAGCCTGTGATACCGTCAAAAAAGCTGTATCAATAATAATTTCAGCATGACCGTCCATATTTTTTGTAACTCTCATGTGCTCCGAAACGGGCAACTGTCCGCCGGAATAATCCACTGTCAGTGTTTTATGTGTTGAGTTGCGTTTTGTTAGTTCGGACAGAGAGCAATCGAGCAGGATCCTCCCTTTACCTATCATAATAATTCTTTCTGTTAAAGCTTCGATATCCTGCATATCGTGAGTCGTCAGAATTACTGTCGTTTTGTTTTCACGGTTGATAGTTTTGATGAACTCTCTGACTGCTATTTTTGAAACCGCATCAAGGCCGATCGTAGGCTCGTCCAGAAAAAGGATCTTCGGGCTGTGCAGCAATGACGCTGCAATTTCACACCGCATTCTTTGCCCAAGAGAAAGCTGTCTTGCAGGTGTCCTTACGATCTCACCGATATTCAAAAGCTCAATTAACTGTGAGAGCGTCTTCTTATATTCTGTTTCTTCGACTTTATAGATATCCCTGATCAGTTCAAAGCTGTCGATTACAGGTACATCCCACCAGAGCTGAGACCTCTGACCGAAAACGACACCTATATCCTTCACATGCGAAATGCGATCTTTCCATGGAGTGCGACCGTTTATCATGCACTCTCCGCTGTCGGGAGTCAGGATTCCGCTCATTATTTTTATGGTACTGCTTTTTCCTGCACCGTTGGGACCGATATAGCCCACCATTTCACCATCACTGATTGTGAATGATACATCTTTCAAGGCGTTTATGTAAGTATATTCTTTCTTAAATAAAGCCTTGAATGCTTCCGAAAGGCCGGCATTACGCTTTGCAACCTTAAATGTTTTATTTATGTTTTTCAGCTCGATCATTTTTTACTCCTATATATGTGACTACTTTGCAATCGATTTACCGCTATTAATCTACTTATCAATCTCGAAAACTTTAAACCTTCGCTTCATGCAGACCTTGCGTTAAGCCATAAAAGCACATCGGGGCAGTATAC
The DNA here is from genome assembly GCA_964638675.1 of uncultured Lachnospiraceae bacterium. Lineage (GTDB taxonomy): Bacteria > Bacillota > Clostridia > Oscillospirales > CAG-272 > SIG714. Next base: position 4,639 of record CAZXAU010000016.1, read on the forward strand.
CATAAAGCAGGCAATTTGTAAAGGTTTGGTCATATTTCTTTCGGAAAATAAAAAACGCCCAAAATCTTGATTATACAGGGATTCTGGCGTTTTTTGGCGTTCCCGAGGTGATTCGAACACCCGACCTACCGCTTAGGAGGCGGTCGCTCTATCCTGCTGAGCTACGGAAACATGAAATGTTTTTTTACTTTTTCTGAAAAACAGAAAGTACTTTGAACCTTCTGCTTATTACTACAATGACAGTATAGCACACTTTAAAATGTTTTTCAAGTATTTTTATCAATTGTCTTGAAAAAAATATAAATATGTTGTATAATGATTTCGGTCAGGAATGACAAAAAATCAAGAGAGGAATATATTATGTCATCAACATTCAGGAATTTCATAATATCTTTTATTCTCGCAGCGATTATTTTCGGCGTTGTTGCGGTGTTTGCGGTCGGAATTATAGATAAATATGTACTCAATCCCGAGCTAGAAAAAGACGGCGACAACAGTATGCAATCACCTCCGACTCTTCCGTCAACACAGACCCAGGGCAATCAGTTGTCATCAGGAAACGGGAAGACATTCGGTGTTCTGTTTATGCTGAATGATTACCGCCCGGATATTTACAGTGATTACACCGTTCCGGCTGATACTTTTGCTGTCCCGAGAAGGAAAAATGCAGAGAACTTTGTATATATGCTTTTCAGTAAAGAAAAAAATGAGGTTGTTGTTACTTCTCTTGACACTGGAACACTTGTGAATGTTGATGGAGTTGACATGACGCTTTCCCTTGCGTATAACTATAAGGGGGCTGCGTATGTCACGCAAAAGGTATCAAATCTCATCGGTCTCGGAATCGATTACTATATAGATTTCGGTGTAACATCACTTGTTGAAACCGTAAACTATCTCGGTGGGTTTGAATATGAGCTTTCAACCGATATCAGCTACGTAAACAGCTATGAGGGAATTAATGTATCACTTTCCAAAGGAAAGCAAAAGCTTGACGGTGAGAAGGTTATGGCGTTGTTGCGTTACGATTCTTACAAAAGCAGAACCGGTAAACTCAACATGGCGGGGGATTTTCTTCTCAATGCGGTTTATTCTTTTACCGGAAATTATCTGAATAAGGTCAGGTTCAATTCGATAATCAATTATGTTTCGTCAAAATGCGATACAAATATTAATGCCGATCAATTTGAAGAAAACATCGATATCCTTTTCAAAATGACCGGAATGAATATCAGTTATATAAATTATCCCGGAAGTGTCGAAGGAGATGTTTTTGTTCCCGACAAGGATGCCGGGCGTGAAAATTTCAATTCATACAGATAAAAGATTTACAGAATCAAAACATAAAACCTGTAAGCTGATTGCAGGTATGGCGGTATATATTATTGCATTTTAAAAAATTAACAATTATTAAACGGAGAAACAGCAATGGATAACAAAGATATTACAATGGAAAAAATAACGGCACTTTGTAAAAACAGAGGATTTATTTTTGCAGGAAGCGAAATTTACGGCGGACTTGCAAACTCATGGGATTACGGTCCACTCGGAGTTGAAATGAACAACAATGTCAAGAAGGCATGGTGGAAGAAGTTTATTCAGGAATCGCCCTACAATGTGGGACTTGATTCGTCTATTATACTTAATCCCGAAGTCTGGAAGGCGTCCGGACATCTCGGCGGTTTTTCAGATCCCCTTATGGATTGTAAATCATGCCGTACACGTCACAGAGCGGACGACCTTATCGAAAAGTATGCCGAAGAGAATAATATTTCTGTTTCTCCCTCGGGTTGGTCGAATGAGCAAATGTCAGATTACATCAAGGAAAATCATATTAAATGTCCAGATTGCGGAGCTGAGAACTTCACCGATATAAGAAAGTTCAATCTTATGTTCAAGACATTTCAGGGCGTCACTGAGGATTCGTCATCCGAGCTTTACATGCGTCCCGAAACGGCACAGGGCATTTTCGTGAATTTCATGAATGTTCAGCGTACAACAAGAAAAAAGATACCGTTCGGTATAGGACAGATGGGTAAGTGCTTCCGTAACGAGATCACTCCCGGAAACTTCATTTTCAGAACACGTGAATTCGAGCAGATGGAGCTTGAATTCTTCTGCAAGCCCGGAACCGACCTTGAATGGTTCACATACTGGAGAAGCTATTGCAAGAATTTTCTTCTCTCGCTCGGCATGAGTGAGGACAAGCTCCGCTTGCGCGATCATTCGCCCGAAGAGCTTTGCTTCTATTCAAAGGCTACGACCGATTTTGAATTCCTCTTCCCGTTCGGTTGGGGTGAGCTGTGGGGAATTGCCGACAGAACCGACTACGACCTCGGCAGACACTCTGCCCAGAGCGGAAAAGAGCTTGACTATTTCGATCCCGAGACAAATGAACGCTATGTTCCGTATGTTATCGAGCCGTCGCTTGGCGTAGGACGTGCAATGCTTGCCTTCCTTTGCAACGCATATGACGAGGAAACGATCGGTGAGGGTGACACAAGAGTCGTTCTTCATCTGCATCCTGCACTTGCTCCCTTCAAAGCGGCTGTTCTTCCTTTGTCAAAGAAGCTCTCGGATAAGGCAAGAGAACTCTGGACAGGTCTTGCAAAGCAGTTTGTTGTCGATTTTGATGAGACAGGCTCTATAGGTAAGAGATACCGCCGTCAGGATGAGATCGGAACACCTTTCTGCATTACTTATGACTTTGAATCCGAGAATGACAATTGCGTCACCATCAGAGACAGAGACAGCATGGAGCAGATCCGCATACCGATAGACAGTCTGAGCTCATATATTGCATCAAAGCTTGAATTCTGATAATTTCACCATTATACATTTCTGATAATTCGGGAATCGGCCGAAGTTTTTCCCGGAAAGCTTCATTCCGAAACATTATACCCAAACCGGCACCATCCTTAGGAGGTATTCAGTGTGTTAAAAAATAAAAAGGCAACAGTTCTGATTTCGGTTATAGCCTTGCTGTTTCTGATCGTTTCATGCAACGGCGGTACGGCAAAAACAGGAATCTCATCCTCTTTACCGACGGCATCGGCTTCAATCACTCCTCCGGATCCATTTGCCACTGACTTTGTAGACACATATGTTCCGCAGGTTTCGCCTAAGATCGAGATCACCGAGATAATGGTGAAAAACACTGTCGGAGTCAGCAATTCGGGCGGTGAAAGATTCGGGTGGATAGAAATACGCAATACTTCAAACGGTTCTGTGTCACTTGGTGATTATTCTCTTTTGTATAGTGATAAGAAGTGGGATTTTCCCGATATGGATATCGCCGCCGGAGAATATGCATTTTTCTTTATGACGGGAAGGGAAGACCCGAATGAGGTGTCATTTCTGCCAGATACATCGGGAAGCATTGAAATTCTTCTGAATGGAAAGGATGCTGCAAGGGTATATTATGCCAATCCCAATCCTGATCATTCATTCCTTATTCAGGAAAAGAAAGAGGTTCTTGCCGCAACACCGGGATACGCTCTGCCGCATGAAGCCGATGTGATAGTCATAAGCGAAATAATGACCAAAAACGATTCATATCCGATTGACGGAGAGCTTTGCGACTGGATCGAACTTTATAATTCGGGAGACAAGGATATCTTCCTCGGAAGCTATTATCTTTCCGATTCATCCAAAAACTATTATATGTCACGTCTGCCCGATAAGGTGCTCAGATCGGGCGAATATACTGTTATCGCCTGCGGAAGAGACCTGTCATTCTCTCTGAGCAATGATGAAACGGTCTACCTCACAAGACGTGACGGTGTTCAGCCCGATTCATTTGATGTTGGAACCATTCCGTCAGATCAAAGTCGGCTTGCAGGGGGGAAGATATGTGAATATCCGACGCCCGGTTATCCCGACGGACGGGAGAACAATCTGAAATTAAGACAACCGCCGAAGGGACTCATAATCAACGAGATAGTGGCGTCCAATTCAAAATATTCAAAAGCATCTGACAACAAATATTATGATCTTATTGAGCTGTATAACAATTCGGATGAAAGCATAAACCTATCTGATTATTATATATCAGATAAGAAAAAGAATCTTCAGCTTGCCGCACTCCCGAATGTCACACTTGCCCCGGGTAAGTACAAGATAATTTATGCGGCAGGGGAATATGCTACCGATTCAAACGGATTCATGCCCTTTTCTATCAGCTCATCGGGAGAAACTATATATCTGACAGATAAAAACGGAAAGATAGCCGATGTAATGGCAGTTCCCGAGTGCCCATGCGATCGGAGCTACGGCAGAGCGGACGGAAAGCTTCTTTATTTTGCAACACCCACTCCAGGAAGTGCCAACGGTAAAGGCTTTGAGGAAATGTCAAGTGCTGTCACGGCAAACATTGCATCCGGTTATTATAAAGATGAGATCAAGGTCAAACTTTCGAGTGCAGACGGCGGAAAGATATATTATACTGTTGACGGAAGCAAACCGACAGCATCAAGCAAACTTTACTCGGGTGAGGAGATCACCGTCAATTCAACTACTGCGATCCGTGCAATCAATATGAACGGCGAGCGGATCCCGAGTGCTGTGTCCACCTTCAACTATCTTTACTTTGACAACGATTATACTCTCGATGTTATTAAATTATCAATATCGAAAAGCGATTTTAGCGATCTTTATACAAATTTCCTTTCACACAAAGAATTTGAGGTTAATGCCGCATATTTTGTGGACGGAAAAGAAGCGTTCAGTGTTGATTGCGGAATCAAGATCAGCGGAAGAAGCAGTTCGTATTTTATCAAGAAGAGCTTCCTTCTGAAATTCAGATCGATATACGGTTCGTCCAATGTTGGATATAAAGTTTTTGACGGTCTTGAATATGATGATTACGATACCCTCGTTATCCGTTCGGGATCCTCAGCTTCGGTATTTTATCATCCCTTCCTGAGCGATGAATTTATCACGAGCGTTATAAGTGATGATCTGCTTGTTCAGGCGTATAAGCCTGTAGATCTGTATATAAACGATGAATACTACGGAGTATACTACATCCGTGAAAAGGTCAATAAAGAATTTGTGGCACGTCACGAAGACGTCAGTGAAACGAGTGTTACTATCGTTGAAGAAATGAAGTACCTGCACACCGGAAGTTCGTTTCAGGGCTGGAATGAGCTTTGGACTTTCGTTCAGAACAATGACCTGTCACTGAAAAGCAACTATGATTATCTCGAATCGAAAATAGATATGCAGTCAGTTGCCGATTACTATATCACACTCGCATGGGAATGCAATATTGACTCGGGTAACGTCAGACTTTACAAATCATCGGCGGCAGGCGGAAAATGGCGTATGATGATGTACGATCATGATATGGCTTTCGGAAATTACGGAGCTAATTACGGATACGGAACGGTCAATTCGATGCTCGGAAAGACTTATACAACCTATTCAAGCACGCTTGGAAGCTATAATATAATGATAGTCAAACTTCTGAAGAATACCGAATTCAGGAAGGTCTTCTATACACGTCTCAAATATCATGTTGAAAATACATTTGCAACCGAGAGAGTGTTGCCGATGTTCAATGCCATGGTTGATGAGATCAAGCATGATTTTGAATATAATGTCGAACGCTGGCAGGGGCTTAAGATGCACGCAGACACGAGCGACCGCTACTACAAGAACATGGCTGAGTGGGAAAAGACGCTTGACAATGTCAGAACCTATTGGTTGTGTGACAAACGTCTTGAAATGCTTGTCAAGGAGTTCATAGAGGTAACAAAAGCCACAAAGGACGAGGTAAATAATTATCTCGGAAGTCAGTACGTTCAGTATGTGAAATAATGTCTTAAAGAGATTAAAAGCATTTTAATAAGATTTTATTGTATAAAACAGCAGGGAAGTCCGGTTTCGGGTATCTCTGCTGTTTTGTTTTTTGCAAGAAACATCTTTCTTGCCGATTTTTTTGGGTTATATAAACATATTTGAATTTATTAAGAAAATATCCGACTTTTTTTAATTATCTATTGACTGCAAAGCTTATATAGTGTATAATGTGTAAAATCTTGGGTTAGTCCTATTGAATCAGGAGTACTTATAATGAAAAGAAATATTTTTGTATGTATTATTCTGTCTATTGTAACTTGCGGAATATACGGATTATACTGGTTTTTTGTATTAAATGAAGAGATCAACGTCGAAAGTGATCATCCGGGAGATATGTCGGGCATACTTGTTATTCTGCTTTCTATCGTTACATGCGGAATATACGGAATAGTCTGGAGCTACCAAATTGGAGTCAAGTGTGATGAGATTCGTGAGAATCGCGGAGAAGGTACACAGAATTACGGGATTCTGTTTTTGATTTTGAGCTTGCTTGGTTGGGAAATAATAAACTACGCTTTAATGCAGAATCTGATAAATCGCTGTGTAGATTCAAGACAGTATTGAAAGAACGTTCTGTAAAATTATTCAGCCGACTGAGTATTGCTCTTATTGTCGGACTTGTTTATGCACTGTGGATAAAGCTGACCGGGGTTGGAATTCCTTGCCTGTTTAAATGTCTGACAGGGTTTTCGTGTCCGGGGTGCGGAGTCAGCCGGATGTGTATGGCTTTGCTTAGTTTTGATTTTCACACAGCATTTAAATCAAATGTGGCGATATTCTGTATGTTGCCGCTCTGGGGAATTGTTTTCGGAGTGCAGGCGTTACACTATATTAAAACCGGGAGCTCTTCACTGAAAAAATGGCAGGAAGCTTCTCTTTTGTGCAGTATAATTGTTTTGTTCTGCTTTGGAATAGCTCGCAATATTCCTCACTAATGCCCGGAGATGTGAAAAATTAAAAAGGAATTTTTATGTCTCAGCTTGGAGAATCGGCTCTTGCACGGTATGGCGATACAATAAGAGAAGCCGGGATTAATGATATTGATGAGATTATGCAGATCTGGCTGACCGAAAATATCAGGACGCATAACTTTATCCGGTCGGATTATTGGCAGCAGAATTATCCCACTGTTGAAGTCGCTTTACCGCAAGCAGAAGTTTATGTTTATGCTTGTAAAGGCGAAATTATCGGATTCATAGGGGTGAACGGCAATTACATTGAAGGGATATTTGTAAAAGCGAGCGAGCAACACAACGGTATCGGAAGTGCATTATTGAATAAAGTGAAATCTATAAGGTCGAATTTGACTTTAAGTGTTTATAAGCGAAATGTAAATGCTGTTGCGTTTTATCTGAAAAATGATTTTACAATTACAAATGAAGGTACAGACGATGACACAAATGAGAGCGAATACACTATGCAATGGGGGAGAATATAGCTCAAACATTGCCTGCAATATAAAAAGTGAGCTGATTAAAGAAAATCCGGGAAACCTTTTTAATAAAAAGTTTCCCGGATAATTCAGCTTCTCTCGTGCTCGTAGCTTTCTTCTCTTCCTCTTGCGAAGAGTGTGATGCACCACAGAGCGGCTATTCCGACAAGTGCGTAGATGATTCTTGCGACTACAGAGGTCTGACCTCCGCAGATCCACGCAACGATGTCAAATCTGAAAAGACCGATGCTTCCCCAGTTGATTCCGCCGATAATGGCAAGAATAAGTGCGATAGTATCAATTACAAACATACTTTTCTCCCCTATATTAAAATTGAAATCAAAAATCAGCAGGAATTTCCTGCTGATTTTATTATTTACGTATGAACGTCGGTTTATACCGTAATATATAGGAATGATTATTTTAACCGATATCCTGTGATACCGTTATTGTAATATCTGAATTTTCGCTGTTTATTCCGACAAGTGGATAATCTTCGTTCTGCATGCTTCTTTCAAACGATTCTGTAAAAGTTTCTCCGTTTACAATAATGTTGCGATCGGATTTTACATCAAATCTGTAGAGCAGAATGAGTGTTGAGTTGAATTTCAGATCGGAGGATTCTGTCAGCGTTATATCTGATTTGTTAAATTCAAAATTGACAAGCTCGAATGACGATGTTTCACCTTCGATAGTCAGATTTGAATCGGTCGAACAGTCGCTGATAAGAAGTTGTGATTTTTTCGAGTTGATGCGAAAATCAAGCGATCCGACAACATTGCTTACGGTTACATTACAGTTATTTACATCGAGTGCAAGTTGCTTGATCTCTTCGTTTGTCTCGTTGATATCGATGTATACCTTAGCCTTTTTTGTTTTATAAAGCTCGGGATCGAGGAAATTACGTATGCCGTCAAATTTGAGAATGCTTGCAGAATCAATGAGAGTTGAGAGATCTACATGATTGGTTATAGAAATGACCTTATTACTGACGAAGCAAGCATACTGCCCCGGGAGAATATTCTCAACCGTTACCTGTGATTTTTCCGCTCCGCCTCTGATGATTATATCCGCATTGTCGAATTCAAGTGCGATTTTTGTTACATTGACACTGTCAGTCAGGGAAAACGAATAGCTGTTTGAGATCTTGCCGTTTGCATCAAAGAAGCCTTCATGGAGATTGTATCCGTCCATTTTAGCTGAAGCGTCTGCCACACTGCAAAGGACTATTCCTGCAATTATTGCTATGATTCCGATTATGATACCTATGATTGCCGATGGTTTCACAGTTTATCACACTCCTTTCTTACGAATTTAACAAATTTCTTTATTTGTATAAATGTGTACTTTGCCAGCCTTATAGTAAGCTTTACGAGTATAGGCGTTATTTTGACAATATAGTGATATACGAGTATAGATACAACAACCAGTATTCCGAGGATCATAATTCCTAGACCCATTTCATAAAGCCCGACGTAGGATTCAACGCCGCCCGGAAGAATTCCGATAATGCCGTAAAGAATGCCCACAATCGATAGCAGAATTGAAACTATTGCTCCGAGTATAATTCCGACTGTCAGAATGACATCGACTCCGAAGATCAGAGCGAATATCGCCGCAAAGGCTGCAACGATCAGCATACACAGGAACAGCCAGACCGGTGACAGGATCGCAAGTCCGCCGTAGAAAAATGCCTGACCCCGTGTTGAGGTCGTGCGTGCGGTTTTCGGAGCCCAATTACCGTCATCGGCTTCTTCTTTAATTGCGACAGACTTCTCCTGTGAAGTTCTTACTGCAAGCGAGTTTTCTTTTTTAATTTTGCGTTCATCAAGAGATTTTTTTAATTCCGATGCGATCTTATCAGGATCCCCGAATGAAGATATGAGAGCTTCGCTCTCTTCGGCGGCAACCGAGTCTATCTGCATTTCAAAAGTACGGATGACCTTTTTCCTTTTTCCTTCTGACAGACCGTTCTTTTCAAGAGCGGCATTCAGGCTGTTAAGAAATTCTTCTTTATTCACAAAATATCCTCCGAAAAATACTTGAAAAAATCTGAAATAGTGTTATAATGAATATACACAAATACATTATAACAGAAAGAAAGAGTTTTTGCAATATGAGAATGCGAAAAAAAAAGCATGGAGAAGAAAGAATTGCTGCTTGCGGCGAATATATTTTGTCGAATAGGGAAGATATTCTTAAATTAAAGGAAAAAATAACCTTTCCCATACGTCTTGAGATCGGGTCGGGAAAGGGGGATTTCGCCGTAGGCTTTTCATCAAAGCATAAGGATAAGCATTTTATCGCTATGGAAAAGATATCTGATGTTGCCGTATGCTTGCTTGAAAAAGCTAAAAATGCCGGGTGTGACAATATGAGTGTTATTATCGGAGATGCAAAAATGCTCCCCGAGCTTTTCGAGAAGGGAGAAATATCTGAGATCTATCTGAATTTTTCCGACCCCTGGCCTAAGGAAGGATATAAGAAACGAAGATTGACTCATCGGAATTTTCTTGAAATGTATAAATCGCTCCTTTGCGATGACGGTGCGATCTTCTTTAAAACAGACAACAGGATACTTTTTGATTTTTCACTTGAGGAATTCGCCGCCTGCGGCTTCAGGCTTGAAAACCTTACATATGACCTCCACTCAAGCGAGTGGAACGCCGACAATATCGAAACCGAATATGAAAGAAATTTCTCGGCTAAGGGATTTACAATAAACAGAGTTGAAGCATATCTTGATAAAACCGAAAAATGAGGACATATAACATATATGTTTATCTTTTAGTCAATTGTAAGAATCGTTAAAGATATTTCATTGTCTCATATTTTCAGTGAGTAGAAAACATTTTTTTGTTTATACTTTGGTGCGGTTAAGCCAAAGTTCTCTCCGGTGATGAATGTTGATGCCGAAGGAAGACGGATGGGGTATCATTAAATAAAACAACAGAGATATTCAAAAAACAGATGAGATGTTTTAAATAAAAACAACTATATAGTCTGCAACATTAAGGGGAAGCTTTCGTTTTGAAGCTCCCCGTTTTTTATTTGTCACTCTCCGACAAGCAGTGTTTGCGGAGTGATTTTTTTAATTTTGAGCGAGAGAAGGCATATAAGTAAGAATGAGATCAATACAAGTGCAATGCCTGCGGCTGTAATAAATAGTACGGGAATGCGGAAAGTGCATTTCACAATTCCGATTTCGCTTAAAAACAATGCGGTAAGAGGATTTATGACAAAACAGCTTACTGTAATTCCAATGAATAAGGAGAGAAATATTGCAGGCATAAACGAAAGTGCAGTTTGTAGGATCAGCTGTTTTGTAATGTAGCCTATTGATTTGAGAATTCCGTAATCATGCTTTTTTTTGTTGAACATTGTTCGCACAAGAACAAAAAGCACAAATGCGACTATTATTACCGAAAATACAATCACAGCAATGACGATGGCAGTCATCAAAGAAACATAGACGCCCCCAATGCTGCCGATCTCTGCGGCGACATTCACTGCCACCACGATATTGTCTTCATATTTTTCTTTGATCTGAGAGTTGAATTCATCAATATCCACACCGCTCTTCAGGTTAATATAATAGCTCAAAGACGATAGTGTTTCGAGTCTCTCATATCCCTGTCTTGTCAGAAGGCAATCTCTGCCGAGGTAGTTTGACAGCTGTGTGAATCCGCATATCAGATATTTTTCTGTTTTTCCGTTTAGCGTTATTTCAATCTCGTTACCGATCTCAAGGCGGTTTTCTTTTGCATATTTTGCGGCTACGGCAATTTCATTGTCATATTTCGGGAATCTTCCGCAATAGACGACATTTTGGTTATTCACCTTTGAAAAATCATCGCACATCGTTGCCATAAGCTCAGAGCCGTTTTTATGTATAACGAATGCCGATGTTTGCAAATATATTTTATCCACATTTTTGTCGCTTTCCATATCGTCTATGAACTCTTTCTCTATTTCGCCGGAAATACCGATACAACTGTCGGTTGTTTCCCCCACTATGAGATTCAAAAATGGTGTCATGTCAGAAATAAAATTCTCGAACATCAGTCCCGAAAAAACTACGATGAGCGATAAAACAAGCATTGTAATGCAGATCGTGATATTTTGCTTTACATTCGAAAATGTTGTTTTAAGGGCGAGTGCAAGATTCAGGGGAGCTTTGGTTTTTTCAAGCGGAATGTAATTGCGTTTAAAATTATGAGTGTGTATCCCCGAACGCAGTGCAGCAATAGGCTCTGTTTTTCTGATTCTGTGCGATGACAGCAATGCCGTGAGTGCAACACTCCCCTCGAGAATAACAATTGAAATTATAAACGGAAACGGCAGGAAAGTTATTTTGTACGGAATTCCGGTTTGAGAGATCATCATGGTGTTGATAAACGGAAACAGCAGATACGAAAGAATTGTTCCCAAAACAGCCGAAGCCGTCGACAGACATGAAAACTGCAATATTATTGAGGCGACAAGTTGGTTCGATGTATATCCGATAGCTTTCATCGCACCGAGATTTTGTATGTTGACCTGTGTATAATTGATGATATTTGACGCAATTACCACAAGTGTGATGAGCAACACTAAGAATGCCATAGCACTTATAATACCCGAGCATACCATTTGGGAAATATATCTTGACTGCGAAACTAAGTTATAACAGTTACTGTTCATTTCGATATTTGGGAATCGTTCGGAAATTATTGTTTTGATTGATGCTTCATAGCTTTGATTATCTGATCTATCTCTCAGACGTAAAGAGCAGAGAGTTGACGGAATAACATGACCGGAATTAATGAGTTCGTCATATTTATCGCTTGTCAGAATTATCTGAATCATTCCGCAATTGTGAGAACCTATCATCACGCTGTTGAAAAAACCGCAGACTGTATATTTCATACGATTATTGCCGCTTGAGAACTCAATCGTTTTTCCTATATCTATTTCATCCGATTTGTATAGGATCGGAAGATATACGCCGCTTTTAATGTTGCCATGCTCAACGATTTCAGCCTTTCCGACTTTGCGTGTCAGTGCATTGTCCTTCTCGGTAAATACCAACGGATTGCTTATTTCACTGCCGTTATAAGGAAAAGTTCCGTACATATTGATACAGTTGTCCAATTGGAAATCTGAAACCGAGCTGTCATTTTTGAGTGTATTTGACAGAAAATCAGACAGTTCATCATTATTTGCATATATCGACAAAGTGACATGCTCTGAATTCAATTTGTCGTGATACCTGTCGAAATTCGCCTTATAATCGGTTGAAAGCATGAGTGCGATATTTAAAAGCAGAGAGGCAATCAGTATCAGTACCACTGTTGATGCTGTCTGGGCCTTCGTCTTTCGCATATCGGAACGTGTAATGATAAATAATTTATTCATTTTTATGACTATGGCTTTCGCACTGCGAAAGCTTCCTTTCTTTCGGAATTGGGGCTGATTTTGCGGAGCAAAATCTCTGCTGGTGACGGTGGCGAAAGCCACAAAACGCGTCTGAAAAATTTATTTTCCATACTACCACCCCATCTCCTTGAGAAATGACGAGAGATTATCATATCTTTGATCGTCATCATGCGAATATTTTCCGATCTTGCATTCTCCGACTATTGAACCGTCCTTTAAGTATAGAATTCGATTTCCCCGCAATGCCGATCGTATATCGTGTGTTACCATAACCACGCTTTGACCTTGCTCGTTGAATTTTGAAATAGTATTCAGCACATCCAGTCCTGTTTTACTGTTGAGTGCCCCTGTAGGCTCATCTGCAAAAATTATCTCCGGGGAATTGATAAGGGCGCGGACAATGCCTACCCTCTGTGCTTCTCCCCCTGAGATTTGAGCAGGAAATTTGCAAAGCGTTTCCTCACTGATGTCTACTGCTTCAAAAAGCTCTCTTGCCTTTCTGATTATTGATTTTTTATCCTTGCTTACAAGAAGACCTGCCGACAGAACATTATCCATTACGCTCATTGAGTCTATAAGATAAATTTGCTGGAATACAAATCCGCAATGATTACGTCTGAAAAAAGCAAGCTTATCGGGATTTAATTTTGATATCAGCGTATCATTGAATGTGATTTTTCCGAGAGTCGGGGTGTCCATGCCCGAGAGTGCATATAAAAGTGTTGATTTTCCCGCTCCGCTTGCACCCATTATAACAGTGAAATCACCTCTGTATAGTTCAAGATCTATATTTTTGAGAACATGCTGCTGGTGTCCTGCGTTTGAAAATGTTTTGCATAATTTTTCGGTTTTCAGTATTATTTCTTCTTTCATCTCTTCGTCCGAATACTCCTTTTGACCGTATAAGTGTTTTTTACTCTTGCCGTAATATCATACATTTTCGAATCTTAAATTTCTTTAAGGATTTCTTATACCATTCTTAATTATTAAAAACAATCATCAATTTTACAGTGATCTTCAAGCCGTTTTTACCGTTTTCCACGGTTAGTTCACCCTTCATTTCCTTCATAAAATAGTCCGAAATATAAAGACCTAATCCTGCCCCTTCGGTGTTTACCGCATTTTTACCACGTTTGAATTTCTCTTTGATAAGCAACAGCTCTTCGTTTGTGACGCCTCCTCCGAAATCTTCAATAACAATGCAGATATATTCCCCGATTACCTTTAATTTCACAATAATATCTGTTGCTGCGTATTTATATGAGTTTGCGAAAATATTGTCAAAGACTTGTTGGAGTCTCAGTGAGTCGGCATAAAGTTTATATTCCGGGATATCGGGAATAACGGCACGGTGCAGGTAATCAGCATTTTCGAGCAGTTTTTTAATCTGCTTGCTGTAAATAACGGTAGGCGATACGGTAAGCTGTTGCAATTCTTCAAGAGTTGCCGTGAATAAATTGCTGACAAGTGTATTTATCTGATCAGCCTTGATAATTATACGCGTATAGTTTGCCCGGTCTTCTGACTTTGTACAAACTGCAAGACCGACCTCAGAAAGGGCCTTAATACTTGCTATCGGTGTTTTAATGTCGTGTGAAAGCTTTGCAACAAGCTCCTTTTTACTTGCATTTGCCCTTGCCTGTGAAATTTGTGCTTTCTTAAGTTCACTTCGCATAATATCAAAGCTTTCAGTGAATGCTCCAAACAAATTATGCCTGTCCATTTCAAGAGGAATATCGAGATTGCCACCTGCGATTCGCAGTGCAAAGCCTTCCAGCTTGCGAAAGGGCTTAATAATAACAAAATATACATACACGGCATATGCAGTACATAAACATAAGGTCAGGAAGATTGCTGCCGAAATAAATAAGACAATTGTCTGTTTTTTTGTTTGTATCAGATTGCCGCTGTTGTTATAAATTATAACCTTTCCGACGATTGCATTGTCAATTTCTATATCAAGTATACTGTCCCTGTGCGCTATTGCCCTATTTATATCTTCGCTAAGCCCATCTCGTGTTTTGTAAATGATATCTTCCTGTATGTCAATTACAACATAATCGAGTGCGGTTGAATTTATATGAGAGTCAATATTATTGAAATCTTTTTCAAGTGTCTTTACGATTTCATTTACTGCAACCGTGTCCTGTGAAAGGTCGGTCGTTTGAAACGCGAAAACCGCAAGAACGATTATCTCAGCAGAAAACACAATACAAAGAAGGGAAATAAAAAGTTTGTTTTTCATCATAATCTCCATTCCGTAGCCAAATCGGCGGCATAAATCTTTGAGAAAATTCCCTGAGGCTGTTCAGCGAATTGGGCGAGAAACAAACAAGGTTCTCCATGCAGGTAAAACATATTTTTCACGCTCCTCCCGTGAATATATATCCGTCACCCCACACCGTCAGAATATACTCCGGCGAGTTCGGATTTTTTTCTATTGCTTCACGCAGTTTTCTGACATGGACATTCAGAGTTCCGTCGCCAGTAAATTTATCCTTCCATACTTTTTCAAAAAGCTCTTGTTTTGTAACTACTCTTCCTTTATTTTCAATAAGATACGACAGCAGTCTGAATTCAAGTGATGTGAGCCTGACAGCTTTGCCGTTTACCGTAATTTGTTTTGATTCAAAATTTACAATCAGATTTTCGTCACGGTATTCCTTGAGAGTATTCTGTCCGTAACGCTTCAGCACCGCTTTGACCTTGGCGAGCAGTACTCCGAGTGAATAAGGCTTTTGGATATAATCATCACCGCCGATATTGAGTGCAATGATCTTATCGTCGTCGCTCGTTCTTGCCGAAATGAAAAGTATAGGAATATTTGTATGCTTTCGTAATTCCTCACATAAGTCAAATCCGCTCCCGTCACCGAGATTGATATCTAGCAAGATCAGCTCGGCGGTATTGTCTGCGAAAAAGCTGCGGCAAGAGTCGACGCTGTAAACCGAATATGTTTTCACGCCGAAAATATTGAAATATTCGGCTGTACTGTCTGCAAGAATTTGCTCATCGTCAATAATAAGACAATTATATTTCATTGATTCTAACCTCTGTATCTGTTGCATCATTGTTAGACCGTAAAATTACTATTTTATATTATACAGCCTTTGAATGCTCCAATCTTTAAATATTTCTTAAAACAATTATAATTATAAAGAAAAAAGCTCTCCGGAAGATCCGCATGAGAGCTTTTGCCTTTGAAATAAGGCAGATATGTGATATCTTATTTTACGTTTTGTTCAAGATATTCGACGATATCCTTTGGTGTTTTGAAGTTCACAATTGCTTCATCGGGAACCGTTACGCCGAATTCCTGTTCGATAGTCATTGATATCTCAACAACATCGAGAGAGTCAGCTCCGAGGTTTTCCATGATATGTGAATCCTCTGAAATTTTTGATTTGTCTATCTGAAGCTGTTTTGAGAGTATATCCACTACTTTTTCGTACATCAGATTATCCTCCGTATTTTTTATTAACGCATGTGAATTATAGCATAATTTTATTTACTTTGCAAGGGTTTTTTGAAAAACAGGCGTTTTGCCTAATAAGAAGTTGTTTTTTTAATGCAATTAGTATAATTATACAGATATTCTTTTACTAATCTGTGAGTAATACAGTAATATCTTCTTTCATGACCTCCCATCTTGATGTCATCCAGCTCATGAGAAAGTCTATGTGTGCATCGTAGTCATCAAGCATCGTGGACGCACTTGAACTCACATACTTGTGATAATTTACGCCCCAAAGTCCCCAGAGTTCATGATTTCTGTTTGCCGCAGCTTCGAGCTTGTACCCCATTGAGACGGTTTTCTCAATAAGCTCGTTTACCAATGGATCAATTTCATTCATACGTTCTACGACAAGGTCTATGAACCATTCTCTGCGTGTAAGACTCTGGAACCATTGATTTCCGCTTGAAGTCTGCGTTATAAATCCGTAAAACGAAACTGCATGGTAGTATGTTCCGAAACCGAAGTCAAAATCCCATGGAGCGGTGAGCTGTAATTTTTCACCCGGTGCTTTGCTCATAAAAAAGCTTGCTGTGTTGACATCTACATCTTTTGTGAATTCCGATATAATAAACATATCAACAAACGAACGTATATCTACAAGCTCTTCAATATCCTCCTGAACACCCGATTCGATTGCCGCATGGACTTTTTCGATATATTCTTTTATAAATTCAAACTGTTTTGCCGCAATCTCCGGATCTTCCGACAGATCGCTTTTGATTACCCATTCTCTCGCGTTGCTTTCATACGGAGCATATCCGTCTATGTAAAAATAATCGACCCCTTCGATTGCATCCCCAGAATTTCCCCTCATGTCGAGCTCAATGAGGAATCCGTTGTCGGGAAGCTCGGTGTTGTCGTCAACCTCGACTCTGTCGGATGCGACCTCAATTAATTCGGTGACCATATATACTCCGCGATAGACGCCGTTTATATAAACGTCTGCCCATGTACATTCGCTTGAGTAGGAAATTCCGTCGAGCATGCTCCCAAGAGTGTATCCCAACCAGTTTCTCAGCAGCGATGCATCGAATTTACAGGAATTGAGGACCCAGTCTCTGTTTTTTGAATCACCTATACCGAGGAATTTCTGCGATTCATCAAGCTTCAGGCGATAAGAATTTTTGCTTTCGTATGATTCCTGAGATGCACTCGCATTCCATGAGGAATTTCCTCTTCCTCTGATCTTTGTAGTGAAGACTCCGTCATGCTTTCCGTTTTTTGTGCCTTCAACTTTGATCGTGGCTGTTTCATATACTTTACTGAGTATCGGATTACCGGTATCTGTTGTGATATTGATTACCGGTATCGGGAAATCGTCGATATGACGCACGAAAATGGCGGTTATGTATGTCGGATTTACGGTTATTACATCGGCTGATCTTGTGGCATCCGTAACTCCGTCGCTCCATTTGAGAAAATCATATCCCTCGTTTGCGACCGCAGTTACCTCACTTGACGGCTGTTTTCCACGAAGAGTCTGCTTGGCTTCTCCTTCAATAGTACCTGCGTTTTCAATATTTACAGTATAATAGAGCTCGCGCTTTGCACCGAGATATTCGCCCAACACTTGCGTCGGCTTGGAATCGGTAGCCGGAGCCGTTGTTGCGGTAATATCAGGTGTACTGCTTTGAGTAATTTCGCTCGACACAGGTGTTTGTGTTGTCGTCGTGTTGCAGGAGACTGTGGATATCAACACTGTTAAAAGTGCGACGGTAAGCAAACATTTTTTCATTTTTTCTTTCATTTTTATTCCATACCTTTCATACATCGCTTTTCATACATTATGAAATACCTGCAGATCATGTTGCTGTTGATGGCAGTTTTTCTGTAAAATACAAGATCCGGTCTGATAAGCTCTGAAAGAAACAGGGAATGTCAGACATTTTACTATACATGTATATTGCGATGAACGCATATATTATACCATTTTAATCGAATATGTCAACCCATTTTCTCATTTTTTTTAAAAATCAATTGTTTATAAAAAAAATAAAAACAATTTTTTATTTTTTGTTGACTTTTATCAAATGATGTTGTAAAATATATAATACGGTGTTGCAGTCACCGTGGAAAGGTGAATATTATGAATGCAAATCAAAGTGTTAAGCTCCCGGGTGCGTTCTCACTTATAGGAACAAACGCACTTCCTCCCATAGATAATCAGGGGGCTGTAGGTTCTTGTGCATCCCAGTCGGTCACAAGAAACCAATTTTCAAATGCGGCTACAAGATATGCTCATTCTATCGGACTGGATACCGATAAGACATATGTTTTCGCTCCTAAGTTTTCATACAACATGTCCGGTGCTGGTACAGCCTGGGTCTATGAATTCATTATGGATCACGGTGCACAACTTGAAAGTGAGTGTATGTTTGAGAAAAATGAAAGCGGCGGTCATATCTTTAAAAAGGGTGAAGAGGTTATCGCACAAAGTGCTATGTGGCATGTAGGCAAGGGTGAAATGAAAAAAGCTCTCAAAAACCGCCTTACCCATTTTGAACAGATATGGACGGTAAAAGAGCCGTATAACGGTCAGCTTACGACTACCGATGTCGGAAGAGAGCTTCTGTATAAAATAAAAGAGGCTATCGTCGGCGGAAATCTTGTCGTAACCGGCGGTTATCCTTCAAGATGGATATATGCCGATATTACAGGTCTCGGCACATACGGAAAACCGGGAGAAAAAGCGATCGTTGCATCGTCGGGCAATGCAGGAGGAGGACATCAGGTAACTATTGTCGGTTATGATGATGATATCACTGCCGAATTTGCAGGTGTCGTTCTGAAAGGTGCTTTTATTGTTGCAAATTCATACGGAAGCGGCTGGATAAATAACGGATATACATATGTAATGTATGACGCTATCAATCAGGTCTCCGAACACGAAAAACTGAATGATTCAAAGGTTTATTCAGGACAGTTCTTCCTGACACTTGATGAGGCACCCAAAATGTATACCGATATGTTGAAGAGTGCTCCGCAGATCCTTTGCATTACAAGATGCGGTGAAAAGAATGTCTGCAACGAGAGTTTTGTTACATATAATATAAAGGATAAGACAAGCGGAAAATATCTCACATATACTCAGAAGGCGGCAGACAGAGGCTTGACGCTTACAGACGAAGCAGGAGAGCAGAGCGAATTCTGCTTTATTCCCTATGAAAAGCTCTCAATTTTCCCGTCATTTGACAAAGCTGAGTATAAAGAAGAGTACGAAGGTACTTATTGGATCTATTGCCCGAATAATGACGGCGAGAGCGACGGATACAGATTTGCTGATGCCGGACTTTCTCTGAGTGCAAGCGGAAGGGCAGTCGGGATAGCTTCGCTCAATTCGGGAAGATATCCTCAGGCAAAATCATGGACTGTCGACATTCCGGAAGATGATTCCTGCTTTGAAGCTAAGATCGGAATTGCAGCAGGTAAGGATACCGTGAATGAACGTGTATGGACCTTCGATCAGGTGTGCTTTACCGATTGGAGAAAAGATGTTGTTACGGGACTTCCCGAACTGTTTGCCGAGATCGATATCGAGTGTGAAGATAGGCTTTCGTTCACCGTTGTCATGACAAGACAGGACGAATCGGGGAATACTGTTGAATATATGCCTGCACTTTTCAGATACGGCAGTGCAGGATGGAATCCGAGATATTGCAATGAAGACGAATATGTCACATTCTCAGGCATTGTCAACGGAGAAGCAGAGACCGGGACATTCGCACTTGCATATTCCGAACTTCTCAAACGCCCCGAGGGCAAGCAGATATCAGATTATAAATGGGGATTTTCAATACAGCCTGTTAAGGGCAAAAAGGTTGCCTTCAAGGGAGCTAAGCTTTATTGGGGAAGCGGTGATGTTGTTATATCCCAGATCAAGGCAGATAAAAAAATTCAGAAAAAAACAAACTTCAGTTTTTGATTATGACATTATAAGCCACTGAACGGCGATTTTGTTCGATATAATTCGATCTGCCGTTTCTGAAAAATAATACAGAATGTTTACAGCGATCTTCGCGTAAATATATATTTGAATCTGAAAACAAAATTGCGGATCTCATTGCACAGTAATACGGATTCATGAGTTTTGTCGGTAGGATCAACAAGAAAGGAAAGGTCTGTAATAATGAGCAGAAAAATTCTGAGCATATTAATGCTTATCGTTATCGTTCTTCCGTTACTTGTCGCATGTAATACGACAGGAAGTGAGACGACCGAACCGGCGTCGGTTACACCTACAGTTGATGTAACATCGCAGAAAACGCCCGAAGCGACGCTGACACCCACTCCCACACCCACACCAGAAGAACCGCTACCTTCTTCTTCCACACTTGTAGGATCGGTATACATGCCTCCTATAGATAATCAGGGAAACATTGGTTCGTGTTCTGCTGAATCGGTTACATATATGCAGTTTACCATTGCGGTTGCACAGTATATGAACAATGTGGTTGGAGATAAGAACTGGAAACCCTCGACCGGAAATAAGAAGTATATTTTCTCACCTAAATTCACATTTGTTTATTCAGGTGCCGGAACAGGCTACAGCTACGATATCCTGGTAGATCAGGGATGCCTCCCTCTCTCCAAGAGCACGTTCAAGAAAAGCGGTACGGCGTCAGTACTCAACGACCCGATGTCCAGAAAATGGGACGTTGATACCTCAGGACTTATGGCTGAGTCGCTTAAATACCGTCTGAAGAGCTATTCGGAAGTTGATTTCAATGTATTTAATTACGATTTCACTACCGAAACAGGAAAAAAACATATAGAAAAGATCAAGAGATATATCAACAACGGAAACGCTGTTTCTGTTTGCGGATGGTCATCATATTGGAAGTACACTGATATCGAAAATCCCGGGACTCTTGGAAAAGCAAAAGACAAAGTTATTTGGGCGGGTCTCAAAGAGCCCAACTCCACAAGCGACGGAAACCATGCTATATGTCTTGTGGGATATGATGATGAAATCACATGCCGTATTGCCGGAGTCGAACTCAAAGGTGCATTCTGCCTTGCCAACTCATGGGGAAACTGGTGCAACAACGGATTTGTATGGATCATGTATGATTCATTCAACAGAGTTTCTGGTCATCCCGAGCTTGCTGAGAGCGGATTTTATTCACAGCGACTTGCCTTCTACTCGAATGCAGATGCAGGAGAAGCAAGAATAAAAGCACCGTATAACAACACAACCGAAAATATGCAGATGATATTCACAAAGACAGGCGACAGCGCTACTGTTGAAGGTAAGGATTATCCTGTATATACAATTAAGGACAGAGCTTATGAAAATTATCTCGGTTACTCGACGGGAGCTGTATGGAAAAAGACAGCCGATGCCGATTGCTCGTTCGTCCTCGTTCCTTTTGAAGACTATTCACAGTGGAACGGATACAAGTTTGACGAGAACGGAAAATTCAGGGAAGTGAGCTACAAGGACTCCTTCCTCGTTGTTGCCGTCAATAAATATAAGAGTTTAAGTTCAAATGCCTTTGTTACGGCAGGCAGCAGCTATACATCTTCGCTCGGAAGAGTTGTTGATATTTCAGCTGTTTCAACAGATCTTGTTATCAATCAGGCATTTATGATCTGCGGTTACAAGGCTGATGAAGAAAGCTTTACAAGCTCGCTCAAGCTCTTCAACGATTATACAGGACAGAAAGACATTGAAAGAACCGGAACACTCTACCGCACGAGCTTTATTTCATGGGATACCGATGTAATAGTTGATGCACCCAACCTTATAATTGAGGCTGAAATTGACTCTGTAAAGAGAGAGGCACTTTGGGTCACTCTCTACAGATGCGATAAAGACGGAAACATGGTTTCGAGAACACCTCAGGTTATAATGAACAGTAAGACGTCCACATCGGACATGGATGCTGACGGCGGAGATACAAGATTCGACGGAAAAGCATCTGACGACACATTCTGTAAAGGATATCTTGCATTCGGATACAACGACCTTTGCGAACTCGGAAAAGATTACAGTTATGATGAGCTCCTTTGGGGAATCAACATCACAGGAAACATGAGAGGTGTAAAGGTCAAAGGTCTGAAGCTTATGACACTTGACGGTGAAGTGATCGCACAGCTGAAACTCAACGACGATGAACCGGCAATGTTCAACGGAAAGAGCCGTTCGTTCATCCTTGCACCGAGTGATAATATCACTGAATATTCGGGTGCCGCAGGATCAACAGGTCTGCTTTACAGCCAATCGGCAGGAAAGTATGTAAACAATACATCAGGAGCAAAGCTGAGTCTCGGCGGTGATCTCAATAAAAAGAGCTCAATGAGATTTGTGGGACAGCCGGACGGAACGACACGCATCTTTATGGATAATATAGACGGCGGAGAGACATGGGTACTTGATATCAGCGGCAAAAATATTGAAGAAGGAACTGAGGTCAAAATCAATAAGAATTCGACTACAAGAACCACTCAGGAGTGGCTGATACAGAAGATTGGCAAGGGCACATTCAAAATCGTACTTGCATCAGATCCTACCTATATGGTCACATGCAATAAGTCCACAGGAAAGCTTACGCTTACAAAGAATTATTCGGAAAACTGTGTATGGACGACAAAATCCGATACAACGCTTGAATTCGCCGTGAAAGCCGAGAAGGTCAGCGACGGAATCAAGATCACCGGAAAGACTCCTGAAAAATATACATCCGGAGATATCGAAGTCAGGATCACAGCTCAAGACGGAACATATTACGGGGAAGCACTTAAGCTCACTCCCAAGAACGGAGAGTTTGAAACAAAAGTTACACTTCCCGAAGGAACATATCTCTTCAGTGCATACTACGAAGGGGAAGTATACGGATTTGAATATGTCCTCGTTATTAAATAACAAAAACATCAGTTTAATGTTAATGACGGAGACTGTCTGAACAAACAAATTGTAATTTACCGCTCAGCGTCATCTGGCGCTGAGCGAAATATTCCGGGAAATCCGTGAAATAAAAATATTCTGAAAGGAAAAAATTATGCAGCGCAAAATTTTAGCATTGCTTCTTGCGGTATTGACCTGCTTTTCTATAGTAGCTCTTGCCGCTTGCAACAGCCAAACACCCACAACCACTGAAACCGAAACAGTTTCTCCGACGACGACCACGCCTTCATCGGCAGTGACAAGCGAAGCACCGTTTACAGGAACTGTTGTCAACCCGTTTGAGAATGAAGTTTCTGCCGGAAAACCGAAAAAGGAACATCAGACTCTCACCGAAATTCCTTCGTATTATACACTGGTTGGATCTACGACCCTTCCCCCTGTAGAGAATCAGGGAGCGGTTGGATCATGTGCTTCCGAATCTGTGGCGTATATGCAGTTTACTAATGCAGTAGCTCAGTATGTACAGAATGTTTTAGGTGACAAGAACTGGACGCCTTCAAAGGGAAGTATCACCGATACTACCAATCCGAACAACAAATATATTTTCTCTCCCAAATTCACATATCTTTTCTCAAGTGCAGGTACTGCATGGGTATACAACATACTTATGGATCATGGATGTGCAACTATTGACTATTCGATGTTCCACAAGAACGGAACAGGCTCAGTGATTCAGAGCGGTACCGGATTCTATAAAGAATCACTTAAGTGGGATGTCCAGGAAGGCGAGCTTCTCAAGGCATTGCAGTTCAGAGTTACAAATTATGAACAGATCTGGTGCACTCAGGAGCCTTACGCCGGCAAACTGACAACATCTGAAGCTGGATTAAAGCTTATCAACAAGATCAAGGAAGCTGTTGCATCCGGAAATGTAGTTGTAACAGGCGGATATCCGAGCAGATGGCAGACAAGCTCAGTAATCGATAAGGGAAACCTCGGAAAACTCGGCGATAAAATTATCAGCTATTCGCTTGCTGAGGGTGACGGCGGACACCAGGTATGTATTGTCGGATATGATGACGACATTACAGCTAAGGTTGGCAGTCAGATCCTTAAGGGAGCATTCCTTATGGTCAACTCATGGGGAGAATCCTACGGCAACAAAGGATATATCTGGGTATCGTATGATGCATTGAATACCGTTTCGGAATACGAAGAGCTCAATGACGAAAAATATAAGAGGGGATGGACATTTGACCAATTCTGCTTCACATATTGGGATTGCGATATTACAAGCGGACTCCCCGAGATCATGGCAGAGGTTGAAATTGAAGCTGACGACCGTGAAAACTTTTATATGGTGCTTACACGTGAGGATGCATCTGGAGTAGTTGAAACTCATATGCCGTACCTCTTCTACTACGGTGCGGGAAATTCAAAAATCCATGACAATTACGGTGTTACAAACTTCGGCGGAGATGTCAATACCGGAACAAAAGACACCGGATATTTCACACTGAGCTACGAAAGACTTACTTCACTTATTCCCTCAAATAAAACGGTCAACGATTATATTTGGGGAGTAAAGGTATATACTCTGGACACGAAAAAGACTGTTACAGTTAAATCTCTTAAGCTTTTGAATTCAAAACAGGAAGTTCTGTCTGAGGTAAAACCGACAGGATCAATGTCTGTTCTTGAAGGCGGGAAGGATGTATACTATAAATTCAAACTCACCGAACAAACTGCAAATTATACTGTGAACGGACAGTTTTTACTTCTTAACGGTTCTGAATATCTCGTTGATAACAGAAATCATTTTGTAACAGGGAATTCAATTGATAAAGCACTCAAGCTTAGTATTGTGTACGACATAGAGAGCAATACATATGCAATCAAGAAGAGCTCAACCGAGAGCTATGTGCTTGACATCTCCGGAAAGGAGATTGCTTCGGATGTCGAGGTTCGTCTGAACGCAAAATCAGACACAAGACCGAACCAGGTATGGAAGCTTTATGATTACGGCGACGGAACATTCGCTATTTACCTTGCAAACACAGACAATAACGGCGTATGGTATGCTGTCGGACTTAAAGACGGCAAGACAGTGCTTGTTACCGGAGATGAGATCGAGAAATACGGTAAGTGGAAGGCAGTTAATACGACTACCGAAAAAATTACAGTTGATCTGACATCATCTGACGGTGAATACAAGCTTACCGTGAACAACAACTATGTTAATGCTGACATTACATCGATTGAAGTTCTGAATCAGTCAGGAGAAAGCGTAAAGGCAGGTATTGAGAGCGGAAAAGAAGCCGAGCTCGGAAAGCTTACCGCCGGAACGTATTCTGTTGTTGTAGATCATCCGACAATGTCGCTTGTATATTACTTCGTTGTAGAATAAAATTAAAATAAGTTCTCAGTCTTTATCCTGTTATGTATTTACAGATAAAGACAGATACAAATAAGGAAGCGATCCGGAAACGGATTGCTTCTTTTTAAATTCAGCTTCTGGCAAATATATTTCACACAGAGGTGAACCTTACGATATAAGTCATATCGTATTATGTATTTTGCATGGCGTTTAGAAGTGATCTGCATCTCGTGTGTGCGTTGATAGCTTCTTTGGGCAGAGATATATGTAAATATATGTGTGCATATGTATTATTCGCAATACAGCATGAGTATTTTGTTCTCAGAAGTTTTTGTGTTTTAAAAAATGACGGTGGAATAAATATTTATACAGATATACTCATATACTCATAATCAGTATAACTTCATGATAGTGGATATATCCAAATAATAACTTTGAAAATATAAGCGATCCTTGATAGGGAAGGGAGCCAGCATATGACGTTTTTTGATTTTCAATGCAAAGTAAATTTTTGAGTATCAAGTGATATTATTGATGTGTCAATTCCTGAGTGCAAGTGATACTGGTGATATCCTATGACTTAACCGTTTGAGTGTGAGCGATATTGTCGATGCCCTGTGCCTTGGCAATTTGAGAAGAATAAAAAAAGGGAACATCCCCAAAGGAGATATTCCCTTTATAAGTATGAAGCAAACTATTTGATATAAGATCAATTAGCTGTTTTTGCCTACCCATTCGCCCTTTGCGCTGAAGCCGTGGCTCTGAGCGTTTGCTGTATCGCTTGCAGTTACTGTAACACCGTCATTTGCTGTGTATCCATCTGCTCTGTTGTGTGCAGTCCAGAAATCATTGTAAAGACCAACCATTTCGAAGAGCTGTTCTTCCCAAGTGATGTTGTATGTTGCGAATACCTGAACTTCTTCACCCTTGACGATCTGCATAACGAGCATGTATTCATGATCAACTTCAAATGCTGTAAGAAGGTTTCCTTCAGCACAAGATCCAACGAGAGGTCTGTAGATGATATTGCCGTTCGGCAGTGCGTTGTAAACTGTTTCGCATGTTGTGGTGTAAGGACCCTTCCATGCATCGTCTTCGCCTGTAATATCTGCATACCAGAAAACGAATGAGTACTGGTAGTCAGGAGTTCCTACGCCTTCAGAAGCATCATAGTCTTCCTTGTTGACGCAAAGTGTTCCCTGCAGGAAGGCACGGGGAGCCCACTGCTCATTTCCTTCGAACGGCCAAACTTCAAAAGCTTTTCCGTAAACATCGCCGGGAACCATCTTGTCTATGCCACCGAACTGTGCCCAGATATCTTCTTCTTCGGTATTGGGATCAGTAGTGGGCTGACCACTTGTAGCGGGTGTCGTGTCGACAGAGGCAGGGGTTGTTATGGGAGCCTCGGTCTTCTTACTTTCTGTTGTCTTAGGTGCAGAAGTCGTCTTAGCGGGTGTTTTGGTTTCTACAGTAGGTGTGCAGGAAGCAAGAGCTGCTACCAGCATAATTACTGCTACAACCAACGCCAAAATGCGTTTTGTCATTTTGTGATTCCTCCAAAATAATTAATTTATCTGTACTTTTAGTACTGCCTTATTATAACAGATTATTTTTCATTTGTCAACACTAATTTTATTTAAATTGAGATTTTTGTTTATTTTAACCAATTTTTTTAAAAAACTTTTTTTTGGAAAAAAACGGCGAGTTTTTGGGGGACTTTTATATGTGAAAAAAAGTCTGTAATGATGAATTATTCAGAAAAAGAGATATTCAGGAAATACAGTGCAAATAGCGACTTTTTACTGCCTTAATTTATATAAGAAAAACAATTTTCATTGATTCTCATTCGACATTCTTTTTCACTTTCTTTTTATACTATTGTTATACAGAATACTACGGGGAGAAAAATATATGTATACGGAAATTTACGGTGACATTTATATTTTGGTCAATTTTACGATGGATTATATTGCACTGTATATAACGTCAAGAATTTTAAAGAGAAGAGCCGGAAAGGCAAGAATGATAATCTCTGCCTTGATAGGCGCGGTTTATGCACTGTTATTGCTGGTTTATTCGGGAAATTCGCTGATTTCTTTCATTCTGACTCTCTTTTCAGGGGGACTGCTTACATATATTGCATTTGGAAAAAAGGGTTTCATCACTACATATCTCATTTATATTATGTCGTCATTTCTTCTGGGCGGAACTATGACACTTATTTTTTCGTTGCTCCGAAAAATTATGCCCGGGATCTCATTTTCAGGCAATGCCGCAAGGGGAGGCTTTTTTATTGCAGCTGTTATATGCTTTTTCCTCTCGCTCATCTTTTCACGTTTGTCCGAAAAATGTCATTCCAAAAGCGTCTGTTCGGTTTCGACAGAGATATCAGGTGTGACGATTTCGGAGCAGGCACTTTGCGACAGCGGTAATCTTTTGAGGGAACCGATATCCGGTCTCCCGGTTGTGATTTTGTGCAATTCGCTGTCAAACAAAATTTTACACGGGAAAAAGTCGGATTCGGATGATGTTATTATGAATGATTTATCAAATGAGCGAATAAGAATAATACCGAGCAAGATGTCTGGTGACGACTCGGGAATGCTCATGGCAGTGATCCCCAGGCACTTCTATGTTGACGGAGTGGATATGATGTGTGCCGTGGCATTCGGCAAGAACGAGGATTTCGGGGGATTCCGTGTGCTTGTGCCTGAGAGTATCTCAAAAAAGCTCAGATAACTACCGACAGCTGTTGACAGATCAAAACGAAAAAACAATAAAATAAAGAATAGGAGATAACAGTATGTTTGAGAAATTACTTGAATTTGTTTCCGGACTTTTCGGGAATGACGATGTATTTTATATAGGAGGTGCAGAGGCACTTCCGGGGCCGCTTGAGCCGGATGAGGAGAGCGATATTATATGCCGTATCGATTCCGATCCCTCACTTCGTTCGGTGCTTGTTGAGCATAATCTCCGTCTTGTCGTATACATAGCAAAGAAATTTGAAAACACTGCCATAAATATCGAGGATCTCATATCGATAGGGACAATAGGTCTTATAAAAGCAATAAACACATTCCGTGCTGACAAGAACATCAAGCTTGCCACATATGCATCAAGGTGCATAGAGAATGAGATACTTATGTATATAAGAAAAAACTCGATGAGAAGATGCGAAATGTCCTTCGATGAGCCGCTCAATGTCGACCGTGACGGAAACGAGCTTTTGCTTTCCGATATTATAGGCTGTGACGAAGACAGTGTTTTCTCGGGACTTGAAAAGAATGAGGACAGAAAAACGGTCTATAAAGCACTTTCGGGACTCAAGAAAAGAGAAAGAGAGATCATTGAGCTTCGTTTCGGACTTCGTGACGGGAATGAGTATACGCAGAAAGAAGTGGCTGAAATGCTCGGAATATCTCAGTCATACATTTCACGTCTTGAAAAGAAAATAATCAACAAGCTGAGGATCGAAATGGAAGGGAAAATATAAGACAGATCTGCAAAAAAAAATATAAATATTAAAAAAAACCCTTTATTTTTGAGAAAAAATATGTTACAATATAAATGTATGTGCAATCTGAAGATGAATACAGAAGATGTTTTCATCTGATATATTCATCGTAGGCACATTGAAGATAAAGATAAAATATTGTTAAATACACGGTTGTTATATATGACCCTAAGGGGTAACGGAGGTTAAATGGCTGATTACAGAATAAGACGGATAAATGAAGAGGTTCAGAAGGCACTCGGAGATATACTTCGCGAGGTCAAAGACCCGAGAGTGAGCTGTAATTTTATAAGCATAACGAGAGTAGATGTTACGGGAGATTTGAAGTATGCCAAAATATATTATTCGGTTTTCGCACCTAACTGCGAAATGAAGGAAATAAACAGGGGCCTGCGTTCTGCTACCGGATATATCAGAATGATGCTCGCAAAAACTCTGAATCTTCGTCAGACACCCGAGCTGCAATTTATATACGACAGATCGACCGAAAACGGCGCACATATTTCAAAACTGCTTCACGAGGTTGAAGACACTCTTCGTGATACAGAAGAAAATGACGATAATATGCTGACCGATCTTCCGGAAGATCAGGAATGACGTTTTAAAACATGAAAAACAATATTGAAAGCTCTGCCTGCGGAGTTTTGGCTGTTGATAAGCCGCAGGGAATGACATCATTCGATGTCGTTGCGAAAATACGCAAAATGTTTGGAACAAGGCAGGTCGGACACACAGGAACGCTTGACCCCATGGCTACGGGGGTAATGGTGTTGCTCATAGGCAGAGCTGTCAAGGCATCAGAATATATTACGGCTGACAATAAAAGATATATTGCCGGAATGAAGCTCGGGCTTACTTCCGACACGCTCGATATCACGGGAAACATTCTGACACGCAGTGAAATATCACAGATCCCCGAGGAAAAAAGTGTTATGGATGTGCTCGAGGGCTTCAGAGGGAAAATAATACAGATCCCTCCGATGTATTCGGCGCTTAAGGTCAACGGTGTAAAGCTCTGTGATGCGGCAAGACGGGGTGTTGAGATCGAACGTGAGGGCAGAGAGGTCGAGATATATAAGCTTGAGGCGAATAAAATCGCCGATGATGAATATATGCTTGATGTATTCTGCTCAAAGGGTACATATATAAGAACGCTTTGCGATGATATCGGTGCAAAACTCGGATGCGGTGCTGTGATGTCATCACTGAGAAGGGTTTCATCAGGCAGAGTGAATATAGAAGATTGTCACACGCTTGAAGAGATCGAGCTGTCAGACATGAAGGCAAGGATCGATATGCTTCTGCCTGTCAGCGAGGCTTTTTCAGATATTGAAAAAATTGAGCTTTCACCCTTCTTTGCAAGGCTCGCAAGAGACGGAAATTCACTCTTTCAGAAGAAGATAAAGAAGGATGTTCCTCCGGGGGCAAGAGTTGCTCTGTATGATTCAGGCAGATTTTTTGCCCTTGCGGAATCGATTGAAAGTCCTGAAGGGGAGCTTTTGCTCAAGCCGATAAAGCAGTTTGATATATAGAAAATTTAAAAAGAAGACTAAACTATAATACGGACGGTAAAGTCTGAAAAATATATTTTAAAAAATTATTTTTTTAGACAGTGTTTTGTGGCTTTCGCTCACCAAACGGCGGCGATTTTGCTCCGCAAAAACAGCCCAAATTCCGAAAGAAAGGAAGCTTTCGCAACGCGAAAGCCATGATCATAAATAAGATGATAATTCTTGCATCTACTTCTCCGAGAAGGAGGGAACTGCTCGAAAAGCTCGGAATTGAGTTTTTGGCAGTCGCTCCGGGTTCCGAGGAGGAAAAGTACAAGGGACAAGCTCCTTCCGATTACTGTATGTCGCTTTCTTCAAAAAAAGCGGCGTCTGTCGTTATGGAAAATGATGGCGATATAGTAATAGCGGCAGATACGGTTGTAGCAATAAACGGTAAGGTTCTTGGCAAGCCTGCGGACAGAAAAGAAGCATTCAATATGCTGAAAATGCTTTCAGGAAATGAACATAAGGTATATACAGGCTTTACAATTAAAAGCAAAGAAAAAACATATTCGGCTGTCAGCAGGACAAAAGTGATATTCAGGAATCTGACCGATGATGTTATAAATGACTATTTAGCTACGGGTGAATATGCGGATAAGGCCGGAGCTTATGCCATACAAGGGTACGGTACTCTTCTTGTAGAATCTATAGAAGGCAGTTATGACAATGTTGTCGGTCTGCCTGTCAGTTATATTTTTCATGAACTGCAAAAGCATTTCGGTTATAAAGTTTTCAAAGAGATAAAAAAAGAGCAGGACGATCGATAATTGATGACAAATAAAATACAGGATAAAAATACAGATAATAACGAAAAAGAGGCTTTGATAAAAAAAGCAGGACAGATACTCGCAGAGCTTAAGGATATTTATCCCGAGGCTGTATGCGCCCTTGAGTATAAGGATGAGCCATGGAAGCTTATGGTCATGGCAAGGCTGTCAGCTCAGTGTACCGATAAGAGAGTGAATGAGGTATCACTGATACTTTTTGAAAAATATAAAACGCCCGAACAGCTCGCAAGTGCTGAAATATCAGATGTTGAAGACATTGTGAAGCCATGCGGACTGTACAGAATGAAGGCCAAGGATATTGTGAATGAGTGCAGGATGCTGTGTGATGAGTTCGGGGGAATACTTCCCGATGATATAGATGTATTGTTACGTTTTCCTGGAGTCGGAAGGAAAATTGCAAACCTGCTTGTGGGTGATATATACGGAAAGAGTGCATTCGTTGCCGATACGCACTGTATAAGAATATCCGGAAGGTTAGGACTGACTCCGGATAAAACCAAAGATCCGCTTAAGGTCGAAATGGCACTTCGTAAAATATTACCTGGCGAAGAGGGAAGCGATTTCTGTCATAGACTTGTGAATTTCGGAAGAGATGTATGCACCGCACGCTCCCCGAAATGTGAAGAATGTAGATTAAGGGAGTTTTGTATAGAAAAGGGATCAGAATAAAGTATAACTTATTTTATAAAGCTTCTTGCTTCTTACTTACGGATCTGCATTGATATTAAATAGGGCAACATTGTTGTGAAAACAGCAAATAATTGGGTTGAGCCCAATTTACTAAAGTTTCTTGCTTCTTCTTTTCAAAGAAGAAGGATAAATATAGATTCTAAGAAAGGAGGAAAAAATGTTCGGATTTTTAAAACGCAGGACGGTCAGTGATAACGGAAAGAAAAGAGTTATGGTATATGTCGATTTTGAACATTGGTATATATCTATGGATAAATTATTTCATTCAAAGCCCGATCTTAAGGCTTTTCGAGATGAGCTGTCGGATCGGTACGACATAATTGATATTGCATTTTTCGGTGATTTTTCAAATGTATCTTTGAGAAGTGAGATACAGAATATTCGTATGATATCCAATACAATAATTGAAACGCAGAATACATCGCCAAATTTTGAAAAAGATTTTACTGATTTTATTATGCTTGATCATATATATCAAAGTGCGATAGGTGAAAAGAATATCGACGCTTATGTTATTTTTACAGGTGATGGTCATTTTTCTTCTGCGGTATCATTCCTTGCCAACAAATGCCGCAAGGAAGTCGGAGTTTATGCAGTCAAAGGAGCTGTAAGCAATCAGCTTGTTTCATGTGCAACATATGTCAAGCTCGTACCCGATATCAGCGAGATCGACAGAAAATATGCCGCTTGCATTCTCGAAAGCCTGAAAAAGCTTTACGACAAGAATAAGGGCAGCAAAAAGGTTTATCCTACATTCTGGGCTACAGTTGAAGTTGTCTCAAAATCACGCAAGCTCAACCGTGAAAAGACGGGCGATACTCTCCGCGCCCTGATGCGGCACGGATATGTCTATCAGACCAAGGAGACGGTCAAGAAAAAGGACACTATCAAGGTGCTGAATGTCAATTGGCAGGCAGTGACAAGGGATAAGCTTATCTGATAAACAATATAAAACAAAAAAATCTGCAAAAGCCTTGCACATATGCAACTGCCTTTGCAGATTTTTTTAATTATTTAATCAGTCATGTAATTTGCGTTTATCAATGACTCTTACAGCCTTTCCTTCACTGCGAACGATAGATTTAGGAGAAACAAGGTGGATCTTCGGACCGATTCCGAGCATGCTGCGCATTGCGGATTCGAGCTGTTTTTCTTTTGTACGGATCTCATCTGCACTAAGCTCACTGAGTTCGCCGGAAAGCTCGACATTGACATCAAGCGTGTCGCTGTTGTTCACGCGGTCAACCATGATCTGATAGTTGGGGGTGTAGCCTTCATTCAGAAGTACTGTTTCGATTTGGCTGGGGAATACATTAACTCCTCTGATGATCAGCATGTCATCGCTTCTGCCCATAGGCTTGCTCATTTTTACATGAGTTCTGCCGCAGGAGCATTTTTTGCGTGTCAGGATGCAGATATCTCTTGTTCTGTAGCGAAGGAGAGGGAAGGCTTCTTTGTCGAGAGAGGTGAATACAAGCTCGCCTTTTTCGCCTTCGGGAAGGACTTCTCCAGTATCGGGGTCGATGATCTCGGCATAAAAGTGGTCTTCGTTGATGTGCATACCTGTCTGCTCACTGCATTCAAATGACACACCGGGGCCGCTTGTTTCGGTAAGTCCGTATATGTCGTATGCCTTGATCCCGAGCGATTTTTCAATGCTTCTTCTCATTTCCTCTGTCCAGGGTTCTGCACCGAAAATTCCTGCCTTGAGCTTGTTGTCTTCGGGCTTGTAGCCTGCTTCTGCAAGCGACTCGCCGATATAAGCGGCATATGAGGGCGTACAGCAGAGAATTGTCGAACCGAGATCCATCATGAATTGGATCTGACGTTCGGTGTTTCCGGATGACATCGGAAGTGTAAGGCATCCGACCTTGTGTGAGCCGCCGTTAAGTCCGGGGCCTCCTGTAAAGAGTCCGTAGCCGTAACACACCTGGCAGACGTCCTCATTTGTTCCGCCTGCGGCAACGATGGCTCTTGCACAGCATTCTTCCCAGATTTCTATATCATTCTGTGTATAAAATGCAACGACTCTCTTTCCGGTTGTGCCCGATGTTGACTGAATACGTACGCAGTTCTTAAGATCTGTGCCGAGGAGCCCGTAAGGATATGCATCACGCAGATCAGCCTTTGAAAGAAAAGGAAGTTTCTTTATGTCGTCAACGCTCTTTATATCATCGGGCGTGACTCCTTTTTCGTTCATCAGGTTTCTGTAGTATTCGACATTTTCATACACATGCTTGACCTGCTTGACTATCTTTTCGTTCTGTATTTCGAGTATTTTTTCTCTCGAAGCGGTTTCTACTTCAGGCTGGTAATAATTTGCCATAAGTTTTTCTCCTTTTGATTGATTTTATAAATTCGGGAAAGAGTATTTTAAGAATTATATCCAAGCTCAAAAGCTTTAAGATTAACCTGAACAAACTGCGGTTTTACGCATTTTTCAATTGCTTTTACCCAATTGTCATATGAAATATCAAAGTATCTGGCGAGCCTGCCCATGAGCACGATATTGACCGATCTTGCATTGCCTGCCTGCGTTGCAAGACCGAGCGCATCGATCTCATCGACAGATGCACCCTTTCTCTTTATCTCTTCAAGAATATGCTCTGGATATTCGGCGGCTCCGGTGATTACCGGCATCGGGTCGATCTTCTGGGTGTTTACTATGATCTTGCCGTGACCTTTAAGGCAGGAAACATGCCGTGCGGCTTCAAGCATTTCAAATGATACAATATAGTCAGCCTCTCCCGACGTTATGACCGGGGAATATACTTTGTCGCCGAAACGAACATATGTTACGACCGATCCGCCTCGCTGGCTCATTCCGTGAACCTCGCTGACCTTGACTTCATACCCTTCGTCTGTCAGAAGCGTACCGAGCAGCTTGCTTGCAAGAAGACTGCCCTGTCCTCCGACTCCGACTATCATTATATTTACGGTTTCCATTTATTTACCCTCCTTTGTCATTGCGGAGAATTTGCACATCTGCGTGCAGACGTCACAGCCTACGCAGAGCGTAAGGTCAATATGTGCTTTTTTATCCTTCATGCTGATTGCAGGGCATCCTATCCTCATGCACATTTTACATCCGATGCACTTATCGGTGTCAACCCTGACAGGAGGTTTGGGCTTGACATACTTGAGAAGCACACAGGGACGGCGTGAAATGATGACAGAAGGCTCTTTTACCGAGAGTTCCTCAAGGATCGCATCCTCGCATTCCTTGAGATCATAGGGATCAACAACACGAACACGACCAATACCGATAGCATGACAGAGCTGTTCAAGATCAACAGCAGCTGCTGGATCGCCCTTGATGTTGTATCCTGTTGTAGGATTTTGCTGGTGTCCCGTCATACCTGTGATCGAGTTGTCGAGGATTATAACTGTGGAATTTGATCCGTTATAAGCTATATTGACAAGACCTGTCATTCCCGAATGCATAAAGGTTGAATCGCCTATCACGCATACCGTTTTGCTCTCGGTCTGCTCGCCGCCTGCCTTGTTGAAACCGTGCAGGCCTGACACCGATGCACCCATACATAAAGTGGAATCGAGAGCAAAGAGGGGAGCGGCACTTCCGAGCGTATAGCATCCGATGTCTCCGAGCGTTGTGATCTTGTTCTTTGACAGAACATAAAACAGTCCTCTGTGCGGACAGCCTGCACACATGATCGGCGGACGAACGGGAACCGGACTGTCTGTCGAAAGTGTCTCGGGCTGAGCCATTCCGAATGCTCTGCGTATGCTTTCCTGGCTGAATTCGCCGATCGGAGGAAACATTTCCTTGCCTGTGCAGAGAATTCCGAGCGAATTCAGGTGACTTTCAATTATGCCGTCAAGCTCTTCGATCACATACAGCTTTTCGACCTTTGATGCAAAATCTTTAATCAGTTGTGTCGGAAGGGGATTGATGAGACCGAGCTTCAACACCGAAACACTGTCGCCGAAAACCTCTTTTACATACTGATAACAGCTTCCCGAGCAGATTATTCCGATCTCACTGCCGCCGAGTTCTGTGCGGTTGAGAGGGCTTGTTTCGCCGAGTTCAGAGAGTTTTGCGGTTCTTTCTTCAACAAATGGGTGACGGCGTACTGCGTTTGCAGGCGCCATTATGTATTTCTGGGGATTTTTTGTATAAGGAATGTCTTCTCTTTCTTCACGTTCGCACAGTGTGACCTGACTTTGTGAGTGTGCTATGCGTGTGCATATTCTGAAAAGTACGGGTGTGTCGTATTCTTCGGATATACGATATGCTTCCTTTACAAACTCTTTGGCTTCCATAGAATCAGCCGGTTCGATCATCGGAACCTTTGAAGCTATGGCATAATGACGTGAATCCTGTTCGTTCTGCGATGAATGCATTGCCGGGTCGTCTGCAACAAATATCACCAATCCGCCTGTAACTCCTGTATATGAGAGCGTAAAGAGCGGATCTGCCGCAACATTCAGTCCGACATGCTTCATGGCACATGCACTTCTCACGCCGTGAAGAGATGAACCGAAAGCGACCTCTGTCGCAACCTTTTCATTGGGTGCCCATTCGCAGTAAATTTCATTATATTTTGCCGCAAATTCCGTAATTTCGGTGGAAGGTGTACCCGGATAAGACGAAACGACCTTTACCCCTGCTTCATACAGACCTCTTGCGATTGCTTGATTACCAAGCATAAGTTCTTTCATGTTTTTGCGAATTCCTTTCTGAATTTAGAATTGAGGCAGAAGCTTTCCTTATAAGTTGTAGCTTAACGGGGGCTTCTGCCTTGATGTTTGTTCCTGAGTAAAAGCTTATATAATTGTTTTATTTTCCGAGGCTGTCGGTAACTGCAACTGTTTTTGTGTTATTGTAGCAGCTGAACATCTCTTCGGTATTCTTCGGACGGGATTTAGGAGTCAGAAGGCTGACTATCGGAACGAGGATAAGACCGCCGACCATTGCAAATACGCCCGAGTAGAGCGAGTTAGTGAATACGAATGAAATTACCGGGATACCGGCAACGCTGATAACTCCGAGAGATATGAGAAGCTGAATGACTTCAAGTCCTACCCCGTATATAAAGGATACGATAACAGCGGCTTTTGAAGTCTTTTTGAAGTAAAGTCCGTAAAGGAAGGGAGCGAGAAATGCACCTGCGAGTGCGCCCCATGATACGCCCATCATCTGAGCGATGAACATGTTTTTGCTCTTTGCCTGGAATATTGCAATGAGTGCGGAGATGATGACGAATACAACAATAAATATACGCATTGTCAGCATCTTTTTCTTTTCTGACATATTTTTCTTTGACAGAGGTGCGATAAAGTCGAGTGTAATAGTTGAGCCGCTTGTCAGAACGAGTGATGAAAGTGTTGACATTGAAGCCGAGAGCACCAGCACTATTACGATTCCTATAATGATCGGTGAAAGAGTTGAGAGCATCGCAGGAATTACGGCATCAAAGCCTTCTGCCTTGACATCGATATTATAAAGTCTGCCGAAGCCGCCAAGGAAGTAGCAACCGCCTGCAACGATTATAGCGAAGACTGTAGATATAACTGTTCCTTTATGGATAGCCGACTCATTTTTGATAGCATAGAATTTTCCGACCATCTGAG
This sequence comes from uncultured Lachnospiraceae bacterium, assembly GCA_964638675.1. Lineage (GTDB taxonomy): Bacteria > Bacillota > Clostridia > Oscillospirales > CAG-272 > SIG714. The sequence continues at coordinate 42,235 of CAZXAU010000016.1, forward strand.
GAAGTCCCCATGTTCCCAAAGAGGTAAGGAGGACAACGAAAAGGAGGAATACAGGATTCGGGCCGAGGAATGAGCTGTATGCACCCTGCCAGCCTGCATCTCCTGTTACACCTGCGAGCGACTTTGTAGCCTCAAGAAGTCCGCCGTGGTCATTGAGGACTGCAAGGATAACAAGAACTATACCGAAGAGCATAATGATTCCCTGGATGAAATCATTGATCGCTGTCGCCATATATCCTCCGACAAGGACATATACACCGGTGAGCGCCGCCATTACTATAACGCAGACCGAATAATCAATGCCGTTGAACGCCATCGAGAAGAGTCTTGAAAGTCCGTTGTAGAGCGATGCGGTATAGGGAATAAGAAATACGAATGTAATAACCGATGCGGCGATCTTAAGCCCCTTCGATTCAAAGCGTGCACCGAAGAAGTCTGGCATGGTCTTGCTTGAAATGTGCTGAGTCATGATCCTTGTTCTTCTTCCGAGCACAGACCATGCAAGAAGCGAACCTATGAATGCATTTCCGAGTCCTATCCATGTCGAGGCAAGTCCGAAGTTCCATCCGAACTGACCCGCATAACCGACGAAAATAACTGCTGAGAAATAGGATGTACCGAATGCGAATGCGCTGAGCCAGGGCCCAACAGAGCGTGAGCCGAGCACGAAGCCTTCTGTATCTTTAGCGTGTTTTCTTGAACGGATCCCGATGAATACCATCAATGAGAAGAAAAACACTATAAGAATTGTTGAGATTATCATTGTTTCAGTCATGGTTATATCCTCTTTTATAATTATATTTTGTATATAATAGTTTATCAGCTCTTGTTCTGCTTCAGAACAAGTTCGGACGCCCCGTACATCTCACGGAGTTTGGGCTTTTCGATTTTTCCGGTAGGATTGCGTGGAACTTTATCGAAAATTATTTTACGTGGACGTTTATATCTCGGCATTCCCTTGCAAAACTCTTCGATCTCATCTAAAGTGCATTCCATGCCTTCTTTTATCTGTATGATCGCAGTTGCAATCTCTCCGAGTCTTGCATCGGGAAGACCTATGACCGCAACATCGTCTACCTTATTGAATCCGCGTATAAAGTCTTCAATTTGTACAGGGTAGAGATTTTCTCCGCCTGTGATGATGACATCCTTCTTTCTGTCAACGAGGAATACAAATCCGTCCTCATCGCACATTGCCATATCACCTGTATACAGCCATCCGTCTTTAAGAGTTTTCTCGGTTGCTTCTTTATCACGGTAATAGCACTCCATCACGCCGTCACCCTTGAGACAAAGCTCTCCGACATCGCCCTGCCTGACATCGTTGCCCTTTTCGTCAACGATCTTGATCTGCCATCCGTAGCCCGCAACGCCTATTGCACCTACTTTATGTATGTTTTCAACGCCGAGATGTACAGCACCGGGACCGATTGATTCAGAAAGTCCGTAGTTTGTGTCGTATTGGTGATTCGGGAAGTAATCAAGCCAATGGCGTATCAGGCTCGGCGGAACTGGCTGTGCACCGATATGCATAAGCCGCCACTGTGAAAGCTCGTAGTTTTCGATTTTCAGCTTTCCCGAATCAAGTGCGTTCAGTATATCCTGTGCCCACGGAACGAGAAGCCAGACTATCGTGCATTTTTCTTTTGAAACGGCATCAAGAATGAATTCGGGTTTTGTTCCCTTTAAAAGGACTGCCTTTGATCCGCTGATAAGTGAGCCGAACCAGTGCATTTTTGCTCCCGTGTGATAGAGAGGGGGAATGCAGAGAAACACATCATCGTGTGTCTGCGAGTGGTGATTCTGTTCAACACGGCAGGAATGTATAAGCGCACGGTGACGGTGAAGAATTGCTTTCGGGAATCCTGTTGTTCCCGATGAAAAATATATTGCGGCAAAATCGTCCTCGGTGATTTTGAGTCCGGGGTTTGAGCTTGCGCAGTCGGCTGTCATATGTATATAGCTTTCCGCAAATGACGGACATCCGTCTCCGACATACAAAAGCAATCTGTTTGTGCTGATAACATCGGCAATCTCTTCTACACGTCCGATGAATTCCGGACCGAAGACGAGCATATCGGCCTGCGCAAGATCGAGGCAATACTTGATCTCATCCGATGCATATCTGAAATTGAGCGGCACAGCCAGTGCACCTGTTTTCAGTATCCCGAAATATATCGGAAGCCATTCAAGGCAGTTCATAAGGAGGATGGCAACCTTGTCACCCTTTCCGATTCCTCGGCTCATGAGTGCATTTGCAAATCGGTTCGCCTTTTCGTTGAAAACTCCCCATGTGATCTCACGGCGATAGCTCGAGCGTACAGTCGGCTGTACAAGCTCATAATCACGCCATGTCAGTCTGCGATTTTCATCCATTTCGGGATTTATTTCGACAAGGGCAATTTCATTTTTCAGCTCCTCGGAATTTTTTTCAAGTAAATCGATAATTGTCATAAAAACCTCTTTAAATTTATTTTGCATTATGTTATACTATCAGATATAAATTCAACTGAACCGTTAAGGAGAAATATTGAATGATAATTGATTTTCACACACATTCGTTTCCCGATAAAATAGCAAAGTCTACAATCGAGTTTCTCGCACAAAAGGGAAATATCAAGCCCTACCGTGAAGGGACACTTTCCTCACTCAAGGAATCGATGAAACGCTCGGGCGTTGACTATTCGGTGGTGCTTCCTGTTGCGACAGCTCCGAGACAGGTCGAATCAATCAACCGTCTTGCATTTGAAATGAACGGGAAAGAGGGAATTATCTATGCAGGGGCGATCCATCCCGACTGCGAAAATATCGAAGAAATTCTTGATAATATTAAGGCAGGCGGATTGTTCGGCATCAAGATCCATCCCGACTATCAGGGAGTATTCTTTGACGATGAACGCTATCTCAGAATTATGGAAGGTGCCGCAAAGCGAAACCTTATTACAGTTACCCATGCCGGATTCGATCCCGGGTATCCCGATTGCGTACACTGCACTCCCGATATGGTGCTGAATGTTCTGAACGTTCTTCACGGAATAATTGACAACAAGCTCGTCCTTGCTCATCTCGGGAGCTGCGGCAATCCCGATGAAGTCCTTGAAAAGCTTGTCGGCAGGCCTGTTTATATGGACACCGCCGTAGTTCTCGACATTTACCAAGAGAAAGCCAAAGAAATTATCAGAGCTCACGGGACAGACAAGATCCTGTTTGCGACCGACTCGCCCTGGGCCGATCAGAAGGCTTATATTGACATATTGTCTTCTTTCGGATTTGACGACAGTGCACTCGCCGGCATGTTGGGCGAAAACGCAGAAAAGCTTCTCGCTTCATGCGGTGTTACTTTTAGTAACTGATCATTTTTCGGCATGTTCAATGGACACAACCTGTTGTGTTCGGTTTAAAATTCAATTAAAAATATTGTATCATATTTAATAAAAAAAGTCAATACGATTCGGTAATCAGCAGACTGTTGAATAAAATTTCTACATTTTTACCGAATTGTTGACTTTTTTTATCATTATAGAATAAAATTAATGGTGAAAAAGACGAATTCCCGTCATTGCCATTACCATGCCGTATTTATCACAGCATTCGATAACATCGGCATCACGAATCGAGCCGCCCGGTTGTGCGACATAGTCTACACCGCTTTTTCTTGCTCTTTCTATGCTGTCCGAAAACGGGAAGAATGCATCCGAGCCGAGCGACACACCTCTTATTGTATCGAGATACTCTCTTTGCTCCTGAATTGTGAATCGCTCGGGTTTGCTCGTGAAATATTTCTGCCATATTCCATCTTCGCACACGTCCTCTTCGTTTTGATTGATATATCCGTCAATTGCATTGTCACGGTCGGGTCTTGACAGATCGTCACGAAGGGGGAGTAAAAGCACCTTATCACTCTGTCTGAGAAACCAGTTGTCTGCCTTTGTTCCTGCAAGCCTTGTGCAGTGTATCCGGCTTTGCTGTCCTGCGCCCACTCCGATTGCCTGACCGTCATATGAATAGCAGACCGAATTAGACTGAGTATATTTCAGAGTAATCAATGCGACAATGAGGTCACGAACTGCATCTTCCGTAAGGGAGGTGTTTTTTGTTACTGTATTTTTCAGGCTTTCGGCGTTTATCAGCGAATTGTTTCTCTGTTGCTGAAATGTTATTCCGAAGACCTGCTTTCTTTCTATCTCCTCGGGTATATAGTTTCGGTCGATCTTTACGATATTATAGCTTCCCTTTCTTTTGCTTTTCAGCACCTCAAGTGCTTCCGGAGTATATCCGGGTGCTATGATCCCGTCTGACACCTCACGCTTTACCAATTTTGCCGTTGTTATATCGCATACATCCGACAGTGCTATCCAGTCTCCGAATGAGCAAAGCCTGTCTGTTCCTCTCGCTCTTGCATACGCACATGCTATCGGTGAATCGTCAAGGCCTTCAATATCATCGCAAAAACATGCCTTTTTCAGCCTTTCGGGAAGCTTTATGCCGAGTGCCGCAGATGTCGGACTTACGTGCTTGAATGATGCCGCTGCCGGCAGTCCCGTCGCTTCGCTCAGCTCCTTGACAAGCTGCCACGAGTTGAGTGCATCAAGAAAATTGATATACCCCGGTCGTCCGCACAGTATCTCTATCGGCAGTTCACTGCCGTTGCTCATAAATATCTTTGCCGATCCCTGGTTCGGGTTACAGCCATATTTTAATTCAAATTCTTTCATTTTGTTCTCCTTATAAGTTAGTTTGTGTTATATTTTACTCGGGGGAACTTTCTGTAGAAAGTTCCCGGTTAAACTTTCGTAGAAAGTTTAACCTTTACCCCTTCAAAGACTTTATTGGAAGGGAAAAGTTTGGGCTTTAGCGTTGTAATTCGGCAAAACTGTAGTTGCTTGCACTGTAGCCGTCATGTGGGGCCCCTCACCCACACGGTTTATACAGATTTTAATAAGTGAAATGTATGTGCAACTGTCAGTTGTTTTTATTGATTATCCTATCGCTGTATTCTCCTGTGGACAGGTCGGTATATCTTACATACAGCGATATTTTATTATCGCTGTTGAGTGAGTGCCATATATCATTTGCGAATTCATCTATACTGTTCGGAATAGATATTCGTCTCGGTTCGCCTTGGAATGTCGGGATCGGATCTCCGTCTGTTTCGTATGTATGTATAAGATGTCCGAGTCCCGATTTTGATTTATATGAAAAACAGTATCTTGCGCAGTCACTGCCTTCGGGGTCTATGCTTTTCAGAATGCTTATACGATATGAAAGATCATTCTCGGAAAAGCTCAGGATTCCGCTTATTCTCGGTGTGAGGTTCGGCGCATCCGGTTCAAAAGTCCTGCTCTGCAATGCTTCAAGAAAATCCTTTCCCGATTTCAGGGCATTGTATATTGTATCTGTCTGATCTCCGTTCGTGACTATCAACTCATTTTCATACTGTTTTACTGCCGGATAAATTATAAGGGAAGGATCTTCCACCTTTGTTTCGTCATACGGATGCGTGAAAAGAGCACCGCCTTTTTTTATGAAAATTCGATTGCGGCTGTTTTGGCTTCTGCCCATAATAAAATATGCGGTAACGGCACTTTTTCCGTCAAGGCTTTTTCCGATTATTATTCCACGTCCCGGATATGGATTGCCCGACAGGACTTCATTGACTGTTTTTACTGTATAAATATTCATGTACCTCATGTACCCTCCTTCTGTAAGGACAAGACAATTTTAATCAAAATATGCGTCGAATATGCTGAATTGCAGGTGTTGGCTGCAAATGAAACAGGGCGTACTCCACCATATGCAAGGAGTACGCCCAGACGGTCGGCATCATTTTGGCATTGCATTGCTCCACTATGGTAACCCATATTAACCCGTCAGTTGCAAAGCTGCCTGAATTCAATTAAATGTAACATAAATATGCTCTTTTGTCAAGTGCTTTTTTTATTTTTGATCAATCGTTATGCATCAAAAAACGATGAAAAAGTGAGACAAGAAAAATTGTAAAATTTAAAAAAGTCCTTTACAAAATGTCGAACTTAATGTATACTTATTCTGAAGTAATTTGACAGTCAGAATCTCTGTATTCTGAAAAGTGTATTTGAAAAACGAAGGTTGTGTTATGATGTCAGAAAAATATCCCGAAATACTTGCACCGGCAGGGAATTTTGAGGTGCTTAAGGCGGCGGTGTATGCAGGAACGGACGCTGTATATGTCGGCGGAACTCAATTCAATGCAAGAATGAATGCAAAAAATTTTGACAGACAGACGCTCAGAGAAGCGATAGGCTTTTGTCACGAGCGTGGTGTTCGTCTTTATGTTGCACTCAATACGCTTATATATGACCGGCAAATGGCAGACGCACTGCATTATGTCGATTTTCTCGCACTCTCGGGAGTTGATGCACTTATACTTGCGGATATCGGTCTTTCGGTGAATATAAAAAAATATTTTCCCGAAATGAGATGCCATGCATCGACACAGTGTTCGGGTCACAACTCAAGAGCGGCTGAATACCTGAAGCAAATGGGCTTTGACAGAATGGTTTGCGCACGTGAGCTGTCATATGACAACATCAAGGCGATGACAGCAAACTCACCTATCGAGATCGAGACATTTGTCCACGGCGCACTTTGCGTATCGCAATCCGGGCAATGTCTGATGAGCTCGCTTATCGGCGGAAGAAGCGGAAACCGTGGGGAATGTGCCCAGCCCTGCCGTCTGCCTTATAACGGAAAACCTATACTTTCCCTAAAGGATAATTGTCTTGCTGGACATATCACTCAGCTTTTGGATTCGGGTGTTGCCTCGCTGAAAATTGAGGGGCGAATGAAATCTCCCGATTATGTATACTCTGCCGTTTCGCTCTACAGGAAGCTTATTGATGAGAAACGGAATGCAGATATGCAGGAGATGAAAAAGCTCATGGCTGTATTTTCACGCCAGGGATTTACAGACGGCTACTTTACGGGCAAAACAGATGAGAGTATGCTCGGCATCCGCAGTGATGACGATAAGAATATGACAATGCATTCAAATGTAAGCATAGTTGACCGTACGCCTGAAAGAGAGAGAATAACCAAAGAAGAGCCACTAAGCAGAGCGGATGAAATAAAGCTTGTTTTTCCTAAAAGGACTGAAAATACAGCAAAGACCTTAAACACTGCAAGATTCTATAATCCCGAAAATATCCCCGATGATGCGAAGAATTTCTTTGACATTATCTATCTTCCGCTTGACAGATTTGACGTGAAAAAGGCGAACGGAGTTATACTTCCTCCTGTCATTCCCGAAAATGATATACCGAAGATCGTTAAGGAGCTTCAAAAAGCAAAGAAAAGCGGTGCACTTCATGCCATGGTCGGCAATATAGGACATATATCGATTGCCGAACAGGTAGGATTTATTCTGCACGGAGATTACAGGCTCAATATTTACAACAGCTTTTCGGCAGAAAAATACCTTGAAAAATTTGAGGATGTCATACTTTCTCCCGAGCTGATTCTTCCGCAGATAAGGGATATAAGAAATCGCAGAAGTGTCATTGTATACGGAAGAATTCCGCTTATGACACTCGAACGCAAACTGAAGTGTGACAGCCTTCGTGACAGGCGTGGGGTAGTTTTCCCTGTTGTAAGGGAAGGGGAGAGGGATATAGTCCTTAATTCCGTGCCTGTATATATGGCTGATTATGCCGATCGCCTTGAAAATGCAGGCATATTCAACAGACATTTTATTTTTACAGATGAAGGAAAGCAGGGAAGCAGGGCAATAATACATGCATATGAAAAGAGGCTTCCGACAAAGAAAGAGATCAGGAGAATAAAGTAATGTCAGAAAATATATCCATTCGGGAATTTGATGAAAAATTCAGGGCAGCTGTGTTGCCGATATCAGAAAGCTTTGTCGAGTTCTCCGAAAAATTCTATATTCTCACACGCCTTTTGATTGAGGAAAATGAAAAAACAAATCTGACTGCTATAAAGGATATCGACGGTATAATACTCAAACACTACGCCGACTGCCTGCTTATAGAAAAATTTATTACTCACAAAGCCGAAATGATCGATGTCGGGTGCGGAGGTGGATTTCCGACCTTGCCTTTGGCAATAGTCAGGGAGGATGTTTCTATTACGGCACTCGATTCAACAGCAAAAAAACTCGGATTCATCTCGACAGTGTCAAAAGAGCTTTCGCTTAACATTCAAACACTGGCAAGACGTGCTGAGGAGATCGGCAGGGAAGAAAAATACCGTGAAAGATTTGATGTTGTAACGGCAAGAGCGGTTTCGGCTATGAATGTTCTTGATGAGCTCTGCCTGCCTTTGACTAAAAAAGGCGGTGTGTTCATAGCCATGAAGGGAAGCTCGGGGCATGACGAGCTTATATCCGCACTCCCCGGGATAAAAAAACTCGGCGGAGAGCCGAGAGAATATACCGAAATGCTCGGTGATATGGAGCGGCATATAATAGTTACAAATAAGGTCAATGATACGCCGTCAATTTATCCGAGAATGTATTCAAAAATTGTTAAGTCACCCCTGAAATAAATTGATTAGTATACATCATATGATTGGATTCATAAGTATTGATTTAAACGGTCTGCATTATGATGAAAGGCATAGACAAAATGGAAAAGGAAAGAAAAACACAGAGTGCAAGCCCTGCAAAAAAGACAGTTTCCCGTTCTGACGTAAGGTCAGGGCATATTGCAAGGTCAGACAGTGCAGATAATAAAGCCACACGACAGGGAAAAAAAGAACCGACAAAAACAGCATCTGTTACAGTAAGGGATGATGACAGGAAAGAAACGAAAAAGCAGTATGTCAATAAACCCTCACCGACACGTCAGGTTACGGTGAAAGGCAACCAAAAACTCGGCAAGAACGGCAAAGTGAATGCCGGGAACGAATCAGTAACGGAAAAAACAAAAGAAAAGGAAAAGATCGGCACAAACCGCAGTTTGAAAAGCGAAAAAACAACCGGACGTGATAAGAATAAAAATTTAAAAGAGAATAAAAAAGCCAAAGTAAAAACAACCGCAAAAAAGACTGAATTTCCGCTATTTCCGATGTTTTTGATTTTTGTTCTTTCAATTGTTATAATATCAGGGACGGTTGCCATTTTCATCTCGTGCATTAATTTACCCAAAAAAGGAAAAAAGGTATCGTTACAATATGATTTGTACGGTGAGAAAATAAAAAAAACGGTCACTGCTGACCAGGTTCTGAGAGACGGAAAAAATGTATATCTTTGTCTTAATGATTTTTCTGAGAAAATAGGACTTCGAATACTCGGCAATGAAGAAAGTGCAATATTGTATACAGATAAAGGCGACAGTGTAAGCATAGAGAACGGTTCGTACAGAGCTGTGATCAACGGCGTTCCGTTTGAGCTTCCCGGCGATGTCATTATTGAAGGTAAGAATATTTATGTACCTGCTGCACTGTTGTTTGATTTTGCTGACGGACTCGAAATAACATATAATTTCAGTACGAGAAGAATGAATATATCGACAATAAAGGATGACGAACGCTCGACGAGCATCATGACAGTCTATAAAGATTTCGTTTTTACTCCGCACGAAGTGGCACCTGTTGCACCATTAGATCCCGATTAAAAAAATAAATTGAAGTATAATTAATTTTTTTATAAAAAGCCCTTGACAAATCGCATTTTTTTTGATATACTCTTTGCACGATAGAGATTGTGAGGAACTTGAAGATTGACAGAGCATCACTCGGGTGTCAGTCGCTGGGTTTGAACACTTTCTATGGCCCGTTGGTCAAGCGGCTAAGACATCGCCCTCTCACGGCGAAAACATGGGTTCGATTCCCGTACGGGTCACCAAAAAAAGCACTTGCATTGCAGGTGCTTTTTTTAGTCAAACTAATCTGCATCACGCACGGCAGGCGGTTTCATCCGGATGAAAGCTGAAGATTCTTTTTGATGTCAGTGGCAGACAAACGCTTTTTTTAACCTTCCTGCTTGCTTTATTAAATTTAAACTTACAAAGTATCGTTTCAAAGTGCATATTTCGCTTATCAAGTGAACACCGACGGGTATTTACAAAGAATTTCAGCATTTTTTTGAAAAAACTGAGAAAAAATTGAAAAAATGTCTTGACTGTAAACAAGGTTTATAGTGTACAATGGTGTCGGAGGTGAAGAAATGAATATAAAAGATACTGAAAAAGAGCTTTCGGTCACACGCTCGAATATTCGTTTTTATGAGAAGGAAGGACTGCTGTCGCCTGAGAGAAGGGAAAACAATTACCGTGATTACTCTGAGGAGGATCTGGCTGTTCTGAAGAAAATTTTAATTTTGAGGAAACTCGGATTTACTGTAGGTGAGATCTCGTTGATGCAAAAAGGCGAGCTTTCGATCGGCGATGCGGCGAAGGAGAATATTTGCAGGCTTGAGAGCGAAATTGCTTCTATGAAAGCCGCCCTTGAAATGACCAGGGATCTTTCTTCCGAAAACCCGTCATTTGATAGGTTGGATCAGGAGCGATTATGGAATAAGATTAATGAATCCGAGAAAAACGGTCAGAAATTTTACGATATTTGCAAAGACTATGTTATCTTTGAAATAAGTGTTTTTGATAATATGTTCAGAAATTTTTACTTGTATGATTTCAAAAAAACACGCAAAAAACAGTTCCTTTTACCTTTCGTGTTGATGGCCTAAGCTTTCGGCAATTTTACCAAACAGGGATTGATAAGTACATTGACTATAACAAAGTAATATGTTAGTATTTAATTAAATTTAGAACATTAGATGTGGAAAAGACGGATAATATCGTAGGAAAAGAAGTGTTTCACAAGATATTTGGTACAGGAAAGGAAACAGGAATTGTATCTGTTCAATTTGGTGGTAATGTGAGAAAATTTTGGTATCCGGACGCATTTAAGCAATTCCTGACAATATATGAAAAATAGGGCTGCGTGTGATACAATCAAAGAACTTAGGAGGAACAAACATAATGGATGAAAAAGAATTGTATTCCGTACTCGGTAATCTTACAAAAAACAAAGGGCACTGGCCATCAAATATAG
>CAZXAU010000017.1:0-48788 GCA_964638675.1 uncultured Lachnospiraceae bacterium
GACAAAGCAGTACTTGTGGAACAGCGAAAAAGGTCTTGTCCTTGCAAACGGATTCTATGAAAATGCAGGAACAAACAAATATGCTTCTCTTGATACTTCAAACGGTAAGGCAGTAATTGTTACAGTATCTACAAATGGCACAATATGCTTTGAAAACGGATATCTTGTATACGGCTGGAGACATGCCGACGGAAGCTCTGTAAGCGTTGTTGACGGAGTTTACGAACAGTATTCAACCAATCCTCAGAACCTTTACTACTTCCTGTCCTCAACATACACAATGGTAACATCGGACAGTTATGTTCTCGGCGGATGGACACGTGAATTCAATGCAGATCACACAGTTAAACCGCTTGACGGACTCCAGAACCGTTACGGCGAAGTATACTACTATGTAGCCGGAACAATGCAGGACGGATGGCAGACGATTGACGGCAATACCTACTACTTCTACAAGGGTACAGGCAAAGCCGCTACAAAGTGGATGATAATCGGCGAAAAGGTATATTACTTCTACGCAGGCTCTTCTGCAACACCTTATGCACTCAAGACGTCCGGCACTATAGGCGGTATTAACTACACATACACCGCAGACGGCAGTATTACAACAACCGGATTCTATAACGCCGAATACGCAAACAAAGCAAACAACAACTCGGCAACATACATTCAGCACAAAGACGCAACAACGATGTACTATGAAAACGGTGTAAGAGTTGAAGGCTGGGCACAAATTGGCGGCAATTGGTACTACTTCTACAAGGGCACAGGACTTATGTGCACCGAATCAAGAATGATCGGCGGCGTATGGTACGAATTCACATCCGAAGGCGTTTGCACAAGCAAATAATTGAATATATAATACCTCAGAAGGGCTTTTCTACGGAGAAGTCCTTCTTCTTTGTAAATGAAGAAATCTTTCCTTTTGGCAAGAGAAAATCTTCTTATTTAAAAAGAAGAAGAGAGAAACTTTACTGAAGGTCAATACGATTAGTCAGACTTGAATCGTTTGCTTTCTTTTCCTTCCTCTTTGAAAAAAACGCATGATGAGAATTACGGTACAACTATATGTCTTGTCAGGTAATAAAGCTTTTGCTGAGGCTTTTCACTAAAGGGCGGGAAAAATTGCGTTAGTCGTTGCCGGAGATTTTTGCTATAGACAAGTCTGAATTTTTATAATATAATTATTTCAGAATACCCAACCTTTTCATTCTTATCCGTGTCTTAAAGACAAGTACTTAAAAATTGGAATTCCGATTATTGAGAAAGGGGAGTGCATATGTACTATCGAAACGAAAAAGACGAAACTCTGGTAATGCTGACTCTTGCCGGCGAACAAAATGCATATGAAATTTTGGTGACACGCTATCAGAAGGCTGTAATAGCTTCTGCAATGTCTGTTACAAAAAATAGTTTTATGGCTGAAGACGCCGCACAGGATGCATTTGTCACGGCATGGATGAAATTAAATACCTTACAAGAACCCGGAAAGTATGCTTCATGGGTATGCCGTATTGCAAAAAACTGTGCATTGAATATGATAAGCAGATACCGCAGTTTTCTCCCTTTTGATGTGGTAGATAACATTGACATTTCGGATGATGGGGCGCAAAATCCTGCCGAAATGTATGCACTGTCCGAAGACAGAAGCGAAGTTGATAAGAGCATTGAAATGCTGCCCGAAAAGGTGCGTCAGATCATACATATGCACTATTTCGAAGGACTTTCAATTGCGGATATTGCCGACAGAATGCGAATATCCGAAGGAACGGTCAAATGGCAGCTTCATGACGGACGAAAACGAATCAGAAAGGAACTATGTGCTATGAATGAAAAGTATAGTGATACTCTTGTACAGCGTGTCATGAAAAAGGTTGAAGAACTTAAACTGTGGCAGGTCAAAAATGACAAGAGCGGATTTGAAAAGGTTTACAAGGATGTTCTCAAGGATGTTGAAGAGCTTCCCGAATGCAAAGAAAAGCAACACGCACTTGCCGACGTATTGATGCGCGGCTGGTGGTGGCTTCCCGGCAAGAAAAACGACGCCCTCTTTTCCCGTATCGCCAATGCGGCTATGGAAGGCAAAAATGAGGAAGTTATGACTTTCATTGTTGCTCGCGAGGACTCGAATCTGTACGACGATGCAAGGATCGAATTTATGAGAGATAAACAGATCCCACGTCTTGAAAAAGCCGGATTTGTAAAGACCTTGGGCAGAGAATGGTTCTGGCTTGGCTATAATTGCTTCCGTGAAGGAAAATCCGAAGAAGGTCAAGCCGCATACAACAAGGTTGAAGAAATTCTGCAAAAAGAAGATCCTCATCGTATTCTTGTGCCGTATGCAATAAAAATGGAGCAAGTACTCGACACGGACTACAAAGAAAAAAGCAAGAAGCGTTATCGCATATCTGCGTCTGCCGAGGAATACCGTTATATCAATAACTCTCTTCTTTATTGGAGCAGTGAGAAATTCGGCGAAGGCTCTTTGAACTCGGTGGACGACGAAGTTATTGACATTTTCCGTAACTCTTCAAGATGTGACAGTCATTTTTTTGCGGATATTCCGCTCGGTGAAACTTATGTTGGTTCTGACGGGACGACACTTTCTTATGTCTCGGACAGCGAGTCTGTGGATACCCCGGCGGGAAGATTTGACAACTGCCGACTGTGGGTAACAAAGTTTTGCGGCAATTACGGCATATCTGTCTTTAAGAGCTATTATAAAGAAGGGATCGGAATTGTGAAACATGAGCATACGCTTGACGGAATAACCGAAGCCTACATACTCAAAGCCTATGACATAAAGTCGGGCGAAGGCTTGTTACCTTTCGGTGAAGGAAACAGCTGGGAATATGCTTCCGAATATGATCCCGAAGCAATTGTTTCGGAATTGATATATACAGTATCATTTGCAAATGATGAAAAGGTCATCCTTTCCTATTGGAACAACATTGAGCGTATCAGATATGACGAGGACTCATGGCTTGAAATGATAGGAAAGATCCGTTGCGAATACTGTGACGTAAAGAGCAATGGGGATTATTATTTACGTGATGTGTATTCCGACATCAAACGTGCCGAAGAGCTTGCTTCAACGCCGATGGAAAAGGCGCATACCAAAGCAGCGGCATCGGTTGCACGAAGGATCATGGCTACCGATCCCGACTTCAATCCTGATCATACCGCTACGGGACACTGGAACTTCTTCTCAAGAAATGCAGTCCAAAAGAAAAAAGATACGCTTAATATATCTTATAACTACCGTTGGTCTTTTGAGTGGAAGAACACCGGCAGTATGGATGTTGCGGAGGACCCTATTCTTTTCAATGATATCCTGGGTATTTTGCAGGATGCGGCAAATTGCATCTGGTCTGATGAATGGTGTATCGGAGCTTCACCTATCGTGGAGTATACACAATGGTCACGGGACATCAGAACACAGATCAGCTGTGAAGACGGCGGAAGAGTTACAACAAAAGCCGGAACCTTTGAAAACTGTTTCAAGCTTTGCCTTGATATCGAAGGAATGACAGATGGCTTGTCTTACCGAGGAGGAAAAAAGGTTTACTACTTTGCACCCGGGATCGGTATTGTCCGCACCGAGAACGAATACTGCGGCGGCTCAAGAACCGCTGTTTACGAGCTGACTTCATACGAGGGCATCGGAGAGGGCTATATGCCTATTGCGGACGGACTTGTGCGCCGCTATGATGCGCTTGACCTTACAGACGGCTTTGTGGGTGCGGCAGAATATACATATGTGGCTGATGACGACGGAGATATTATGATATTCGCAGATCGCACAGGTATTCGTGAAGTTCCGCCTCCGATCACACAGTATTCTGCAATTCAGAGCGAAGTCATTGAAAACTCTTTGTGGCAAAGCAGAAAGTACAGTGACGGGCATATGAAGTATGCCGCAAATAATTTTCATCTTATTCTGCATATGATCGCAAGACCGAGCCATAATGCCGGCAATGCCAAAAGATCGGTGGAGATCATGGGCTTTTATCTGAATATGATGGAGCTTATGGGCGAAGACGGTAATGTTCCGCCTGCATGGTACGGTCCGTACGGATGGACAGCTCTTGTAAAGGCGGCAGCACTCTTTGGAGACGGAAAAAAAGAAGAAGGATATTCAACGCTTGAGCTTTCGTTAAAATACTGTGAAAAAATCGCTCAGCTCAAACCCGGAGATCTCCTTGATACCGGAAACAAAGAGCTTTTCGGCGGTGTAAAATATGAATACGACAAGGAACTTATTGTGCTTCCCGACGGTTCAAAAGAGCCTGTTTCGTATGGTTACCGAATGAGCTTTGACGCAAGTTATTTCCTGTATGCCACCACAGCCCGCAGCGGTTGGGAGTGGTTCAATTCGGTAAGAAATGAAGAGCGCTTCAAAGAATATATCGAACGAGCAAGAAAGATCACCGAAAAAGAATAATATCTAACCTTAGGCCTGAGTTATTAACATAGTCGGAAACAAAGAAAAACGGTTGTTTCTGATTGTAAATGTATTTGTTTAATTTCAGAACCGAAAGGCGAGTACCCACGCAGGATGAGTGTTTGCATTCACCGACGTGGGTATTTGTTTTTCGCCTTGTTTTTTCAAACATTATGTTTGAAAAAATCGTATGACGCAAATTACAGTGCAACTATATGTCTTGCCTGCAAGCAAAGCTTTTGCCGAGACTTTTCAAGAAAAGAGGCTTTTAAATAAAAGCCGGAGAAAAACGCAATGGGTTAAGTAGCAGCCATTTGTAGTATCTTTTTTCTGATTACGGATGAAAAAACGCCTTGACAACGGGGTGGAAAAATGGTATTATATAAAAGGAAAAGTGGCATTATACATACTGTTATTGACTCTGAGAATATAAATCGCATCTGTCTTTGTCGGATGAGATGATAACGGGAAGGGGAATGTTTATGAAAAAAGATACGGCTGATTCAAAAAAAGGTGTCGGCAAGAGCGAGAGCAGTGCAAACAAGCTTTCAAAATCTGCAAAGGGTGCTGAAAGTGCGGCTGACGATAAGAAATCTGATAAAAAAACGGATGTGAAGTCCGGGAAGAATAAAGTTAAAAAAACGGCCGAAGCGAACGAGCCGAGAGAATACGGTAATGACAGCATAAGGCAGCTGTCAGACCTTCAGGCTGTGCGTGAGCATCCGAATGTATATCTCGGAACTGCAGGAATAGAAGGCTGCCGCCAGGCGGCGTTTGAAATTATTTCCAACTCGGTTGATGAGGCAAGAGAGGGGTTCGGCAGTGAGATCGATGTAACTCTCTTTCTTGACGGCAGTGTTGAGGTTGCCGACTTCGGCCGGGGAATTCCGCTCGGAATGAATCCGAAATACGGCAAATACAACTGGGAACTTATATACTGCAAGCTCAATGCAGGCGGTAAATTCGACAGAAATGACGGCGGATCATATAATTTTTCGCTCGGAATGCACGGTATAGGTGCGTGTGCGACACAGTTTACTTCGTCTTATATGAAGGTTCAGTCCTTCCGTGACGGCGTATGCAGTGAGATCAATTTCAAATCGGGCGTTGCGTGCGGTAAGCTTACCGAGCGGTCGATCGAAAGAGGCGAGAGAAAAAGCGGTACAGTCACGAGATGGCTGCCCGATAACGATGTTTTTACCGATATTAATCTTACTAAGGAATATTTTTCGGATATTCTGATGCGTCAGGCGGCAGTCAACAGTGGGATCAAGTTTGTATTCAAGGAAGAAATCACTCCTTCAAAGTTTGAAGTCAGCGAATACTTCTATCCCAACGGAATCTGCGATTATATCGCATCACGTGGCGGAGACAGCATAAAGACCGAGATATTCAATTGGAAGGGCGACGGCAAGGGACGTGACAGAGAGGACAAGGACGATTATAAGCTCAAAATGGAGATCGCCTTCTGTGCAAGTGACAAGGTGAATTTCATCGAATACTATCACAATTCGAGCTTTTTGGTTCATGGTGGCTCACCGGATAAGGCAGTTCGCACGGTATTTGTAAACAGCTTTGACAAATACATCAAAAATACCGGAAAATATAAAAAAGATGAAACTAAAATATCATTTAATGATATTGAGGAGAGCATCATACTTGTCACAAACTGCTTTTCTTCGGCAGGAGCATTTGAGCACCAGACAAAGAGTGCCATCAACAATCAGTTTATTCAGCTGGCAATGACCGATTGGCTTAAGAGCAATCTTGAGATCTTCTTTGTCGAGCATCCGAAGGACGCAGATTTGATCTGTGAGAGCATTCTTATCAACAAACGAAGTCGTGAGACTGCAAGCAAAGAGAGAGACGAAATAAAGAAGACGCTCACTAAAGCTACCGATACTTCATCAAAGGTAGAAAAATTTGTCGGGTGCCGTTCAAAGGACAAAAATCTGCGTGAGCTTTATATCGTTGAGGGTGACTCGGCTATGACATCGGTCAAGCTCGGACGATTTGCCGAATTTCAGGCGATAATACCCGTAAGGGGAAAGACGCTCAACTGCTTCAAGAACGGATATGATAAGATATTCAAAAGCGATATAATAACCGATCTTCTGCGTGTCATCGGATGCGGTGTTGAAATACGCCACAAGGGAATGAGGGATCTGCAGAACTTCAATCTCGATATGCTGAATTGGAGCAAGATCATTATATGTACCGATGCGGACGAGGACGGATATCAGATACGTACACTTATCCTCACGATGTTTTATGTGCTTCTTCCCACCCTCATTAAGGAAGGAAGGATATATATAGCAGAAACTCCACTCTTTGAGATAAATACAAAGGACGATGTCTTTTATGCATATGACGAGAGGGAAAAGGAAGAGATACTTAATAAGATAGGAACGAAGAAATTTACGATCCAACGTTCCAAAGGTCTTGGTGAGAACGACCCTGAAATGATGAATCTCACGACCATGAATCCTCAGACAAGGCGGCTTATCAAGATCACCCCTGCGAATGACGAGGAAACAAAGAGAATGTTTGACATACTTTGGGGCGACGATGTACAGAGAAGAAAGAAATTTATCTTTGAAAACGGTTATAAGTACTTTGATTTTGCAGATGTTTGATTTTCGGTGATACGATCATAAGAAATTTTTAAAAATAAAAGTTGTTTCGGGGAAGCCCTCTGAGGATGAATGAAGGATTCCCCGATAAAAAAGAAAACGGTGATGAATTATGCTTGAACTTATCGGCGGATTTCCCGGGAGTGGGAAGAGCAGACTTCTCTATTCAAAAATCAATGAAACAGTAAAGGGCGGCAATTCCGCTCTTTTGATCGTTCCCGAACAACAGCTCGTTTTTGCCGAGCATCGCTTGGCGGATATACTTGCACCGAATGAAATGATGAAGGCTGACGCACTTTCATTCAGGCGTCTTGCCAATTCGGTATTTCGTATTTACGGCGGACTTGCCTGCAATTATCCGGGCAAGGGAGCCGATATACTTTTGATGCAGCGTGCGCTTGTCAGCGTTCTGCCATCACTCAGACTGTATAAAAATGTCAGCCCGTCCGATATGCGCACTGTAAAAAAACTGATCGAGGCGAGAAAAAACTTTTCGGTAAACGGGATATCGCCTGCCGAACTGTCCGATATCTGCGACGGAATGAATAATAAAGACAGGCTGTACGATAAACTGTATGACCTCTCACTAATAATGTCGGCGTATGATATCATTCTGAAAAAAAGCTTTGACGATCCCAATGACGATCTGACACGGCTGTGTGAACTGCCGCAGATAGGCGGGTATTTCTCGGGTAAATACATATTTATCGATTCGTTCAACAGCTTTACAAAGCAGGAATACAATGTTATAGCCCTTATGATGAGATATGCGAGGGGCGTATGCATTGCAATCAACTATACAGAAAACGACAATAGGGCATCTGCGACAAAGACAAATGAGTGTGTGAAGATCTTGAAAAGACTTGCTTTGTCATCGGGAGATCACGAACTCAATACAATATTCACCGATTACAAAAAGGGTAGAGAAGATCTCGACACACTCACAAAAGGGATGTTTTCTGACCGACACGAAAAATACACGGCTGTTCCTGAGAATATCAGACTGTTTTCGGCTTCCGATCCGATAGCTGAGACAGATTATGTATTCCGTGATATTCTATCATATATCAAAAACGGCGGCAGATTCAAGGATTGCCTTATATGCTCACCCGATATTGCTTCCTATTCGGGAATCATAAGCGGAATGGGCGAGAGATACGGTATACCCGTCTTCACATCGGGCAGGTATTCAATGAATGGCAGAAGTGCTGTCAGGGCAATAAGAAGTGTTATACGTATCGCAATCGAGAATTTTTCGCTCGACAGCATTCTTGAATATATGAAAAGCCGATTTTCATGTCTTACTCCCGATATCTGTGATATTGTCGAGGATTATATAATGACATGGGGAATATGCGGAAGAAAGCAATGGAAAAACGAATGGACATGTGACCCTGCCGGAAGAGGGGAGAGAGCATCTGGGAAGGATATGCTTCCTTTCCTGAACGAACAGCGGCAGAAGTTATATTCATCACTTGAAGAGATCACAACAACGATATCAAAAGAGTGCAGCTGCTCTGAAAAGCTTGTTGCGCTGACATCATTTCTCATGGATACGAAAATGCCCGAAAAGCTTGAAGAGCTTGCCATGATGGCAGAGGAGTCGGGCGATATTCTTTCGGCGTCATATCACAGAGCGACATGGCAGGGGATCTGCGATTTTCTTGACACTCTGTATTCCGTATTTTCGGATGTTGTGTGTGACGGCGAGAGCTTTTTGCGGTATATAGATACGGTTACCGAAAGCGCCGATCTCGGGATCATACCGACATCGAGCGATGAAGTTCTGACAGGAGATCTTCTCCTTATAAGACCTGAGTCGCCAAAGAGAGTCTACATCATCGGAATGTCGGACAAGCATTTCCCGTCGGGAGAAACAGGCGGACTTTTCAGCGATGATGATATAGAAAGACTTGAATCGTACGATATAAAAATAGGCGATAATACCGAGAAAAAGCTGTACAATGACTATTTCTCACTCTACTGTGTTTCATGTGTTGCACGTGAGTCTCTGTTTATCGGATATTCCTCATCAACTCCGACGGGTGAGAGTGTCTCGGGATCATCGGTACTTCGTGAATTCAGATCGCTTTTTCCGTCACTTGAGAGCCTAAAGATATCACAGTATACGCTCTCGGAGCTTGAATATCTGAGAGATAATTCAGAGCTCATTTCGGTTTTCAGATATAATGACAGGATAAGCGAAGAGCTGACAGACAGGATATTCAAGGAGGGCATTCAGCTCTCGCAGTCAAAGCTTGAAACATATGCCATGTGTCCTTTCTCTTATTTTTATAAATATGTAATAAAAATAAGAGAGGAAAAAACACCGGGTTTCGCTTCAAATCTGATCGGAACGGTTCTGCACGCTGTTTTTGAAGAGTTTATGAAAAGTGCCGATTCGCTCGGAAAGTCAATTACAGAGCTTACCGATGATGAGTGTAACGAAATAATAGAGCGTGTTACTTTATCGGTGATGAAGGAGAGCGACGTCGATGAGGAGGATATGCGATCTGCAAATCTTTTCAGACGTATAAAGCATACGGCATTCCTTATACTCCGTGATATGAGCGGAGAATTCAGAAAAAGCAGTTTCCGCCCTGTAGGTTATGAAGTTCCTGTCGGGAATACGGGCGAGGGCAATCCCATTCCGTCACCGCTTTTTAAGCTTGAGGACGGCACTGAGATATCAATACGCGGAGTCATAGACAGGGTCGACACATTCAAAGGCAAGGACGGAAAGGTTTATGTCAAAATAACAGACTATAAAACATATGATAAAAATGTTGCCCTTGAGGATCTTGATAACGGCGTGAATTTGCAGATGTTTCTTTATATGATCGCAATCTGCGAGTCGCCCGAAAATTCTTTTGACAGTCATTTCGGCAGGGAAAAGGGCGATAAATACCTTCCTGCGGCAATTTTTTACCACATTTCCAAACGCCCCGAAAACGGCAAGGGCACATCACGCAACGGTTTTATTGTCAATGACAGTGAGATCATCGATGCACTCGGCAGGGGAAGCGGAAGAAAAGTGCTTGATGTAAGCGGCAGTCAAAAAGCAGTTGACGAAGCTTTTTTCGGGGCTATGCTTGAAAAGACGAAGGATTCGGTCAAGCATTCGGCGCAGGGGATGAAGAGCGGCAACTGTGCCGTAGCTCCGCTTAAGACATCACATGAGGACGGATGCAAGTACTGCAAGTTCAGACCGATATGCAGGATCTCGGCAGGGAACGAACCCGATGACACGAACGATTGATTTAAAGATTTAATTAATTCGGATCTGATTACCGTCAGCTTTATATACAAGGAGGAAAAACTGTGGATTTTACGCAGGCTCAAAAAATTGCAATAAATGAGGACAGAAAGAATATTCTTGTTTCGGCCGCCGCGGGTTCGGGAAAATCCACCGTGCTTTGCGAGAGGATCAGAAAGAGAATAAGTGAGGATGACGGAGATATCATGCGGATACTTGTTATGAGCTTTAACAACGAATCGGCAGATGATCTGAAAAAAAAGTTGTCCGACATTCTGTCAAAAGAATACGAGAAAAGGGCAGAGCCTAAAATGCTCAGGCAATCAACACTCGTTCAGAAGGCGATGATATCGACAATACACGGATTCAATCTCAGCGTTGTCAGAGAAAATTTTGAGCGGCTGTCTCTCCCTGCCGATATATCGATAGCAGATGAAAACGATATGTCAGAGCTGAAAAATAAAATAATGAGCGAAGTTATTTCATATATGTATGAAAATGACGAAAAATTTGCCGAACTGACCGACCTGCTGATAGCCGACAGAGATGATGCACTTGAAAATATTTTTCTCAAGTTATACGAAAACCTTATGAATGAGCCGGGAGGAATTGAAGTTCTCAAAGGAAATGCCGAAAGACTCCGCCTTGCCGCCGCTGATCCCGACAGCTCGGAATGGGGAATGGCACTTGATCGAACGGTTGATTCCATGCTTGATTACTATTCATCACTTTTCGATAAAGCAAGCGAGAATTACGATCCGTCGCTCGGGGAAAAAACATATTACAGGAGATATTCGGGATATTCCGACTTTGCCGACAGATTGAAAAAAGCCGGTGGCATCAGCAAAAAAGCCGAGCTGATGAGAGAAATTGAGACTTTTTCTTTTAGAGTGTCCTCAAAAGGCGAAAAGGATATAGAATACTATAAAGACGCACTTGCAAAATTCAAAAAAGAAGCCGAAAAACTGATTTTTGATATGAAAAATGCGAAAGAAGATACCCGACATACAGCCGAATGCCTCGACGAGCTCTATGCTCTGCTGTCCGAATTTGACAGAAGGTTTTCGCTTGAAAAGAAGAAACGGGGAGAGATCGATTTTACCGATATGGAGCGGTTTTCGCACAGATTGCTTGTCGGTACGGACGGAAAGCCCACAAAGCTTGCAATCGAATACCAAAAGCGATTTGATGAAGTTTATGTCGATGAATATCAGGATACAAACACGGTGCAGAATGAAATAATACGTGCTGTTTCAAATGACAATCTTTTTATTGTCGGCGATATTAAACAGAGTATTTACGGATTTCGTGGGGCATGTCCCGATATTTTCTCACGCTACAGAAAAGAGGGCTTCGGATGTGAAGCCGAAAAAGAAAAAAAGATCTTCCTCTCTGAGAATTTCCGCTCAGATGAGAAAATTCTCAGATTTTCAAATTCAATTTTTTCAAAAATAATGCGTGCTGTAGATTCGATCGGATATGTAGACGAAGACGATCTGAAATTCGCAAAAAGCGCAGGCGCACTCGATCTTGATGTAGATATAAGGCTGTTTTCAAAAAAAGACCTGCCGTCCGGAAATGAGAGAGATCTTCAGGAGAGCGACGGCGGAGAGGATGAGAGCAGCGGTGAGTACGAATATGTTGTCTCGAGAATAAGGGAACTGATAGACAGCGGAGTATCTCCTTCTGATATTGCAGTTATATCAAGAAAATTTGACGCAGAGGGATTTTCTGAGCTGAAAAAAGCATTTGAGAAATATTCGATAGATATTGACACCGAAAAAAAAGAAAGCTTTTTTGACAGACCGGATGTCCTGCTCGTTCTCTGCCTGCTCAATGCAATAGATAACCCAAGGCGTGATGTATATCTTGCAGGACTGTTGCGCTCGGATGTTTTCGGCTTTTCAAGCGATGAGCTTGTCAGAGTGCGTAGCGAATATACGTCAGACTGCCTGTATTCATCGCTGAAGCATTATGCAAAGCAGTTTCCCGAAAGTGAGATCTCGGCGAAGATCAATAAATTCACTTCATTTTTAAAGGAAATGCGTCTGCTCGGAAGTGCTTACACTGTCGATGAATTCGTCAGACGATTGATAGAAAGAGCGAATATTGTAAATTCGGAAGCATTCGGCAAAAGCGAGGAGAGGGCATGTGCCGTGCGTTCGGATATCTGCTTTATATGCTCGCTTGCAAAGAAATTTGCATCGAGAAACAATTCGGGGCTTTCGGCATTTGTCAGATATCTTGAAAATATCAGAAAAGGCAGGCTGAGCGTGCCTGTTCCTGGAGAATCGGGCGGCGGTGTCAGAGTGATGACTATACACGCATCCAAGGGCTTGCAATTCGGATATTGTTTCCTTATAAATACAGGAAAGCAGTTCAAATTGAGAGATACGCTTGAAAACATGAAGACAATGCCGCTATATTATGACAGATCGCTCGGCAGTGCACTTTGCCTTAAGGACGAGGGAAAGGGAATCGAGTGGAAGCACGAGAGTTATATACTCAGGTCGATAATATCAAAGCACGAAAATGAAATCGTGGAAGAGGAAATGCGGCTGCTTTATGTGGCACTGACAAGAGCTGTCAATAAGCTGGTAATTACGGGAAGCTACAATGTCGGGAGTGTAGTCCGCAAGCTCGAAAAAGCGAGCGGAAGACCGCAGATGGCGTTATACCCATTTGAAGTTTATTCGGCAAGAAGCTTTCTTGATTGGCTGGTATACTGTATGGAGGACATGCCGAAGGACTGTTACAATATCGAGATCAATCCGCCGATAGTCACTCTGCCTCATACAGAAGACGATGTGAGCGAAGAAGATAAAGTAAAATTAAAAGAAAACGATTTTTCTCCTCTGTCGCTTCTTGATAACGATTATGCATATAAATATGCGGCAAAGATCCCCGCAAAGCTTTCTGTTTCAAGGCTGACACCCGACATCCTTGACGGGGCGGATGACTGTTCATCAACGCTCAATATCCCTAAGGAAAAGCAAAAGCTTGTCATGCCGTCATTCATGCCCGGCGGAAAAAGTATAAAAGGGAATGAGATCGGAACGGCAACACATGAATTCATGCAGTTCTGCGATCTATCAAGAGTCGGACAAAACGGAATAGAAAGTGAGATAGAATATCTGGTTTCAAAAAGATTCCTGACAAAAGAAAAAGCAGGTCTGATATCTGTTTCAGCTCTCGAAAAATTCTTTTCATCGCAGCTGTACAATGAAATGATGTCGGCAAGCGAGATATACAGGGAAATGAGATTCAATATAAAGCTCCCGGCTGTGAAATTTACGAAAGACCCCGAAAGAGCAGAAAATATAAGGAATGATGAAGTCCTTGTGCAGGGAGTTATCGACTGTGTGTTCAGGGATAAAAGCGGCAGATATATTCTGATAGACTATAAGACAGACAGCATACATAATTCAATGGATCCTGTTGAAAGCGAAGTTCGGGAGAATTTTGAAAACGAGCTGAGGGAGAGATATTCGGCTCAGCTTGGATATTATGCAATCGCAGTAGAGCGGCTGTTCGGTGAAAAACCGTCAAAGATCATGCTGTTTTCATTTGCACTCGGAAGAACGGTAACACTATCTGACTTATAAAACGCCGAAAGAATATCAATATAAATGATATCGAATTCAGAATAAACTGTTGACATTTCAAAAAATATGTGTATACTTATACCGTGATGCAGATAAGCGAAAATCTGATATATCACGTCTTACATCCAGCCTTGTGGGGGAGGGGCCCCACGACGGCTACAGTTCGAGCAATTACAGTATATGCTTGGATTATACGAAGCACTTAACTATAGCCCCTTTTCAAAAGTCTTTGAAGGGGTAAATGTGAAGCTTTCTGAAGAAAGCTTCACAGGGGACTTTCTACAGAAAGTTCACACCGATTACAAAACGCAAACTAATCACCAATATAAAGGAGAACAAATGGAAAACAATTTTTTTAATGAGTTGATAAGCGGGCTTATCGAGAGGCACGCTGACAAGGGAAGCTCGGTAGAGCAGGTAACTACAGGAGTGAAGACTGCTCTTTCAATTGAGGGGCTTGTCAACAATCTTGCAGAGATATTCCGTACATCGAAGAGCGATATAGAAAGCGATCTTGAGGCGCTTGGGCTTTCATCGGCGCTTGAACAGTACCGCCTTGCCAATCTTTCGGATACCGGTGCGGCAGACGATTCTATAGTGCTTGCAGATGAGTCGAAAAACGAATTTTCGGAGCTTTTCGGAGTATACAGCAATCCGAGAGTTAATGAGCCTTCTCCGATATCATCGGGGCTGAAAAAGGCACTTGAAGGTATTTTTGCTTCTGCTCCCTCAATGATAAGAAATGACCCGTTCATCGATGCATACAGAAACGGAACAGCTGAATATTATGAGTCATTCAAGACTGAAGTAGCACCGATGATCGACAGCGAGATCGAAAAGCTGTTCGGCAAGGGACAGTACCCCAAATACATGATAACAACAGGTATAGGGGCGAATGAGCAGTTCACACACTTTGTTTCGGAATACAATAACCGTCAGGCAAACAAAAGGCTCACATGGTATATTATCAATTCTCCGAAGAACCTGACAATGCTTCCCGAGGATGCAACCGTAGAAAATACACTTTTCCTTGAATTTTCACGTTCGTCGATGACAGAGGAGACAGTAAAGCTTCATGAGTATACATCACGTGAGTGCAAGAGAATAGTATTCTCGAATAAAGGTCCGCTCAAGGATATAGGACTCAGAGACGGAAATCTTGTTCTGAGATTGCCCGATAATATCTCGGGAAGATACGGAAGAAACAAAACACCTATTCTGCTCGCACCGATGTATATTGCCGGACTTGACACTGATAAATATTGGAACGATATAATGAGGGCCATAAATGCATGGGATCTTGCAGACGAAAATTCACTGCCTTTCGTTATTGCCAAGTTTATTCTCACAGAGCAGAGAAAGAGTGGAAGAAACTTTATATATTTCGGATGCAATGACGAAGATCTCGGACTTATGGCGGACGAATTCATACAGTTCTGGAATGAGGGCGTAAACAAGAACGGAAACGATATCATGATGTCGAGATTCTTCGGACTTCCGAGAGATTCGCATATGAATATCGAGGGCATTCTCGGAAATAAAGATACAAAAATGGGAGTGTTCCTGCTCCGTACCAATATGAGAAACAGAATCGCTCATCCGCTTGTAAAGAATGTTATCGACCCGATGAACGAAAAGCACGCAGGACTTATTCTCGGTGATGAGGAAGTCATTCTCGGTATGGCAAATTACCGCCGCTTCTCAGAGGTCATGCCGGCACTTCTCATAGAAATACCCGGTGAGCCTACTCTCGAGCATTCGGCGATCATAGGTCAGCTCTTTGCAGATGTGACATATGTATATTCAAGAATGGTCGGAATCGATCCCGGATCGAACCCCGAGGTCAAATTCGTCCGTGAGCGTTCGGCAGGACTCCTTGCAGATATCGCACAGGATATCCGCTCGGGTGAGAGTATTGAAGACGCCATAAAAAAATATTGCTGATATTATCGTAATAAACGAATAAATACCGTCTGACTTGAATATTGTCATGTCAGACGGTACTTTTATTAACCGAATATTAACTGCAAATGAAAGATAATCCCTGAAATTGTTTCAAAAATTGAAGTTTATAATAAAAAAAGCTTGACATTTTCGAGAAAAGTGGTATAATGTCGGTGGATGTCAAACCATGTGACTATATCGGAGGTTTGGTATATCATCCGAAACAGAATAATAAAGATAGAATAATAAAGAGAGATGAAAATGGAAACATCGGTTTTAAGCGGTAAATTGTTTGCCGATATGATAAAGGGCGGAGCGGCTGTGCTGTCGTTGAAAAAACAGGTGGTGAACGGTCTGAATGTTTTTCCGATTCCTGACGGAGACACTGGCGACAATATGTTTATGACTATAGATTCAGGATATTCGGCACTCGGAAACAACTGTTCGGACGAGGATACACTCGGAGAAATTTCACAGCGTGTCGCACACGGAATGCTCCTCGGAGCGAGAGGCAATTCGGGTGTGATACTGTCAAGGATCTTTTCAGGGATAGCAAAAGGACTTTCGGGAATAACTGTTGCCGATGTGAAAACCTTTTCGCAGGCCCTGCTTTGCGGAGTTGATTCGGCATACGGTGCGGTTTCGGTTCCGGTCGAAGGAACAATTCTTACAGTTTATAAGGATGCAGTCCTCTATGCAAACTCGAGAATTGACAGCAATTCAACTTTTGAATCATATCTGTATGATCTCGGCGAGGAAATGAAAAATTCACTTCAGCGAACCCCAGAGCTTTTAGATGTCCTGAAAGCGGCAGGAGTTGTTGACAGCGGCGGTGCAGGTCTTGTATATATCACTCAGGGCATGACAGATGCAGTCTGCGGAAAGGACTTCGGACAGACTGCCGAAAGCGAAGGAGTGAAGACCTCAAAAAGCATTGATCTTTCGCTCTTCGGACCTGACAGCGAGCTTGAATTCGGGTATTGCACCGAATTTCTTCTTCGCTTGCAGAATTCAAAGGTTGATGTTGATAACTTCGATATAGATATGCTGAGAGAATACCTGAATTCGGCAGGCGATTCGGTAGTGGCTTTTAAGGACGGAAGTATCGTAAAGGTTCATGTGCATACAAAAACGCCGGGTGATATACTTAATCACTGCCAGAATTACGGCGAATTCCTGACACTGAAAATAGAGAACATGACTTTACAGCATGAGGAAACCAATGCCGGAGATGAAATGTCATCCGATGCCGAAATCATTGAGGATGGCGGAATCAGGCTGCGTACAAGTGTGCGTAAAAAATACGGAATCGTCAGTGTCGGAACGGGTGACGGGGTAAAGGATATGTTTGTGTCGCTCGGATGCGATGCAGTGGTTGACGGCGGTCAGTCGATGAACCCCTCAACAGCCGACTTTATCTCGGCTTTTGACAAAGTAAATGCAGATACGATATTTGTTTTCCCGAACAATTCAAATATAATCCTCACGGCAAATCAGGCGGCACAGCTTTACGAAAAATCGGATATAAAAGTTTTCAGCACACACAGTGTCGGAGAGGGATATGCCGCAATTTCAATGCTTGAGCTTGAGTCAGACAACAGTGTCGATGAGATAATCGAAAATGCGAACGATACAATAGCATCTGTCGTTTCGGGAAGCGTATCTGTTGCGATCAGGGACACCGAAAAGAACGGATTTGAAATAAAGAAAGGGAGCTATATAGGTTTTTCAGACGGTGTGATATATTCAAACGGCGAAACTGCCGAAGATGCACTTTTATCTTTGGCATGCTCTCTCGGTGCCGAAAAATTTGACGTCCTGCTTCTGATCTGCGGAAAGGATTCGGATGAAACAAGAGCAAAGGAGCTTTACGAAAGACTGTCAAAGGATTTCCCCGGGACAGAGATAATAATGAGTGACGGCGGTCAGCCTGTTTTTGATTATATGCTGTTGCTCGAATGAATTCCGGCAGGCCGAAAAAAATAATAATTGATTGGAGAAAAAAATGTTACAGCTTTTCAGTGATTCAGACTGTGATGTAACGCCCGAAATGGCGAAAAAATACGGTTACAAATTGATCAGTATGCCGTACAGTATAGACGGCAAAACGATATATCCTTATGAGGATTTTGAAGAATTTGATTCGCATACATTTTACGATATGCTGAGAAACGGCACTCTGCCGACAACAAGTGCCGTGGGGAGCGAGAAATATATTGAATATTTTGAACCCGAATTTAAAAAGGGAAACGATATACTTTATGTTCATTTTTCAAGGGCTCTCTCGGCGACGTTTGAAGTGATGGATAAAGTGGTTTCACAGCTTCTTGAGAAGTATCCGGAGCGTAAATTTTATAAGATCGACACCAAGGGAATCTCGGTTATAAGCCTTAATATAGCATACGAGATCGGCGATATGTACCTTGCCGGCAAGAGTGCCGAGGAAATTGTCGAGTGGGCAAACACCGAGATCTATCATTTCGCACAGTATTTCTTCGCAGAGGATCTCAAGTTCTTCAAGCGTTCGGGAAGAGTCACCGGACTTGCCGCAACAATGGGTACTCTCATAGGAATACGTCCGATAATATACATGGACAATGAAGGCAGAATGGTCAACATCAGCAAGGAAAAGGGTAAAAATAAGGCGATAGAAAGACTTATTTGTATGGCCGAAAAGCTGGGCGACAACATCAAGGAGCACAGAGTGATCATAGCGAGTGCCGATGCATCCGAGTATGCTGCTGAGATCGAAAGAAGACTTCGTGAGAGCTTCGGCGATGATCTGAATATAATAACAGTTCCGCTTAATCCCACATCGGGATGCCACTGCGGACCTTCGAGTGTAGGAATAAGCTTTCACTCGATAAGTCGATAATTTTATATACATAAGAGGAATGACGGAATGGCAATTTCAGAAGAACTTAAAATTATTGAGGTAAAAACAAAAAAGCAACAGAAAGAATTTCTTGACTATCCGCTGAGGTTATATAAAAACAATGAATTCTTTGTTCCGCCTTTGTATATGGACGAAAAAAAGATATTCAGAAAAGATTATGTATATTATGACACCTGCGAGGCCGTTTACTATCTTGCTGTCAGAAACGGAAAGACTGTCGGAAGAATCTCGGGAATTCTGCAGAGAGCGAGCAATGAGATCAGAGACGAAAAGAGAGTTCGCTTTACGAGATTTGATTCGATAAATGATGTAAATGTCGCAAAAGCCCTTTTTGATGCCGTTGAAAAATGGGCTAAGGGAAAGGGAATGGACACGGTCGTCGGGCCGCTCGGCTTTTCCGATCTTGAAAGAGAAGGTCTTCTTGTTGAAAAGGGCTTTGATGAGCTTTCAACATTCGAGGAGCAGTACAACTATGAGTATTACGGAGAGCTTATCGAGAGCTGTGGCTATGCCAAAGAAGTTGACTGGGTGGAAAGCAAAATATATCCCCCCGAGGACGGCGGTGAAAGATTCAAAAGATATGCCGATATCGTTATGAAGAAAAATGATCTTCATTTCGGAACAGCAAAGAACACAAATGACTTTATAAAAAAATACGCAGACGGATTTTTTGAACTGCTTGATAAATCATACGCTCGTTTATACGGCACAGTTCCTTTTACAGACGGAATGAAGAAGATGCTTATAGATAATTTCAAGCTTATCATCAATCTGAAGCATGTCTGTGTTGTACTTGATAAGGATGAGAGGGTCGTCTGCCTGGGACTGTGCTTCCCGTCAATTGCGAAGGCTCTGCAAAAATCGAGCGGACACCTCACGCCTCCGGCACTTGTCAAAGTTCTGAGGGCAATAAAAAAGCCCGATATTATCGAATTCGGACTTATCGGAGTCGATCCCGAGTATGAAAACAAGGGAGTAAGTATAGCTATTTTCGCAAATATGATAGACTCCATAATTGCAGAGAAGATCGATCACTGTGAGACCAATCTGAATCTCGAGGATAATTATAATATCCGTAATATCTGGAAAAGGTTTGTTTCGGTAGAGCATAAGCGCCGCCGCAGTTATATTAAGAAAATAGATTGAATTATACGGTATGAAAAACGGTTATATCGGGTTTGTTACAGCCCGATATAACCGTTTTATTTAAAATAACATTTTAATCTTCTTATTCTGCACTGCCCTCGGCAGATGTATAGCTGTCACCCGGTATTTCACTCTGTGTGAATTCATCGGTAACAGGCGGCTGTATATCCTTGAGATTGTTATATATAATCATATTTTTAAGTCCGATAACAAGCTCAACCACGATCCAGACACGGAAGAGAATATCAAGCAAGCTTTCCACCGGATCCAACATACCCATACCTATAAGGCCTAAGAATACTACAGTGTCAACCATTGCAATAACAAAGCCGGTGATATATGCCCACTTCTTTTTCATCGATAAATATCCGCAAAGTGCAAGTGCTGCGATAACTAAGATGGCAAAAATTATCGCACCGATAAATAAACCGTTACCGGCCGGATTTGCAAGAATGTCCTCACCCCACCCCTCGTATACCTCGGGCGGATACTTTCCGCAGAAGAGCATTGCCAACTGAACTGCGTAATAGGGCATAATAGCACAGAAGAGAAGATACATGTCCGACTGTGTAATAAGAAGCACCGTGTTTATCAGCGTAACAACTGCCAGAATCAAGAGAGTGCTTTGTCCCTGCTTGAATCGTGCGGCACTTTTGTTACGTTTCGCAACAAGCTCTTCGTAGCTGTTTTGATTCATATTCATAATTTTATCCTTTCATGTGTCAACTGAACTGATTTGCCATAAACACTCAAAGTCTGATATTATGTATGCAATGTCAGGTTCTGAATGCCGTGCATAGCAGTGTATGACTTTATTTTACTGTACTATATCATATTTTTTTCGATTTTTCAATAGTTTAAAGGATTTTTTCCTTATTTATTACCTATTTGCGTATTTTTTGTTTTACTCAGCGATCTGATCCCCATTATCTGCTGAAAGATTACCACCGCATGGAAAACAAAACACATAACAACAGTACTGTTCAGCGGAATAATGTACAGCGATGCAATAAGGATGCAGGTGTCGGCAACGGTGAGTCCGAGACCGAGAATGAGCGAAAGCTTTGGTTTGCTCCTGCCCGAGAACCACCACAGTGCGATATATGCAATTGCTATCAGTGCCGATATGATGACAGCGATTATAAAAGTACTCTCGGGGAGCTGATTTTCAAAATATTTTTCGTAAGCATCTCCGTAGTTTTCTTTCGGGAACTTCAGGCAGTATGCCATTGTATAATCGGTTAAAAAATAGGGCGTCCATGCAGAAAAAAAGAAAAATGAACTGCTTATCCCTGTTGTAAGGGCGAGAACATTGATTCCCGAGAATACCCCAAAAATCAGAAATGTCAATTTAGCCGATCTTAAAAATGCTTCTGCATTTGCTTCGGTTGCATCATTTGAAAGCCGCATATTCGGATTGTTCATGTGTACGCCTCCTTTTGGCATTTGTTAGCTTTCTTAATTTTTTTTGAATTGCTTTTTTCGGTACTGTCCGGGGGTGAGACCGAACCTTTTTTTGAAGTTTGAGATAAAGTGAGCGTAATCGGGGAATCCGCACTTTTCGCAGATCTCGAGAATCGACATTTGGCTTGATAAAAGGGTGATTGCAAGCGAAAGACGTCGCTCCGTAATATATTTTGAGGGAACCATCCCTACATCTTTTTTAAAATTGCGCTCAAAGGTGCTGACACTGCTGTGGGTCAGCTCTGCAAGCTGGACAATGCTAATTTTTTCAGAGATATTCTTATTGATATATTGAAGTGCCATGATCGTTTCCTTGCTGGAAATGTCATCGGTGTCGCTCTTGATCTTGCCTTTGCCCAAAAGATTTATGACCTTCAGGAAATGAACAAGAGATGAAATTGCATCATTGCGGTCGGCAAACATTTTTTCACACAGAGAGATCAGATCAAGCTCTTCTTTTTCGCTCAGAACCACAAGATTTCCCGTGCCGGGAAGGCGGTCATAAAACATCGGCAACAGCTCACGGTTTTCCTGTGCGGAAAACATAATCAGGTAGTGTCTGTGACAGGAAGAATCATGGTAGACGCAGTGGTGTGCTTCGTGGTCACGGGTTATGATCACATTTCCTTTTTTTACGGGATATATTCTGTCTTCACAAATAAATGAAACATTTCCGGAAATGTTCAGGTAGATCTCGCAGACATTGTGAATGTGGTTATGGTAGCGATTGGGGTCTGTTTCGGCACATTTTTCCACATACTGCACTTCAAGCTCGCATGGCATGAAGCCCGGAATTTTGATTTTTTGATTCTTGATGTTATCGATCATATCAAACTCCATTCCGCCGCCAAAGCGGCGGTACAAATCATTGATGAAATTCGCCGAGGATGCGAAGCAGACAAAAATGGGATATATCCCATTTTTAAGCGAATTCGGACGTGAAACAGATGAACTTCTCCTTCAAGTCAAATCTATCTTTCACACTATGCCTCTTATGTATCGCCGTACAAAGTAATGACGCAGAGCCGGATCTTCTGTCCGGAATGAACAGAATTGCTTTGGAATATTTACATTATATGATAAAACGATAAAAAAAGCAAGAGGGAAATTTTCAGTTTCAAGTACATACCGGTTTTTGACGAAATAATCATGTTTTTTGAAGAAAAACATATAGAAACAGTCAAAAATATGTATTATGATAACATAAAGATAAGAGGCGAAACAGATTACCGGTAAATTCCGGGAAGGTCAATCGATCGGTCCGGATAAGATCAATCGTTGACGAAAATATTATGAGTACGGAGAGTTTTACTTACATGATGAACGACGATATTACCTATGCATCGGCACTCGATGTCGAAAGTTGGACGGGATTGAAGGCACCGCAGGTATATACTGTCAACCCCGCTATGTCGGTGGGCGGAAGCGGAAGATTTCAGACAAGCCATGGCTTTCAGAATCACCCGACAAATGGGGCGGACAATAATTACGGAGCTGCAGATATCAATATATCGATCGCAGGTCTCGGATACAGATATTTCCATACCACGGTCGGTAAGGAAGATTCTGTGCCGCAGGGAGGTACGGGGGTTGAATTTATCGTTCTGGTGGACGGTGTGATTATGGCACGCTCGGGAAATCTTACTTCATATGAGATTGCCGACCTTTCATGCGACATTCCCGAAAATGCAAAGATACTGACCTTGAGAGTTACAAATTACGACGGTGAATACGAATACAGCACGTCCGACTGGTGTAACCCCCTCCTTGCAAAGAGTAGGGAAGCAATGCTCGGCACTGCTGTTCCGAGCTATGATACAGATGCTGAACAAATATCTATTGATATTGCACAGGGAGTGGCCTGGCACTTTAAAACAGAGCAGAGTATGACTTCGCTGACACTGCCCGCATCTGAAGGAGCGATCTGCTGTAAACTGTATAAATTTATAGGTAGTTATTTTGCAACTGTGAGGAGGGATCCTTGTCAGAGCAGTCTGCTTGGAGAGGGAAAATCGGATAGAACCTTTGTGTTTTCAGAGCCGCTTGATGCAGGCGAATATTTGCTTGTAATGACCGGAAACGGAAGCATTCCTGGATACGAGTCACAGACAAGCGTAATTTACAAGGGCAGAGAAGTTTCAGCCTGTGCCCCGGCAATTGAAATCAGCTTTGCCGGTGACGGAACCGGATATTTCGGCAGGGCAGAAGCATGCGTCGGTGACGGCAATGCCGCAGCAACCGTTCCGAGTGAGAGTGAAAAGCAGAGTGCGAGGGAGGTATACGATTCCTATCTCGCAGATAATTTAAGGGATTTCCCGGTTACACTGACGATCGGAAAAACAAAATATACAGGCTTCGGCGATAGCGTTTTCAAGCTTATCAGCCAAAAGACAAAAAATAATGACCGACACGGAGAACAAACCGAAAGCGTGATCGAATATACGCCGTCAGATTCAGCGTATGCAAAGATATGCTTTACAGTGATCTCGGTGTATTACAGTGAGTATGCAGCATACGATTGGATGATTTATTTTTCCAACAATGATTCCGTAAAGAACACCGAAGTGATCGGCAAAGTGAATTCTGTTGTGGAATTTGTGGGAAAGGATCCTTATGTGTACGGATATTCGGGAGATCCCACCGGGTTTATGCCGATCAACTTTGCAGTTGCGAATACAGCAAGAATTATTGCTCCGATGAACGGAAGGAGCACCAATAATGCTTTTCCCTACTGGAACATGGAATACGGTGACGGCGGAGTACTGATCGCTATCGGCTGGGCGGGTCAGTGGCAGGCGTCCTTCTGTAAAACCGGAAATGGCAACAGTACAAAAACAGTCTTTATAAACGGACAACAGACCTTCCATTCCTATCTGAAGCCGGGAGAAAAAGCAAGAACACCGATTACAGCCGTAGTGAAATACGACGGAAGGGATAACGATCGGGCTGCAAATCTTTGGCGTCGCTTTATGATCGATTGCAATATGCCGACGGTCGTGAAAGAGCATGAGAAAAAAACTGTCCCTCCGATGATCCTGGGAACTACCCATGAATATTTCAATGAAATGACCGGTACAAACGAAAAAGAGCAGATCGAAGCTCTCAGGCATTTTCTGAAAAACGGTGCGGATCTTGATATCTGGTGGATGGATGCCGGATGGTATTACGGTGCTGACGGAAAGACGGGTATTGGCTCTGAATGGTGGAATACCGGAAGCTGGCAGATGGATACCGAACGCTTTCCCACATCTCTTGCTCTTCTCGCAAAATGCGCTCAGGAAAACGGAGTCGGCACGATGCTCTGGTTTGAGCCCGAACGTGTTGGATATAAAAATTTACTGAAGACCGACGGAAGTACGCTTGATCCAGATTGGGTCTTCTCCTCTGGTCTTGTAGACTATTCCAAGGAGGAGTGCGTCGATTGGCTGATTGCAAGAATTACCTCGACTTTGAAAACTATTGATGCTTCTGTATACAGAGAGGACTTTAATATGGGACCGCTCTCTACCTGGAATGAGGTAAATTCAGCAGATACAGACCGTGCAGGACTCACCGAAAACCTCCATATTCAGGGACACTTCCGTTTGTGGCAGGCTATCAAGGATGCATTTCCGAATATAGTGATCGACTCATGTGCATCGGGCGGAAGACGTAACGATTTTGAAACCATGAGATATGCCGTTCCGCTCCACAGAACTGACCAGGTATACGGAGATTCGTCTCTGCAGCAGTGCTATACCTACGCAATGTCTGCATGGATACCTTACTTCGGCTCAAAGGCTGATTCAGATGTTCCGGATGACTCGGTTTACAGAACACAATATTCGGATAAATACGCTCTTCGCAGAGCACTCGTTCCTTCGATGGAATATAACTACAGTCCTTATGATCCTATCGATTGGTACAAGGTTGAAAAATCCGGTGCTGAGCAGAGAAAGGTGAGTTGTTACTATTACGCAGACTACTACCGTCTCACCGATTACAGCAGAAGCGAAGATACATGGATGGCATGGGAATACTATATACCTGAGCAGGGTCACGGCTATGCAAATATATGGAGACGTTCTCAGGCACAACCTACTCAGAGGATCTATCTCAAGGGGCTGAATGCAGACGCTCTCTACGATGTATGGTTTGAAGACCGTAACTGTCACGCTGTATATCCGGGTGATGTGCTGATGTATACCGGAATTGAGGTAACTCTGCCTTCCTATCGCTCTAATGATCTGATGTATTTCAGTATCGTCGGCAATGAATATGCACCTTATGCCGAAAGACAGCTTACAGTTAAAGTAACCGAGCCGAGCATCAGCACCTACGGCGGACAGCTTGGCAGTGCACTTCACAAAACAACTATTGAAGGCAAGACCTACTATTCTCTTGCACTGCGTTTCAATATGTCTGTTCGTGATACAGTATTGTCTGTACCGATCGGTGCAGGTGAGGGTTACCTTGAAAGGGGTGTGCATGATATCTATGCTGAGCTTATCAAAGTCAACGGAGTTAAGCTCTCAGAGATATTGAAAAAAGATTCAAGCTCTGTCATAATGGATTATGATGTGTACAACAACATGTTCACTATCTATATCAGAGAGGATAATGCGGCGTTGCTTAAGGAGCGAAAGGAAAATACAGTCGTGATTGATTCTGAATTACAGACCTTTGAGGGAATAAAATTGGGCAGCGATTCAGTCTACACCCTTGCATGCGGCGGCACAAGGTGGATAAATGAGCCCATATAACTGTAATAATTCCGGCGATTGCTCCGAGTTGCACTACGGTCATATAGAGTGAAGACCCTGTGTGCTTGGCATGTTTTAAGCTTTAACAGTGGCTGAGGCAGTTAAACATATTTTGTTGAGGGATTTTATGTATTTATTTAACCCGGCTAAATGCTGAAATACTTTAATATGAAATAAATGTAACAAATTGTTTAACTGCCGTTTTTTTTCAGTGCAGAAGCTTGATTATTCTTTATCAATGTGATATAATAATCCCAAGTACTATATAAGGAGATTGATATGGGAAAGCCGATAGACACTGATAAAAGATTAATTGCTATAATCATCATTTGCGGAATTTCATTGCTCTTTTGCAGTTGCATTCGAGAAAATGTATACGTTACTTTTCCGGGAAACGATACATCGCCCTCGCTGACCGAAACGGAAAGTAAAAATGTAATAACTTATCCTTTTTTAAATTATACGAGTATCTTCGGATTTACTCCCGTTCCTACACACACTACACCGGATCCGACTTTTAAAACAAACATTCCGGATACTCCTCCTACCGTCCCTACCATTGTTTCAACGACGCCCTATATCTCGGAAACTCCCGGAATAAGTGAGACGCCTGTGGATACCTTCCAGTTTCTCGACAATTGGGTAAACGACAAAACCGAATTCTATTTATCAACAAATGGTATTTTTGAAGTCGGAAGCAAAAAGAATGTTATTGTTTTTATAATAGACAGACTTGATCTTAAATATTTTAACGAAATGATCCAACAGCCGGACAATCCTTGCAACGATATGAACGGATTTGTGTTTTTCCCGGATAACATCTCGCTGTATGCCCGTACATTTCCTGCTATTTGCTCGATGGTTACGGGAATTGATGACGATTTTTCAACCTCCCGCTCAAAATATTTCAGAACTGCATACACCGAGTCTGATTTTCTGAAAGATATGAGAGGAAATGATTTTACAATAAAAATATATTCTCAACAATACTATGTATACAACATTTATTCATGCATGCATGGGAATATTTATAATGCTGTTGACAAATCAAAAAATCCCGATATATATGAAATTGATGACGGAAAGCTGATTGCCGACTTCAGATCCAAAGGACTTTCAGTCGGTGATTATAAAAACTCAATGGCAGTGTATCATCTCAACGGTTGCCATACTCCGGGACAGGTTGATGAAAACGGAATAGCTGCAAGCAAACAAAGCAGTGTCACCTCTCTCAAGGGATGTCTCAGGTTTATTAACGAGTATATATCAGAAATGAAAAGACTCGGAGTTTATGATGATTCGACTATTATTATTACAGGAGATCATCCGGATCCCATAAGCGATTATAAGCTTCCGTCTACTCCTCGGCTTACAGCACTTCTCGTTAAGAAACCAAAAGCTTCATTTTCGGGAATCAGAATCAATTATGCTCAAGTTTCACAGGAGAATTTTATCCCAACTATCGTTGAACTTTCGGGTATAAGAACAACCCATCAATACGGAAAGACATATTTTGATATTGATCCCAATGAGGATCAGGTCAGAATTCATAAATTTGAAAGAAATATCGAAGCCAAAGAACATGTTATCAGCTTGTATGAGATCAAAGGAAAGGGTACTGATTTTAATAATTGGTATCTGAAAGAAGAGATCAAGATAGGAAATCTCTATAATTGACCTATCTCCCTTTGTTTATTGATAAGTTTATGTCTTTTAATTCTGATTTGTTTGGTCGGTTTATAATCTATTTTGTTAAGAAAAAGCCCGTGCGGAATTAAGCACGGGCTTTTTAAGGAGAAGAGACAGAGATCAGGAATACAAATATATAGCTTTATCTGTCTGTTTATCGGGGTGAAAAATATATTACAGTTTCAAATGTTCGTTTTTATACAATCCTAACTTGATGAACAGTGAATTGAGAATCGGGCAGAGTATTGCCGGGATAATTATGCATATCATCAGCATCCCGAACCAATCATTGAATGTCACGCTTTCGGGATAATGTCCGCCGTACCATCCGAGTATGACGCCTATAGGTCCCATAAGTCCGCATGTACCCATTCCCGAATTCACGGCATCACTGTACATGCCGAGCTTGAATGCGCATGTTGCAAGAGGTCCTGTAATCGCCGAAACAATGATAGGCGAGAGCCATATTGCCGGACGTTTTATTATATTCGGCATCTGAAGCATACTTGTTCCGAGCCCCTGTGAGAGAAGTCCGCCGATTCCGTTTTCCTTGAACGACATCGCAGCGAATCCGACCATCTGAGCACAGCATCCTGCAACGGCGGCACCGCCTGCGAGTGCAAGATTGGGGTCGATCACTCCTGTTGCCGCATTATATCCCGTAATCCCTATTGCCATGCATATTGCCGCACTTGATATCGGAAGTGTCAGAACCATACCTATCACGACAGATACGAGTATTCCCATCACAAACGGTTGACGCTCCATTGACCAAGAGATGAAATTTCCTATATATCCGACAAGAGTTCCGATATGTCCTGCAATCAGCATTGAAAGTCCTCCGCCTACGGCAACAGTGACGAGAGGTGTAACTATAATATCAACCTTTGTGGTGTTTGCAACGAGCTTGCCGATCTCACATGCGACAATGGCGATAATGAATACCGCAAGAGGACCGCCCGAGCCGCCGAGCGTGTTTGCGGCAAAGCCGACACCGGCAAGAGATAGCGTGACAAGCATGGGGGCTTTCAATGAATAACCGATTGCGACAGCCATTGCACATCCGACCGCCTTTTGGGCATAGCCGCCTATTTCACCGAAAAATTCGAGTGACGGTATAAGACCGATTGCTTTGAGTATCGTACCTATGAGAAGCGATGCAAAAAGACCTTTTGCCATTGCTCCCATTGCGTCTATGAAATATGCTTTTGCACTCGGTACGACGCCCTGCTTTTTGCAGAATGATTTGAATTTTTTCATATTTATGACCATGGCTTTCGCATTGCGAAAGCTTCCTTTCTTTCGGAATTTGGGTTGGTTTTGTGAAGCAAAATCGCCGTCGCGACGGTGGCGAAAACCACAAAACGCCGTTTGAAAGATTTATCTTTCAAACTTTCTCCTTGTTCTATACTATATCGGTGATCGAAAAGCAATTCGCAGTCTGAGCAGTTACAGGGTATCTGCCGGAACATATTGAAATGCAGTCAGAACGGCTTGCATATTACATTTTTTGCATACCGCTTTTACAGTGAAATTATGATTACCGATCGACCGATATACGATCTGAATATTTTTTGCGACCGGAACACCGGCGCAATTTTGACCGACGAAGATTTTACTACATTTTCAGGTATTTGTCAATACATTTGAAAGCTTTTTTATAAAAGATTGACTTGCTTTTTTGAACAACCGCATCAATTAATAAAATCTTATTATTTTTTAATAAAAAATCACCTCCTGCTATTGACAAATATCAGCATTTTGTGGTATAATACACAGCGAAGTTGTGTTGAGGAGTATACCCTTGAATTATGGTCGTCGGAGTTGTTTCTTATAAAGGCGGTGTGGGAACAAGTACTGTTTCACTTGGGCTTGCCGCAGGACTTGCAAGGCTTGGGAAAAGAGTGTTGCTTGTTGATATGAAACCCTGCGGAGATCTCGACATCATGACAGGACTTCAGGACAGTGCACTCTTTGGACTTGACGATTTGATATCGGGTTCAGAAATATCCGACTGCGTGATTAACTGCGGAGGATTTGATCTTTGCATATCAACGCACAGCAGAAAATGCGATCTCACAAATGTCTGCAATATGCTTGCGGCACAGAGCGGGTATGATTTTATAATTGCCGATTCTCCATACGATCTCACTTCATGCGACGCCGTCATATCGGTTTGTAACTGTGATGCTTCATCGGTCAGATCTGCGGAAGAGATAGCGGAGGAATATTTCGGGAAGATCCGTGACCTGAGACTTGTGATCAACAGGTTCGGTGAGTTTGACAATGCAATATCGCCCGATGAAATAATCGATATAACTCACACCCGGCTTCTCGGCATTGTACCGTTTGTGCCTTTTATGCGACCGGGAGAAAGACACACAGAAAGCGAAAATGCTTTTGTCAACATGTCAAAAAGACTTCTTTCACAGAATGTCCCTGTTTTCGAGAATTCAAAGAAGAGAAGTGTGCTCAAAAAACAGCTGTTTTCAAAACGGTAGAATAAACAAAACAGTTCTGTCTGTTTATAGATTTAACAACAAAATAACGATCAGGTAGGTATAGGAGAAAAAAGATGGTTATTGCAGTTATCGCAGATGATAAGAAAAAAGAGCTTATGGTACAATTTTGCATAGCATATTGCGGAATTCTTTCAAAGCATACACTTTGTGCCACAAGCAAGACGGCAAGATATATAAGTGAGGCTACCGGATTGAAGATGGAAAGCCTTCTTTCGGGATCTCTCGGAGGCACGGAACAGATCACTACGCGTATTGCGTACAATGAGATCGATCTGTTGCTCTTCTTCAGAGATACAAGTAAAGACAGGTATTTTGAACAAGATGATATTGATTTGCTTCGTATGTGTGATATTTATAATATTCCGGCGGCAACCAATCTTGCAAGTGCCGAGGTGTTGGTCAGAGCACTTGACAGAGGCGACCTTGATTGGAGAGAGATCGTAAATCCCCGTTCGTCGATCAATAAGAACAAAAACAAATTATAATGTAGCTCTAAGCACCGTCTGACGACATTTGACGGTGCTTTTTGAATGATGAATGATCAGAAGATTTTATCTGTTGTCAACTTCATTCAGCGTGTGGGGCAAGGATCCCACATGACGGGTATGTGCAAGTGATTAAAATTTTGCTTTGCAGTACCGAACAACCTATACCTCCTTCCGTTCTAAAGTCTTTGAGGGGGTAAATGTGAATCTTTCGAAGAAAGCTTCACAGGGAACTTATACAGAAA
Organism: uncultured Lachnospiraceae bacterium; assembly: GCA_964638675.1. Taxonomy (GTDB): domain Bacteria; phylum Bacillota; class Clostridia; order Oscillospirales; family CAG-272; genus SIG714. The sequence continues at coordinate 31,072 of CAZXAU010000017.1, forward strand.
GTTCCCACGAACATTATACGCAAACTAACTTCTAAAGGAGAATCTGAGCGATGTTTGATAAATTGCAGGAGGCTGAGGATAAGTTCAGGCTTATCGGTGAAAAGCTTTCATCGCCTGAAATTGTTGCAAATAACGAAGAATACCGCAAGTTAATGAAGGAATATAAAACTCTTACGCCTGTTATAGAGAAATTCAGGGAATACAAAAAACTGAAAGAAGAAATTGAGGAAGCGACTCTTTTGCTTTCATCCGATGATCCCGAGCTTCGTGCACTTGCTTCAGATGAGCTTCTGGGATGCAAGGAAGAGATTGTTCGTGTGGAGGAGGAGCTCAGACTTCTTTTGTTGCCGAAAGATCCGAATGACGGAAAAAATGTCATTATCGAGATCAGAGCAGGGGCAGGGGGAGAAGAAGCGGCACTTTTTGCGGCAGATCTCTACAGAATATACGGAATGTTTTCGGATAAGGCAGGATTTAAGATAGAAAGAATAAGTGCAAATGAAACGGGGCTTGGCGGATTCAGTAAGATATCATTTTCGGTAGAGGGCGAGGATGCCTATTCAAGATTCAAATTTGAATCGGGAGTTCACCGTGTTCAGAGAGTACCCGAAACCGAGAGTCAGGGCAGAATTCACACCTCAACCGTAACAGTGGCGGTGCTTCCTGAAGCTGAGGAAGTCGAGGTGGAAATAAACCCTGCAGACATAACGATAGAAAGCTGTAAATCGAGCGGTGCAGGCGGTCAGCATATCAATAAAACAGAATCGGCAGTACGTCTTACACATAAGCCTACTGGAATAGTCATAGAGTGTCAGGAAGAACGCAGTCAGTTCAAGAATAAGGACAAGGCAATGAAAATGCTCAGGGCAAAGCTTTACGACATGAAACAGCGTGAAGTGAATGAAAAAATAGCACAAACGAGAAAAAATCAGGTGGGATCGGGAGATCGCAGTGAGAAGATAAGAACATATAACTATCACGACAGCCGAGTGACCGATCACAGACTCAAACAGAATTTCAGCCTTCAAAGCGTTTTAGTGGGCGATATAAGTGAAATGATAAATGCACTTATCGCTGCCGAAACTGCTGAAAAGCTGAAGAGCTGAGAAAAAATATAATATATAAGGTAAATACTTTAAATAATAATAAAACAGAATAAAAATGGAAACAAAAATATTCAAAGATCCGTGCGAACAGGATATAATGATTGCCGCCGATATAATAAAAAGTGGAGGGACTGTTGCCTTTCCGACAGAAACGGTATACGGCCTCGGTGCTGATGCTCTTGACGCTTCGGCCGCCAAAAAAATATATGCCGCAAAAGGCAGACCGAGCGACAATCCTCTGATCATTCACCTTGCGTCACCCGATGATGTTTCAAAATATTGCGAGAAAAACGAGCTTTTCGATATACTCGCATCGGCGTTCATGCCAGGACCGCTGACCGTAATATTGCCGAAAAAGGAAATAATACCGTATGAAGTCACGGGCGGTCTTGAAAGTGTTGCTGTCAGGGTGCCGAGCGACAGGATTGCAAATAAACTTATAAAATATTCGGGAGTTCCGATTGCCGCACCGAGTGCCAATTTATCGGGAAAGCCGAGTCCGACCTGCCCCGAGCATGTGATTGCCGATCTGAACGGCAGAATAGATGCGATCCTTTGCGGCGGCAGATGCATGATAGGGCTTGAATCGACAATAGTCAGACCGGAGAGCGATGGGAGCCTCTCTGTGCTCCGTCCTGGCGGAATAACAATTGAAATGCTGGGGGCACTTCTGCCCGATACCGAGATAAATGACATATCATTTTCAAAGCCCGAAGAGGGAAAAGCTCCACCTGCTCCCGGAATGAAATACAGGCACTATGCACCAAATGCCAAGGTTACCATACTTTCAGGGGAGAGAGAAAAGGTCTTGTCATTCATGAAAGAAAAAAAGAATGATACCGATGTAGGATTTATCTGTAAAAAAGAATGGTCGGGTCTGCTCGGTGAAAACGCATTGACATACAGTGACGGTATGAACGGAATGGCACATGAGCTTTTCGCAATTCTGAGAAGATTTGACGAAATGAAGCAGATAAAATATATTTATGCCAATATGCCCGAAGAGATCGGAATCGGCAGAGCGGTTTTCAACCGTCTTATAAAAGCGGCAGGTTTTGACCTCAGGGAAATCGACTGAGTGTCCAACGGTTTAAATGTAAGCTTAAGTATAAGTATAATGAAAGGAACGGTAAGTATATGGCAAAAAAGAAGAAAAATCAATCGGATGTAGGTGAAGTGTTCCTCTCACAAAAAGCGGCAATGCAGCAGCTTATAACCGATACGCTTGAAACAAATTACATGCCGTACGCAATGAGTGTAATTATTTCGCGTGCTATACCCGAGATCGACGGATTCAAACCGTCACAGCGAAAATTGCTCTATACTATGTATAAAATGGGACTCCTGAACGGCGGCCACAGGGTAAAAAGTACGAATGTTGTCGGTGAGACGATGAAGCTGAATCCGCACGGCGATTCTTCGATATACGGAACTCTTGCCAACATGACAAGGGCGTATGACGGTCTTCTTCATCCCTTTATTGATTCAAAGGGAACATTCGGAAAGCATTATTCAACGAATATGGCGTGCTCAGCGTCACGTTACACCGAATGCCGTCTTGAAGGAATATGCTCGGAGATCTTCGGCGGAATCGACCGTGATGCGGTTGATTTTATACCGAACTATGACAATACGATGACAGAGCCCAAACTTCTGCCGACTGCATTCCCGAATATTCTCGTTTCGGGAAGTGATGGAATTGCTGTCGGACTTGCGACAACTATATGTTCATTCAATCTGCGTGAATGCTGTGCGGCAACGATTGAGATGCTGAAGAATCCTTCGGTAGATGTAGACCGTATTCTTGATATAATGCCGGCACCCGATTTTCCGGGAGGTGCGATAATTCTTTATAACCGTGAGGAAATGGCAAAGATCTATCTGACCGGTAGGGGCAGTTTCAGAATGCGTTCGAACTACAGATACGATCCGAAGGAGAACTGCATCGAAATACTTGAAATTCCCGATTCCACGACCATAGAGCCGATCATGCAAAAACTTGATAAGCTCCAGAAGGAAGGGAAGCTTAAGGAGGTTTCTGATTTCCGTGATGAGATCGACCTCAGCGGATTCAAGCTCACACTTGACCTTCGCAGGGGAACTGATCCCGATAAACTGATGCTCAAGCTCTTCAAAAACACTCCTCTTGAATGTACGGTGAACCCCAACTTCAATGTAATTTTGAATGAGCACCCACGTCTTCTCGGTGTTATGGATATTATTGCCGAATGGATCAAATTCAGAGTGAATTGCGTGAGACGTGAAACGACATTTGAGCTTGAGAGAAAAAAGGAAAAGCTTCATCTTCTTGAGGGACTTGCCAAAATCCTGCTTGATATCGATAAAGCAATCAGAATAATCAGGGGAACAAAGGCGGAGGCGGATGTCGTTCCGAACCTTATGAAGGGTTTTGATATAGACGAAATTCAGGCGGACTATGTCGCCGAGATAAAGCTTCGGCATATCAACAGAGAATATATTCTGAATAAAATAGCCGAAACAGACCTTCTGAGAAAGGATATAGAAAGGCTTGAAAAGATTATCGGCGATGATAAGCTCATAAAGAAGGAAATCATTTCCCAACTTGAAGCCATCAGCAAAAAATACGGAAGAGACCGTGTAAGTCAGATAATTGCTGCACATGAAGCACCGGTGATGGAAAAAGAGGATGAAGTCGAGAATCTGAATGTCCGTATGGTCATGACGGCTGGCGGATATTTTAAAAAGCTGAATATTCAGACCCTGCGTTTAACAAGCACCGATAATCAAACTGTGAAGGAAGGCGATTTCGTAATCCTGGATGAGGAAGGCGAAAATCTTGACGAGCTTCTCTTCTTCTCTGATAAAGCACAGTGCTATAAGCAGAGAGCGAGCGATTTTGAAATGTCAAAATCATCGCAAATGGGCGATTTTGTCCCCGTCAAGCTGAATTTCGATAACGGAGAAAGATTTCTCTTTCTGAAGCGGCTTAAAGAATATAAAGAATCCTGCAAAATGATATTCATTTTCGCAAACGGAAAGGGAGTCAAGGTTCCGATAAGTGCATACGAAACAAAGGGCAACAGGTCAAAGCTGAAAAATGCGTATTCGGACAAATCACCTATAGTTGCCGCCTTTTGTGAGGAAAAAACTCCATTCGATATTGTAATATATTCAAGCGATGGAAAGTGCATACAGATTTCTACAAATCTCATCCCGGAGAATTCGACAAGATCATCTCAGGGCGTGACTCTCTTTACGCTGAAGAAAAATACGGTCGTGCAAAAGGCTGTCGTATTTACAGATGATATGCAATTTGACAGATCCCCGAAAAAAATAAAGATACCTGCAAGTGGGGTTTCTCAGGGATAAGGTAACAATTTTGTCGATTTATACAGGATTTTATCGATTATAAATTTATTATTTACTTATAGGAAGATTAAATAGTAAGAAAAAACAATTTTTTTATAAAAATAAAAAAAATACTATTGAATTTTTGAATATAATGTGATATAATACGTAAATAAAAACGGTGTAATAAAATCATCTAAAAAATATCCGGGGAGGGGTATATCATTAAGAAGAACATCAGTATCCTTCTTGTTTCACTGTCCGTTTTATGTCTGCTTGCGTTTGTGTTTTTTGTAGGGGTATTTGCAGGACAGAGCGAAAATGAAGCTATAAAACTTGTTTCTTTTGACTACATCGATAATAACCTCAGAGGATATATTGACGATGCCGATAATCTTTCGGCAGGCAGAATTGACCTCCTGCTTGCAAGAGTTGCTGCGTGTGAAAAGGCGATCGAATCGCTGAAAGGCGATGACAGAAGGGGATTTGTCGCATTTGACATTCTGCCAGGGCAGACAATTACTCTTTCAAAAGGGTGCGAGGTTGTATGCATTACAAACAGTATAGTGATCGAGAGCGGTGAGATGTGTGATATTACCGACGGTAATTTAACTGAGATCGGTTCTCTGCTCGAAATTGCACATTCATATATTTCGGTCGGTGATACCGAGCTTCGGGCGACCGACAGTAACCAGGTAACTATTTTTATCAGAGGAGAATACGGCAATGGCTAAGAATAAAGAAGAAAAAAAGGAAAAAATGAAGAAAAGTGTGCTTTGGACAAGGATCCTCTGCATTGCTTTGGCAATATTGATGGTAAGCGGAGGCGTACTTACTATCATTCAGGCACTTATACAGTGATCTGCGGATTTGACATTTTAATGTTAATTTGATTAAGTCATTGAGTAGGCGGTGACTTATGAAATGCCTTCATTAATAATGATTAACAGGAAGGCTTCCTACAAAAAACTTTTACGATCGGATGAATTGTAATATATAGGGCGGTGATGACCGATGAAGTCAGGAGATAGCAGGAATAGAAAGATTCTAAGCTATATCTTTGTTTTCGTGTCGATTGCCGCTCTTTTGCTTTATACGGGAATTTTGTCCGGAATTGATGATAACGTAGTTGTGCTTGCGGATGATATACAGGACACGATCAAAGCGGAGAATACTATAGATTATGTCAGGGTCGGACTTGTTTTTTCTCCGGATGTTGTTTCAGAGTATTCTTTCTCTGTGGGAATAGGCTTGAATTACGGAATTCAGAATTATGAGAGCCATGAATTTATATCTATAGGACAGGTTGCCGGAGAATCTTTTACGGTTGAAAGAGACAGCGGAAATATATATCTGAATCTCTCAGGTGAATATGATGAGACGGCAATTTCCGGGGTGCTGTCGGACAGGTCATTGGGTCTGATTCCTTTTTGCTCTGGAGAAGGCTCTGATAAAAGCATGCATGTCGGTCCTTTTGCCAATGCCGTTGAAGCTGAGACTTGTGCAGATATTTTTGAACAGGCTGTTGACGGCCTTGCTTGCAGTTTATATACAAGTGGGAATGATGAGTTGCTTCTCAGAAGTTCAGAAGGAAATGTTGTTGCCTGCTATCAGCAGGGTGATGACAACTTCGCCTTTGCAGTCAACCCGATACAGGGCAATGACGGAAATACCGAGCTTATCACATCGTCTGCCGGATTGATCTACGGCGGTACATTTGAGTTCAGGATATACAAATATTCGAGTATTGACGGCATATCGGTTATTAATATAATGCCGATGGAGGAATATGTCGGGTGTGTAATGTCCTATGAGATCAGCAATTCGTATGCCGATGAGGTTCAGAAAACATTTGCAATAGTTGTGAGAAATTATACATATTCTTCACAAACAAGGCATAAATCGATGAAATTCTCGATTTGTTGCAATACACACTGTCAGGCATACAGAGGATGCGACAGAGTCAACGACAGGGTGAAAAATGCGGTCAAGGAGACCGAAGGGCTGATCATAAGTTACGGCGGAAAGTACGCCAAAACATATTATTCGGCATCGGCAGGCGGATGTACGATAGCAGTTCATGAAACATGGCAAAGCTCGGTATATCCGTACCTCAAAGCTCTTCCGGCTCCTTGGGAAACATACAAATCAAGATCGGTCACGAATTGGACGGTTGAGTTCACGCCGAGTGAGCTGTACGCGAGAGTCAAGGGAAGTTGTCCGAATCTCGATGGAGATATTGCAAGCATTTCCACAACATACTGTACCGACAGTACGCATATATATTCTGTGACACTTACCGATATTTACGGCAACAGCGACACCATTTCAATGAGCACGCAGGTGAGAAATCTTTTCGGATTCAACAGCGGAAACTTTATTGTCGGAAAAGCTGGGGAAACTGTCAGTCAAAGAGTATATTCGCTCGATAATTTTGAAAGCATATACTCACCCGATTTTGCGGGAATAACAATGCCTGTAGATTTGACTGGAAAACTGTATGTCAGAACAGAAAATGGCTTTATTCCGCTTGATTCTGGTGAAGATTATACCTATGTACTTTCATCGGGAGAGGGAATACTGCAATTTGACAAGGACAAAATTGTTGTTGTCGATTCGGAAGAGGAAAATATAATTACAGATGGCAGGCTGCCCGATATACTGCACGGAAATCCTGTCATGAAAGAGTATGACGTGACACTCGAAGGAGGGGAAGGAAACTTTGTCTTCGTGGGTAAAGGCTGGGGACACGGTGCAGGTCTGTCCCAGTACGGACTTGTAGACCTTGTAAATCTCGGATATGACTGTAAAACTATATTGCAGTATTATTTCAACGGAACAACTGTAATCGGTGCGAATCAGATGTCATGATCATATGTGCAACTGTGTAAGATATACGGCAATTGAAATTTCAAAAGATGTTTTTATAACAATGGGGGATTTTTTGCAGAAGATTCCCCTTGCTTTTTGCCTTGCCGATGTGCATAATAGAGACGATTTAATATTGACATGAAAAACCTGAAAAAATTCCGGGAAAGTATTGACAAATGCATAATGATGTGATATCGTATTGAAATTAAAAAGCTTATCGATAATTATTGACAGTAAAAAAGGCGTCCGCACGGTTATGATGTTTTGCACAGCTTTAAAGCGGCTGTCATATTAAGAAAGCTAAAAAAAGAAAAAGCAACAGTAATATCGCCATAGGGTGGTGGCTTGCTACCGCCGGATTTGAAAAGGAATACCGGCTTTGCGGTCACTGATAAGCAATAATATATAACATCACCAAGATAGTTTTATATACAGATAATTCAAGCATAAAGGAGTATAGTGACGAAGAATGGAAAATATTATAGAGATAAAAAATCTCAGTAAATCATTCGGCGATGTGAAAGCCGTGCAGGGTATCAGCTTTTGCGTGAAAAAAGGCGAGATGTTTGCATTTCTGGGCGTGAACGGAGCAGGAAAAAGTACGACGATTTCAATCATCTGCGGACAGCTTGCAAAGGATGAAGGCAGGGTTTTCGTCTGCGGTGAGGATTCGGAAAAATCGAGAGATAAGATAAAATGCAACCTCGGAGTTGTCTTTCAGAATTCGGTGCTTGATCAGGCACTCAGTGTAAAGGATAATCTCAGAAGCCGGGCTTCGCTTTACGGAATAAAGGGAGCCGAATTCAAGAACCGACTTGCGGAGCTTGCAAAGATGCTTGATTTTGAAGATCTGCTCAGCCGCACAGTCGGAAAGCTGTCGGGAGGTCAGAGACGCCGTGTCGATATTGCGAGAGCCTTGTTGCATAAGCCCGAGATCCTTATTCTTGATGAGCCGACAACAGGACTTGATCCGCAGACAAGAAAAATTCTCTGGGATGTTGTGACCGATCTTCGCGAGAAGGAGAATATGACGGTATTTCTTACAACTCATTATATGGAGGAAGCCGCCGATGCAGATTATGTGGTCATCCTTGACAGCGGAAAAATCGCCGCCGAGGGAACTCCTCTTGAACTGAAGAATAAGTATACCGGCGACTTTGTCACGATATACGGCGTGGATGAAGAAAAGATCAAGTTACTCGGAAGACCTTATGAAAGGCTTCGCGATGCCTACAGGGTGTCTGTTCCGAATACCGGCGAAGTGACCGATATGATACTTGCAAGCCCTGGGCTTTTCAGGGACTATGAGATAACAAAAGGCAAGATGGATGATGTTTTTCTTGCCGTGACAGGTAAAAAACTTACGGGAGGTGCGGAAAAATGACAGGACTCGGTGCACTTGTAAAACGAAATTGTAAGCTGTTTTTTAAGGATAAGGGGATGTTTTTCACATCACTCATCACTCCGGTGATACTTCTTGTTTTGTATGTGACATTTCTTGCCAATGTGTATGAGAGCAGTTTTTCATCAAGCATGCCTGAAGGCTTTACGATAGATCAAAAGCTTATCAATGCCACTGTCGGAGGTCAGCTTGTATCGTCGCTTCTCGCAGTATGTTGTGTGACGGTTGCTTTTTGTTCAGGTCTTCTGATGGTTCAGGACAGGGTAAGCGGAGCTGTGAGAGACCTGCGCATGACGCCCGTAAGAAAATCGACAATGGCTCTCGGATATTTTATCTCGACCGCTCTTTCGACATTGCTTATATGCTCGGTGGCGGCTGCAGCAGGCTTTTTGTACCTGCTGAAAATGGGTTGGTATCTCAGCATAAGCGATGTATTTATGATGATAATCGATATTATACTACTCGTTTTGTTTGGAACTGCACTTTCATCTATAGTGACATTTCCGCTGACGACATCAGGTCAGGCATCGGCGGTAGGAACGATAGTCAGTTCTGGTTACGGATTTATATGCGGAGCATATATGCCGATATCGAATTTCGGAGAAGGTCTGCAAAAGGTTCTCTCATTTCTCCCCGGAACATATGGAACATCACTTATACGTAATCATTCGCTCAGAGGCGTATTTGAGGAGATGGAATCTGTGGGTTTTCCGGGTGAAGTTGTCGATGGCATAAAGAATTCTATAGACTGCAATCTCTATTTCTTCGGAAATAAGGTGGAACTTTCAACCATGTATCTGATACTCGGTTTTGCGGTTGCCGTGCTGATCGGTATATATATAATAATGAATATTTTTGTAAAGAAAAAGTCGTGAGAAAAACATGAATTCCCAAAGTAACTTCGATCGAAGAATTTACTTTGGGAATTCATTTCTAAAATAAGAAATATTTTTTATAAAATTTAAAAAGCTATTGACAAAATAAAAAAAATGTGATATACTGCATCAGTAAATCCGCAGACAGCAGGTTTCAGTAAAAGCATTTGCTTTCCTGCCGAGGAAATCGATAGAACAATATCACTGCACAACACTGTGTAAATTGTTAATGTCGCCTTTTCGATCTATTTGCGGATCTGAAAAGGTTTTTTGTTTTAGCGGATAATCAAAATCCACAAGGAGGTAATCAAATTATGCCGAGTGCAACAATTCTCGCCCAGAAGCAACAGACAGTTGCGGAACTCACTGAAAAGCTCAAGGAAGCCAAGGCAGGAGTTATCGTAAACTACCAGGGAATTACGGTTGATGCAGATACAAAGCTTCGTTCGGAGCTTCGTAAAGCAGGCGTTGAATACAAAGTGTTCAAGAATTCCGTAATCACAAGAGCAATGGAAGGTGCAGGATATCCTCTTGAACCGGGTTCGCTTAACGGAATGTCCGCTATTGCTTTCAGCAGTACAGACGAAGTAGCTCCCGCCAAGATACTCAAGGGATATGCTGACAAGATTGAAACTTTCGAGCTCAAAACCGGATTCATTGACGGTGCGGTAATCGACGCAAAGGCAGTCAGCGAGCTTGCAGATACTCCCAACAAGGAGACTCTCGTTTGCAAGATCATGGGCTGCATGAAGAGCCCTGTATACGGACTTGCATATGTCCTTCAGGCAATCATCGACAAGCAGGAAGCACCTGCAACACAGGCTGCCGAATAATACATTTTTATATGTTCGACAAGCTGAAAAACAAAAAAATAATAAAACAAAAAGAAAGACCAATTTGGAGGTAAATTAAAATGGCAAGCGAAAAAATAACCGCGATTTTTGAAGAAATAAAGACACTCACACTTCTCGAAATGAAAGAACTTGTTTCTGTTCTCGAAGAAGAATTCGGCGTATCCGCAGCAGCTCCCGTAGCAGCAGCAGGCGGCGCAGCAGCAGCTCCTGCAGCAGAAGAAAAGACAGAATTTGATGTCATTCTTAAGAGCGCAGGCGCATCCAAGCTCCCTGTTATCAAGGTTGTTCGTGAGATCACAGGTCTCGGACTCAAGGAAGCTAAGGATCTTGTTGACGGAGCTCCCAAGACACTTAAGGAAGGCGTTTCTAAGGAAGACGCAGAGGCTATCAAGGCTCAGCTCACAGCAGCAGGTGCAGAAGTCGAAGTTAAATAAGCTTTTGAAATTTACATTGGCAGAAGACGCATTGCGGCTTCTGCCTTTTGATTTGTATTATATAATATTCTGTAAATCGATCATCTGATTTTCTGCCTTGTGATATGAATGTTTGAATCGAAAACGGCAGAAGTTTGAATGAATATCAATATTACCAAAAAAGATATCGGTTTTTTGTTTGTTTCGTTACATTTCAGAGAAAATATACTGCAGAAAAAATAATTGGAAATAACTATTGACTTTTTGAATTTCAGGTGGTATAATCAAAATGCTGTAATTTTGATTTGTTTGCCTAAAAAAGAGTTTGTATTGGGCTAATGAAATCAAAAATACAATATATTTATCAAATTAGCGAAGAAGGAGGATAAAAATGCCAACATTTAATCAGCTCGTTAAACAGGGAAGACAGCAGAGAACTTATAAGTCGAAGGCTCAGGCTCTTCAGTACGGATTCAATTCACTGACGAACAAAGCTACAGATAAGAGTTCACCTCAGAAAAGAGGAGTTTGCACAAGAGTACAGGCAGTATCGCCTAAGAAGCCTAACTCAGCTATGCGTAAGATCGCCAGAGTAAAGCTTACAAACGGTATGGAAGCCACAACTTACATTCCCGGTATCGGACATAATCTTCAGGAGCACTCTGTTGTTCTTATAAGAGGCGGAAGAGTACGTGACCTGCCTGGTGTTCGTTACCACATCATACGCGGTGCACTTGATGCACAAGGCGTTGCAAACCGTAATCAGAGCCGTTCCAAATACGGTGCGAAGAGACCCAAGAAGAAGAAATAATAAAATTCTTTGGGTTACTACAGGTAATTCAAAACTGTATTCACGCATTATTGCCCTGTCAGGTTCGTTAATATGATAAATATATTGACCTATCTTACATGAGCATCAGCGGAAGAAAAACTTTCGAGTACCAATGATATCATCATTAATGAAGGAGGGAATAGATCATGCCCAGAAGAGGTCAAATTTCTAAAAGAGATGTTTTGCCGGATCCGCTTTATAATTCCAAACTCGTTACAAAGCTCATAAACAACATTATGTATGACGGCAAAAAAGGCGTTGCACAGAAAATAGTGTACGAGGCATTTGAGATCGTAGAGAAGAAAACTGAAAAGAATCCTCTTGAAGTTTTCCAGGAAGCACTCAATAACATCATGCCTGTACTTGAAGTAAAGGCACGCCGTCTCGGCGGTTCGACTTATCAGGTGCCTATGGAGGTAAGACCTGAAAGAAGACAAACTCTCGGTCTGCGTTGGCTCAGAACTTATTCGAGAAACCGCAGTGAGAAAACAATGGCTGAAAAGCTTGCAGGAGAAATTATTGACGCCATGAACAATACAGGTTCGGCTGTCAAGAAGAAAGAAGAAACACATAGAATGGCAGATGCAAACAAGGCATTCGCGCATTACAAATATTAATAGCGTGACGCTTTAAAACTGTCAAGGAGCAATATTATACAATGGCAAGAGAATATTCGCTGGAAAATACAAGAAATATCGGTATCATGGCACACATAGATGCCGGAAAAACAACAACAACCGAGCGTATACTTTTTTATACAGGAAAAACGCATAAGCTTGGTGAAACACACGACGGCGGTGCTACAATGGACTGGATGGAACAGGAGCAGGAAAGAGGAATTACGATTACCTCTGCCGCTACGACCTGTTACTGGAAGGGTAACCGCCTTAACATTATTGATACCCCCGGACACGTTGACTTTACAGTTGAGGTTGAGCGTTCACTCAGAGTGCTTGACGGAGCAGTAACTGTCCTTTGTGCAAAGGGTGGCGTCGAGCCGCAGTCTGAGACCGTTTGGCGTCAGGCAGATAAATACAAGGTACCGCGTATGGTATACGTCAACAAGATGGATATCAACGGTGCAAACTTTTACCGTGTTGTCGATATGATAAAGGAACGCCTCAAGGCGAATCCCATTGTCATTCAGCTTCCTATCGGTGCTGAGGATACCTTCAAGGGTATTATTGACATCATAAATATGGAAGCAGACATCTACTATGACGATCTCGGAAGGGATATGAAGGTCGAGCCTATTCCGGAAGATATGCTTGATTTGGCAAACGAATATCATGCCAAACTTGTCGAGCAGGTCGCAGAGCTTGATGAATCACTTATGGAAAAATTCTTCAGCGGTGAAGAATTCACGGTTGAAGAGATCAAAAAAGCAATCAGAAAGGGAACAATTGACAACGTCGTTATTCCCGTAACTTGCGGAACATCGTATAAAAACAAGGGCGTCCAGAAGCTTCTTGATGCAGTTGTTGATTATATGCCTGCTCCGATAGACATTCCGAACATCAGAGGTATCAATCCCGATACAGATGAGGAAGAGGAGCGTCCGTCGAGCGATGATGAACCGTTTGCAGCACTTGCTTTCAAAATTATGACAGACCCCTATGTCGGAAAGCTTTGCTTCTTCAGAGTATACTCAGGAAAAGCAGAGTCGGGAACCCAGGTATACAATCCCGGCAAGAGAAAGAAGGAGCGTTTGTCGAGAATACTTCAGATGCACGCAAACGAGCGTCGCGATCTGGATATATGCTATTCCGGAGATATCGCTGCGGCAGTGGGACTTAAGTTCACTATAACCGGTGATACTCTGTGCGATGAGGATCATCCAATTGTGCTTGAATCGATGGTGTTCCCCGAACCGGTCATCAAGGTTGCAATAGAACCTAAGACCAAATCGGGAGAAGAAAAAATGGGTATTGCACTGTCAAAGCTGGCAGAAGAAGACCCGACATTCAGAACATACACCGATTCGGAAACAGGACAGACGATCATAGCCGGAATGGGAGAGCTTCACCTTGAAATTATCGTTGACAGACTTCTCCGTGAGTTTAAGGTAGAGGCAAATGTCGGAAAACCGCAGGTATCTTATAAGGAAACTATCAGAAAACCGGCTTCATCCGATACAAAATATGCTAAGCAGTCGGGCGGTAAAGGTCAGTACGGACATGTCAAGATCAATATCGAACCGAACGAGCCGGGCAAGGGTTACGAGTTTATCAACAAGGTCGTAGGCGGTGCAATTCCGAAGGAATACATCCCTGCTGTAGATGCCGGAATTCAGGGTGCAATGCAGTCCGGAGTTCTTGCAGGCTATAATGTAGTTGATGTAATCGTTACACTTTATGACGGTTCATATCATGAAGTCGACTCTTCCGAAATGGCGTTCAAGATTGCCGGTTCTATGGCATTCAAGGATGCAGCAAAGAAGGCAGACCCGGTTCTCACAGAGCCGATTATGAAAGTAGTTGTTTTCGTTCCCGATCAGTATCTCGGTGATGTCATCGGAGATATATCATCGCGCCGCGGATCTGTCAGATCTCTCGAGCCGATGAACGGTGCACAACAGATTACGGCAGATGTACCGCTGTCCGAAATGTTCGGATATGCAACAGACCTCCGTTCTGCAACCCAGGGAAGAGGACAGTACGTCATGGAACCCAGCCATTTTGCAGAGGTTCCGAAGTCAATTGCCGAAAAGATCATCAGCAACAAGCAGCAGTGACCGGCAATACAATCCATCAATAAATAAAAAAAATATTTTAAAAATCTCAGGAGGATTTTTATCATGGCAAAGGCAAAATTTGAAAGAACCAAGCCCCACGTTAATATCGGTACCATCGGACACGTTGACCACGGCAAGACAACTCTTACCGCTGCCATCACAAAGGTACTTTCTCTCGGAAACGGAAACATCGAGTTCCTTGCTTACGATCAGATCGATAACGCACCTGAAGAAAAGGCAAGAGGAATCACAATCAATACCCGTCACGTTGAATACGAAACAGCATCTCGTCACTATGCTCACGTTGACTGCCCCGGACACGCTGACTATGTCAAAAACATGATCACCGGTGCTGCTCAGATGGACGGTGCGATCCTCGTTGTTGCCGGAACAGACGGACCTCTTCAGCAGACCAGAGAGCACGTACTTCTTGCTCGTCAGGTTGGAGTTCCTGCTATCGTTGTATTCATGAACAAGACAGACCTTGTTGATGACGCTGAGCTTCTCGACCTCGTTGAGATGGAAGTAAGAGACCTTCTCAGCCAGTACGATTTCCCAGGCGACGACATTCCGATCGTTCGCGGATCTGCTCGTGACGCTCTTGAATCATCCGCTACAGATCCTAACGCTCCCGAGTATGCTTGCATTCACGAGCTTATGGATCAGGTTGACTCATATATTCCTACACCTGAAAGAAAAGCTGACCTTCCTTTCCTTATGCCCGTCGAGGACGTATTCACAATTCCCGGACGTGGAACAGTTGCAACAGGAAGAGTTGAGCGTGGAACAGTTAAAGTTTCCGATACAGTTGAAATCGTTGGACTCTCCGATGAGAAGAGATCAACAGTTGTTACAGGTGTCGAGATGTTCCACAAGCTTCTTGACCAGGCAGAAGCAGGCGATAACATCGGTGCACTTCTCCGTGGCGTAGCTAAAAACGAGATCAAGCGTGGACAGGTTCTTTGCAAACCCGGAACAATTCATCCCCACACAAAGTTCGTTGGACAGGTTTACGTTCTTACCGAAAAAGAAGGCGGACGTAAGAATCCTTTCTTCCCCGGATACAGACCTCAGTTCTACTTCAGAACAACTGACGTTACAGGCGTTATCGGTCTTCCTGAAGGCGTTGAAATGTGCCGTCCCGGCGATAACGTTGACATGACCGTTGAACTTATCACACCTATAGCTATCGAAAAAGGACTTCGTTTCGCTATTCGTGAAGGCGGAAGAACAGTCGGTTCAGGCGTTGTTATCGAAATCAACGAATAATTGATCAAATAACAAACAAAATCACTTTAAAGTGATCTAAATAAAATCCGAAGTTTTTCCGTAAGGATAAAGCTTCGGATTTTTTAGGATAATTCTTTCATATAATAGTAATGATACGGTTAAAGCAATCTTAATTTTGCTTCAGCATATCAAAATTCCAATCAACTCCACTTTTATTGAAGACCCCAGGGGGACAAAAATGGATAATGAACAATGAAAAGTTTAATTTTTTATTGATCATGTTTTGATATGTGGGTTATGGACCCCATATGATGAGTGTAGTTATGGCAATACAATAAAGCCTGACCATACCCTATTGATTAAAGTCTTTGATGGTGGAAATAATCAAACGCAAACTAATTTAAACAAGAAAAGGAAAACACTAAAATGTCAAAAACAAATAACAGACGCAGACTTATAACTATCGCGAAAATTGCGATCTTGGCTGCACTTTCAGTACTCATTCAGCTCCTTGATTTCCCACTTTTATTTATAGCACCGAGTTTTTACAAATTTGATTTTTCAGAGGTCGTAGTAATGTTCGGCGGATTCTCAATGGGTCCGATAGCCGCAGTTGTAATTGAGCTTGTAAAAAATCTGCTCAATCTCATTTTAAACGGTACAGTCACATCAGGAATCGGTGAGCTTTCTAATTTTCTCATAGGTTCATCATTTACATTTACGGCAGCACTCATTTACAAATACAATAAAACCAAAAAGGGGGCTGTTATATCCCTGCTGTCGGGAACTGCGGTTCTTGCGATATTCAGCGTTATTATAAATTATTTTGTACTTATACCGGCATATGCCGTAGCATTACCTTTTATTCATGATATTTCGGAGCTTACGGTATTTAATGATACAAGTATGTCATTGTTTAAGTTTGTATTGATCTGTGTTCTTCCGTTCAACCTGATAAAAGGAACAGTTTCATCAATACTGACATTTCTCGCATATAAGCGAGTTTCTCCGCTCCTTCACAAGTGATGTCGGAATATATGAGACTTGATAAATTCCTCTCCGAGACGGGTACACTCTCGAGAAGTGAGGGAGGAAAGGCTATACGCTCGGGCAGGGTATTGGTCAACGGAAAAACCGAAAAAAAGCCCGATTTCAAAATTGATCCGAACAGTGATACAGTATTTCTTGACGGAAACGAGATACGATACAGAAAATATACATACATAATGATGAATAAGCCGCAGGGTATAGTTTCTGCTACAAATGACCCGAGTGAAAGAACTGTAATCGATCTGTTGCCAGAAAATTTACGTAGGCTTGACCTTTTCCCATGCGGAAGGCTGGATAAAAATACGACAGGACTTGTTATACTGACTAATGACGGCCCGCTCGCACATAAGCTTCTCGCCCCCAAAACGCATGTCGAAAAGGAATATTATTTTGAAACAAAATTTTCATTTTCGGATGATGATATAGCTGCACTTGAAAAGGGCGTGGATATCGGTGGATATGTAACAGCCCCGTGTAAGGTACTTAGAGTCAGTGATAAAAGCGGAAGGATCATTCTTACCGAGGGGAAATATCATCAGATAAAGCTAATGCTCGTTTCGGTGCATAATCAGGTTCGTATTTTGAAACGTATACGTTTCGGAAAAATATATCTTCCCGATGACCTCGGCGAAGGTGAGTGGAGAATTATCGATAAAATAGATTAGTATAATATTAGCCGTCACTCGTTAATATGATGCGGAGTTGGTGGCAGGAATAGTCGTAAAAACTAATTAAATTAATCAAAACGGGATTTTCGGTAAAACGATCTTCCCGTTTTTTTATAGCAACTTGATGATATGTATTTTAAATCTTAATACGGCACGGTGATTATAAAAGCATAAATCGCATAATGTTTTTAACTGATGGGAGGCTTTGTTAAAACAAAACAACTTCTTTTCTATCAAATGAGATATAATATCAGTATTATTGTCAAAAATAATACCATAATCATAACGGAGTGAATTGTATGAAGATAATTACAGCAGAAAGCATTGAAAAATTCAGGGAATACCTCATAAA
>CAZXAU010000018.1:0-44978 GCA_964638675.1 uncultured Lachnospiraceae bacterium
TCTCGGAGTGCTTTGCTATCATATCACATCTCTTTCATTTTGTCAATACCTTTTTTGAATTTTTTTGAAAAAAATTCTTCTTTTGTGAAATATGTGTACTATGAGTCGATTTTTCTGTAGCTCTGTATGTGAAATATTTCCTAAAACTCTATTTCTCAATACACCCTTTCATTGCCGCACTTCTGATTCTCTCTACTGCCGCAGATATATCTGAATGCTTATATACCGCAGACCCCGCCACAAACACCGACACTCCTGCCTCTGAAGCAAGAGCAGCATTGCTCTCGGATATTCCGCCGTCGATCTCTATATCGATCTCAAGATTATTTTCTGCGATCATTCTTTTCGCTGCCCTGACATTGTCGAGAGAGTGCTCGATAAAGCCCTGACCTGCAAACCCCGGTTCAACAGACATGACCAATACCATATCACAAAGCGGAAGATACTCTCTGATTATTTCGGGATCTGTATACGGTTTTATTGCAAGCCCTGTTTTGATTCCTTTTTCTCTGATCTTCAAAAGTGTTTCCGCTATATTACTGCATGCTTCGGCGTGTACAGTAATAATATCCGCCCCGGCATCGGCGAAGTCGTCGATATATCTTATCGGCTCGGTGATCATCAGGTGTACATCAAATATCTTATCCGTATATTTCCTGAAAGATCTTATTATCGGTGCCCCAAGTGTCAGATTTCTGACAAAAACTCCGTCCATTACGTCTATATGTATATATTCTGCCGTCGTCCTGCCTGTTCTCACTATTTCGTCAGCGAGATGTGAAAAATCGCATGACAGTATAGACGGCGATATTTTTATTTTTCTTTTCATATTTTAAAACCATCGCTTTCGTATCGCGAAAGCTTCCTTTTTTGTGGAATTGGGGCTGTTTTTGCACTGCAAAATCGCCGCCGTTCGGTGGCGAAAGCCACAAAACACTGTTTAAAAATACATTTTTCAATATATTTTTCAAAATTTATTTTTCAGGCTTTAGCTCCCTATTTATTTGTCATTTCCCTTTCTTTCTTCATATGCTGAAAATGAAAGCAACAGGCAATTGGCAGTGACAGGTCGTTAAAAATCAAGGATGTGCCGATAGCTTTTATCACTGTCATGAACCGATAACATATCTCCGGGAGGCAGGATGCCCGGTCTTCCGGAGTTTTTTAATAAGTTATTATACGTAGATCGCCTTATCCGGTATTTTATATATAAGTGCGACCGCCTGAGCGGCAATTCCCTCTCCTGCACCCGTAAATCCGAGCTTTTCCTCGGTTGTCGCCTTAACATTGACACAATCGCATGATACAGAAAGTACATCGGATATATTTTTTCTCATCTGATCTATATACGGTGAAAGCTTCGGCGACTGTGCTATTACCGTGGCATCCACATTTCCTATAAGATACCCTGACTCCAGCAAAAGTTTTCTGCACTGCGAGAGTAGCACTCTGCTGTCTATACCATTATATTTGTCGTCGCTGTCGGGAAAATGTTTCCCGATATCGCCGAGTCCTGCTGCGCCGAGCAGTGCATCGCATATTGCATGTAGGAGTACATCAGCATCCGAATGCCCGAGCAGACCTTTTTCGTATTTTATATCCACCCCGCCTATGATCAGTTTTCTTCCCGTAACAAGGCGGTGTACATCATATCCCTGTCCGATTCTGAAAGAATTCATCATTTTCATATGTTATCTCCATTCCGTATGACATTTGTCAAATGTTGCGATACGATTCTTCCCTTACTTTGAGTATGGCCTCGGCAACAGGTATGTCCTTGGGCTCAGTAATTTTTATATTATCACTTCCGCAGTCTACCGGATGACATGGGAAGCCTATATTTTCAACAAGCGAACAGTCGTCACTCGGATCAAATCCGTCTCTCTTTGCGGTATATGCCGCCGCACAGTAAAGTGTAAGCTTGAAGATCTGAGGAGTCTGTGCGGCTACCAACGACGAACGCACAAGCTGATTCTTCCCAGTGACAGTCATTTTGTTTTTATCAACAAGCTTGATTGTATCGCTCACCGTACATGAAGCAAATGACGAGCCTGTCCTGAATGCCGATGCGGCGACTTTGTCGATCATTTCGGGCGTAACAAGACATCTTACGGCATCGTGAATTGCTATATGCGTTGTTTTTTCAGGACAGGATTCCATCCCTGCAAACGCCGAGAGAAATCTTGTTTCACCGCCTTCGACAACATTTATTATCTTTGGGCGGTTTGCCGTGATATATTTCTCTTTGATTTTTCCGACATACTCTTTTTTTGTAACAATAATGATCGAATCGACATATTTTGCCTTTTCAAATGCTTCAACGCTGCGTTCAAGCAGACTCTTCCCGTCTATTTCGAGAAACTGCTTCGGAATTTCGCCGCCCATTCTTGTCCCACTTCCCGATGCGAGAATAACCGCTGTGAGATTATTCCCCGTAAAGCATGACAACAGCTTATTGATTACAGACATATTTATTACCATGGCTTTCGCGTTGCGAAAGCTTCCTTCCTTGCAGAGTTGTGGCCGGTTTTGCAGAGAAAAATCGCCTTTTCGATGGCTAAAGTCACAAAATGCCGTTTGAAAGATTTATCTTTCAAATTTTTCCCTTTTTTGAAACGCTCTTCTTATTAATTGAATTTTTCACGTCCCACTCACCTGCTCTCAGGCAATTTCCGTCGGTCATTACACTGAGAGCTTTAAGAGATCAAGTGAGATGAGTCGATACAAACATCTGATATCTGTATACCGGTCTGCTGTCAGAATTATATTACACTTTGATTCCGATTGCAAGTCTTTTTATCATAAATATATTCAATATGGTTCACATTTTATATCCCAGTATTGAATTCTTACTCTATTATGGTAGTGATATTATGAATTATATATTGAAAACCTTTTTGACAAGTGCCTTCTGGCAGTCCTCTTTCTTTGAGAAGTCCATTGCACGTGAATAAATTTTTTCAAGTCCGAAATGGAAATCTCTCATTCTTGCAAATGCGTCAAGTGCCTCGGCAAGATATACCCGTGACATTCCCTTCGCAGAAGATAATTCTTTTTTGGTTTCCTCTGGAATATTTTTTACATAATCAGAAGCCTTTATAGTTTTCTTTTTGCAGTCGCTCTCAATTGTAGTAAATATTGTTTTTTCATCCGGAATGACCAATGTATCGGCAAATTGAGGAAGGAGCGGAGAGTATGAAACTGCACGGTCTATCGTCCTTTCCGACAGCTCTTTTTCTATTTCCCGAAGCATAAGATATTCCGCACCGTAATAGCTTTCGATATATACGACCTTATATTCAGAAGGAAAATTTATATTGGTTATCCCTTTCATGCCAATGGCTCTCGCCGTAAAATTTACACGCTTTGAGCCAAGCTTCTCTTTGAATTTATCACAAAATTTTTTCGCCTTTTTTTCTGCCGCTTCGCTGTCAAAGTATTTTGAAAGCTTTGACAAAGAGCTTTGCATGACCCCGCCGCATAAAGACAGTTTTTCTTCGGCACGCTTATACGAAATTGCCTTTTTATCACAAAGCGACAATATTTCATCCTTTTTGGATTGAAGCAGAGAAGAATCCCAGAACTGCCCGAGATTTATTATCTCATCACGAACACCCGGAAACTTCGGTTCGATAACATGCGGAGATGTTCCGTCAAAAATTCCTGTAGCTATCTCCTCGATTATCACCCCGTCAAGAGAGTCAGGGTCGGATGAGCAGTGTATATACAACGGCGAATATCCGAGAGATTGTGCCTGCTCGCCGAAATATTTCATCAGTCCCGATTTTCCCGTGCCCGGGCCTCCCTTAAGTACATACACTCTGTTTAAAGAATTAATATATTCATCAAAATATGAAACAAAACCTTCAGACGAATTCATTGAAATGAATATATGCCTTCCGTTTTCGCTCAAAACGCCGCTTTTCATAATGCTTCCTCCGCTATTTATCATATTCAGGTGTTTTCAGATCATCAATAATCTTTCACCATCTTATATATGATATTCGAGAAGGCAAATTTCTGTCAATGAATTGCAATTTTATTTATTTCTTGTCGGAGATTTTTTCTTTTTCACCGAAAACCCGAACGAGCCGATCTTCTTACCGACAGTGTAATAACCGCCGTGGATATAGGAGATCAGGTGTCCTCTCTCGGTGTGGATCGCACCTTTTTCATCTATCAGCTTTTCATCTGCCGATATTGATACGATCTGCGCAAGAAACATATCGTGCGATTCAAGCGGAATTATCTGCTTTACCTTGCACTCAAGCGAAAGCGGACATTCTGCAATACCGGGTGCAGAAACCTTTTCTGACTCTTCGGCAGTAAGAGCGTATTTTTCAAATTTATCGACATTTTTACCGCTCAACACTCCGCACGAATCGACTTTACGCACGAGATCTGATGAGGGAACATTTATAACAAATTCCCCGCTTTGCTTGATCATTTCATAAGAATATCTCTCTTTTCTTACCGAAATATATGTCATCGGCGGTTTCGAATTGACTATTCCGGTCCACGCAACGGTAAGGCAATTCGGCTTTTCCATCGTTCCGCAGCTTACAAGAACTACCGGAAGAGGGGCCAGAAGTGTTGATGCATCTACTTTGATCTTACTCATAAATTTTACCATGGCTTTCGCATTGCGAAAGCTTCCTTTCTATGTGGAATTGGGGCTGGTTTTGCTCTGCAAAATCGCGCCGATTCTCCTCGAATCGGCGCGTTTCGGTGGCGAAAGCCACAAAACACTGTCTAAAAAATACATTTTTCAAAATTTATTTTTCAGACGTTCACCTGATTGACGATATTGCCGTCAATGAATCCTTCAATATTTTTAATAATTTGTGCCACAAGGCGTTTTCTTGAATCAACGCTCGCCCATGCTATGTGAGGAGTTATAATAATATTCGGAACGCCGAAAAGAGGGCAGTCATCCCTCATTGGCTCACTGTCTAAAACGTCAGTACCGAAACCTGCAAGATCGCCGTTTTTCACAGCCTGTGCAACAGCATATTCATCTACTACACCGCCTCGTGATGTGTTTATTATATACGCCGTATTTTTCATAAGCTTTATCGTTTCGCTGTTGATAATATGTCTTGTTTCCTCAGTCAGACAACAGTTGAGCGAAACAAAATCGCTTCTTTTGAGCATTTCCTCAAGCGGTAGCTGCTGATGCGGGCAGTCGTCCTTTTTATGCTTTGATGTGACAATGACTTTCATTCCGAATGCATCACCGATTTCGGCAACTCTTTTTCCAATAGTACCGTATCCGAATATTCCGAGTGTCTTTTTATCAAGCTCTGTTATGCTGTACGGGAAATATGTGAAATTCTCCGAGCGTTTCCAATCGCCGTTTTCAACCGAGCTGATATATTTATAACTGCTCGATGCGAGATTGAGCATCAGGGCAAAGACGCACTGCACGACCGATTCTGTCGAATATCCCGGAACATTGCAGACGGCGATCCCATGCCTTTTTGCACTTTCTGTGTCTATATTATTATATCCCGTAGCACTGACACATATAAGCCTGAGCTTCGGAAGATGTGCAAAAAGCTTCTCGCCCATCGGTGTTTTGTTGCAGATGATGATCTCTGAGTCAACACATTTTTCGATAATTTCATCTTGTGTTAAATTATCGTAAAAATCAGTATCCGCTATATCGGATATTCCGGACAGATCGATATCTCCTACAGTAAGGCAGCTTTTTTCAAGAAGTGAAATTTTCATGATTCTTTTTTCGGATACATATGTATCATATACATAAATATCCTTCCTTTGATTTATTTATCTGCGTATTGTGCATTCCTATTGTACATAATATGCAATATACTCTTGCTGACTTCATTATATCACCCGATATTCTGATTGTCAAGATTTAATATTCTGCTTTTTCATTCTCATTTTTATCTCGAGATATTTGTTTTTTGTAGCCTCTCCTCCCCGGAGATGCCGTTCCTTACGGTTTTTCTCAAGCACCTGTCTGATCTCATCGCACAGCTCGGGCGATACATAACGAAGACGCTCGGTCATATCCTTGTGTACTGTTGACTTACTTATTCCTATATATTTTGCCGTCGCTCTGACAGTAGCTCCTGTTGATATTATATATTCCGCCTCTTTTTTTACCCTTTCACTGTAATCCGAATCGTCAAACATATTATTTCCTCTCATAATTGCGGCAAACATTGTTATCGTTTTTTATGCCGATACGCTTTTTGACATTATATGAGGATAATATTTTATATATTCCGAATAAAGTCGTTCAAAAAGGAAACAATCCGAACAGACATAACCAATGTCAAAAAAGATACATGAAAGAAATAAAAGAAATGAAAGAAGGGTGATCTTTATTTCAAACAAGAACCAAAACCAGAAGGTGAGCTACAAGCAGTACGCCGAGGAACGTGCCGTTAAATCTCACCTTGTTGCCGACTGTGTCAGGGCATTTATTATAGGAGGACTGATCTGCTGTCTGGGACAGCTTTTCCATGATTTCTATATTCAGATGGAAATTGATGAAAAAACGGCGGCAACTCTTTCCTCCTGTACTCTCGTGCTTCTCACCGCAATACTGACGGGCATAGGAATATTTGACAAGATAGCAAAGGTGGCAGGTGCCGGCACTCTCGTCCCAATAACAGGCTTTGCAAATGCAGTCGTATCGCCTGCCATTGACAACAAGGCTGAAGGTATGGTGCTCGGACTGGGTGCAAAGGTATTCATCATTGCCGGACCCGTAATTCTGTACGGAATACTTGCTTCGGCAATATACGGCGTAATTTACTATATTGCGGGGGTAATAGCGTGAAAGCTAAGATCATACGATGCCAACGCACATCTGTTTCACGTCTAAATTCTCCCTAAAAATAGGATTTGCCCCATTTTTGTTTCCGAATAAAACTTTCCTTCGGAAACGCAGGAGAATTTCATTTACCGATTGTGCCGCCGCAGAGCGGCGGAAAGGATATAATTTTGAAAGATAGATCTTTCAAACGGCGTTTTGTGGCTCTCGCCGTTTGATAAACGTCGATCTTGCTCTGCAAAACCAGCCCCAATTCCGAAAGAAAGGACGCTTTCGCTAATGCGAAAGCCATAATTAAAAATAATGAAATCAAGAATAATTGAATTTAAAGAAAATGCCCCCTCGATCATTTCCTGGGCAAGCGTAGGAGGGTGCAAGGAAAAAGAGGGACCGCTCGGGAACACTTTTGACCACATCGATATGTCGGGCAAATTCTCTATGGATACATGGGAAAAATCAGAGGGAGAATCACAGCGTCTGGCTCTCAATTTTGCTCTGTCAAAATGCAAGCTATCCCCTTCGGATATCGATGCATTGTATGCCGGAGATCTTATAAATCAGTGTACCGGCTCGGCATACGGTCTGCTCTCATTTGATATTCCTTACTTTGGCGTTTACGGCGCTTGCTCGACATCGGGTGAAACAATTACTCTTGCATCGCTGAATATTGCAGGCGGTTTTTCGCAAAGATGTGCCGCCGTTTGCTCATCTCATTTTTGCTCAGCGGAAAGACAGTTCAGATTCCCTCTTGAATACGGTTCGCAGAGAACGCCTACATCACAGTGGACGGTAACTGCAGCAGCTGCCTTTATTCTTGATAAAAACGGAAACGGTCCGTACGTTGCGGAAGTAATGCCAGGAAAGAGCTTCGACGGTGGTATCGATGACCCAAACAACATGGGTGCGGCAATGGCTCCTGCTGTAGTAACCCTGCTTTGCGAATATTTTGAGCAATCGAAAAAAAAGCCGTCTGACTTTGACAGAATTTATACAGGAGATCTCGGATACGAGGGATGGAGCATAGTCAAAGACCTTATGCTCGAAAAAGGCTATGATATGGGAGATCGTTACAAGGACTGCGGACTTATAATTTACGACCGTAAAAAGCAGGACATGCATGCAGGCGGCTCGGGATGCGGCTGCTCGGCATCGGTTCTTGCCGGTGAAATACTCCCGAAGCTGAAAAGCGGAACTTTCAAGGATGTGCTGTATATTCCCACCGGTGCCCTGCTCAGCTCGTCAAGCGTCCTTCAGGGACTCTCCATTCCGGGTATCGCTTATCTTGTGCGTTTTAAGAATGAGAAACCGCAAAAATAAAATGAGGATTTGCCCCAAATCCCATTCATGAAACCTTCAAAAACTTTCAGAACAACAAAATACAAAAGAAAGCAGGAATAACATATTGGAACTTCGTGATTATATCTGGTCATTTATTATAGGTGGTGCATTCTGTCTTATAGCTCAGATCTTCATCGACAGAACAAAGCTAACTCCGGCAAGAATTCTCGTGGGATATGTAGTGCTCGGTGTAATACTCTCTGGAATCGGCGTGTATCAATACATCGAGGATTTTGCGGCATCGGGCGCAAGCATTCCGCTGACCGGCTTCGGAAACGCACTTGCAAAAGGAGTGCGTGAAGCGGTAGATAAGGACGGACTTATAGGTGCACTGACGGGCGGCTTCACTGCCTGCTCGGCAGGTATAGCGTCGGCACTCTGCTTTGGCTTTTTGACAGGACTTGTTTCAAAAGGCAGAATGAAGTAATTTCCCATCCCGAAAAGCCGAAACTCATAAATAGACAATTTATATTTTTTTCAACCAAAAGCATCCGCAAGGGTGCTTTTTTTACTTCTCATTTTTGATTCATATCTGAGCTTTATATACAAACCGTCAGACTTTTAAAAAAATTCACTCCCGGAAACGCAACAACATTTCCGGGAGTGAAATTGATTTATATATTTTTTGATCCTGTCTTTTGTGATAATCGTTTGTCAAAAAGAATCGGTACTTAAATCAATACTACTGTTCTATAGTTTCAAGCGGAATATCGGTTTTCAAGGATTTCATAAATGATATTGTAAGAGCAGTTGCAACGATCATCGCAATCAGATCTGCCGCCGGAGCCGCAAACAAAATTCCTTCGATTCCGAAAAATTCAGGAAGTACGATTATCAGCGGAACAAAGCAAACGATATCACGTATCATTGAAGCGATAACCGCAAAGCCGGGTTTTCCTACTGCCTGAAAGAAGATCGAGGTCATTTTGATTATGCAGGTGAATGTTACTAAAGAAAGGAATATTCGGAAGGTAAGCTCTCCGAATTTCCAGTAATCATCGGGGTTCGGGATATTTGTGGGAACTCCGAACATTCCTACGACCAGGCTCGGAGCAAGCTCAAATAAAAGCGTTGAAGCAAGTCCGATAACAATTGTACAAAGCAAAATATTGCGATACAGTTTTTTTACACGGTCATAGTATTTGGCACCCATATTATAGCTTATAATAGGCTGACATCCGAGAACAATACCTACAACAAGGTTTATTACAACGGTGAAGACCTTACTCTCAATTCCGATGATCGCAATCGGAATATCTACGCCGTATTGTGACATTGCACCGTATGTTGCGAGCATAATATTGCAGACGAGCGATATTATAACTATTGTCATCTGAGTTATAAAAGAGGATGCACCGAGCCGCAATGCACCGGAAAAAGCCCTGAGATCGGGCACAAAGCTCTTCCGATTCAGCTTGAATGTCTTTGTCCGGAAAAAGTAGATCAATGTTATAACGAATGATACAGTCTGACCTATAACAGTGGCTAACGCCGCACCGAACATTCCCCACTTTGCCCCGAAAATAAATACAGGGTCGAGAATAATGTTGGTAACTGCTCCGGCAAGCATTGAAGCCATGGACCAGGACGGCGTCCCGTCAGCACGGATAACGGCATTCATCATATTTGACAGCATGTATATCGGGAAAAAGGCGAGGATCAGATCAAAGTATTCTATCGCATAGCCGATGCTGTTTTCCGATGCCCCGAACCGTGTGAGAAGCGGTGTTTTTAAAGGATAAAAGATCGCCATAAGAATAATACTGCAAACGAATGTGAGGGTTATTCCCGTCCCGATTGCTCTGTGTGCATTCTGTGAGTTTTTCTTTCCCTGACAGATGTTCAGATACGCCGCACAACCGTCACCAAAGCACCATGCGAATGCTTGTGCGATAATAAATATAGGAAACACAACACCTGTAGCGGCATTTCCCAATGTACTGAGCTCGCTGTTGCCTACAAATATCTGATCTACTATATTGTAGAGTGCGCTTACAAGCAAAGACAGTACGCAAGGAACCGAGAATTTCACCATAAGCTTTGAAATCTTCTCAGTCCCTAAAAAATGTGTGTTTTGATCCTGTTCCATAATGAACCTCCGGTTAATATGATATATTTAGAGTCTTTATCCGAGAAAAGCTGCCTGAAAACTGCGCCGAACAAAAAAAGCATAGAAACCGTCGTGATTTCTACGCTTCTTTGCTGTTCGACAATATGATTATATCAAAAACAATGTTTTTTTTCAAAGGCTTTTTTTAATAAAATTTTTTTTATTTATAATGGATAGTTGTGGTATTTTAATAAAACGGTTTTAAACTGATACATAAGTAAAATGTCAGATCTTTATTCTTGCAACCTTGCCCCAAGGCGGAGTGACTTCTTCGTTGTTGATCAGCCATAGAACAGGAATTCCCATGGAGTACTTTTCTTCCGGAAAGGGAGCGAAGCCGTCTGTAAGGATAATAACACTTTTCGGAGGATCATCCTTCATATACTTTTCAATATACTTAAAAATAATCAGAAAATCGGTTCCGCCGCCTCCGGCAGGTTTGATGATCTTAAGCTCCGACTCATTTGAAAAAGGTACAGGCTCAATTATCTGAGCATCAAAGAATCCGAGCATTCCCTTGAGCTTTCCGTTAAACTGGTCTATAGCGCCTTTTACCTCGGAATAGGCGGCAGATATCATATCGTCCGACATACTTCCCGATGTATCGATCATAAACAGAACATCCCCTGGAATATAATCTCTCTCATTGAAATCAGGCAGGAAAAATGGATTATCATCAAACCGTCTGTCCGGAGGTGTAAAGGAATAATCGACGATCTCCTCCTGAATAAAATCATTCAGAACCGTCCGCCAATCTACCTGAGGCTTACGCAATTCACCAAGAAGTCTTTGTGCAAACAGCGGAAGCAATCCTCTTTCATTTGACGGGTCACGAATTGATATCGATTCACATGCATCTTTAAAACGCTTCACCCATAGATCATCCAGAAAATCATCTTCATCATCTTTGAGATCCTCCCAACGGGAATGATCATCCCATCGTGCAGGAGAGCTGACGTCTTTTCCGGACCTTGCCGGATTCGATGCAAAAGAGCCCTCGCCTTTTCCCGACTTTCCGTCCTTCGATGCAGCGGAACCGTCACCTTTTCCCGCTCCTCCGGATCCTCCGGCTTTTCCCGATTTTCCTGACTTTCCAGACTTCCCCGACTTATCTTTGCCGGAACCGGAATCCTCTTTCGATTCGCCGTCGCTTCCATCAGATCCGCCGTTCTGCCCTTCTGTATCGTCACCGGACTTTCCCTTTCCGGAGGTCTGCACAAGAATATTGTACAACTGTTCGGCTGTATATTCATGCCCCTCTTTTCCGTCAGGGGCAACATGTACCGATTCTCCGTATTTTTTCAGAGTGATCGACCTGAGATCCATATTGTTGGAAAGGAGAATATTTGAATTCACAACTATATCACATGCAGTATCAAACTGTTCGATATCACGTTCACCCTTACGGGAACAGTGCGAGAGCACAACATGAAGAATCTCATGCATCATGACGAAATCAAGTTCGGGATCGCTGAGACTGTCGAGAAATTCCGGTCCGAAAAAGATCCTTTGTCTGTCTGTTGAAACTGTTTCGCAGTTTTCATCAATTGAATAGATCATATGCATGAGCAAAAGCCCGTAAAAGCCGTTGTTTATCAGTATTCGCATACGTGACAGAATGAGCCGCCGCATGTATTCTCTCTTCTTTTCATCAGACAGAACCATTCATCAAGCTCCCTTTTGTCTGCAACCATCTTCTGAATTCGGGAATAGTCATAAGCTTATGCTTGTAATCCTTTTCGATATACATATAGTCCCTCATGAGAACGGCTGCGAAATCAGGCGGCATCCGATCGGCATAGCGTATGGAGTTTGCTATACCTGTCATGTCGTCCTTGTGACAGCGGGCATGGCTGACCATAGCGGCAATAAGGGCATACATGGCATCGGTGTTTCTCGGCAGTGAAGGCATTTTTCCTTTGAATATATCTTCTATATCGGGAAGCTCCTTATATACTCTTGCCCAGGTTCTGAACTCACTTGCAACACCTATACCGACAATTCCGGCAATCATCGAATACATTTCTTCAATATCATCGCAGACGCCGCACAGCAGATTGCTCACCATCTCCCATGCACGGGGCGTAGGAAATGCAAGCTCGTCCGATGATGAATCAAAGCCCATAAGATAATTCTGCCTGAATGAAAGAAAACCTATCACTTTATCGTTGATACCCGAAGCGATCGCCCATTCCTTCCAGGATCTGAAGCTTCCCTCGATCTCTATATGCATAAGACGGTTTGCAAGTGCTTTCGGCATTTTGAATGCTACCGATTTGTCTGTAGTTCTGTTTCCTGCCGCAATGACTATACAGTTTTCGGGCAGTTTATGCTCTCCGACAACACGGTCAAGTGTTATCTGATATGCCGCCGCCTGAACAGATTGGGGTGCAGACGATATCTCATCAAGAAAGAGAATGTTTACGACATCATCCGACTCATCCATCTGAAAGATCTGCGGCTTTAGCCAGACGGCGAGTGTCTTATCGGCGTTTGAGGTCGGAATTCCTCTCAGATCGATCGGATTGAAAAGCAGAAGTCTGACATCCCTGACATCGACCCTCTTTTTTGTTTTTTCTTTTATTTCTGCGGCGATCTGCCTCACCGCCTGTGATTTTCCGACTCCGGGAGGACCCCAAAGCATGACAGACGGCATCGTTCTGATCGGAAGATCGTTACCGATGAGTGTGCTGTAGGCATTACTCAGCTTTTTCACCGCATTGCCTACAGTCATTGAAGGAATGTTGCTCTGTTTAAGATCGCTCATTTTTATGACCATCCTTTCCTATGGAATTGGGGCTGGTTTTGCAGAGCAAAATCGCCGTTTATCAAACGGCGAAAGCCACAAAACACTGTCTAAAAAATATATTTTTCAAAATAAATTATTCAGAATTTATTTTTCAGACCTTCACCCCTAACTTCTTGTCAATTGCTTCGATTTTATTTTTGTAAATTTCTATCTGTTCAATATAACTTTCATCTCCCGAAAGCTCTTGCTCGATATCGCTCTTTTTCTGAGTCAATCGTTCAAGACCGGATCTCAGCATTTCAAGATGCTCTTCAAGCGAATCAAGACAATTGTCAATTCTGATCAGATTTCCGATGTCTGTATCTCCGAGCTCAACATAATACTTTCCGTTGTTTTTCAGGAATATATACGGCTTTTCTCTTGTCATATTTGCAGGAAGAACAAGGCTGAATGTGCGGTATGTCAAAAGCGTTCTTTCCGAAGTCTCAAGTATGTTTTCATTCAGTGCCGAAGATATAAGCTCACGAAGTTCTCTGCGTCTTTCGGCTTCCTCATTTTTCGCAATGCTCTCCACGGCAGGAGGATTCGCCTTTTTCCACTCGCTGTAAGCTTCAATATCCAAAATGCATTTGTCTATAAGGTCTGTCTGATTATCGATTCTTCCGGGAAGCTCAAGCAGTTCCTTTTCAAGAGAGAGTTTTGATTCGACAAGCTTGCGCTGAAGCGTCATATATCTTGCAAGCTCGTTTGCCGCCTCCACACGCTTTTTAACAAGCGGATTACCAACGGCAAGTGCTTTCACCTCGGCATAATCAAGCACAGTGTCTTCTACATCGGCACCGCTTCGCTGTGTCAATGAGCCCGACAAAAGATCGGATATGAACCTCTGCTTGGTTTCGAGAAGCTGCCAGGAATATGCGTCAAAGCTTCCCTGAGTTATATAACGGTAGATATATACCTGCTCATTGGTATTTCCCTGACGCAGAATTCTTCCTTCACGCTGTGTCATGTCGGCAGGTCTCCAGGGCACGTCAATATGATGAAGAGCTATCAGCTTTTCCTGAATATTCACACCGAGTCCGAGCTTAAATGTCGAACCGATCAGTATTCTGATATCCCCTCTCCTGACCTTTGCAAAAAGCGCCGACCTATTTGCTTCGGTTTCTGCATCATGTATAAATGCGATATCATTTGCCTGAACCCCGAGAGAACAAAGTCTGTCCCTGAGCTCATCATATATATTAAATTCTGCCTTAGGTGTTGATATATCACAGAAAATAACCTGAGTACTCTTATTGCCGCAGGTCTTCAGATAGATATCTGCAACATTCTCCGCACAGCGTGCAACCTTTGACTGATAGCTGAAGCCTGCCTCGGGTTTTACAAGCCTGATATCGAGTGCCGCTTTTCTTCCGTCAGTCGTTATTTTCAGCATATTATCATCTTTTCTGTTGACACTGCCTTTTCTGACATCCTCCGCTCTTGACGAGATCTGCTCAAGATAATCGGCAAATTCGGGAGTTTTTGATATAAGCGCATCGTTATATCCCTCAAAGTGCGGAATTCCTGCCGATTCATCGACCGAATGAAAATCGGCAATTGAAGAGAGCAGGGCTGTAAGCTCGGGGAGATTGTGGAATTTTGCAAATCTTGTTGCAAGCCTGTATGTGCTTGTATCGACATCGATTTCAAACTCGGTAACCTTTTCTGCAAACATACCTATCCAGGCGTCAAAGCTCTGCAGGTCAAGCATGGCAAGCTCTCCGCTCTGAAGATAGCTCTGCATAACAAAAGCATCGGTGAGCGAATTGGTTATCGGAGTTCCGGTTGCAAACACAACGCCTTTGCCGTCATTGTTTTTCTGGATAAGGTGAACCTTGTCCATCATATGACGGCATTTTTTTGAGCCGCCCGAGCTGATGCCCAAAACCGCATTTGCTTTCGTCTCTATCGGTACATTCTTGAAATTGTGTGCCTCATCGACGAAAAGCCTTGTAATGCCGAGCTCATCAAAATACAGAGTGTCATAATCATCATCGGGAGCGACCGCAATTTCGGATAGCTCCTTTTTAAGATTTTCAAGCTTTTTCTTCAGATTTGAAGTGCTGTTTCTCTTGTTTTTGCAGGCTTTTTCGTATTTTTCTATCTCATTTTTCAGCTCTTGCGTATAATAATCCTTTGAAAGAGGGATCTGTTCAAAACAGCTGTATGCCATGATAATTCCGTCATGATCGCTATCACGGATCTGCTCAAGAACACCTGTACGCTTTTGAGGGGTAAACGATTTCGGATCAACACAAAGAAGCTTTGCATTGGGATACATCATTTCAAATATGCTCTTCCACTGTCCTACGATATTATTGGGAACAACATACAGATTTTTCTTTGAAAGCCCCATTCTCCTCAGCTCCTGTCCGGCGGCAACCATTACATAGGTTTTTCCGGCGCCGACATCGTGAGCCAGCAGCGTGTTGGGAGTAAATATGATCCTTGCTACAGCATTCTTCTGATATGGATACAAGCTGATTGCCGAAGACATCCCGGGAAAATCGAGGAATGAGCCGTCAAACACTCTCCTTCTCACACAACTGAAGTTGTTTTCATAGATATTTTCCAACCGTTCTTTCCGTGCTTCATCTTCCCACACCCATTTCTGGAATTTCTTTATGAGTTTTTGCTGTTTTTCCATGGCATCAAGAGTTTCAGGCTTATTTATGACCCTCTTCTTGCCTGACGTGTTGCCAGGACAGCTTATTTCATCGGTGACAGAAACGGTCTTCATATTAAGAGTTTTTTCAAGAATATGAAGTGCCTCAAGCCTTTCGGTTCCGTATGTCCTCCTGACAGCTACCTTGTGATTATATCTCGATTTGCAGGGGATCTCCCATGTTCCGGTGATCGGATCATGTACGGTTTTCAGGTCCTCAGCCATTCGCTCCTTTTCTTCAAGGGAAGAATAACGCAAATGCTTCAGCGGATCTCCGAACAGATAGACCATAAAATCGTCAATTATATCGGACGGGATCCAGGGCGAGCCAAGAGTGATATAAATGTCTTTTGTCGCAATGCTCGGCGGAAGTATTTTTTCTATCGCCGCAATGTTGTCCGAAAACCAGCCGTTGTATTCTGTATTTGCCTGCTTTGCCCTTCTCCATTTTCTGAGCAGATTTCCCGACAGATATTCCTCGGCAGTTTCCCAACCTTTGTAAAAGCATTCATTCCATGTATCGGGGTTCTGATAGATCGAGCCCTTGAGAGTAGATATAACAGTCTTATAATCCTCACCGGTTATCGATGATATATACTCGATATCCACGCATCCCAAAGTTGTAAGGCTCAGAATAAGCCCATCGGGAATACTTTCAGTATGAACGCCCTGTGTACGTACATCCGAATTGAAAATGTTGTCCCAATCCAAAGGCAGATCCATACATGTAACTTCCTGTACATGTGCCTCATTCCTCTTTTTTTCTTCTTCAATGCGTTGAAGTATGTCTTTTCTGAGCATCCGCTTGATACGGTCATATCGGAAGGAGAAACCGCTCTGCCCGGCTGTATTTAATTTATCGATCATCTTTTCAAGCTCGTCCTGTGAAAAAATGCCGCTTATATCATCAGCAATGTCCAGCTCATCAAGAAGATCTTTCTGACTGTATAATACACGTTTCTTTCGCCTTTTGTCGATCATGCAATTGCTCCTCCCATAATATAACTCACACTATATTGACTTAGTGAACATATGTTCACCTAAAGTATTGTATCATACAGATACTGAAAAGTCAACATTATTTTCTGAAATCCGACAGAAAATTCAGCAATTAATAATTTCTTTGTAATAAGACAGAAAACGCCGTCCTGCAATAAAGATGCAAAACGGCGTTTTGTATTTGTTTTTCTCTTGTTTTCCCGATTTCGATAATAAAGCAATTATCTCTTTGAGAACTGAGGAGCACGACGTGCGGCTTTGAGACCGTACTTCTTTCTTTCCTTCATACGAGGGTCACGTGTGAGGAATCCTGCTTTTTTAAGGGGTGAGCGGTTTTCTGCGTCTGCAACGCAGAGTGCTCTTGCAAGACCGTGGCGTATAGCTCCTGCCTGACCGGAAAATCCGCCGCCTGAAACGAGTGCGACGATATCAAATTTTCCTTCAGTACCTGTAACACCGAAAGGCTGGTTAACGATGAGCTTGAGAGTTTCAAGTCCGAAATATTCATCTATATCTCTGCCGTTGATCGTGATCTTGCCTGTTCCGGGATATACACGAACTCTTGCGACCGAGCTTTTTCTTCTTCCTGTTCCGTAGAAATAGGGCTTAGCACTTGTATACATTAGTTAACTCCTTTCAATTATTTTACTTCGTAAGCGATAGGCTTCTGTGCCTGCTGTGCATGCTCTGCACCGTTGTAGACCTTAAGTCTTGTGAGGCTCTTCGCACCGAGTGTGTTGCGGGGAAGCATTCCCTTGACTGCATGTGTCATAACTTCTTCGGGTTTTGTAGCCATCAGGGTCTTTGCATTTACGCTCTTGAGACCTCCGATATATCCGGAATGATGGTAGTACACTTTCTGAGTGAGTTTCTTTCCGGTGAAGATCGCCTTGTCCGCATTGATGATTATAACGAATTCTCCGCAGTCAGCGTGCGGTGTGAACTCAGGGCGGTGCTTGCCGCGAAGAATGGTAGCTGCTGTTGCGGCAACCTTTCCGACAGGCTTGCCTTCAGCGTCGAGAACATACCACTTACGTTCAACATTCTGGGCGTTTGCCATGAAAGTCGATGTATCTGTTCTTTTCATTGTTGACATTATTTGTCCTCCGTAAATATTCTTTTTTAAGCTTATGCATTCTATCACAATTATCTTATTCTGTCAATAGCTTTCTGAATATTTTTTCTGATTTTTTGTTTTATTGGTCTATTTTCTCTTATATGCTCCCGTATGCTCTCTTATTCTCCTTGTTTCTTCGCATTCAAAATATTTTAATTTACATTTGTCGGAGACAATAAGGTATAAATTTCGCAATTTTCAAATAGTATATTATACCTGAACCAAAGAAAAAGAAAAAGGAATGAGGATTAATTATGACCGAAAATTGTTATTTACCCGAAGGAATGCTCTGCAAAAGAGCCGATAATATTGAAAGCATATCGTCTATAAGTTCACTTGAGCGTGCAATGGCAGGCGGAAAGATTCTTGAAGCACTCGCACTTATGTGTGACTCTTCCCTCTCGCTGACAGTTGATCTCGGAGGAATACGCGGAATCATCCCGAGACAAGAGGCTGTATTCAGCCGTGAGGGAGAAAGTATGAAGGATATTGCCGTTATATCACGTGTCGGCAAGCCTGTATGCTTCAAGATAAAATCAATAGAACAGAACCGAAACGGTGAGACCGTTGCAATCCTTTCAAGAAAAGACGCCCAAGAGGAGTGCATACATAACTTTCTCTCATCTCTTCGCCCGGGTGATATAATTCCGGCAAGAGTCACGCATCTTGAACCGTTCGGGGCTTTTGTGGACATCGGTTGCGGAGTGGTTTCCCTGATGTCTATAGATTGCATTTCTGTATCAAGAATACAACACCCGAAGGACAGATTTTCGGTCGGAGATTTCATAAGAGCCGTCGTCAGAACAAAAGAGGACGGGAGAATTTATGTATCGCAGAAAGAACTGCTCGGGACATGGGAGGAAAACGCTGCTGAGTTTTCCATAGGTCAGACGGTAACCGGAATCGTCCGTTCTGTTGAAGAGTACGGAATTTTTGTTGAGCTTACACCAAACCTTGCAGGACTTGCCGAGCACCGTGACGGAATCGAAATCGGACAGCATTCAGCCGTATATATAAAAAACATCATTCCTGAGAGAATGAAAATAAAACTCGTACTGATAGATTCATGCCGTGACAGTCTGAATCTTAAAAAGCCGAAGTACTATATACCCGAAAACAGAAACCACCTCGAATTCTGGCAATATTCTCCGCTCGGCTGCCCTAAAAAAATCGAAAGTATTTTCTGATAAGATCACATATACGCTTATTACCCGAGAGGGCTGAGTCATTCGCTTACAAAAAGCTTTTGGCTCAGCTCATTTTGTATTTTTATATTTATTTTTACCGAAAAAAATATTATATATAATTATAAAAATGAATGAAAAATCGGTTGACAGAGAATAAAAAAAGTGCTATACTAAGATGAATTGTAAGTTTTATTGCTCAAAATCAACTCAATATAAATTATAAATGATCTCCCGCCGTAAAATCAGGACGGAAGACCTAAAAGATCAAAGGAGGTCTTCATATGCTGACTTTAGATAAAATTTATGATGCAGGCAATGTTCTGTCCGATATAATAAGAGATACACCGCTTGTCAAGGCAAACGGGATCGCACCCGAATGTTCGCTTTACCTGAAACCCGAAAATCTGCAGATTACGGGATCATTCAAGGTGAGAGGCTCGGGATATAAAATTGCAAAGCTGTCCGAGAGTGAAAAAGCAAACGGAGTTATTGCCTGTTCTGCCGGAAACCACGCACAGGGCGTTGCACTTTCAGCTACAAAAATCGGTATAAAATCGCTTATATGCCTTCCAGACAGTGCACCTATATCCAAAATCGAAGCAACCAAACGCAACGGCGCGGATGTTTGTCTTGTGAAGGGCTGTTACGATGATGCCTATCTTAAGGCTATTGAAATTCAGAAAGAGCGTAACATGAC
Organism: uncultured Lachnospiraceae bacterium; assembly: GCA_964638675.1. GTDB lineage: Bacteria > Bacillota > Clostridia > Oscillospirales > CAG-272 > SIG714. The sequence goes on from CAZXAU010000018.1 coordinate 19,713, forward strand.
ATTCGTACATCCCTTTGACGATGAAAATGTCATCGCAGGACAGGGCACGATAGCACTTGAAGTTCTAAGAGAGCTTCCCGATGCAGACGCGATCATTGTTCCGATAGGCGGTGGCGGCCTTATCTCGGGAATTGCATTTGCGGTAAAACAGCTTTATCCGAAAATGAAGGTCTACGGTGTTCAGGCATCAGGTGCACCGAGCATGTATAATTCAATACGTGACAATAAAATAGAAACGCTTGAGAGCGTTCACACGATTGCCGACGGTATAGCGGTAAAGCAGCCGGGCGAGAACACCTTCGAGGTCATCCGCAGATATGTTGACGATATCGCACTTGTAAGCGAGGACGAAATATCAACGGCAATTCTTGAGCTGATAGAAAAGCAGAAGATGGTTGCCGAGGGTGCGGCAGCAACAGCAGTTGCGGCGGTGATGTTCGACAAATTCCAGCTAAAGGGCAAAAAGGTCGTCAGTATAGTATCGGGCGGAAACATCGACGTTACGAGCCTGTCAAGAGTCATCGACCGCGGACTTATGAAATCGGGCAGATCGGCAGGAATCATTATCGAGCTTATCGATAAGCCCGGTCAGCTCAAGGATGTTTCACGCATCATAGCCGAGAACGGCGGAAATGTAACTCAGGTTCACCACGAGCATGGTGACACCGAGAGCATCAACGGATGCTATTTACGAATGGAAATGGAAACAAAAAATTTTGAACATATACAGACCATTCTGAAGTCTCTCAGAAGCGAAGGCTTCAAGGTCGAATTACAGGGAGGATTACACTAATGAGCATTAAAGTACATACAGATAAAGCACCACAGGCGATAGGACCGTACAGTCAGGCGGTCATCACAGGCGATCTCGTATTCACATCGGGACAGATAGCAATCGACCCGGCAACAGGCAATATCGTTCCGGGCGGCATTGAAGAGCAGACAAATCAGGTCTGCAAAAACCTCACAGCCGTTTTGCAGGAGGCAGGCTCATCGTTAGATGATGCGGTGAAGACTGTTTGCTTCCTTCAGGATATGGCTGATTTTGCGGCGTTCAACGGAGTATACGGACAGTATTTCAGCTCCAAACCTGCACGTTCATGCGTTGCCGTGAAAACACTTCCCAAAAATGTACTTGTAGAAGTTGAAGTAATTGCCGAAAGGAAAAAGATCTGAAATGAACAGCCAAAAATACGGCATAGGATATTATCCAGCCCCCGGAATACACAATAAATGGGTAAATAAAGATCATATAGAAAAAGCACCGATATGGTGCAGTGTCGATATGCGTGACGGAAATCAGAGTCTTGTGATCCCGATGAACCTTGAAGAAAAGCTCCGCTTTTACAAAAAACTGCTTAATATCGGATTTAAAGAAATCGAAGTCGGCTTCCCTGCAGCAAGCGAGACAGAATATGAATTTCTCCGCACACTTATAGACAATAATATGATTCCGGACGATGTGACGGTGCAGGTCCTCACACAGTGCCGTGAACATATAATACGCAAAACATTTGACGCCTGCAAAGGTGCTCCGAGTGCCATAATACATTTTTACAACTCGGTCAGCGTGGCACAGCGCGAACAGGTCTTCCGCAAATCGAAGGAAGAGATCAAGCAGATAGCAATTGACGGAGCAAAACTCGTCAAAAAGCTCGCAAGCGAGTATGAAGGCAATTTCAGATTTGAATATTCGCCCGAGAGCTTCACAGGCACAGAGCCAGAGTACGCACTTGAGGTCTGCAATGCGGTTCTCGATATTCTCGAGCCGTCCGAAACAAACAATGTAATCATCAACCTGCCAGTGACCGTGGAAATGAGTCTCCCTCATGTTTACGCAAGCCAGGTCGAATATATGTGTGAGAACCTCAAATACCGTGAATTCGTTACGGTATCGATCCATCCGCACAATGACAGGGGCACCGGTGTTGCCGATGCCGAGCTTGCACTTCTTGCAGGAGCAGACCGTATTGAAGGAACACTCTTCGGAAACGGCGAACGCACGGGAAATGTCGATATCATCACACTTGCGATGAATATGTATTCACACGGTGTAGATCCAAAGCTTGATTTTTCGGACATGCCCTCGCTTGTTGCGGAATATGAGGCATGCACCGGAATGAAGGTATCGGAACGCTCTCCATATGCCGGTTCGCTCGTCTTTGCGGCATTCTCGGGAAGTCACCAGGATGCAATTGCAAAGGGCATGAAATACCGTGAGGAAAAGGGCTCTTCAAAATGGACGGTTCCCTACATTCCGATCGACCCGACCGATATAAGCCGTACATACGATGCCGATGTCATAAGGATCAATTCGCAGAGCGGAAAGGGCGGCATCAGCTACCTGCTTGAAAAGCAGTACGGATATGTACTGCCGGGCGAAATGCGTTCACACTTCGGATATCTTTGCAAGGGTATTTCGGATGCGGAACACCGTGAGCTCAAGAGTGAGGAAATTCTGGCAATATTCAAAGAGAATTATTTTATAGACAATGCACCGATAAAGGTAATAAATACGCAGTTCATAAGAAACGGCGACAAGGTAAGTGCGGCTATTACGTTTGAAAAGGACGGAAAGCAATCTCTTATTCATTCTGAGGGCAATGGATCGCTTGATGCAGTGAGCAACGCACTAAAAAAATATACAGGAGTTCAATACCTGCTTGATGTATATACAGAACACAGTATGCAGGAAAGAGGCTCGGGAAGCGTTGCGGCGGCATATATAGGCATACGCAACGGTGAAGGACAGATAAGTTGGGGAGTCGGTACAAACACCGATATTATCCACGCAAGTACCGATGCACTGCTCAGTGCCTTCGGAAATATGATGAAATGAGAGGCTGAACAAAATATGGGAATGACAATGACACAAAAGATCCTCGCATCCCATGCGGGACTTGAAAAGGTGGTTGCAGGACAGCTTATCAACTGTAAGCTCGATATCGTTCTCGGAAACGACATTACAACTCCGGTAGCTGTTAATGAATTCAAAAAAGCAGGCTTTGACTCTGTTTTCGACAAGGACAGAATTGCAATAGTTCTCGACCACTTTGTACCCAACAAGGATATCAAGGCGGCTGAGCAGTCAAAGTGTTGCCGCAGTTTTGCCTGTGAGCATTGTGTGAGCCACTTTTACGATGTCGGAAAAATGGGCATTGAGCACGCACTGCTTCCCGAACAGGGTGTTGTCACGGCAGGCGATTGTATAATCGGAGCTGACAGCCACACATGTACATACGGAGCACTCGGTGCGTTTTCCACAGGTGTCGGATCTACAGATATGGCGGCAGGTATGGCAAGAGGGGTTGCATGGTTCAAAGTCCCCTCGGCAATAAAATTTGTATTGTCGGGTGCTCTTCCCTCGAATTGCAGCGGTAAAGATGTGATCCTGACCATCATCGGTATGATCGGCGTTGACGGTGCACTTTACAGGAGTATGGAATTCAGCGGAGAGGGCGTTAAAACTCTTTCGATGGACGACCGTCTTTGCATATGCAATATGGCAATCGAGGCAGGTGCAAAAAACGGAATCTTCCCGGTTGACGATGTCACAATAAAATATATGGAAGGAAGATGCGAAAGAAAGCCGGTTATTTATGAAGCCGATGCAGACGCCGAATATGACGAAACTATCGAGATCGACCTGTCGAAGATCGTTCCGATAGTAAGCTGTCCGCACCTTCCCGAGAACACAAGACCTGCAAGCGAGCTTCACGATATAAAGATCGATCAGGTAGTCATAGGAAGCTGTACAAACGGCAGACTTGAGGACATGGAAGTCGCTTATAATATATTAAAAGGAAAGAAAATTGCTGACGGCGTCCGCTGTATCATAATTCCCGGCACAATGCAGATCCTGCGTGAGTGCGTAACACGTGGATATTATACAGCATTTATCGATGCAGGAGCAGTCGTTTCCACCCCGACATGCGGTCCCTGTCTCGGCGGATATATGGGAATTCTCGCCGCAAATGAGCGTTGCATTGCAACAACGAACAGAAACTTTGTCGGAAGAATGGGACATGTTGACAGCGAGGTCTATCTCGCATCACCGCATACAGCGGCGGCAAGTGCACTGACAGGCTATATAACAGAGTGCGAAAACTACGCTAAGGAGGACTGAAAAATGAAGGCAAGCGGAAAAGTTTTTAAATATCCCGATAATGTCGATACAGACGTTATCATCCCTGCACGCTATCTGAATACCTCCAATGCCAATGAACTTGCGTTGCACTGCATGGAGGACATCGATAAAGATTTCGTAAAAAATGTAAAAAAGGACGATATAATTGTAGCCGGAAAGAACTTCGGTTGCGGCTCATCACGTGAGCATGCACCTCTCGTTATTAAGACATGCGGCGTCGGATGCGTAATTGCAAAAAGCTATGCACGCATATTCTACAGAAACGCTATCAATATAGGACTTCCGATACTCGAATGTCCTCAGGCTGTCGATGAAATTTCGGCGGGCGACAGCGTAAGTGTAGATTTTGACACAGGCGTCATTACAGACGAAACTACCGGAAAGAGCTTCAAGGCTCAGCCATTCCCTCCTTTTATTCAGAATATAATAAAATGCGGCGGACTTTTAGCTTCGCTCGGTCAGGGAGGTAAAGTCTGAAAATAAATTTTCAGACAGTGTTTTGTGGCTTTCGCCACCGATGCGGCGGCGATTTTGCAGGGCAAAACCAGCCCCAATTCCACAGAGAAAGGAAGCTTTCGCAATGCGAAAGCCATGGTCATAATATAATAATGAAGAAAAACATAGCAGTAATAAAAGGCGACGGAATCGGACCCGAGATAGTGACTCAGGCATTGAATGTACTCGATAAGGTTGCGCAAATCTACGGACATGAGTTTAGTTATACCGATGTCTATATGGGCGGAAACGCAATCGATAAATACGGCGATCCCCTCCCGAAAGAAATGCTCGATATCTGTCTTGAATCGGACAGCGTGCTTTTAGGAGCTGTCGGCGGAGAAAAGTGGAATTTCCTTCCCGGTGATAAAAGACCCGAAAAAGGGCTTCTCAGACTGCGTGCAGGAATGCAGGTCTACAGTAACAACCGCCCCGCAAAGATATGGAAACAATTAGCTTCGGCATCGCCTCTGAAGGATTCTGTAGTAGAAAAAGGAATCGATTTCGTTATCGTGCGTGAGCTTACCGGCGGAATTTATTTCGGAAAACATGAAACACTTGAGGAAAACGGTGAGAATGTTGCAAAAGATATCCTGACCTATTCTGAGAGCGAAATTGAACGCATAGGACGCATCGGCTTTGAAACGGCAAGAAAGAGAAACAAAAAGCTCTGTTCTGTCGAAAAGAGCAATGTCCTCGATTCAAGCAGACTCTGGAAAAAGGTCATGCACCGACTTGCCGATGAATATCCCGATGTCACACTCAGCGATATGCTTGTTGACAACTGTGCAATGCAGATCGTCAAGAATCCTTCGCAGTTCGATGTTATAGTGACCGAAAATATGTTCGGCGATATACTATCGGACGAAGCATCGCAGATCACAGGCTCTATCGGCATGATTCCATCTTCAAGTCTCGGCGCAACAACATGCGGACTGTATGAGCCTATCCATGGCTCAGCACCCGATATTGCTGGAATGGATATCGCCAACCCGATAGGAACGATCCTTTCGGCGGCAATGATGCTCCGATACAGCTTCGATATGGATAAAGAAGCATCGGCAATCGAAAATGCAGTGTCCGAATATCTCGACATGGGATACAGAACAGCCGACATTATGCCCACATCGCCCGAAGAGGCGTCAAAATGCAAGAAGGTCGGATGCAGTGAATGCGGAAAGATCATAGTTTCGCTTATTAAATGAAACAGTATAACATAGAATTCTATATCTAATGTAACTTAAATCCACCGTGTTGGGCAGGGGTCCCCACATGACGGCTACAGTGCAAGCAGTTCAAATATTGCTAAACCGTAGCGGAAATACCCATGCCCTCCAACTTTTTTAAAGTCTTTGATGGGGTAAATGTGAATCTTTCTAAAGAAAGCTTCACAGGGAACTTTCTACAGAAAGTTCCCCAAAAAATAAAAACTAAGGAGAGCAAAATGAAATTAACAGGTGCTGATATTGTAGTCAGAGTGCTGATCGAGCAGGGATGCAAAGTCGTTTTCGGCTATCCGGGCGGTCAGATACTCAATGTCTACGATTCATTGTATAAATACAGCGATGAGATTGAACATGTTCTCACCGCACATGAGCAGGGCGCTGTCCATGCGGCAGACGGCTTTGCAAGAGTATCGGGTGAAGTAGGTGTCGTAATTGCGACATCAGGCCCCGGTGCAACAAACCTCGTAACAGGTATAGCGAATGCATACCTTGATTCGATTCCGATGGTAGCAATCTGCGGAGATGTTCCGACATCGCAGATAGGCTCGGACTCATTCCAAGAGGTCGACATCACTGGAGTAACGCTTCCGATAACAAAGCACAATTATATAGTCGGAGATGTCAAAGAGCTTGCTGATATAATGAGAGAGGCGTTCAAAATCGCAAAATCGGGCAGACCCGGTCCGGTGCTCATAGACATTCCGAAAAATGTCCAGATTGCCGAATGTGAATTCGAGCCGAAAGCACCCGTAGAAAAGGACGAGCCGAAAGCCGCAAAGGATATACGCATAAAAGAAGCGGCAGACTGCATCAACACCGCAGAAAGACCGTATGTATATTTCGGCGGCGGGCTTATCAACTCGGGAGCAAGAGAAGAAATGCTCGCACTCGCTGAAAAGATCGATGCAGTTATAGGCTGTTCTATAATGGGACTTTCATGTATCCCCACAGAGCATCCCCGTTTTGTCGGAATGCAGGGCATGCACGGACATTATACATCAAGCATGGCAATGCATAACGCAGACTGCATTATAGCTCTCGGCGTCCGTTTCAACGACAGAGTAACGGGCAACCGTACAAAGTTTGCTCCTAAGGCAAAAATAGTACATATAGATATCGACGGTTCAGAGCTTTCAAAGAATATACCGGTAAGCTGCGGACTCAGAGGAGACCTCAAAAAGACGCTCGAAAAGCTTCTTCCGCTTATAAAAGAAACAAAGCACCCCGAATGGTGGAGCAGGATCGAAACACTCAGACAGGAAGAGAAAGCACAGACACCACAGCGTGACGATATGAGCCCTCAGAATGTCATATCTGCACTCAACCGCCACCTGCTGCCGACAACACCTGTTGCTACAGATGTCGGACAGCATCAGATGTGGGCGGCACAGAACCTTGTATTCAGAAGCAACCGTACATTCGTCACATCTGGCGGACTCGGAACAATGGGCTTCGGACTTGGAGCGGCTATCGGCTCGGCTTATGCAAGCGGAGAGCGCAGCGTGCTTGTTACAGGCGACGGAAGCTTCGGCATGTGCCTTACAGAGCTTGCAACAGCCGTTACATACAATATACCCGTTGTCGTTTTACTGATGAACAACGGAGTTCTCGGAATGGTTCGTCAATGGCAGACTCTCTTCTTTAACAAACACTATTCAAATACGATCCTGAACAGAAAGACAGATTTTGCATCACTTGCAAAGGCATTCGGAGCACAGGGCGAAGCGGTAAATACTCCCGAAGAGCTTGAGAGTGCACTCAGCCGTGCATTTGCATCAGAGTGTCCTTATGTAATTGACTGCAGAATAGACAAAGACGAGTTCGTTCTCCCGATGCTTCCTCCCGGCGGCTCGATGGATGATATTATTACAAGGGTAGGTGACTGAGATGGCTAAATATATAGTTGCAGTACTCGTAAAAAACCAGTTCGGTGTTCTGAACAGAGTTACAAGTATGTTCCGCCGCCGTCAGTTCAACATCAGTGCGCTGACAGTCAGCGAAACAGAAACAAGCGAATATTCACGTATAACGATCACATTTGAGGGCGATCAGGGCGGCAAGCAACAGCTTGTCAATCAGCTGTATAAGCTCACGGATGTTATGTCGGTTGACGAGTTCGATCACGATAACTCGGTAAGCTATGAGCTTCTCCTGATAAAGATGAAAAACGAAGCGGAAAACCGTCAGGTCATCATGTCAACGGCAAATGTATTCAACGCAACAACTGTTGACTACACAAGAGATTCTATAACGATCAGGCTGACCGATGACAGCAGCCGTATAGACGATTTCATCAATGTCATGCGTGAATATACGATTCTCGAGATCTGCCGTACAGGTATTGTATCACTCTCAAAAGGCGGCAGTACAATGAAAGAGCATATTGAATGATCAAATAAACAAATAAATTTATAATTATGGTAAAGAGGAATTAAAAATGGCAAGAATATTCTATCAGCAGGATTGCGATCTCCAGAAGCTCGCAGGAAAAACAGTAGCAATAATCGGTTACGGTTCACAGGGTCACGCACACGCCCTCAACCTCAAAGACAGCGGCGTTAATGTAATCGTCGGTCTTTATGAAGGAAGCAAGAGCTGGGCAAAGGCTGAAGCACAGGGACTTAAGGTTATGACCTCAGCTGAGGCAGCTAAAAATGCCGATGTCATCATGATTCTCATCAACGATGAAAAACAGGCTAAGCTCTATAAAGAAAGCATTGAACCCAACCTCACAGGGGGAAAGACTCTCGCATTCGCACACGGCTTCAACATTCATTTCGGATGCATAAAGCCCCCCAAGAATGTCAACGTTATCATGATAGCTCCCAAGGGCCCCGGACATACAGTCAGAAGCGAATATCTCGCAGGCAAAGGTGTTCCATGCCTTATCGCAGTTGAACAGGATGCAACAGGAGATGCATGGGATATCGGACTTGCATACGCCCTCGGAATCGGCGGAGCAAGAGCAGGCGTTCTTGAAACGACCTTCAGAACAGAAACCGAAACAGACCTCTTCGGTGAGCAGGCAGTTCTCTGCGGAGGCGTATGTGCACTTATGCAGGCAGGCTTTGAAACACTTTGCGAAGCAGGATACGACCCCAGAAATGCATATTTTGAATGTATCCACGAAATGAAGCTTATCGTTGACCTCATCTATCAGAGCGGATTCTCTGGAATGAGATATTCGATCTCCAACACAGCCGAATACGGCGATTATGTCACAGGTCCCAAGCTCATCACAGCCGAAACAAAGGCTACAATGAAAAAGATCCTCAAGGATATCCAGGACGGAACATTCGCTAAGGAATTCCTTCTTGATATGTCCGACTCAGGGGCACAGGTTCACTTCAACGCTATGCGTAAGCTTGCAAAAGAGCACCCCGCAGAAGTTATCGGCGAAGAGATCCGCAAACTCTACTCATGGAGCGACGAGGACAAGCTCATCAATAACTGATCGAAAAATATATGCCCGGGGCAAAAAGATCATACGATCTGCCCCGTGCATTAAAATTATATAATACAGGTCAGATCATTTAAAAAAATAAAGCCAAGAATAAGAAAGGCAGAAAAAACAATGTTGAGCGATAATCTTAAGCATGGGGCAAATAATGCACCGCACCGTGCACTTTATCATGCACTGGGACTCACAAAAGAAGAGATCGACCGTCCGCTCGTCGGAATAGTCAGCTCCTATAATGAAATCGTACCCGGTCACATGAATATAGATAAAATAGTTGAGGCTGTCCGCATAGGAGTTGCAATGGCAGGAGGAACACCTATTGTATTCCCGGCAATTGCAGTATGCGACGGCATCGCAATGGGTCACAAGGGAATGAAATACTCGCTTGTCACCCGTGATCTTATCGCCGATTCGACAGAAGCAATGGCACTTGCGCACGGCTTTGACGCACTTGTCATGGTTCCCAACTGTGACAAAAACGTCCCCGGACTTCTCATGGCGGCGGCAAGGGTAAATGTTCCAACCGTTTTCGTAAGCGGCGGACCAATGCTTGCAGGACATGTTGACGGCGGAAAAACAAGCTTTTCATCAATTTCGGAAGCTGTCGGTGCATACAATGCAGGAAAGATCAGCGAAGAAAAACTGTATGAATATGAATGCAAGACCTGTCCGACATGCGGCTCATGCTCGGGTATGTACACCGCAAACTCGATGAACTGCCTCACCGAAGCACTCGGAATGGGACTCCGCGGAAACGGAACGATCCCTGCCGTATATTCTGCAAGAATTGAGCTTGCAAAGCATGCAGGAATGGCAGTCATGGAAATGCTCAGAAGAGATATCCGTCCCCGTGACATAATGACAAAAGAAGCGATAATTAACGCACTTACAGTCGATATGGCACTCGGATGCTCTACAAACAGTATGCTCCACCTCCCTGCCATCGCACACGAATGCGGAATCGAGATCAATCTCGATATCGCAAACCAAATCAGCGAAAAGACTCCGAATCTCTGTCATCTTGCTCCTGCAGGAAGAACATATATCGAGGAGCTTGACGAAGCAGGCGGCGTATACGCCGTAATGAACGAGCTGAACAAGAAGGGACTACTGAACACTCAGTGCATGACCGTAACGGGAAAAACTGTCGGTGAAAACATAAAGGATTGCATAAATCTCAATCACGATGTTATAAGACCGATCGACAACCCCTACAGTGTCACAGGCGGAATTGCAGTTTTAAGAGGAAACCTTGCTCCTGAAGGAAGCGTGGTAAAACGCTCAGCAGTCCTGCCCGAAATGCTCACTCATGAAGGCCCTGCAAGAGTATTTGACTGCGAGGAAGACGCACAGGCTGCAATAAATGCCGGAAAGATCAAGCCGGGTGATGTTGTCGTTATACGTTATGAAGGACCTAAGGGCGGTCCCGGTATGCGTGAAATGCTCAATCCGACGTCGGCTATAATGGGCATGGGACTCGGAAACAGCGTTGCACTCATCACAGACGGAAGATTCAGCGGTGCCACAAGAGGAGCATGTGTCGGACACATCACTCCCGAAGCGGCAAACGGCGGTCTTATCGGTCTTGTTGAAGAAGGCGATATCATATCTATCGATATCCCTGCAAACAAAATTGAACTCAAAGTTTCGGATGAAGTCATAGCCGAGCGAAGAAAGAACTTTGTCCCCAAGACAAAAGAGCTTTCGGGATATCTCAAACGCTATGCATCGCTCGTGAGCGGCGGAGCATCTGGTGCTATACTCAACTGAAATTTTTGAATCGATAAAATATATGGAAATCAAAGAACTGAAAAATCAGATAGACAGCCTGACTGTCTTCAAAAGTATAAGACAGGATCAAATTATCTCAACCCTTCGGAGATTTTTAGAGCAGCCGTCTGTCTCACTGTACTGTGATTTCGTGTCCGATTTGTATTCAGCAAACGGAGGGCATATCGATCTTTATATTGAAGAACTTTGTAATAAAGCAGATAACTTCTATATCAGGGCGTGTGGAAATAAGGATGCAAAAAAAGTTATCCCGAAGGAGATAGCCGAAAGTGTGGAACGGGAGCTGAAAATACTTCAAAGGATAGCAAACGTCGAATGTGATTGGCTATGCTCACTCATCGACAGTGACATTCCCCTTCCCCGATTCACTTCGGAAGGAATTGACATTATTTCTTCATTCAATAGGCATATCGCAAATATCAATAAAAATGGATACGGAATGTATGCTCAGAATCACATGTTCAGCATGGACGATGACGGCAATATTATTCCGATCTGCCACCCCGACCGGACAAAACTGTCCGACCTGATTGGATATACAGAGCAAAGAAGCCGTGTGATTGCGAACACCAAAGCATTGCTTGACGGTAAACCTGCCGCAAATGTACTCCTGACAGGCGATGCCGGAACGGGCAAATCCTCGACAATAAAGGCAATTGCGAACGAGCTTTACGGCAATGGACTGCGAATTATCGAAATTCGCAAAGATCAGATAATGAAGATCGGATCACTGCTTGACACTCTTGCCGAGAATCCCCTTAAATTTATCATATTTATAGACGATCTCTCGTTTACCAGTGTCGACGAATCATTCAGCCATCTCAAGGCTATCCTTGAAGGATCGGTTTCAGCAAGATCGGGAAATACGGTAATCTATGCAACGAGCAATCGCAGACACGTCATAGGCGAACGCTTTTCAGACAGAGATGGTGACGATATTCACAAAAACGATACAATGCAGGAGCTGCTTTCATTTTCGGAACGCTTCGGACTCCACATCACATTCAGCAAACCAGACAAGCAGACATATCTCGAGATCGTGCATCAGCTTGCCGAAAAATCAGGAATCGGTATGCCTACAAAGGAGCTTGATCTGATCGCCGAGCGATTCGCACTCGAGCGTGGCGGAAGATCAGCAAGACTCGCAAGACAGCTGATTGACAGCCTGCTTTCACAGTAAATTATAACAATACCCAAAATATGTTGAAAGGAAAAAACAAAATGGAGATAAATTGGAACGAACTCGGTTTTTCATATATAAAAACCGACAAAAGATATGTTTCTAACTTTAAAAACGGTGCGTGGGACGATGGCTGTCTCACCGAAGACGCTAATATTACAATGAGCGAATGTGCATGCGTATTACAATATGCACAGACCTGCTTTGAAGGACTCAAGGCATATCAGACCGTTGACGGAAAAACAGTCACATTCCGTCCCGACCTCAACGCTGAGAGAATGATCGCATCATGCGAAAAAATGAAAATGCCGGTCTTCCCCAAGGAACGCTTCCTTGATGCGGTAAGACAGACAGTAGCCGCAAACAAGAACTGGGTTCCGCCTTACGGAACAGGAGCTTCACTCTATCTGCGTCCTTTCATGTTCGGATATGATGCGATAATCGGCGTAAAACCCGCAAACGAATTCCAATTCAGACTTTTCGCAACACCTGTCGGTCCTTATTTCAAGGGCGGTGTCAAGCCTCTTACAGTCAGGATCTCCGATCTTGACAGAGCAGCTCCCCGTGGAACAGGAAATATCAAAGCAGGACTTAACTATGCCATGAGCTTATACAATATCGTAGACGCTCACGAAAAGGGCTTTGACGAGAATATATACCTTGACCCTCAAACACGTACTTACATCGAGGAAACAGGCGGAGCGAACGTCCTCTTTGTCACCAAGGACAATAAGGTCATCACTCCGAAATCCGATTCGATACTTCCTTCGATCACAAGACGGTCACTCGTTCAGGTTGCAAAGGATTATCTCGGACTCCAAGTTGAAGAAAGGCAGATCGCTCTTGAAGAAGTCAAAGATCTTGCGGAATGCGGACTTTGTGGAACAGCCGCAGTTATATCCCCTGTCGGAAAGATAGTCACACATGACGGCGAGATCTGCTTCCCGAGCGGAATGCAGGAGATGGGCCCGATCACGAAAAAGCTGTATGAGACCCTCAGAGGAATTCAGCTCGGTACTATAGAAGCACCCAAGGGCTGGATCGAAGTTATAGACTGACCAATTATCTTATTATGGGGGAGCTTAAAAATGAGTTCCCCCTATTTTCATATTGAATATATCGGAATAATAATTGCCGATCATCATGGAATGATCTTCAAAGCAGGTATGATTAAATGATTGAAATTCTTGAAAAAATAAAAAGCGGAATAATAGCGGAAGTCACGACGTATTCAATCATTATTTTAATCGCCGCTCTTATGCTCGTTCTGCTCTTATATTTGAAACGCAGTGACAGGTTAAAGTGTGATAGTGATAAAAAAAGCACCGATAAAACCGCAAGAAAGCCGTTCCGAGTTACATACGGTTTTTTTGCCATAATTGCACTCGTTATTATAGTATGTTTTTTTATCGACCGAATCGACAGGATAGGCAACATATCCGACGATATTGAAAAAAACAGCTTTGTCAGCATAGAAGGCGAATTCAGCTATTCGGGCGAAATTGATGGCAGAGGATACATAAAATATACCGATAATAGCGGTGATGAAAAAAGATTGACAATTATATCGGAGATATTCCCGGATGAACTCGATCACATAAAAGATGATCGTAAATTCAGCGGCGAGATAACATATTCCGAAAGATCGGGATATGTTACAGCAATATCATTTAAAGACGTCACCGCCGAAACAGGCGAATCCGATTAAAAATGAAAGGAAATAAGTTTGAAAGATAAATCTTTCAAACAGCGTTTTGTGGCTTTCGCCACCAATGTGGCGGCGATTTTGCTCCGCCAAACCAGCCCCAATTCCGAAAGAAAGGAAGCTTTCGCAATGCGAAAGCCATGGTCATGAATATGATATATAAAGATTTTTCAGGAGAAAAAATTCCGGCACTCGGACTCGGGTGTATGCGTTTCCCTCTCGCAAGCGAAGATTATGCCGATATAGATATCGAAAAGACAGCCGAAATTGTCGATTATGCGATAAAGTCCGGCGTAAATTATTTTGACACGGCATGGGCATATCACTCGGGACAATCCGAGACCGTCATGGGAAAAATTCTTTCAAAATATCCGAGAGAGAGTTATTTTCTTGCATCAAAATTCCCGGGATATGATCGCTCACTGCTCTCCAGAACTTCCGAAATATTTGAGAAACAGCTCGAAAAATGCAGAGTTGATTATTTCGATTTTTATCTCTTCCATAATGTCAGCAACGGAAATGTTGACGGCTACCTCGATGAAAAACTCGGCGTTTTTGATTACCTGTATGAGCAAAAAAGAAACGGCAGAATAAAGCATCTCGGATTTTCATGCCACGGAAATCTTGAGGTTCTTCAGAAATTCCTCGAGAAATACGGAAAATATATGGAATTCTGCCAATTGCAAATAAACTGGATGGATTATCATTTCCAGAATGCAAAGGAAAAGATCGAACTGCTTGATAAATACAACATTCCCGTATGGGTAATGGAACCTCTGCGCGGCGGCCGTCTTGTGAATCTCGACAGTGAGTATGACGAAATGCTGAAAGAAGCAGATTCCTCACGCTCAAATGTAGAATGGGCGTTCAGATTCATCCAATCGTTCCCACAGCTTATTCTGACGCTTTCGGGAATGTCAAGTCTCGAACAGCTCAAGGAGAATATCAGGATATTCAGCACAGGGGAGCCGCTAAACAAAAATGAAATTGAATTGCTTTTCAACATTTCGGCTAAAATAACATCAAAGGGAACGCTCCCCTGCACATCATGCCGTTACTGCACCGAAAAATGCCCGAAAAAACTTGATATTCCGACAATACTTGATATCTATAATACTCACTGCCTGTCGGGCGGCAACAGCGACGCTAAAGAAAAGATCCTCGCCATGAGCCTTGAATCACGTCCGAGTGCCTGCATAGGATGCGGCGGCTGTGAGAAGGTCTGTCCGCAGGAGATCAAAATATCAAAAGCAATGAGCGACTTCAGGGATAAGTTCAATATTACATAATTTATTATTTTCCGATTCGGAGAATGTAAAAAACGGAGTATAGAAAATGCGAAAAAAGCTTTCCATTCTTTTATTGCTTGTTATCTGCATGATTTTTGTTTCATGCCAAAGCGACAGAACTACAATTCCCCTTCCTCATTTAACTACACCTGTTACCGATACCGACACGGTGCAGGCGCAGACGTCAGCTTTGCAGACAGCAGGAAAAACGATCTCTTCGCCAAATACAACCGTATCGCCTACAACTCCGACTCCCTCGCCATCTGTTACACCCACACCTACCGAGATAGTCTACCGGAATTATGACTTTTCGTCCGTATCGCTGAAATCAAGCTCGTCAGCTGTCTATGACATGTATGAGGACAGATTCGTATATATGAAAAACCTTGACGAGGGTACAAAAATATATCCTGCCTCGATGACCAAGCTGTATATGATACATGTAGGTATGGATCTTCTCTCGCTCGATGAAATAATAACCGCAGGCAATGAGATCTCACTCGTGAATCCCCACTCGTCATTTGCAAATATATCAAAAGGCGATCGCCTTACCGTGCGGATGATAATCGAAGGAATGCTTTTGCCGAGCGGAAACGATGCGGCATATGTATTGGGCAGGCTATAAGATTCTCGGCAACCAAAATGCAAACGTACAGACTGCCATAAAGGCATTCATTGATAAGGTAAACGAATACGCCAAATCGGAGGGGCTGAGCGGAAGCCACTTTGTGACTCCGGACGGTCTGCACGATGACAACCACTATACAACTGTAGAAGACCTTTTCAAGATCGCCCGTATGGCACTTGAAAATGAAGTGATCGCAGGGTATATGTCGATGCAAAGCGACACCGTGACCTATGAGAGCGGCAGAGTTCAGACATGGACAAACAGAAATCTGATGCTTGACCACACCTCTCCCTACTACTGCCCCGAAATAATCGGGCTGAAAACGGGACATACCGAACAGGCGGGATATTGCCTTGTAAGTGCCGCAGAGTATAACAGCAGAAAGGTCATAATGCTCGTTATGGGTTCGTCATATCAGTATGACAGATTCACCGACACGCAAAAGCTTGTTGCAAAATTCAAAGAATATTGATTTATTTCTAATAATAAAATATCCTTCCCGAAGCTTTAGTACAAAGCAACAGGAAGGATATTTTGTTATTCAGTCTTATTCATCAACGCTCTTGCAAGCGATAAGGTTGCAACCGTCGACAATAAAATTCTCTCTTATGACATCACCGAGCCTTATCGGCGCTTTCAGTGATATAGAATTTACAATATCCATAGCCCTTAAAAGCTCGGATTTCGGAATAGCCCTGTCGGTGCGTACCGGCAGAAGCTTATATCTTGCCGACTCGATTCTCACTGTCGATGTCAATACCCTTTGCGGATCCGTAAGCTCGGACATCACAAATTGTTTTCCTCGAGGGCATGAATTCCCTTTTATAGAGATCGGCTTGCCGTTAGCGTCAAGAGCCGCAGTGATATGGCAACCTATCGGGCAGACAATACAGGTGAATTCGGTTGTTTTTGCAATTTCTTCCATTATATTATCTCCATTGATTTTATATCTCGGTTGCAGACACGCTGATCTCACCCTTTGTGAGTGCCTTTTTAATCTTATCGCCCGAAAGTATGATATATTGCATTTCAGACGGATTGATTGCCGGTTTTGTACTCTGTAAGAGCAATTCATCGCCAGATCTGACTTCTATACTTGTTTTTTTCAGTTTATCCGAAACTCTGAAATATACTTTGACATTTCCCGAAGTGTCGGATATAAGCTGAGGGACTGTATATCTCACCTTGCCGACAGGCTTCACGGGAATAGCTTTGTACTCTAATTTTTTTGAGAGAATATATTCAGCCGCACCCTTTCCCGCTATTTCGGCCTCCTCGCTCACGAAATCAACGATATCGTGGACGTGAAGAACATTTCCGCAGGCAAAAATTCCGTCAATGTCTGTCATTCTGCTCTCGTTGACAATAGCTCCCTTAGTTATGCCGTCAAGCTTAACTCCGGCGCAAGCGGAAAGCTCGTTTTCGGGGATAAGTCCGCATGAAAGAAGGAGTGTATCGCAGTCAAATTCAAGCTCGCTTCCCTTGATCGGTCGTCTGTTCTCATCGACCTTGGCAAGAACAACACCTTCAAGTCTCTCTCTTCCTCTGACCGATACGACAGTGTGAGAAAGATAAAGCGGAATTCCGAAATCGTCAAGACACTGTGAAATATTTCTCGCAAGTCCACTTGAAAATGGCATAATTTCGGCTACTGCAAGAATCTTCGCTCCCTCAAGCGTCATTCTCCTTGCCATAATAAGTCCGATATCTCCGGAACCGAGAATTACGACTCGCTTTCCTGGCATATATCCTTCAATGTTCACATATTTCTGCGCAGTTCCTGCCGTGTAAATTCCGCTCGGTCTTGAACCGTATATGCCGAGAGCACCGCGGGGACGTTCTCTGCAACCCATAGCAAGAATTATTGCATCGGCAGACATGCAGTTATATCCGGCATCGGGTGAAACAAATGTCACCATTTTGTCAGGGCTGAGATCTGTCGCCATGCAATCGGTCAGATAAGGAATGTTCCTCTCCTTGATTTGCGATATAAATGATTCGGCATATTCAGGTCCCGTCATTTCTTTTCCAAAACGGTGAAGTCCGAAGCCTGAATGAATACACTGATTCAATATTCCGCCGAGTTCCCTGTCACGTTCAAGAATAAGAATGTCTTCCGCTTTTATACCATTGTCATTCGCAGATATTGCGGCGGCAAGACCGGCAGGCCCTCCGCCTATTATTATAAGCTTTTTATCTGCCATCGCTGCCGCCTCCTTTAGGGCAAACAGATTCAAGTAGCTTGGATCTGCCTCCGCATTTGGTTATACTGTCAAGCGAACTGCCGTGATGCTCGGCAATCAGCTTTGCAACAGAAGGCTGACAAAATCCGCTCTGACATCTGCCCATTCCTGCCCTTGTTCGGCGTTTGATATCATCTGTGCTGTATGAGGGTAGGGGTGATTGCAGTACTGCCTTGATATCTCCCTCGGTCACGCTCTCACATCTGCATATTATCCTTCCATATGAGCTGTCATTGGCTATAGCATGCCTCTTTTCCTCATCTGACATTTCGGCAAACATTTTGATATTACCCGATTTTCGGGTCGTTTCAATATAGTTAGCACGTTTCGTTGCAGAAAGTCCGATAGAAAAAAGCATTTGTGCGATATATTCACCGGTGGCAGGAGCGGATGCAAGACCGGGTGATTCAATTCCGACGGCATTGATCAACCCCTTTATCGATTCGGACTGTCTTATAAAAAAGTCACCGCTCGAGGGTGTCGGGCGTATTCCTGCAAAGGTCGTTATAGTGTCAGAAAGTCTGAGTGACGGAACAAGCGTAAGTGCCGCTTTCTTAACAAACTCAAGTCCCTGCTGAGTTGTATCTTTGTCATCTTTGTCATGAATCACCTCGGCACTCGGTCCGACAATGATATTGCCGTGAACGGTGGGAGATACGAGAACTCCCTTCCCTTTTTCACTCGGACATCTGAATATAACAGAATTCACCTTTACAGAGCTGTTTCTGTCGAGAATATAATATTCGCCACGGCGTGGAGTGATATCGGGAACGCAATCACCGATCATTCGTGCTAAGCTGTCGGCATAAAGTCCTGCGGCGTTTACGACAAATCTTGATCTTATCTTATTGCTACCTGCGCTCACTTCGATGATATCATCATATTGCTTTATATCGGTAACTTTGCTTTCAAGAAAAATATCAGCACCGTTAGTCAAAGCATTCTCGATTGCGGCAACGGCAAGACCGTACGGTGAAACAATTCCTGCACTTTTTGCCCACAGCGAAGCCTTTGCATCGGGTGATATATTTTCTTCAAGCCGAGAAAGCTTTTCCGCCGTGATGATCTCAATATCATCAATGCCGTTTTGCTTTCCTCTGCTGTACAACATCTCAAGGGTTTTCATATCTTCATCGCTTAAAGCTACGACATGAGATGAGCAATTGAGATAATGAACACCGAGCTGTCGGCATATCTCAGGCATCAGTTTGCATCCTCGTACATTCAGCTTTGCCTTCAAAGTCCCGGGCACTGCATCGTAGCCTGCGTGAACGATTGCCGAATTTGCCTTACTGATCCCTGCACCGACACTCTCTTTTTCTTCAATAATTGCAATTTTCAAATCATATTTTGCGAGATGAAAGGCGGTCATTGCACCTGTAACACCTGCACCGATAATCGCAACATCGTAAACCATTGATCTATCCAACACTCCTATAGGTGTAATTATTTTATGTCCGAAACAGCCTTTTTAAAATCTGCATATGAATAAAGCGAGCCTACACAGCAAAGTGTATTCATGCCGTTTTTTCTCCAATCAGCTATTGCACTGTCAAACGACGGCTCGGCAATCGCCGGACATCCCTCGGACTCAAATTCATCTGCAAGAGCCCGGGCATCAAGTGCGCGTGAATTATTCGGTGATACGCTATATACCCTCTCGGCAATCGGCGAGAGAAGCTTCACCATCTGCTCGTGCTCCTTGTCAGCCATGATCCCGACTATCAGATCGCTCTTTCGATCGCCGAAATACAGCCTGTGCGATCTCACAAAAGCATTAATGCATTCAACATTGTGTCCGCCGTCAAAGATCACTATGGGGTCATATGACAGAAGTTCAAAACGCCCCGCTCTTTTCACATTGAGAAGTCCGTTTTTTATATCATCAGCAGATAAAGAATAGCCTGCCTTATCAATAATGTCAAGACAGTCAAGCACCTTCAATGCATTTTCGATCTGATATTCACCGCCGAAGCGAAGTGTATAATTGATCTTATCTACAGAAAAAATACTTCTGTCGGGAGTCAGCATATATATATCGACTTTTCTTGAAGATCTGCCGAAATATCGGCTTTTCTTTTTTACTGCGACATCTTTTATAATATCATCAGCACCGCTTCCGCCGTAATATACAGGACATCCCTCTTTTATTATGCCCGATTTTTCTCTCGCTATTTCCTCGATACTCTTGCCCAGCCATGAAGTGTGGTCCAAAGATATTCCCGTTATCACCGAAAGAAGGTTACGCTTGAAAATGTTGGTGGCGTCTTTTCGACCGCCCATTCCAACTTCCATGATTGCAATATCAACGCTTTGCATCTCAAAATAAATTACGCACAAAACCGTCAGATATTCAAATTGAGTCAGCTCAAAGCGTTCGGAAATATATTGATATTTTTCGCTGAGCGCACTCAGCTCATCTTCTCCGATATTCCTTCCGCCAATCGCAATAGATTCGGTAATGCTTTCAAGATGGGGAGAAGAAAACACACCTACCTTATATTTTTGAGACAGTGCAGAGCCGAGCATGGCACAAAATGAGCCCTTTCCGTTAGTCCCGGTCACATTTATTACATTCAGCTTATCCTGCGGATTATCAAGTTCCTCAAGAGCAGAAAAGATTCTTTCAAGTCCGGGCTTGCTCCCTCTTTCTGATAATCTGTAAAGATATTCAATGCCGTTCATTTACTTTTTTCCCTTGATTTTCTCTATAAGTGAAGTTATTGATTTGTTTTTAAGAATGAAACGGAGAATAGCAATTTCCAAAATTGCCATGCCTAAATAATTTATACTTCTGTACAATAAGGTCATAATTATTGGATTGCTATAGAGAATTACAATACCGATCGTTTTAAATATCACAGAACCAAACAGCTCGCCCATAAAATCGCTGAGCGATATACATGAAAGTGAGTACTTATTATTTTTAAAAAACAGTGAAGTTATACCCGAAAATACACCGACCAATGCGGCACCTAAGGATATAAACAAATTAATATTCTGACTTGTAGCAATGCTTGCTATAATATCAGAGGCAAGCCCAACAATACCCCCGACAATAGGTCCGAAAAGAATACCGCAAAGTACGATCGGTATGTTCTCAAACGTGATGCGTATCTGTCCACCCATAAATGTCATAAATTCTCTTGCAATCACTCCGAAAATTGCGCTGATTGCTACCATCATTGCGCAGAATGTAAGAATACGCAAATTGGCAAATAGTCTTGTGTGTCGATTGTTTTTCATAAATAAAACCTCCTTTACATGAGCATTCCAAAAGCTGCATGAAAGGAGCGTTTAACGTCGCTTATGCAACAGCGGGATGCAGCATTGCTACCGCAACGGATGACCGCTTTCGTCCCTTCGGCAACTCCCCGTCCGAAAGGCACTTGACGCAACAATGCTTACTCTGTAATTATTATTTTTTAAACCGTTTATTAATTGAATACAATTCGGTTTACCCGATGATATTATCACATTTTATACAAATAGTCAATAGATATTTTAAAAAAGTCAATAGATCGCAAAAATATTTTTCAATTCAATATTAAAAACCTGCATTGATCCTTCTATAGAGTTCAATGCAGGTTTCGGAACATTCAAAATGCTCTGGCAGGCTTGTATTTTTTCGGTTTTCACGCTCTCCATTCTACCGATAAAACACAGAACGAACAGCGCAATAAATATGTGATGATAATCATCACAAATTGCATATAGACTGATTTTGAACCAAAATGCTAAATGCCGTTCTGCCATAAGAATGTATACGTCGATCCGTTGTTGTATGTCTCCGGATTGCCTATTGCATCATATGTGAATGCCGCCGATCCGTTATAGCTCTTAAGACCATCGTTCCAAACCTCTTCAGCCCACTGCTCATAGTAGTCATAGCTGTCTGTGTTCTGAACCGTGCCGAGCGTTCCTGTCGTGTAGTCATATGTCTTTCTCGATGTGATATTTCCCCGGTCGTCATAGCTATATACCCATGTTTTGTTCGCGTCGGCGTTATTCTCCCTTTTAAGCTGTCCGAGATTGTCATATTAATACGTTGAATACTGAACCCTGTAATATTCCTTAATTTAATTAAAATCAGTATTATTGAGATGAATCATCATCTATACGGTAAAATGTAAGCTTTTCGTCAACTTCAAAATAAGTAGTTATTTTAACTGTAGCGGTGAATTTATT
This sequence comes from uncultured Lachnospiraceae bacterium, assembly GCA_964638675.1. Taxonomy (GTDB): domain Bacteria; phylum Bacillota; class Clostridia; order Oscillospirales; family CAG-272; genus SIG714. The sequence continues at coordinate 42,065 of CAZXAU010000018.1, forward strand.
GGATCCGTTAAAATCACCTATCCAATGCTCAATATATTTTCCATGTATGGTATCACCGATTACATTTTCTATTGGATATATGTCAATTTGGGTTGCCGGTCCAATTGCTATATATATATCAACTGTTTCTCCGTCAATTACAATTTTACCATTTCCAGAACCATTTTCATCTATTGAAAAAGATATCGTCTTATCTTTTGTAGCCCAATTCGTATTAGGCTGATCGCATGGACGTTTACCTAACCAACTTTTATAAAAACAACAGGATATCAACATAACAATAAATATGACAATAATAGTTACAAATAAGAAAGATTTTTTCATGCTCCTACCTCAAATAATACCCACAAATAAATCTTTTGCTGTAATCAGATAAATCAATTTCACTAACTATACCATTGCCGTATAAATTATATGCAGTATATGTCGTTCCGTTATAGCTAACAGCAACAGTATGTAATCCATTCCACGGTGCATTGTTATTCCAGAAAGAAATAATATATGTTCCGGGTTCCGTCATACGGCTTAATCCAACATTTGAATAATCTATGCCTTCTTTACTTAATACGTCTCCTATTGCATATGGATTGGAGCCAAAAGTGCCAAACCCTATCATTGCACCCGCTGATTGAAAATCATTCATAGTTTCAGATAACGAAGATTCTTTACCCTCTAAAACTTTTGCATTATGGACTGCAATGACTTCACAGGCATTGTGTTTAGCCGAATACAACCCGTACCTAAAATTATTACCAGTATCACCATTTTGATCGTTAATCAGTTTATTTCGAGTGGTTGTCTCTGAATCACTATCTACTTTAGCACTTATTTGGAAATTAACTTTTGATTTAAAGCAAAGAGAAACTATTAATCCAACCGAAGCCGTAGCAATTAGCGTTATCCAAAATTGCCCACTAGAATCAGTTCTGTTAACAGGATTATTCCCACAATACGCATACATATTATACCCAAGAAGTCCCTGACCTGTAGAAACATATCCATCCGCATTAATAAACCTACCAACCTGCGGATCATAATATCTGCTCTGCAGATAATAGAATCCTGTTTCGGTATCGTAGATATATCCTCTGTATCTGAGCGGGTTTCTGCTCAGTGCTATCTCATCCTGATTAGATGCACTGTTCGTGCCTACGATCCTTCCCCATGCGTCGTATTTATAATACGCAACAGTTCCGTAATGGTTCGCAAGTCCTACCACATCGCCCTGAAGATTGGTCACGTAGTAATATTTTGTTCCGTCATAGTCGAATACTATCGGTGTACCGCCCGCATCATAATAGAATCTGCAGACAGAAGTTACGTTTCCGCTTGTCAGGTCCGTTTCGGTCATCATGGCAAGCTGTGAGCCATTCCAATAATAGCTGTACTTTTTGTTCCCTACTGTTTTACTTGTTCTCATTCCGTCGGAATTGTAGGCATATTCAAATGATGTCGTTCCCTTTGTTCCGCTTGCAAGCTTTCTGCCGTTTGTCCACAAAAATGTATACGCCGAACCGTTATTGTATGTCAGCGGATTGCCTATTGCATCATATGTGATCCGTTATAGCTCAGCGAATTCTTTCAGCGAGGATAACAGTTAAAGCGAGAAAAAACGTTCAACTGTTATCTGACTCACTGAGAATGATTAATAACCGATTCTAAGAATTCACCAATTGTTTACAAAGTCTAAAAATTTCTGATTATTCCAGCGAAAGATTAATATGCAATAACACCCAACTTGTTGGAAATCTTACAAAAATCACTTCCACAAAAGTATTAAATCAAATGCATGCTTAAAAACTTTCATTCTTTGTATTCATTGACTATTATCTTGAAAAAAACTGATAAGTTCAGTAAATTCTTCTTTATCACAAGATCTCAATCCATAGCGAACAAGGCCATTTTCCACATATTCAGCAGTAAACCAGCAAATAATTTCATAACCGCCGTTATGATAATTGATTTTTATGGCATCTCCATGCACTATCGACGGATCACCCAAAAATTTTCTGAACTTAATTCTTTGGAATTTTATCAAAAATTCTTCTTTTTCTTTTTCGGATAGAGTTTTTATAACCCTATGATTAAGTTCATTTTCTGCATAAACAATTTCAATGCTTGAAATTTGATCTTCCGACTGATAAAATGAATACGGTTTATCGGGAAAAAAACAACTTGACAGAAAAACAGTTATAAGTACGCATAAAACAAAAACCAATGATATTTTTTTCATATTAACCACCATCTCACTTACATGTTTAAGCAACCCATGATAAAAAGAAGTATATTGAAGACCAAATTTCGGAATCTTCACCGTAATTGTGAGTTGCACCGCCTAAAAAATCAGCCGATCTCTCCCACGGTTGTGTAAAATATACATCATAATCACAAGTTATGGCTCCAACTAACGACGGGATAGCCATTCGTTCAATAAATTTTACTGTTCCCAAAATAGCTTGTTGCGCTGTATGTCCCCATTCATGTTTAACTGTTTCAACACTATTTTCGTCATTAGACAAGAAAATTGTATTGAACGCCGACATAGAACCCCTGCTTATATTATGCTTTATAACCGGAGTTCCTTTGTAGGATGAGAACACTCTGGCTTCTAAACATTTCTCCTCGTCTGTGTTGAAAAATTTATAGTTTGTTATGTCCGTCACAACATCTTCTATAGTTGCATCCCCACTTAAAAGTGCCACACCTGTAGCGATAACAATTTTTAAAGCAGTCCACTTATGGTCAAATAAAGCTTTTGTAATTGCGCCAATATTCGCACATCCCTTCACAAAATCGTTTATAAATTGTGCCAAATATCCAGACTTATCGTTCATATTTACCGGATTGTTGTTACAATATGCAAACATATTGTATCCGAGATGACCTTGACCTGTCGAAACATATCCATCCGCAT
>CAZXAU010000019.1:0-17323 GCA_964638675.1 uncultured Lachnospiraceae bacterium
ACTGTTAATCAGGGGGTCGTAGGTTCGAGTCCTACAGTGGGCGCCATACAATAGAAATCCAAAACTTTTTCCTGTTGGTTCGTTTTGGGTTTCTTTTTGTTTTTTATTGACTTTTTTTAAAAAGTGTGTTACATTAAATTAAAGGACGTATTGAACAAAATCGGACACGACATATTTAATGCAGCATGAGAGAAAACATGTATTATTTATTACTACATCATACGGAATTATGTATGAATTGGTTCAGTTTTAAAACACAGTTATTCAGTAGAAATACATTGTTGTTTTGATATAAACCACCTGTATAGTTGATGTAGGCGTTATTTGCAAAAAAATCCGTGGTTCGTTTTTCTTTCGGTTTTTTTATGTTGTAAAATCTTTTGAGGTGGATTTTATTGTGATTATTAAAAACGATTATCCAATTTTAGAATATAGCACAGAGCATGAAGCAGTAATAAATCCTCGGAAGGATAAAATACCTTTTCCAAAACTTTGTCTTATGACCTTTTTTGGAGAGGTACTTGAATCATTTTTAAATCGATATGAAAATTCGATTATAGGAACATATACGTCAGAAATGAGAAAATATCATGCGTATAAAGTGAACTATAAGAAAACTGAAATATGTGTTATACAGGCAGTAGTAGGTTCAGGTTCGATAGCCATGATGACAGACTGGCTGTATGGAAAAGGCGTAGAGATCTTGTTATGTTGTGGAGGTTGCGGAGTGCTTGCTGATATCCCATCGGGGGATGTGATAATTCCTACGAGAGCCCTTAGGGATGAAGGAGCCTCATATAAATATCTACCACCAAGCAGATATATTGATCTGGATAAGGAGCCTATACAGATATTTGAGAGATTGCTTAAAGAGTATGGACTTCCATATGTTGCTTGTACCACATGGTCCACGGATGGTTTCTATCGGGAGACACGGGAAATGGTAGAGTATAGAGTGCAACAAGGATGTAAAGTTGTAGAAATGGAATGTGCTACTATGGCGGCAATTGCCAAGTTCCGAAATAAAGTATACGGGCAGTTGCTGTATAGCGGAGATATTTTAGTAGACTGTGTCGGTTACGATGATAGAAATTGGCGTGCGAATCTCTCAGCACGCGAAATAATATTTCAAGTAACATTGGAATCTTTGATAAGATTATCTTAAGTCGTTTCGTAAGGATATAGGAATGATTTAAGTAAACTTCCATTAAACGATTTACAAATCATTATTGAAAATTTGCAGAGGTAGCCACGATATTTTTTTAGATACGATTTTTTTAGTAAGCAGCGATATTCATATTGTGTTATTATTTGTTGCACAGGAGCTATGTTAAAATTACCATTATCGGTAATATTGTGAGGATTAAAAAAAGGCGGATGTAGTGTATGCATATAGCGGACAGCATAATCAAAAATAAGCTGAAAAATGTGTATTTTATTTGGGGGCGTGGAAAAACGACCATTGCAAATGAGCTGCATAAGAAGTATGGATTTTATATATATCGCACCGATGACAGCAGAGAGCAACATATGGCTCAAGCAAATCCAGAAGATCAGCCGTATATGTGCCGCGACTTTGAAAGTGAATATGGTGTAAAGTCTTTTTGGGAGCTTCCGTCGGAGGTTATAAGTGAGCGTGAAAAGCATTTTTTGGTTGAAATGACCCCAATGATAATTGCAGATTTGATAGAACTTTCAGCACGGCATGATGTTATCATTTGCGAAGGAGATATTGACTATAGCGCAGTTGCCCGGATTTCTTCTCATTGTGTTCACCTTTGTAATTGCGGGACATCATTTGATTGGTTTCGCCGACCAGATCATGAAAACATCTATGACAGCATTGGCTTGAGAACTGATTTGAGCGATGTTGAAAAGCAAGTGATTATTAATAATGCTTATGTGGCAGTATCAGAAAATGAAGGAATTATACCGGATTGAGTAACAAAATTGAACATAAAAAATATTAACTGGTATGACACAACGTGTATCGAAGAGACTGTGTCGGAGGTTGAAGCGTATTTTGGCTTTAAAAAGAAGTAAATTATGACTATTGAAGAAATAAAAATTCGGCGGATAGAAAATCAATATTTGATCACTCCGGCCCCAATGCTGACTGTTTTGCATGACCTTTGCGGCGTACAGGCGCAATTTATGGTGAATGTAATGCATTCACTCAAAATCAGATGTTCTGATTACAGTGAAGATACTGTTAAAAATGATTTGGTTAAGAACTGGACTGTGCGCGGCACGGTTCATGTCTTTGCCGAAGATGATCTTCCGCTGTTTATTCACTGCAATAACGGTGCCGATTACAGAAAAAATGAGTGGTACGGGTATACCTTTGAGGAACAGAGAGATATTTGGGCGCTTACGCCTGATCGGCAAAAGTTTTTTGCGGATATTATTATTGCGGCCGTTGAAAAAGAACTCTGCACCCGTGACGGGTTAAAAGAAATTTGCCGAAGTCACGGTATGACAGAACCCGAGGAAGACAGCATGTTTGATCAGTGGGGCGGCGGTATAAGGGAACTGTGTGAACGCGGATTTATGAATTATGCCGTGCAGGAGAAAAAGGCATATTGCGTCGCTCCGCGATTTACGCCTATCCCTGAAGATACGGCAAATCTTGAGATCGCCCGACGGTATTTTACCCATTTCGGACCGGCGACGATCCATGATGCACAGTATTATTTTCATGCGACTGCCGTGCAGGTGAAAAAATGGCTTTCACTGCTTCCCGTTAAATCCTGTGAATGCGGCGGCAGAACATATTATTATATTGAGAACGGCAGGTCATATACTGAGAGCATGCCGAAATGTTTGTTCCTTGCAGGCTTCGATCAACTTATGCTGGGATACGAGAAAAAGGAAAGCCTGTATCTGCCGTCGGAGAATATGAGAGGAATATTTAACCTCGCGGGTATCGTTATGCCGGCACTTATGATCGATGGCAGAGTTGTGGGCAGGTGGAAGAAGAAAGACAGAAAACTGACGATTACGCTGTTTGAAAGCATATGTGAAAGGGATAGAGACATTGTATGCGAGAAAGCCGAGTCACTTTTGGACGGCGTTTCAAAGACAGAGTTTGTGTGAATCTGTATTTTGCAGAATTGAGCGTTAATCACAGACAAAAAGAAATCCGAAACTTTTACCTGTTGGATCGTTTCAGGTTTCTTTTTGTTTGTGATTGTGGAAATCAAAAGTGTGAGCAACTGCGAGTTGCTTGTTTTTATGATATATTTGTGCTATACTATCATTGGAGGTGATAATCGACATGGATACAAAAGATATCTTGCTTGAGTTGAGAACTCAAAGAGGTATGTCACAAGATCAACTCGCAGAGAAAATTTATGTGACGAGACAAGCGGTTTCGAGATGGGAAAACGGTGAAACCGTTCCAAATACTGAAACTTTGAAATTGCTTTCTAATTTGTTTGATGTTTCTATCAACACGCTGTTAGGCTCTCCGAGGAAACTGATTTGTCAATGCTGCGGTATGCCAATGAATGATTCTACGATCAGTAAAGAGCCAAACGGAGATTTCAATGAGGAATACTGCAAATGGTGTTATACGGACGGAGAATTTCAATATATCAGCAAGGAGCAGTTGATTGATTTTTTGGTAGGGCATATGGCAAATGAAAATTGGTCAGCAGAACAAGTTCGGGCACATATGGAAGCACTCATACCAAAACTCAATCATTGGAAATAGTACATAATAAAGAATCCCTTTATAAAACGAATGTTTTTAGCAAAGAGTCAAATCGATGTTATACATGAAACTGAAAATGTCGAATTGTTTGAGTGGAGTACCGATTGAGACGGAAAACGGTTGTAATTCAATATAATAGTTACAAACAAAAGAAATCTGAAACTTCTACATGGTGGATCGTTTTTGGGTTTCTTTTTGTTTGTTAGTTTGTTATTGACATATTTTAATTTTTGTGTTATTATGAATATACAGAAATATTAAACGTATTTATCTCTGTTAAACATGAATATTTTGGGCGAAAAGATGAAAAATGCCGATTAAGACGGAGTGTATTATTTAAATTGTTTGATTTCTGAAAGCCAATACTTTTGTCGGATGGTATCCTGAGCTGCGATTGTATAGAAGAGTTGACATATTATTTTATATAAATTATTTGATATTACGATTTTATTGGTTACGGAATAGGGAGGTAACTATGGTTAAAGAAATATTCGATTATGTATCAGGGAAAATGTCACACGAGGAATTTGAGGCTGAGCTTTACATCAACCCCGAATTGTGGGACGAGATTCAAAGTCTTGTTCCCGAGGACATAGCAGATCCGGATTGTCCGTTTCGTCAAGTGTGGGGGAATATGCTTGGATTTGAAACAAACAATTACCGTGTCAGACCTACTTTAACTTCATTTGGATATAAATATAGCATGGCATACGGGTTGATCAGTGCATTGGTTAAATATAAATATCCCGATATTGTTTGCCGTGAGCCGAGCGATGAGTCGCCCCAGGATATACTTGAAAAAATACATATGGAATATATCGGCGGTGATGATGTTGATGACTTCCTGAGAGATATCATGTCAAAATGTTCGACAAGAAAAGAGCTTAAGGAACAACTCAAAAAGCATTTTCCTTGTCCTGCCCGCAAACACCCGAATTGGGTTCAGGAACCTGAGTGGCCGGCAACCGACGGTATTCCGATGAGATTTATTACTCAAAGAGAAAACGGCGATAAATTTGAATACGAATTCCGGGATATCAATTCGGAAAAAACAATAATCATAACTCAATATGCATAATTGCATAATCATAACAAGGAGAAGATCATGAGCGACGCTATATACATTCGGGTAAAATTGGATAAAAAATTTTATGATAAAGATATATCGGATTTTCTTTTCGATATTATAAAAGAGGGATGTAACAGGCGAATTGCGATAACACTTATGGATCGCTACATTATACAACACAAAGCAGATGAGTGTGTTTTGAGTTTGTCGGACAGCTACAATTTTAAACTTGTCACCCCCCTTATGGGTAAAGATTATGACGGCGAGGTTGAGGAATACCGTCCCGAACCGTTGTACACTCGTTTGCTGAATTTACAAGGTTTTTTTCAATTCATTCTAAATGAAAGTATTGTAAAAAATATTGAGGTGCTTTTTACACTTGACTATGATGTTGAAGAATTGGAAAGCGTCAATATAAATTTATCCGATTTCGCAATCAAATTCGAACCGATGATAATAGGCAATCAATGGACCGGATTGTATTATAAGTTTATTTGGAGTAAAATGTAGCTCTTCCGGGAATGGAGATATTGAGTTTAGATAAGGAAGGTGAATAAATTATGCTTTGCCTTTATGATTTGTACGATTTACACTCCATTTTTATCGGAGTTCGTACTTCGCCGCATAACGAAATAAATATAGAGATAATGTCAAGGGTTATCGGGGTATTGAAAAACAGGTTTAACGACGATGGAATAAATCAATTCAGAATCGCACTGCGACCTATTAATTCGTTGGATAGGGAAGGCTTATACAGATTCACATTAATTGATAATGTATACTGTTACTTTCCGTTGCCTTTTTTGAAGGATGAAAAGATATATTTACTCTTAATTAAAGCCTGCGAGCATTTATTGAAAGCTATTTGCGAGAAAAATGAAGAAAAGATATATGATTTAGCAGACTGCCTGCATAATTTGCCGATAATTATTGCAGAAAATAAGTACTCAATTCCCAAAAAGTATTGGAAAAATGAAGTTCAATACTATCGCTCAAAATGGGAAAAAGATTTTTTGATTGAGGAGCAGAAGCTTTTCAAAATGCAATTCTATACGAAATAGCAAACGGTTAATAGAATGGGTGAGACAACCGTCAGCTACATTAGAAAGCAATGGAAAGGAAAAAGATCGTGTTAGCATACTACGGAAAAATTGAATGTCTTTCTGATACTGCCGATGTGCGGGAAATCATCATTAATATTTCTCAAAATATTGAGCATTTTTCCGTTCTTTTGGATGCTCTTGAATATCAGCTTATAAAGAGTATCAATGTTATAGATAAGAATGACAATAATTCGATAACTATTTGCATTAAAGAGGCGGCGGAATTTTTAGTTGATTCATATGAATTACGAATAACTATTGATCAAGCAATGTTGTTAAAAAAGATGATATGTGATGTTGTTATCGGAAATTCTTTTCCGGGATATCATTCTGATTTTGAGATTCCGTCAAAAAGCGGGAAGGTTGATCTTTGCGTAATAATATCGTAAGGTCTTTGAACGGGATGTTCAACCCTCGATAGGTTCAGCATTAAATGTTGCAAAGTAAATAAATGATTTTGATGATTGTCGGGAAGGGAGAAAATATAATGAGGAGGCTGTTGTTTTTTAGTGCGGAAGCTCATTTTACAAAAGCCGGTGGTCTGATAGTGAAAGTCGCCAATCGGGTGGAAAAGAAATTCAATGAAATGTATACAAAAAAATATGAAAATCAGGAATTGGAGAGTATAACCATTGTTTTTGTGTGTTTGACTCAGCAAATGATGAAAGAGGGTGTCCTGAAAGAACGAAATTACATCTCACACAAAAACAAATATGCTGATATGCGTCTTTGGATAGATTCTGATGAATATATAAAAGCGGATGAAGAAAAACGGAAACAGATGATCTGGAACATTATTTCCCGTGCACTGAATAATATCCGTCTGAAAAAAGCATTCAATCGAATTGATGAATTTGAAGAAGACTTGAAACAGGTCTATTGGAGGGAATAACTATGGAAGATGTCAAAAACGTATTATATAAAGCCGGTATGACTGTCCGGAAAGGAAATATATTTGGGTAATGTTATCAGATAATTTGTATTATATAAAAATAGATCATTTGTCTTTCATTTCATTTCAACTGGAAAAAAATAATGCCAGAATTGACAATGACGGTCGAGTTTGGTTTCATAAAGGAAAACTCAGCATTGAGTGTGGGAATGGTCCATTAATATATGGTTCATCATCCGGAATAGTTGATGAGATGATTCAGTGTATTAAGTGGGTATTATCATCAACTCCAATTGAACCGAACTTAGAAAAATGCATTGGGGAATGTTTCTACAAAAATTGTAGCAACATAGCAGTCAATAATAGAATCTCGAAATATATGTTTACTTCAGGAGCCGATTGTATTGTATGGCTATACAGAAGCGGCCAAAATAAGTATTGCTTTGAAGTTACCACCGGATCTCTTTTTCTTGATCCTGCAACAGCTTTTCAAAAAATTCATGATGGGTTACTTGATGAAGAGGACCTGAAACAGTGGTTGAATGAGCTGACAAGCTTTAGAAACCTTATCCAAAATTGCGGAGCAGATGATTAAGGCATGTAGTGCGTAGCTGAGCGAATTTTATATAAAAAATTCTGAGTATTTGTGTGCCGATTCCGTACTAATTGTAGAAAGAAACCGGAAAACAACAGCAGGTACGGACGGTAGTTTGCTGCAGGAAGGCGAAGCTACACTCAAGGAAGTCGTTCAACTGTTCCGCAATGAAACGAACGAATGGGTTCATGTAACGGTTGGCAATGAAGAGATCATCTGCACGCCGAATCACCCTTTCTACTCTCCTGTCAAGGGCTGGACGAATGCCTGCGACCTGCGTGCGGGGAATATCCTTGTCACCGTCAACGGTGAGTATGTCATCGTGGAACAGGTACAGCATAAGCTGTTAGAGACTCCGGTAACCGTCTACAACTTTGAGGTTGAGGGATTCCATACTTATTATGTCGGTGACACGGAAGTGCTGGTGCATAATGAGTGTGGATCGGCTAAAAAAGCACAATTGCCTACGAAAGGCAAAGTAAGATATGTTCCTCCTAAAGGTGCTGGTAAAAACTTACATAGAACATCTAACGGTGGATACATTGATAAATTTGGAAATGTGTGGGAAAAAGGTCCTTCTCGAACAATTGGAGAGGCCTTTGAATGGGATGTTCAACTGTCGAAGCAGGGGAAAAAGATTCTTCTGTTCTGTCCCGGATTTGCTGTTTGCAGCCAATATCGAGGCGAACGAATGATTCATATTGGTGATGAGCTGTATGATTATACCTTCTACGATGCAGAAAGCTTTATACGCGGGAAACTGCATGGGGACATCGACTGACACCGAAGGTTTTGGATAAGACATTTGTTGACATACTTTTTGTATAAATTATTTGATATTCCGATTTTGTTGATTATAAAATAAGGAGATAACTATGGTTAAGGAAATATTCGATTATGTATCAGGGAAAATGTCACACGAGGAATTTGAGGCTGAGCTTTACACCAACCCCGATCTGTGGGATGAGATTCAAAGTCTTGTCCCCGAGGACATAGCAGATCCGGATTGTCCGTTTCGTCAAGTTTGGGGGAATATGCCCGGATTTGAAACAAACAATTACCGTGTCAGACAGACAATAACTTCATTTGGTTATAACTATAGTATGGCATACGGATTGATCAGTGCATTGGTTAAGTATAAGTATCCCGATATTGTTTGCCGTGAGCCGAGCGATGAATTGTACACAAAAGATGATTTTCTATTGAAAGTGGCAACGATACTTAAGCAGCGCAAATATAAACGAAGAAAAAACTATTGGTATTTGGCAAAAAATAATCTTATTTTCTGCATTTATGTTCAGGGATCACAATGGAACAAGAATAATTATTATGTGAATATAGGTGTTAAAGAAGACTGTTTAGCTTTATCTTATCCCACCGAACTGCATTGGACATGGTGGCATAGATGTACCAATACCAACGGTCAGGAGATTAACATATCAATACAATCACTTGTTGATTGCTTTGATATGTATTTCAATGATTATGTTTCGATGGATGTAAAAGAATTCTATAGTAAGTATAAGGCTATAAAAATCGGTGAACGATGGATAGTTTTATAGATTATTTCATCAGATTATCTACAACCTGAGGGCGATTAATAGCACAATTATTGTTGCCTGATTGCGCATGGATCGTTGTTGTTCAAGCCACTTATGCCGCAACAGAAAATATCGCATATGGCAGAGATCCATCCCCGAAAGATGTAATCAAAGTCGGCGTGACCGAGGCGTGATTGCGGGCGGAATGCATGTAATGTGAAAACAAACTTCAATAGGTATAATTGATAAAAAAGGCATGTATTTATGAAAACAATTTACTTCGTACAAAACAATGACGATGAAGCATATTTTTTTGATTTTCTAAGATCATTTGAGAATGATATTTCTCCATATAGCTCATCGTTTGTTAATGGAAAATGGATATACACAAGGATAAGTTTTACGGACATGCTTTCGGTAAAACATCGGGATCGATATATATATCAGGGAAAGATCAGACGCAGATACTGACCTATGCGAAGATGATTTTCAGGTAAAAATTGTGATGCCGGATCAGAGGGGCTATCACTGGATGTTTGGATATATCATTCTGTATGTTAATTCGGCTGACAAAACTCCGGAGTCGGAAGCGTTTCGCAAAATAGTGAAATTCATAAAAAAGGAGTATGTTCTTTCAAGTGATAAGAAATATTATATAGGAGCGGGAATTTATGATGACTGGTTTCATTATAAGGTTGATACTCAGCTCATGTTCAGTTATCAGTCAATAAAAACAGACATCTCGATATTTGACTTCGGAGATTTCAGAAAGTATATAGAGTCATGTGGATATACTGTGAAAGGTAACGGTCTTGATGTACGGCGTATTTCTGATGAAAGTAATGTCGATGGATACATTATATTTTCTGACAACTGCTTACTTAAGACAATAACAACTGCACGAAAGGTTTTTTACACGCCAAATTCACAATGCGTTTTTTTACATCTTAAGCAAGGTGGAAAAATTGAATTTGTTATTGACACTCGACTTCTTTCCGGATCATGTGAAGAGATAGAAAGACTGAAGAACTGCATTCTTGAGTTTTTATCTACACGCAATAATGCAAATTAACTTCAGGAGGATGTAGGTGTATGAAAATTTTAACTGGCGCTGAATACGAAAGTATTAAACAGTTTTATATATTGCATTTTACGACAATTCAATTGTCTTCCGATGAGCATTACAATTATTTGTGGGATCATTTGAAAGAATATAACAGAAAAAGCGAACGGTTTTGTATGGACTGTTTGAGGGATAAAGGTAATATCTACATAATGTGGGATACTCTCGATAACTTCGATTTTCAGACCGATGATTATTTTAAATATCCGAGGTATTCTCTGCTTTCTGTGACTTCAGAAGAATTTTACAGTATTATCGGGACTCTGCCGGAAGATATCTATATTTTTGATGATTCTTTCGCATGGACTGTTATTTTCACAAATGAATACCTTGACAAGGATAGAAGATATTGTCTGGCGATTGTTTAAATAGATTACTATAATAAATCGAATGGTATAAGGTGACGAAATGTTTGGATTAAATATATCTTATTCCGAAAAGAAATATTGTTATGCGTATGAAAATCTGGCGCGTGCCGGTTTAATATATCAATATGAAAAATGTCCGCATTGCGGACGTAACATCGCACACGAACCGGTGAAAACACTGCCTGATGCCTATGTCATTGAAGGGGCAAAGGCGTATCCGGATTTCTTATTTTACGGGGGCGGTGGAATCAATTTTCTCGTATCCGAGAAGGTGGTAAACATATTCAGACAGCAAGGTGTTACCGGATTTGATACCGTTACATCGGTTCCGCTCTTTCGGAATAACCGAGGTGATCTGATTCCGCAGGAAGATGTTCAATATTTTTCCCTGAATATCACCGGATCGATCGATCTTAATCTGAAAGCTATGTCTTTGAATCGAAAACACATATGTCCAGAATGCGGGCAATTTGATTGGAGCAGACAAAGGCTGGCGATCATTAAAACCGCTTTCAGTATGGAAAGCTGGGATCAAAGCGATCTATGTCGGATTGCATCCTTTCCCGGATTCATTGTCTGTACAAAAAAGGTGAGAGATATTGTTTTGGAGCAAAAATTCAAAGGTGTTCAGTTCCGGGATGAGGATTGTATATTCAGGGCATATTAGAGTGTTATAAAACGATAATATGAAAGGTGAATAATGTGTAAATATGAGTACATACATATACAGAATCAATATTGAAATGTTTGTGAAAGGGATTTATTATGACTTCAATTGATCTAATGATATGTGAATTGATAGATGCGATTATCGATTATAAAAAGCAACGTATGTTTCCGAAATCAAGCACCGAAGAGATTGAAACGCTTTATTTTGAAACTATCGAGAAATTGTGTCACGAAAATCGTGAGGCACTTCGGGAAGCAACTGTTCGGATAATTAACGATCAGACAGAATATTTAAATTCCGAGGATGTCAGAATTCGTATGGAATGTGCCGGAATATGGTGTAACGAGCCGATATACCTTCAGGTTTTGCGGGTAAGATGTTATCTTTCGATGAATACAGAAGATGACATTTCGTATTTAAGAAAGGTTATTGTTAATGCCATTATACACAACTCTGCTGAAAACAGTATGCAGCGTACAGACAAAGAGTGTGCTATCACTTCATTTTTTCGTGAGATATCTTTATCAGAAAAATCATGTGACAAAGAACTGTATCGTATGGCATCTTTAACCACAAATTCGCTACGATCATGTCAGACGGTTTCCTCTGTTATCACTTATGTTTATTTGCATAAATTATTAAAAGCCAAAGAAAGAGTACCTCGCAGTTATCTTAATGTTTATATCATTGAAACAAACTTGTCTGAAATACAGATCGATGGCTTACACTTTTGGATATGCTACAACACTGAATCGGAATTCAAAAAGCTTATTCGTGCATTGAGCGAGTTAGGTTTGGTTGAATTGTATAATATAATGAACTCGTATTACTATGAATTAAGTGTATGCATTCAGAATAGCGGAAAGTCATATAAGAAATTCTGTTATGATCCGCCGGAAGCTTTTTTGAATCTTACGCAGGATTATACTAAGCACTTATTTGACTGTATTCATGCGAGTAGTTATGAAGAAAAACTAACTTCTTATTTACGATCGAGGCAGACTTAAATAAACAATTGAAATGAAAATTCGGTGTAAAAATGATAAGATCTTTACATCGGTTCTTTTATCCGTACGAGTTGTTTGATTGTTTGGATAATTCTTTGCCGATGGATTGTAAATTATATTTGTTCAGTACAAAGATTTTGTAATTTGAGTTTTTAATGAATCAGACATCTACAGGTCAGTTATTGATTTAATAGATTTAAAGTCAAATTCGATTTCTGCTCTGATAAAATACAAACAATATTCAGATTAATGGCTTTTTTGGCTCGATTGATTTACAAGGTTAATTGGTAAACAGTACATATGGCATTTTTAAACATTTGAAATCAAGAAGACAAAATTGTATAAAATTTTTAATCGGTGTCGAATACGAAAGTATTAAACAGCTTTATACATTACATTTCACGACAATTCAATTGTCTCCAGATGAGCATTACAATTATTTGTGGGATCATTTGAAAGAATATAACAGAAAAAAATATCATTGATTGGTCACGGCTAAACAGCCACGTTTTTTCCGATTTTCTCAAACGCAGAATATTTGAAATCGAAGCCGATAACTGTCATTCCGAGGGAAATATTAAATTTTAATTGAGAATTCCCTGTATGAATACTGTTGATCGTTCGGTATGCTGTTGTTTAGAGTATTGCGGTGAGTGATGAATAAATGAGATAAGAAAGCATTATTGACATTGCGGAGTTTTTAATTGACAAAGGAGAGGGAATATGTTATGATCATATATGTGATGATTCGTCTAAACAATTGGAAAATAAAAAAGGCATATAAAAAACATGCCGTGATATTAGGTGGTAAAAATGCATTTTGTGAAAGCTAAAGGGATATTATCTTCCAAAAATGGAATGAATTTATACCGTGGTTGCTCTCATGGGTGCATTTATTGTGATTCGAGAAGCAAGTGCTATCATATGGAACATGATTTTGAAGACATTGAAGTGAAAGAAAATGCAATTGAATTGTTGGAGTATGCCCTTGCACACAAGCGAAAAAAATGTATGATCGGTACAGGCTCTATGACAGATCCGTATATCCCGTTGGAATTGAAAACAGGATATGTCAGAAAAGCCCTGAATTTAATATATGAGCATGGTTTTGGATTTACGGTTATTACAAAATCAAACCGTATCTTAAGAGATTTAGACCTCTTAAAGAAAATAAATGAGAAAACAAAATGCGTTGTACAAATGACTTTGACCACTTACAATGAAGAGCTATGCAAAAAGCTCGAGCCGAATGTAAGTACTACAAGAGAACGCTTTGAAGTATTAAAAATACTGCATGATGCAGGAATACCGACTGTGGTATGGATGACGCCGATCTTACCGTTTATTAACGATACTGAAGAAAACATCTCAGGACTTATAGATATGTGCGTGAAAGCTGAGGTTTACGGAATAATATGTTTTGGAATGGGTCTGACTCTCCGGGAGGGAAATCGGGAGTATTTCTATGAACAATTAGACCGGATATTCCCTGGTCTCAAAGAAAAGTATACACGCACATATGGAGATCAATATATGATCGAAAGTCCTGCCAACAGAGATCTGATGCGGCTTTTTCACAGTAAATGCGAAGAAAAAAGAATCGTCCATAATAACGAGCAGATATTCGACTATCTGTATGCTTTTGAAGAAAAAGATGATAACGATCAGTTAAGTTTTTGGAATCTGAATGTAAAATAAAATACGGGCGACAGTTTAATCTGACTTCTCCGCCCTATAATATTTCAAAAAATTTCCTCTCTTATTGCACTCTGAGCTGATACCCGTTATTCTTAGGGTATCAACTTTGAGTGCAACTGTTTTTATATCTGTATATATTGCTACTTTTAAGGAATTTTAAATCGTTTGTGATATATTTACGTTGCATACGATTGTGTTTTGTTATTTTAAGTTTATTGAATTGTACCTATAAATCGGAATTCAGTTTCCTAATCACTCTTTTTCAGATGATCCAGTATCCGGGACGTAATCGGCCTTAGCAGAAGATAAAAAACGTATCCGATAATTCCGCCGATTACATTGGTGATTATATCGGTGATATCCGAAGATCTGCTCCCGCTGATTAGCGGTTGCAATATTTCGATACCAAAACTCATCAAAAAGCAGAAAAATACTGTTTTGCCGAATCGGGATGTTCTCTTTTGAGTAAATGGAAATAAGAAGCCAAAGGGTATAGTCATAATAACGTTCAGTACCACCTGTCTTACAAAATCACCTCTTCTTTCGATAACATCGATAAACGGCACTAAATTCATAGGCGTATATGGATGATTCATGACAAACGGCAGAGATGTTATTACCGGCATCAAGGTAAAATAAAGCACGAAAGAAAGATATAAATACATAAGAGTGTTGACGAGCAATATATCCCTGCCTTTGTTTTTCCATTTCCCCAAAAAAACAAAAGCATACAAGCAAGCCAAAGCTGTAAAATCTATTAAGTATTTCATATGACCCCTCTTTCATACTATGTTATATTGATATATGTTTATTATATGTCTTATCGGTCGGCCATCAGACAGTTCAAGTTTACTTATATTACTTCAGATTCATGATGCTTATTGCTCTGAATCTGAAGTATATTTTTTTAAATACTGCCCTGTAAGGCTTTCCTTGCAATTGCAAAGCTCCTGCGGACTTCCTTTGGCAATAATCTGCCCGCCGTGTACGCCGCCGCCCGGTCCCATATCTATCACATAGTCGGCATTCTTTATCACGTCAAAATCGTGTTCGATTACAATAACAGTTGCTCCGTTTTTGATCAACTGCATAAACACGCCGAGCAATACTTCTACATCAAGCGGGTGAAGTCCGATCGTTGGCTCGTCAAACACAAATACCGTATCAGACTGCCCCCTGCCCATCTCGCCTGCAAGCTTCAGTCGCTGTGCTTCGCCGCCTGACAGGCTCGGCGTTGACTCGCCAAGAGTCAGATATCCGAGTCCGAGATCGCTCAGCACTTGCAGTTTGCGTTTAACGATCGGGAGATCGTCACATGCCTTGAGCGCTTCATCTACACTCATAGCCATGAGCTCGGGCAGTGTATAAGAGTGTTCGCCTTTTTTGGGTATGCGTTTTATAAGACTTGTATCTTTTGAATAGCGTGAGCCGCCGCAATCGGGGCAGGTGATATCAACATCGGGCAGGAATTGAATATCAAGGCTGATCGATCCCGTACCGTCGCAGGTAGGACAGCGGAGCTTTCCGGTATTATATGAGAAATCGCCCGCCTTATATCCTCTTTCTTTTGCGTCCTTCGTTGTTGCATAGACTTTACGCAATTCGTCGTGTACATCGACATATGTTGCAACGGTAGAGCGCACATTAATGCCTATAGGAGCGGAGTCTATAAGTTTTATCTGCGAAATTCCTTCAGCCGACACACTTTTAACATGTTCAGGAAGTTTTTCATTTTTACATAAGGCATCTATTGCAGGGATAAGGCTTTCCAGAATTAAAGTGGTCTTACCCGAACCCGAAACGCCTGTTACGGCTATCAGCCTTCCTTTGGGAAAATCGATTTCCAGAGGCTTTACCGTATGGATTTCAGATGTTGACAGATGAATTTTTCCGAGTGCAAAGACAGATTCCGGGGGAATATGCGCTCCGGTATCGATTACGGTCTTGCCTGTAAGGAAGCCGCCGATGCGGGTATACGGATCTGCCTCAACCTCTTCAAGCGTCCCTTGTGCAATTATGCTGCCTCCGTCTGCACCGGCTTTCGGTCCGAGCTCGACAAGCCAATCAGCTTCTGAAAGTATGTGAGTGTCGTGGTCTACAAGAATCACCGAGTTTCCATCATCAACAAGATCGTGCATAACTCCTTTCAGTCCCTCGATATTTGAGGGATGTAGGCCTATTGACGGCTCGTCAAGAACATACAGAACGCCTGTAGTGCGATTACGTACAGCTCTCGCAAGCTGCATTCGCTGTCTCTCACCGGTTGAAAGTGTGGAAGCCGAACGGTCCAATGTGAGATAGGACAATCCGAGATCCACCAATCTCTTTGCACTGCTTTGGAATGACTCGCAAATACTAACCGCCATAGGACGCATATCTTCGGGAAGGGAAGAAGGAATTCTGTCAACCCATTCAATGAGTTCGGAGAGGGTCATCATGCAGACCTGCGCAAGAGAGAGTCCGCACAATTTCGGAGCACGTGCTTCTTCGCTCAGTCTTGTTCCTCCGCAATCGGGGCAGACGCCCTGACGTAGGAATTTTTCCACACGTTTCATGCCTTTTTCGTCTTTGACCTTTGACAGAGCATTTTCTACGGTATATACGGCGTTGAAGTATGTAAAGTCCATCTCAGCCGATGTATTCGTTTTTTCATTAAAGTAGAGAATATGTTTTTTCACTGCCGGACCATGGAATACGGTCTCACGCTCTTCATCTGTCAGCTCACAGAAGGGAACATCGGTACGTACACCCATTTCACGGGCAACATTTTTCATTAGCGACCATATAAGTGTCTGCCAGGGGGCAACCGCTCCGCCGTCGATAGTCAGCGACTCATTCGGGACTAATTTTGATTCATCAACGACTGAGGTAATTCCGGTACCGTCGCAGCGCCTGCAAGCTCCCTGACTGTTGAAAGCCAGTTCTTCAGCACCCGGAGGGAGAAAATGAATTCCGCAAACCGGGCAATCAAGCCCAAGATCTGCCGCAATATCCTTTGAAGGCTCGACATAATGTCCGTTCGGACAACGGTGCGAGGCAAGCCGTGAAAACATGAGTCTCAGATGGTTCAACAGTTCTGTTCCTGTTCCGAATGTACTGCGGATCCCCGGAACGCCCGGACGTTGACGTAAAGCCAAAGCAGCAGGGACATAAAGTACTTCATCTACCTCTGCCTTTTCTGCCTGTGTCATACGTCTGCGTGTATATGTCGACAACGATTCAAGATACCTTCTTGAACCTTCGGCATACAGAATACCGAGCGCAAGCGATGACTTGCCCGAACCCGAAACGCCGGCAATTCCCACGATTTGATTCAGCGGTATATCAACATCAATATTTTTCAGATTATGAACACGTCCGCCTCGTATTTTGATTTTGTCAGGTACAGTATAAGACTTTTTCATAGCCTGATCTTACTCCTTGATTTTTTTCGCAAAATGTTTTACCGAATATGCTTAACAGATTAAGCAAAATTACACCGTTTTTATCTGCAAATATATATCATGTGTTTATTATAACATAAAGCCGACGAAGTCGGTGTC
>CAZXAU010000019.1:17423-40955 GCA_964638675.1 uncultured Lachnospiraceae bacterium
AGGGGTTATGTTCAAATAAACACTTCCTTTAAATCATATTTGCCGTCGCAAAGCGGATATAGTCTGCAAATATATATCATGTGTTTATTATAACATAAAGCCGACGAAGTCGGTGTCCCCAAAGGGGTTATGTTCAAATAAACACTTCCTTTAAATCATATTTGCCGTCGCAAAGCGAATATAGTCGGCAAATACATATCGTGTGTTTATTATATCACAAAAATGCAGCATCTGTATATGTATTTTAAAAAAACGAAATTTTTAGTTTTTACTGTTTTATCGCTATACTTGTAAAGTAAAATGAACCCGAATCAGCCTGTGTCTGCGAGTTGGGCAAAAGATTTTCCGGATGCGGATATGGTGGATCTCTTCTACATAGAAGGAATGATTGCAGACTGTGAGCCTGAACAGAGAAAGCGAACGGTGATAAATCTGATTTTTATTAACTCTCATCAAAACTTCATTTTTTTGGATAAATAAAGAAACTTTATATATATTTGCTAAAATAATGAAATTTTATTAAAATAAATTTGTCAATATTTTGAATTGACAAAAAAACAATGCAGTGATATAATGCTTACAGGCTTGAGTTAGCCGATGCTAACCCAAGCCTGCTAACCACCGCGGAGTTAGCATATGCTAATTAACACTAAAAAATGAAAGGAAAAAAGATTTATGATTAAAACAAAAAAGACAAAAATATTGACAGTGATAGCAGCAGTCATTCTTGCCATGTGTATGGCAATCACTGCATATGCAATGTGGAGCAGCACATTATCTGTAAAAGGCAGTGTATCGGCAAAGGGAAATTGGTCTTTAAAGGTCACTGATGCAAATATAGAGCTGAGTAATGTAGGTGCAGATCTTGATATTGATGTACCTACCTATGACGTAATTACATATCCCATTCAGATAAAGTATATAGACTCAAACAATAATTACATATACAACATTGACGATACCAATCCGAAAACAGTTTCCGTCAGTGCAGATGAATTTGCAGAGTATTCCGAGTATGTGTTTATTACATCGGCATCGGCAAACTTCTATGTATCGGGTAAAGACCCCAACGGAAGATATAGCTTCAAGGTAAAGGCAAACGAAAATTTTAACATTTATCCTGTTTTTCCGAAGAAAGCTGAAGACGGAGGAGCCGCTGACGGTACAATAGTCGGTGAGGCTATTGCCTGGGCGTGCGAAGGGACTCTGACTCCGGCTGAGGGTGAGATCGTAACACTCACATATGCTTCGGCAAGAGATTATTTTGCTGAAAATCCCGCTGAAAGTGCTGTTGTAATCAGTGAAAACGGCGTGGAATTTGCTCCCGTTAATTTCACTCTTTCCGGTGCTTGGGCAAGCTACACTGTTACCGTTACAAATGAGAGCAGTGTAAACGCTAACCTTTCCGACTACAGCGTTGTAACTTCTGAGCTTGGAGACATCTTTAAGGTTTCAATTCCTGAGGGAATGGAGAATGACATACTCGCTTCCGGTGAAAGCTGCACATTCAATGTAGTTGTTCAGCTTAACGCAGAGGGCAGCTTTGATGCAGAGTCAGCACCATTCTCTATCGGACTGACATATAATCAGGATGCGGTAAACGAAGCACCTGTTGCTACGCACACCCACTGATCTTTAAGCATTACCTATGCAATTCTCCAAAAAGTGTACTCTCATTGTACTGACGGCACTGTTGGCTGCAAGTCTTTTCTGCCATCCTCTGAAGGTTGATGCGTCGGCGACAGATGTCAGGTTTGATTACGGCGAATGGGTCTTCCTCGAGCAGACATCATCTTCGGCTGCGGTCGAGATTAAAGATGATTGTCTGACTGCTGATGTAGGCACTTTGAACTGTCCCGGGGCAAGCGGTATACTACGTATAGGCATTGTAAACGACGGACAGCACTCGGTCAACCTTTCGCTGAGCGATTCGGTTCTGAAGGCAGAATCACCTATTCAGATAGAGATCTCCGGGGATGTATCGAAAGTGAGTCCTACAGTTCTTGCCCCCGGGGAACACTGCTTTCTTCACGTAACGATACGCTGGAATCCCGAAAACAGTGATACAGATGTTAATGTCAGCACATGCTTTGCAATCTCGCTGTCATGCGAAGGAAAAGATGCGGTCATTGAGGGGGATCAGGGCGGCAGTGCTGATACGGGAGTTTATTTTCCCACAGTCTGTATCCTTCTTGCGATATCGTCACTTGTTGCTATCCTGATGCTTAAAAATTTCAAAAAAGAAATAAATACCTGACTGATATCACCGATAGAAAGATATGACATATAAAAATGCCCTATCATGCATCAAAAAGAAACAACCGGGCATCACGAAAAGTGGTGGCCGGTTGTCTGCTGTCAGGGATGTACGGAAATATCTGTTTTATTTATTATTTAGCGAGTACTTCTTCGCAGGTTTCTTTTTTTGCTACGACTCCGGCGGCGCATGCTGTATATGAAGAAACACCCAAAATGGTTTCTCCATCTATCTGCAATGCTACCGGACGGTCGAATTTGACCGAAATTTTGTTTCCTTCGAGTATTTCAACATATTTTGTATGCTTTACATGCTCGCCCTTGAAAATAGAAGGGAATATCATAAGTGTTTTAAGTCTGCCCGAACCGTGGAAGACCATTGTTGTGATCTTATCCGAATTTCTCTTCTGATTCGGAGTCGCCATCATTCCGCCGCCGTAAAATCTTCCGTTCATCGCCGGAGCGAGCCATACTTTTTTATATGTATATTTCTTTCTGTCAATAGTTATTTCGGCGTTTGTAGGCTTATAGTGGAAGAGCAGTCCCTTTATTGCAATCGATGTATAGTTGACCTTTTTGCCGGGTGTCTTTCTCAGCTCGTCACCCACCTCACAGCAGTAGCCGTCAATTCCGAATCCGACGCCGTTTATAAAGCGATAGTTCTTGCCGTTTACGCTGACGCTCGGCAGATCTTTCAGGTGCTCTTTTATTGAAAATGGAGAACTTTCTCCTGAAAATCCGAGATCGTGAGCGAAATCGTTGCCAGTTCCGTTGGGGAAATAAAGCACTTCATTATCAAACTTAATGCCGTCTGTATTGTTGATAAAACGGTTAAGGGTGCCGTCTCCTCCTGCAAGAATTATGTAGTCGCCTTTTTCAAGACCGCCGATAAAAAGTCTGTAGTCTGAAACATCTAAAACATCGATGAATTTGAGTTCGTCGTGAATGAGATCTGTGAGTGATTTAACTTTTTGGAATGAATCGGCTTGACCAGCCATTTTGTTGTAAAGAACGTATCCGGTAGACATAGTACCTCTCCTTTGCAGTCATATTCTTAAGATCTTATCATCTTTTCGACAATAAGTATATTTGTCGTTTTACAACTTAACTTCAACTGTTTTTCAACTTTTGTTGAAAAATAAATGACAGGGAATTGTCGGCGAAATCGCCCGAACCCTGTCAATTTTATGATATTATGATCGTTATAGATCTTTACGCTTGTATTTTTATCTTCTGTTTCTTCTTCCGAACAGAGTGAGGACCTGAATGAGGAAACGCAGGAAATAAACGAGAGATGTCAGAAGCGATGCGAGATATGTCAGTGCCGCCGCCGACAGAACCTCTTTTGCACCTGCAATTTCATCTTCCATGAGAATACCTTCTTCAAGAAGCATTTTTTTCGCTCTTGCGCTTGCATTAAGCTCTACAGGCAGTGTTACGAGGGCAAAAAGCAGAGATCCGCCGTAGAGTATGACGCCTACCATAGCAAGCTTGAAGCCGACATCGGGATCTGCCGTTGCCGCAAAATAATCAAGGAGGAGTCCTATCAGCACAAGCGGCATTGCGAGATATGATCCGAAATTGACTACAGGCACGAGTGCCGTGCGAAGCTTATACAGTCCGTATCCCTCCTGCTTTTGCATTACATGCCCCACTTCATGAGCGGCAACCGCAACTGCCGCAACCGAATTGTTGCTGTATGTGCTTTCCGAGAGATTGACGATACTGTTTTTCGGGTGATAGTGGTCGGTGAGATCTCCTCTGACCTGTCCTATCGAAATATCGGATATTCCGTTACGGCGTAACAGCGTTGATACTGTATCATATCCCGTCATTCCCGAACGGCATCTCACCTTGTTATGCTTTTTAAAGCTGCCGTTTACCTTGCCGTTTGCAATCATTGAGAAGATCAGGCAGGTGACGATTGCTATCATAAATACAAAATAATCTTCTAAGTACATGGTTATTATATCCTTTCCGAATAATTAATTAATGCTTGAATTTATTCATGCTTGGGGTACATTGTAACGGTGAATCGGCATCCGCCGTTTATGGGGTCGATATTTTCCGCTTCTATTTCACTTCCGTCAATTGACAGAATCCTTTTAACGAGTGCAAGCCCGAGTCCGTTTCCTTCTTGTTTGTGTGATGTATCAGCCTGATAAAACTTATCGAAAATATGCTTTTTTACTTCTTCCGACATTCCTGGACCCTGATCTTCGATCGTGAAAACAAAAGAGCTTTTTTTGTTTTCAAGCCGCATTCTGATCGTACTGTCCTCTGGCGTAAATTTGATGGCATTTCCTATAAGATTTGTCCAGACATGATTGAACAGATTTTCATTGCTGACATATGATATGCTGTCCATATCGACATCAAAATTTATATTTTTCTCTGTCCATGTCCTTTCGAGCGACAGAATTGCCTGTCTTATCTGCTCATCGAGTCTGAATTTGTTTTGATTTGATTGAATATCCTGATTTTCGATCTTTGAAAGCAAAAGGATATTTCCGACGAGGGTCGTAAGTCTGCTGGTGTTGAACAGAATTTTTTCAAGGTATTCCTGCTGATCGGCAGACAGATTATCGCAATCCTGGAGCAGTGTACTGTAGCCTTCGATCGCATTTATCGGTGTTTTGAACTCGTGAGAAACATTTGAAACGAAATCTGTCTGGAGTATCTCTGTCGATTGCAGCTCGTGTACCATAAGATTGAAGCCCATATACAGCTCTCGTATCTCTTTTGACGAGCTTTTTGTATTCAGACGAACCGAGAAATCGCCGTCTGCCACTTTGCCTATGGCTTCACGAAGCTTTGATATCGGTGAGAAAAAGAGCTTGGACAACAGGCTTGTTGCACCGAAGCCGATAATCAGACTGCATATCAGTATCTCAAGCCCCATGAGAAGTGTTGAATCGATATCAAGTATATTGCCGAGCAGATCTGAGAATGCCAGTGCGATCAGAAGAGCGGCAACGATCTCGGAAGAAACCAGAAGAACAAGTCTGAATCGAAGGCTGAGCTTGTTCCGCTCCATTCGTATCTGTTCGAATGATTCTCTCATTTTCATTCTTATGACCATGGCTTTCGCATTGCGAAAGCTTCCTTTCTTTCGGAATTGTGGCTGGTTTTGCGGAGCAAAATCGCCGCCATTTAGGTGGCGAAAGCCACAAAACACTGTCTAAAAAAATATATTTTTTAAAATTTATTTTTCAGACTTTTACCACCTTATATCCGACTCCTCGCATTGTGACGATCTTAAAGTCTTCGTTATCTCTGAACCGTTCTCTCAACCGCCCTATATGAACATCTACTGTGTGAGTGTCGCTTTCCGAATCGAATCCCCATATATCGTCCATCAGCTGCTGACGTGTGAATATACGCCCGGGAAATGATGCAAGCTTATATAAAAGCATGAATTCTTTTTGCGGCAGAACCACACTCTCTCCGTTCGTACGTACTGTGAGGGTGTCGCATTCGAGTACTGTATTTCCGAGTGTCTGCTTTCGTTCATTTATCATCTGAGCACGGCGGAGAAGTGCCTGAACACGTAATACCATTTCGTGAACATTAATTGGTTTTACCATATAGTCGTCCGAGCCCGAAAGAAATCCCTTTCGCATATCGTCAAAAGCGTCCTTTGCAGTTATCATCAAAACCGGGGTGGTATTTCCCGAATCACGGAGAAGATGTACGAATTCATAACCGTTCATTATCGGCATCATGATATCCGATATGATCAGGTCGAAATATTCAAGATCGATCGCATCAAGGGCTTCCTTACCGTTTGAAACTTCTTTTACGGTGTAACCGTTTTTTATGAGAACATGGGCGAACAGTCTTCTCAGCTCGTGGTCGTCCTCGGCAATCAGTATTTTAAACATATCTTTTCCTTTCATATCATAATTAATGTGATGATGTTCTTTGTCGGGACAGTGCAAAAATAAGTCTTATAGGTTCAGCACTTCAAGGATGAGTTTAAAAAAGATGTAAGCTCGGTGAATCCACCATGCGGGTATTTATCGATATTTTCGTTTGCTTTGTTTATAAGACAATCTGTCAGAAGGAAGACCTTCATTCCGAGCTGTGATGCAATCATGTCCTCTGCGACATCATTTCCTACCATTATACAGTTTTCGGGCGAGACATTCAGCTTGCTCAATATCTCCTCGTAATATTTTATATTGGGTTTGCAGTAATGTGAGTCCTCATATGTCGTCACAAGCTCAAAATCATTATAGTCAAGTCCTGCCCATGCGATTCTTTTTTTCGTTGCCACACGTGGAAAAAGCGGATTGGTTGCAAGCACTGCACGGGTACCGTATCCCTTGACAAGCTCTATTATTTTTTTAGATTCATCCGTCGGCGATGTGACAGCCTTTATTTTGTCAAAATCATTTTCATAAAATTCATCGAATATATGCATATCCTCTTTTATTCTGTCGCCGCATTTTTCGGTAAGACAGTCCCAGAAAACTTCCTCGTTTGTTTTGCCGCCGCTGTTGCTTACCATTGAAAAGGTTCCCGAAACTATAGCATTAAAAATAAGGTCTTTTTCATATCCGAATGGAATTGCAGTACTCACCAATCCTTTCAGATATGCGCCTGCAAATTTGTCCTGATCCATCGGCAAGAGTGTACCGTCAAGATCGAAGAGCAGTGTTGTTGTTTTCATATGTCTGGATGCTCCTTATTATCAGAAAAGATTTACAATAGTGATAACGCTTCCGAGTACCACCAGAATTACACCTGTGATACGGTTCAGCGTTTTGGGCGTGAGTTTGTTTGCAATTCTTGAACCTATCTGCGCCCAGAGAAGTGTAAACAGTATGCAGAATATAAGTATTTTTATATCGGGCATTCCGTCAATTGCAAAGTGCGAGAGCGAACCCGTGAGTGCGGTGAAGGTCATGATGAATACGCTTGTTCCGACCGCTGTTTTCAGCTCATATCCGAGTACGGTCGTCAGCACTAAAAGCATCATCATTCCGCCGCCTGCTCCGACAAATCCGCAGATAAAACCGACAGCAGAGCCTGATATAATCGACTGAATGACCTGCCTTTTCTTTGAGAGCTTCTTCATCGATTCTTTTGTTTTCATTACGGGTTTAACTATAAATTTGATTCCGAGGAAGATAGTCATAATTACAGAAAAGCTTCCCATTGTGCCGCTCGGAACAAGGCTTGATACATAGCTTCCGACAGCAGTAAATACAAGAACGCTTGCCATCATGATAAGTCCGTTACGAACGTCAAGATTTCCGTTTTTCTTATAGTTATATGAGGATATAGCACTTGCAAGAACGTCCGAAGCGAGGGCGATTCCGACCGCACTGTATGCAGGAATATTCAAAAATGTGACAAGCATAGGCGTTATTACAGCCGCCGCACTCATTCCGGCAAAGCCTGTTCCGAGTCCTGCACCAAGTCCGGCTATAAAGCAGACGAGAATTTCAATAAGCAGTTCCATATGTATGTATACCAACCTTCTGTTTTTTTGTTGAATTATTGTATGTTACTCCATTCAAATGAAGTATAGCCCTATTATTTCAATTCACAATCAAATTAACTTCAACAATTGTTGACCTTGGTTTGACGGTGAGTTGAAAATGTTTCCATAGAATACGGCCGCAGTGTGGATATTGTACCATACATTTCAAATTAATTCAATAAAAACAAGGAGAAATTTTATGAAAAAAGCTTCAAAAATAAGCAGCATTCTCTTGTCGCTCTGCGAGATCGCAGTTGCGGTTCTTCTGCTCATCGACCCTATCGGTTTTACATCGGGAATAATAATTGCACTCGGTGCAGTGCTTGTGATACTCGGTGCGGTCAATATTGTCAACTATTTCAGAGACGAGCCGGCTGATGCGATGCATGACAGGGGATTGACTATAGGCATACTTCAGATCATAGGCGGTATTTTCTGCGTTTTGAAGAGCGAATGGTTTATGGTGACATTCCCGATAGTTTCACTTCTTTACGGTATCGGAACTCTTGTTGTAGGTGTATCAAAGCTTCAATGGGCGGTAGACATGCTGAGACTCAAGGTCAAAAGGTGGTATTTGATGGCTATAAGTTCGGCACTGACAATTGTTCTTGCTGTAATTATACTCTGCAATCCTTTCGGTACTGCACTTGTTGTATGGACATTCATTGCGATCTCACTGATCGTTGAAGCTGTTGTTGACATTATAGCGACAATTTTCACTAAGTGAGCTATATCTGATAATCCGGGCTTACACTTATAAGATAAAAACGCTTTTGCATACACTCAGTTAAATAATAGAGCCGTACTGCTTTTTATGCGGTGCGGCTTTTCAGTATAAAAAAGAACAATTTGTAAACTTTACGTATATCTATTGACACATTTGAATTGATGTGTTATTATGAATCACAAGTTAGCGCATGCTAATTATGCTTAAAAATATCACGCCTTGAATAAGGCTTATATTTTTGTCTATAAGTTAGCTGCAGCTAACCATGTGATTGCAGTGATGTATTCATAAAGCAAAGGCTGACAATTGTCAGATATTTTTCTGTGAGGCTTGGTGCTGACATATGCCAAGGCAAGGAAACAATAAAGGAGGAAATACTATGATAAAAATTACCATTAAAATTGATGGGATGATGTGCGGAATGTGCGAGAGTCATATAAACGATGTCATAAGAAAAAACTTTGATGTGAAGAAGGTAGTATCATCTTACAAAAAAGGACAAACCGAGATCATCACGGAATCGCAGATAGACGAAGAAAGCTTGAAAAAAGCGATAGCAGATACAGGCTATACGCCGGTTGAAATAAAAAACGAGCCTTATGAGAAAAAAGGTTTTTCGATATTCGGAAAGAGAGGAAAATAAAATGGCACTTGTTGAATTTAAAAATGTAACACGCATATATAAAAGCGGCAATCATGAACTGAAGGCACTGGACGGTGTGGATCTGTCTCTCGATGAGGGAAAATTCATTGTTATTCTCGGACCGAGCGGTGCGGGAAAAAGTACACTGCTCAACATGCTCGGCGGTCTTGACAGCCCGACGAGCGGCACTATTGTTGTAAACGGCAGGGACATTTCCACATTGAGCAATAACGAGCTTGCCGATTACAGGGCGTCAACCGTCGGATTTGTCTTTCAGTTTTATAACCTGATCCCCACGCTTACCGTACAGGAGAATGTGGCGCTTGTCAAGGACATTGTACCGGATGCATTCGATGCTAAGCAAATGCTTTCAGATGTCGGACTTGCCGATCATGTCAGAAATTTTCCTGCCGAGCTTTCGGGCGGCGAACAGCAGCGTGTTTCGATTGCACGTGCTCTTGCAAAAAATCCGAAGATACTTTTGTGTGACGAGCCGACAGGAGCACTCGATTCCGAAACCGGAGTAATGGTTTTGAAGCTTCTGCTTTCTATGGCGAGAAATTATAAAAAGACAATTGTGATAGTCACTCATAATCAGAATATTGCGAAAATGGCGGATGTGGTGATCCGTGTGAAAAACGGGAAGATCAGATCATGTGAAGAACAGTCGAACCCGATGTGCGCAGACGAGGTGGAATGGTAATGCTGATAAGAAAATTATTCCGCACTGCATGGAGCTACAAGTCACAGTTTATCTCAATGGTCATTATGGTTGCCATCGGTACAGGCGTCTTTCTTGGATTCAATATCGAATGGAAAAGCATACAGGCCGATACATCCTACTTTTTTGAAGAAACAAAGTATGCTGACTTCCTCCTCTATTGTGAAACAGGATTTACACGATCAGACATTGATGCTGTAAAGAATATTTCAGGCGTAGATGCCGCCACAAGATTTTTGTCTGTTAATGCCGGCATAAAAGACACAAAAAAATCTCTTGCCCTGATGATTTCGGAAAACTACACCGTTTCGACAATGTATATTACGCAGGGAGCACAATATGATGAGAGCTCAGACGGGATATGGCTCTCAGATCAGTTTGCAGAAAAGAACGGCTATTCTATCTCGGATGAACTGACACTCACTTATAAGGGAAGCGAGATAACAGGAAAGATCGTCGGACTTATCAAAAGCGGAGAAATGATGATCTGCACTGCCGATGAAAATCAGCTTATGCCAGATTATACAAGCTTTGGTTTTGCATATGTAACACCTGCGACACTGAAAAAGGCAATGGGTATTGAATTCTATCCGCAGATAAATATCCTGTCAGACATGGAAAAAGCCGAAACGGAGGAAGCCGTCAAAAAAGCTCTGGGACGTACAATACTTGTCATGTCCAAAGACGAGCATACATCATATGCCGGAGCGCAGAGCGAGACCGAGGAAGGGCAGTCAATGGGTGCTGTATTGCCGGTACTTTTTCTTGCCATCGGCATTCTGACAATGGTGACTACAATGCACCGAATTGCCGCAAATGAGAAAACACAGATCGGTACGCTTAAGGCACTTGGCTTCCGTGACAGGCGGGTTCTCTGGCACTACACCTCATACGGTCTTGTCATAGGAATATTGGGCTGTATATCAGGTGTGGCACTTGGGTATGGGATCGCCTCACTTGTCATGAGTCCAAACGGCATGATGTCAACATATTTCGACCTACCCGATTGGTCGCTTGTGATGCCGGGTTTCTGCATTCCGGTAATCGTTCTGACTGTTTTACTTCTGACCATTATCAGCTATTTATCGGTAAAAAAGATGCTGAAAGGCAGTGCGGCTGATGCACTTCGTCCCTATACTCCGAAGGCGATGAAAAAGAGCATATGGGAGCGTTTGAAAGGTTGGGAAAGGTTATCCTTCGGAACTAAGTGGAATATACGTGACATAATGAGAAACAAAGTACGCTCGGCTATGACGCTTGTCGGTGTCGTGGGATGTATGCTTTTGCTGGTCGGCGGATTCGGTATGAAAGACACAATGGATGATTTTTTGCGAATTCTTGATAAGGAGATAAGCAATTATACGACTAAGGTGAATATTTCGGAAACGGCACAAAAGGAGAATGTACTCTCTCTCGCTGAAGAGCTGAACGGCGACTGGGTAGCTTCTTCGGGTGTCAGCCTTAAAGGTGAAACTGTGATGCTTGAGGTTTATCACGCCGATAACGGTCTGATACGTTTTGTCGATGAAAATAACGAGCGTATGACGCTTGGTGATGACGGTGTATACCTTTGTCTCAGACTCAGTGATACTGCAAAGATCGGGGAAACGATCGAATTCTCACCGTATGGAAGCGAAAATACATACAAGGTGCGTGTAGCAGGTTATTTCCGTTCAGTGCTTTCCGAAACTATTGCCATGACTGATGCTTATGCCGACAGTGTGGGGATAGAGTATCATATTTCATCGATCTATACCGACAAAGTAGCCGATGATATCGAAAGCTCTGTGCTTATCACAGGCAAGCAGGAAAAGAAGATGATCATGGACACTTACGACAGCTTTATGGATATAATGAATGTCATGGTTCTTGTATTTGTGCTCGCCGCCGTGATTCTGGGAATTGTGGTGCTGTATAACCTCGGTGTGATGAGCTATGTTGAGCGCAGCCGTGAGCTTGCAACGCTTAAGGTCCTCGGTTTCCGTGACAGACATATCGGAAAATTGCTTGTCAGTCAGAACATATGGCTCACCGTGATCGGCGTTATAATCGGACTTCCGGCAGGCATCGGTGTTCTTCAGCTTCTTCTGGTAACGCTTGCCGATGAATATGAACTGAAGCTCTGTCTTGGGATACTCACCTATTCGGTAAGCCTGCTTGTTACTTTCGGTGTGTCTCTCGCCGTAAGTCTGATGGTTGCACAGAAAAATAAAAAGATCAATATGGTTGAAGCACTGAAGGGGACAGAATAGATTCGGGAATAACTTCCGGTTGATAATTCTTTCCTTCATATATTTCAAAAAGCCGTCACACAGAGTGGCGGCTTTTCGGCGTTAATAAGATTTTGCTTTATTTTTCAAAAGCTATACGGAAGTGTTTGCTCCGGATATATCGGAGTGTCTTGCGATGCAGTATCTGTCAATTGTTGTTATGATCTATTAAAGTTGAGTTTAACTACCTTGAAATCGTTTTTGCCGAACATATAAAAGTATCCGTCAATATAAACTCCGCGCTGATAATGACATTCACCGTTCAGATCGCTATTTATAACTGCTGTCAATTCAGAACCGTTGAAATACAAAACCAGGTATCTTGTTTTATATTTCATACTTTTGTTGTCATATACTTCTACTCCAAGACCCAAAATAGAGTTTTCACGGTCAACATAGTATGATTTGTATTCCGATGAGAAAAGCACATTTTTTGAGGATGACGGTTCATACTTGCAAAGAGGAATAACCTTATCGGGCGTTTCCTTGTATATCTCAACTTTGAGAGAGTCATTTTCGTTTTTTCCGATCCCGAGAAGGAGACCCTCACCGAAATCGACAAGCGATGATGAAAAACCGGGAATAACATCTGTTTTTTTGTAGCTTATATTGTTGATATCCGAAAGATCAAAGAAGAAAATAGGGTCATCTAAAAGAAGTGTTGCAGTGCAGACATATGCGTTTTTTCCGTCGAATCTTGCAGAACGGACATTCTCGCCGTCAGGAGCAAAGCGTTCAAGCGACGATACGACTTTAAAACTTTCAAGATCAATGCAATACAGGCTTGCATTTACCGAATCCTGAATGTATCTGTCGATATAATACATATTGTCTGAGTAATATATCCTCGAATAACTCATGTTCGTTGTCACAACACGGAGGATCCCCTCATACTCGTCAAGTGAATACTGATCTTTTATCTGTCCGTTGAGAACGATTTCGCCCACTCTCTCAAATGAGTCATTTGAATATTTCAGAGCATAGATAAGTGTAAACATGCTTTCAACCTTCTGACACTTGAATTCGTCTTCATCACGTAAAGAATGATATATATATATCATGTCGGATGTGATATACGGACTTTGCGAATATGACATATATGCGTGAGATCCGCTTACCTCCATATTCTGAGTATCTATCATCAGCATTACCGTATATACTGTATCGCTCAGTTTCTGAGGAATATCGATCGATTCGGCAGGCAGAGATTCAAATCCCTCTCCTTTGTCGATCTGAGGAAGATATGTTGATTCGTCTTCATAGTCAACACAATAGAAATTGACATTTTTCTTTGTAATCAGGAGAAGTTTTCCGTTTGTAATTCTTGATGTTATATAGCTTCCGCTTACATTGACACTTCCGTTCAGTCTGATATCTTCGGGATCGCTTACGTCAAGTGATAATACACGAACAAATTCCGCATATTCCGAAATGATCGTTACTGTTTTACAATCGGGTGAAATATAAAATTCCAGATTGCAACTTTTGAATTTACTGTAGGATATATCCGGAACATCAATAAGATATGAACCTACCTGTCTGCTGTTTTTGCCATTTATATCGAATATTTTGAGTTCATTATAATCGAGATAAAAAATGTATTTGTCGCTCCTCTTTATCCGGTCTGCCTCTGTTACATTTTTGACCTGATTGTCGGTAACTTCTACATAATTTCCGCTATATGTAGGAGCTATAGTTTTGAAGCTGCCGGGGATAACATAGTCGACATTGACATTGTTTGACCCAGCCAAAGGAGGAGACATTGCAGATGTCGTATCGAATGCCCCTGAGAATAATTTTGAAATGTTTGCCGAGAGCATCTCAAAATTGTTCTTGTATTTAGCTGTTTCGTTTAATGATAAACGCATTGAATTAATACTCTCTATTATAGGATAATACCGGCTGCCTTTGTATGCAGAAATGTCTTGCTGCGGATCAACACCGTATGGGATAAATAGAACTGCACAGCTGAAGATTATTAGCAAGCTCAGGCAGGCTGCAAGTATATTTCGCCCTTTCGGTGTCATTCTCTTTCTTTCCTTTTTTCGCTTTAGCTTTGTACTGAAAAGCTTTGAAGGATCTGCTTCGTCAATAAACTTATCGTCAATGTCGCCGATCATGGCGAGCCATTCATTTTTTTTCATTTCATTTGATTTTTTCAAAGTGAAAAGCCCTCCTTTTCCAGATGTGTTTTGAGTTTTTGCCTTGTCCTGTAAAGCATGACCTTTACATTTGTCTGCTTAAGCTTCGTGGCTTTTGCAATTTCGTCAATAGAGCACAGATACCAATATCTTTGCAGAAACACGATTCGTGTCGTCTTATCAAGCGATGAGAGAAAGCGGTTGATCGAATCGGTCAGAGCCACACCTTCTTCAAATCTCGCAGAGCTGTCGGGAATACATTCGAAGAATTCCTCCATGGCTGCAAGGGTATCCCCTGTACGTTTTGAGGCATTGTTGTAATCATAGCGATTCAATGCGATGTTACGTGTGATCTTGCCGAGAAAAGCACCCAATGATGACGGCTTGTGCGGAGGTATCGAATTCCATGCGGCAAGCATGGCATCGTTTACGCATTCCTGTGCATCGCTGTCATTTTTCAGTATGTGGTATGCTATGTAGTGACAGAATCTGCCGTACAGGTTTTGCGATTCTTCAATTGCTTTTTCCGATCTGTCATTAAACAGACCGATGATCTTCGAGTCGTCCAATTCTCCAACCTCCTTTATTCTGATATTCCGACCGATCTTAACAGATATCTTTGCTTGTTACATGATCGGATGTTTTTAAGGCCTTCACCTATACTGTAGGATTCTGTATACCTGAGGTTACAATAAATAGAAAAATTTTAAAAAGTTTTTTGAGTTTTTCATCAGCGATAACCTCTTTACAATTTTGGATTTAAAGGGATGCTGTAATTATATCATACTAAAGAGGAAAGGGCAAGTGTTTATTTTTTTGTGGGTGTTAGTCATCTTATTTAAAAAAATTATAATTTTTTTTCGATTCTGTTGACAGATTGATTTTTTTATGCTATATTAAAACAGATGTTTTAAAACGATTGTTTTAAATACTTTGCAGGAATTAAATAAAATAAAACGGGGAGAGGTTATGCCGCCGAAAGCCAAATTCACAAGAAAAGAAATAATTGACAAAGCACTTGAGATCGTCAGACGTGATGGTATCGAGGGGTTGACTGCAAGGGCGCTCGGCGAGAAGCTTGGAAGCTCAGCCAGACCGATCTTCACTGTGTTTGAAAATATGGAAGAACTCGAGAGGGAAGTGATGAGCGGGATAAGGGCTGTATATTCTGAGTATATAGAGATCGGACTGTCATCCGAAATTCCGTTCAAGGGCGTTGGAGCGCAGTATATAATGTTTGCCATACGTGAGCCGAGAATGTTCAGAATACTTTTCATGAGGGAGCATAAAGAGAATATCGGAGTATCGGATATACTCCCGGTGATCGATGAAAACTATGACAGGATACTCGGCTCGGTCAAAGACGGATATAAGCTTGATGACAGGGAAGCAAAGACGCTCTATTCGCATTTGTGGATATATACTCACGGAATCGCGGCACTTTGTGCTACAGGTATGTGCCGCTTCACCGGTGAAGAAATAAGCAATATGATGAGCGAAGTTTTTGTATCACTTCTTAAAAAAATGAAAGAGGGTAAAGGAAATGATTAAAGCTGTCGGAATTACAAAATCATACGGAAGCGATGATTGCCGTACACAGGTTCTCAGGGGAATAGATCTATCGGTAAAGGATTCGGAGTTTGTAGTTATACTCGGTGCATCGGGATCGGGAAAATCAACGCTCCTGAATGTTCTTTCGGGGCTTGAAAGAGTCGATGGCGGCAGGATTTTTTATGACGATGAAGATATCACCGAATTGCCCGACAGATCGCTCACCGAATTCCGCAGACGAAAGATAGGCTTTGTTTTTCAGCAGTATTATCTTTTGCCTAATCTGAATGTCGAGAAAAATGTTAAAATGGGAGCGGGACTCTCGGGAAACAAAGAATACAGGAGCATAATAGAATCGCTCGGACTCTCCGGAATGATGCATAAATATCCCTCACAGCTATCGGGTGGTGAACAGCAGAGGGTGTCGCTCGCAAGGGCGCTTGCAAAGAATCCGAGTTTGCTTTTTATGGATGAACCGACAGGGGCGCTTGACGAGAATACCGGAAGGCAGGTACTTGACTATATAAGCAGACTTCATCAAGAGCTTGCATTTACACTCATTATGGTAACGCACAATAAAAATATTGCTCAGATGGCAGACAGAGTGATCTGCATGAATTCGGGAAGAATTTCGGATGAATATACGAACCCCGAAAAGAAATCGGCTTTTGAGATCGGGTGGTGAAAAGTCTGAAAAATAAATTTTTCAGACGCCGTTTTGTGGCTTTCGCCGCCTGAATGGCAGCGATTTTGCTTCGCAAAACCAGCCCCAACTCCAGGGAGAAAGGAAGCTTTCGCATAAGCGAAAGCAATGGACATAAATATGATCGTCGGAATAAAGGACAGTGCTAAGCTGTTCGGAATTATTGTTTTGGTGCTGTGTGCCGTTCTGGTATGCTCGATGTTTGTAAACTACTATATGGATCTGACATTGATAAAAGACGATATAACAGATGTCAGTGAGCTTGCACTGTATGATGCACTTGTGTCTACGACCACGGTCGTCTGCCTGACTGCGGGCGGATGTCTGACGCTCACGAGCGTGGTGATGCTGATATTTTATATAAAGCATTATGTCGATGCTCATAAAAAACAGCTCGGAATACTGAAAGCGCTCGGCTACAGCGATTGGAAGATAGCAGGAAGCTTTTGGGCGTTTGGCGGCAGCATATTTTTGGGGGCGGTTTGCGGACTTGCCGGAGCGTACATAATTATGCCGCTTTTTTATGCGACACAGAACAAAGACCACCTGATCCCCGATGTAACGATGCATTTTCATCCCACGATATTCGTGTGGTTTTTGATTCTTCCGAGCATGGTATTTTCCTTGCTTTCTATTCTGTTTGCAAGGTTTGAGCTGAAAAGACCGGCGCTCTCTCTTCTGAGGGAAGAAACGATCGTAAAAACGAAAATAAAAAAAGAGAGAAAAAACTCTCAAAAAAATCAGGGCAAATGCTCAGAAATGAGCAGCTCATTTCTGAGCGATTTAAGAAAAAGTATATTATCATCGGGAAAGATGCTCGTTTTCTTTATGATCTTTTCTTCGTTCTGCTTTTCTGCCATGACACAGATGTCATTCCGCATGAAGGATCTGTCGAGCGAGCTTATGGGGGCAATCATGCTGATAATAGGTCTGACACTTGCATTTGTCACTTTCTTTCTCTCGGTGAGTGCGGTGCTTCGCAGAAATACAAAATCCATCGCCATAATGCAGGCTTTTGGGTATTACGAAAAAGAATGCCGCCGTGCAGTTCTCGATTGTTACAGACCGCTTTCGTATATAGGTTTTCTTTTAGGGACACTCTATCAGCATTTTTTGCTTAAGCTTATGGTCAATATAGTTTTTGCCGATTATCCGGATATGCCTGCATACAGCTTTGATCATAAGCTGATGCTTGTATCATTTGTTTCGTTTGTTGTTGTATATGAATTGATGATGGTTTTGTACTCGAAGAAAATCAAAAAAATGTCGCTCAGGGAGATCATGAGTGAGCTTTAAATGTAATTAATCGGATCTATGGAAAATACAATGGGCTGAGTCATCTGCTTTTGAATAGCTTCAGACTCAGCCCTGTTCGTATGGTGAATTCTATATCAGTGGCTTATTATTCTTCGTCATCCGAGTCAACTTCTTTGATATCTTTATAATCAAGGTATCCTTCGGGAGCTTCAGCCTTTACGTCTGTGTAGGAAAGTGTAACTTCAACATTTGCATTGTTGGAAACTTCAACACCTTCTTCGGCTGCTTTCATTCTAACGATGGAGCTTGCCTTGATCGGAAGACCTTCGGAATTGACAGTAACAGTGACAATGTATGTCAGATCGGTGATCGACTGCATTTCTGCCACATCCTCTTCGGTCATGTTTTCTTCCTCTGACATAAGCCTGATGAATGTTTCTTTGTTCAATTGAATTGAAACTGTTTTTGTTCCGTCTTCATTGGTGACAATTTTTGAACCGCCGTATTCACCTGTTGCTTTTCCTACTACAAGGAAGGGATCGGCGTCAGTGAGAAAGTCGTAAAGATCTGCTCCTTCTTCTACGGGATATTTATAATTACCATTTTCAGATGTAATATAAACTGTTCCGTTTTCGCAATACATATCATCGTTGCTGGTCATTCCGAAGGCGGTAGATGTCGATGTTGCTCTGACCTTTGTTCCTTCTTTTCCGAAATTTTCAA
Source organism: uncultured Lachnospiraceae bacterium (assembly GCA_964638675.1). Classification (GTDB taxonomy): domain Bacteria; phylum Bacillota; class Clostridia; order Oscillospirales; family CAG-272; genus SIG714. Next base: position 35,907 of record CAZXAU010000019.1, read on the forward strand.
CGCTGACCGTTTTTGTTTCTTCGGTCTCGAGATCCATAATTGCCATAGAAACTATCATCTTTGTTTTCATTTCGTATTTGAAAGATGAACTGCTTTTAAGCTTTGTCAATGCATCATTGAAAAGCGAGATCGCATTTTCATCTATACCTGTGAGCACCGGGATAACGGTATCATCGGATGGTGTCGGTGTAGTCTGTGAAGATGTAGCCGGTGTGGTCGAATCGGTGGGAGCCGCAGTTGTGTTTGCGGGGGTTGTTGAAGGTGTTGTAGTTGAAGGTGTTGTAGTTGAAGGTGTTGTTGTGCAAGCGATGAGTGAAAGAATCATCATGATTGCAAGAACAAGTGCAATTTTTTTCATTTTCAGTCTCCTTTTTTGCTTTTCAGTCTGATTTTATAATGTGAATGATGTGAAATTAAATTAATAATTTCGGTAGGAGTATATATTGTTTTAACCTGATATTCAACTCCAAATGCAAAATAATGTGTAAATAATCTATGAATTTGCATATGCTCATTGAAGTGATCCGGTATCCGAAAATATATTTTTGGCATGCAACTGCGTTCAGTATACATGATAAAAACATAAAAGTCAATACAATGGGATAATGCATTGTAAAATGTGATAAACGATAAAAAATTCCCCCATCCGTTATAACGGGGGAGGGAATTGTATGTTTTTGCCTGACATATAATAATTTATATGTCAGGCATAATATTTATGTTCTGTTATCACTTGTTATAGCAATTCACATGGTCTTTAATACTTTTAATATAATCGGAGTATCCTTCTGGAGCCTCAGCTTTAACATCTGTATATGAAAATATAACTTCAACCGTTGCGATGTCGAAATTTTCCGGTTTATCATCATCACCGTTAAGTAATTGCTTAAAGTTGAGGGTGCCTTTTGTCGGAAGTCCTTCGGAATTGAGTGAAAATGTAACAGTATAATCCAATTCTTTGGCGTCGTATTCAAATGTCAGAGTTTTAAAAAAGCTGCTTGTTCCGAGATGGATTTTGATCAGATTATCTCCGCTTTTCTCATCGGCTATCACTTCGGCTTCGCCGAAATCCCCAGTTATTTCACGAAGCGTCTTGAACGGTTTTGCATCTTTAAGAACGTTGTAAGATGATAACGTGTGATAGATAACTCCCGTTTCGTCGGCATAATACGATACTCCATTTTCGCAGTAGATATCTTCTGTTTTTGTTGTTGTTTTGGATGCTGAGGATTCTGTTGATAAATTGTATGCTCTGATCTTTTCGTCTTCTTTGCCGAAATTTTCAACCGATACCTTCTTTATTACACGTGTATTATGCTTGTGTCCGTCATCGGTATAAGTTTTTTTTACTACAATTTCATACGTAAACGTCGGACAGAATTTCAGCTTTTCCAATGCTTCGTTCAATAATCGCAAAGCATCCGGATCAAAATCGGGATTTAATGTACCGGCACTGTCCGCAGGGGAGCTTGTCTGAAGTGATGTCACATCTGTTGAGGAAAGATTTCCGGGTAAGGTGCAACCTGTATCCGCAGAACCTGTTTGTAATTGAGCAGTCCTTGGCATGTTAGTGCATGAGATGAGTGAAAGAATCATAATGATGGCAAGAATAAGTGCTGTTTTTTTCATTTTTTTACTCCTTTTTTTCCTTTCGTTTTTCGGCGGTGTGTTTTTTGTTTGCCGGTTTCTGAAAAACTTGTTGTGATGTAATCCGGTAGTATACGTTTTCATATACGCCTTCATAAATACAGTAAGTTTTTTTATTCAAAAGGTTACATAATTCAGAAAAAAATGAAAAAATTTAATTGCCCTTAGTGAGACAGTATCAAATAGGCGAAAAGACAATATAAATATGGTGCAAGAAAATATTTTTTTGCTATTTTTTCAAAAAGCTCTTGCATTTTGTATCAAAATGATTATAATTATATATAGTGGCTTGTTTATTAAGTATAAAACCATGATTTTATGTAAAGGAGATCATAATGAAGAAATCAGCAGTCATTAGAAATATTGCCGTTGTCATAGCTATGATTGCGGTAATATCAACACTTATAGCACTTACAGCCGGAGCGGAAATTCTGCCCGTGCCGACAGTCGCACCTGCGGGAAAGGTTATTGAAAACTATTCCGGTGTTACATATTTTGATGTCGGAATGAACGCAGGAACAAAAAATGAAGCTGTTTACGCTTTACTCAAAAGCGGAGATTATTCGCTGAGGGTAAAGATCAGTGATGAGACCGACATGAAGGTCTATGAGATCAAAGACTACAAATTTGAAGATCCTTCGGTTGAATTCTACGGAACAACATATATCCGTATAGCCCCCTGCAAATACGGCATCGTTCCCGTGAACGGACATGAATATACCGTTTTGCTTACTGTCTACAACGAAAACGGCAAGGTTATTGCCGAGGGAAAATCGGTAAACGGACAGTTCGCAAGATCGACCGATACTACGGGCTTCCTTGCAAGCGGTGCGATTACTTATGCAAAACCTCAGTATCAGGCCATAGTTTATGATTTCAGCACCATTCCTGCCGGAAAGACAGAGGAGGAGCTTGGTGTTCTGCCTGTCGGAAAATACAAGATCTCTGTTGTCGGATATTCGGGATATCTCAACTATTCGGCAGGTGACGGACAGGCGATCTCGCTTTCCGAAAGTGCCGGTAATAACATTTTCACTATAGTATATCAGACTCAGGACGACTATCCGGTTTATACGCTCAGCCCGAATGATGATGTTTACAGAGTTCTTGGACTCAACAGGACATATGTATCCAACGGAAGCACGGTTATGTCTCAGTACCGTACTCTCTTTTCCTCACCGACAGCTACCAACAGATCAACGCAGGATAACTATACATCGATACGTTGGGGCTTTGAGGATAACGGCGACGGCAGCTATAAAATGGTACTTTACGGAACCGTTTATCCTGTTACATCGTCAACAACCAAGTATTATCTTTGTTATGACGGAAGTACATTTACCGTACGCTCTTCGTCAACGGCTTCTAAATACGGAGTTGTATCAGTAAAACTTGAGATGGTTGAACGGGGAACGTCTCAGTTCAATCAGTACATATCGGACGGCGGAGTTATCGCCCTGCGTTTGCCCCCCGTATCAAAATCACAGTGCGGTCTTTCGGACGAACGTGCTCAGCTCTGGGCTAACGATGTAGAGGACTGCTATTGGAAGTACGCAGAGCTTACTGATTACAGGCCGTATGAAAACATAATTATAAAGGCATACTCGAATACAACTTATATGGCATATATTCTCGGTTCAAGCGAAGGATATAACGGGACATACAATGTTGTAACTATATCGTACAGCCCTCGGGATAACGAATTTGCCGAAAAGAAGGAATGGTATCTTGAGTCTATTTCAAATATGGTATCAAGAGGTATCATTACAAGAGATGTCGATTTCTGTATTATGCACGAAATGGGTCATATGTTTGACGCAGGACGTGGATGGAATTTTGACTCTGAGTATTTTACAGACCTTAAGATCCCTTATGTTCTCGGAGAGCTCGGACTTGCGGCATCTCCCGATTCAGATCCCGTAAGATGCTATACTGCTGAAACGCTCAACGATTATTCCTATCTCAACGGCGGCGATATCTCCAAGACATGGACATATAACATTACCGGTGCCGATTACAGAACACTCAAGATAATCGATGAAGTGGGCTGGGATGTTATGAAACAGGTATTCAGATATTACAGTAGCTCATCATATGTGAAATATACGGAAAAATACAAGAAGTTCGAACAATTCATCGGCAAGATCTCAGAGTATTCCGGTCTTGACTGCAAGGCTATGTATCCTAAGGAAGAATGGGATGTCATGATGAATTATTACGGCGACCCCAACACACCGAACCCATTCACCGAGGACACTTCGGACGGAGCAGAGGCTGTCAGCGTATCGCCGTCATTCGGCAAGATAGAAAACTGGAGCGGCAAGACATACTTTATCGTATCGATAACCGCAAAAGATAATGAAACCTTGTATAATCGACTCAGAGATAAGACATACACTGCCAAGATAACCATAAAAGATTATCAGGCTCAGAGAACCTTTGTTATAGACAAATACGCTTTTGATGATGCCGGTTCAGAGATCTACGGAAGCAGTTTCCTGCGTCTGGCTGTATGCGAATACGGTATTGTTCCGGTAAGCGACCGCGAATACGGCGTAAGAGTAGAAATATATTCGGGAGATACAAGAATAATGGTCGGTCATTCGGCTGACAGAGCTTTTGAATCTTCAAACGCAGACTTTATCAATAACGGTGCGATAGCTGCCACGGTAAAGCATCAATGCACTGTTGTATGCAGTGAACATGAACCTGCCGGAGCTTCCAACTGTCTTACAGGTCTGACCTGCAAATACTGCGGATTTGTTTATGTTGAAGGAAAAGCACACACCTATGTTGAAACAGTCGTCGCTCCCGGATGCGTAACAAAAGGATATACGGAGCACACCTGTACGGCTTGCGGTGACTCTTACAGAGATAATTATACCAATGCTACCGGAGCTCACGAATATGACGATGGTGTTGTAACAAGAGAAAACACCTGTACAAAATCGGGTATTCTCACTCAGACCTGCACCAAGTGCGGAAACAAGAAAAACTCGATAATCAAAGCCGGACACGATTATGTCACTGTTGTTACCGCTCCCACATGTGTAAGTGGCGGATATACAACAACTACGTGTTCACGTTGCGGAGTTTCAAGCGTTACAGATCAGCTTCCTGCTGACCCGAATGCACATGTTCTGACAGAAAAGGTTGTTGCACCTACATGTACTTCAAAGGGATATACGGTTTACAGTTGCACGCTCTGCACACATACCTATACGGCAAATGAACAGCCCGAGCTTCCTCACAGCTATTCAAACGGCGTATGCACATCATGCGGAACTACCGACCCGAATTACAGCGGTACTGACAATGACGGTTTTGTCACAGAAAACGGAGTTCTCTACTATTATGTGAACGGCGAAAAGCAAACCGGGTGGTTTACACTTGACGGAGTTA
>CAZXAU010000020.1:0-38489 GCA_964638675.1 uncultured Lachnospiraceae bacterium
TGGTGCGGGTAACAGGACTTGAACCTGCACAGCCTTGCGACCATAAGAACCTGAATCTTACGCGTCTGCCAATTCCGCCACACCCGCATATTAAGTATACCGGCTTTTTTGCAATGAACAGAAAACCTTCCGTTCGTACCGTGTCTACTCTACTATTATATCACAAAAATTTATTTTGTCAAGGATTTATTTAAAATATTTAAATTTTTTTCTCTGATAAATAATAGGCATAATCGTTATATGTATAATGATTTTTTCCGGCAGATTGAAAGTCAGCACAATCATCAAATGACGATCGCTCGATCTCATCCACATTTACTGTGTCAAGCCAATCGATTACATCAAGTTTATCTCGTATTTTTACCGAATGGGAACAAAGGACGTAATTCGGAATATTGCCGTAAGGACATAGAGTTCCGTATCTGCATGACAAACAGCACTTAATTGTAACATCATCGGGAAGAGCCTTTTGCAAATTTGCGAGAGCATCTGTCCATTCCGGACTTATCCCGTGAACCGTGTATTCTTTCCCCGAATACTCAACTCTTATGTTAATATTTGCGTCAACTCCACACCTTGTGTGTGAAAGCTCATATGGGGCTTCGATCTCTTTGCCGGATACGATCAATTTTAATACTCCGCTGTATTGCGTTGTCATGATAATACCCTCACACTTCCTATTGATCTATAACAGTAATGAGTCAACTACTACCAGTTATCCATTGATAAAAGCCTGTAATCAGCCCTGCTGTCTGTCCACTTTGATCGATATATTATTATATATCTCTTCTATGATCATGTCTGTATTATGTTTTCTTTCAAAGCGACTTAATTTTGTATTATGCATAACATTGCACATTACAATTATTATTATTCTTTTATCGAAATCAATTATGAAAGAAGGACCTGTATAACCGCTGAAAGCAATTGTATTCTCACTGCAGTTAAAGGGTAGGTCATTTAAAACATCAATATTATTCCGATAACGCACTCCCATATTATTATATGTTCTCATTACCTTCAGATCAGGATCGATTTCAAGAGCACTTTTATACATGTTGTTTATATCGTCTGTCGGAACAATATTTTTTAAGATCTCATAATTTTCATGATTCTTGTCTTTATGCCACAACATCAATTTAATTGTTTCGGGTTTTAAAAGAGTATTATCCAAAAAGCTTTTCAAAAATTCAAGCAATTCTCCTCCGGTAGTAAAAACGGATGCATGACCTGTAATTATACCCAAACTTTTTGCGACACGGCCTTTAGTATCATGAATTAAACCGGGTTTAATGTAATCAATAGTTTTGTTATTCAGAGTTTCATAGTTATTTGAAGCAATATTATCGCCTGTCGGATCTACGGTAGTTTTAGATAAATTCAATTTTTGCAATATTTTTTCTTCTAAAATTTCGGCATAAGACTTATCATAAATTTTTTCAAGTATGGTTGAAAGAATAATATAGTGGGCATCAACATAAGTCGGAAAATTGCTTTTTACATTTGCAGAAAATAAGATATTATAAAATTCTTCTTTACTTTTGGCATTTCCGAGATAACCGTTTGTCCATATCTCTTGATCATGGCTAAGTAGATCAATCACTTTTACATTGTTTAAATATAAAAATCTGTCATCAATGTCCTTAATATGATCATCCAGATCTAATCTGCCTTCTTCATAGGCAATGTAAATTAAAACAGCTGTATAAACCTTGGTTAATGATGCAATGTCGTAAAGTGTATCCGAATTGCATTCTTTACAAAACGGTTTTATTTCTCTGTGCCCGAAAACGATCTCTTCACATATACCTTTTTTATAGATCTCAATTACGTAACCCGGCGAATGAAACTGCGTATACTTTTCTAAATCTATCATAATTTCCGTTAAAAATCCCCTGATATTGACGATAATAACCTATTTTAATAGGTCTTTTTCTGTTTTATGTTCTCCTTAACGGCCTTTTTCAGCTTGTCGAACATCACCTTTTCGCCTTGGGTTTTGAGCAAAAGCAGATATTCTTCTATAAACTCGGCATTGCTTTTTTCCATCATAATCTTCGCCTTGCCGTTCATAAAATAATCGTAGGCAGACGAGTCTGTATAATCCTTACCTTTATACGTTTTCGACGCTGCCATACGGTCACATATCATCTCGGCAAGATAGTTCATCGGCATTTTTACATATTTATACTCTTTTGTTGTCATATCAACATCTGTCCAGTATTCAAAGTGATGCTTGTTTCTGCCTTTATGATGCATCCACGCCTTGGAGTAACCGTATTCTTCTCTTTCGCCTTCATTCGGCGATCTTGTGCCTTGATAATGCTTCACACTCGTGAAAAACTCGGTAGGAGAATACTTTGAAAGGTCATGCCTGAGTCCCTGAAAAGGAATTCCAGCCTTTACGCAGTGTATAAATACAAGATATCTGTGTTTATTAACTGTATGCAAATGTTTAAAAAATGCCGACATTTGAGTTTCAGATTCCTTCCAATGAATATTTTATAAGGTAATCATTATACTTTTTCTTGAACGATTCATCATATGTTTTTATATTACCGAGATATTTATGCATTTCAAGCTCGTTTCTGTTCATCTCGATAATGCAACCGGCAATATTCGAGCAGTGATCAGAAACTCTTTCAAGATTCGATACGATGTCTGTAAGTATGAATCCAGATTCAATAGTACAGTCAGACGAACGAAGTCTTTCGATATGCCTGTGCTTTATCTGCTCCTTCAGAACATCCACAACCTGCTCAAGAGGCTCAACCGATGCCGCAAGCTCGACATCATTTTCTTCAAACGCCCGTAAAGTTATGCTTGTGATCTCTCTTATTGCATCGAAGAGTACGGCAAGCTGATTTCTTGCCGAATCAGAGAAGACAAATTTCTTGTCGTACATTTCCCTTGACGATTCGCACAGATTGACCGAATGGTCGGATATACGTTCAAAATCGGATATAAGATGCAATATTTTAGCGGACTGACGGCTGACGTCATTAGACATTTTATATGTTCTCGAATTGAGCTGGACAAGATATGTTCCGAGCTTATCCTCAAACTTATCGACTTTATCTTCCTTTTCCCTGATCGAATCTTCGATTTTGGGATCATAATCATACATTATATCAAGCGCATCGTATATTGATTCAACCGAAAGGTGTGCCATGTCAAAAGCGACCTTTGTTGCTCTGTCGATAGCAACGGCAGGTGTTGAAAGAAAGTGATCGTCAAGTGTCTCAAAGGTATCTTTTTCGTCAGGCTTTTCGTTTATACCGATATTTGTTAGCTTTTCAAGGAATGATTGCAACGGAAGCAGGAGCACCGCCGTGATTATATTAAAACCTGAGTGTATGATCGCTATATTTATTTGATTTGCAGGCGAACTCAAAAATGACGAAGTATCTACAAACAACGAAATCCCGAAATATCCGACAAGGCAGATTAATGTACCTATAATATTAAAGTATAAATGTGCGAGTCCGGCTCTTTTAGATCTTTTGTTTGCCCCTATTGTAGCCAGAAGAACAGGAATAACTTTTCCTATATTCTGTCCGAGTATGATAGGAATTGCTGTTCCGAGCGACAAAGATCCAGTTACCGACAATGCCTGTAAGATACCTACAGATGCCGATGAGCTCTGGATTATTGCCGTAAGAATAATTCCAACAAGAACTCCTACAAATGGATTTGAAAAGGCTGTCATAAGCTCTGTAAACCACGCCTCATGTCCGAGCGGCTTTACAGCATTTGTCATATACGTCATACCCAGCATTAAAACGCCGAATCCGATTATAATAGTTGAAATATCCTTCTTCTTTCCGTTCTTTGCGAACATGAAAACAAACACGCCGGCAAGTGCTATAAGTGGAGTGAGCGAAGAAATATTGATGATCTTCAAAAAGATGCTGCCACCCGATGAGATACCGGTCAATGAAAGGATCCAAGCTGTTACAGTTGAACCAATATTTGAACCTATAATGACGCTCACAGCTTGTGAGAGGTTCAGAATGCCCGAGTTTACAAAACCGAGTGCCATAACCGCCGTGGCTGTTGACGATTGAACTACTGCCGTTATTCCGAGTCCCAATATAAATGCCTTGAACTTGCTTGATGTCACCTTACTCATGAAATCATTTCTCGGACCGCCGGCGATCTTTTCAAGACCTGCTCCCATTACCTTCATTCCGTAAAGAAAGAGCGCCACCCCACCGAGCAATGGAAGAATATTGTTAAAAATGAGGTCTACAATCATAATATTACCCTATTCCTGTACATCATCTGCACACATTCCGGATATCGCACCTGCGATATCATACATATACTTTTACAATTATTATTATACATAGATATTATAGCACAAATTTTATGTTTTTCAAGTGATTTCTTTTTTTTTGTATCAATAACCTAAAAACATTGAAAAATAATATCTTTTTTAGAATTTTTTGAAAAAATATCTCAAATCTCTTTACAAACCACCAATAATGGAGTATAATACAGAGGATTATATAACCAAAGAGGTTCAATGAAATGAATAAATTTTCTTTAACAGACAACTATACCATGCTTTTCGACTTTTATGAAATGACCATGGGAAATGGCTATTTCAACTGCGGAATGGCTGAAAAAATATCTTATTTCGATATGTTCTTCAGAGATATTCCTGACGGCGGCGGTTTTGCAATTGCAGCAGGACTTGATCAGGTCATTGATTATATTGAAGATCTGCATTTTACTGATGATGATATTGCTTATCTCGCAAGCAAAAAGATATTTTCGGCAGATTTTCTTGAATTTCTCCGCACATTCAAATTTACAGGCGATATCTGGGCAGTTCCCGAGGGCACACCTATATTCCCGGGTGAACCAATCCTTACAGTAAAAGCGCCTGCAATCGAAGCACAGTTTGTTGAGACATTTATTCTTCTTGCTATCAACCATCAGTCTCTCATTGCAACAAAAACTAACAGAATCGTAAGGGCAGCACAAGGCAGACCCGTTTCGGAATTCGGTTCAAGAAGAGCTCAGGGAGCATCGGGTGCAATTTTCGGAGCAAGAGCGGCATATATAGGCGGTGTTGCCAATTCGGCATGTACTATTGCAGATGAAGTTTTCGGAGTTCCTGCATCGGGAACAATGGCTCACTCATGGGTTCAGATGTTTGACAGCGAATTTGAAGCATTTGATAAATACTGCACTATTTATCCTCAGAGTGCCACTTTGCTTATAGATACATATAATGTTCTTGAGAGCGGACTTCCGAACGCAATAAAAGCCTTCAAAAAGCACGGAATTACAAAATGTGCAGTAAGGATCGATTCAGGAGACATTACATATCTTTCAAAGCAGGTCAGAAAAGGACTTGATGATGCAGGACTTCCTGATTGCAAAATAGTTATTTCAAATTCACTTGACGAGTACATAATAAGAGATCTTATACACCAGGGTGCAAATATCGATGCATTCGGTGTCGGCGAGCGGCTTATAACATCGAAGAGTTCCCCTGTTTTCGGCGGCGTATATAAGCTGGCGGCTGTTGAAGATGAGGACGGAAATATTATTCCAAAAATCAAGATAAGTGCAAATCCCGGAAAGATAACGAATCCGCATTTGAAAAAGGTGTACAGAATATTCGAGAATCAAAGCGGGAAGGCGATTGCCGACGTAATATGCGTACACGACGAAGTTATTGACGATACAAAGCCCTATACCCTTTTTGACCCGAATTACACATGGAAAAAGAAAACGGTGGTTGATTATACGGCAAAAGAGCTTATGGTCAAAGTCTTTGAGAACGGAAAATGTATATATGAAAGACCGAGTGTGCAAGAAATCAAAGAGTACTGTGAAAAGCAGCTTGATCTTCAATGGGATGAAGTAAAAAGATTCGAGAATCCTCACAATTATTATGTCGATCTCTCTGAAAAGCTTTGGAATATCAAAAATAAGATGCTTGAAAACGGCGGAAAGCTTTAATATCGGGCAATCTCACAAAAACGCATTTTATCTATTAAGGATAACAAGTCTGAAAAATTTATTTTGAAAAATATATTTTTTAGACAGTGTTTCGGAGCTTTCGCCACCGAAACGGCGGCGATTTTGCAGTGCAAAACCAGCCCAAATTCCACAAGAAAGGAGACTTTCGCAATGTGAAAGTCATGGTAATAACAATGAAAAAAATAAATGTACTCTGTATTTTCGGCGGCAGATCGAGTGAGCACGAGGTCTCTCTCTCTTCAGCATACGGAATTCTCGAAAATACCGATATAGACAAATACAACATTTATAAGGTCGGAATAACAAAAAAAGGCGAATGGTTCCTTTATACGGGAAGCAATGAAAATATAAAGAACGGCAGTTGGATCGAAAGAAAAGATGAGCTTCACCCCTGTACTCTGCTTCCCGGTTCACTACTATATTGCTTCGACTGTAAAAACAGCTTTCAGATCGATGTCTGCTTTCCTGCCATTCACGGAGGATACTGTGAGGACGGAAGACTTCAGGGGCTTCTTGACATGTGCAACATAAAATATGTCGGACCCGGCTGTGCTTCTTCGGCAATCTGTATGGATAAGGCATTTACCAAAGCAATACTATCAATGAAGGGAATACCTATGGCGAAATGGCTTGTGCTCAATAAGGCTTCATCTGTATATTCGTCGGATGATGTAATGAACGCTCTCGGTTGCCCTGTCTTCGTCAAACCTGCAAACGCCGGAAGCTCGGTGGGTGCAAATAAAGCAACCGATAAGCAAAGCTATGACAATGCTGTCGAAATTGCCTTTAAAGAAGATGAAAAGATCCTTGTGGAGCAGTATATATGCGGAAAAGAAGTTGAGCTTGCTGTAATGGGTAGGGGCGAAAATATCACGGTATCTATGCCCGGAGAGATCGACCCAGGTGCACTATTTTATGACTACGAGACAAAATACAAAAACGACACCGCAAAATATTACATTCCTGCAAGGATCAGCGAAGAAACGATATCTGACCTTCGTAATTATGCAAAAATTATTTATACATCACTCGATTGCAAGGGACTTTCACGCATCGATTTCTTCGTGACCGAGAATGAGGATATATATTTCAATGAGATTAATACCCTTCCCGGCTTCACTCCCATAAGTATGTACCCCAAATTGTTTATTTCTCTTGGAATGACATACTCTGAAATAATCGACAAACTGCTTTCAAATGCTCTTGAGGGCAACTAATAAAATACAATTTATAGAAAACACGAGGGACTTTCTTGCGACGGTTCCTCGTGTTTTTATCAGCTTGTTTTTATACTTCAGATTTTATAGAATTTTGTTATGTGTATCTTGTTGTCATAGATCTCATAAGGATCGAACATATCAAGATAACTCTGGTGGTTTTTATAAGTAATCAGAAGACTTGAACAAAGAGTTATTCTTTCGGTGTGTGCAAGTCCGGGAATACGATAATCATTGTTATGTTTTCCGGTAAGCACGGTGGAGCAATCAACACAGTATCCGGCTTCAAACAAAATTTTTGCTTTTGCATCAGTCTCAGGGTCTGTTCCGTGCGGATTTATAAAAATATGTGTTTTACCGATAATCGGAGTAGCCTCGGCATTATAAAGTTCAAAATCCTTGATAATTTGTTCTTCTGTCTGATCTCTGAAACGCTTGTGATAGTAGCTGTGACATGCAAAAGAATATCCGTTGTCAGCAAACCACCAGGCAACCTCTTTTGCTTTCTCAATATTCTCCTCTCTGTTTTCAGCACCCAAATATGTCGCATATCCGAACAAATTCTCTGCCGCAGAAGGACAAACTACACATTTTGCACCCGAAAATGAAAAATCAGGATGCTCAGCTATAAATTTTTCGAGTATCGGGAAAACCTCATTGTCGTCCGAATAATATACAGATCCGTCTTCAAGGTTCGTAAAGGTATACAGCTCTCCGTCAATTATGGTAAGACCGTCAGCCCTTCCTCTGAGATGCTCATATTTGGGATAAGCCACGTTGTCAACAGACAATATAACCGGCAACTTTCCCTTTGGAAGCTTTATTGTATCTCTGACCTTTGCAGTCATTCTGCCGTCACCGTCATACGCATATTCAAACATATAGTCGATATCTATGAGAACATAGTTCCGATCATACAGAGAATTAAGCAAGGCCTTAAATTCGTTTACGGTAAGACACTCTCCGTAATATGTACTGTTCTCAGACTGTCCCTGCTCGTATCCCACAAGACAATGGCAGAATATATGCTTGACCTTATTCCCGGGAAAATCATAGTACTCGACTGAATCATCGAAAACCGGAGTATAGCTCGGAAGACCATCTTCATTGTATCTGACAGATGAAATATCTCGCCGGGTAACCTTGACTTTACAAACCGCAGAAACCGAGCGATCATAGGAAATTACACGTATATAGGTCTCTCCCACCGAAACTGCCGTAATATTTCCGTTTTTATATACAGCTATATCGCTATTGTCGGAAACAACAAAGTAAGAACCGTTGTAGGAATTTTCGGGAACAGTTGTAATGTCGAGAGCTATACTTTCTTTTTCGTGTAATGTAATATCACTCACCGAGAGTTGAATTTTTTCAAGATATATCGGTTTGGACGACTGAGGCGATTCAGATGTCCTGAGCGATTCAGTGGTTGTCTCGGACAATACATTTGTTTTCGTACACGATGCCAGAATGAATAAAGAAAGCAAGAGCAATATTAATCCGCAGGACGAAATCAAACTTTTTCCGCTGATCAATATTGCTCTTTTTTTCATTGTCTTATTCCTCAATCTTTGTTTTCAGTGCAAACTTCTTTAATCGATGATGCGATTCCGGCAATTCCCTGTAACTCTGACGGAATAATGATCTTCGTAGCCTTTCCGTCTGCAACCTTTTCAAAGGATTCGAGCTTTTTGAGTGTGAGTACACTGCTGTCAGCCTGTGCATCCTTTAGCAATTTCAGACCTTCGGATTTTGCCTCGTGAATCTTTCTTATGGCTTCGGCTTCACCTTCAGCCTCACGTATCATAGCTTCCTTAGTAGCCTCTGCACGGAGGATCTTTGCTTCCTTCTCGGCTTCAGCTTCAAGAATCATTTTCTGCTTCTGTCCTTCGGAAACAAGAATTGTCGAATTCTTTTCTCCTTCTGCACGAAGAATCGCTTCACGGCGTTCACGTTCAGCTTTCATCTGCTTTTCCATTGCATCCTGAATTTCTTTCGGAGGCATTATGTTTTTAAGTTCAACACGTGTGACCTTAATACCCCACGGGTCGGTTGCTTCATCAAGGATCGCTCTCATTTTTGTATTGATGATATCTCTCGATGTAAGTGTGCTGTCAAGCTCAAGCTCACCGATAATATTACGCAATGTTGTCGCTGTAAGGTTCTCTATGGCAGCTATAGGATTTTCCACACCGTAAGTATAAAGCTTACAGTCGGTAATCTTATAGAATACGACCGTATCTATCTGCATTTTTACGTTATCTTTGGTGATAACCGGTTGAGGTGGGAAATCTGCTACTTTCTCCATCAAAGAAATCTTTTTGGATATCTTTTCGATAAAAGGAATCTTTATATGAAGTCCGGTACTCCATGTTGTGTAGTAGCGACCGAGACGTTCAACGACCATTGCCTGTGCCTGCTTTACGATAATGATATTGGAAACGATCAGTACAACTATAACTGCCGCTCCGGCAAGAAAGAACCATTCCATAATTTTTCTCCTGTTTTCATAGATATTTCAACTTTAAAAGTTAAATAAAATTTCTTAAATTTCCTATCTGAATGACAAGTCGATCATATAACCGAACAAATCAATTTGACCCCTTCGATCCTCTCAACTCTTACCTTTGTATCAGGAGGTATAACAGATCCGTCGACAGATCTTGCAGACCATGTTTCGGAAAAAATCTTCACTTCTCCTCTTGCCTCGTCATTACATATTTCCTCGCTCACAATGGCTGTCATTGATATGTAACGATCTGAATTTGTCGGTACAAAAGGTTTATTAAAAAGCAATTTTTTGAGAGGCTTTCTCAGAAATACGAGACAAGCTACCGAAACCACAACAAAAACGATGCCTTGAATGAGCAAAGAGTCGGTTATAAATGAACATATAAGCGATGCTATTGCACCGGGCATAAACCAGATCGCAACAAGATTTACTGTTGCGGCTTCTGTTATAATTGCAGCGATAAACAGTGACATCCATACTATTGACGTTATATTATTCATAAGCTTTCTCCTCCTTTATCAGGTATAGAATCAAAATGATATTCAATCATTTCGTGTTGTATATCAGCATCGAATTGATCTTTTGCTGACCGTTCGGATATTCAAACACCTCAAAATACAGAGGTCTTGATGCATCACTCGGTATATCCCTTCTGACTGTTCCGCTGTTATACTGTATATAATAAACAACCTGGAACAAATACCGTGTAACCCCGGTATATTTGCCTTCGAGCTCATCCTTTGTATAGGTGTGCGGATCCGAAAGCGAGACCACCTTAATTTCATACAGCCTCTGCTGTGGGAATTTTGATGGAATACTGTCCTTTTTTTCGGAAATATATTCATTTGTAAAAAGCGAAGAATACTTTTCCGCATTTCCTGTCATCATTGCGTCAAGATAATCTGCAATGACCGAAGCACCTTTTACCTCGTTGAGGTCTGCCGGACTTATCGTCAATCCGCCTGATTGATAGGATATATCTCTGTTGAGAGCAATATACTCAGGATCTGAAAATATATCCGTATCATAATCTGGCTCATAAAATGAATATCCGTAATCGGTGATCTCAGGTTGTTTTTTATTTTCGTTTATGATCGCGTCAAAGTCGATCATATTCAACAGTGTCAGCAGGATTGCCACAACGAAAAGCGAAACAAGAATTGTAATTGATTTTTTCTTAGAAAGTCTTGTTTTATCTGCATTTTCCATTTTTTATAAATTCTCTGTCATGCATTTGAGCATCTGTCGCCAAGGTAGTATGCCGCATAGGTCGAATAGAAGGTATACCCCGATACGTTTTTGTTCTGAATATCAAGAAGTTCCGAGACGGTTACAAACTTATATCCTTGTTCGGTAAGAATATCGTACGCGCGGCAGAATGCTTCGGCAGATGTGTTGTAAAGGTCATGCATGAGCACGATGTTTCCGCCGCCGTTCTTTGTTGCATCACGCACTATTGCATTTGTGACTTCTGTTACAGCTTCCTCATAAGAAATCTCTTTTTTAGAGTACTTAGAGTAGGTTCTCCAGTCTTCAGTGTCGCCCATCCAAAGAATCAGCGGATAACCGTAGTCCTTGGTCTTTATACTTGTTCCGCCGGTCGGGCGAAGGAGAGTAACATCATTTCCGCCGAGAGCATGTATAAGCTCATTGGTTTTGGATATCTGCTCGGCGAGAGCTGCATCACTCAGCTTATCATAGGACGAAGCGTCCTCATGGTCCCATGAATGGAATCCGATCTCGCATCCGAGTGATATTGCACGCTTTGTTCCTGACGCCCACTCCTGACTTCTCAAACGGTTTCCAACCACAAAAAACGTCACTTTTGAATCTGTACCCTCAATTTTATCGAGAATTTTAGGCGTATTATATGACGGACCGTCATCAAATGTGATGGCGACAAGCTTTTCTGTCGGCCTGAACTGAACAAACTTGAAAAGCGGCTGAGAGGTTGTCGCCGGCGGTGTAACAGTCGGTATCTCAGTAGTTGTTGGAGTCGTGGTAGCAACAGGGGTCTGCGTAGGCGTATCTGTAGGTGGATTTGTTGTCGGAGTTACAGTCGGAATATCTGTAATAGGCAGATTGGTTATCCAGCTTATAACATTTGAAGAAAGCTCTCCGACATCCGACGAAATTGCCTTGTCAGGCGTGAGAAGCTGATTGCCCATGCTTGCTGTATTGCAGGCGATCATTGATAAAACAAAAACCGCTATCATCAAAAAGGAAATGGACATGTTGAATCTGCGATTCATTTTTTACATCCTCCGATAGGTACAATATTTACATAGTTATTATACAATAAATTAATTCAAAATTCAATAGCTTGTCAAAAAAAGTTTATTAAGTTTTTTCAGTCGATTTATTATATTCAAATTAACATTTATATTATTATTGACAAATTGCCGAAAATATTGTATACTGTATGCACAAAGTAATTATCCCGATACCGATCTGCGATCGTTCACTGGAATCCGGCAATTTTGCACTTATGCATCTTCATTGACAAAAGTGACATAACATAGCCCAAAATCCCGAAATGATCGCTGATTACAGGCAAAAAAGAAAGGAAAATGATATGTTAAATATTCTGACTTCGGCATATTTTATAGTTCCGGTTTCGATGATTGCAATTGTTATCGCAACCTTACTTATAAAACGATCGACCAAAGATCTCATTCATCAGAAAATACTTAATTCTGAAATTCCGAATGTCGGTCTTGTATATGATGTCCTCGCAAACGAGTTTTCACACTCATGTACCCTCAAGAATATCTACCTGATGAACCCGAAATCGGCATCAAAAAGCAGTAGCAGTACACCTGTGAAGCCCGAATCTGATATTGTTTTTGTCGGGAAATGCGGTGTCCTTCTTATAACAGTTATAAATGATAAAGGTGAATTTGACAATCCCAAAACAGGACCGTGGCACCACAGATTCAAAACCCCCGACGGTGAGACCAGAATAGTGTCAAAGATCAATCCTTTTGATGCCACTATCCCACAGATACGACTCGTATCTGAGCTTCTGGCAGACGAAGGAATATACGGAAAATGCATAAAGCGATTGGTCGTACTTACACAGGAAAAAACGAGAACCGTATACACATATCCCGAAGTTATCAGTATAAACGATCTCGTTGATACCGTGAATAAGTTGAATGAAAAGAACATTTTTTCAAATGCCGAGATCAGAACGGTGACAGACCTGCTTTCTGATTATTCGGAGTATATCTGCTCGTCAAAATAACAATTCATATACAAAAGTATTTAAAAAGAGTTACCCATCAGCAAAAAGCCGTCGGGTGACTCTTTTCAGATCACTTATATTATGTACAGTTTTTAAAGAGAAAATCCCCTAAAAGGTTCTGCAATTGATCAAGCGTTTCGATGCTGTTACAGCTTGCACGTATATCAGATGAATTGCGTATCCCCTTCAGATACCATGCAATATGTTTTCTCGCTTCCCTGATGCCTGTATACTCTCCCTTATCTTCGACAAGCATCCTTGCGTGAAGAATTGCCGCATTGATCTTCTCTGCGGCGTTCGGCAAAGAGTATTCCATTCCCTCAAGTGCCGCTTTTATCTGCTTAAAAATAAAAGGATTTCCCTGTGCCCCTCTGCCTATTGCAATTCCGTCACAGTTTGTAAGTTCAAGCATTTTGAGTGCATCATCGGCATTGAAGATGCCACCGTTTCCGATTACCGGGATCCCGACAGATTTTTTCACGTTGGCTATGGTTGTATGATCGACATCCGAAAAATACATTCCGCTTCGTGTCCTGCCGTGTACCGTGATAAGCTTCGCACCATTTTTTTCGGCAATTTCGGCAATTTTGGGGGCATTGACCGAATCATCATCCCAACCAGTGCGTATCTTTATGCTTACCGGAATATCGACCGCCGATGATACTTCTTTTATTATATCACCGATAAGCCCGCTTTTTTTCATCAAAGCGCTTCCCTCGCCGTTTGAAACTATCTTGTGCACCGGACATCCCATGTTTATATCAATTGCAAAAGGCCGTACAGCACTTTGATCGCCTTTATATCCGCCTTCGCAAAGACGCCTCGCAGCAATTGCCATGATCCCGGGGTCGCTTCCGAAAATCTGGACAGCACAAGGCGATGCTTCACTGTCTATCTTTGCCAGAACCCCGGTTTTCTCATCGTTGTAATACATTCCCTTGGCAGAAATCATTTCACTGACACAAAAATCAGCCCCGTAGCTTCTGCAAATAACACGGAATGACCTATCGGTCACTCCTGCCATCGGTGCGAGAATTACGGGACAATCAAATGTGTAAGCTCCTAAAGAGAAAATGCTCATACAATGCCTCTGAAAAATTGATGATCTGATAAATAAAACCGGTTAAAAAAATTGATTCATTTCTGATGGAATTAATCTTTAACCGCTATGTATATCTCTATGCCATTTTATAAAAGTACCGATCGGGCTTGTAAGCCGGGTTCTGTGCTCTCCGTGAGGAGAACCGCATTCATCTATCTTTTGCCCTTCGTCACCGAAAAGCTCCGTGCATATTTCATCACGTGCCACCCTTTGACATTACTGCGGCGGGCAGCCGCCTCATAAGAGATCGCATGGGTGTTGCATCGGATAGGGTTTACATATCATCTTTCGTTACCGAAAGACAGGTGAGCTCTTACCTCGCCTTTCCATCCTTGCCTGCAATATTTTCCGAGAAAATTCTTAGTTTGAAAGGATATTTGTTAAAGAAAAAACGAAAAAAATTCAGGCGGTCTATTTCTGTTGCACTATCCCGGAAGTCACCTTCGGCGGACGTTATCCGTTATCCTGCCCTATGATGCCCGGACTTTCCTCACGGCAATACCTTTCGGCGTGATGCCGCGCGAATGCGCCACCCGGTCGGTGGATTTATAATAGCACATTATTTTCTGTTTGTCAAGTATTAAATATACTGCAAAAATCCGAGTGCTTCAGCGATAGCGGTGATTGCCGGTGCGATGAATATACCGGGAATGAAGTTGACCGTTTTTATTTTTGTAATGCCGAGCATATTTGTACCGGTGCCGATAAGTATAAGTGAGCCGACACAGGTCATTTCAGCGATAACGGCAGGCGACAGAAAGCCACCTGCAAATGTGGCAATAACTGTTATACTGCCTTGAAATATAAGTACGAAGAGAGCCGAAAAGGTTACTCCGATTCCGAATTGAGAAGCGAATATCATTGCACTTACAAAGTCGATCACGCTCTTGACGATAAGTGTCGTATGTCTTGAAAAAGAGCTTCCTATTCCCGCTTCGATCGAGCCGAGAACTGTCATTGAACCGATGCAGAAAAGCAGTGACGCCGTCAAAAAGCCTTCCGCAAAGCTGTTTTTACTGTTTTCGGAATCTTTATCACGTGAGAATCTTTTCTGTAGTGCAAATCCGAGCTTCTCGGTTGCCTCATGCAGATGCATCAATTCACCCAGAACTATTCCCAACACGGTTGAGATAACAAGCACAAGCGTATGCGAGCCCTTGAGACATCCCGAAATTCCTATGTACACAACGCAAAGTCCGAGACCGCCCATTATTGCGTTTGAAAGCTTGTCCGAGATCTTCTTTCCGAAAAAAATTCCGGCTAAAGATCCGAGTATAACAAGTGCTGAATTGATAAAACTGCCTGTCAAATTTGAAAGTATATTGACGATCATCCTGTATCCCCTTATTTCCTGTTTTTTATTATCAAATTTTACACGATGATATCACACTTTGCGAAAAAATTCAAGGGATTAAAAAAATTTTCAAAAGGTATTGATTTTATATTTGAAATATGTTAGAATCGGACGTTATTTTTTTTAGGGGAAAAAGATAATTCATCAATTCAAAAAACAATAGTTGATACGGACTCGGAAAAATTCAAAGTAATGAGGTGAAAAAATGAACAGAACAGGATTTGATAATCAAAAGTATTTGCAGACCCAATCGGAGCATATCAAAGAACGCATTGCAAAATTCGGCGGAAAGCTCTATCTGGAATTCGGCGGAAAGCTTTTCGATGATTTCCACGCATCGAGAGTACTTCCCGGTTTTAAACCCGACAGTAAACTTCAAATGCTGTTACAGCTTAAGGATGACGCTGAAATCGTTATTGCTATCAATGCTGACGATATCGAAAAAAATAAGGTACGCGGTGACCTCGGAATTACATATGACCTTGATGTCATGCGTCTTATCGATGCATTCAGAGCAACCGGATTGTATGTCGGTTCGGTCGTCTTGACGAGATACACGGGTCAGTCTGCGGCGATCGCCTTTGAGAAAAAACTCACCGACCGTGAAGTCAGAGTATACAGACATTATACTATTGAAGGATATCCGAACGATATAGAAAAGATAGTCAGCGAAGAGGGCTACGGCAAAAATGAATATATCGAAACCTCAAGACGGCTTGTTATAGTCACAGCTCCCGGTCCGGGAAGCGGTAAAATGGCTACATGTCTGTCTCAGCTTTACCATGAAAATAAGCGCGGTGTTAAAGCAGGATATGCAAAATTTGAAACATTCCCAATCTGGAATGTCCCGCTCAAACACCCTATCAATATAGCATACGAAGCGGCTACGGCTGACCTGAACGACATTAATATGATCGACCCCTATCATCTTGATGCATACGGAAAAACGACCGTCAACTACAACAGAGATGTCGAGATATTCCCTGTTCTTGACGAGATGTTCAAGCGGATCTACGGAGAATCTCCCTATAAATCGCCGACAGACATGGGTGTCAATATGGCAGGCTTCTGTATAGTCGATGACGACGTCTGCAAAGAGGCTTCAAGACAGGAGATCATACGAAGATATTACAATGCGCTCTGCGACAGAAAAGAAAATCTTGCAGCCGAATCTGTAGTTGACAAGATCGAACTCCTTATGAAGCAAGCGGGACTCAGTTTAAAAGACAGACCTGTTATAGCAGCCGCACTTGAAAAGGCAGATGAAACAGCTGCACCGGCAGTAGCAATAGAGCTACACGACGGAACAATTGTTACGGGAAAGACATCTCCCCTTTTAGGCGCTTCATCATCCATGCTTCTCAATGCCATCAAGAAATTGGCAAACATAAACGACGAGATCAATCTTATATCGAGAGCGGTCATTGAACCGGTTCAGCATCTTAAAGTGGATCATCTCGGAAATCATAATCCACGTCTTCACCTTGATGAAACACTCATAGCGCTTTCAATTTCGGGTGCGACAAGCGATATCGCAAATTTTGCTCTCGATCACCTCGATCAGCTTAGAGGATGCGATGCACATTCAACCGTAATCCTCTCTCAAGTCGATATAAACACCTTCAAAAAGCTCGGTATCAATATAACCTGCGAGCCTGTATATCAGGTAAAAAAGCTGTATCACGCAAAATAAATTTATTAAGAACAAATAAAATACAATTCGGGAGAGCCCTACCGTTTGAGTATAGGCTCTCCCGAGTTTTTTATTTAGTTAATGCCAACATCACACGCATCAGCAAACTGTTTTAAACTTCAGCAAATTTTCTCCCTTTCTCTTGCCAAAGAGAAAGCCTCCTTCATTTTCAAAGAAGAAGTCAGTCGTCACCGTCCATAAGCTCTTCATCGCCGCTGAATACGCTTGCCTTGAAATTGTATACCGAAATAAGTCTTTCGATAACCTCGGCTGTCGGATCGATAACATCGGTTATTTCGTTGATCCTGCGGTATGCCATCGGTGATTCGTCAATAGTTGAGCTGTTGACAGAGGTTGAATATACACCCTCCATTTCAAGCTTGTATTCATCAAGACTGAGCTCTGCCTTTGCATCAGAACGCTTCATAACTCTGCCCGAACCGTGCGGAGCGGAGTAATTCCATTCGGGATTTCCCTTCCCTTTGCATATAAGACTTCCGTCCTTCATGTTTATGGGGATAATGAAAATCTCATTCTTAGCGGCACTGACAGAACCCTTACGCAGAATTTTTGTGTCCTTATCAATATAGTTGTGGATGGTAGTAAAGGACTGAGTGGGATGTAAATTCATCGAAGAAATTATTTCCTCGCCCATCGCTTTGCGGCTCTCGCTTGCATAATCGACCGCTGTTTTCATGTCATCGAGATAATAGTCAAGCATCTGACCGCTGAGAAAGCACTCGCCGAACTGAGCATTTGATTTCAGAGAGCCGGGGCGTATGTTTTTCTTTATCGCCATTATCGGGTCTGCTTCACAACTCATAAAATAAGCCACTTTTTTGTAATAGCTTGCCACATCCTTGCCGAGTCTCCTGCTTCCGGAATGTATCAAAAGATAGAGCTTTCCGTCAGGCGCTCTGTCAATTTCTATAAAATGATTTCCGCCGCCGAGAGTACCGAAAGCACGCCTTGCGGTGTCATGTCTTATATAATCGTAACAGTGCAGTTTTTTCAGATCGATCATTTTGATTTTCGGATTCGCACGCTCATTTATACTTGCGCCCGACTTTATCATAGCACGAATCGTATTATCGAGTGCCTGAAAGTCTATATTTTCCTCCTCGAGCTTGTATACCTGCATACCGCATCCGATATCATCACCGACGAATGACGGGTTTACATATTCATTGAAGGAAAGTGTCGTACCCACAGTACAGTTGAGTGCAGCGTGAGTATCGGGCATCATTCTGATACGGCTGTCCTTCAACATTTCGAGATTGCACATATGCAGGATCTGTCCGTATGAAGTCGGGTCGACCATTGTTGCATATATTATCGCTTTATTGTATTTTCCTACTACTTCTATCATTTTTTTGCTTATAATCAGACTGTCAAAAAGTCTATTATTAAATCCTTTCCGGATCCAATCATAGAATAATTATATTATGTTACTACTGTGTCAGATCCTGTATTTTGTCGTTGTTTAAATTTCTTACGTCTTCGGATATATCCGAATCTTCTTTATCTGTTATTTTTTCCTTGCTCCTTGTTTCAGAGATATCGTCACTTGATTTTTTAAGTATCAAATGGATCAGAGAAGCAACAGCGGCAGCAATAAAGGGGCCGACAATGAAGGGCCAGACATTCATTATATAATCACCGCCTGCAAATATTGCGCAGGCAATCGACCTTGCCGGGTTAGCCGATGTAAGCGTGAGCTGAATACCAACAGCACTGACGGCAAAGAGGGCAATACCGCTCACAATTCCCGCCTTGCTTTTATCATTATGACCGCCTGATATTCTTGCAAGTATAAAAAAGAGAGCTAAAAGAAATTCTACCAGCAGTGAAAGCCATGTGCTGTCATCGTATACCTCATTCGCTCCGAATGTTCCGGTATGCCCGTAAAATATCCCGAGGAGAAGTCCGCACGCAGCGAACGCCCCCGAAAGCTGTCCAACAAGATAGAATATAAAATCAAGGAATGAGATATCGCCCAATATAAGAGATGAGAACGAGACGGCAGGGTTGAAGTGAGCATCGCATATATGTGAGAACATATAATAAACCGCAGCATATGCCGCAGGGAAAGCGAGTGCCACAACAAGATATGCGCAACCGTTTTTGTAATCTGTTTTGAGAGCCATTACACTGCCGCAACCGATCAGTATGCAAAATAATGTTCCGATGAATTCGGCAAGCGTCTTTTTTAATCTTAATGCCATATTTATGACCATAGCTTTCGCATTGCGAAAGCTTCCTTTCTTGCGGAATTGGGGCTCCGTTTCAGTGGCAAAAGCCGCAAAACGCTGTTTGAAAGATTTATCTTTCAAACTTATACACCTTAATAAAACGAGGAAGGCAGATCACCTTCCCCGGAATTTCAATTCTACTCGTGTTTAGTCGTGAGCGGAAATTTCCGAACGGATCGTCGCACGGGTCAATGATTTTTTCAAAATGAAGTTTTCTCTCTCATCTTTTGATTCAGCAAGCTTTTGTTTTGCAAGCTCCAAAGCTCTTGATGCCTCATCGCGATCAATGTCCGAATCTCTTTCAAAAACTTCGGTGACGAGAGTTGCAAGGTTGCCGCCGACACGAAGAAAGCCGCCGCCGCAAAGTGCCCTGAACGATTTGTTATCGGGCAGAGTTATTCTGCATGCACACATCTGAGTCGCCGCAAAGTAATCGGTGTGTCCTGCGAGAATGCCTACCTCTCCGTCAATTGTTTTCACGATCAGTGAAGTAACCTCTCCCTCAAACCCCATGCCGTCAGGAGTGACAATTTTCAGAGTGTAGGAGCTCATGCCTGACTCCTCTTGGCTTTTTCGACCGCCTCATCGATAGTTCCAACGTAAAGGAAAGCAGATTCGGGAAGGTCATCGTGTTTACCTTCGATGATCTCCTTGAAACCTCTGACTGTTTCCGAGATCGGGACATATTTACCCTGAAGTCCGTTGAACTGCTCGGCAACTGTGAAGGGCTGTGAAAGGAATCTTTGAATCTTTCTCGCTCTCATGACGGTCAGCTTATCCTCTTCGGAAAGCTCATCCATACCCATGATAGCAATGATATCCTGTAACTCAGTATATCTTTGAAGAATACGCTGAACCTCTCTTGCAACCTCATAATGCTCACTTCCGACAATGTCGGGAGTAAGAATTCTTGATGTTGATTCAAGAGGGTCAACTGCGGGATAAATACCGAGAGATGCTATTGAACGCGAAAGAACGGTCGTTGCATCAAGGTGAGCAAATGTGGTTGCCGGAGCAGGGTCGGTAAGGTCATCGGCAGGCACGTACACAGCCTGAACCGATGTGATCGATCCCTTCTTTGTCGATGTAATTCTCTCCTGAAGTGCACCCATTTCGGTTGCAAGAGTCGGCTGATATCCGACTGCCGAGGGCATACGTCCGAGAAGTGCCGAAACCTCTGAGCCTGCCTGAGTAAAGCGGAATATGTTATCGATAAAGAGCAACACATCCTGACCCATCGTATCTCTGAAATATTCAGCCATCGTCAGACCCGAAAGTGCAACACGCATTCTCGCTCCGGGCGGCTCGTTCATCTGACCGTAAACCAAGGCAGTCTTATTGATGACCCCAGATTCGGTCATTTCACCGTAAAGGTCATTTCCCTCACGGGTACGCTCGCCTACGCCTGAAAATACCGAGATACCTCCATGCTGTTTAGCGACATTATTTATAAGCTCCATGATAAGGACTGTTTTGCCGACACCTGCACCGCCGAACAAGCCGATCTTTCCGCCTTTGGCATAAGGTGCAATAAGGTCAACGACCTTGATACCTGTTTCAAGTATTTCGGTATTTCCCTGCTGTTCGTCAAATGAAGGAGCGTCACGGTGGATCGGACGGTATTCACTTGCATCTACAGGTCCCTTGTTATCAACCGGCTCTCCCAAAAGGTTGAAAATTCTTCCGAGCGTACAATCGCCCACCGGAACCTTGATACAAGAACCGGTATCTACTGCCTTTGCACCTCTGACCATGCCGTCAGTAGAGCTCATTGCAATACATCTGACTGTATCGTCGCCAATCTGCTGTGCAACCTCGCAGACAACATTGACTCCGTTGTTGTCTACGTTTATCGCATTCAGAAGGTTCGGTAATTTTCCGTTTTCAAACTTAATATCAAGAACAGGTCCTATGATCTGTGAGACTCTTCCTGTATTTTGTTCATTCATATATATGACCGCAGCTTTTGCCAAGGCAAAAGCTTCCTTTCTTCGGGAATTGGGGCTGGTTTTGCGTAGCAAAATCATCGTCGTTCAGACGGTGAAAGCCATAAAACCAAGTTTGAATAACTTGTTTTTCAAACTTCTGACCCTGCATTTCTAAGCCGTAATGGCTACGAAAAATACTGTCTTTGTTAATTGTTTTATACTGATTGTATACCTTATCAACCTGCCCATATCGGCACAAGTTTCAAGGCTAAAGGGCTTCAGCACCCGAAACAATTTCGGTAATTTCCTGAGTAATGGCTGCCTGTCTTGCACGGTTGAAGCTGAGCTGCAGATTATCGAGTATCTCACCTGCATTTTTGGTTGCCGCGCTCATTGCATTTCTTCTCGCTCCATGCTCGGAAGCTATCGCCTGCATGAGCGATGTGTAGATAAGCCCGGATACACAAAAAGGTACAAGCGAATTTATAAGATCATCGGGTGATGAATCGCATATCGCAGAAGATCCAATAGCTTTTTTTTGATCCGGACCATCAGATCTGTCAACACAAATGGGGAGGATCTGCTCACATACAGGCTGTTGTGTGAGCATCGAAATAAATTTTGTGTAGACGATGCAAACACGGTCGATTCTGCCTGCAAGATATTCTCTGCAAACAAGCGCCGATATATCAGATGCTCCTCCTGAACCGACATCGGCAAGCAGATCGAATCCCGGGTTAATTATCTCAATATTCCGTCTCTGATAATGTTCAACAGATTTCTTTCCGACCGGGATCACGCATCTGTCACTTTCTTGGCTCACCGCCTCGACAAGCTTATATATGTTGCTGTTATATCCACCTGCAAGACCTCTGTCACCCGAAAGCACTATATAACAGGTCTTTTTTACTTCTCTCGATACCAAAAATTCGCTTTCACTCTCGCTCTTGAGCTTAATGAAATCACGCAGTGCGGACAGCATTTCCTCGTGATAAGGAACAACGCCCTCTGCTTTTTCTTTTGCCCTTCTGAGCTTTGAAGACGAGACAAGCTCCATGGCTTTCGTGATCTGTCTCGTGCTTGCGACGCTCTTCATACGGGATTTGATAGCATTCATTGAAGTTCCCGCCAAATTGCGTCACCTCTTTCCTGTATAAAAATATAAATTTATATAGACATTCTTATGCCTTGTTTTTGAATATTTCCTTTGCCCTTTCTATGGCAAGCGAGAGTCTTTCCTCAAGCTCGTTACTAAGGACGCCTGTCGATTTGATCTCATCGAGAAGCTCGCTCTCATTTGCGTTCAGATGCTCTGCAAGGCAAACCTCAAAATCCTTTATTCTGTCAACTGCGATATCCGAAAGCATATCGTGAACGACGGCATATATTATGGCAATCTGCTGTGCCACATCGACAGGAGAATTTTTATCCTGCTTGAGAACCTCAACTATACGCTTACCCTGTTCAAGACGGCGTTTTGTATCGGCATCAAGATCAGAACCGAACTGTGCAAACGCCTGAAGCTCGATATACTGCGAATAAAGAAGCTTGAGTGAACCCGATACCTTTTTCATCGCCTTTATCTGAGCATTACCTCCGACACGGGAAACCGAAATACCGGGGTTTACCGCAGGACGCACGCCTGAATGGAAGAGCTGTGTTTCAAGGAACACCTGACCGTCTGTGATAGAAATCACGTTGGTCGGGATATATGCCGACACGTCTCCTGCCTGAGTTTCGATGATCGGAAGGGCCGTAAGCGAACCGCCGCCGTATTCGGGTGCCATTCTTGCCGCACGCTCAAGAAGTCTTGAGTGGAGGTAGAAGACGTCTCCCGGGTATGCTTCACGTCCCGGCGGACGGCGGATCAGAAGCGATAGTGCTCTGTATGCCACAGCGTGCTTGGAAAGATCGTCATATATAATAAGGACATCCTTTCCCTGATCCATAAAATACTCACCTATAGTGCATCCCGAATAGGGTGCAATGTACTGTAAAGGCGAGAGATCACTTGCCGATGCCTCGACAACTATAGAATAATCCATAGCGCCGTTCTTTTCAAGTGTATCTACAACAGTAGCAACCGTTGACTGCTTTTGTCCTATCGCTACATATATACAGATAACATTTTTGCCTTTTTGATTGATTATAGTGTCTGTCGCTATGACCGTTTTTCCTGTTCCTCTGTCGCCTATAATAAGCTCACGCTGTCCTCTTCCTATCGGGATCATCGAATCGATAGCCTTGATTCCTGTCTGAAGCGGAACACTGACAGGCTTACGCTCGATAATGCCGGGTGCTTTGTGTTCGATCGGGCGGTATTCTGCAAATTCGATCGGACCTTTGCCGTCAACAGGCTCACCGAGTGCATTGACAACACGTCCTATAAGCTTTTCACCGACCGGCACCGAAACAACACGCCCCGTGCTTTTTACAACGCTTCCCTCATAAAGTCCGACATCGCTTCCGAGCATGACCGCCGAAACCGATTTTTCCTCAAGGTTGAGTGCCATACCGTATGAGCCGTTGACAAACTCAAGAAGCTCATTTGAACGACACTTGTCAAGTCCGTGTATCTTTGCTATACCGTCACCAACCGAGATAATATACCCGATATCATCACGGGACACCTTATCCGAATAATTTTTGATGCGGTCTTTTATGATTTTACTGATATCATCAATATTGAACTGCATTGTTTCACCAACTTTATACTAAACTATGGTTTCCGAAAGACTGCGTCTGAGCTCCTCAAGACGCGATTTGATGCTTCCGTCAATCTGTACGCCCGAATAACGGAGAAGTGCTCCTCCTATAAGCTCGGGATCTATTTTGTTTGTAAGAACTACCTGCTTGCCCGTTTTCTTTGAAAGACGTTTGGAAATTGCCTTTAGCTGTGTATCGCTGACAGCTTTCGCCGTAACAATATCCGCCCTCAGAATTCTCTTTGAAATATCTCTTTGCTCGTTAAAGCATGATACACACTTTGCGAAAAGATATACAGAATGCTCCTCGCAGAGAATCTTAAGAAAATTCTTTACGTAGACATTGAAATCAGAGAATGCATCATCGATTACAGACAACTTCTCCGATATCGTAAGTGCAGGTGTATCAAGCAGATCGATAACTTCGGGACAATTGCCGAATATTTTTAAAATAACATCAAGCTCAGATGATATTTCCTCGTCGACGCCTTCTTCAGATGCCAACTCAAAAAGCGCCTTACCGCAAGAAAGAATATCAATCATGATTCGTCACCAAGATCTTCTATGAACTTATCTATCATATCAGAATATTCCTTCTCCTTGATATCACGTCTCAGCACTTCCTTTGCGATGTCAATAGCAAGATCTGATACATCATTCTTGATATCATTGAGTGCGGCACGTTTTTCAAGTTCGATCTGCTCATTTGCACGACGAAGAACAGATGATGCTTCTTCCCTTGCACTTTTCAGAATATCTTCTTCTTTGAGCTTGGCATTTCTTATTGTGCGACGCATGATCTCTTCGCTCTCTGCCTCGGCAAGTGTCAACTTTTTTTCATACTCAACCTTAAGCATTTGTGCCTCATTTGATGCCCTTTCGGCACTCTCAAACTGCTCATCTATTTCATTCTGTCTTGATGAGATCATATTGCTGACAGGACCGAAAAGATATTTTTTTGCAACGAAAAAGACGATAAGAAGGTTGCAGAGCGTGAAGAGAGATGTCCAGACATCATATCCTACAAGTGGCTCATAATCGCCTGCCGCAAGTGCCTGAAGCGGTAGAGAAAGTTCAGTTATTAACTGTAATGCCATTGAAATTTCCTCCGAACCGCCGCATTATCGCAACGGTCGTTTTACCTACCTTTAATTACTGATGATTAATTATAATATCGCAATATCACAGAAGCAAAATAATAAGAAGTGCGATGACAAGCGAATAAATACCTGTCGACTCTGTGACAGCACAACCTAAGATCATGTTTGTTCTGAGCGTGCCGGCAGCCTCGGGCTGACGAGCCATACCGTCAAGTGCGTGTGAAACTGCGTTTCCTTCTCCGATAGCAGGACCTATAGCACCGATACCCATGCAAAGTGCCGCTCCCAATGCTTTTCCGAAAATTGCGATTGCTTCTGCAAGTGTCATTTTTACTTTCCTCCGTAAAAATCAATATATTTTTTTATTTTTAACTATAAAATCATTTCTCCGTCAGTTTGCGGCACTTACCTGTGCCATCTGGACTTCCTCGTTGTGCGGCGGGTTTGCCGTACCGACATAAACCATAGTCAGCAGCGAGAAAACAAGTGCCTGAATGAATCCCGAGAAGAAGTCGAAATAAAGCGAGAATACAGCAGGCAGACCGACCTGCAAAATCGGTATCGTCTGTATAAACATACTCGGAACCCATGAGAGTATAAATTTACTGAACGCCGCAAGTGCATAATACAGCAGTGTCGTGAGAACTCCGCCGCCGAGAACATTACCAAAATGACGGAATGCCATTGATATCGGACTTGCTATCTCGCTTATCAGATTCATAGGCGTCATTACGAATATGGGTTCTGTAAATCCTTTAAGCCAACCGAAAAATCCGTTTTCTTTTATATTTCCCGCCCAGACAAGTACTGTAGTCATAACAGCCCATGTTGCAGTGGTGCTGAGATCGGATGTAGTCGAACGGAAGAATCCCGTAGTGCTTATAAGCGAACCTAAAACCGACGAGAGAAAGAGAGCTCCTATATATGGAGCGAATCTCATGTTATGAGATCCCATCGTATCTTCCACCATATTGTAAAGCATGGAGACAGCTTTCTCAACAAGAACCTGCCGCTTTCCCGGACGCTTTGTAAGGTTTCTGCCGAGCAGAATGCAGGATATGCAGATTATAGCGGTAACAAGGAATGAAGACAGGGCTGTGTCTGTAAATGTAAACGAAAAAGAATCGGTAATCGTAATTTCAAACAAAATTTCGGCACCGTGTATCTGATCGTTGACACTCATTTTTTATCACCTGACTTTCGGATAAATTGCTGTATATAAAGAGTTGGTTTTGTAGTGAGAATGGGGATGACAAGTGCAATCGGATCACATATTCCCATAATTGAAAATACCACAATTACAGCACCGATTCCAAACATTCTGCCTACATAAGATAACTTGGTTATGTTTGCGACCTTTACAGGATCGTCATTGCTCCCAGCTGCTTTTGAAAGAGTTCTTATCATTAATAAGAAATTAACTATCGAAGCAATATAACCGACTATAAATCCAAGTAAAATTTCGAGAGAAAAACTATCTATTAAGATATATATGACAAAACACAGAGCACACTCAAAAATTTGAATAAAAGAAAATCCAAATATCAGCTTTTTTGTTTCGCCTGCATTTTCTATCTTTTTTAAGTTATCTATACTTCCTATTTCTTCTTTAATATCGTTGCTGAAAGTATCGTTATCTGAAGTATCTATATTTGTATTGTCCGTATTCTCCATTATATCTCACCTCCGGACAGCTCTTCTCATTTCTTATTTTTGGATGTTGGTTTACTGTTACGCCCACCGCGGGATTTTGAAGCACTTGACATATATTTTGTATATGTTGCGGCATACTTAAAAATCGAATAACTCCCCGAAACGACCCCGAGAATGATTGCGGGTATGTAAATCCATTTTCCGACAGAGCAGTAACACACAAGAGCCCATGCAGGAACTATAAACAAAGCCGCAGGAAAAACGAAAGAAAGACAGCTCTGAATAAAAACATTTAACGCATATGTAAATTCATAGAATTTAGATACCATTATGAGCCGACTCCTCATTACAATTCGTTTAATTATAACATATGAGTGCAAAATTTTCAAGGTTTTTTTAATTATTTGTATATGTCGATTTTAACAATATATTCTTTTTTTATGAGAAAAAAATTATATATAATAGTTGACGAGTTGCATGACGTCACCTGCCATACCATAAAGTAAGGTGCTTTCAAGTATATACTAAAAAATCGGGAGAACCTCTTATAAAGCTCTCCCGATAAATTCAGTTTAAGAAAAGTGATATATGCTTATCTGAGATATATTACTTTTTCTTATTTTTAGTTTTTATGACCGTAATAATAACACCGGAAATTGTAACCACAGAAAAGACAATGGTAATAATATAAAGCGCATACGGAGTATCTTTTTCAGGCATATCGGTCTCGATCGTTGCCGGGGCTGTTGTCTGTGAAACATGCCCTGAGGTCTCGGGCGCAGGAGTATCGCTCGGATCCGCTTCTCCTTCATAAACAGCTCTTACCGTCATATTATCGGTAACCGAGAAGTATGTTGAATCCCAACCCAAAAACTCTCTTCCGTTTTTATCTTCGATTGCCCTTATTTCATCAGCCGACGGAGGAATTACTCCTTCTCCCCACAGGACATTATCGTACTTTTTCAGCACTGTTCCGTCCTCATCGACAAACTCAACTGTGTACTTATTCTTTGTTGCCGCATTCACGCCGTAATTCACAAAGCCTTCGGGCTCGCCGCAAAATATATCATTGTACGAAAGCTTCCCTGCTTTTTGTGATAAAACAGACCATTCTTCTTGAGTTCCAGAATAATAAACGGTTGAGAGACCGTTTGAATTATATGCCATACCCTGTGACACGGTTTTTACAGACGACGGAATGTACATTGCAGTGAGATTGGTCATATATGCAAATGAATCCTGACCCATAGAAGAAACACCGTCCTCAAGAATTACCGTAGTAACATTAGCGAGTCTTGCAAAACACTGATTCGGTACATTCTGAATTCCGCTCTTCACTATACAGACTCTGATATCATCGGCAAATTTATGCCACGGTCTATCCTCAAGACTTGAAAACTTTCCGACAGAACCTGCACCCGAAATAATGAGAGTTCCGCTGTATTTGTCAAACGACCATTTGGTAAATTTGTTTGAACCTATATTTCCGGTGACATATCTGTCAGTACTCTCCCCGAAGCTTGCCGTAAAGATTGTGTTTTTATTGACCTTGGGAAGCGTTTTTTTGTATACCGTTCCTCCACTCTCCCATCCCGTAAACGGTCTGCAGGTGTCTTTGTCCTCTACCGGAAGAGCTACGACTCCGATATATTCAGGAGATGTACCGATTGCAATATCGTCGGATCTGACATAATCACCGATCTTCCATGTAACAACTACTTTTCCGAAGCTCGTTTTTGCCTTGGAAAGAGAATCATTTCCCTGAGCTATTTCAATTTTAGAATATTTTTCGGCAGTTCCCGTATAATTCAGAATCGTTTGTTCACTGATGCTGTCAAATGCAGAATCACCTATGGTTTTTACGCTTTCGGGAATGATTACAGATGTCATGAGTGAAGCGCCTGAAAATGCAGATGAACCTATTGTGCTGACGGTATCCTTTATCTCAACACGCAAAAGATTTGTAAGACCTGAAAAAGCGTAATTTCCTATTGAAGTAATGCCACGTGAAACATACAGCTGTTTTACCTTTCCGGCATATTCATGCCACGGTGTAAGTGAAGCCGAAGTATAATCGGGGATATTGCCGTTTCCGAACACACGCAGTGAATCAAACTGTTTGTCATATATATAACCCGTATCATCGTTGCATTTTCCTTCAACGATCGAAACCGATTTGTCAGTGTATATGATATAACATGCAAACGATTGGATCTCGCCGCCAACAAAATCAAGGCCGTTCATTATTTCATATCCGTCACCCGAAAACATAAGGTCACCGTATGAACGTTCACCTGCATGTGACGTGTATGATGTATCAGTGTCATTGACTGTACGCGGAGCGGTTACGCTCGGAACATGAACCATTGTTGCTGTCGTTCCGTCATAGTCATAAATATTAAGATTTTCATTATATTTCTGCATTTCAAACGCCCAGTGTGAGTGACCGTTGAACCATATAACATTTTTATATTTTGTGAGAAGCTCTCTGAAATCCTTTCCGTCCTCACAGTTCGGGTTATAAAATCCCTTATATCCGTAATCAACCGCATTGGTTAGATCTCCTTCGCAATCATCGGCAGTTTCATCATCGCCGCCGAGATATGTGTGAAAGAAGAGATGAACTGTCTTATCCTTATATTTTTCAAACTGTCCGGAAAGCCATTCAAGTGTCTCCATTTCTATAAGCGGCTTTTGTGCCGCAGAAAAGCTATCCCATCTTGCCTGGCAAACAAGAATGAAAACATCATTATCGTTGCCCGGAATCTTATATGTAAAATCATGCTTATTCGGAGCGATTTCGCAGACGCCTTCAAGGCTTCCGTTATACACTTCGAGATTGACATATTTGAACCAATATCCTTTATCGGGATTGGTATACATATTATCGTATCCCGTAACCACTTCATGGTTTCCGCCTGAGGCAAGCACCGTAAGACCGGACGACGCTACATCAGCACTGTATCGCTGATATGCTAACTCATCGGCATTCGTGCTTAAATCTCCGGTGGCAAAAACATTTTTTATGCCGATATCGTTCAGGAATTTGTACGCCCTTGGCAGTGAATACATCGAAGCGTCCATTCCCTGATAAGTAAAGCTGTTATAGTGCAGATCCGAAATTACCGCATATGCGTAGTCCATATCACTCTCAAGCATTTTAGCTTTTGGGATATCACAGCTTGCTACAAGCTTATCGGATGAAAAAACTCCGAGCTTTGAAGCACCGTAAGGAATCGCAAGAGAGCGGTGCATTGTATAAGTAAATGCACTTCCTTTCTTACCGTCAAAGTCAACTATAGAAGTATAACTTATATCTTTTTCATTCATCTTTCTCGTAAGTTTTTTTCCGTTTTCATCGAGCCAGAAAAGAGAGAATTTACCGCTCTCATCGGGTACGAATCTGACTTCTCCGTATGCCGAACCGGGCAGGTCATTGTAAAAACTGCAACTGATCTCACTCTGTGCAAAGGTCATAAAAGCGGACAGCGGCAGGAAGACCGATACTGTCATCAGTATGGCAAGGGCAAATGATAAAAGCTTTTTCATACGATGGTTCCATTCCTTTCATTTTAAACAGTTTAAACAGCTTAATCGGTTTAAACATTTACCCCCTTGTGTTTCAAAGGGGGTACTGCTGTTTTATTTAAGTCTCATGACCGATGACTTTAATTTCTGCTATTGAAGCCTTGGATGAAGAGTCGGCACTTACAAGATTTGTAAGTGTAATTGAAGTTACAGTTCTTCCGCCGAGATCAAATGACATGCCCTCGGATGTATTTCTCAATGAAATAACCTGCTTTTCGCCGTTTGAGAATTCGACAGCTGCACTGATGAGATAACTTGTGTCTTTAGCCGAATAGATGATAAGCTCATTGACAACAACCTGTCTGCCGAAATCGATCTTTATCGACGAATCACTGATATTCGTAGGTCTCCACGCCTGAGTCGGCCACTTTCCGACATTGTCAGAGTTGACCGAGAAGCCGTCTATCACATTTCTTCCGGCATACTGTGCACCGCTCATATCACCGCTTGATATTACATGCGGAAATGCAGTTGAAGTGCTGCCGTCAAATGGATTGAGCGCAAGATTTCTGTCTGATTTAAGCTCATCGCTCGTGGGTATTCTTACGGTTATCGTATTATCTCTGTAGTAATTCCTACCGCTGACTGTCAAAGGATATATTGTTGCGGTATTATTGAGCGTAAATTCAATTTTTCCGTCCGGTGCGTAAACAAGAGTTTCGCCGAGTCTGCCATTGATGCAGACAAATGCATATTTGTTTCCGTCACCGAGCTCGATGCTTACAGTATCACCGCTTGCATATTTGGATTTGACATACAAATATGCTATGCCGTTTCCTGTAGCACTGCTTTCGTTGCCGCTTGCAGGTTTATATGTTATCGAAATGCTTCCCGTGGGGGTGAGCGAAGCGAGAGAAAGCTTGGTGTATTCATCAAGAGCAGTGTAATAATTTCTCTTATTTACTGTCTCCTGATACTGTCTTTCCTGAGAAGCATTGAAGGTGTTGCAATCGTCATATTCTCCGAAACAAGGAACAGCGAGGTCTATCCAGCATGAAATGAGTGCGATCTCTTCCTTCGTAAGATTTCCGTGACCTGCCATGAGCTTGCTTATCATCGTGCTCTGTGTCGATCCAGCGTAATAAGCCGGGAGAACCTCCGCAACCGACATTGTAGATATCCACTTTATATATTTATTTGACGATTTACCTATATAATGATATCCTGCCGCCTGATTTCCGCCGTAGCTCGGAGTCGAGCCTGTGAGAAGGAGGTATGAAAGCGGGAATTTTTTCATCATTCTCGAAGACTCTGTCATTGCCCCTTCAAGTGAAAATACTGCACTTGTATCAACATTTTTAGATGCAGTTACAACAGTAATTCCGGTTCCGAAATAATGATCGCCCCCGGTATCGCCAAGCTTGACTGCGATATTGTTTTCACCGACCTTGAGAACCTTGCTTACTTCATAATTGATGCTTATGCGTTCAAATGAAGTGTTCCATCCGGTATTTGTAAATACCTGTGTTCCGTTGAGATAGATAGTACAGTGATCGTCATAGAACATATCGAAGATCAGTTTTCCGCCGAGTATCTTTTCATATACATCGCTGGTTATATTGAATGAAGTGCGGAGCCATATATAATTTCCGTTTGCATCATTCCATGTTGTATTACAGCTTGCAAGGCTTCCGAAAGGTGCTTTGGCTTCTTTCCATGAAGAATCATCAAAGCTACTCTGATAGAAGTTGTTGCTTACGGCAGTTGACGATGTGCTGATGAGATATTTCCATTTAGCATCTCTTTGCATCAACACAACATCCTCGTTGGCGCCTTCCAGACCGGCATTGAGCGAAAGATCTATATATTTTTTGCCGCCAGAAAGTTCAAGTGAGAATGTATTGTTACCGACAGTGAAGTTTGAGCTGTCGATGACTATCGTCTCTTCGGTTACATTAGTTTTGGTAGCAGTATATACCTGCTTTCCGTTGATCTTAACGGTGACTTTTCCCGAATATTTAAGTGTAAGCTTGAATACGCAGGCTTCGTAATCGTATTTTGTTACGAATATGCCCTTGCTTATTTGCAGAGTATTTCCGTCATAAAGGGTATTGATATCCTTCATTCCCGATGAAAGTGCACCGAAAGGAGCATAATCGGTTCCCACAGCCTTGCCGTCCACAGAGTAAGTAAATACATCCTGCGGAGCTATAATATAATTTGCATTATAAAGATCAGCTGTTCCGTTTGAAAGATTCAGGGCACCGATCTCATCGAAAGATTTATCGGTATTGGAATGGCATTCAATACAGCTCTTGTCAAATATACGCTGTACCGTATTGAGATATGAAAATCCTATGCTGTCGGTCGAATAAGGGTCAAAGCCTTCATATTCTTCAAACATACCCATCCATGTATCCGCCTTCAACTTCTGAACACCACGTTTAAGTGCTATCGTCATCGAACCTGAGGAGGGCGATGTATTATTGTTTTCGTGACATCCGACGCATGAGTAGATCTCGCCGCGCATAAGAGTTGACCAGCTACGCATCGTCTGTATCATCCTTCCGTTTTCGTCAAGAAGCTGGAAATATACAGGCGTATCTGAAGGAACGCTGAAGAGTGCCGAGCCGTCGCTTTCAACATCTGTTATACCGAGAACAGCCTTGACGTCCCATGAGCCGTTACCGGTCGCAATAGGTGTAAAGGGATCTCCTGTGCCGCTTCCTGCCTGGTATGTAGCACCGATAGAGGTCGTACGCCACTGA
Source organism: uncultured Lachnospiraceae bacterium (assembly GCA_964638675.1). Lineage (GTDB taxonomy): Bacteria > Bacillota > Clostridia > Oscillospirales > CAG-272 > SIG714. Next base: position 33,060 of record CAZXAU010000020.1, read on the forward strand.
AGCTCAACAACACGCAGATACTTTACGCTTCCGGGTTTAACTCCGTCCATTCCCTCGCCTTCATATACGTTGGACACATAATATGTTCCTGTATTCGACGAATAATCGACCGAACTTGCACGGTTGAACGGATCTCTTGTTTTTACCGGAACGATCTGGCTTGCAGGTGCATTTGTCTCACCCTCTGCCAATGTTATTATGGTTCCGGTGTTGTTCATAAGGTATATATCGAAATTCGTACTGCCTCCGCTGTAGGTTTTCGATGCGGCAACAAGAAATTCATTTTCATTCAGGGCATACGGGTACTTATAAACATTTCCGGTTGTCGGATAGCCGGCTGAATCGACACTTCTCGGTTTCGAGAGCGTTCTGCTGTCAAGAGTGTTGTACTGTACCGCATCGGGAGATTCCCTGTCAACATTTGTGTCGAGCACAACTACCTTACCCGACTGATATACATGGTGGCCTGAAGCTATCGATATATATTTTCCGCTCTGCCCGGGAATCTCTCTCGTGTGAAGAAGAGTTGTCGGGAAATTGGCGTTGTCAGCAAAAAGCTCTGTCTGATTGGTTCCGTCTGCGAACATCTGGAAAGCTCCCTGGACATACATCTGAGTACGGTCGTTATAGTCCCATCTTGTATATATGACTCTTCCGTCATCCGTAACCGTCGGGTAGGTTGTATGAACCTGGTCATATCCGACTCTGATAATATTTGAGCCGTCGCCTTCCATAATGTACAGATTACAAACCGGAGTGATCCAGCAGTCAACCGTCTGTACACATCTGTTTGAATTGAAAACTATATTTCCGTTCGGAAGGTATTTCGGTTCAATATCCGAGTGACCCGATCCGAATGTCAACTGCTTTGTTTCTTTTGTGGCTATATCCATTTCATAAATGTGATAGTCATCACTTGTGGTTCTCTTGAACGAATAAAGCACCTTTGTTCCGTCTGCCGATACATCGGGGTCTCTTATAACGCCGGTCGTTGAATTCATCAGTGTGTATTCATATACCTCAACTTTATCACCTTTATCAACAACGGTCAGCAAGACCATGCTCGATCCGCCGTTGAAATTGTATTCAACATACTGATCATCCGAGGAATTGATCTCCTGCAGAGCATCGGTATATGCATAATGTGAACCGCCGAGATGCTTGTGTCTTACAAGAATATAATAGTTTGAGTTTTCGATAAGACTGTTCAGAAGCTTCTTGCTCGCCTCATTCCCTTTCGGAATAGTTCTCGTGAGCTTACCTTTTATTGTTATTTCATCATCCTCTGCGGATATGGAAAAAGAAAGCGTTGAAACGAGTACAAGGGCAATTGCAAGAAGAAGGAGTGCAACAGATAATAATCTTTTACTGCGATATGCTGTTTTCATTGAATTATTCTCCTTTCATCATCATGCGTTATATACGAGCTTATAATCGCTCGAAACTTTATTTCCGGATTTATCCTTGATCGTTATGAGCAAATACCCACCTTTTGCGAAATCAGCAGGAACCGTCTTTCCGATCTCAAGCACTGTTGATTTCCCGTAATCCAAAGCTTTAATGTCTTTTGAATCTTTGAATACATCTTTTCCGTCAGCCGATTTGAGGACGATTTCGACAGTGACATCTGTCTCATTGTATGTCTGACATCTGAGCGATACTGTATCTACCGTCATTCCGGGAAGGATTCTTGTGAATACCTCGCTGCCGTTCTTCTTTCCGATGACCTCTTCAACTCCGTATTGCTCATCGACAGTACCAATAGAGAGGACAAATTCGGTAAGATCCGCAAGTTCCTTTTCGGTGAGTGTGCGGTTTGCGAATTTCTGAATTACAGCTGATATATCACTTACGCTTCCGTCATAAATGTACGGTGCACTTCTCCATATCTCAACGAGTGTGGGTGTATCGAAATCCCTGTTTTCCCACGATCCGTCCGATCCGAGATAGGGCGATGTATGTTTTTTCAGGTCTGTGTAAAGCGGTGCCGGGTGACAAACTGCACATCCGACTTCCTCAAAGAGCTGTTTTCCTGCAAGAGCCGCCTGCGTATAGCTTCCGTCTTTATTCAGGTACGGGCTTTCTACCGGAAGGAGCGAACGGAGATATGCATCCATTGCTTCGAGCTTATCTTCTGAGATTACTGCTATAAGTGCACCTGCGACAGATTCTTCAACCATCAGTTTTGCATTGTCGCAAAGTCCTGTCTTCATTACGGGAGGAGTTCTGAATGAATAGAGCATGGACGGTGTATTTTTAGTGGTTCCGAGTCCGTCGCCTGATTCATCCCAGTTAAATGCATCTGCTCTGCCGTCGGGGTGGCATGACGAACAGCTCTGCCAGCCCTGATAACATAACGATGCATTGTTCCAAAGGAATTCTCCGTAGCGTTCGGGAGTCATTTCGGGCTGATCTCCGAGCGAGATACTGCCACTCTGCTTCATATCGGTTGCATTGATCTTGAGAAGCTTTCCGCCGAAATAATCCGAAACTATAATCTCATCGCCAACAAGCGAAATGTCTCTCGGCGAAAGTGCATCGAGCTTAATTCTTGTTTTGCAAGTTCTCAGGAAAGGTATATAGCTTGATATTTTATCAACCGACGAAACGTATTCATGTTTTCCCGAAGCAACACTTTGCGTCAGTTGATTCAGTTTTGACAGGTCAACTTTTATAAGCTCCTGCGTTCCCGAAATGCTGATATAAAGACTGCCACCGTCTGCCGAGCATTTGACGTCATATGGATTACCTGCTCCCTTTTCAAGGTCGTCAAGCAAATATGACGTATAAGAACGATCGCTCGTTTTTATGACCGTAAAGGCATTTGAATTTACCCACGATCTGTCGAGCTGAGTCGTAGGATATGAATATCTGCCTATAATGTGTGTTATGTAAACTTCACTTCCGTCTTTTGAAGCGGCAATTCCCTGAATGTTTTTTGTTCCGGGTGTGAGGTCGATCATCGACACACTGTTCTTTTCTGTATCAACAACGTAGACATTCGCACTAGCACTGTCAGTGTTAGGATCTTCATCGCTCAGGAAACATGCGACATAGATATCCTTTCCGACAAGAACCATTTTTTTCGGTTCTTTACCGGTCTTGATTTTCTGAATGTCGCCGCTGTCAAGGTCTACAACATTGACCGAATTTGAAAATCTGCATGCAACATACGCCTTTGAGCCGACTATTACAGCATCGATGGGTGTATGACCGACATATTTCTCGGAAACCTTATTAAGAGATGAGTCAAGCTTCACTATATGTCCGTCAAGCTGTCCTTCGAGAGAATATATATTGCTTCCCGATATCGCAACGCCGTTCACCTCTCTTGACGATAAGTAACGTGAAAGAACCTTTCCATCACTTGAATACTTTGTGACAGTACAAGCTCCGGAATCGGAAACATATATATTTCCATGATCATCCGATATAACCGCTGTCGGGTTGAAAAACTCACTTTTTGCGTGCGGATTGTCATTGCCGGTGACCGGGATAATACTTCCCGTAACAGACCCGGGCAGACCGGTCGGCATGAGCGTAGACGAACCGGAGGGCGTCGGAGTCACGTCCGCCTTCTTGCATGCGACAAGAGTCAGGGCAAGAATCAGAGCAATAACCGCTATGATCACGAGTGATCTGACAACTAATTCTTTCTTGATTTTGTTTGACATTTTAATTTATCTCCCATAGAATTTATTGTTATTGTTTTATATCAAATTACCCGATTGTTCAGGAATATGAATGCATCGAGCTTCCGCCTATAACGTTTGCGAACAGGAAGGTTATAACAAGTGCAATAAAACCTGCAATTGAAAGGAATTTGCAATATTTACGAAGACTGCTCTTTCTGTAGAAGTGAAGATAAAGCATATACGTAAGCCATGTGACAAGCGACCAGCATTCCTTTATATCAAAAGCCCAGAACTGTCCCCAAACCTCATTTGCCCACATGGCACCGAAAAACATTCCGCAGGTCATAAAGGGAAAGAGAATTCTTACTATATAGTATACTATGCTCTCATCAGACTGTTTCCCGATCATAAGATACACAGTAATTATAAACGCAACCGCCGCAAGTGAATATGATATCATGTAGACAAGTATATGCGGAACAAACCATGGCGAACGCAGGGCAGGAGGAAATGTCCATAAGGCATTCTTATTCATGAATACCGGACCCGTGATCACTATCGCCGACGCTATATAAAAGAACTGTATAAAGCCTTTCCTCTTTCCGATATGCTCTATGATTCTGCCGAGCGGGCAAAAGCAGGCAGCAAGGAAGATCAGAACCTGAAACATAGAAACGAACGGAACATAGCTGTTGATAATAAAGTTGTTTACTATCAAAAGTAAATTTACGGCAAATCCTGCAACCGAGAAAACGTCAGAAAGTTTTCTCTTTTTCATCAGGTACAAAACAAAAGCTGAATAGTAAAATAACGCACAAGCGATGAGAAGTCCGAGAATCAAAGCGGGTGAATTCATAAATTGTCCTCGCTTTCATTGTTTTTTACGTACACAGAAGCCTTTTTTCTCTTACCTGCCGTGACATTTCCCAAATAGCACATAATAAATGTTCCGATGATTAGAATCGCAATTCCTGTGTATATGGTAGCCTCTGCAGGATCGTGCTTGAAAAGAAGCGTAGCACCGATATCCCCGGATGTCGGAACATTCATGAGATAAATCCTGTAGCCGTTTATCAGTTTCGGATTGTTAACGCTCAGTTCAATTTTTTCGTTTTTTCCGTCCGGATAACTGACTGTCAGATATGCATAATACTGTTTGACAGATTTATTATCCGATTCACTGTTTTCATTTTCATAATATTCAATATTAAGGTCATCAAATCTGAAATAAAATCCGAGATCAACGGTATTGTCGCCATCCCTTATTGAATTATAATAATTACCGTCTTTTAACACAGATACTGTATAATTCTTCGTCATCATATTGCTTATCAGAAATCCAATTATGAGAAGAACAAGCCCTCCGTGGAGTATATAAAATCCTGCCTTATAAAATATCTGACCGTTCGGATTGTCAATACACAGACAAAGTGCGGTAATGACAGCAAAAACTATAAGCATCACATTTGTAAACGGTGTCAAAAATACATTATCGGACGAGAGCTGATATATCAGAGTTGCAATCAGAACAAGTGCCGTACATATCAACATTACAATGCAAAACAGTATATAATTCCTGTTTTTTTTCATAAAATCTCTCTCCTCCTATCAATATTATTTAAAGTATACATATTATACAATAAAAATTCTGAAATTGCAAGGATTTTTTTCACAAATATAAATATGTTTTATTCCGTACTGTTTTTTTGCATGAAGCATGGCTTTTGATCTACCCATAGCATTTTTCCCGCCCTTTAGTGAAAAGCCTCAGCAAAAGCTTTATTACCTGACAAGA
>CAZXAU010000021.1:0-35609 GCA_964638675.1 uncultured Lachnospiraceae bacterium
AATAATAAATAGTTATTGCAAGGTCGAATGCAGGATAATTTATAGTTATCCTGTATTTTTTATTACCAATCGTTGATTTCATTGCGTAACAATTGTGCCTTACAATGACGATCGGTGCAGTCGATATACCTGAACAAGTCGCAGTAATCGCTCCGTTGACTGCTCTCGAAGCAACAGAAATTTCTACTGTTTTCCAGTTGATCTCTTCTGTTTTTATCGACTGAGATACGATACTAGAAACTGCACATCCTATCGCTACAACGATCACGATATGCCATAATTCGCTGTCATAATCGGAATGCACTACCGGATTGTTATCGTAATACGAGAATAGATTTTTGGCGGTAAGAGAAAGCAGTGGTGCTGTCAGTACACTATCTGTACCGGCGATTATAAATTTTTCGATCGCGGAATTATAGTATCTGCTCTGAAGGTAGAAAAATTCGATTTCGCTATCATAGATATAGTCTCTGTAGGTGAGGGGCCGTCGATTAGACAGGCGTAGCCCAAATTGATGGCAGGCGAAGAGAGAATCTTTCTCTATGCATCGTAGATATAAGAAAGCGCTGTTTTGACGTTCACTCAATTAGCGGAAGAACATCTCCTGCTGGTTCAGAATGTACCGATACATTCCGTTGCACTCGTTGTTTGCGTCCTTCATTTCCACATACAATGGTTTACTTTCTACGTCGTAGTATACCAACATGTAGCTGCTACCACATATCTGCGAAGTAGGTGAAAATCAGCTCACGGTAGTCAAAGACCATGAAACACGAGAACTACATTACCAATAAAAACGACTCAATAGCGTTGTTGTTTCAAAACATGGGCGGTAACCATACAAGTAACTTCATGCGATCAATGAGTTTGACGCTTCTTTCCGACAAAACTCAGACTGTATATCAAAACAAAAACAGCACAAGCAATCAGCCAAAGGCCCACGGATATAAAGAAAAACAATAATCCTCCGCACGCAGAAGGAATACTTGCAAAATACCTGACTGTAGAATGAACACTAAGCAATCCCGTAAAATCTACAGGCATCAGCGCTTTCACACCAAGCAGAACGAGTATATGCGGGACAAGCGTCACAAGCAAAGTGAGCGTCAAGGTCGGTATCGGCTTTTTGGATAATTGTGAAAAACCTGCTGTGATCAGTCCAAGAAGCAAATATGCTATATACTTTACGATAATGCTGAGCAAAAGATAGACAAGTATGCTGATGTTTGCTGTAATCCCTTCATACATTTCAAGTGAAGCAAGCGGAGCTGTAACCTCGTTAAGTCCAAACGCTTTAATAAACAGAAACAGATCTGTTCCAATGAAAAGCAAAAAGAAAAAGGTGATGATCCCTACAAGAGTCAAAAGCTTTGCTTTAAGCGTTGGGTTTAGTCCTTTTTTACTCACAGAAAGAATTGGGTAAAAGCCGATTCCTTCCCTTGTTCCGGCGTATTCACAGGAGAAGAGATTATATGAAATCAGCAATACACACAAATACAGCAAAAAATCAAAGTCTTTTGAAAAGTATTGCTCCCAACCGATATTGTGAACAAACCAAACACTTTGCCCTGTATTCTTTTCCCGTTTAATGATGTAATCCCTATGATCGAGAACAGTTTGAAAAACGTCATTGCAGTATCTTGCACTTTCCGCTTCCTCGCGGATACGCCTGTATTCCTCATAGTCTATCTGACCGGAATTATAACGCTCTAAAGCTCGTTTTTCCAAAGAAATCTGCTCTTGCAATCGCTCTTTCTCGTTAAGGATATACTGCTCGGCAGTGTCATCCAATTCTCCCGAGATCTTATCGATATATTCGTAATAGATTGCTTGATTGTATGTAAATTTGCGTTGATTCTGCTTATAGGACAGCCATACGCTTATGCCAAACAAGGCAATAAGAATCAAAGCGATCAATAAAGGCGAAAAGATCTTTTTGATTTCGTAAGAATAAAGCGAAATAGGATGCCGTCCCGTTTTGATGTCTTCAAGTTTGCTGTTTTCTTTTTTACTTATAAAATGATTGCGAAGCCTTTTGAGATATTTCGGCTTGAGCAGTTTGAAGGTTCTTCTGCTGTGACAGAATATAACTGACGTTGTAAATGCAAAAAGCCCAAGCACTACCGCCATACCGGCAAGCAGGTACAGATTATTGACTGCATCTCCGCAAAACGCAAAAGCACGGTATCGATTGAACAGACCGTTGACCTGCAACAATGCGAACAGATTGTTGATCTTCAAAAAACTGATGCCCGGGACAGTATTCGTCAAATGAATCCACAACTGCGATCCGGCAAGCAGTAAACTTGAAAGATATGCGTACAAATAATTGCGCACAAGGATGCTGATCAGACAAATAAGCGTCGAATAACTGACAACCGTCAATACACGCACAACAAGCTGAAGGGCAGCGTAGCCGATCATTGAAAAAGAATACGGAGCATAGCGCAATGTGTCAATTGCCTGAATACTGTTCCCATATGAGGAAAAGCCGCACTGTATTGCAATCAGACCGAAAACCGACACTGAGAAAAGAAGCGTCATACCGCCGGAAAGCAATGTTACCGTTAACAACTTGGAGCAAACGGTTTTTCGTCTTCCGTTTTTGGTTGAAGACAAAATACTGTAAAAACCGATTGACCGATCGTTTATCATCACCGCACAGGCGATTACTGTCGAACCGACAAGCAAAAACACTCCGATATAGTCGTAATTGAATAGCTGATCCCAGCCTCGTATTATTTCGTACTTTGGCTGAACATTCTTTGCCTCAAAAGTCTTGTAAACATTGATGATCTGTTGAGTGTATAGATAAATCAGGCTCTGCGACGGCATTCCGGCAAGCAGTTTTTCTTCGTTTGCGATATAGTTTTGTAAGTCTTCTCTATAGGAAGAAAACTTGTCAACATAAGTAAGTGCTTGATCAAGTAGCTTTTTTTCGACAATTAATTGTTGTGTGGAAGAATACTTTAATCCTTTTGAAGGATCTTCGGCGAACTCTATGTCCGATTTCCCCGGCTGAGCAGGTTGGATTGAAGAAAAGAATTCGTGCAATTCATACATTTTGTCAATGGTTGCTTTATATTCCAAAAAGCTGTCAGGATCGGATAGATAATCGCTGACAGCGTGCTCAAGCTCGTCCATGTTTTCCTTAGCAGATCCTGAAGAATGAATTTCAATGTTGCATACTGCGAGATTTGCGGCAAACAAGAGAGCAAGCAGAATCAAAACATACTTGCTGCCGAAGAGTTTTTTTAGTTCACTTGTCGGAATTCTTACAATACTCATTCTTCGTTTAAAAACGGCAATTCGGTAATTTCGCCTGTGAGAAGATCATACAGAACATATTTCTTATATAAACTGTCATCATATTCTTTTGTCTCCTCGTTAAAGGAATCCTCTATCTTAGCGATAAGATAGTCACCGAAAACAGCCACTGTATTTTCGTACATCTCATACCAAAATTGATTGCTGATGACCGTGCGGTTGCCACCGTCCAGATCTACTCTGATCAGTTCGGCATTTGAGGCTTTGTGCCCCGGATATTCCAGGTCTTTATAATACCTTGATCCGCCTGTCAAATGATAATCAAACGGCTGGTAGTAAATGTACTTATCGCTTATCATCAGATTGTTTGACTTCACCGGTTCTTCAACAATGGTTATCGTTTCGCCCGTTGTCAGGTCGGTACAGCAGATTCGGTAATATGCCGCGCCTTGTGTTTCAGGAACATATTCAGAATTATCATAACCTTCCGGCATACCCGGCCACCACGCATCTTCGTTTTTGGAGTATAATACTGCTCCGTTTTCCAATATCGGTCCGACTGTACCTGCCTTAACAAGGCTGTACATTTTGTTTCCCACAATCGTATAATAGTCGCCGCGCTCTTCTGAAATCAACTGCATATCGCTTCCATCCAGATTTGCCGTATAAAGGTTTTTGTCATGAACGATCACTATCCTGCCGTTTTCCAGGATCGTGTTGATAGTGTCAGCACGTCCTTCAGGAATGAACGCTGTCTTTTGAGCTTTCGTTTTCGCATCGACTTCAACTACAGACATTTCATAATCCTTTGAATTGCTGGGGTTTCCGCCTTCTTTCAGCGCCGCAACCTTGAAATAGTATTTTCCTTGATACTCCCACATCCTGCTTGAGTAAGTTCCGCCGATCGGTGAAACATAGATTAAATCTCTAATCCCCGTATTCATATCATATGTATAATAACGGCATTCTCCCCCATACATCCCGATTTGTTCAGTCCAATGGATTACATTGTTTCGAATATAGTCGATGTACTTCACTTCAATGCCGAACAACTGGCAGGATGTGTCTTGGTGCAAACAGCCGGGATCTATACAAGCGGAAGATATTAAACCGGTTTTCGGGTTGTACTTTACGATCCCATATTCTTCGCTTGGATAATATAGCATTCCGTTATACAAGTGGTAATCGTGGTTGTTTAGACCAAATAAAACCGAGTTCAAGGTATTCCCAATCTGATCATGATACCACAATTCAATAGTCTGCTCCATTCTCGAATTATCGGTCAAGCCGTCTTCATTCGGAAGGCCAATCGTACAGCCGGAAAAGCACAAGGCGATCAATAATACAATTGATACAGCAAAACGATAAATAGGTCTCATTTCTCATCATCTCCTCTTTGCCCATTATGCCGCCGCAGATAATTAATCTGAAGCGGCACAGATCATTCGCATAATCAGGTATTTGTTACGAATCCAAAGTCCATTCTCCAATTCCTTTGTTTACCGAATAAGTGTATGTTAAATACTCTGTCCAACTATCAATCGTGTAACTGTTTATATAATGATATACCGTAAAAGTCGCATCAAGATATTCAGCATAATCACTATCGGAAAGAGTTCCTCTATTATCCCATGATATTGTTCCGTCATAATTACCGGAAGTGATACCGGAAAATGAAATACAACCATTTTCTTCAATTATATCACAATCATGGTTAAACGTATAAACCGACATAGATTTGGTAAATATGCTAGGTGAATTCGTATTAATGCTTGCATAACATCCCCCCTCCCTTTTAGTACTACCGTCAGTGCTGTAAATACTAAGCAGGTATGCCCCCTGTGTGTGAGTGATATTGGTTTGCTTATTTACATGCCTATATTCCATAGACTCCGCGAATATTGGCAATGCAAAAAGTGCAGATGATATCGCTACTACCAAAATAGCGGAAATAATCATATTAATTTTAAATTTTTTCATTTTCGTTGTCTCCTTTTTGTTATTGAATTTTGTTTTTTGAAGCAATTCCCTTAACATGTAGTTGCATTCTATACAACAATCATACACATCCCCCCATTCCATTATTGCTTTGATCTCTTTGATTTACTAATAAATACTGTTTTCGCTATTACGAATAATGCTGAACAAGTTGTTTTTTCTAAACTCTAAAAACTAATGCTTTTTTCATACGCGAAATACAATTAACTGCATGCCACTTCGTCAAAAACGTAAAGGTAATAGTCCTCGAGGGTCGGGCTGACGAGGCAGGCAACGGAGGTCGGGGCAGCATTCGCTGCATCGGTAATGATGCGCAGAGAAACACCTTTATCGTCTTTGAGGATGTTCGTCACACGGAAGCGTTCTTGGAACGATCGGACTTCCTCTTCCTTGGCGGGGACGCTCCAGACCTGCCCTTCAATTTTGCAAAGCAGTTCGGCAGGCGGGGCGTTGTCAACAATCACGCCCTTTTTGAGCATGATCACGTTGCGGGCGATATACTCGACATCCGAAACGACATGCGTGGCGATGATGACGATCTTGTTGAAAGCGATGTGCGAGATATAGTTCCGGATCGCGATGCGCTGCTTTGGATCAAGTCCAGCGGTCGGCTCGTCAAGGATAAGGACCGAGGGATCGCCAAGAACCGCTTGTGCAAGCGCCAGGCGCTGCTTCATACCGCCGGAGAAACTGGAAATGCGATGGTTTGCCACATCGGAAAGCTCGACTGCTTCAAGAATTTCGGGAATGCTCTTTTGGGCATTCTCCTTTTTCATGCCTTTCAACGCCGCTATATACCAAAGGAACTTTTCGGCGGTAAAGTTTCCGTACATGCCTGGGTACTGCGGCATAAAGCCGATCTTTTCTCTGAAGCGCACGCCCATTTTTAAAATATCCTCACCATCGTAGGTGATTTTGCCTGAATCCGCTTTCAGGTTATCGGTCAAAATGTTCATTAAGGTTGATTTTCCCGAGCCGTTCGGTCCGAGCAGGGCGTATATGCCAGGCTCCAGTTCCGCCGAAAATTCGATCAACGCTTTCGTTTTACCGTAGGATTTTGAAATCTTGTCAAAGGTGAGTTTCATGCCGTTTTCCTTCCTCTCTTAAAGAATCGGATCCTTGCAAAGAATACATCCGTGCCAGCAGTAAGAAGTAATGCATAGAAGCACCAGCAGGATCAGCGCATATTTTGTAAAAATACAGCTTGCGCAATTCACTTTGCAGATACGCATAAGTGCCTCCATTTATGATGCATACCAGTCTTTATTATGTGTAGATCAGCGTGACCAACGAGATTTTTGTCGTACTTCCTTGAATTGTTCCATCATAGCGGTAATCAAACAACTGCTTAGCAGTCTCGTTGCTTTTTTCCTCTCCGAGCCAGCGCGCAATCTAAAGGAGCGCTTCGCCGTCAACCTTTTGATTGTAAGAAATCAGTTCAAAATCTGTGTTTCCGTTTGTGAACAGCAAGCCGGTTTCATTCTCGCAACGATGGAGCACACTTCGCTGCCAAACACGTTTTTGGCAAAAAATATGTGTTTTTGCCGTAGAATAACGCTTTGTTTTCATAACCCGATTGTCCGATATACAAACATAATTTGTTGTTTTCGTTGAGATACATTGCTTCGCACTCGCCCTATCACAGTACGGTCATACCTTCAATTTGCTGATAGAAACAGTTCTCGGCTTTCATTGTGTTCTCTCCCAAATGAAGAAAACTAACCTTCTTGAACATTGCTTTACTAAAGAATTTTAATGAAACCAGCTATTCGCCGACTATTGTTGAGGAATGCGACAAAGGTTTTACTATGTACAAACAATCATTTTCTCCGACACCCGTGTAATCAATAATCGCATCGGCATTGGTACTGATTGAAAAATGGGATTATGATTCCTTTGGATTTCCCGGTTGTACCGTAACTATATATTACAATTGCTTCATCATTAGAATAATTTTCAAGATATTTCGCAGCTACTTCATAAGGCAATAGATTTACTGTTTGGTCAGAGACCGTATACAGAACAAATCGAATACCGCTGTTATCAATGGATTGACGTGCATTATCAAATATTTTTTGCTCCAAAAAGCAGGTTGTCACACTTGCCTCATTCATCATTTGAAGAGCAGTTTCAAATGCGATCTACCAATCAATAAGAACAGTACATTCGCCTTTATTCCATATATCAATAAGTATGCTAATGTACTCAACCGAATTTTGACCAATCAATGCTACCCAGCTTATATACAAGTCATCTTCTATAGAATTTTATTTTAATCAACTTAAACAATAACTTTCTTATATGGAAATATCTACCTATTGAATCCATAAATTTCATTTCATATTTGGATAATAACACACAATTTCTGTTTTGTCAATATGTATTTTTCAAATACCTATTGAAAAAAGTTGTTTTTTGTGATATTATATAGACAAATCTAGATTACAAACGAAAATGAGTTTTAAAAATACCCATTGAGAAACTTGTTTTTGTGGTATATTGTAAAAAAAGAGGTTATAAGTGGAATGGAAGAATGATACGGATTGGAAGGCAACGATTGACGAAAATCTTCGTATGGGATTTATAGAACTTTTGATATTACATATGCTTACCCAGCGAGATATGTACGGATACGAAATCAAAAAGGCGCTTGCAGAGCGTACCAACAATGCTTTTCAATTCGGTGAGAGCTCGCTGTATATCCCGCTTCTTCGTATGGCTTCAAGAGGATTGGTGTCTTCTCGTAAAGAAATTGCGGTGGGTAAACGGTTTCGCACATATTACCATATTGAGGAATTAGGTCAAAAGTACCTTGCATACGGAAAAGAGCAATGTGAAGTTTTATTTTCAGGCATTACTAATCTATTCAACTGGAAGGACAATGATCATGAGGGAGCGTAATAACAAAATTATTAAACAGTATTTAAAAGAGGTGGCTGATAATATTGTTTGCAATAAAAGCGTAAAGCGCTTTTATATGAATGAAATCAAACAGATCTTAGGTTCTTATTCGGACGGTAAACCGGAACTGACTCTTGAAGATCTACATAGAGAATTTGGCTCGCCTGAAAAGTTTGCAACCGACTTATCTGGGCGTGATGAGTTTTCTGATTTGTTAAAAAAAGCAAAGAAGAAATCTAATGTGTGGATGTGTATTGGAATCGCATTTATAGTTTTATTTATAGTTGCAGTTTGGTTTATAGTTTACATATTACCTAATTTGGGTGGAACTGTTAATATTACAAATTCCTTCTCGCATTCATAATTACAAAAAGGAGATATACATATGAAAAAAATTATAATTTGCTTACTTTTAGTATCAATTGTGTTTTCAACACTTTCGTTTTGCACTTTTGCCGACGAAGACCAAAATACAAATGCAGTTCAAACCGTAAAAGCTAGTGACGGGTCCACTATTACATATTTTGATGATGGAAGTTTCCTTACAGTTTCTCCTGTTCGAGAGATTGGAAGCTCGGTAGCAACCTATGCAACTGACAAAACTGCTTCCGGAAGTAAAGATGTTACATTTACCGATGCAAACGGAAATCTTGATTGGACGTACACTTTAACAGCAACATTTTCTTATGTTTACGGTGTGTCTTCTACATGTACAAGTGCTTCGTACACAAAAGAAATCTACGACAATGATTGGTCTTTCTCAGATGGATCTGCCACCAAGTCCGGAAATGTTGCGACCGGAAAAGGCAAATTCGTTTGCAAAGTGCTTTTCATTACCTTCAAAACATACAACATTGATATTTCAATAACATGTGATATATACGGTAATTTATCTTGAATTTAAATTAGATAAAGTCTCAATTTTAAACTAAACACAACACATCTACTTACTTATCAAAAAATCGTATACTGCAAAAGTTTAACATAGCAAGGCAGAGTAAAATACTTCATCAAAAGTATTTGGCTCTGCCCTTTCTTACTTTGTTTATTGATTATATAAGCATAATAGCAAATAGTACGCACATATTTGATTATATTTTAAGACAATTCAGTACTGAAAAAAATTCTATTGACGATTTATATTAATTATGCTATTATTCAATTATAGCAATATATATTTTAAATACCTATTTATAAAACTAATATATTCAAGGTATATTAATTCAATAAAGATTCTATAAAATTTATAATTTGACCTACTCGTGTATGTCAAGTCGATCATAGAGATCACTGCTACATGATACCGTATAAAGTCGTAATCCGATGGATGAATCATATCATCGCCGATTTCGATTTGTAAAGTATTTTTTTATCGGTTTGCAAATATTCTGAGCGGTTGTAAAAAGTTCTTTTCGAGTTGCAGGAAGAAAGAATTTTTATGTTGCAAAACCGACAGGACAATAGCTCCAAACATCATTGTGTTTTTTAAAGCTCGATTTCTGAAAAATGTTGCCGGACAGAACGGCGAAAATGCAGGAACAACAGAAAGCGCAAAACACACCATATTTTGGGGCGTCTTTCTTCAAACAGCCCGGCATTTCATTATATTTCAGGTAGCATCCGCTGCCGAAGTCCACCCGATCAATCGTTTTCAAAAACAAAAAACGATTGATTGGAGGAATTACAGGTGAAATATACACCAAAAAAGGTATTTATTAAATAAAACGGTAGGTACATAGAAATAACCTACGAAGGACTCTGCCGCCGCACCGTGAAATCAATACATCTCGGTACAGACGGAACAGTCGAACTCACCTTGATCAACAATTAGAAAATCGGAAAGGAGCAAGCTACATGACGCAAACGGAAACAGCGCAAACGAAGAAAGTGGTACGGGTAATTCCTGCTACAGTAAACATTGCCGTGGAAATTAAGAAATGCTGCCGGCAGCTTCGTGTGGCTGCCTACTGCCGGGTATCCAAAAAACAGGAAGAACAGCTCAACAGCTATGAAGTACGGAAAAAACATTATGAGGAACGGATTCACAGTGAGCCTAAATGGACGTTGGTCGGTATATTTGCAGACAAAGGAATCACGGGAACGAGCATGAAGCATCGTGACGAATTCAACAAGCTGATACGCCTATGAAAAAAAGGCAAGGTAGATATGATCATCACAAAATCTATCAGCCGCTTCGCTCGAAATACGCTCGACTGTATCAGAATCACCCGGATGCTCAGGGAAATCGGTGTAGATGTGTACTTTTAGGAACAGAACCTCCACATCATCGATCCTGCATCGGAATTTTATATCTCCATCTACGGAAGCGTGGTGCAGAGCGAATCCGAAAATATCAGCGCCAATGTCAAATGGGAAAAGGCACAAAGTGTAAGGGACGGCAATGTCTATTTCCAATACAAGCACTTTCTCGGATATCGAAAAAGAGCAGACGGAAATCCCCAAGAAGCAGAAATTGTCGGACTGATTTATGATCGATTTTTTGCATGCGATAGCTTCGTCAGAATCATCAAACATCTTGAAGAAAGAGGAATTCCATCTCCCTTAGGAAAATCCACATGGCAGCGCTCAACCATCCAATCCATTCTCTCCAACGAGAAATACAAAGTCGACGCGGTCATAAACAAGACATTCATTGAATACAGAATCATCCGACTGAGTATGATGACCGAATCGTCCGACAGATACTCGAATGCGTAGTCGTCGAATCAAAAGAAGAAATAAAGGTGATATTCGTTGGCGGTCTTGAAGTAAGAGAACAACTGAGCTTCTGAACAACCAAAGCATATCCGAAGATCCGAATACAACTCAGATTTGAGTTGCGACTGTTGACAAACATACAATAATGTAGTACAATGTAAGTGCAGTCGATGGTTTCAGTATGGTTCTGCCGGGCAATAAAAAGGTACACGGATTCAAATCCCTCATCCAAAAGCGCAAAAATATCTTTTTTGTAGCTCACAGACAGAAAAAAACCAATGCTCTTCATTGGTTTTTTAGTTAAATTTATCTTCGGCGAGCTGAAAGGCAAATTTGATTTTGCTGCGATATGCACATGCGCATAGTGCAATTTCGCTTTTTCCGAATAGGAGATAATGGCGATAAATATCATTACGGATCTTTTTACAGTACATTCAGGAGGAAGAAAATGAAAAAAACAAACCATTCCGAAGACAAGACACTTTTCGATGTTATTGTAAACTCCCTGTCTGCAGCATTGATAATGTCTGCTATTGCTATATGTTTCGGTATCTTTTTCATAATTACTAGTACAGGCGCTAACAAGCCGATAGCCCGTGAGGAGGCTGTTTCGTATTCGGGCACCTTTGAAAAATATGAGTCCCGGCGAAAATACTGCAGGATCTATTTTGAGGACGGATCGCAATACAGCGTTTATCCGCATACACAATCGGAAGAGTTTCGCAAAATTATGATGTCGCTTGAAAAGGGAACTAAGCTGTATATTCTCGAAAATCCAAACAATGGATATGTGGCGGAGATCAAAACCGATACCGAGGAATTGTTGAATTTTGTGACATCACAGGAAGAGATAGATAAATATGATAACGGATATAATGTTATAGGATGTTTTATCATTGTGTCTGGTGTACTTCTGCTTTTATATGCAATCAAGCTGGCAGATAACAAGCGTAAAGAAAATGCTCACTACGCCAAAAAAAGAGCAAAGCTTGAAGCTGACGGGGGTGAATCTAAGGTGCTTCGTTACGCCGACTCTTCGGTAAAAAGCAAGATATTGGCACAGGCGTCGGCAGAAGGGTATAAAATAATTTACCGCCGGGTGAAATCGGTCAACGAGCTTGTTATAAACGGGAAGGTATATGACGAGAAAAAAGCTGTCATTGAGTTTCCTCATAAACTTTACGCAACCCTTGACGGACATTCTATCGAAGCAGGATTGAATGAAGACAGTTACAGCTATATAATGTTTGACGGAGAAATCATAGAGTTTAAAAAACGGTTGTTTTGAAATATTTACATATGACAGAAAAAGTAATACATCCGATAAAGCCTATATACGATGAAAACAGCGAGATACTGATACTCGGCAGTTTTCCGTCAGTGAAGTCACGTGAGCAGGCGTTTTATTACGGTCATCCTCAAAACCGTTTTTGGAAAGTTATTTCTGCTGTGTACGGCATAAAAGAACCTGTAGGTACAGAAGAAAAACGCAGGCTTATTCTTTCATGTCACCTCGCACTGTGGGACGTTATTGCAAGCTGTGAAATAGAGGGCAGTGCTGACAGTTCTATTCGGAACGTCATACCTAACGACCTGTCGCCTATATTAAATACTGCTCAGATACGCATGATTGCCGTAAACGGCAAAACTGCAGAGAAATACTATAATAGATATCTCCTGCCGAAAACCAAAATGAAAGCTGTTGTTTTGCCATCGACTTCGCCTGCAAATGCTACACGAACACTTGACGACCTTATTCGAGAGTGGAGAGCTGCGCTTGCGCCGAATATTTAAAGCCGACCCTTTTGCGGTCGGCTTTTATTGTAGCTGTATTTGTGTCTTACCTGCAAATGTTGTGATAAAAAATTAATCCGCATTTAAGTCATATGCGGGAATATATCAAACAAAAATAGATGCCCCGTGCAAGACGGGGCGAGGGTCAGAGCGCATATTGGCGGCTCTGCTTATATAATATAGCAGTCCGTTCTTATTAAAGTGCAGGCTTCAGATCAAAAACTATCACTGATTTTTCGGGAATAGTTGATTCTGTTTGTATTACACCACTCGACTGCAAAGTCCATGATTTTTGATTTTTCAAAAGCATTAAATTCTTCAATCAAACGGTTATCCTCTAAATACCAATAAAATTTTTGTGTGAAATCCTTGCCGCCCATCATGCGGATTAAATGAATATTATTCTTTCCGGTAAGAAATTCTTTCATTATCTCATCAAAATTGATCTTGGGGACAGGAACAAAATCGTTTTTTTCATATACTTCTTGATTTATCAAGCTCTGTCGTTCTTCATTTTTGTAGAATTGATAATCCACCGGATTAAAATACACGCCTTCACCATAGCAATCCACAAAGTAATATAAGTAATCATATAATGCAAGGTACATGTTTTATTTTCCTCCAAAATCAATAGGTAATCTCTCATCCAAAAGCGAAAAAATATTTTTTGTAGTCTCTTGACAGAAAAAACTATACGAAAGCATCGTTTTTTTCAATGAAATTTGCCATTCGGCAAGTGAAACAGCTTAGCTTCAGTCTAAAATTTCAATTTTCATTATGACATTTTCAAATTTATACTCAACATAACATATGCGTACCTTCAATCGGTCTTTCAGTACTCCACCGTCAGCCTGTTTGATCGGATATCCCCAGCAAGAAACAAATCCGGGAACAAAAAACTCCTTTTCACCTACTGTAAATTCATCCAGTTGATTGTCATATTCTGCAGGACAATACTCTGTGATCTCACCTTCGACTATCTCATACTCTCCTCGTACATATTTATCGTATACATTGGCTTTCGCATCAAGTCCTACATATATTTGACATCCCACGATATATGCCAAAAAAATTGAGATAAATGTGAAAAAGCATCGTTCAGCTATTCCGGCTCTTTTCCAAAGGATAACTGTTGCCACACACGCAACAAGTGTCACAATGAACATAATGATAAACTCAAGTGATAGGTCTGATAGACCGCTTACCGGCATAGCTTCATAAATAATATTATTAATTTCTGTATTCATGCTAACAACTCCTATAAAATAAAACTTCATTTTAAACTATATCAGTCAATGAATTAACTGAAAATTTTAGTGATCCATATAAGTAATGTATGAATGATCCATGTTATACAAATTGAAAGCGTCCAAAAAGAGCAAAAGATGAAGTCGAACCGAGTGGCACCAACGCCGAAGATATATCGTATACCGTATATACACGCGAACAATATAGACAGGCACCAGAAAACATTTACTATGGCATTTATCAAAAACATGGGCTTTGATAATTCATTCTTGTATTGCATCATAAAAAGGAATGCTGATATTTTGCCTTTAATTCCTTTTTCGTCACAATATTCTTTGGTGTGTTTTTTTAACCAAGTTTTGCTGTGCGCCTGTCGCAGTTTCTTTTCAATTTTCGCCGACATTATTATTTTGTAAACCGTAACAGCAATAGGAGATAAGAAGAACGCTAATGTGATTCCGACTAAAATGTTTTTTGTCATGAAAGTGCACCTTCTCTTTTTTAAATATTGTACAGCAGGCATTAATTCTAATAACGGGTAGAGCATATTCAAATCGGATAACCTGCTCGATGCCTCCGACAGGAATGATTAACTTCTTTGTCAGCTTGTCTTCGGAATCGTAGATATACATAATCGAGCGTATCAATATTTTAGATGTAACAATTTCGCCTGATAATTCAATCCTGCTCTCTGTAGATCGATAATTAAGTATATCATAATTATACCGGCGAGTCAATACATTTTTTAAATGGTTCCAAAGTACAATGTGTTATAACAGTACGATACAAAAAGCATTAATAGAATCGGAAAAAGTTCAAAAGCTCCCTGAGCGAAAAAATGTATTGCATTCAACCGGAAACTGTGGTATAATTGGCGTAATAATGACAAATCGGAATACTATCTGTAGTGGTATTACATTAAAATAAGGAATGTTGGATATGGCATTTGATTATAAAAAAGAATATAAAGAGTTTTATATGCCAAAGAATAAACCCGGTATTGTTGAAATTCCTAAAATGAATTATATTGCTGTTAGAGGAAAAGGGAATCCCAATGATGAAAACAGTGAATACAAAAATTCAATAGGACTTTTGTATGCGATTGCCTTTACAATTAAAATGAGTTATAAAGGAACTCATAAAATAGACGGATATTTTGAATATGTTGTTCCCCCGCTGGAGGGATTTTGGTGGCAAGAGAATACAAAAGAAATGGATTATAACAGGAAAGATCATATGGAATTTATTTCCGTAATCAGATTGCCGGATTTTGTAACAAAATATGATTTTGTTTGGGCTGTTGATGAAGCAACAAAGAAAAAGAAACAAGACTTTTCAAGAGTTGAATTTTTAACCTATGATGAGGGCATTTGTGTTCAATGTATGCATATCGGCAGTTATGATGATGAACCTGCAACTGTTGAATTAATGCACCATTATATGAAAGAAAACGGATACGAGTTAGATATAACAGATACCCGATATCATCATGAAATATACTTGAGTGACCCGAGAAAATGCGATGTGAGTAAATTAAAGACGGTAATAAGGCATCCAATCAAGAAAATGAGATGATATCGGATCGCAGTATAGAGCGTGATTAATTTACGAAAGTTTTTTAATTTACAGAACTGAATATTTTGAAGCGCAAAATATATTTGAGATAACATTATGAAACATTACATGCATTTGAACAACGAGCCTTTTTCACAGATAGCAAAAGGAACGAAGACGATAGAGCTTCGTTTATACGATGAAAAGAGAAAGAAGATCTCTGTCGGAGATCTGATCATATTTACGAACAGCTCGGATGACTCAGCGGAAATAATTGCGGAGGTTAAAGCACTTCACATTTTCGATTCGTTTGAGGAGCTTTATTCTGCTCTTCCGCTTGATAAATGCGGATATGATACTGATAATATCGCAAATGCAAGTGCTGAGGATATGAGCTTATACTACACTCACGAAGAGCAGGCAGAATACGGTGTGGTCGGAATTGAAGTTGAAGTGATTCGGACAGATGCAAGCAGAGAATATATTAAAATCGGCAGATTTATTTCTTTGATCTTAAGGCATCATCCTGATATTATAGGAATAACCCTTGACAAAAACGGTTGGGCGAAGGTAGACGATTTGATAGATGGAGTTAATAAGAAATATCCTCTTGATTTCGAGACACTCGAAAAGATAGTGAGAAGCGACAATAAGCAGCGGTATTCATTTAATTCCGACAAAACACTTATACGTGCCAATCAAGGGCATTCGATCGATGTAGATGTTGAGCCTGAAAAGCTCGTTCCTCCGCAGTATTTATGGCACGGCAGTGCTGAAAAATATGTCGAAAGCATCAATGCAAACGGACTGATACCCAAATCAAGATTATACGTTCATCTCTCTCCGGACTATGAAACCGCTTTTAAAGTCGGTTCACGTCATGGAAAAAGTGTCGTATACCGTGTAGAGGCTCGAAAAATGCACGATATGGGATATGAGTTTTTCAGATCGGTCAACAATGTGTGGCTTGTGAAAAGTGTGCCTGTCGATTTTTTGCAAAAGGAATAAACACTCTGATGTAAGCTGATTATTTTTAGCTTTGTCACTGCGGACAAGATTATAAATCCGGATGAGACTTTTGTTAAGGCGGTTGCCGATACGTCAAAATGCGAATCAGGCAATGCCAACCGAGCTCTTATACGATATAAAGGCGTGAGATATGGAGAAATTATGTCACAGGATAACTGTCAGAAAATAAAACTGCTTAAGATAATGGAAATTCTCAACCGTGAGACCGACGAGGATCATCCTTTGCGTACAGGGGAGATATGCGAACGTCTGCGTAAAATGAATATTACATGCGATCCACGTACGCTTCACAGAGATATGAAGCTTCTGAACGAGTGGGGATATGAGGTCATGAGCTACCTTGTAAATCACGAGAAGGGATATTATATAGCAGACCGCAGCTTCAGCATTCCCGAGCTTAAAATACTTATTGATGCCGTACAGGCATCAAGCTTCATAACAAGGAAAAAGAGTGATGAGCTGATAGATAAGATTGCGGCGCTCGGCGGCGGAAACCGTGCCGAAATATTGAAAGAAAATCTTGTCTATTTCAATACACGCAAGCACAGCAATGAAAGAGTCCTTTATGTAATAAGTGCGCTCGAAGAGGCGATAAGTCAGTACAAAAAGGTTATATTCAAATATTACGACCTTGATGAAAACGGAGAAAAAGTATATCGCCGTGACGGTCACCACTATGTAATAGAGCCGCTTTCACTTGTTTTCAACGAAGATAACTATTATCTTGTCGGCTACAGCTCAAGGCACGATCAGCTGACAAATTACCGACTTGACAGAATGGAAGATGTAAAAGCGATCGATGATGAAATTACCGACAAGGCAAGAGAGCTTCGTGACAATGTCGGAGGCTTTACCGAATCTGCTTTTAAAATGTTCAACGGGGAAGAGAAGAAGGTGACACTCTCTTTTGATCGCAGACTAATCGGAGTCGTTTATGACAAGTTCGGTGAAAAAACTAAAATGAAAAGGATTGACGAAAATACTGTTGAGTGTTCGGTAAAGATACGGATAAGCCCTCCATTTTATGCATGGGTGTTCCAATTTGCAGACAGTATGAAGATCATCTCACCCCCTTTGGTTTCCGAAGAATTCGAGAAAATGAAGAAAAAATAATTGATTATTACAAAAAATAATTATTCATATAAAAACGCCATAAGCAAGCTTTAATGCCTGCATACGGCGTTTTATTTATTGTTTTCCGGTATTATATTATTATGATGCCCAAAACATCAGGCATTTGTTGCGGAATCCGAATACCGGCATGCGGCAACAGCCGCACTGGCACCGTCGGCTATGGCGGTTGCTATCTGTCTTATCCGCTTTGTACGGCAATCTCCTGCAACGAACAAGCCGGGGGTTTTGGTCGTACAGTTTTCATCAGATATGATATATCCCGAATTGTCAAGTTCGGCAAGCAGCGAGAAAGGCTGATTCTCGGGCGATAGACCTATAGCGACAAACATACCGTCCGCCTTAAGTGCTTTTTCCTCGCCGCCGCAGTTGATTATTACACCTGCAAAAGCCTGATTTTCTTCAAGAAGTGAACATACTGTTGAGTTGTAGATCACTGAAATATTATCCCGTCCGGCTATCTTTTTTTTCAGTGCTTCCTCTCCTGTGAGGCAATCGAGGTTTTGAACCATTGTTACACTGCGGCATACATCTGACAAAAGTACTGCTTCCTGCATTGCCGAATTTCCGCCGCCTACGAGGATAATATCCTTTTCCTTGTAGAATGCTCCGTCGCATACAGCGCAGAATGATATGCCGTTGCCTATATATTTATCCTCGTTTTCTATACCGAGCTTTCTGTGTGCGGCACCTGCGGCGATAATTACACAGCATCCTTCATATGTTTGACTGTTGCCATTGACTTTAAAACTGCCGCCTTTTTCACGCTCAATACCGGTTATAGTATCGATCTCAACCTCAACTCCAAGCGAGAGGGCATGTTCAAGAATTTTGTCGGCAAGTTCGGTGCCGGAGATCTCGGAAAATGCAGGATAGTTTTCGATCTTTGGTGAAAATGTTATCTGACCTCCGAAACTGCCTTTATCGATGCACAGCACTCTTTTGTTGGCACGTGCTGAATAAATTGCGGCTGTAAGTCCTGCTGGACCTGCTCCTATTATTATAATGTCGTACATATTTTATTATATTCACGGGGGCTTTAATACAAAAGCCCCCGAATTCCCTTCAAAATTATTTTATTTTCTTACGGAATTTATAAACTCGTTCACGCCCTGAATGTCTGAAAATTTAGTTATATTATCGCCGTTTTTCACGACAATGGTCGGAGCCTGCTTGATTCCGTATGCTCTTGCGAGGTCTGCGGTTTCATCGTTGACAACGACAGCTTTATATGAAACGCCGTTTTTCTCAAGCAGGGAAATAGCTATTTTGCATTTCGGACAGGTTTCGGTTTTGAAAAGTATGATCTCAGAATCATCATTGATCTCGGCTTTATTGTTCTCGTTGCATGTCTCCTGGTTGCATACTACACCCGCTCTCCGGAGCTTTGAGCTTTCAATGTCGTATTCACTGCGGTGCTCGAATTCCTGAGTTTTTCCGTCATTCCAGTTTTGTACAGGTCGGTAGTAGCCTGTGATTCTCGAGTAGACCTCGGTTTTCTTGCCGCACTTAGGACATTCATAAACTTCTCCCTGAATATATCCGTGATTCGGACATACCGAATATGTGGGTGAGAGCGTATAGTAGGGAAGCTTATAGTTTTCAGCTATGGTTCTTACAAGCTTTGCGGCAGATTCCCATGATGTAAGTCTTTCACCGAGGAATGCGTGGAATACCGTTCCCGATGTATATCTTGTTTGTAATTCGTCCTGAATGTCGAGTGCCGCAAATATATCCTTCGTAAAGCTGACAGGGAGGTGAGATGAATTTGTATAGTAAGGTGTTTCATCTTCTTCTTTTGCCGCTGTGATAATGTCGGGATATCTCTTCTTATCGTGCTTTGCAAGTCGGAATGCGGTCGATTCGGCAGGTGTTGCTTCGAGGTTATAAAGATCTCCGTAAAGTTCCTGATAATCAGAAAGCTTTTCACGCATATGGTCGAGCACTTCTCTGGTGAATTTCTGCGATTCGGGATTGCTGAGGTCTTTTCCGAGCCATTTTGCATTCAGGCAGGCTTCGTTCATGCCTACGAGACCTATGGTAGAGAAGTGATTGTTAAATGTTCCGAGATAACGCTTGGTGTAAGGATAAAGTCCGGCTTCGAGGAGCTGTGAAACCACCTTACGTTTTGTCTTGAGTGAACGTGCGGAAATATCCATCAGTTTATCAAGTCTGCTGTAGAATTCCTCTTCATTTTCTGAGAGATAGGCGATACGGGGCATATTGATCGTTACAACGCCGACAGAACCTGTTGATTCACCCGAACCGAAGAATCCGCCCGATTTTTTACGCAGTTCACGCAGGTCAAGACGCAGACGGCAACACATCGAGCGTACATCTGAGGGCTCCATATCACTGTTGATATAGTTCGAGAAATATGGTGTTCCGTATTTTGCTGTCATTTCGAAAAGAAGTCTGTTGTTGAGGGTGTCTGACCAATCAAAATCTCTTGTGATAGAATAGGTGGGAATGGGGTATTGGAAGCCTCTTCCGTTTGCATCACCCTCTATCATTATTTCGATGAATGCACGGTTGACCATGTCCATTTCTTTTTGGCAGTCGCCGTAGGTATAATCAAGCTCTTTTCCGCCGACGATTGCTTTTTTATCTTTCATATCGGCAGGAACAGTCCAGTCGAGCGTGATATTTGTGAAAGGCGATTGAGTTCCCCAACGGCTCGGGGTGTTCACGCCGAAGATAAAGCTTTCAATGCATTTCTTGGTTGCTTTAAAATCAAGCTTGTCTTCTCTTACAAAGGGAGCGAGGTATGTGTCAAAGGATGAAAAAGCCTGTGCACCTGCCCACTCATTCTGCATGATTCCTAAGAAATTGACCATCTGATTGCAAAGAGTTGCAAGATGGCTTGCAGGAGAGGATGTGATCTTTCCTGGAACGCCGCCCAAACCTTCTTCTATGAGCTGACGCAGTGACCAGCCTGCACAGTAGCCGGTGAGCATTGAAAGGTCATGGATGTGTATGTCCGCACTTCTGTGAGCGTTTGCGATTTCTTCGTCGTATATTTCGGATAACCAGTAATTGGCTGTTATTGTTCCTGAATTTGAAAGGATAAGTCCGCCGACCGAATATGTTACGGTAGAATTCTCCTTGACACGCCAGTCGGATACCTTTACATAGTTGTCTACTATCTCTTTATAGTCAAGAAGTGTCGTGCTGACATTGCGAACCTTTTCTCTCTGCTTTCTGTAAAGAATATATGCTTTTGCTACATCGGCATATCCCGATTCTATGAGAACCTGTTCAACACTGTCCTGAATGTCCTCAACCGATACGCTTCCGCCTTTTATCTTTTTTTCATAATTTGCCGTCACCCTAAGTGCAAGCAAATTGATTATTTCATCGTTATATTGTTTGTTTAAAGCATCGAATGCTTTTACTATGGCGTCGGAGATCTTCGTAATGTCGAATTCAACTTCCTCACCCGTTCTTTTAATTACCTTGTACATCATCATTTCCTTTCATTTCTTTATTTTTTTAGCATATAAAATCTATCACATTTTTGCAAATATGTCAATAGTTAATTATCACAATACTTTGGATACGTTTTTGTATAAAAACACAATATATTGTATATCGGTTTGCTTTTTTGAAAATTCGTGAGTTTTTTTGATCAGCACTGAAAAGCATTGATTCTTGAAAAACAGAGCAAAAAAGACGACTGTATCTGCCGCCTTTTTCAATTTTACACCATTTCAATGAATGAAATTACACTGTCATGAAGTTTTTTGACCGAATGAAATTTTTTTGCAATCTGACTTATCTTTTAGTAACATTCATAAAATAAGGGCGAATTAATTCCGAAAAATTGTCAAGCTCTTTTTCAGAAAAACCAGAGAGAGGTAAATTTCCGAGAAGCTTACCGTTGTCAACGAAATTCTGCAGACAATAGCGTTTCGCACCGTACAGCCATTTGCCTATTTCAATCAGGTCTTCCTTTGTATGGAATTGCCTTACAAGAGTTGTTCTGAACTCATATTCAATTCCGCTTTTCATGAGTATATCAGCACTTTTTATGAAAGGCGATATGTCAATGCCTGGAATTCCGACTGTGAGCGGATATTTTTGGGGCGTGTTTTTTATGTCCATTGCGACATAATCCACAAGTCCTGATCTGATCAGTGATTCAAGCTTATCGGGCATCGACCCGTTTGTATCGAGCTTGATCGGATACCCGATGTCACGTATGCTTTTGATGAGCTTAGGCAACTCGGCATGAATCAGTGGCTCTCCGCCCGATATTGCAACTCCTTCGAGAATACCTTTTCGCTTTTTCAAAAATGATAAGATCTCTTCAGAGTCGATTCTTTCATGCTCTGAGAGTACAAGTCCCTTGTTGTGACAAAAGTGACAGCAGAGATTGCATCCAGGTGTGAATATTGTTGCCGCAATTTTTCCGGGATAATCGAGCATCGTAAGTGTTGTGAAGCCCTGTATTTCCATAAGTCCTGCCTTCTTAATCTTTTTTATCTGTCTTTTTTTCAAATTGTTCGAGATTCCGGAGAAGAATTTTTTTGCCCCTCCATGAAAAAGCTCTTTTTCCGAATTCTTCATCGTCCATCTCTTCGATATCTTTATATGTTAAATATGTCGTCCTATGCCCGTGAAAAAATTGTACAGGCGTTATTTCCGCCCTGCGGTTGAGCGGACATGCACTCTGGCATATATCGCATCCCCATACCGTCGAGTATTTTACCATCATATCGAAATCATGCTCTGTAAGCTCGCCTTTTCTCTGCGTAAGCTCGGAAAGGCAGGCAGAACATTCTTCATAAGGGCAGAGCATCTTGCATCTTTGGCATTCACGGCAAGTGCGTATCTCACATAATTTCGGCTTTATAGAATATTTTGATACATCCATGTCCGAAATTATTTCGCCGAGAAATACATAGCTTCCGTATTTTTCGGTAATTAAAAGGTGATTGTCGCCGTAGACTCCCAATCCACCGATTGCAGCAGCGTGTCTTTCGTCGATCGGAGATGAATCTGAAAAGGCTTTGAAGTTGTAGTCGTCATATTTATTTTTGAGAAGGGTGCAAAGCCTGTTCAGCATATCATTCATGTATATGTGATAGTCATACGACATGGCGTACAGTGAGATATTTGATTTTTCTGGTATACCTGTAAAGTAAGGAACTGCTGTTATAATTACCGATCTCGGCGTAAATTTGACCTGTCGGTTCATTTTTTGTATATTGGTTATTTTGCAGTTCGCAAAATCAAGAAGGGCATACAGCTCAATATTTTCATTCGCAAAAAAAACTTCCGGATCGTTCAATTTATCACCGCCTGTCTTATTGGCATTACAATATGATTATAACATGAAAGGAGAGAGATTTGCAATAGTTTTTTAAAATGATAAAGATACAAAAATATACTCCGCTGTACTGTTTTAAAACTGTACAGCGGAGTGATTATTTTGCCTTTTATCGATCAGATGAGATCTTATTCTGCATCGTCGTCCGGAATATCGCTGGTGTCGGTATCTTCGACTATATCCGATATTTCTACGACACCGTCAACAACCTTTTTTTCAACATGATTATATCTGTCATCAGCATTTTCATGTGTGCATTCAATCTCGTAATCACGGTATCTTTGCATACCCGTACCGGCGGGAATAAGCTTACCGATTATGACATTTTCCTTAAGACCGAGCAGATTATCGACTTTGCCCTTGATTGCGGCATCTGTAAGAACTTTTGTTGTTTCCTGGAACGAAGCTGCAGACAGGAATGAATCTGTTCCGATTGCAGATTTTGTAATTCCGAGCAGGATAGGCGAGCATGTTGCGTACGTATAGCCTTCTTCTCCGTTTTCGATATGCTTTCTTACCTCTTCGTTTGCTTCATCGAAGACAGTTCTGTCAATTACCGAACCCGAGAGGAGCTCTGTGCTTCCCTGATTATCGATTCTTACCTTGCGTGTCATCTGGCGTGCTATAATTTCGATATGCTTATCATCGATTGCAACAGACTGCAACCGATAGACCTTCTGAACCTCTCTGATAATGTAATCGTATGCGGCTTCAAGTCCGCAGACAGCAGTGAGATCGGCAGGAGCTATAAATCCGTCTGTGAGAGGATCTCCGAGCTCTACCTCGTCGCCGTCTTTAACGATCGGATGGAGATTGTAGGGAATGAGCGAAACGGTTGTTGTTCCGTCCTTTGCTGTTATGGTGATAGGAGTCTTTCTGGAGTCGTTTGTATCACCGATGGTTACAACGCCGGGCAGACGTGCAATTTCTGCAGCCTTCTTCGGACGTCTTGCCTCGAAGACCTCTTCAACTCTCGGAAGACCCTGTGTGATATCACTTCCTGCAATACCTCCCGAGTGGAATGTACGCATCGTGAGCTGTGTACCGGGTTCACCGATAGACTGTGCGGCGATAATACCGACTGCTTCTCCGACAGCCACCTGTTTTCCGCTCGACATGTCCGAACCGTAGCAGTGAGCACATACTCCGTGCTTGCAACGGCAATTGAGAAGACTTCTGATTCTGACCTTGGTAATACCTGCTTTGACGATCTCTTTGGCTTTTTCTTCAGAGATAAGGGTATTTGCCGGAACAATTACATTGCCCTCGCTGTCGGAGACTTCGTTGACCGTAAATCTTCCGGACAGACGGTTTTCGAGCGATTCGATAACACGGTTTTCACTTCCGTTGATCTTTTCGGAGATCTCTCTGACTTCAACACCTTCGGTCGATCCGCAATCTTCTTTGCGTATTATGACATTCTGAGATACATCGACAAGACGTCTTGTGAGGTATCCTGAGTCGGCTGTACGCAGTGCCGTATCAGAAAGTGATTTACGTGCACCTCTTGCGGCTACGAAATATTCGAGTATATTCTGACCCTCACGGAAGTTCGATTTGATCGGGATCTCCATTGTTCTTCCGTTGGCGGCGAACATAAGTCCACGCATTCCGGCGAGCTGACGCATCTGTTTTGAGTTACCGCGGGCTCCCGAGTCTGCCATCATCTTGATAGGGTTGTATCTGTTAAAGGAGGCATTGAGCTTCACCATCATCAGATCGGTTGCGTCTTCCCAGATCTTTATTACTCTCTTGTAGCGTTCATCTTCTGAGAGTTCACCCATATTGTAGTGATTCTGAATTACTTCGACATCTGACTCAGCCTGCTTGATTATAGCTGCCTTTTCGGGAGGAATGACGACATCTGATACGGAGATGGAAATAGATGCCTTTGTTGAGTATTTATAACCCATTGCTTTGATGTGGTCGAGAACTTCAGCGGCGGCAGCCATGCCGTGCTTTTTGATGGTTCTGTCCACTATATCTTTGAGAAGATCCTTTCCGCAGGTTTTGGTTATCTCAAGATCAAGGAGATTTTCGGGATTGCTTCTGTCAACAAATCCGAGGTCCTGAGGGATTTCTCTGTTGAATATAATTCTTCCGAGTGTGACTTCCTTATTGTTTCCTATGATTCCCGTGACAGTTTTTCCGTCAATAACCTTGGAAACTCTGATTCTGATCGGTGCATGAAGTCCGAGAAATCCGTTTTCATATGCCATGACGGCTTCTTCAAAATCTCTGTAAAGACCGCCTTCTCCGGGTTCGCCGCTCTTATCGATTGTAAGATAGAACGAACCGAGGACCATATCCTGTGAGGGAACTGCTACGGCACGACCGTCAGACGGTTTGAGAAGGTTGTTTGCAGAGAGCATAAGGAATCTTGCCTCTGCCTGTGCTTCAGCTGAAAGCGGTACGTGTATAGGCATCTGGTCACCGTCAAAGTCGGCGTTGAATGCCGTACAAACGAGCGGATGGAGCTTGATCGCTCTTCCTTCAACAAGTACAGGCTCGAATGCCTGGATCGAAAGACGGTGAAGGGTAGGTGCACGGTTCAGGAGTACCGGGTGCCCCTTAATTACGGTCTCAAGTGCATCCCATACGCAGGGATCGACTTTTTCGACCTTCTTTTTGGCTTCCTTGATGTTGGTTGCCTTTCCTGTTTCAACAAGACGCTTCATAATGAAGGGCTTGAAAAGCTCAAGTGCCATCTCTTTGGGGAGTCCGCACTGATAGATCTTAAGTTCAGGACCGACAACGATAACCGAACGTCCCGAGTAGTCGACACGCTTTCCGAGAAGGTTCTGACGGAAACGTCCCTGCTTACCCCTGAGTACCTCAGACAGCGATTTGAGTGTACGGTTTGATGAGCCGCCTGTTACAGGCTTTCCCTGTCTGCCGTTATCGATAAGTGCGTCAACTGCTTCCTGAAGCATTCTCTTTTCGTTTCTTATGATGATCTGAGGCGATTTAAGCTCATAAAGCTTTTTAAGACGGTTATTTCTGTTTATAACTCTTCTGTAAAGATCGTTAAGGTCGGAAGCGGCATATCTTCCGCCGTCAAGCGGTACCATAGGACGAAGCTCGGGCGGAATTACCGGGATAACATCGAGAACCATCCATTCGGGCTTGTTTCCGCTCTTTTTGAAGGCGTCAACAACCTCAAGGCGTTTTACAAGCTTGGCTTTCTTCTGACCTGATGCATTCTCAAGATCAGCTTTGAGCTCATCAAAAAGCTTGCAGATATCTATTTCGCAAAGAAGCTCTTTGATCGCTTCAGCGCCCATTCCAATTCTTATCTCGCCGTTTTTGCACTCATCTTTGTAATCTCTCAGAATTTCGGAATACTCGCTCTGTGTGAGGATCTGTTTTTTTCTGAGAGCTGACGGACCCGGATCAAGTACGATATAGCTTGCGAAATAAAGTACCTGTTCGAGTGACTTCGGTGATATATCAAGAAGTGTTCCTATTCTTGAAGGATTCGATTTGAAATACCAGATGTGCGAAACAGGGCAGGCAAGTTCAATTGAGCCCATTCTCTCACGTCTGACCTTTTTTGTTGTGATTTCAACGCCGCAATGCTCGCATACTTTGCGGCTGTAGTTGTTGCGGTTTCTCTTGTATTTTCCGCAGGCACACTCATAGTCCTTTTGCGGACCGAAGATAACCTCGCAGAAAAGACCGCCTTTTTCGGGTTTTGTTGTTCTGTAGTTGATTGTTTCGGGCTTTGTTACTTCGCCATA
Organism: uncultured Lachnospiraceae bacterium; assembly: GCA_964638675.1. Taxonomy (GTDB): domain Bacteria; phylum Bacillota; class Clostridia; order Oscillospirales; family CAG-272; genus SIG714. Next base: position 26,713 of record CAZXAU010000021.1, read on the forward strand.
TGACCAACTTCTGATCATTTCAGGAGATGCGAGACCGATCTTGATCGATGCAAATACATTTTTATCCATTTTCTCTATGTCTCCTTTCATTATTCATCATCGCTGTAGCTTTCTTCATAATAGTTGTAATCGTCTTCTTCGTCGGAAGATGAGTCAAGATCACTGAAGTCATCGTCAAGCTCTACGGTTGATTTGATGTCTTCGTCTGTAACGACACTTTCACCGACATCTTCAGCCATGATAATGGGATTCTTAACGGGTGCTTCTTCTTCTGTAAGTGTGGAAAGCTGAATTTCTTCACCGTTGTCGTCAAGTACTCTTACGTCAAGGCAGAGTGCCTGAAGCTCTTTAACAAGAACCTTGAATGATTCGGGAACTCCGGGTGTCGGGATATTCTGACCCTTGACTATTGCCTCATAAGCTGCAACACGTCCTGTTACATCGTCTGACTTGAATGTAAGAATTTCCTGGAGAGTATATGCCGCACCGTATGCTTCGAGTGCCCATACCTCCATTTCTCCGAATCTCTGACCTCCGAACTGTGCTTTACCGCCGAGAGGCTGCTGTGTGACAAGGGAGTAAGGACCTGTCGAACGTGCATGGATCTTATCGTCAACAAGGTGGTGGAGCTTGAGGTAATACATGATGCCGACTGTTACGGGGTTGTCGAACTCTTCACCGGTACGTCCGTCACGAAGAATCAGCTTACCGTCGGGGCGCATGCCTGCTTTTTCAAGCATTTCGGCAAGATCTTTGTTATCGGCGCCGTCAAAAACAGGGGTCATGACCTTCCAGCCGAGCTGGCGTGCTGCCATTCCGAGGTGAACCTCAAGCACCTGTCCTATGTTCATTCGTGAAGGAACGCCCAGAGGATTGAGCACTATATCGAGCGGTGTACCGTCAGGAAGAAACGGCATGTCTTCGGGAGGAAGAATTCTCGAAACGACACCTTTATTTCCGTGACGTCCTGCCATTTTGTCGCCGACAGAGATCTTACGTTTCTGAGCGACATATACCTTTACTACTTTATTTACGTCTGCAGGGAGATCTGTATCGCCGTTGTCTCTTGAGAAAACACGGACATCGACAACTATACCTGCGGCACCGTGGGGAAGACGGAGAGATGTATCTCTGACTTCTCTTGATTTTTCTCCGAATATCGCACGGAGAAGTCTTTCTTCGGGATTGAGATCGGTCTCTCCCTTAGGAGATACCTTTCCGACAAGTATATCGCCCGATCTGACCTCAGAACCCTTTCTGATTATTCCGTCGGCTGTGAGATCTTTGAGTGCATCATCGCCGACATTGGGAATTTCACGTGTGATTTCTTCAGCTCCGAGCTTTGTATCTCTTGCTTCGGATGAATATTCTTCTATATGAATTGATGTGTATACATCGTCACGAACCAGACGCTCATTGAGAAGAACGGCATCCTCATAGTTGTAGCCTTCCCATGTCATGAAACCGATCAGTGCATTCTTACCGAGTGCAACCTCACCGTTCGATGTCGCAGGACCGTCTGCAATTATTCTGCCTTTTTCAATGAATTCGCCTTCTTTAATGATAGGTTTCTGATTTATACATGTGCTCTGGTTACTTCTCTTAAATTTGATGAGCTCATATGTGTCTTTTTCACCTGAGGGTGTGCGGATCACGATCTCACATGATGTAACCTTTTCGGCAATACCCTCTCTCTTGGCTATAACTACGACACCTGAGTCATATGCCGCCTTGTATTCCATACCTGTTCCGACAATAGGAGAGTCGGTGGTCATGAGCGGAACTGCCTGCTTCTGCATGTTTGAACCCATGAGTGCACGGGAGTTGTCGTCGTTTTCAAGGAAGGGAATCATGGATGTTGCAACAGAAACAACCATCTTAGGTGATACATCCATGTAATCCGGAACGGTATTGTCGACCTGCTTGATCTCGGCTTTGTCTCTTACAGTAACCTTTTTGTTGACAAACCTGTTGTTTTCGTCAAGAGGTTCGTTAGCCTGGGCGATTATATAATTGTCTTCGATATCGGCAGGCATATATTCAATGATATCTGTGACAACACCTGTTTCTTTATCTATCTTACGGTAAGGTGCTTCGATGAATCCGTAATCGTTGATCTTTGCATATGTTGAAAGATATGAGATAAGTCCGATGTTAGGACCTTCAGGCGTTTCAACAGGGCACATTCTTCCGTAATGGGTGTAGTGAACGTCACGGACTTCAAATGATGCTCTGTCTCTTGAAAGACCGCCCGGTCCGAGTGCCGAAAGACGGCGTTTGTGTGTAAGCTCTGCAAGGGGATTGTTCTGATCCATGAACTGCGAGAGCGGAGAAGAACCGAAGAATTCCTTCACTGCAGTGGAAACCGGACGTGTATTGATGAGAGATTCGGGGGTTACCGTTTCGTTATCCCTGTCCTGTGTTCCCATTCTTTCTTTGATGTTCTTATCCATCTTGGTGAAACCGATTCTGAGCTGGTTCTGCAAAAGCTCTCCGACTGAACGCAGACGGCGGTTTCCGAGATGGTCGATATCATCAAGCGAGCCTACACCGTATGAAAGACCGATAAGGTAGCTGAAGCTTGAAATGATATCATCTTTTGTAATATATTTGGGGAAAAGAAGATGTTTGTTTGCCTTTGCGAGCTTGATAAGCTCATCACGGTTTCCGTCTGCCGCTTCGATGATATTGCAGAGCGGATCGAAGCATACTTTGCCATCAATTCCGATCTCCTTCAGGTCGTAACCCAGAACTGCTTCGGGATAAACGGTGGAGTTTGATATTATTTTCAGCTCTTTGCCGTCGGGAAGTGCGATATATGCTTCGTTGACGCCTTTATATTCGGCATCGTTTGCCATAGCGAAGGTCATCTTGGTTCCTGCAGTATAAACCACTTCGCCTGTGATCATACTGATTGCGTCACGTGTAAGTGTGTTTCCTGAGAGTCTGCCTGCAATTCCGGTTTTTTTATTGAATTTGAAACGTCCGACACTCATAAGGTCGTATCTCTTGGGATCAAAGAAGCTGTTGTGTACGAGTACGGTCGCACTTTCAACCGTCGGCGGATCTCCCGGACGTTGCTTTTTGTATATTTCCTTGAGAGCTTCCTCTCCGGGGGTCGTTCTCATTTCACGGGCAAGGTCGTCCATACCGTCCTTTTCGAGGGTAGCGATCACTTTCGGGTCGTCGCCGAAAAATTCGATGATTTCTTCCTTTGTTTCGAGCTTCAGTTCATTTTTGTACATGCATCCGAGCGCTCTGATAAGAACTGTCAGCGGCATTTTTCTCGACTTATCCATATGAACATAGCAGACATTTGCGGCGTCTGTTTCATATTCAAGCCATGCACCTCTGTAGGGGTTGATGGTAGATGTAAAGGTCTTGTTTCCCGATTTGTCTATAGCCGTTGAGAAATACATTCCCGGTGAACGGACGAGCTGTGATACGATAACACGTTCCGCACCGTTGATTATGAATGTACCGTTGTGAGTCATGATAGGCAGGTCGCCCATGTAGATCTCTTTCTGGTTGATCTCGCCCGTTTCCTTGTTGAGAAGCCGGGTCATGACTCTTAAAGGTGCGGCGAAGTTGACGTTTCTTTCCTTACATTCTTCTTCCGAGAATTTCGGATGTTCCTGATCGAGTGTGAAGCCGATGAAATCGAGTACGAGATTTCCGGTGTGATCGATGATCGGCGAAACATCTTCGAGAACCTCACGCAGACCTTCGTCAATGAACCACTGATATGATCTCTTCTGAACATCGATAAGGTCGGGCATTTCAAGAACATCTTCGGTTTTTGAAAAACTCATTCGTACTGCCGTACCGAGTCTTTTTTCCTTAACCATCTTGTTTTATCCTCCATATGTTAATAAAAATAGTTCGTGTTTATAATAAATCGCTCATTTAATCCGTTTAGGGCGATTTCAAAAAAATTAAGGGCATACCAATGAAGATCCCTGAAATCCGTAACAAAAAGTTTACAATTTTTCCACCCCCACGGCATTCTGGTTAAAGCCGAATTATAAGCTGAAAAACGAAAAATCTGTATCGGATTTTGCGATCAAAATTGATATGACCTCATGAAAACTGCGATTCTGCAAGAAAAACGACTTCTTTTGTCGATTGTCTTTCTTCCGGATTTCCTGCAAAAAGTACACAATGCCATTCTATGCGATTTTACTGTATTATGAAGTATATCACACTAAAAAGCATTTGTCAATAGGTTTTCAGAAATTTTATTCCTTTTTTAGTTTCAGTGAATTTACGTAGAAATTCCATATCTGAATTAATGATTAAAAATATATTTCGGACATTCAATCAGTTGCTTTGCAATACTTCATCCATATCGCGCTGCTTTTTATAACAAACGGGGCTGTCCTGATCTGACAGCCCCGTGTTTATCTTCCGGTTAAATTACCCGGATCCGGCGTTATTATTTATCGTTATTGATTATTATGCTTTTTTGAATTGATTCTTCAGACGAAGTGAAGTGTCAAGGATACGTTTACGCAGACGGATATTTTTCGGCGTTACTTCGATTATTTCATCCGGAGCTATAAACTCTATTGCCTCTTCAAGTGACATGATTCTCGGAGGGGTGAGTATAAGTGCTTCATCCGCACCTGTCGAGCGTATAGCAGTAAGGTGCTTTTTCTTGCATACGTTGAGTGAAATGTCGCCCATTTTCGGATTTTCTCCGACTATCATTCCCTCATATACGCTGACGCCCTGTCCGAGGAAGAGTGCACCGCGATCCTGTGAATTGTACAGTCCGTAGCTCGTTGTTTCGCCGGCTTCGGATGCGACAAGTGAACCTGTGTATCTTGTCGGTACATCTCCTTTATAGGGCATATAGCCCTCAAAAAGTGTATTCATTACGCCCTCACCGTGTGTATCGGTAGGGAAGTGTGAACGGTAACCGAAAAGACATCTTGAAGGGATGAGATATTCAAGCTTTACACGGCTTCCGACATTCTCCATTGTTACAAGCTCAGCTTTTCTCGAACCGAGCTTTTCCATAACCGCGCCGAGATATGTTGACGAAACATCGATGAACAGTCTTTCAATAGGCTCGCATTTGACGCCGTCAATGTATTTGTATATTACTTGAGGTGCAGATACAGCAAGCTCATATCCCTCGCGGCGCATTGTTTCTATAAGAATTGAAAGGTGCATTTCGCCTCTTCCGCAGACCTTGAAGCTGTCCATTGTGTCTCCGTCGCTGACACGCAACGAAACGTCTTTTAAAAGTTCATCATAAAGACGTTTACGGAGCTGACGTGATGTTACAAATTTTCCTTCCTTGCCTGCAAACGGCGAATCATTTACCGAGAAAGTCATTTCAAGTGTCGGCTCACTGATCTTTACAAAGGGGAGCGGCTCGACATGATCAACGGCTGTCAGTGTATCTCCTATTGTGATATTATCCGATCCCGAGAAGCATACGATATCACCCGGTTTTGCCTGCTCGATAGGTGCTCTTGAAAGACCGTTGAATTCAAAAAGTGAAACGATCCTTGTCCTTTTTACGGGAGCATCGGGATTATAGTAATTGCATATTGCCACTTCTGAGCCGACCTTGATAATTCCGTTTTCGATACGTCCTATACCGATTCTTCCGACATAGTCGTTATAGTCGATAGATGATACAAGCAACTGAAGCGGTTTTTCTTCATCTCCTTCCGGAGCCGGCATATATTCTATAATTGTTTCAAAGAGCGGAACAAGGTCTACGCCCTTTTCGGTGTCTGTGTACGATGCTGTTCCGTCACGTCCGGAGCAGAATATCATAGGAGAATCAAGCTGTTCATCGGTAGCTCCGAGATCGAGAAGCAGTTCAAGCACTTCCTCTTCAACTTCAAGTATGCGTGCATCCGGTTTATCGATCTTATTGATCACCACGATTACTTTGTGATTCAGCTCAAGTGCCTTTTGAAGAACGAATCTTGTCTGCGGCATCGGACCCTCTGCTGCATCGACAAGAAGAAGAACACCGTTCACCATCTTGAGAATACGTTCAACCTCACCTCCGAAATCGGCGTGCCCGGGTGTATCGACAATATTTATCTTGTAGTCTTTATAATGAATTGAAGTGTTTTTGGCAAGAATCGTTATGCCTCTCTCTCTTTCGAGATCTCCGGAGTCCATAACTCTTTCTGTTGTTGCCTGATTGTCTCGGTATACGCCGCCCTGCTTGAGCATCTGGTCGACAAGCGTTGTCTTACCGTGGTCAACATGGGCTATTATGGCGATGTTTCTCAAATCTTCTCTGATCAAGTTTTTAATCTCCTGTGTTTAAAAAAAATATTTTTTAAAAAAATAACAGTAGGATTATATCATAATTCTACTTATTTGAAAATAGTTAAAGCGTAAAAAATAGACAAAAATATAATATATTTTTATGTACAACAGACAAAGCTCGCCTTTCTATAGAAATCAACAGGGGGATTAAACCATTAAATATATTGACAAATTGCTGAAAATAGTATATAATTAAATACGAGATAAAGTGTGCAACATGTTTTGAATCTGATTTATTTTTGTATAAAATGCAGATCGAACTTCCTTACGGTTGTCCTGTTTTTATCATCATAACAAAATTTATGGAGAGAAACAATGAGTAAGACTATTTCTTCAAGAGCAGGTAAGTTAGTACTGACAATAGTGACGGTGATTATTCTTACACTGACAGTCTATATCGGTGTCTCGGCACAAGGCGAGTCGCACAATCTGTACACCGATCCGATAATGTCGGGAACAAGCGGAAAATTCGACGCTTTTGTCATAGATTTCAAGACAGACAGCGAAAATGCACTCGGGACATACTGGGCACTTGCAAACTATTCTTTTGATACAAGTGCAAGCGAAAGGGAGCTGGGATACAAGAATCTTCAGTCGCCTGCCGGCTATGCCGGATTGCAGTGCAGAAACTACAATACCGACAGGGTGGGTATCATGTCGATCTGGCAGTATACATACACAGATTCAACAGGTAAAGAGGTTGTGCTCAATGCAGAGCGTGTCTATCCCAAGGGCAGTGATTCCTTTGATAATGAAGGCAGCGGCGTAAAATGTATAGAAAATTACGCATGGGCTGACCATCAGTGGTACAGAATGCTCCTTATGTGCTGGGAGGATGAAGAGCTTGGCAGGACTTTTGCCGGGACCTGGTTTTACGACTACAGTGCCGAAAAATGGACGCTTTTCTGCTATTACAATCTCGGACTTGTCGATTCGTATTTCAAGGGCGGATTCAGCCAATTCCAGGAGAATTTCTCGCAATACAGAAAAGATGTATACCGTTCGTTCAACTATACTAATTTTTATGTATTCGACCATACTTCAAAGAAGTGGATATCGACCCCTAATATATACCTCTCAAGCTGTACATATCCCGATAAGGTCGGTGTCGTAGGAGGAGGACTGTCCGAGGACGGCAAATGCATTACGGGATTTGCAGACGGTTACAGAACCGATGAGGAATATGTGAAGCTCGGCAAGACTTATACAATATTACAGCCATCAACACCAACCTTCGGAACTCCCGAAATTGAGAGATTTACGGTAAGAAATTCTATAACAAAAACGGCAATCAGCTGGTCGATGACGGGCACAAGCACCCCGCAGCTGTCATATAAGCTCACGGTCATTGACGAGGGCGGCAGGGAAATTTTATCGAAATCGCAGACAAGACCCGAGGTAAATTCTCTGACAGTCGATTCCCTCGGCATTGATAAATACAGAGCGACCCTTACGGTTACCGATGTTTTCGGCAATAAAACTTCGGCGATATACGAAACTCCCGGCTATAATTATACGGGAACTGTCGTAACACCTGAGCCCACACCGACACCTGAACCCGATATTCCTGACCTGAGTGATGCTGAGAGGGTTATGATTCAGCCATATTACGGTAAGGTCGAGAACTGGAGCGGAAAAACATATTTTATCACCGGAATAGTGTCAAGTAATAATGACACTCTCTTTAAAATTCTGAGAAATAAAGAGGGCACACTCAGAGTTAAAATTACAGCACAGGACGGAAGTACATACTGCATCCCTCAATATTTCTTTGACAATCCAGGTGCCGAATTCTATGATACCTCATTTCTCCGTCTTGCTGTTGCCGAATACGGAATTCCGGTCGTTTCAGGCGGAAAGTATACGCTATATATTGATGTAGTTTCGGACGGTAAGATAATATATTACGGTGAGTCTGAAACAGGTGCATTTGACGGCTCAGCACAAGATGATTTTGCGGCAAACGGACCGATAATCCCTGCCGTTGTCCCTCATTCGTACACAACTTATCTTCCGGATGTAGGAACTGTTGTTCCTGACCCTTTCGATTCCGAGCTTGTTATCATACCCATATACGGTCAAATTGAAAACTGGAACGGAAAAACATGGTTTATAACAGAAGTTAATTCTTCAGATAATACAAAGCTTTACGGAAATCTTAAAAATAAAACATGGAAAGCCGACATCATTATAAAAGATGAAACAACACTTGAATCGAGAATCATCAAAGGCTATGAATTTGACGATGCAGGAAACGAGATATATGCTACAACCTTCTTCCGCTTTGCAGTCTGCGAGTACGGCATAATTCCAGTTCTTGGGCACTCATACACCGTGACTGTAAATGTTTATGACGGTGAAGAGCTTATAGCGAGCGGAACAAGTGCAACGGGAGCGTTCAACAGCTTCAATGATACTTTCAAATCAGACGGACCGGTAGTCCCCGAAAATCCGACACATTCAAGCGAAATATACGGCGATATCACAGAAAACAAGACCGGACTTATTACCGAGGACGGCATTATGTATTACTATTCAGACGGCGAAAAGCAAACCGGGTGGTTTACACTTGACGGAGTTAGATATTACGCTGA
>CAZXAU010000022.1:0-34658 GCA_964638675.1 uncultured Lachnospiraceae bacterium
TATTATATTATTTATTTTCGCCGGCAGTTTTTTCTGTATTTGCCGTTTTCATGCCATTATTATAACCATAGTTTTCGCATTGCGAAAACTTCTTTTCTTGTGGAATTGCGGCTGGTTTTGTACTGCAAAATCGCCGCCACATTGGCGGCGAAAGCCACAAAACACCGTCTGAATAATTTATTTTTCAGGCTTTTCACCGACATTAATAATCTGACTTATTCAGTACAGTAACTGTTAAGGTCTGAGTAAAAGAAGGTAAAGGCATGCCGAAAGCAGATTTCAAAGCATCGGAAATATAGAAATAATCTCATAAACAAACAAAAAACATAAAAACTATATTGTTTTTCGGCCTGAATCGTGATATAATTGTATTATAAGTTGATTTACAGAATTCTGATCTTCAGCTGTAAAGAAGTAAAGAAAATAAATTCGGTATTTTCAATAACAGCAATCCAAGACATACACAGAAGTGGGGGAAACTATCATGAGACTCATATTCAAGCAAAGATTTTTCTCGTGGTTTGACAGCTACGACATTTATAACGAATCAGGCGAAACAGTATATACCGTAAGGGGTGAGCTTGCCTGGGGGCATCAGCTCAGGATCTATGATGCATACGGGAATGAGGTCGGACTGATAAAGGAAAAAATATTGACCTTCTTGCCAAAATTTGAAATGTACTCGGCAGGACAATATCTCGGGTGTGTAACTAAAAAGATATCATTTTTCGCCCAGAAATTCGACGTTGATTTCAACGGTTGGCGTGTAGTCGGCGACTTCTTCGGATACAATTATTCGATAATGGATCCTTCATATAAAGTCATCGCAACCGTTTCAAAAGAGCTGTTCAATTTTACAGACACATATTCGATCAATGTCCCTTATTCGAGCGACGCCGCATATGCAGTTATGCTCGTGCTTGCGATCGATGCCGAAAAATGTTCAAATAATTAACAGTGAAAACTGACTAAATATCGTATCTGATCTGACAAGAGAAAATTTGAAATTCACAGACTATATACGGGGAACCTTATGGAAAATACATCAGGCTTAAAAATATACATCACACTGAAGCACATGGGAAACATTGCAAAAATGGCAGACAGTGTCAAACGCTATCCTTTCTTTCTCGAGAAAACACCTAAAACCCTTCGTGAGCTTATCACCGAATCGGTCAGGACATGCATAAAGACATACATATCACGTGCTGACAATTCGGCGCTTCCCTTCCCTATCGGCGATGAAGAGTGGGAAGGAATGCGTGAGATCGGGAAATTCGCATTCGGAGTTCACTATAACGAAAATACCGTCAATGAAGCGAAGGCAACAGAAACAGCACTTGAAGCTTTCAGTGACGGACTTGTGCGTGTATTCAAAGAAAATCATGAGATCACCGATCTCGATGAAAAAACAGATATATCCGAGGGCGATGTCTTTACATTCATAAGACTCACCATGCTTTCGGGCAGAATGTGGTAAAGGAAAAGTTTGAAAGATAGATCTTTCAAACAGCGTTTTGTGGCTTTCGCCACCTAAACGGCGGCGATTTTGCTCTGCAAAAACAGCCCCAATTCCGAAAGAAAGGATGCTTTCGCAATGCGAAAGCTATGATTATAAATATGGCACTGAATAACGAAGAAAAAGCAAGAAAAATTGCCCTTGCGGAAGAATATGCAAAAAAAATAGATGAGTATGAAGAAAATCTCAGGAAAAATCTCAGTGCGGCACAGATCGGTTTTTGTATGCCATATGTAAATCCGCACGATGATTCCATACATTGCGATCTTGCGAAAGCGATGAATGCCCCCGACACCATCCCTTCGGAATATATCCGGAAAAAGTTGGATTGGCTTTTCGATTCGGTTATCCCCGACTATAACAGGCAGGTCATTCTGTATTTTGCCGATCGCTTGCAGGAATACCCCTACTCAGATACATATCAACGCAGATCATTCAGAGCAAAACGCAACGGGGCATATGTAACAAAGCTTGAAAACATTATTCGCATGTATAGATTTTACAGGAAACCGATTAGCGAACCGCTTGAAAAGATTCTGGCAAGAGAGCTTCCCGAGGAAAAGCAGGCATATCTTGATGAAAATGCATACATTACATCAGGATACAACGAGTGGCAGGTGGCGTATGCCCTTGATCATAACAACAGTAAAGTTGAGAATGCAATAAGGAGTATTCTGCTCGATAATAACTCTTCGGGAATGGTGACTCAAGAGCTTATCCGCGGCATTCTCATCAGCCACAGGAGCGATTTTCATGAGCTATTGGGAAAATTGCTGCTTGCGGCAAGATTGCAGGAGGGTCTGCGGCAGATCATATGCGAAGCTGCCGATTGCGGCACAAAAGAGGGTTATCTCGCTATATTGAAGGTAATTGACGAAAATAATCTGATCCGCTATTCCTCGGTCAAGCGTGCGGTAGGCACGTGGCTCGGTCTGCTCAGCGATGAAGTAAGAGATCTTGAGCGTGTCAGCGATAAAAGCCTGCGTCTTATCATAGATTGCCTTGAAAACGAAAAACTGCGTGATGAATATCTTGCATCCGAGGATGCAATGAAAGTATATGTCGCTCTGTGGAGCTATGCATTTCATGACATTGATGAGGCATTCCGCAAAGTATCCGAAATATCACAAAACGGCTCGATCCATAAACTGCTTGTTTCGGGGTATTTTGCGGCGAATTCGGAACAGCCGTATGCATGCGCCGCAATAACAATGAAGGTTCTGAAAAAGCATAGCGATAAAAATGAAGTGCTTGCAATCTGGCTTCCCTTCTTCAAGTCGGGAATAAAAAATGATTTGTGGGAATCGATGTATAACAATAAAAAGCTCAACTACAGCATGTGGTTCGACAGCAAGACGGAAGCTGTGGAATGCTATCAATTGATAAAAGGGCTTTATTACTCGTTTTCGGGCAAAACAAAGATCTTTTCGCCATGTGTTTTCCCCTGGTATGAGGCAAAAATCTCAAAAAGCGATTTTGCCGAAATCCTCTGTGCAATTGCAGTCTTTTTGAATGAAAAAGAGATCAATGACGAAGCTTGCACTTTCATAAAGGATTGCTCTGCATGGGAGCGCAGATTCTGTTTTTCAGCTCTGCTCCGTGATCCTCAAAGTGCAATTGCCCGTAAGACCGTGCTTGAAGGACTTGCCGACAGAGAAAACTCTACGAGAGAAGAAGCCTATGAGATCGTATGCAAATTAAAGCTCACAGCCGATGAATACCGCTCGATTGAGAGTTATCTGCGTTTCAAAGGAGCCGACATCCGCAAAAATGTTATAAATATTTTACTGAAGCAAAATGGCTCAAATCTGCAAAGCTGTATTACACGTCTGCTCTCGAGCGAAAAAGAAGAGATCAGGCTCGGCGGACTTGATATGCTTTTACAGCTGAAAAAGGATGAAAATAATAAAAAATATGCTTCAATAGTCGCTTCATTCGATTCCCTGCTTTGTGAAATAGCATCATCAAATGAATGCTCCTCAAAAGAAAAGATCCTGCTCGATTCACTCGTTGAGAATTCAGATCAGAAAAATCAGGCGCTCTCTGGTAAAGATCTGCTGTTTTCAAAAAATGATAAATATATCCCCTCCGAATTTGACGGGGAGTATACCAAGCTTTGTGTCGACACCTTCGCCGATTATTTTCCGGAATCAAAATTGCCGCAATTGATCTGCGGTAATAAAACAAATGTCAGTCTCTTTGAAAAAATTAAATCTGCATTCTCCGATAATTCTGCCTGCGAATCGGCACTCACTGCCGCCGAGGATCTGCTCTCACTTTCAGCTTTCATTGACTCACACAGAGCGGCTTCGTTTGTGAATTCGATGGGAGAAACAATTCTTATCGGAAATCTTCAATACGCATATCATTTTGCAAACCCCGACGACAAATTACCTCTGCACGAGCTCTGGCAGGAATGGGCGCAGACGGTCGGCATGACAAACAAGCGTATTATCCGTGCATTGCTTCTTTTTTACGGATATGAGAAGAAAACTAACTTCACACGCTCTCTTTCCGATTCAATCATAGATGTTTTTGGTGCAGGATTTGAAAAAGGCATTCAGCTCCCATATTCGGCTGTCATCCAAAGTGTGCTTGAGAGCATGTGCGTAAATATTCCGCAAAGCGATCGCTCACGCCTTGCCTTTGCAATTGCAATATGGTTTATACGTTGCGTTCCCGATAATATGGTCTTGATCGACGATAAATCGTCTGTAATCTTTGCCAAAAGCCGTGAAAAAGCTCATTTACTTGCCCACGAACAGCTTGCCTTTGTTTTCAGATGGCTTGAGTGTAAGAATAATGACGACCTGCAATACACCTTCCCGCTTGCAGTGGCTTGTGCTCAGCGCTGTATATCACCGGCAAAAAAGCTTCAAGAAGAAAATGAAGAAAAAAACCGGAACTCAGACAGAACCGGCGTATATTACTATCCTGACAAATACTATGATCTTCGCCGTCTTCTCACTCCGAACTGTGAAAAGCACGGAATCTATAGTTCGCTTGTCGGTATAGATGCCTACCTGCTCGCCGCATACAGAGGAATTATTACAATCAAACAGCTTTACGAGTTCCTGTTTGACCGTGACAATACCGAAGAATCACTGGAGACGGTAACCGCAATTGCATCATGCTACTGTGAAAAAGACAGGATGATCTCAAAACGGGGATATTCGGCAATGCGTTTTTCACGCAAAGTCACAGAATTTCTCGGCAAAGACGGAGAGCCGGATGAAGAAGATCTGAAGCTGATGGAATATGTTTTCCATATCTACGAAGCTGTAATTCCGATAATTCTCTCATCGGAATTGTCACGGGGTGACAGTCCTGTGAAATACTCAGACAGCATTATGAACATAGCACGCATTTACGGCGCTGACTATCTTGTACAGATCCTTTCCGCCATGGGTAACGATACCCTTGACAGAACGGCATATTACGGCTGGGGCAGCGGTAAAAACCGAAAAACCAATCTCTCCTACCTGCTTTCGGTATGCATTCCCGCAAATATCGACTCCTCCGAAACACTCAAAAAAGCACTTGCCGGAAAGAAGATATCCGAAAAGCGCCTTATTGAAGCGGCAATGTTTTCTCCCGAATGGATCCCGATCATAGGACAATACCTCGGGATAGATTCATTTGAGTCGGCATGCTATTATTTTATGGCACATATGAACGAGAGCTTTGACGACAAGCGAAAGGCAGTTATCGCAAAATACACTCCCCTCTCGGATGATGAGCTGAATCTCGGCGCATTTGACGTAAATTGGTTCAGATCTGCCTACAGCTCGGTCGGCGAAAAGAAATTCGATCAGATCTACGATGCCGCAAAATACATCTCGGACGGTGCAAAGCATTCAAGAGCAAGAAAATACGCCGATGCAACGCTCGGCAAATTAAACGTCGATGAAATTGAAAAGATAGTATCGGATAAACGCAACCAGGACCTTCTGATGGCCTATGCACTCATTCCGCTTGAGGGCGAGGATGACATTTTAAGAAGATATCTGTATATCCGTAAATTTCTCAAGGAAAGCAAACAATTCGGCTCACAGCGATCGGTAAGCGAAGCAAAAGCCGCCAATACGGCACTCACCAACCTTGCAATAAACGCAGGATATTCCGATTCGATTCGTCTGACCCTGCGTATGGAGACTAAGGTTATTGACGACAGCCGAAATCTTTTTGAAGAGCAGACGATCGACAGCGTGTCATTAAAGATCTCGACAGACGAAAAGGGCAAAGCATCGATCTCAGCTTCAAAGAACGGAAAACAGCTCAAAAGCATACCTGCAAGCCTTAAAAAGAACGAGACCGTACATGCTATGAGCGATATGGTCAAAGCTCTTAACGAGCAGTACCGCCGTACAAGAACTATGTTTGAAAACGCCATGGAGGACAGCACTATTTTCACGTTTGGCGAACTGTCGGCTCTGTCGGCGCATCCCGTCGTATATCCGATGCTGAGAAAGCTCCTGCTCATCAGCGGTGATACTGTAGGTTTTCTGAATGAAAACGGACTTGCAGATGATACAGGTAATGTTCAGCCTATGGCAAAGGATGCCGAAATCAGAATAGCACATCCATTTGACCTTTACAGCAAAGGTATCTGGAAAAATTATCAGAAGTATATCTTTGAAAATCAGATAGTTCAGCCCTTCCGTCAGGTATTCCGTGAGCTGTATATCAAGACCGATGAAGAAAAAAATACATATCACTCACTCAGGTATGCCGGAAATCAGATACAGCCGGCAAAGGCCGTTGCCACTCTCAAAGGCCGCCGCTGGGTTGCCGACCTTGAAAGCGGACTGCAAAAGGTGTATTACAAAGAGAATATAATAGCACAAATATATGCCCTTGCCAATTGGTTCTCCCCGTCCGACATTGAAGCGCCCACACTCGAATGGGTATGCTTCAGCGAACGCAAGACAGGAAAAGAGCTGAAGATCTCGGACATTCCGGATATCATATTCTCTGAAGTCATGAGAGATGTCGACCTTGCCGTAAGTGTTGCTCATGTCGGCGGTGTCGATCCTGAAACGAGCCATTCCACAACGCAAATGCGTGCGGCTATCCTTTCATTTGTCCTGCCGCTCTTCCGCATAGAGAATGTCAGGGTTGAGGGACACCACGCAATAATTGACGGAAAGCTCGCAGAATATTCTGTTCATCTCGGGAGCGGTGTTGTACATCAGCTCGGCGGTGCAATGATACCCGTACTTCCCGTGCATTCACAGCACAGAGGAAGAATATTCCTGCCATTTGTTGACGATGACCCAAAAACCGCAGAGATCATTTCCAAAGTACTTCTTTTTGCCGAGGATGACAAGATCAAAGATCCGATGATACTCTCGTCGGTCAGCAAATAAAGAGCAATTACGGTGCAAAAGAACACCTTTAGTATATAATGAGATCAAGATCAGTTAATTGTAAAAGTCTTCAAAAACAGATTATCTCATATCATCAGTGAGCATCTGCAGCACGAAGGACACAAAAACAATTTATCGATTTATCCTCAGTTACGGTTCAGCCGGAGCCTTCTCCGGTGGGAGAAGTGTGGCAAGGCTTAGTCGCTTTGCGACTAAGCCGAAGGGAGACGGATGAGGTGTCATTATTTAATTTAAAACTTATTTTTATAGTTTTACTGAATCTTACACTACTCCTCATCCACCGCTGTGCGGTCCCCCTTCTCCCACAGGAGAAGGCTTGGCTGAACTGTACCGTAAGTTTTTAAGTATCATACTAGCCATACCGGACATGCGGAGAAAAACATTAGTATAAATCTAAAAAATGCTTTACCAACTCACTTTTTACTTTTTCAATCTGCAATATCACTGTCAATACAGCTTCCCTACTCGCTACGGTACAAGACGAACATGAAGCTGTCGTTACTTATTCATTTTATCAACGAAATCGTTGTCCCTTGCTGTAAGTTCTACCCATGCAGGTCTAAAACCACATTTTATTGCATTACGAACCGATTTAATATTCGACCATGCGGCACAATAAAACGGCACCTTCCCAAACTCCAATACTTCAATTGCAAGTTTGCTTGTGAGTGAGGATGCAATCCCTTTTCTTCTATATTCGGGAAGAACATCAACACCTATTTGATACATAGTTTCGCAATCAGCAGAACAACCTGCAAGTCCTATAAGTTTGCCATTATGAAATGCCCCCACAGCGAGTTTGTCCAGATGTTTTCTGTCTTTGCACAAAGCATTTCCCCATTCGTCAGTATAATATTGTTGAAAATCTTCAGGAAATAAAATTCTTTGCTCATAATCACAGGGTTGTTCTTTAAGTTTATTTATGTCGGGTAGAAAATACTCCGCCATAAAGCAAACCTTATATCCAAATTCTGCTAATTTTTCATTTAGTGCAATCACATTAGGCGATTCAAAGCAATGCTCTGTTGCATATTTGTTTATATACCATTCAACAACCGCTTTCATTCTTGGGCTAACCTGAGCAACAATATTATTGCCGTATGATATCAAATCGCATTCCAAGGGAAGCGGAAGATATGCCCTTGCCTTTTCATTCGTCTTTGACAAAACGACCTTGTTTTCCGATAATAAAAAATCATCTGCATTGCAATTACAGTCAAACGCCGATTGTTGTAACGCAATTTGAAATATTTCTTGATTTGTCACAACAGTTCTCCTCCACAGATTCAAGTTCGTTGATATTAAAGAATTAACCGGTTTTCGGCAGATCTGATTACAGTTCAAATACTTCCCTATCGGACAATCTCTTTTGGGCGTGTCCGTTTTTCATTATGATGTCCTTCACTTCAATATAAATCAGCCGAAAACCTCAGCCGCCGCAATGATCTTGAGCAGTTTTTCGTCTGCTTTGTCCCTTCCGTATGCATCGAGAAAACGCTCACGGTACTTGTCTGTTTTAAGATTATACCAAAGCGTCCAGCATCCCCAGAATATGTCGATATGCCGATCGCCGACGCCGCCGTTTCCGACATCAATAAAGCCCGAGAGCTTCCAATTGTCAAGTATAATATTGGGAAGACAATAGTCGCCGTGAAGCAGAACCCTGCTTTGCAGTGCCGATTTTCCGTTCATCAGAACATCATAAGCTTCCTGAGCCGAGCGATAACCGAAGCTGTCGGGAAAATGCGATTTATCATAATTCCCGGTTAAGTAATTTTCCTGTGCAAAAGTAAGATAATCTGCCGTCCTGTCGTGAATCGGACAGTCGATATGATCGATCTCGTGAAGTTTTCTCAGCTCGTATGCAATGATGTCACACAAACGTTTCGGATCGGACAGATAGCCTTCATACACGCAGTCTTCCCCGACGAGCGCCCTTGTCAACAGCCAGTCGCTCTCGCCGGATATATAGTCAAGAACTTCTGCACCGATTCCTTTACTATGATAATACCCGGTCATAAGCGCTTCTTTTTCAAGCATTCCCTTACCCGAACGCTTCAGATAATAGCCGTTATCCCTGTCGATAAAATATACCTTCGCTTCCCCCGAACAGGAGCTGTCATAAATCTTGGCACCGTCAGTAAAATCATAAATCTCGCTCGGAAAATCATCCGGAATTTTGCTCAGCAATGTTTTGTTCATCTTGTCTCCTATAAAACGGTTTTACAATTTAATAAAATCGATCTTATTTTTTCTTCTTCGATTCGGGCAGTTCATCATACATTGCATTGAACAGTCTGACAAGAAATTCCCTGTTGTCGATATCATCAACGAGCAGCATTTTCTTTGCTCCCTCATAAGGAAGCTCATATGCAGCATTCGGCATTAGGGCAATTGCCGAATTTATCGGCTTTACAAGAAATCGGTTGTCATATATCCCACCGACAATTTTTCCTCGATAATAAATTATGTATTCGCCCATCATCGCACGGTAAGTGATCTCATCCAGATCGGAAAGCTGTTCCAATACAAAATTCAAGTATTCTTTACTTGATGCCATATTATCCCCCACTCCTTTGTATAATAAGGATTTAATATCTATGTTTCAACGGTGATTTTGGTGTTTTATCCTTCTAAATTCTCTTCCATAACAGCATATTATCTTCAAAAAATGCGGAAAGCCTCATATCATCTTTCAGCCGGGAAAGATAGGAACGGACGGTGCTTCCCACAAGAACATACTGTTCAAAATTCATTGTCAAACCGTACTCAGAAAACAGCCTTTGCAGGATATTTTCAAAGCAGATCGGCTCAGCGCATATTGACAGGATCTTATCCGAAACCTCATGCACCTTTGCAATATTGATCTCTGCAAGCTCGGTGATATCATCACTTGCTGCCGCATGTGACGGGACAAAACATTTTGCTTTCATCGACTTTACTTTTTCAAGAGTCTTCAGATATTCTGCCACATCGTAGATAAAACCGATCTGATATTTTTCCAGCGTTTCCTTGCTTGACAGACAATCGGCAAGAAAGACAGTGTCATCAGGCGTCCTGAAACCGACCATATCGAAAAAGTGTCCCGGCAGATCTATTATCTCAATTTCTTTCGGGAAACTCTCATCCGAAAAATCTGTAACTTCGCTTGACTCGGCAAGCAAAAACTTGTGTCTCAGCTCTTTGCAGGGATATCCTCCGTACAGAAATGACGGCTCTAAAATTGGGTACTGCGTAAACGTCCTTTCAATTCCCCTTGAAAAGACCTTGCACCCTTTCTGCTGTTGCAAATACCGATTCCCGCCGATATGATCGGCATTGGAATGCGTATTTAGAATTCCCGAGAGATTCCAGCCCTTTTCATCTAAAATTTTGCGAACCTTCTTGCCTGTGTCCTTATCAATACCGCTGTCTATTAGATATACATTTTTGTCATCGGCAAGATATATCCCGATTTTTGCAGGACAGTTGATATAATAGCTTTTCTCTCCGACTTGAATTAATTCGTACATAAAAAATCTCCCTGATTGATGTTTCCGGAAAAGCATATCACTTGCTTATCAGGCAACATTATTTTTTTCACCGTTTATAGCCGTATCAAACCTGTCGGTTATCTTTCGACAACAACACAACACACTCAATATGCCCCGTCCCCGGGAACATGTCCACCGGTGTCACGCTTTCTGCCTTATATCCCTTTTCCTCGAATAATTTCATATCCCTTGCAAGGGTTGCACAGTCGCATGATATATATACAACCTGCCGGGGTGAGATCTGTGATATTCTATCTATCAGCTTTTCATCGAGTCCCTTTCTCGGCGGGTCGACTATGACTACATCGGCATTATTTATATGCGGTTCATTTGCGTCGCCGCAATAGAATTCCGTATTTTCTATACCGTTAATGATCGCATTTTTCTTTGCGTTTTCGACCGCCTGCGGCACAATTTCAACGCCTATCAATCTTTCGGCATTTGTATATTTTTTAAAGATAAGTCCGATCGTTCCCGTTCCGCAGAATAGATCAACGAGTGTATCGCCCTGCCTTATATCTGCCATATCGAGTGCGGTTTTATAAAGCAGCTCTGCTCCGTCGTGGTTCACCTGATAAAATGACGAGGGTGATATATCGAACGAAAGCCCGCACAGACTGTCCCTAAGGTACTCACTTCCCCAGAGTAGTGTATATTTTTTACCGAGAATTACATTTGTTCTTTCGCTGTTGTGGTTTAAAAGAATTCCCGAAACACTCTTATTCATGCTGAGGCGTTTTACAAGCTCCTCACTGTGAGAAAGCTTATCTGCGTTTACGACAATACAAACGCAGACTTTCTGATTATTTTCATTGTCGGGAGATGTTGCTCTCAGAAAAACATGTCTCAGAATTCCTTTACCTGTTTCCTCGTTATATGCCTGAATATTGAATTCCTTTATAAAACCCTGTATGACATCGAGTATCGGGTCAAATATCGGCATATGCAACATGCACGGCTTGTCTGATACTATAATATCATGAGTACGGCTTGCAAAATATCCGATTCCCTTATCGCCTACAGGGTACTGAATTTTGTTCCTATATTCCTGGTTCTGCCCGGTTGTCAATACCGGGTTGACAATTATATACGGCAGTCCCGACTTTTTCATACAGGACTCGACATATCTGCGTTTGATCTCAAGCTCATACTCATATTTTATATGTCTGAACGAACACCCTCCGCATCTTTTTGATACCGTACATTCGCTCTGCGTTCTGTACTCCGATTCTTTATCGAAAGAGAGTATCATAGCTACAAGATAGCTCGATGCAGCCTTTATTATTTTTGCCCTGACTACATCCCCGGTCACACCGCCTTTGACAAAAACGGTAACTCCGTCAACATGAGCCACTCCCATTCCGAGATTGGTAAGGTCGGTTATTTCAAGTGTAATTTCATCATTTTTCTTTAACATATGCTTGTACCTGTAATCTATCATGTCCTTCTTGCAAGTGACACTGCGTTGACCTTTGCCGCACCGTTTTGGATAAAAAGCTCTGCACAGTAATTCACTGTAGTACCTGTTGTGATAATATCATCAATAATAAAGATCGTTTTGCCGTTTATATCATCCCTGCACTCATCCTTGAAGAAATATGACTTTTCGACATTTTTCTGTCTTTCGTCTGCATTCATTTCTTTCTGTGCTTTATTACCTTTTCTCGTCAGCAGTGAAAAGACTTCCCTGCCGTCAAAAGCGGCGACAATCTCGGCAATATCTTTCGCCTGATCACACCCTGTTTCAATTATGACCTTTTCCCTTCTCGGAACAAATGTAACAATTGCATCCTTATAATCATCCCGTTCGCACAGCAGCGAATATATTTCTTTTGCTATAAAATTGAGTGCATCCTCGCTCGGACGGTTCTTGATCCTGAATGCAAGTTTTTGGGCGATACTGTCATTTTTATATTCGGCAAGATGTATTATGCACGAAATATTGCTTTTCAGGTATTTTATCGGACAGACACACTTTATATGTTCTTTTCCGCATTTATTGCACTTTGCA
Organism: uncultured Lachnospiraceae bacterium; assembly: GCA_964638675.1. Lineage (GTDB taxonomy): Bacteria > Bacillota > Clostridia > Oscillospirales > CAG-272 > SIG714. The sequence continues at coordinate 12,454 of CAZXAU010000022.1, forward strand.
TGTTTTTCTTTTTCCCACTTATCCATGCAATTCTCGCAAAGGCAGTCGCCGTCCATTATTATGTCATTACAGGCTATACACTTCGACGGAAATATAAATTTCTTTAATTTATTGAGTAATTCACTCATATGTTCCCTCGCCATTATTCAAACGATATGTCATTTTGTAATTCATTCACTCATGTATTTTTTCATGAAATATCTTATTCCGGTATATCTCATCGGTCTTCTTGAATTATCCACCATCATCATGGCTACCTCTTCGCTCCCGACAAGAATGACCATTCTCTGTGCTCTTGTGACCGCTGTGTAAAACAGTTCACGTGTGAGAAGAAGGGGCGTATACCTAAAAAGCGGCATTATGACTACCGGGTATTCACTTCCCTGACTTTTATGTATGGTTATAGCATAGGCGTGTTCAAGCTCTTCAAGCATACTGAAGTCGTATTCGGTCACTCTCCCGTCAAAATCGACAGTCATTTTCTCATTCGATGAATCTATCTCGCTGACAAAGCCTATATCGCCATTGAATATACCGCTCCCCTCCTGAGAGTCCTTAGTCCATATCAAATCGTAGTTGTTTTTGATCTGCATGACCTTATCGCCCTCTCTGAAGACCCGATTTCCTGTTTTTTTCTCTTTTTTTCGGATACTCGGAGGATTGAGCTTGAATTGCAATGCGCTGTTGAGAACTGCCGTACCTGCACCGCCTTTTCTTGACGGGGTTATGACCTGTATATCGTCTTTTATATTTTCACCGTAGCTTTTTGGCAGCCGCTCGGAGCAGAGCGAGACTATCGTATCGGTGATCTCCTTTTCGCCTTCTCTTTTCAAAAAGAAGAAGTCGTTTTCTTTATCGCTGAGTACAGGGTACTCTCCCGAATTTATTGCGTGTGCATTGGTGATTATTCTGCTTTTCTTCGCCTGACGGAAGATCTCCTTCAGTCTGACGGTTGAAAATCTCTCACTTTGTATCAGATCGTTGAGTACATTTCCGGCACCGACCGAAGGAAGCTGATCGGCATCCCCTATCAGTACAATTCTCGATCCGGGTTTTATCGCCTGTAAAAGCGCCTGCATGAGCAGGGTGTCAACCATTGAGCTTTCATCAATTATTATGACATTTTCATCAAGAAGGTTGTCCTTATTTCTTCTGAAAGTCGATCTTTCCGAGCCACCGAATTCGGTTTCAAGCAATCTGTGTATCGTTTTTGCTTCCTCACCGGTGGCTTCCGACATACGCTTTGCCGCTCTGCCTGTCGGTGCGGCAAGTGCTACCTTCAAGCCTATTTTGCGGAAAATTCCTATCACCGCTTTGATTACTGTCGTTTTACCTGTTCCCGGTCCTCCCGTCAGAATGACAACACCGCAGCTTATCGCTTCGGATATCGCCTTTTTCTGCATTGCGGCGTACTGTATTCCGCTCAGGTATTCGGTCTGCTCGATAAATCTTGAAATATCTTCACTTCCTATAGATGTCACGGTCTTGTCAAGCATGTCAAGCTTTGAACATATATACTTTTCGGCTTCGCAGTATTCTTTGAGATATGTACACTCAACACCTGCATGTTCCACCGTTACAATATCGCACGATATAAGGAGCTTATTATACGCCGCCTGTGCATCCTCATGTGAAACTCCAAGCAGACTTTCAGCCGCCTCAACAAGCTTTTTCGACGGTATGAATGTGTGTCCGTTGTTCAACGCATTGAATTGCAGAATATACTTTATTCCCGATGATATTCTTGCAGGGGCATCGGGCGCACCGCCGAGCGACATTGCCACCTTGTCTGCCTTTACAAATCCTATCCCATCGATATTTTCGCAAAGTGCATACGGGTTTTGCTTTATCACATCGACCGCCGATGCTCCCCATTGCTTATATATTTTCATTGCAAGCGCACTTCCGAAAAATTCGCTTGCAAACATTATAACATTCCTCATGCCGAATTGCTCTTTATAGACCTTTCCGATCTCTTCGGCTTTTTTCGGTGAGATGCCGTCAATATCAGCGAGAAATTCGGGATTGTTTTCAAGGACCTCAAGCGTTTCATCGCCGAAACGTTCAACGATTTTTTTTGCCGTTCTGGGACCTATTCCCTTTATTGCACGTGATGAGAGATAGCGGAGTATTGCATCCTTTCCGGTAGGCTCGCTTCTCTCGAAATATTCCGCTTTGAGCTGTTTGCCGTATGTCTGATGAATCTCCCAGCGACCCATTACCTTAATGGTATCTCCCTCGCTGATCTGAGTAAAAATGCCGACAACAGTCCTCGGCAGATCAGAGTCTTCTGTGCTGACCTCGAGCACGTGATACCCGTTTGACTTGTTTGAGTATATGATATTTTCGACAACACCCACAAGTGTTTCGAGCTCTTCTTTTGCTGACATTCCGTCCGCTCTGTGCCCGTTCATTGCCGCACGTCTCCTTCATTTCAATTTCCCTGCATTTTTTGTATGCCGGAATAAAATACTTATATATTACTTTAAATATGATAAAAAACAGTATAACACTGAATACAAGTACCAATGCTTCAATCAAAGCCTTCAACATACTATCACCCTGTATCAGTCTATTCTGACACCGGGCATTTTGACATATTACTTCACCGCATACCATCCGATTATAACACAGTATAACACATACATTAAAAAAAGGCAAGCATTTTTTCTTTCTTATTGCAATGTAAACTTGTAAACATGCAGTTATGCAGACATGGCTTCATGCTGAGCTACGTACAGATGTTGTGCGATAACTACATTTATACACTATACACCATACACTATACACTTTGTCAGTAAAAATATATTTTTCATATTTTTTGACATTATGACAATTTTATGATATAATGAAGCAAACGATGAAAGTGGTAAATAAATATGAGGAAAACAATTCTGGAAAAACTCGATGAGATCGAGAAGCGGGAAAATATAAGGATCCTGCACTGCATTGAATCGGGAAGCCGTGCGTGGGGATTTGCTTCGCCCGACAGCGACTATGACGTACGATTTATATACGTTCGTCCTAAGGAATTCTATCTGCGTCTTGATAAGACACGTGATGTGATAGAATGGCAGTTGGACGACACGCTTGACATCAACGGTTGGGATATCCAAAAGGCTCTGAGACTGCTTCACAAATCGAATCCTACACTGTTTGAGTGGAATTCATCGCCCATCGTATACAGGACATCTGACGAGTGGCAAAAAATTTCGGCAATCATCAATCGCTATTTTGTGGCAAAGTCGGGACTATACCATTATCTCAGCACGGCGAAGAGCAACTACCGAGAGTATCTGAAGGGCGAGACAGTAAAACTGAAGAAATATTTTTACGTACTCCGTCCGTTGCTTGCCTGCAAATGGATCCTTGCCGAAGGAACACCGCCCCCAATGCTCTTTAGCACGCTGATGGAAAAATATCTTGATGAAGATATTAAGCCGGACGTCGAAAGGCTGCTTGATATAAAAATGAATATGCCCGAGATCGGAGAGGGTAAACGCTTTGGGCGAATAAACGATTATCTGGACCGTAATATTGAAGAGATGGATAGTATCATCTCAGATTTGCCCTGTGATGAGTACCGCAATTGGGACGAGCTGAACCATGTGTTTTTGTCCTTGCTTTGATTAAGGCACTGCAAAAGTTTAACTGCGACTCTTGAAGCATTAACAATTTTATGGTACAATACTAATGAAATGTATATATTTATTTTTTGAAAGGAGTACCATATGGAAATCAGAGTTCTTCGGTATTTTCTGACCGTAGTACGTGAACAGAGCATTACAAAGGCTTCCGAGGTTCTGCATATTACACAGCCTACACTGAGCCGACAGCTTACACAGTTGGAGGAAGAAATCGGAGTAAAGCTATTCGACAGGGGGACTCGCAAAATCACTTTAACCAATGAGGGACTTCTGCTTCGACGCCGTGCAGAGGAAATTTTACAGCTTGTTGATAAAACTCAGGAAGAGCTACTTGAACAGGAAGAACAGGTTGAGGGCAAGATCACGATCGGCTGCGGTGAAATCGCATCGGTTCAGCTCTTGCCCGGGCTGTTTGAAAGCTTTCATGATAAATATCCACGGGTAAATTTCGATCTGTATACAGCAACAGCCGATCATGTAAAAGATCAGATGGATAAGGGCATGATAGATATCGGACTGTTGTTGGAACCGATAGATATTGAAAAATACGATTTTATTCGCCTTAATATAAAAGAACACTGGGTAGTTTTGATGCGTCCCGATTCTCCGCTTGCTCAAAAGGATTCTGTAAGCGCAAAGGATCTTTCGGGACTGCCTCTTATTTTACCACGCCGGTTACGTGTACAGAGTGAACTTGCAAGCTGGTTCGGAGATTACTATGAAAATCTGAATGTGCTGTTTACAAGTAATTTAAGCACAAATGCTTCGGTTATGGTAAATCACGGCTTGGCTTATTCTCTTGCTGTTGAAGGAATAACTGCATTCTGGGATCATTCAAAAATAACCTACCGACCTTTACATCCCGATTTAACAGCTACCAGTGTGTTGGCGTGGAAACGTGGGCAGCCATTCAGTTTGGCGGCAACAAAATTTATAGACCACATTAAATGCTTTTTAAGCATGGATGAGGTATAAAAACTAAGTATTTGATATAACAGAAGATTTGTGATATAATGTAAGTGTAATCAGGAAGAACTGCAGCTTCCGGATAACACTTACTTTTTTTGAATTGAGGTGAGATCTATGACGCTGAATGATGTAAGCAAGCATTTTAATATCAGTATAGAAAAACTTATGAGTTATGAAGCCGGCGGACTTTTAGAACATCAGGTGCTTACGGACGGCAGATTTGATTATAAAGAAAAAGAGCTTCGGCAGATCGGACTGATCCATTCTTTATTAAAATCAGGCATGGATACCGAAACATTGAAAAAATACTTACGCCTGCTCAAAGACAAAACATCAAATAAGGAAGAACAGATCAGAATTCTTCGGAAACAGCGATATAGGTTACTCGATGATATTCATGACAGGCAACAGACCTTGGATGAACTTGATTATTTAATCAGAGAAACCCAAAGATCACAGAACAAATAAAATTAACAGCAGAATAAAATAACGAAATAAAACAGTGAATATGAGGTAAAAACTTATGAAAAAAACAATAGCAATTTTACTTACCATACTCATGGTATTTGCTCTCACAGCATGCTGGGGAAATAATGCAGGAACCAACACCGGAACAGCCGAGTCTGACAAGACAGCAGCGGCTGATAACACAGCCATTAACAGTGGTATAAATTATGATACAGACAAAGACACCGCCGAACCAGATACCAAAAGCTCACAAACAGAGGACAACAGCTCCGGTACAGTGAAAATTCTTGTCGCATATTTTTCAGCCACAAATACAACCAAGGGCGTTGCAGAAACGGTTGCAGACATCCTCAGCGCAGATTTGTATGAGATCATTCCGGAACAGCCATATACAGATGCAGACCTGAACTATCATGACGATAACAGCCGCACCTCTATTGAAATGAACGATCCGAATTCCCGTCCCACTATATCGGAATCGGTACAAAATATCGAGCAATACGATATCGTATTTATAGGCTATCCTATATGGTGGGGAGATGCACCGAGAATCCTCAGTACATTTATGGAAAGCTATAATTTTTCAAACAAGACGATCGTACCGTTCTGTACTTCAGGCGGAAGCGGAATCGGTTCAAGTGCAAAAAATCTTGAGCTCCTGACAAGCGATGCCACATGGCTTTCAGGCAGACGTTTTCAAGGAAATGCCTCACAAAGCACTATTGCAGAATGGATAAACAGCTTGGAATTGAATATCACCGCACAGTAAAGCCGGTGAGAGAATGCAGAATAAAGTAACTTATAATTGAAGCTGAAATATATTACAAAAAAATCATAAATTAAAAAGGAGTCTTTACCATGAACGCAAACGAATTTGAACAGATTTTTCCGCTCGGTGAGAAAAACGATGCTTTCGCTCAGTTTTTTATAGGTCAAAGCTATCTGAAGATGCTGACTACCGAGCGTGTCGGTATTGCCAATGTAACCTTTGAGCCCGGATGCCGTAACAACTGGCACATTCATCACAAAGGCGGTCAGATCCTCCTCTGCACTGCCGGACGTGGCTACTATCAGGAATGGGGCAAACCTGCCGTAGAGATGAAGCCGGGCGACGTCATAAATATTCCGCCGGAAGTCAAACACTGGCACGGTGCAGCACCGGACAGCTGGTTTTCACATCTGGCAGTAGAGGTACCGGCAGAAGGTGCATCCAATGAATGGCTTGAACCTGTGAGTTCTGAAGACTATGACAAACTGAAATAAAGGAGAAGACAACAATGAAAAAAGTAACGGCAGGCGTAGACGCACTCGGCGATTTTGCACCGAAATTTGCACAGCTTAACGATGATGTACTGTTCGGCGAGATATGGTCAAGAGAAGATAAGCTGTCCGCAAGGGACAGAAGTGTTGTTACAGTGACGGCACTTATGGCAAGCGGCATCCTTGACAGCTCTCTTGCATTTCATATTTCTGAAGCCAAGAAAAACGGTGTCACGGCGGAAGAAATAGCAGAAATTCTGACCCACGCAGCATTTTACGCCGGTTGGCCGAAAGCATGGGCAGCTTTTCGCATGGCAAAAGAGATATATACAGATCCTGAAAAATAAAAACAACCGATGGAGATGAAAAAAGCGATTGCATACACCTATTGAATATAAAGGGGACTGATCTTATGTCAAAAAAACTTATCATTTATTACTCACGTAAAGGAGAAAACTACCTGAACGGAAGCATTAAAAAGCTTGCAAAAGGTAACACCGAGATAGTTGCTGAATACATTGCGTCTGCTGTAGACGGTGATCTGTTCGAGGTTGACACAGTAAAACCTTATTCCGAAGACTATTATACCTGCACAGACGAAGCAAAAAAAGAACTGAACGAAGATACAAGACCGGAGCTGAAAGAATATCTCGACAGTCTTGATGGATATGATACTGTTTTCGTCTGCGGTCCATGTTGGTGGGGAACATTCCCATGTGCGATCTTTTCTCAGCTTGAACGCCTTAATTTTACGGGTAAAAAGGTTCTTGCTGTAATGACACATGAAGGAAGCGGGCTCGGACACTGTGAAGCAGATCTAAAAAAGCTCTGCAATGGTGCATCCTTCGGAAAAGCTATTGCCATTCACGGTGCGGATGCTGATAAATCAGAGAGCAAAGTATCTGAATGGGCAAAAAGGTCAATAAAATAAGGGGTCAAATACAAATTATGGAATACAGAAAATTACCTCACGGCGATGAAAAAATAAGCGTTCTCGGTCTTGGCATGGGCGGTATTCAGAACTGCGCCGAAAGCGAGATCGTGCAGGTGATCAAAAAAGCGATTGACAACGGTATCAACTTTTTTGACCTCTGCGGCGGTGGCAAAAGCGTATATATACCCTTCGGTAAAGCCATAGAGGGAAACCGTGAAAAGATATATGTACAGATGCACTTCGGTGCGGTATATAATAGCAATGGCGAATACGGCTGGTCAAGAGACTTTGATGAGATCAAGCAAACGGTTGAATGGGAGCTTGAGGCATTGAAAACCGATTACATTGACTTCGGCTTTCTCCATTGCGTGGATGAGGACGAAGACTTTGACATGCTCTGTAAGATCGACGTATTCGATCATCTGAAGCAGCTGAAAAAGCAGGGTGTTGTCAGACATATTGGATTTTCCTCTCACACTCCGTCAGTAGCCAACCGTATCATAGACACAGGTGTTATCGACATGATGATGTTCAGTATCAATCCTGCATATGACTTTGAAAAAGGCGATGAGTACGGCATAGGCACGGTGTCGGAGCGTTTTGCGCTTTTCCGCCGCTGTGAAAAAGAGGGTGTGGGCATTTCGGTAATGAAGCCCTTCCATGCCGGCAAGCTTCTCAGTGCTGACACTTCACCGTTCGGCAGTGCACTCAGTCGCTATCAGTGCCTGCAATACGCTCTCGACCGCCCGGGCGTACTGACCACAGTTCCGGGTGTACGTTCTTTTTCCGATCTTGACGAGCTTCTCGGATTTGCCCACGCTACCGATGAGGAAAAGGATTATTCGGTGATCGGCTCATTTACAACTGAAAAGATAGCCGGAAACTGCGTTTACTGCAATCACTGTCAGCCCTGCCCTGCCGGAATAGATATCGGTCTTGTGAACAAGTATTACGATCTGGCAAAAGTAGGTGATAAGTTGGCAGTCGGACATTATGAAAAGCTGTCCGTCAAAGCAGGTGACTGTCTGTCATGCGGACACTGCGACAGCCGATGTCCCTTCTCCGTCGCTCAGCAAGAACGAATGAAAGAAATCGCTGAATACTTCGGAAAGTGAGGAGTAGCAGAACAGTCAAGGTTACATCAATTCTCCTTTGAATATCATCTGCTTTGACCTTGAAATCATTTTGAAGCAATGAATATGTCGCTCTGTTTCAGCTCATAAAAACTCATTTATAGTTCATATAACCGTTCACACTCAGCCTTTAAGAAGATATAAGATTACTCGCACAGTTACAAAATCATTACAAAAGCTATTGACAAATTCAAAAATAAAATATATAATTAGCTGTTCGATATTTCAGATTCAAATCGGAGGAAATTAAAATGGATAAATACTATACAATGCATTTCGGAGAGCTTGAAAGACATCTGCCGCTCTGTCCGATTTCCGACACCCTTTATATTGCCGGTTTTATTATGCTCGGAGATCAGAAGCTCAGTGAAGAATGTGCAAAACAATTGGCGGCAAAAATGCCCGAACATGATTATATCATAACAGCCGAGGCAAAAGGTATTACACTCGCACATGAAATGGCTAAGATCACCGGAAACACCAAGTATTTTGTCGCAAGAAAAGGCGTAAAGCTGTATATGAAGGGTAATTTATCGGTTTCTGTCCGCTCTATCACAACAGCAAAAGAGCAGTTTCTCTGCCTTGACACAGCAGATGCCGAGATGATGAAGGGCAAACGCATACTTATCGTTGATGATGTTATATCGACAGGCGAATCACTGAATGCGATAGAAAAGCTCGTTGAAAAGGCAGGCGGCATCACGGTAGGAAAAATGGCAGTGCTCGCAGAAGGTGACGCCGCAGAACGTGATGACATTATATTCCTGCAAAAACTTCCGCTTTTTGATAAAGAGGGCAATCCTAAAGAATAAGAGGAATAAAAAGCATAATTTGCAACAGATCTTATGTCCGTACACATAAAACAGACTGTCTGCTTCCCCTTTTGCTCAAACGTATACATAAATTAATAAAACAGACAATCTAAAGATCGATCCGCATGAAGGATCGTCTTACATTGTCTGTTTTTTACAGCACTCTTTTTATTTCAAAATACAGCAGATTATTTCAGGCTGATTTTTACCTGAATATCGCCCTCTCCGGCAGATAAAAGTGTACGAAGTTCGTCTTCACGATACCCTTCTATCTTACCCAACCTCGTATATGACCAAGTATTACTGCCATAAAACAGCACGACCTGATTCCCCGAATAGAGTATCACATCTCCGCTTTGAGTAGTTATCTGTGAGTTGTCACTCGGCAATGAATGTCCTAAACTTCCCACTTTCTCAAATCCGCCGTAATCGCTTGCAGTATATGTGATATCTCCCTGATTCAATATTTCAATAAGAGCATCCACCGCCGCATTTTCGGCAAGAGTAACCTTTAATTTATTACCGTTGATATACAGATACATGTCACTTATCCGCTCCTCGTATTCTGTTGATTCTTTCGTTTTGTCCGAGTCAATAATGTCTTGATTTCCGGTCTTATAACTTTCTGCCGGTGTTTCTGCTGTGCTGTCGCCTACAGCACTCCATGTCGGATTTTTTTCTATAACGCTGTCAGTGCGGCAGGAAATGAATGTAAAAAGCATTAAAGATACTAAAATATAAGCAAATATTTTTTTCATAAATATCCTTTTGATGCAAATAATTTTATATTACCGAGAGCGATCATTTTGTGCGAAGCTCTCATGATTAAATTGCTAAAAAAGCACTTGAATTACAAGTGATTTTTCTGTGGCGGAGGGAAAGTGATTCGAACCCTTGTGGGCTTTGACCCAAACGGTTTTTAAGTTTTTTCCGCACCCTGGATTTTAAGAGAAAATATCGGACGATAACAGACTGTACCGGATGCCGAAAACCCAAGTAGTTTACACATTTTGCAAAGCAAAATGCGGGTTTTCGGCATTTTTGTTTCCCTCTTCCGCCCAAGTCCTTGCCGCATAAGGGCTTTCGCTTCTAACAGGTTTTCTAACGGTTTTGTTAGAAAAAACGTTAGATGGATTCGATGGATTTGAGCTTTGGATAGCCGCAAAATTCACCAATGGTTTCGAGAATTATATACGTTATTTACGGCTTCAATATAAAAAACAAAGGCAGGGTGATTGTGATCATTTTGTCGTAGATATCTATTTCGGATATTCCGATATTGGTCACGAACAAGTTGCCACTTGCCTTGATCTTTGATGTACTTTACTTTTTTGCTCAGCCCCTTTGAGTGTGGAGCTTCTTCCCATACATATTGGTCATAGTATGAAAGACCTGTCTTTTTATGTATCAGGCGATATCTCACATCATCGTTTCCAACAGCAGATATGCAGACATCAATCGAAAATTCTGTATTATTTCCATTTGTAAAATATCTTTTTTCAGTAGTCAGTACAGCTGTAGAGTCCTGACAGTCGCTCCACCCGTGTTTATGCAAAACCAAATTAAATGCTTTGCGTACGCTTTCCTTAATAAGTCTACAATTATTTATGTCATTACATTTTACTATTTCCAAATTGTAATCCAAGTCAATGGGATTACTTTCGTTTTGCATAATAAGATTTTTTGCACCGCTACCAACTAAATATGAGATAGTGCCGATTTCATACTCTTCTTTCAGCGTGTGGCAAAGATCTTGCATTATAGTACCACAAAGTCCACGCATTTTGCTCAAAAACTCTTTGTCTTCAACATAACTGTACATAAAATATCCTCCTTGCTCCCCAGAAACCTCCCCATTCAGAAATCTAATCCAAATCATATTATTATATCACTAAAATTATTTTTGTCAATACTTTTTGGAAAAGTTTTAGCAGAAAAAGTGAATATGCTTTAGAATTTTGAAAAAAGGATTTCACTCCAGACGATAATATGGTTTCACGAAAATTCCATAGGATTGCGCAAATGTTTCGTGTTTTGTTCGTTATATTGTGCCACTCTTGATTTAAAGCTAATATTATAAGAAACGGCATTACTGTCTTTATATGCTGAAAAATAAAATTTAAGTTTGAAATTTCAATTATTCGGTTGATTTTTCAGGGGATTTATGATATACTTATTATGGATTATTATAACAGTTCCGATCATGGAGGAATAAATGATTATGGCAGTCAGTTACCGTAAACTATGGTATATTCTGATCGACCGCAAGATGAAAAAGAAAGATTTCGAAAAGGCGGCGAATATCACCAACTACTAGATGTACAAGCTTGCAAATGACATGGATGTTACTACCGATGTCATCGGTGCCATCTGCGGTGCACTGAACGTTGAGCCGGGGGATATTATGAAATTTACAGAAAAAGAATGATAAACTGACCATGATTTTATAAATACTTAATGGGAGAATGAATATGGCTGACAATAAAAAAGAACAAGAACGCGAAGAACTTCACCGGGTGATCTGGGCAATTGCGGACGAGCTTCGGGGTGCCGTGGACGGTTGGGACTTCAAGTCCTACGTGCTCGGAATGATGTTTTACAGATACATTTCCGAAAATCTCACCAATTACATAAACGAAGGCGAAGCTGAAGCAGGCAATGCCGATTTTGACTATGCAAAGTTATCTGACGAAGATGCAGAGCAGGCACGCGCTGATCTCGTGAACACAAAAGGATTTTTTATTCTCCCCTCGGAGCTGTTTGTCAACGTCAGAGCGAGAGCCGCACGGGACGAAAACCTCAACGAAACTTTGGAACGTGTGTTCAAGCACATTGAAGAGTCCGCGAAAGGCAGTGTTAGCGAGGATGACTTTGCGGGACTTTTTGATGATATTGACGTCAACAGTAATAAGCTCGGCGCAACAGTCGGAAAGCGTAACGATAAGCTTGTCAAGCTGATGAACGGTATCGGTGAGATGAAACTCGGCAACTACAAGGACAATACCATTGATGCCTTTGGTGATGCCTATGAGTATCTGATGGGTATGTACGCATCCAATGCGGGCAAGAGCGGCGGCGAATACTTCACGCCGCAAGAGGTGTCCGAGCTTCTGACACGTCTTGCGGTCGTTGGCAAAACCGAGGTCAATAAGGTGTATGACCCTGCTTGCGGTTCAGGATCGCTTCTGCTAAAAGCAGCAAAGATTCTCGGAAAAGAGAACATTCGTCAAGGCTTTTTTGGTCAGGAGATCAACCTGACGACCTACAACCTTTGCCGTATCAATATGTTCCTACACGATATTGATTTTGACAAATTCGATATTGCTTGCGAGGATACGCTTACAAGTCCCCAACATTGGGACGATGAGCCTTTTGAAGTTATTGTTTCTAACCCGCCCTATTCCATTAAGTGGGAGGGCGATGACAATCCGCTTCTCATCAATGACCCGCGCTTTGCTCCTGCGGGTGTGCTGGCTCCTAAGAGCAAGGCAGATATGGCGTTTATCATGCACAGTCTTTCATGGTTGGCGGCAAACGGTACGGCGGCAATTGTATGCTTCCCCGGCATTATGTACCGTGGCGGTGCAGAGCAAAAGATACGGCGGTATCTTGTTGAAAACAACTTTGTGGATTGCGTGATTCAACTGCCCGCAAACCTGTTTTTCGGCACATCAATAGCTACCTGCATTATGGTGATGAAAAAAGGAAAATCGGATAACAAAACACTGTTCATTGACGCATCGAACGAGTGCGTTAAGGTGACGAACAACAATAAACTGACGCCTGAAAATATAGATCACATCGTAGATACTTACGCCAACCGCACAGAAGCGCCGCATTTTTCGCATCTTGCCACCTTTGAGGAAATCGAACAGAACGATTTTAACCTTTCGGTGTCCACCTATGTGGAACAGGAGGATAAACGGGAGAAGATTGACATTGTGAAGCTGAATGCGGAAATTGAGGAGATCGTAGCACGGGAAGCGGTTTTGAGAGCGGAGATTGATAAGATTATTCGGGAAATTGGGAGATAGTTTATGCGTGGCGATCATGAATTAAAGTGTCTGAATATTCTTAAAAAAGCGATATTCTGTAAAAACGGTAAACCTCTGGAAAATCCATTTACACATAAAACTTATTTAGATGTGTTGGATGATGAGTTTGAAGCTGAAAGAATTTGGTTTGTTAATTCAGATTGCTATAAATCATATTTCGGTCTGTTGGAGGGTGACCGAGCAGAGTTTGAAAATGTTTTGAGAATAGCTAAAAACAATCCTAATTTAAGTCTTTTTCCTGATTTTGTGTTTGATAATGGATTTATAGAGCATTTTCAGATAACATCGTCACGAACCAATAGAAAGGGCTCTGTTCACAAAAAGGAAGAAAGTACATTTATATCAACAGTAGAGTCAGAAACAGAAAAAATTATGCAGGAGTGGAACGAAACTCCGAACTTTGATGAGGTACGTTCAAAATCGTGGACACATACAAATCCAGAACACACCCATGAGTTTTTAGTCAATTCATTTGAAAATAACTGGGAACATCATTTGGAGAGTTGCAACAAATATACAGGCTCAAAGGAAATCGGAATATTTATGATTGAATATTCAGAATTTGCTCTTTCAATGTGCGAAGATGTTTATCATGATTGGATAGATGGAATGTCACAAGGCGATATGCGGGAACAAGAAAAATTCCGTTGTTATCGTCTAAGTAGGGATAAACAACTGCTAAATTATATGTACCAATTTAAAGAAGTTATAAAATATGTCATATTTATAAATTGTGAGGGATTTGAGGTTATTCGGCTTGAGAATATTCCTTATTTGTTAAATCTATTACCGTGGGACTATGTTATATATCCGATGTTTGTTAATAATGTAACATCATTATATAACATTACTATTCCGAGAATCGTAGAGAAAGGAGAAGATGATGACCAAACTTGAAGAATTGATAAAAGAGTTATGCCCGGATGGAGTGGCAAGAGTGCCACTATGGTCGGTCACAATATGGGACAAACGGTTTAATGCAGTGGAAAGAGTGAAACAGACCAAAGTGATAAATTATCCGTATTTATTGGCATCAGAGTTATTTTCACTTGAAGAACAGTGTGGCAATGTATTCTTACTTTCTACTGGTGAACAAACTGGCTGGACTACAGAAGAGCGAGCAGGTGATAATTTATGTGAGGGTGAAGTTGTTACAATGCCTTGGGGAAAATCAAGAGCAGTAACGGATTGCATTAAATATTATAAAGGTAAATTTGTTACCGCCGATAATCGCATTATGACTTCCAATGATATACAACGATTGTCAAACAAATACTTGTACTATTGGTTTATGTCCGTTGGCAATGAAGTTGATGCTTTTTATCGTGGTTCCGGTATAAAGCATCCTGATATGGCGAAAGTATTGGATATGCAAATTCCCGTCCCGCCGCTCCCTGTTCAGCGTGAAATTGTCCGCATTTTGGACAATTTCACAGAACTCACGGCAGAACTCACGGCAGAACTCACGGCAAGGCGGAAGCAGTATGAGTGTTATCGTGACGAAATATTGACATTTGATAACCGTGTCCCGAGAAAATATCTTGGCGATGTGATTATATCATTGACGACTGGTTTGAATCCGAGACAATTTTTCAAACTTAATACGGATGATGCGGAAAAATATTATGTAACTATCAGAGAAATACGTGATGGAAAAGTCATTCCAACTTATAAAACAGACCGTATCAACGATACTGCTTGGAAATTATGCAATAATCGTTCTAATCTTGAAATTGGAGATGTACTTTTTTCCGGAACAGGTACGATTGGAGAAACAGCAGTTATTGAGGAAACTCCTACAAATTGGAATATCAAGGAAGGCGTTTATTCTATTAAGCCCAATCAAAGTATTATTCTTTCAAAATACTTACGATATTTATTAACTTCGAGCAATATCAAATCAGCCTATTTGAAAAAGGCAGCGGGCGGAACCGTGCAAAGTGTTCCAATGGTTGAAATGAAAAAGTTAATAATACCAGTTCCACCACTTGAAGAACAAGAACGTATTGTTACTATACTCGACCGCTTTGACACTCTTTGCAACGATATTTCAGAGGGCCTTCCCGCCGAAATTGAAGCAAGACAAAAGCAATATGAGTATTATAGGGACAAGCTACTAACCTTTAAGGAGAAAACAAGCTGATGGGAAAAGGCATAAACAAGAAAAAAGTAAAACAGAATACTGCGTCAAAACATTTGCAATCCGCCGATATCAATCTGCCGGAAAAGATAAATGCGAAAGAAATGCAGCATATAATTGCGTGCGCCATTGTTGAGGCTGAAGATATCCGCCAGCAGCGGGAACAAGCAAGAAAAGAGCAGGAGCAACAGGAATGGCGCAAGCTAATTGGTTGTAAAGATTATGCAGAAGAATCAAATAAGTTTATTCGCTTTATGAAATGCTTGATAAACGATATATTTACATTTTTTAGAATTTCCTTTTTGTCTGAAAAGAAAATCACAGGTACCAGTACTACCAATTCTCTGCCAAAGTTATTTCTAACCAGTTGTTTCAAGATCGTGAAATGGTGCTTGAATTTTCTTACCCTGTTGTCGCTGTTCCTGATTCCTTTCCATTATTTTATATGGGAAAAAGGACCTTTGGAGTGGTATTATAATCTCCTTTTTTGCTCTTTTGCTTTTCTGTCGTTTGTTTTATCGCGATATTTTCGGCTGATAAGTGCGGAGATTGAAAACATGGAAGATAGCAACTATTTATTCGGCTTGTTCGCTGCCGTAACGTCTATGATATCCATTTTGTTAGGGATTATCTCAATTATAAAGGGGGCTTAATAAATGCCATATTTCAACATTGTTGCCGAAACCACAGAAAACACGGTTGTAACGGAATACATACCCGACCCAACCCGTTCAGACGCTTATCAGAGCGAAGCGGCATTGGAAGCGGAGTTTATCCGATTGCTGACCCAGCAGGGATACGAGGACAAGCCCATCCATTGCGAAGAAGAGTTGATTTCCAATCTGCGGGCACAGCTTGAAACGCTGAATAACTACCGCTTTTCTGACAGCGAATGGGAGAGGTTCTTTTCCGAGTGCATCGCCAACGCCAACGAAAGCATTGCCCATAAGACCCGCAAGATTCAAGAGGACAATGTGCAGGTTCTGCGGCGTGATGACGGCACCTCAAAAAATATCACGCTCATTGACAAAAAGAACATCCACAACAATCACTTGCAGGTCACCAATCAATATGTCATTACCAAAGATGAGGGGGCAAAGCACGATAACCGCTACGATGTGACG
Organism: uncultured Lachnospiraceae bacterium; assembly: GCA_964638675.1. Classification (GTDB taxonomy): domain Bacteria; phylum Bacillota; class Clostridia; order Oscillospirales; family CAG-272; genus SIG714. The sequence continues at coordinate 28,996 of CAZXAU010000022.1, forward strand.
GTACTTGTCAACGGTCTGCCGCTGATCCATATTGAGCTGAAACGCCGTGGCGTTTCCATCCGTGAGGCGTTCAATCAGATCGACCGCTATCAGCGTGATTCCTTTTATGCCGGTTCAGGTCTGTTTGAATATGTGCAGATTTTCGTCATTTCCAACGGCACCAATACGAAATATTACTCCAACAGCACCCGTTTTAATGCTGTGCGGGATGCAAAAAACGCCACAGGAAAGAAAGGTAAAACAAGCAACAGCTTTGAATTTACCTCCTACTGGGCGGATGCGAATAACCGTATTATTCCGGATCTGATCGACTTCACCAAGACATTTTTTGCAAAACATACGATACTGAATATCCTCACGAAGTATTGTATTTTCACTTCTGAAAATATGCTGATGGTCATGCGTCCGTATCAGATCACGGCAACCGAGCGGATTCTCAATCGCATTGAAATTGCAAACAATTATAAGAAATACGGCAGTATCGCCGGCGGCGGGTATATCTGGCACACGACAGGCTCAGGTAAAACGCTGACGTCCTTCAAGACCGCAAGACTTGCTTCCCAGCTCCCCTATATTGACAAAGTGCTTTTTGTTGTTGACCGAAAAGACTTAGACTATCAGACCATGAAGGAATACGACCGCTTTGAAAAGGGGGCGGCAAACAGCAATACCAGCACGGCGATTTTGGGGCGTCAATTGGTGGATGACAACTGTCATATTATCATTACAACCATTCAGAAGCTCGCAACATTTATCAAGAAAAATCCGGGACACGCCGTTTATCAGAAGCATATTGTCATTATTTTTGACGAATGCCACCGTTCCCAATTTGGGGATATGCACACGGCAATTGTAAGGAACTTCAAAAAATATCATTTGTTCGGCTTTACTGGTACACCTATTTTTTCCGCCAACACGCAGGCAACGCACACATCGCAGTTTTTCACAACTGAGCAGACATTTGGCGACCAGCTCCACACTTATACCATTGTGGACGCTATTAACGATAAAAATGTTCTGCCGTTCCGTGTCGATTATGTCAAGACAATGGATATAGACGAGCAGATGGTTGATGAAGATGTTTTTGACATTGACCGCGAAAAGGCGTATATGGCACCAAAACGCATTGAGCTTGTGACAAAGTACATCCTTGACCACTTTGATCAGAAAACCTACCGTGGTGACAAAACTTATATTTACAATGCACTGACCAACATTTCCGAAGTGGCTTCCGCCGCCCGTGGAGCGGTTGAGGAGATCAAGCAGAAACAGCGCCTTTCCGGTTTCAATTCCATGTTTGCGGTTGCCTCTGTGCCGATGGCGAAGCTGTATTATAGCGAGTTCAAAAAGCAGATGGCAGAAGATCCAACCAAGAAACTGCGTATCGCTACCATTTTCAGCTATGCCGCTAATGAAGCCGAACCTGACAGCGATCTTTTGGACGAAGAAAACCCGGAGGATACCTCTGCCCTCGATCAAAGCAGCCGTGATTTTCTGGATTCCGCCATCAAAGATTATAACGAAATGTTTCATACAAACTATTCCACCGATGGCGATCAATTTCAGAGTTACTACAAAGATGTTTCTTTGCGGATGAAGAATAAGGAACTTGATCTTTTGATCGTGGTAAATATGTTCTTAACAGGTTTTGATGCCACAACACTCAATACCTTGTGGGTAGATAAAAATCTGCGTATGCACGGTTTGATTCAGGCATTCAGTCGAACGAACCGCATTTTGAACAGCATTAAAACCTTCGGCAACATTGTGTGTTTCCGAAATTTGCAAAAGAGAGTAGATGCGGCTATTTCGCTGTTTGGCGATAAAAATGCCGGCGGCATCGTACTGATGAAAACTTTTGACGATTACTATCACGGATACACCGATGCGGCGAACAAGTTACATCCAGGCTATATGGATATGATTGCTGATCTGGAGAAAAACTTCTCGTTGTCTGATCCAAGAATTGAAGGGGAGCAAAATCAGAAAGAATTTATTGCTTTGTTTGGTGCAATTCTGCGGATGCGGAATCTGCTTTCATCATTTGATGAATTTGCAGGAAAAGAATTGCTCTCGGAGCGGGATTTGCAGGACTATCTCGGAAGATATCAAGACTTGCGTGACGAATGGCGTAACAGAATCCGTGACGGTGAGAAAGAAGATATCACGGACGATGTGGTCTTTGAGGTGGAATTGATCCGGCAGATTGAAATCAATATTGATTACATCCTGCTTCTTGTCAAGAAATACCATGATACGCACGGTTCGGACAAGGAGATCTTGATTACAATTCAGAAGGCGGTTGATGCCAGTCCGGAACTGCGCAGCAAAAAAGCACTCATTGAAACCTTTATTTCCGGTATCAATGATGTGGAAGATGTCATGACCGAATGGCACCGTTATGTGGCGGAGGAAAAGGAAAAAGAACTGTCTGCCATTATTGCCGAAGAAAAGCTAAAAGAAGATGAGACTCGCAAGTTTATCGAGAACGCTTTCCGTGATGGAGAAATCAAGACCACCGGCACGGATATTGATAAATTGATGCCGCCAATCTCCCGTTTTGGTGGTGATAATAGATCCGAGAAAAAGAAAGGGGTCATCAAAAAACTAAAAGTATTCTTTGAACGATTCTTTGGCATTGGTAGCTCATAATTTGATGATAAATGAAACCAAAAGGAGGTTTGAAAATATGGATAATTATTTCTACAATACAATGTTCAATCCACAATATGTAAATCCGGATAATTACAAATTGCAACTGCAAATGCAACATACACACGAGCAAGATAAAAAAGTTGCCGATGCTGTCAAAGCTATTCACGATTTATGTAAAGCAGTAAAAGGAATGGATCAATTCCACCAGCAACAGGCGTTTCAAGCGTGCTTGGCACAAATGGCATTAGATTTTGGTTGGAATAACGACTAAATGTCTTTATGGGGAAATGAGCATGCATAACATAATGTTCATCTGCCACGGCAACATTTGCCGCAGTCCGATGGCGGAATTTATACTGAAAGATATGGTGGCAAAGACGGGACAAGCGGACGAATTCGTCATCGCCTCCTCTGCCACCAGTACCGAGGAGATATGGAACGGTGTCGGCAATCCGGTTTATCCTCCGGCGAAGGAGGAGCTTGCGAAACACGGCATTTCCTGTTCCGGAAAGCGTGCGGTTCAACTGCAAAAAGGCGATTATAACAAATATGACCTTTTCCTTTGTATGGATCATGCCAATCTGTGTAACGCCTTGCGCATTCTCGGCGGCGATCCGGAGGGCAAGGTAAAAATGCTTCTCCCTGACCGTGATGTATCAGACCCGTGGTATACCGAACGTTTCGATGTGGCGTACCGGGATATCGAGGAAGGATGTAGATTGCTTTTTGAAGAAATCACGCACAAATGAAAAATAACAAAAGTATATCAAAATTTCATCAAATCAGGAGGTCACTATGTTACAACAAGGAACAAAAGCCCCGGATTTTACGTTGAACGACAAGGACGGCAACGCCGTCTCTCTGTCCGATTTTTCGGGCAAGAAAATTGTACTCTACTTCTATCCTAAGGACAACACGCCCGGATGCAGCCGGCAGGCGTGCGCTTTTGCCGCCGCTTACGCAGATTTTCGCAAGGATGACATTGTTGTAATCGGCATCAGCAAGGACAGCGAGGCGTCCCATCGCAAGTTTGCCGAAAAATATAGCCTGCCGTTTATCCTTCTTTCAGATCCAGAACTTATTGCGATCAAAGCCTATGATGTCTGGCAAGAAAAGAAGTTGTACGGTAAGCCATCCATGGGCGTTGTACGCACAACTTATATTATTGACAAGAACGGTATGATCGAAAAGGTAATGGAGAAGGTCAAGCCCGACACCAATGCGGTGGAGATTTTGGCGTATCTGAAAAAATAATGTTCTATCAACCATTCATAACAGAGTTCCAGAGGTCAATCTATCATAGCTCGGCATAAAATATCAGGAAATCCGCCCCGTTTTCTGTTAGAATAGGCGTACGGAGGTGAGAGAAGAAAATGGACAATATTTCCGGAATTCAAAGGGCGCTGGATTATGTGGAAGCACATCTGACAGACGAAATTGATTTTGAAATGATTGCAAAACAGGCGCATTTTTCCAGCTTTTATTTTCAAAAACTTTTTTCTGTTCTGTGCGGTTTTACCCTTGGAGATTACATTCGTATGCGCCGATTGTCGGTTGCAGGGGAACAACTTGTGAAAAGCCAAAGAAAGGTGATTGACGTCGCGCTGGACTTTGGATATGAGACACCCGAGAGCTTTACCCGGGCTTTCAGCAAATTTCACGGCATTACACCTGTGCAGGCAAGAAACGGCGGGAATATCAAGTCTTTCTCCAGACTCTCCGTAAAACTGATTTTAAACGGAGGCAATACCATGAATTACAGGATTGAAAGATTAGAAAAAACAAAGGTAATCTGCAAACGGCAGGAATTTTGCAAACAGCAGGAACTGACCACAAAAGAAATCTCGGCATTTTGGGCAAAATGCAGTGCGGATGGAACGATTTCCACAATCTGTTCCTTTATTCCCGAGCATCCGGTCCTGCAAGGCGTGCTTGGCATCAACTTTATGGATGAGGGCAATGATGAGAGATTTCCTTACGGAATCGGTGCCGAATACAACGGAAATTTGCCAGTCCCCGAAGGTTTTGAGGTCATTACGATTCCCGACCATGACTATGCGGTCTTTACCGTAAAAGGCAAGATGCCGGATGCTTTTGTGGAAACCTATCGGCAGATCTGTACCGAGTTTTTCCCGCAGAGCGAATATGAATACGGACAAGGAATCGAATTTGAGGTGTACCCATCTGCCGATACGCAAAATCCAGATTATACATGTGAAATCTGGGTTTCGGTAAAATAAACTTCTCAAAAGTGCTTATTTCATAAGAAGAACAAAGCAAAGGTATGATGGACTCTCGATCTACTTATGATATATGACTTTTCTGATAACTATTCCGTATATCGCTGGACTTTTAAAACCTCTTGTGATATTGTATTGTGCCACAGGAGGTGTGGATTTTTTATGGAAATACTGAAAGAACTATGGTACGGCAACATACAACCGAACGAATTCCCGCGGGATCGGAGCGAGGAACGGCAGAAACTGATCAAACTGTTGTCCTGACACGGCGATACCCTCGACACGATGCTGACAGAGGAACAAAAGACGGTGCTGGACAAATATCGGGAATGCCATACGGAACTGTCATGCCTTGACGAATGCGAGGTGTTCATCCAAGGATTTCGGCTCGGCATGATGATTGCGGTTGAAGTCCTGCGCGACGGCGATAAGACAATCCCTGCTCTGAAATAATTATCAAAAAACTGTATCCATAAAATCAAAGCACCATTTTGGTGCTTTGATTCAGCCTGCGTTATTTAACGCAGGTCTTTTTGTCGTGCCCAAAAATTAAATGTTGCTCCCATAATCGAAAGGAGATGATATCTATGCTTAAAAGAAAAAATAACCTCAAAAAAACAAAAAGAAAGGATTTTACATGACACAAATAACAGAAAAACTTGCTGTCATAGGCAGCGAAACCTTTTGCTCCGGAAGAAAACGGCGTTTTCTTTGAGAGCCGCCGCAGTAACGGAAAACGCTATCTCTCTCTTTCTGCCGATCCCCCAA
>CAZXAU010000023.1:0-33300 GCA_964638675.1 uncultured Lachnospiraceae bacterium
TATATCTTTTTCCAATAAAATTTTACTTCTTTTTTGAATTATGAATAAAAAAATCTTTGATAGCTGTTGACAAATCTTAAAATAGGGTATATAATAACTTCGTATCAGTGTATCCGTACACTTATCAATCATTAAAGACGGAGAGTAAAAAAATGAGTAAACATGATCCTAAGAAAAAACAGGAGATCACCTCTGCCGAACAGGTTCCCAATAGTGCAGGAAATGCAAAGCTGATAGTTGAAGCAGATTTGTATAATGAGGCGTTACAGATCCTTGAAGCGAACACTGACAGATTGGACTTGTACATAAAGGCAAAGGGGCTTCTCGAACAGATTCTTGACTATAAAGATTCTCAAAAACTTCTTGAGAAGTGCACCGATAAGATTTCTTCGATAACTATTGCCAACAACGAAAAGAAAAGAAAGAGAAATGTTGTTATTACAATTGTTTCCGTTATTGTCGGAATTATTGCAATAGGACTTCTTGCTATGAGCAGAAGTGCAACTATCGATTCTGAAAAGCAGGCGGAGCTAGAAAAAGCCTACAGATATATTGAGCAGGCAAAGAAAGAACAGGACGCTAATAAGAAGAATAACAGATACAACTCGGCGTATGAGATCCTGTCAACCCTCGGTGACTATAAAAACGCTAAGTATGAGATCGTGCTCAGCAAGGTTGAACGTATAAAAGAAATGTCTGATGCAGGAGAATATGCAGATGCACTTACCCTGTACAGAAGTATGTCTTCAACCGTACTTGAGGGAAGCGATGAAAATATAGACGGGGCATTCCGATATATCAATGATTCAATAACGACTCGTGCTATGGCAGCATATAATTCGGCGAATTATTATGAAGCACTTACTTATTTCAGAACTCTTCCTGTGGATTCCGAGGAAATTACAACCTATATCCAGAACTGTCAGACAAATGCCATAAAAGCGTCAGGCGTCGGAGATATGGTTTTGTTCGGAACATACCAGATTTCGGTCGATAACAAATCATTCGGATATGATGAAGATATAAGCTGGATAGTTGTTGCCAAGGAAGGAAATAAGTATCTGCTTGTGAGTGAAAGTGCACTTCTCAACGAAGTATATAACACAGATATCAAGAATGTCGGATGGGAGACCAGCTCGCTCAGAGCATTGCTTAACGGTCAGAATTTCATCGACAGAGCATTCAATGATAACGAAAAGGCTCGTATTTTGACAACCCAAAACGGTGAGTGTGAGGATAAAGTTTTCATTCTCTCCAAAGAAGAAGCAGAAAAGTATCTTACAAACGGAAAAATGAAGACTTCCGGAACTCCCTATGCTTATTTCAGAGGCCTTGAGGGATTCGCAGAAGAGAAATCATGCTCATACTGGTTGCGTGATACATCCGATTGCTATGCACTTTATGTAAACGAAAGCGGTGTTGTAGCAGATCAGGGTTATATTGCAAATCATATCAGCGTTGGTGTTCGTCCTGCTATATGGATCGCAGTTGATTGATGTGAGCATATCAAAATAATCATTAGATAATCAGGATAAAACAAAATTCAAACATACAGCCGTATTTTTGAATCTGTACGGCAGTGAATCAATATAAACGAACGGGCTGTTAAAACCTCATGAGAAAATGAGAGATTTTTAACAGCCCGTTTGGCGAGGTTTTTGGGGAAATCAGCTGTACATATTATTTGTTTTCATATAATCGTACAGCTCTTTTCCGTGATGTTGTTCCTGCTTCTGAATCGTGTTCAGAACATTTCTCATTCCTTCGTCTGCAAACTCGAATACACATGTGTCATAGAGTGCAGATGCGTGTTTTTCACTGGATAAAAGATCGTTGCAGATATAGGAATCATTTTCCTTATCGGGAGAAGACAGAGTGTTGTAGTTCGCCGTAAATGTCGTCGGACTTCCGCTGGGTGTTCCGGTGTTCGGAACTTCTCCTTTTCCGATCGTATCAAGCCAGCTCAGATGCGTTTTCTCGTTCTCGGCTGTCTTTGAAAGATAGTTCTTGAGCTGTTCATCCTTAGCACACGCTGAATGTTTTGTGTACTTTTCGATGCAAAGGATCTCCTGAGTTTTGAGATCCTTGAGCAATTCTGTTTCTTTGGTTGTCAACTTCATATTCATCACCTCGGAATAATTATTGACATAATTGAAGGTGATATTCAATGAAAATAAATATCATTTTAAAAAATGCTTATATTGTAAATTTCTTTATACAAAACAACATATCGTATAGAAAACGGAGTAAAAAATGATTCTTATAATTGCCGAAAAACCGAGCCTTGGCAGGAATATTGCCGAAGGAATAAAGCAGCTCGACGGGACCGTGATGCAGAAAAATCGCGGTTTTCTTTCGGGCGGCAATTATATTGTCACATGGGCGTTCGGACATCTTTTTTCGCTTGCAGATATTGAACATTATTCACCGTTGCCTGCCAGCACGAAGCATTGGACACTTGAAAATATCCCCTGCTTTCCAGAGAAATTTGAGTTCATGCCGAGAGATGACGATCAGGGAATCCGGGATCAGATAAAGCTGATATCCGATCTTTGCAATCGTTCCGATGTTGACACGGTAGTCAATGCAGGCGACTCCGACCGTGAGGGCGAAATAATAATCAGAATAATTCTTTCAAAAGTTCTGAAAAAGGATGTACGTCTGGCAAGGCTCTGGTTGCCCGATCAGACCCCTGAAACCGTAGCAGCGGCACTGCGTGACCTGAAGAGCGAGAGCGAATATGACAATCTTGCATCGGAAGGGTATGCCAGAACCTATGTGGATTGGCTTTATGGTGTGAACTTAACACGCTATGCGACCATAAAAACGGGTACTCTTCTCAGAGTGGGCAGGGTTATCGTTCCGATAGTCAGGGCAATTTACGAACGTGACATGGCGATTGAAAATTTTGTGCCTGATGTATATCTTGCAATGCAGAGTGCTGAGGAGACGCAGGGCGAAAAAATTGAACTGCTTTCAAAACAAAAATTCAATAAAAACGAGCTGAAAAAGGCAGAGAGTGAATGTGAAAAGTATAATTCTGCCGGGGCGTATGTCAAGAGTATAAAACGAAAGAAAAGTACAGTTTCCCCCGGAAAGCTCTACTCGCTTTCAAAGCTGCAGAATGCACTCGGTAAAAAATATAAAATGTCGATGAAAGAAGTGCTTGACATTGTTCAGAAGCTGTATGAGGAGGGATATCTGACATACCCGAGAACAAACAGCGAATACCTTGCTACTGCCGAAAAGGACAAGATAAAAAAGATAATTGCAAATATATCAAAAATAGGGTATCCCGTGTGCTTTAAGGAAGGGAAAAATATTTTTGATGACAGTAAAATAGAATCTCACTCAGCACTTACGCCTACATATAAAATTCCGTCCAAAAATTCACTGAGCGAAGATGAATTCAAAGTCTATCAGACGGTGTTCAGACGCTTTGTTGCAGTATTTTGCTCTGAGGATTGCATTTCCGAAAAGACAGAAATGACCGTCGCTGTCGGTGAATACGAGGATTTCGTGCTGAAGGGAATCGTTATACTCGAAAAAGGCTGGATGAAGTATGATGACGGCGGCAAGAACGACAAGATTTTGCCCAAGCTTTCAAAGGGTGATAAAGTCAATATATGCTTTAAGCCTATCGAAAAAAAGACGTCACCTCCCAAGCACTACACCATCGAAACGCTGAATAATTATCTGAAAAATCCTTTCAGGGAAGAAAAAGCAAAGGGACCCGAGGATGAGGATGATGCAGATGAGTATTTTGCAATGTTTGAGGGTCTCGAGCTCGGAACGGAAGCGACAAGAACCGGAATAATCGACAATGCGAGAAAGAGTAAATATATTGAGCTGAAAAACGATGTATATACTATTCTTCCCGACGGAAAATATCTTGTCGAATCGCTTGATACCATGAATATACAGATGAACAAATTCAAAACCGCCGAGCTTGGCAAGGCACTCAAGAAGGTTTTCAAAGGTGAAATGAGGATTGAAGAGAGTGTGGAGCTTGCAAAAAACGAGATCGCCGAAGCTTTTGAGCAAAAGAATCTGCCGCCTGAGAGAGATATAGACACCGGATTTTATATGGAGATTGTCGGGAAATGCCCACTTTGCGGGTGCGATGTAAAGAAAATGAAATTCGCTTACAGCTGTTCGGGGTATAAGGAAAAGGGATGCAAGTTCGGAATTCCGCTTCAGATCTGTGGGAGAGTAATTTCAAAGAGCAACGCACGAATGTTGCTTGATACAGGTAGATCATCAAAAATTGCAGGTTTTGTTTCAAAGCGTACAGGCAAGACATTTGACTCTTTTTTGAAATTGGAGGACGGAAAAATAGTTTTTGATTTCACGTCAGGCAGACAAAACAGCATCGTAAATCCCGTGTCTGATGCTCAGAAATGAGTGGGCAAAAGGCGAACAAAGAAATATAAGGCAGATTATTTGGTTAATCTGCTGAAAAAATGAACAATTTTATAGTGTAAAATGCTTAATAAACTGAAAATAGAATATTAATAAAATATTTCGGAAAATCTATTGACAAACACTTGTCTTTGTGATATCTTGTCAGTGTTAATTTTTCAATTGGTAGAGGCGCGGCTTTGATAAGTAACGATCCGATTCACAGGGAATTGTCGGATCGCAAAAGGTGAAGCTGCCGAGACCTCCGGAGAAGACCTTGCTATCCGGTCGTCGGGGCGTACGAGAATATCGTGCGGACTGTCACAGATTTGTGGAGTGCTATCTTGAAATGCAATTTATTTTGCTTTTCCTATGCAATGTCGCACAGATCTGGGTATCTGTGCTTTTTGTTTTCATATCTGCTCCTTTTACCGTTGAAGCCGTAAATGATTTATATTTGATCAATATAAAATAAATAATTTTTCATAAAGGAGTAAATCATGAAAAAATCAAACATTATCGCACTCATTATAATGATAGTCGTGATGTTAGGCCTTATGACCTATATCGGAATATCCGGAGCTGCGAATGAAACTGTCAACTGTCCCGATTGCGAAGGCACAGGGTTTATTGACGGAGAGGCCTGCGAAACATGCGGGGATGGTCAAGGTCAGGTTGTCGGAACAATTTGGGCGCTTCTGCCGCCTGTGATCGCTATAGGTCTTGCGCTTATAACAAAGGAAGTATATTCCTCACTCTTTATAGGAATTCTTGCAGGTTCGGTAATAGCGAGCGGCTTCTCGATTACAGGAACGCTTGACAGCATTACCAATTCGGCATTGATACCTGCGGTTGCCGATAATGCCGGAATATTTATATTTCTCGTTGAACTCGGAATACTTGTTGCCCTTGTTAATAAAGCCGGCGGAAGTGCGGCGTTCGGACGTTGGGCATCAAAGCACATCAAGACCAAGGCAGGTGCACTTCTTGCAACATGTGCTCTCGGTATTTTCATCTTCATTGATGACTATTTCAACTGTCTGACAGTCGGATCGGTTATGCGTCCTGTCACAGACTCAAAGAAGATCTCAAGATCGAAGCTTGCATATATTATCGATGCAACAGCCGCTCCCGTATGTATGATAGCCCCGATCTCCTCATGGGCAGCTGCGGTCGCTACATACGCCGAGGACGGAAATGGACTTGAGCTCTTTATTTCGGCTATTCCTTATAACTATTATTCACTTCTCACGCTCGTATTTGTAATTGTGATCTCGATATTGGGCTTTGACTACGGAAAAATGAGACTCCATGAGCTTAACGCAGAAGGCGGCGATCTCTTCTCTGGCGACAAGAACGAAAGCGAAGAGGCAAGCGAGGTTAATCGGAAGGGAAGAGTTATAGATCTTATCCTTCCCATAATAGTTCTCGTTGTAGTATGTATTTTCACACTTGTCTTTGTCGGCGGAATACTTGATGGTGCAAGCTTTGTCGATGCATTCGCAGATACCGATGCAACAGTAGGACTTCCGATGGGCGGACTTGTTGCAGTTGTCTTCGCCTTTATATACCTCTCTCTTCGCCGTGTTATTTCGGTTGAGGATTGTATGAAGTCGATTCCCAAGGGATTCATTGCAATGGTTCCGGCTATAACCATTCTCACATTCGCTACAGCACTGAAAAATGTAACAGGCGAACTCGGTGCGAAGTATTTTGTACACGAACTTATGATAGGTGCGGCGGCAGGTCTTAAGTCATTCCTTCCCGCAATTATATTCGTTGTTGCTTGCTTCCTTGCATTCTCGACAGGAACATCATGGGGAACATTCGGAATCCTTATTCCGATTGTATACCATGTATTCCCGGCAGGCGATCCGCTTCTCATGATCGGTATGTCGGCATGCCTTGCAGGTGCAGTTTGCGGAGACCACTGCTCTCCCATTTCGGATACGACCATTATGTCGAGTGCCGGTGCACAGTCCAATCACCTGAATCATGTAACAACACAGCTTCCGTATGCAATTTCGGTTGCGGCAATTTCGTTCGTAATGTTCATCATCGCAGGCTTTGTTCAGAATGCAATTATATGCCTGCTCATAGGAATCGCACTTACAGTTGGATTCCTCTTCGTAATGAAAGCAATCACAAGCAGAAAAAAACAGAATTGACAGTATCTGCATGATATCCGCCGTGAACGGATAGATAAAGCAGATGAATGATATAAAACAGCCCGATCGTAATGAGTATTGCGGTCGGGCTGTTTTGGCTGTCTCATAAAAAAGGTAAAAAAACAGATCCGGGTATTGATTTTTCGGGTGTGTGATGATATAATAAAAAGGAAAGATAAGTAAAATATAAAAAAACAGATAAGGATTATTAAGATGGTAAAACACATTGTAATGTTTAAATTTCTTCCGAATGCCGACGGAAGAAGTGCGGCTGAGAATGCGGAAATGACAAAGAAGATGCTTGAAGAGCTTCAGGGAGTGATCCCTACGCTTATATCATCAAAGGTCAGACTGAACAGCGAAAAGGCAGATCCCTCAAACTGCGAGCTTATACTCGAGAGCGATTTTGAGAGCTTTGAAGGACTTCACGAATATATTGTTCATCCGGCGCATAAGGCTGTCGGAGCATTCATGAAACCGCTTCGTGAGAGCCGTTCATGTGTTGATTACGAGTATTGATAAAAGAAATAAGAGGGAATAAACTATGCAGCTTCTTGAAGAAAAGATAAAAAATGAGGGAGTAGTGCTTCCGGGCGAGATACTCAAGGTTGACAATTTTTTGAATCATCAGCTTGACATTGAATTGATTGACAAGCTCGGTAGGGAATTTTCAAGACTGTTCGCCGATTCGGGGGTCAATAAGGTTTTGACTATAGAAGCGAGCGGAATTGCAATCGCCTGCTTTGCCGCAAGATATATAGGTTGCGATCTGCTTTTTGCAAAGAAATCCAAGACTGCCAATATATCTTCGGATGTATATGCATCGACCGCCTATTCATACACCCATAAAAAGAGCAATACTGTCATGGTGTCAAAGAAATATCTCTGCCCTGGCGACAAGGTACTGATCATCGATGATTTTCTGGCAAACGGTGAAGCTCTTAACGCACTTATTGATATATGCAATCAGGCAGGAGCTGAGGTAGTCGGTTGCGGTGTTGCGATAGAAAAGCAATATCAGGGCGGCGGTGATAACATCAGAGCTAAAGGAATCAGGGTCGAATCGCTTGCTAAGATCAGAAAAATGACCGATAGCGATATAGAGTTCTGCTGAATTTGCGGGAAAGTGTAGTTGAAATTTTGATCCGAATTATTAAAACTGCGGTTTTCCGCAGTTTTTTTGATATCTCTATTGACATTTTACTTATAAAGTGCTATTATGAATTTGCAAATCATTTGCAAATTTACAGAAGCCAACGGAACACATATGGAACACAAAAGCGTATATAAAACCAAGCTCAGAAGCTGTATATTATCCCTCTTTGTTTCACTGCCATCGGGTTCATTTTCTGCACAGGAGATATACGAGCTTTTGGGTGAAAAGGGAGAAAAGGCAAATTTAACGAGCGTTTACCGCAATCTCGAGTCGATGACAAATGAGGGAATTCTCATAAGATTCCGTGACAGCGGCTCGGATAAGGCGACATATCAATATGCAGGGAGAAGCGGAGAGTGCCGCTCTCATTTGCATATAAAATGCATTTCCTGCGGAGAAATGTCGCATCTTGATTGCGATTTTATGAATTTGCTGGAAAGACATATTTTTGAGGATCACGGCTTTTCGATCCTCTGCGACAGGTCAACTCTATACGGCTTGTGCAGACGTTGCGCAGAAGAAAGGGAAAGCATGAAGCAATGAGATTTTTTGCAAAAGCAGGTACAAAAATACTTTTGCTCTCTGTATTACTTATCCTCATTTTAATGCCGTTATCCTGCAATTACAGACAGGAAAGCGGAAAAATAAAAATAGTATGCACGGTTTTTTCGGGATATGATTGGGTGCAAAATATTATAAAAGGGCATGAGGAAAATTTTGATATAGTATATCTCCTTTCAAACGGTTCGGATTCACATTCATACCAGCCGACAGTTAAGGATATTGCGCTGATATCCGATTGCAATCTGCTTATATCAAGCGGCGGAGAATCGGAAGAATGGGTGCTTGATGCCGTCGAAAGCTCGGGAAACGATGATATCATGCTGATCTCGATGCTCGATATTATAGGGGACAGAGCGCTTGATGAGTATGCGGGAATACAGAGCGGACGACATGAAGGTCATGACCATCACGGGGATGAGGAAGAATATGACGAACATACATGGCTGAGTCTCAAAAACGCTGTGATGATCTGTTCGGAGATAGAAAGAATTATATCCGGTATTGACCCCAAAAACTCGGATTCATATATGAAAAACCGTGATGAATACTGCCGCAGATTGGATGAGCTTTTTGAAAAATATAAGGACAGTATAAAGAACTCGCAACTTGATACACTGATCTTCGCCGACCGCTTTCCCTTTGCCTATCTCATGGACGATCTCGGCATTAGTTATCATGCGGCATTTTCGGGATGTTCGGCGGAGAGCGAAGCGAGCGTTGAAACTATAGTCAAGCTGACCGAGCTCACAAGATCGGTGGGGTGTGAGTATATTTGTGTAATCGAAACATCGGATAAAAAGCTTGCCGAAACTGTTTCATCCTGTGTCGGTAACAACTGTCGGATAATTACACTCGATTCGATACAGGCTGTCAGCGACAAAAAAATAAAGAACGGTTACAATTATATAGATGTTATGGAAAACAATTTGAAGCTTATCAAAAGAGCATTGAGTATCAGTGAATAGCGTGAAAGATATGTTTTACTTGCATGGAGAAGTTCATCTGTTTCACGCCCAAATTCGCTTAAAAATGGGACATAGCCCATTTTGGCTGCTTCACAGTCTCAGCGAATTTTCTTAATGATTTGTGCCACCGCTTTAGCGGCGGAATGGAGATTAATATGGGATTAATTGAATGTAAAGAGCTTACTCTCGGATACGAGCGTGAGAATGTAATAGAAAACCTGTCTTTCTGCGTAAAAGAGGGGGATTATCTCTCAGTTGTGGGAGAAAACGGTGCAGGAAAAAGTACGCTTGTCAAGGCTATTTTAGGACTGTTGAAACCGATTTCAGGCGAAATAGTGTATAGCAAGATAACCCGGAATGATATAGGATATCTTCCTCAGAATTCTGAGAGCGAGAGGGACTTCCCGGCATCGGTGAGCGAAGTGGTTTATTCGGGATTTCTCGGAAAAAAGGGATTTCGTCCGTTTTATACGAAGGAAGAGAAAATAACCGCCGACGGATATATGTTTCTCGTCGGAGTTGCCGACAAGAAGAAAAAGTGCTTTGCCGAGCTTTCGGGCGGTCAGCAACAGCGTGTTTTGCTTGCGAGGGCACTATGTGCGGCTGAAAAGCTTATTCTGCTTGACGAACCGACATCGGCACTTGACCCGAAGGCAAGCATTGAATTTTATAAATTGACAGACACGCTCAATAAGGGCAATAAAGTCACCGTGATATCGATAACGCATGATATCAGGGCGGCACTTGAGCATTCGAGCCATATTCTGCACCTTTCACGCTCCGAGTGCTTTTTCGGAAGTGTTGAGGACTACAAAAATAGCAGTCAGTATGCACGTTTTGTTCTTTCGGAGGGCAATAAAAATGGCTGAAGTATTTGATTATATTATAAAATATCCCTTTGTGCGTTACGGTCTTGCAGTGTGTATTCTAACATCGCTTTGTGCGGCACTTTTGGGTGTTACTCTTGTTCTGAAAAGGTATTCATATATAGGTGACGGTCTCTCTCATGTTGCATTCGGCGCTTTTGCAATCGCGGCTGTGCTGAATTTTACCAACGAAATACTTATTGTAATGCCTGTAACCGTGATCGTAGCTATAATACTGATAAACGGTGCAGGGCGTTTCAGAGCCGATTCGGCACTTGCGATGCTGTCGGTCGCTTCACTGTCGGTGGGATACATTCTGTATAACAAATTCCCGTCGTCGTCTGCCAACATATCGGGCGATGTATGCACATCTCTTTTCGGTTCGACCTCGATCTTGACGCTGAAAACGAGTGATCTTATAGTCAGTATAATTATGACAGCGGCAGTTCTCCTCTTTTATTTTCTCTTTTATAACAGGATCTTCGCCGTTACCTTTGACCCGACATTTTCTAAGGCAACCGGACTTCGGACGAGGGTATACGAAACACTGATCGCAATCATAACGGGAGTTGTGATCTCTCTGTCAATGAGGCTTGTCGGCTCGCTCCTTGTTTCAGCAATTGTAGTTTTCCCATGCATCTCATCGATGCAGGTCTTCAAAACATTCAAAAGCGTTGTGATATCATCTGCGATATTTTCAATAACTGCCGCATTTTTAGGAATGATGGCATCCATGATGTTCAGCACGCCTGTCGGTGCAAGTGTTGTTATTGCCGATCTGATCGGATTTGCGGCATTTACGATCGTAAAAAGGCTTGTTCGTTGCCGCTGAATCAGACTGTTGAAATAAAAATATAGGTTTGGTGTAAATTTGAAAGATAAATCTTTCAAACGGCGTTTTATAACTTTCGCCACCGAAGTGAAGCCCAAATTCCGCAAGAAAGGAAGCTTTCGCAATGCGAAAGCCATGGTCATAAATATGGAAAAGGATTATACAAAAGTGCTTGCCGAGTTCTGTCATTTGCTGAAATACTCGGATCTCCCGCCAAAAACGGTTCCGACAATTAAATATCTTATAATTGACTGCATTGCATCGGCAATGGCAGGGAAGAGAATAAATAAAAACTTCAACCACGCATGTGAAAAGCTTGTCTTTTTAGCAGGAGGAAACCCTCAGGCTCATACGCTTTTCAGTGATGTGATGCTTCCTGTCGAGAATGCGGCATTCATGAATTCTGTATATGCTCACGGAGCTGACATGGACGATGGAAACAGAAAGGCTATGGGTCATGTCGGTGCTCATGTTATCCCGGCGGTGATGGCTCTTGCTGAAACTCTGAGCGTCAGTGAGAAGGATATCATTGTCTCGATAGCTGTCGGTTATGAAATATATTGCAGGACAGCGGCGGCGGTTCAGCCCGGACTTGTCAGGCGTGGATTTCATTCAACCGGAACTGCCGGGGCACTTGCCTGTGCCGCAGCCTGTGCAAAGCTTATGGGACTTGACAGCGAGGGAATATATAATTCAATGGCACTTGCGACCACACAAAGCTCAGGTCTGCTTATCGTTGCCGAATCCGGACAGTCGTGTAAACCGATTAATCCCGCAAGAGCGGCACAGAGCGGTATAATTTCAGCAAAGCTCGTATCTTACGGAGTGAAGAGTTTTGACAATCCGCTTCAGAGCTCAAAGGGATGGTTCCACGCAATGAGTGACAGTGTTGATTATTCTATGCTGACATGCCGACTCGGTGAGAGCTTTGCCGCAGACGAGTGCTATTTCAAGCCCTATCCCTCATGTCGGCATACACATTGTTCAATTCAGGCGGCACTTGAGCTGAAAAACGAACACCCATTTTCAGCTGATGAAATAGAAAAGGTCAATGTCTATATATATAAAAATGCCATTGATATAGCAGGGCAGATAAAGCTGCCAAGGTGCGATGACGATTCAAAATTCTCGATACATTATACGCTTGCAAGTGCACTTTTCAAGGGCAATTTTACGCTTTCAGATCTCGACGTATCAGATATACCGCAAGAAATTTTGTCGCTGATTGAAAAAATCGAGCTTATAGAAGATTCTTCTATGGAAAACCGTGATGCCGGGATCAGGGGTTCAAGAGTCGAAATCATGCTGTGCGGCGGCAGTAAGATCGAAAAAAAAGTGCTCATTCCCAAGGGAGATCCCGAAAACCCATTTACGCTTGATGATTTAAAATATAAAACTTATTCATGCTGTGAGGGGATCCTGACGAAGGGAGAGGCCGATACTCTGATATTCGATGTCATGAATTCAGGAACAGACAGGCAATTTGACATTAGCAATTATCCTGCAAGTGCACTGCTGTTCAGAAGACTTTAAGACTGCTTAATCGAGCAACTTATATGACAAAAACAAAACGAAGCTGTGATGATCGTTTTTTTCACAGCTTCGTTTATTTTGTTTTTTTCTATTTTTCAATTTTCACGATCGCAACAGACATGTCATCCGAGCGTCTGCCTGAGCTTGATGCATCATTTATTATGCTTTGAGCGATAGCTTCGATCGGAAGATCTGCTTTGCTTGTCACCGAATCGGCGATCAGCAGACAGCTCTCGAGATCGGGAGCGACACCGTCTGATGTCAGGATGATGTAATCTCCCGGCATTACCGAGAAGCTTGTCACTTCGGCATTAATATCACGTACAACACCGAGTGGGAGGGTTGCTGATGAGATCCTGAACACATGACCGTTTCTCAGTATCATAGATGAGACCGCACCGCTTTTCACGAAACAGACCTTTGACTGATAGAGATCAACACGCATGAGGTCAAGGGTTGACGATGTTTCGTAGTTCTGACCGAGCATATAATTGTTTATTGTTTCGACGACAGTTTTCAGACTTCCTCCCGAGAGGGTAAGCTTTTCCGAGAAGCTGCAACATATGTGTGAAACGAGTGCCGCCTGTTTTCCGCTTCCCATTCCGTCTGAGAGTACGGTATAAAAAAATCCGTCATTTGATGAAAAGGAGCGGACTGTATCGCCGCAGACCTCTTCGCCGTCCTTTGGTTTTGAAAGACTTGTGAATTTGCATGATATTACGGGAAGACTTTCAAGCTTCATTCTCCATTTTCCGGAGGAATACTCGATATACGGTGTGCTCATCGGGAGAGCACATATTTCGGAAAATTCTTTTTTTATGCTGTTTCCCGAGATGTTGAGGGCAATATCGCTCATACCTTTGGCAATGACCGTTTTACGTCTGTCTCCGAAGACAAAAATACTTTCACAATCAAGCTTGAGCTTTTTTGCAATTTCAGCTGCTTTTTCGGAAAGCTTTAGGTCAACGGCAATTTCACTCTGACGTGATTTTGTACTTTCGTCTATAAGTTTTGCAACACATCCGTATCCGTAGGCAAATGCTTTCGTTTTGTCTCCTGTCATTTTGGATCGGATAAGCATTCCGTATTCGCTGTTTATATCCTGGGCAAGCGTCTTAGCGGCTTTGCATGAATCGATAAGCTCACGTGGCATATCTTCACTTGTAATATACCCTGTTTCACAAAGTGTATGGCTCAGCCTTTCGATGACATCGCTGTTTTCTTCAGGCTTTTTCAGACATTTTTTCTTCTGTCTGCATGACAAACAGTTGTCGGTGCAGACATTTTCGCACATGCGGTAAACCTCATCATACCCCGGGTATTTCAGGTTGTCCGAGACAGTGGTAAGCATCTGTGACAGGGATGTCATATTTTCCGATATTCTGTCAGAATCCTCTCTTGCAAGTTTTTCCGAAACACGGTTCAGTTCGCTTTCAATTTCCTTATCTTTTTCAATAAGTTTTTCATTATTTTCGTTTTTGTTGCTCTTTCCGAAAAATCTTATCGGGAAAATAATCAGTGATCCGCACAACAGGTCGGGCAATACATATGTAAGTGCATTCTGTTTGAATATCCAAAATGAATAAATTGCACCAAAGAGCAGTCCGAGCGGCAGGGAAAGTTTTTTGTTTACTTTATCTGTCACTGAGTAAAAGAGGGCTACAAGTGCAAACATCGGGGCGAGGATAGGCTCACCGCAGGCAAGTCCACAGATAAGCGATATTACAGTTGCTGAAAGGGAATCAAATTTAAGCGAAATATATACTGTCAGTGCACTGCATGCAGCAATTCCGAGCGAATACCCGAAAAAACCGAATTTACTCATTGAGAGCACGAAACAAAAACCGAGTGCGGCAGACCCTGCAATATAGTGCAGGGAGCTCTTCTTCCTGTCAAGTCCGCAGAACAAAAAGCTCAGTCCGAACGGTACTACACTCATGAATATAAGTCCGCCGAATGAAGAGAGTGAAAAGCCGTCTGCGAAGCAATTGATTACCGAAATCACAAATCCGGAACCAAGAGCCGATATTGTGCGTAAAAAATATCCTTCTTCAAAAATTTTTACACTGTCATCGCAGAGATATTTTGATACGGCATACCTCAGCAGTATTACCAATGTATAGCATATGGCGTAGCCTATTCCGCCCTGATTTATTGAAAAGGCAGAAAAGAGGCAACCGAGATATATAAAGAGTACGTTTTTACTTTTTCCGCATAAAAGTGCAAGACCCAACGGATATGTAGAAAAAAAGGTGTTGCATGATGCAAGAAGAAATGAGCATACTGTCCAGAGCGATTCTCTCAATACATATTCGGCAATCGATGCGGCAAGATACTTGTCCTTCTTGCCGTCAAAATGTTCAGAAAGTTTTTTTATTATTTGTTTTGTCAGATAGTTAAATCTTTTTTCCAAATTCATTGTTTTTCCTCCGCTTTTGTCATTCAAATATATATTAAACAAGAATCCTTGAATTACTTGTCGAAGCAAAGAATATGCAAAAATATTCTTGAGCGTCGGAAAAAATATAAAGATGCGGAATGAAAAAACGAATTTATCTCACTTTATTATTCAAAGAGGAAGTAAAGCATTTCGGTGAAAAAATAGAGTGATTGTATTTTCTTCCTCTTTGAATGTCTTGTCAAAGATACTTTTTCATGCAATCTATAGAATTCGATTGAAAGTCTATCAATCGTTGTGCAAGTGCCTTTGATGCATCGTCGGCATTTTCACATGAGTTTTTTGCACGTATAGCTCCTATCATGCCCATATTATTGCCCTGCATGATCATCTCTGCCGCTTTGGAATCTCCTGCATCATGCAGAAGCTTCAAGCGTATCATATATGAAGTCATGAATTTTTCTTTAGGCGTCAGACCGATACGGCGTGTCTTGTCTCCGAGTGCCTTCTTTGCCTGTGCAAAAATGTCTCCGTATTCTCCGTTTTCGTGCGAAAGCTCGTCGCAGAGCGCGCTTCCTTCGTATGCGGCAAGTACGGTTGATGTAGACCCCATCCCCATCTGTGTGTTTTTATATATATATTTGTACAGTTCTTCGGTATGATCCATTTTTTTATCCTTCTTTTATACAATTAAATCATTCGACTGGTAATTTTGTTATCTGAATTATCATTTTGCGGAAATAATCTTCCCGATGCTATTATTATTGACCGATCATCCGATATTATGTCATATAATTTCATCAGAAAATAGTGGCTGAAATAGTAAGAATACAAATAGCTTCACGATTTAATCAAGGAAAAAAAGCAGACATCTTTAATCTGTCTGCCAGTTTATAATATTCATTTATTTCTTAAAATTTGAGAATAAACCTCAAAGTTTTTAGAGTTAAAATCAGCGTGAAAAGATGATTTCCCAGCAAGAAGCATAAAAACAAATTATATATTTTAGATATATTGTATGTTGACTTTGGTTAGAAAATGATGTATAATAAGGAAGTAATTAGGAAGGGAGGTACCGGGGAATAAGACGGGCATTTATTGTTTGATAAAAGATTTTTTGCCAATGTCGCTGCTAATGATCTTTTAAAGAGTTTTGATAATATTTATCACCATTCTTTAACACTTGCTTATCAAAACATGCGGCGAAAAAAATGAAATCAGTAAAAAACAACGGAGATAAAACTATGAAAAAGAAACAGTTGTTCAGATGTCTAAAAGTTATCAGTATATTAATATTACCAATCATTCTTGTAATATTTTTATCTAACGCTCGAATCGCAGCAGTCAATGATATTGAAATGGCTGAGAAAGAAAGTCAAACATTAAGCCAATCCACACGTTCTGATATGACAGCTTTCCAACCGAAAGACGGTGTATACTTTATTCAAAATGAATTTTCAAAGCGTTTTGCATATCCAAGTAACAATACATCAGACGGTGCAAATATTTTACAGTATGATTTGTACTACAGTAATAGAATACCTTTTTCAAGAAAATGGGAGTTTAAAAAACAATCGGACGGTTACTATACGATTCAAAATGTTACATCTCAAAAATACTTAGGTTTCAGTGCATCCGCATCTTTGTCATCATCACCACTCATAAAAAACTATACTGAAATCTCTGACAATACAAAGTGGAAAATGTATAAAACTTCACACGAGGCGATTATATTGGTTCCGAAAGGTTCAACAAGTGAACTATATTATGTTATGTCTTTGAGCACGGGTAGTTATCAGAACAATACTACTTTGAGATTGTCTGTATATACTGATAATACGGATCTACACGATGAATGGAGCATTCTGCCTGTTGATGCAGCTGACTCGTTTGTCAGCACAATAATGAATGATACAACAGGACGGTTTATACGAAATGATGGAAACCAGTCGGACACTCAGGTTATTTCTGGTAACTCTGTCAGCGATTCGAGATATCTTTGGAAATTCGAATATTTCGGAGATTTAGGCGGATGTCCGTTTTATCATGTTAAAAATGAGGAAACCGGTCTATATCTTGCCTCTCCCGCTAATTTTACCGAAGGCACTGCAATTGAGCAGGAAACATATCTGTCAAACAGCCAGCGGCAGCTTTGGCGTTTGAGAAGATCGGGAGAAGTGTATTATCTGGAGAGCAGATATCAAACATATAACAATACATCTTTGCATATGGCGCTTGACAGTAACAATAAGCTAATACAAACAACTTCTTCGACTAATTCAACCTGGGATCCACGGATTCTTACAAATAATCTTTGCGTTTATTATGATGAGGCATTTGCGGCTAGACATGGAAATGCTTCAGAGAAGATTAAAGGTATATTTACAACTCCTGCCGGATCTGATGAAAATAGATCGATCTATACTGCTATGAAAGAATATTTCGGGGTTCAGGTAATAGTAACATATTGGAGCAATCCGAGCAATTATTACGAATCTTATCCATATACAAGCAATTGTCTCTTAAAATCGTCAGAATATATGTCTAAAAGGTGTACCAACGATAATTTGTTCTCAAATCACTGTACTATAGAATTGAATAGCGACGAATCAATAGTGTATAATAACTGTTTAAACGGATTACATCATAAATGCAGTAATAAAATGCATGATCAATTACCGTCGACTCCTCTTCAAGATTCCAAATATACTGTATTGTTATATACAGGACATGAGACATGTGCGATCAATGATGGCTCACACACCAATGGCGTTCTTGGATGGGGAGCTGCTAATAAGGCGAGAATAAGTGTTTATAATACATTGGCTGAAAACAAAATTTTTGCTTCAACTACCTTTCATGAAATGATGCATACGCTCCATGGATCACATCACTATACTTCCGGAGAACCAAAGTGCTTATATGGTGAAAATAGGAAGGCTACCAATGTGACTGAAGGTTTAATATTATGCGATGATTGCAGAAATAAAATTTCAGGTTATAGGTATTTGCTTTACAATCAGAATAAGTAAAACTAATTCATGTTATCCAATGAATATTCCGTATTTCACTACAAACGAGTCAATGAGTTTAGAAATGTATTTTATACATGTCAAAAACAAGAACATTCTTTAACTTAAGTTAATTAAAGGAGAATAAATTATGTCAAAGAAAATTATTTTTGTAATCACCGCAATGATCATACTCATTTGTTGTATGCAGTCATGCAGTAAAAATAATATGCCTATTACAACTGTAACCGAAGATATTGGTACTGATGTTAAAGACACAAGTAGCATACCGTCCAAAGATATAGGTTGCGGTACTTCGTTGCCGAACACGCCCGAAGTTATAGGTTGTAGCACGCCGGAGCCATATACGCTCGAAGAATTTTATGCGGAAAAACAGAAGAATAATTATAATGCTTTTATCAGGATTGAAGATATTTTTCCTCAGATACCGCAGATTAATAAGTATGTCAGCTGTGTAAAACATATTGACGATTCGAACAAAGGATATGGATACTGGTATTATTTGGGGGATGAATCATCAGATTTGATGATAAAAGTGAAGTATTCCGAAAAAGCTAAAGACAATAAATTATCGTCATACCTGTCAGAGTCTGTAGGTGTGTGTGTTGATGATTTTTCTAAAATAGAAGAAGGAAGCAAAAAATACACGGCTGTTGTTCAAAAGGTTGGAAGCAATGAAATATCATATGAGGTTTATTCCGGTAGAATAACCGAGATCACTATGACTGTTGACGGTGCGATCGTATCTATTTATATTCCGTCATATTATTCTGATACCGATAAATCAGTTAATTTGGACGAAATTAAAGCAAAAGACCCTTGTTATGATCTTATCAAGGCTCTTATGAGCGAAGGAAGCGAACGGGAGCAGATCTTTAATACTATAAGGCAGTCGATTAAAGACAATGTGGAATACGGAAATCCGACAATCAAAAATTAACGATCAAACATCTACGATGATGATTGCTGTATACTTTAAGATTTGAAAAAATAAAATCCCCTTGGTGCATTTTGAATTGATTCATTTCAATTATCTGCATCAAGGGGGTTTTATATTTTTCAGTTTTTTGTTTATTACGAAAATCACTCAGTTTCGGTGATCTTTATGCCGAGTGCATCGAGGTCTTTTTGTGCAACTGTTGAAGGGCAATTTGACATAAGCTCAGATGCGTTCTGAACCTTCGGGAATGCAAGCACATCACGCAGTGATTCTGCCTGTGAGATCTGCATGACAAGTCTGTCAAGACCCATTCCGCTTCCGCCGTGCGGAGGTGCTCCGTATTTGTATGCGTCAACGAGGAATCCGAATTTGGCCTCGATCTCTTCTTTTGTAAGTCCGAGAGCGTCGAACATCTTTTCCTGAAGCGTCCAGTCTGTAATTCTGATTGAACCGGAGAGAAGCTCTATTCCGTTGAGGACCATGTCATAGCAGTTTGCTCTGACCGAACCGGGATCGCTCTCAAGCATCGGCAGGCACTCTTCTATCGGCATTGTGAAGGGGTGATGCATTGCATCCCATCTGCCTTCTTCCTCGTTCCACTCAAAGAAGGGGAATTCGGTGATCCAAAGGAAGTTGTATACGCCCTTCGGAATGATATCGAGCTTTCTTGCAACGATTCCGCGGAGTGCACCGAGTACGGGAAGCACTGTTTTATCGGGACCCGAACATACAAGTGCCACATCGCCCTTTTTCATTCCGAGCATTGAGCAGAGAGAGTCAAGCTCTTCAGCTGTCATAAACTTTGCAAACGAGCAGTTCGGTTTGTCTTCGCTCCAACGGATGTATGCAAGACCTTTTGCACCGATGCCTTTTGCATGCTCTGTCAGTTTATCTATCTCTTTTCTTGAGAGCACAGATGCTGAATTTTCGGCTACGATAGCTCTCACGCTTCCGCCTGCCTTGACAGCATCGGCAAATGCAGAGAATGCCGAATTTTCAAATACAGAAGAAATATTCTGAATTTTCATTCCGTATCTCGTGTCGGGTTTGTCCGTACCGTAATTATTCATCGCATCGGCGAATGTCATTCTCGGCATCGGGGGAAGATCGATATTGAAAAGCTCCTTGAAAAGACGGTCGATGAAGCCTTCGTTCATATTCATGATATCTTCCTGAGTTGCAAACGACATCTCAAGGTCTATCTGAGTGAATTCGGGCTGACGGTCTGCACGCAGATCTTCATCACGGAAGCATCTTGCTATCTGTATATAGCGGTCATATCCTGCAACCATGAGGAGCTGTTTGTAGATCTGAGGTGACTGCGGAAGAGCATAGAATTTGCCTTTATGAATACGTGAGGGAACAAGATAGTCTCTTGCACCTTCGGGTGTGGATTTTATCATCATCGGAGTTTCGATCTCATAAAATCCGTTTTCATAGAAATATTCTCTTGCTATTCTTGCGACATCGTGGCGGAGCTTGATGTTTTTCTGAAGCTCGGGGCGGCGAAGGTCGAGATATCTGTATTTCAGTGCAAGCTCATCTTTGGCCTTTTTGCTGTCTGATATTTCAAAAGGAGGGGTTTTTGCCGCCGAAAGGATCTTCATGCTTTTTACGAAAACTTCGATTTTTCCTGTCGGAATTTCGTTGTTGATTGAGGAACGCATACGTACAACGCCCTTAGCCGAGAGAACATATTCACTGCGGCATGAAAATGCTTTGTCGAATACTTCCTTGTCGCTGTTTTCGTCAAATGCTAACTGTACGATTCCCGTACGGTCACGAAGATCGATAAAAATAAGTGAGCCGAGGTCACGCTGTCTGCCTACCCATCCGCAAACGCACACTTCTTTTCCGATGTCACTCTCACGCAGTGTTCCGCAATATGCACTGCGTTCATCATTCTGATTGAATAAATCTGCCATAATTTCTCCGTTCCGCCGCAATGCGGCATTTTTCGGAACAGCGCCGGGTTTTTGTTCGGTTTATGCCGGGATCCGGACACCGTCCTTAAATCTAAGTTAAGTTATATAGTTTTTTATTTTTGGTTTATTGTAATTTCGACATCCTCAATTCTGTTTTCGAGGACGCTTGCTATTTTTATATTCAGATCACCGATAGAAAAGCACTCGCCCTGCTCGGGGATCTTTTCTGCGTGAAGTATGATAAATCCTGCAAGTGTCGTGTAATCATCGCTTTCGGGAATGTGAAGCTCTTCGGGAAGGGAACAGATCTCACTGCTTCCTTTTATGGTGTAACTGCCGTCACTGTTTTCACAGACAGCCTTTTCGATCTTATCTCTCTCGTCGTATATTTCTCCGACGAGCTCCTCTATGATATCCTCAACGGTGATTATTCCGGCAGTTCCTCCGTAGTCATCGACTGCCACTGCAAGGTGACATTTTTCACTCTGAAGAACCTTCAGGACATCGTCGATCTTGGCGTGCTGTGATATGAATGTGACATTTGAAATTACCTTGTCTGTCGTTTCATTTCCGAGCATGACCTTTTCATAATAATCCTTGAGATTAATTATTCCGATGATGTTATCGACGGTATCTTCATATACCGGTATACGTGTAAAACCGCTTTTTGAGAATGTCTCGTATATTTCTTCTTTACTGTCGTTTTTCTCTACCGCTATAAGGTTTACACGGGGGGTCATTACAGAGTAGACATCAAGGTCTCCGAAGGTTACTGCACTTTTGATGATCTTGCCCTCTTCTTCGTCTATCTCTCCGCCGCTTTCAGCCTCGCTCACTATAGTTATAATATCTCCTTCTGTGACTGCCGATGTTTTTTTTACTTTGAATATTTTCAATATCAGCTTTTTCCAAAGGTTGAACAGCAGATTGAATGGAGTGAATATAGTCATAAGTACGCTTATTATTGGGGTCACCGACATCGCAAAGCCCTCGGGAGCTTCCTTGGCGAGGTTTTTGGGGGTGATCTCTCCGAATATAAGCACAGCGATCGTTACAACGGCGGTGGACAGTGCGGCGGCATATGACTGATTCAATATTGCCGATGTGAAATATATCGTGGATATTGTCGATAACAGAATATTTACGATATTGTTGCCGATAAGCAGTGTTGTGAGAAGTCGGTCAAAATTCTCGTAAATCGTCAAGGTTTTTTCTGCCCTTTTTGCCTTTTTATCTTCGGATGATATCATTCCCTTGATCTTTATCACCGAAAGTGAAGAAAATGCCGTTTCGGTTGCCGAGAAGAAGCCCGACAAAAATAAAAGAACGAGCGATACTATCAAAAATGACGGTAAATTGTCCATATAAAAGAGTAATTTTCCTTTTTTTATTTATTTTACTTTATTTTGCATCAGTCGTGATATTTGTCAACTATTTTCAGTTTTACAAGCTTATCACGTATTTTTACAATATACACGATGACAAGCTTATCCATTAATATGTCTGTCACGATAAATGCAACATTACACAAAACGAGCATTATCACTATATAAACCTTCGTAACTTCCTCACCGAGAGAGATCCCGAGCAGTGCTCCGAAAAAATATACAAAGGCTGTCAGTGAAATAGCGGTAATATTGAAAACAAGCAGCTTGATAAGTGTGAGAAGCTTTTTGTTTTTTATCCTCTTCTGGATGGTCGATTTGAACATCGGGTACCAGCCTGTTATGCATATGAAAAACAGTGCCGGAAATTTTGACGGAAGAAAAAGAGCCGAGATCAGACCGCTTGGGAAGTATATCCCCCATGCGGTTTTCTTTCCGAATTCAAGGAGAGCTATCCATATTATAAGAGATGATATCGTTGCAAAAGACAGATCAAGCGTTTCAAAAAGACTTCCGAGTGAGAGTATTACGCAGATAAGTGCCGTAAGCATAGCCGAGATTGCTATGTGTTTTGCATAATTTCTTTTCTTTTTCATCGGTTTATCAGCAACAACGGATAAGATCTCCGCCCATACATTCGCAACAGCAGTCTGCACAGAGAAGTGCCTGACATACCGAGCATGGGTTGCAGCCTGTTGCTCCCGTATGTGTTTCACTTGATGAGTATGTTGCCTTTCTCTCGTTTGATATATTGCTCATTCTGTTAAGCGTATTGCGGTATTCATTGTTATCGGGGTCCATGTATATGGCGTTTTCGATATACTTGCGTGCCTCGTAATAATATCCCCTTGTGGCGTAGCAAAGCCCGGTGAGAAAATTCCATTCGGCGTTATGCTCGCTTTCGGGAACGGAGCGAAGATATGTTTCCGCTTCACCTATTCTGCCCTGATTTATCAGCATACGTATCTGTGAAAAGCTCGCTCTGCCTGACGATCTCTTGCCCTGCTCCGAGCGTTGACGCATAATTGTATTGTATGCATCGTTTATCTCTTTCATTTTTTCCTCGGCAAGCTCGAAAAGCGGATTGTCTACAAAATTATCGGGGTGATATTTTTTCGCCAGCTTTTTATATGCCTTTTTTACTTCTTCATCGGTGGCATCGGGCGAAATTTCAAGAACTTTATATGGATCGTTCACTTTGTACTTTTCCTTTCCTCTTTCGAGTTCAATTTATCAATAATCGTGCTGCCAATCTTTTCGGTGCCGAGAAGATATATGTTTTTTATTATATCGATGATGTCCCTGTCATAATCCGCCAGCTTTTGAATATATTTATCGCCGTCTCTCAATGTCAGTTGTAACAGATCTTCAAGTTCTTTGCTGTCAAGCTCTGACGATGCAAAAGGATTGTAGCTGTTGCTCTTTATGTCTTTCGGAAGATCGTCAAGTGAATCGACAAGATATATCCATTTTCCGAGTGAGAAGAAGATCTTCCGGCAGGCGAATTCGGCAAGCGGATCTCCGATGCCGTGCGATGCTATTGAAGAAAGAAGATTTCCGAATTCCTCAGACGGAACATCGGGGGAGAGCAAACCGCTCTTTTCAATTTCACTCAGCCTTTTAAGTGACTGTATTATCTCACTCTCAGGAAGATCGGCTTTCATTGCCTTTTTTCGTGAATGGGAAACAAAGGGCAACAGACAAATATATTTAAGCTTTTTCAGACCTTTTGAATCAGCTATGTCGTCCTTGACCTTGTAATAATTCAGCACAGCTGCAACGCGGGCGGTGTAATCAAGAGCAGGACTTTTCGCAACATACTGCTTTTTTCGCAATGGATTGTACGAGCATACACCCGTTTTGATCTCGGGAATTTCACCGAGCAGTGCCGAGCGAACGAGTGCCAGCATAACAAAGTCATACGATAGTGTGAACGGTGAAAGAAAACCAGTGAGCTTTTTTTGCCTTTTGCACAGTCCGCAGTAATACGCTTTGTAAAGAATATGCTGCTTTACCTTAAGCTCGGGGATGTATGGTTTTATGTATCCGAACATCATTCTTCTCCGTTACTCTGATATGATCCAATTGGGCTGACAGCCCACCTTTCTCGGTTGGCAATTTTGCATACCTTCCCTATTATACTACTTTTATTCTGTTTTGTAAATATATATTTGAAAAAAAATATCTATTTATTTGTTAATTCAAGTTATGCTCGTATTCTTTATTCTCAGTTTTTTTATTGTTCATTTGAATTTGGCGAGGATTCACAGAAAAATCGGGAGAACATCCAATAGGAAGCCCTCCCGAAAAATATATTGGTGACTTTAAAAGATATTCTTGCGAATCCCAAAGAACAAAAATATTCCTACCCTTTATATGACTTATATGTTTATTCCCGTTATGTTATAAAATGCAGAAATCTAAGGCTCAGGTCTCCTCGCAGAAGGTAACATGACCGCTTGCCGTTATAACATCAAGCTTTTCACCCGAGTATGTTCCGTAAAACGACCATGAGGCAAAAAGGTCTACACCCGATTTTATCTGATCCCGGTTAAGTATACAGTTCTGTGCCGTAAAATATGTGGTCTGGAAGCCTGCCTCTTTGTCAATGCTGATATCAGGCGAGTAATAGTTTGTATCAACCAAATCACCGATCACAAGTCTGCCGTTGTCTCTGTGGGTACAGTAGAGGGAGTATGATTCAAGCACAACAACCGCCGTGAAAATATAGTTATTCGTCCCCTCAATCTTTTCAACTTTCCAGTCGCAGGTGAGGTTGAGGTATGTTCCGGTGTCCGAACGTATACAACCCGATGTATTTACAAGGATAGGCTCGGGTTCCTCAGTGGGAGTAGGATCCAAAGTGGGAGTGGGAGTCAAAACAGGGATTGTTGTCAGCGTACTGTGAGTCGGCGTTTGCAGACCCGTGCGGTTTGTGTTACTCGGTGTTGTCGTACCGGACGATGTTATAGTTGCTGTAACTAACGCCGGGCGTCCGTGTGTCGGGGTAGAGGACGGTGTACTGTGTGTGCCCGGAATTACAGTTGTTGTTTCGGTCGGTGTTTCCCTTTGACACGAAGTCAGCAAGGTACCCGGGATGCAAATCAGCAACGCAAGAAATATAATTACGATCGTTTTTTTCATGAATTGAAACCTCCGTTTCGTTTACAGATTGTATTATACCACAATTACTGTAAAAATCAAGATGAAATATGTAAAAATTCAGAATAATCTTGATTTATTCTGATTTTTGTGCTAAAATTTACTGCGATAATCAAATGAAAAGAGAGAAGATATAAATAATGACAGATTTTTTGAAGAAAAAATTTATAAAAGCTAAAAAAAGAGCCTTTGATATATACTATTCCGATCTCAATGATGCCCAGAGAGAGGCGATATATACAGTAAACGGTCCGCTTCTCGTACTTGCAGGTGCAGGTTCGGGAAAGACAAGCGTGCTTGTCAGAAGAATAGCTCATATTATGCGTTTCGGAAATTCATATTATTCCGAAGAGATCCCTCAGGGACTGACCGAAGAAGCGGTTGCCGATCTGGAAATGATACCCGGCAGCATAGACAGAAAAATTCTTGCTTCGATTCTCGATATGTATTCTACTCCGGGATGCGAACCGTGGCAGATGATGAGCATAACATTTACAAATAAGGCGGCAGATGAAATGAAAACACGTCTGTGCGCACTTTTGGGCGAGGAAAAGAGCAGGGATATTGCAAGCGGAACATTTCACTCGATCTGCGTGCGGATACTTCGCAGATATACAGAATATGTCGGGCTGAGATCGGGATTCACAATATACGACACAGACGACAGCAAAAAGGTTTTGTCGCAGTGTATCAAGGATATGAATCTTGACGATAAAATGTTCCCAGTAAAAACCGTGATGAATATAATCAGCCGTTCGAAGGATTCTCTTGTCACGCCGGATGAGTATATTATATCCGCTTCAAACGATTATAAACAGCAGAAGATCGGAAAAATTTATAAACAGTATGAAAAAAGGCTTGAAGAGGCAAACGCCGTTGATTTTGACGATATTATTTTCAAGACAGTGGCTCTTCTCCGTGACAACGCCGAGGTGAGGGAATACTATCAGAGAAGATATAAGTACCTTTGCATCGATGAATATCAGGATACAAACAAAGCACAATTTGAGCTTGCAAGGCTTCTTTCGGGTAAATACTGTAATATAATGGTGGTAGGAGATGACGATCAGAGTATATACAGATTCAGGGGAGCAACCATTGAAAATATACTGACATTTGACAACACATATCCGAGTGCAAAAACCGTCAAGCTCGAGCAGAATTACCGATCGTGCGGAAATATCCTTGATGCCGCAAACAGTGTCATAGGAAACAACAAGGGCAGAAAGGGCAAACAGCTCTGGTCGGCAAACGGAATGGGAGAAAAGGTCCATCTTGTCAAGCTATCCAATCAGAATGACGAGGGAAGATTCGTTGCATCGAAAATTACAGAGCTTATTGCAAAAGAAGGTCTGAAGTATGGTGATTTCGCCGTTCTTTACAGAATGAACACCCAGTCAAACAGCATAGAGGCTTCATTGGTGAAAAGCGGCATACCGTACAGGGTGCTCGCCGGAAAAAGATTCTATGACCGAAAAGAGATCAGGGATGTTGTTGCATACCTTACGCTGATCGTCAATAATGATGACGATGTACGGCTTGAGCGAATAATAAATGAGCCGAAGCGTAAGATCGGTGCTACTACTGTCAATGCCGTAAGAGAGCTTGCACATTTACAGGGTGTTTCGATGTTTGATATCATGTCGAAGGCAGATCAATACACATCAATAGCAAAATCAGCCGAAAAGCTGGGCGATTTTTGCCTGATGATCCGGTCGCTCGGAGAAAGATCGCATGAAATGCCGTTGCATGTTTTCATTGAAGAGGTCGTAGAAAAAACAGGATATAAGGAAATGCTCATTTCTCTCGGGGAAGCCGAAAAAGAAAGAATTGATAATGTCGGAGAACTTATATCAAATGCCGCCGAATATGAAAAGAATGCTGAAGACCCCTCGTTGCGTGGATTCCTCGAAAATATAGCACTGATGAGCGATGTCGATAATTATGACAGAACCGCCGATGCGGTGGTCATGATGACTATACATTCAGCCAAAGGACTTGAATTTCCGACGGTCTTCCTTGTCGGAATGGAGGAGGGAATTTTCCCCTCTATGCAGACAATAGTCAATCCCGAGGAGATCGAAGAGGAAAGGCGTCTTGCATATGTCGCACTTACTAGGGCAAAGAGAAAGCTGTATGTAACTTATGCACATGAGAGAATGATATTCGGGCGTACGCAGAATAATCCCAAATCGAGATTTATTTCGGAAATGAGCAAAGAAAGCTATGATTTTACCGATAAACATGCTGAGCAATACGGAAATCAAAGAAAATCTTTAGAGTCAAAGAGTGCATCTGCGAGCACCGGAAATTTGTCTGTCTTAAATTTGTACGGAACAGCGGGACAGAAAAAAACGCAGGATGCCACTATATCTGCAGGCGACAGAGTCAAACACCTGATCTTCGGAGAGGGAGATGTTCTTTCGGTGACAAATATGGGCGGGGAATATCTTTATGAGGTGGCATTTGATAAGGTCGGTACAAAACGGCTGATGGGTTCGCATTGCAAGCTTAAGAAGATTTAGCGATATTGCAACCTGAATTAATAGAATATTTTCCGAAAAATTGTTAAAGTGTAAATTATTTTTTTGATGTATTGACAAAATAATAAAAATATGATATCTTGCTATTGCAGATCGTATTCAAAAAAGAATAGTGAGGAGTAATTATGAAAAAAAACAGAATCTCAATGTTTATAGCGATCGTCCTTGTTCTGGCGATGGTTATTATACCGCTTTCATCATGCAACGGCGGTTCAGAAGAAACAAGGACACCGATCGATGAGGGCAATAAAACATCTCAGCCTACATCAGCAGGCAATACACCGTCCGATTCGGGTACCGATTCAAGCATCAAGCTTGACGGCAACAATACCGTATGCGGAAAGGGTGCAAAATACGAAAACGGAATCGTGAAGATCACATCTGCCGGAAAATACACCCTCTCGGGTACACTTGATGACGGTCAGATATATGTTGAAGTTACAAAGCAGGATAAGGTAGAGCTTGTTCTCAACGGTGTAAATATTACGTGCAAGACGAGTGCACCGATATATGTAAAGAGTGCCGATAAGGTGACTTTTAATGTCATGGCAGGAACAGAAAATGTTCTCACCGATACCGCAAACTATAAGTTTGAAAACGGCACCGACGAGCCTAATGCATGCATCTTCTCTTGCGATGATATCACAATAAAGGGAAGCGGAAAGCTCACCGTAAACGGAAACTATAAAAACGGAATTTCAAGTAAAAACGATATAAAGATCAAAGAAACCACTCTGGTCGTCAATGCATACAATACCGGAATCAGAGGTAAGGACAGCGTTGAGATCGAAAGCGGAGACATCAAGGTCATAGCCGGAAATGACGGAATCAAATCGTCAAATGATAAAGAAGTCGGCAGAGGATATATCCAGATCACAGGCGGTAATATCTATATCGAATCGGGCGACGACTGTCTCCAGGCTGTTACCGAAATAATCGCAAGCGATTGCCTTATTACAGCTTTGGCACAGGGAAAAACATATAACTGTCCGGGTAATGTATCGATTGGCGAAAATTGTCTTAAGACGCAGTAAGACGTTTGCGGCAATAGTAAAATAAAAAACGAACAGTATTCAGAACAGCAAAATATCACCGAATAAAAAACGGGATATTTTGCTTTCTGAATGATATTTGAGATTATTTAATAAAGCTATTGATTTTTACAAAAGAGTGTGTTATTATATAAACAAGTAACGGAGGCGTAGCTCAGTTGGTCAGAGCGTTCGGTTCACATCCGAGAGGTCAAGGGTTCGAGCCCCCTCGTCTCCACCATCTGAAAACACCATTGAAATCTGAACCCCTATGGTTTGGTCTCAATGGTGTTTCTTTTTATAGTCACAGTATTTAAGCAGCTTTTTTAAGGGTGATTCTCTTTTTCAGAGGAAAAGTTAAAATAAATATCTGGGAGGACTTGAACTAAAAAGCTCGATAATCAGGGACAGATTTTGCGATTTTTCGTAAGGTCTGCTTTTTTATAATAATTATTTTTAGTCTATTCTTCCTTTGTTTTTATACTGTAACGGTGTTTCTCCGAATTTCTTTTTAAAAAGAGCTATAAAATGTGAGCAATCTGAAAAACCCGATTGCATACATGCATTTGTGACAGAAGAGCCTTCGTTAAGCAACTTTAATGCATTTGAAAGCCTTACAGATTCCAGATAGTCGCGCGGTGATGAGTGGATATATTTTCTGAACCAGCGAGTCAATGTGGCAGAGCTTACAAAGTGTGTGTTTGCAATATCGTTAACATTATGGATCGTTGAATAATTTTGCTGAATATCTGTTACTATCTTTTGAAGAGATTCGGGTATAAGAGAGTGTTGTGGTAGATTCGTATCCTTTTCCTCAATAATTGTAAAAATTTGCAATAAATAAGATATTTTTGCAAGCTCATGTCCGCCGTTATTGCAGGCTTCCCAAAGTGAAATAAACAGAGATTGTAAATCTTTTTTGGTCTGAGTATTAAATGATATCAATGGAGAAAAATTTTCTTTATTTAAAAACGCAAATGGCGGAGAATTGAAATCTGCATCTATCCAAAGGCATATATGCTCTTGTATGGTGGTTTTATGGAAAATTGCCATATGCACATCGCCCGGACGGGATATTATCATGTCACCCTTGGCAACAGGATAGGTATATCCGTTCATCAAAAATGATGCATCACAGGAAATATTAAAGAATATTTCTAATTCTCTATGAATATGCAAAGGATCGGATTTGGGATCATTAAAACCGTGGCATTTAGTCGAATGATGTATCGCAAAACGGAATTGCGGAAGCGAAATAGATTCTTCGGTTAATTGCGGCAAATATTTAGGTTCGTACATACTGCCTCCTATGATCGAAATTTCATAAAAAATGATCATAAAACAATAGAAATATAATAATTCGATGATATAATATCATTTGATGATGCTTATGTCAACGCAAAGAATTTGTTAATTTGTTAATAAGGAGTAAATACTATGGAACGAAGCTATGTAAATACAAAGGCAACCGATGCATACCGTTCGTTATTGGATAATCTGTCTGATATGCCTTTTTCATTTATTTATGACGGTAATGAATACAAAGGGTTTTCATCGGAATTCTTCACTTATATTGATGACACTGTTGTAAAAGCAGAAAACAAAGAAACTCATAATATTAAGTTCTCTTTCCTTGATACATTGGAAGTAACCTTGGTTCTTACACATTATTTTTCACACGGAGTCACTGAATGGACGGTTTGGTTCGAAAATGTATCGGATAAAAACAGCGGTATTATTGAGAAACTAAAAACAGAGCTTACATTTAGCGGTAAATATCCCACATTAAAAGGTATTCTTGGCGATAGTGTAAATCTTTATCAACCGTATAGCATTGATCTACAGAATAACAGGGTGGATTTTTCGTCTGATACAGGCCGTGCAACACATATCAAATTTCCGTATTTCAATCTTGAATACGGTGATGGTGGTGTTATGCTTGCTATAGGTTGGGCGGGAACGTGGAACGCTGCTTTTTCTTCGGATGGCGAGATAAGCACCTACACAGCATCAGCGATAAATGGACTGAAAACTTATTTAAAATCGGGTGAAAAAATCAGAACGGCACTGTTTGTAGTAGCTCTTTATAGAGTAAGAAATGAGTATTACGCAACAAATTTTTGGCGTGATTGGTATATCAAACACAATTTACCAAAAGCAGATGCTACAGGGGCAGCTCTTAAACCGATCTCACTTTGTGCGCTTGCCTCTGATACGGGTCTGCCAAATTCCGACGGCAGTATATCAGAGCGTTATTCAACCTGGAAACCAACACTTGAAAAGATGATAGCAGAGGATGCAAAGGTTGATTTCCGTTGGTTTGATGCAGGCTGGTATGTAGCCCCCGACGGCACAAGTGCCGAGCCTTATGTGCCAGGGCACGACTGGTGGGATACGGTAGGAACATGGGAGCTTGACCCGGTAAAATGGCCTGACAAAACATTTCTTGAGTCTACCGAATTTGCACGCCAAAACGGTATGAAAACTCTTGTTTGGTTTGAACCTGAGCGTGTTACAGACCCTGAAAATCTTGCTAAAAATTTTGGCTACAATATTGATTGGGCAATCCGCAGGGAAGACCAGCGTGCTATTTCGAATAACATAGGAAATCCCGAATGTCTTAAATGGACAACCGAAAGAATATGCAAAATGCTTCGTGAAAACAAGGTTGAGCTGTATCGTGAAGATAATAACTGTAACTCTGCAGGATTATGGAAGTATCTTGACGACTCAGAGGGAGCAAATAGAAAGGGGATAACAGAGGCTAAATTTATTGATGCCCATTACAAAATGTGGGATGAAATTATTTCCTGCACGTTATCATACGGCGGCTGTGGATTTGTAGATTCCTGTGCGTCGGGTGGCGGAAGAAATGATCTTGAGTCAATGCGGCGCGGTATACCGTTGCTCAGAAGTGACAGTGACAGAACAAGCACTGCACTTCGGCTTTCAATGACTACCTCGTTTAACAAATGGATTCCGTTTTGCGGAGCAAACACAAAAGAAAAGCAGTCACAGCTTGCTGCAACGGGTGACAGTGACCCATATGTTTGGCGTGCATCTTACCTTGCATCATTAAATGTGGATTCACAGTTTGTTTATGATGAAAGTCAAAATTTTGATATGTTGCGTTTTGGTCTCAAAGAATGGAAAAAGGTATCGCCCTATTTGCTTACAGAGTTTTATACTCTGACACCTTGGCATACAGAAAGTGATAATACCGACTTTACTGCATTTTGCTATTACGATGCAGAAAAAGAGAGCGGAGTTATATTTGCATTCAGACAGGAATACTGTTGCCGTGAGACACTTAATATATCACTGCCTTTTGCTGATGAGCGTGATAGATATATTGTTACTGATGAAGATACTCAAAAGAAAATAACAATAAGCAGAAATATAATACTGAAGTTTGATGCACCGCGTACATCGAAGCTGTTATGGCTAAAGAAAATATGAATATAGTTTTTACAGTGTGTTGCACACTTACGGCAGCATTTGTTGGAAGTATTGTTAAAAAGTATTATATTTCTAAGAATACCGAAACCCGTTTCAGCAATTTTATTTTCAATGCTATCGGTTCTTTGGTTGCCGCCGTTATGCTACTGATTTTGGATGGAATTTCTGTTCCTTCACTTTTTACAACACTTCTTGGTTTGGCGTTTGGATTGATTACAGCATTACAAGGCATTACTAATATTGCTGCGTTACATTGCGGACCCATGTCATACACTTCAGTTATTATATCTTTTTCTACTTTGCTATCTGCACTTTCAGGCATTATGTTTTTTGGTGAGAGTATAGGCTGGTCACAAATAGTAGGAATAGTTTTAATGTTGGTAAGCTTCACTCTCGCCACAAAAAAACAAGATGTGGCCAAAAATACAAATCTGAAATGGCTTATATTATGCCTGCTTGCTTTTTTTGCAACGGGCGGAATAGGAATTATACAAAAGGTTCATCAAAGTACGATATATAAAACTGAATCAACTGAATTTCTAATTATTGCCTTTGCTTCTTCTGCAATTATTTGTGGTGTTTTTGCGCTGTTTATGAAAAAATCAGATAAGCAATCTGCAACTGAAAAAGATAAAATGAATTATGATAAAAAGGGGATTTTGATATGGTTTATTATTATGATAATAAGCGGTTTATGCGTGGCTATCAATAATAAATTAAATCTCTATCTATCCGGTGTAATGGATAGTGCGGTATTTTTCCCGATCGTCAACGGCGGGGGTCTTATTCTGACAACTATTGCTGCAGTAGTATTATTTAAAGAAAAACTTACAAAAAGACAATGGATAGGATTACTTTTGGGAATAACCTCTGTTGTACTTCTTTGTAATCCTTTTGCGTGAAAACGCCATTGGAATCTGAACCCCTATGGTTTGGACTC
>CAZXAU010000024.1:0-29848 GCA_964638675.1 uncultured Lachnospiraceae bacterium
ATCGGCGGCGTATGGTACGAATTCACATCCGAAGGCGTTTGCACAAGCAAATAATATATAGTATCCTTCCCATTTGGAAGAGAGAAGAAAGAAAAAAGAAACTTTAATATAGGCTGAGGTGATTTGTTTATGTATGTCACCTCAGTTTGTTTTTTTTATTTATATCGGTTTATTTTAAGTTGTTCGGCAGGGAAAGTTTGTTTTGTATATAGCGAAGAAAAAATAACAAAACAATTTATTTCGACAGCTTTTTTAGGTTGACAAAGATAAAATATCGTGATATAATAATACGATAATAAAGAAAGGGGCGTTTAGTTTAAATGAAAAAGAACGACTTTGATGATATCATATCAGGAATTGACAACCTGTTGCCCAAAAATGTTGTCAAGACTAAAATAAAGAAAACGCCCGATGATAAGAAGAATTCCGCCTTGATCTCAAAGCCCGGTGAATTGCTTTTGCGTAAGGAATTCGGTCAGGGACTTATTAAGTCATTGCAGGTCAGGGCATGGGGAGCGGTTTTCGATTTTTATGACGATTTTCTGAGATTTGCAAAGGCATATCACTCTTTGAAGGGCGAAAAATGCGAATATGTATACTTTTTCTCGTTTACGCCTCAGTACTCGCATATGACCAGAAAGCAGACTCAGTATTATCTTTATTGGCGTGAATGTTTTAAGCAGGGAAATGCCATCAGGGCAGACCTAAGTTATCTTCTTCTTTATGTTTATGAAATAATCAATCTTTCGGGTGAGCTTATTGATCCGCACGATGGTGTGAAGCTTCTTGCGAGACTTTGGAAGGATTACAGGAGCGGTCAGCCTGCTCTTGACAAATATCTTTCTGAGTGGATGGCAGATTATTGCCTTGCTAATTCGGTGGAATGTCCGTTTGATATAATAATGCCGTTTATGTCCGAAATACTTCGGAAAACTACACTTCCAGAGTTTTATCTGTCATCACTTGACCCTCAATCGGCATATCTTGAATATCTTATTGCCATGACGGGGAATGATTTCAGAAACGGAAAATATTACAGGTCAAACCCCGAAGCTTTTGAAAAGCATATTTTAGGTGCTATCGGTAATTGCTCATCTTTTATGAGACAATCTTCATTCCGCACTGTCAGCGTGATAAGGGATTCATATATCGGTGCACTCTGCCTTTACGGTAACAAACGCAGAATGACTGTCGAATATACGCTTATTTCGGAAGAATGCCCGAAGGGAGCAGATGTTCAGAATGCTCTGAAATATGCTGAAAACCTTGTGAGATCGGGTGTCGGAATAAGGAAGTCTTCTGATGTCGGAAAAATTGATGATGATGTCAGATCGGATATTGATTCTTATTTTTCCGAAAAGATCTCCGATTTTTCAAAGCCTACCGGAGAGCTTGAAAGGGTTGCAGACAAAAGATATGAACCAAGAGACCACGGCTTTTCAAAGACCGAAGCCGAGAGAATCGAACGTGATTCACGCATTGCGGCAGAGCTTCTTGAGGGAAGCGATGATATCGAACCATATTCGGACGGTGAAATGCCTGCAGAAAGCTTACACAGCGAGGTCTCATCGGACGAGAGCAAACAGAAAGAGTCTGCGAGTGCAACCGAGAGCATAGAGGACAGAGAAGCCATAGAACGAGGCGAAAAGCTTTCCGAAGCAGCAAAGCTTGCTCTCGGATATATTTTCAATGGCGAAAGTGAGCGTTTTGAAAGCTATGTGCTTTCGCTTGGCGGACTTCCCGATGCATTTATCGAGGAGATAAACTATTTTGCATTTCTCTCTATCGGAGATATAGTGGTTGAGCAGGACGGGGACGGAAAATATGTTGTTGTACGGGATTACGCAGAGGAGGTTGCACAGTGGCTGAAGAAATAAAAATACCCAAGCGTATATTGGGTCTGATCCTTTCATCTGTCGGGGCGGGAATTGTTCCGAGAGTCGGTGCATCTTATATTGCCATCGGCAGAACAGATGAGATTTCATCACTTGTCAGGGATCTTGAATTCACCGCACAGGGCGGCGGTTGTATGCGTTTTATAATCGGAAAATACGGAAGCGGAAAGAGCTTTCTGCTTACACTTATGCGCAGTTATGCAACCGAACACAACTTTGTCACCGCCGATGCCGACCTGTCGCCCGAAAGAAAGCTTTGCGGCAGCGGCTCATCGGGAGTTGCGACATACCGTGAGCTTATGAAGAATCTTTCTATCAAAACCGCGCCTGAGGGAGGAGCACTCGGTCAGATTCTTTCCAAATGGTTTTCATCTTTATCAATGACGATTGCATCGAGGGGAATCGAACCGAACAGTGAAGAATTTGAAAATGCCCTTCGTGCCGAGGTCTTTAGTGTTTGCAGAGATTTTGAAGGATATGTCGGGGGATTTGATTTTGCACTTGTTCTTTCAAGCTATCACTCCGCTATACGAAGCTCGGACGAGCCTAAAAAATCGGACTGCATGAGGTGGTTTCGCGGTGAATACACCACAAGGACTGCCGCCAAAACAGCACTCAAGGTCAGTGATATTATAGATGACGACAACTGGTACGATTATATCAAGCTCTGGACAGCCTTTTTCAGAAAGATCGGATATGCCGGGTTCTGCGTCTTCATTGATGAATGCGTGAACCTTTATAAAATATCGAACAGGATCTCAAGAGAAAAGAATTATGAAAAAATTCTCTCGATGTTCAATGATTCGCTCGGGGGACGTTCTCCCGGTCTTGCCCTATTTTTCGGGGGTACGCCGCAGTTTCTTGAGGACGGAAGGCGTGGACTCTATTCATATGAGGCACTTCGTTCACGTCTTTGCGACGGACGGTATTCATCGGGTGAATATGTAAATATGATGGGGCCGATCATACGCTTGCGCAGGATGTCGGACAATGAACTGCTCGCACTTGTCAGGAGGATCACCATACTGCACGGTCAGTATTATGCCTACACTCCGAGGGTGAGTGATGATGAAATGGAGTATTTCGTCAGACTTTGCCTTGAGCGTGCCGGTGCGGACTCGATGATAACTCCGCGTGAAATGATCAGGGAATATATATCGGTACTCGATATCCTCTATCAGAATCCCTCGTCTACATTTACGGGGATCGTCGGAGATGACGGCAAATCGCTGAAGCTCTCTTCGGATAAGCCGGATGATGAGATAATATTCGAGGATTTTGACGATATTTAATACTCAGATAATTCATTATTTATTATATAAAAAAACAGTTTTACTTCTAAAGAAAACGAAAGGATACAAAAGCTATGGAATGGATGGGAGTTAATGAGCTCCGTGACAGTTATCTGTCATTTTATGAAAGCAAAGGACATTTAAGACATAAGAGTTACCCACTTGTACCTCAGGGGGATAAATCGCTTCTTCTTATAAATGCAGGAATGTCTCCGCTCAAAAAGTATTTTACGGGAGAGATCGAGCCTCCCCGTCACAGAATGACGACATGTCAGAAGTGCATAAGAACGCCCGATATCGACAGGGTGGGAATTACGGCACGGCACGGCACATTTTTTGAAATGCTCGGAAATTTCTCATTTGGTGACTATTTCAAGGAAGACGCCATCACATGGGCATGGGAATTCATTACACAGGTTATAAAGCTGCCTGAGGATAAGCTTTGGGCTACCATATATCTTGACGATGATGAAGCGCATGATCTCTGGATAAAGAAGACCGGAATTCCCGATGAGAGAATTGTCCGTCTCGGAAAAGAAGACAACTTCTGGGAACACGGTTCGGGACCCTGCGGACCTTGCTCAGAGATATATTTTGACCGCGGAAGCGAGTACGGATGCGGAAAACCCGACTGCAAGCCGGGCTGTGACTGCGATCGATATATGGAATTCTGGAATCTCGTTTTCACGCAGTTTGATTCGGACGGAAAAGGAACTTATACAAGACTTGCTAACCCCAATATCGATACAGGAATGGGTCTTGAGCGTCTTGCCTGCATTGTACAGGGTGTCAACAACCTTTTTGAGGTCGACACTGTCAGAAATATAATGAAAGCTATCAGTGATGTGGCATGCGTTCATTACGGGGATGATCCGAAATCGGATATTTCTCTGCGTGTTATCACCGACCATATCCGCTCAACTACATTTATGGTGTGTGACGGTGTTGTTCCCTCAAACGAGGGACGTGGATATGTTCTTCGCCGTCTGCTTCGCCGTGCAGCAAGACACGGAAGAATGCTCGGCATAAAGGGAACATTCCTTCATGATATTGTAGAAGTAGTTGCAAGAGAAAACTACAGCGAATATCCCGAGCTTACCGAAAAGCTTGATTATATAAAGAGAATAATCAAGACAGAGGAAGAGCGTTTTGCATCAACAATTGATTCGGGACTTTCGATATTGACTGGACTTTGTGACAAGGCAAACGAAGAGGGAAAGAGTGTTATATCCGGCGAGGATAC
Organism: uncultured Lachnospiraceae bacterium; assembly: GCA_964638675.1. GTDB lineage: Bacteria > Bacillota > Clostridia > Oscillospirales > CAG-272 > SIG714. The sequence goes on from CAZXAU010000024.1 coordinate 4,431, forward strand.
ATTTAAGCTGTACGATACATTCGGTTTCCCGATCGATCTGACAAAAGAGATCGTTGCCGAAAAAGGATTAACGGTCGATGAGGACGGATTCACTGCCCTTATGAAGGAGCAGCGAGCGAGGGCGAGAGCTGCAAGAGCCGATATATCGGGCTGGAGCGAGAATTCACGTTCACTTCTCTCTGATTTCCAGAAAACCGAATTTGTCGGATATACCGAAAACAGCCTGAAATGCCGTATTCTCGGAATAATCTCGGACGGCATGGAGCTGGAATCGGCAAACGAGGGCGATTTCACTCTCATTCTGGACAGAACTCCTTTCTATGCGGAAAGCGGCGGACAGGTCGGAGATACGGGTGTCATTACATCGGACGGCCTTTCAATAAGTGTAAGCGATGTGAAGAAGAAAGAAGGAGTGTTCCTTCACTTCTGTACTTTGACATCGGGAATCGTCAAGGTCGGCGATGAAGTGCTTGCATCGATCGATGTCTCCAGAAGATGCAAGATTGCAAGAAATCACTCTGCGTGTCATATGCTTCAGGCGGCACTGCGTCAGGTTCTTGGTGTTCATGTCGAGCAGGCAGGATCGTATGTAGATGAATACAGAACAAGATTCGATTTTTCACACTATGCGGCACTGACAGATGAAGAGATTGCAAAGGTTGAGCAGATCGTGAACGATGCAATTCAGGCAGGATATCCGATAGTTACCGATGAGACCGATATTGAAAGTGCAAGAAAAGCAGGAGCTATGGCACTCTTCGGAGAAAAATACGGAAAGGTCGTACGTCTTGTCAGAATGGGCGATTTCTCCAAGGAGCTTTGCGGAGGAACTCATACAGACAACACAGCCAAGATCGGACTTTTCAAAATTGTTTCTGAAAGCTCTGTAGCCGCAGGTGTTCGCCGTGTCGAGGCGGCAAGCGGCAGTGAAATACTCAAGCTTCTTGAAGAAAAAGAGAAGCTCATTTCCGACACAGCCAAAGAGATGAAGGCGGCAAACCCTGCCGACATTGCAAAGAAAGCGGCAAGTATGCAGCTCGAGATAAAAAATGCAAAATCGGAGATAGAATCGCTCGAAGCTAAGATAGCGAACTCCAAGCTCTCCGCAATCAAGGAGAGTGCGAGAAAGATCGGAGATATCACTCTGATCTGTGCCCGACTTGACGGAATTGCAGTTGATGCGGCAAGGGGACTTTGCGATGAGATCAAGACATCCGATCTTTCAAGTGTATCTGCGCTTTTCGCTGTCAATGACGGAAAGCTTAATATAGTTGTTTCCTGCGGAAAGGATGCCGTTGCAAAGGGAATGAATGCCGGAAAGATAGTCAAAACGCTTGCCACGATCTGCGGCGGCGGAGGCGGCGGAAGACCCGACAGTGCAACTGCAGGAGGAAGAGATATTTCCAAGATCGATGAGGCAATAAAGGCACTTGACTCACTTATTGTTTGAAAATGAGGTGTCGCCGTGGAAGAGAAAAAATCGACCGATAAGTCGGAAAAGAGAAAATCTGTCAGACTGTCAAAGGTGATTTCCGATCTGAAGCTCGAAACGTTGTACATTCCGGAAAACACCGAGCCGTTGATATACAGATCTGAGATCAACCGTCCTGCATTCGCACTTACAGGATTCTTTGACGATTTTGAAGAGGAACGGATGCAGCTCATCGGAAACGCCGAGTTTTCATATCTCAGCACTCAGACTCACGATGTCAGGGAAAAAAAGATTGCCGATTTTATGGCTCTTTGTCCTGCGGCTGTAGTATTTACGACCGGGCTTGAAGTATATCCCGAAATCATAACATATGCCCAAAAGTACGGCATACCGGTTCTCCGAACATCGCAGACAACATCAGCATTCATGGCGATCCTGATTGCATATCTTCAGGTATGCCTTGCACCGAGCATTACCCGTCATGGGGTTCTTGTTGAGCTTTACGGAGAGGGAGTTCTAATCATCGGCGAGAGCGGAATAGGCAAGAGTGAAACGGCAATTGAGCTTGTCAAGCGTGGTCATCGGCTTATTGCCGATGATGCCGTAGAAATAATGAAGATGTCTTCAAAAACTCTTGTCGGTAAATCTCCAGAGCTTATAAAATATTATGCTGAGCTTCGGGGAATCGGAGTTGTCGATATCAGGCGTACATTCGGTATGGGTGCTGTAAACGATACCCAGAAGATCGATATGGTCGTCAGTCTTGAAACATGGGATCCCAATAAGTTTTATGACCGCATAGGCATCGAAAAGGAAGAGATCGAAATTCTCGGGATCAATCTGCCCAAGGTCACAATTCCGGTAAGCCCCGGTCGAAACCTGTCAATTATTATTGAAATTGCCGCCATGACTAACCGTGAGAAGAAAATGGGTTACAATACAGCCGAAGAATTCTTTAAACGTACTGTCGATCAGGCGAACGGTGCTAAATTTGACGACTGACCGAATGAATCAGCTTACATAAAATATCGGGGGAGCTTTCTGAAGAAAGCTCCCCCGAATTAATTCAAAGGCTTTATTGAAAGTGAAGTCACGGGTTTTTGCATCAGAATCATGCAAGACTCATTTGTAACATAGTATCAGTACGGAAATATATCCATAATTATGTTTATTTTTGATCTTTCAGTATATTCAGCAGATAATCGGTGAATTCAGCAGCACTTGCACCGTTTTTATCGCCTGTGACGGCAAGCTTTCTTTCGCTGTCAATGCACGTGTGCATGCATATATAAAGAGCATTTGAAAGGGAGTCTGCCTTGTCGGTATAGCCTATATGGCGAAGGAGCATTTCAAGTGCACGAAGGATGCTTGACGGGTTGGCGTAGTCACCGAGTCCCTGCTCTATCATTCTCGGCGCCGAACCGTGTATTGCTTCAAACATGGCATATCGGTCACCTATATTTGCACTTCCTGCCGTGCCGACACCACCCTGGATCTGTGCGGCTTCGTCGGTGATGATGTCTCCGTAAAGATTGGGAAGAATGAAAACCTCGAATCGATTTCTGATATCCTTGTTTACAAGGTTTGCCGACATAATATCGATATACCAGTCTTCAACGATCATTTCGGGATAGTCCTTTGCGACTTCATGGCATATTTGCGAAAACAATCCATCGGTTTTTTTCATTATGTTTGCTTTGGTGACTATAGAGATATTTCTCTTTCCGTTCTTTCTTGCGTACTCAAAGGCCGCCCGTGCAATTCTTTCACTGCCCAGATAGGTCGTAACCTTGAAATCGAATGCAAGTTTTCCCGGAATTTCAACACCGCAGCTTCCTAAAATATACTCTCCTTCGGTGTTCTCTCTGAAGAATATCCAATCGATTCCTTCATCCGGAATTGACACCGGGCGTATATTGGCATACAGATCAAGCTCACGCCGCAGTGCAACATTGGCACTCTCAAGAGATCCCCCTTTTGGTGTCGTGCATGGACCCTTGAGCAGAACATCGCACTGTTTGATCTCGCTGAGTGTTTGTTCGGGAACCGCTCTTCCTTCCTTCAATCTGTTTTCGATCGTCAGACCCTCGATTTTTTTTATTTTGATCTTTCCCGATGCAATCTCGGAATCAAGCAGATAGTTTGCAACCTGCAAAGCACTTTGCATTATAATTTTTCCGATGCCGTCACCGTCACAGACACCTATAGTTATCGACTCACACTTGGAAAAATCTTTTTTTGTGTTGCTTTTTTCCATCTCTTCACAGCGTGAGAGCTGATTATCAAGAAGGGCTCTGAATTGCTCAAGTAAATATTCTGTATTGACATTTGTCATGTAAATCTCCATTCCGCCGTCTTGCTACGGCACAAAAAGTTATGAAATTCTCCTTAAAATTGGGCAGATCCGGGCAGATCCCATTTTTAAGGAGAATTTGTGCGTGAAACAGATCTGCGTTGGCATCGGATGAACTATACTGCCTTATCTGATCTATTTTTGATTCTGTGCAACCGTGTATTTCAAAAGCCCTCCCGCTTTGAGTATCGACTTTTGCCTGCCCGAGAGAGAGCATGAAAGATGTATTGTTTCTCCCGTTGTTTTGTTGTACAGAGTGATCTTATTGCTATCCATACCATTTGTGAGGTCAGATATTGTCAGCTCATCGCCCTGATCAATTTTCATATAATCATCGGCGTCAATGAAAGTAAGCGGAATTATGCCTGCATTTATCAGGTTTGCCACATGAATTCTTGCAAAACTTTTGGCTATCACGGCACGGACGCCGAGATAGAGCGGCACAAGTGCGGCATGCTCTCTTGATGAACCCTGTCCGTAATTCTCACCGCCGATTATGATACTCTGCCCCTCCTTGATCGCTCTTTCGGAGAAGTCTTTATCACATACCGCAAAACAGAATTTCGATAAATACGGGATATTCGATCTGTAGGGAAGGATCTTTGCTCCTGCCGGCATAATGTGGTCGGTCGTGATATTATCTCCGACCTTTAAGGTTGCTTTTGCTGATATGCTGTCGGTAAATTCGGGCGAGTCGGGGAATTTTCCGATGTTTGGTCCCCTGATAATTTCAATATTAGCTGCCTGCGTCTCATCTGCCGGGGGAATAATTCCGCTGTCATTTATACAGAATTTTTCGGGCATTGTGATATCAAGATCGCAATCAAAGTCCCGTGGGTCCGTGATCTTTCCGTATATTGCACAAACTGCGGCAGTTTCGGGCGAGCAGAGAAACACATTTGCATCAGCCGTACCGCTTCTTCCTTCAAAATTGCGGTTGAAGGTTCTCAGACTCACTCCTCCTGAATTCGGGGATGCACCCATTCCGATACACGGACCGCAGGCGCATTCAAGGATCCTTGCGCCGCTTGAGATGATATCTGCAAGCGCTCCGCAGGATGAAAGCATATCAAGTACCTGTCTTGACCCGGGGGATATTGTAAGGCTGACATTTTCGGCAATTGTTCTGCCCCTCAGGATTGCGGCGACTTTGAGCATGTCGTAGAGTGATGAGTTCGTACACGAGCCGATGCATACCTGATCGACAATTTTGCCTTCAATTTCTTTAACGCTGACAACATTGTCGGGAGAGTGCGGACAGGCGATCAGCGGACATAGCTTATCGAGATCAATATCGATAATTCTGTCATACAGAGCATCTTCGTCACTCTCAAGAGAGATGAAATCTTCCTCACGGTTTTGTGCCTTGAGAAAATTGTATGTAACATCGTCAGAAGGGAATATCGAAGTTGTTGCACCAAGCTCCGTGCCCATGTTGGTTATTGTCGCTCTTTCGGGAACAGAAAGATGTTTTATGCCCTCTCCGCCCCATTCGATGATCGCACCGACTCCGCCTTTCACAGACAGAATGCGAAGCAGCTCGAGCGATATATCCTTTGCCGATACAAATTTTTTCAGCCTGCCTGTAAGATTGACTTTATACATTTTCGGCATTGTGATATAGTACGCTCCGCCGCCCATTGAGACGGCAACGTCAAGTCCGCCCGCACCGAATGCGAGCATTCCGAGACCGCCGCATGTCGGGGTGTGGCTGTCCGAGCCGATCAGCGTTTTTCCGGGCTTTCCGAATCGTTCAAGGTGCAGTTGATGACAGATGCCGTTTCCTGCTCTTGAAAAATATATCCCGTGCTTTTTTGCGATGCTCTGTATAAATCTGTGGTCATCGGCATTTTCAAATCCGCACTGCAATGTGTTGTGGTCGATATACGCAACGCTTTTTTCTGTGCTGACCCTCTTTATTCCCATTGCCTCAAATTCAAGATATGCCATTGTACCTGTAGCATCCTGTGTGAGTGTCTGATCTATCTTCAGTGCAATTTCGCTTCCCGGTTTCATATCGCCCGAGAGCAAGTGTGATTTTATAATTTTTTGTGCTAAAGTCAGTCCCATATTATAGATCCTCTTTCCCGATAATGGCATCTCTCGCATTTTTTATATGTTCGGACATCCTCTGTTCGGCGAGAGCTTCATCATGATTTGCTATCGCCTCATATATTCCACGGTGTTCTGCAAGTGAAAGGTATGCCCTTGCAGGGTTTTCAAGCGAATTCTTTCTGTATGTGCTTACCTTATTGTGTAACGGAACGAGTGCGTCATACAGTGCATTGCTTCCGCTTGACTTATATATTATCTGATGAAATCTGTCATCATATATTTTGATCTGTCCTGCGTTGTTTTTGGGCAGATAGAACTCCTGAAGCTCAAGTGATTCCTTCAGCTCATCAAGCTGTTCGGGTGCTACATTTCTTGCGGCACTTGCCGCAGCGAACCCTTCAAGCCGCATTCTGATATCGAATATATCCTTCATATCCTGAACTGTTACTCCGACAATGAGAATGCCTTTTGATGTCGTTTTTATCAGACGCTCCATTTCAAGCCGTCTTATCGCTTCTCTTATCGGTGTACGGCTGACTTCAAGATCGGTGACAAGCTTTTGTTCGGTCAGCAGCTCTCCCCTTTGGTATCTTCCTGATAAAATTTCGTCTTCAAGACGTTCAAATACCTGATCGGCGAGTGAAATTGTGCGGTGATCTAACATGATAATTCTCCTTGTTTGTTTTTTCGGCTGAGCGATGTGCAATATAGCATTAATTAAAGTCTGACAAATCTTCCGCCTGAGAGCTTTTCGATCTTTTCTTCAAGCTCATGAGTTGAAAGTGCTGTCTGTCTTCCGCTCTCATACTCTGAATCTATCCATTCCTTGATGGCGTTTACAAGCGGGTCTTTTTTATCGATGCACTCGCTTCCTGAAAGGCGGTAGTTTTCGTTTATCCAATATGCTATTCCCGATCTGCCTGAGTTCTTGCCGATCATTACCGAGGCTGATCTGTTGAGTAGCTTCTTGGTGTCGAATATATTGTATATTTCCTCATCCTTGAGCATTCCGTCAGCGTGGATTCCTGCTCTTGTAATATTGAAATTCTTTCCGACAAATGGTGTCATCGGCGGAATGGAATATCCCATTTCATTCTTAAAATAATCGGCGATCTCGGTAATGACGGTCGGATCCATGCCATCGAGAGAGCCACGGAGTGAGGCGTATTCAAATACCATAGCCTCAAGCGGAATGTTTCCTGTACGCTCTCCGATTCCGAGCAGTGAACAGTTTACGCCCGATGCTCCGTACAGCCATGCGGTGCTTGCATTTGCAACCGCTTTATAAAAGTCATTGTGACCGTGCCATTCAAGAAGCTCGCTCGGAACATCCGAATAATGCTGCAGACCGTATATTATTCCGGGAACGCTACGGGGAATTGCAACCTCGGGGTAGGGAATTCCGTAACCCATGGTGTCGCACGCCCGTATACGAACTGGTATTCCTGCATCGGAAGACATTTTCATAAGTTCGTTGACAAATGGTACAACGAAGCCGTAAAAATCGGCACGTGTAATGTCCTCAAGATGACAACGGGGCATGACACCTGCCTCGAATGCATCACTTACGGTCGAAAGATAGTAATTCATGCATTCCTTGCGTGTCATATGCATTTTCTTGAAAATATGATAGTCACTGCATGAAACGAGAATACCGGTTTCACGGATCCCGAGATCTTTGACAAGTCTGAAATCCTCGGGACAGGCACGTATCCAGGTCGTTATCTCGGGGAATTTGAGCCCGAGTGAAAGACACTCTTCAACAGCCTTGCGATCCTTTTCGCTGTATATAAAAAACTCTGTCTGACGAATTCTTCCGTAAGGTCCGCCGAGCTTTGACATGAGCTTATATAGGTCTACTATCTGCTTGACGGTATACGGTTCGACCGACTGTTGACCGTCACGGAATGATGTATCGGTTATCCATATATCCTCGGGCATTCCGATGGGAACACGGCGGTGATTGAACGGAATCCTCGGAACCTCGGTATATGGATATATTTCTCTGTATAAATTTGGCTCTTCGACATCCTGAAGGGAATACCTGTAGTTTTTTTGTTCAAGCAATCCTGTCTTCGGTGAAATTTCAATCATTCTGTGCTCCTCCTATTCAGCGAATATTCGCATATGTGTATTAATGTATACAATTATACATAAAAAAATAGATTTGTCAATAGGTAGGATAAATTTTTTCAAAATTATAACAAATGAGATTTCATAAGACACCTCATCTTTCTGCTTTAGTCAACTACATTATACCACCGTAGAGGGCTTTAGCCGAACTGTGCCGAAGAATATTTGCAAGTAAATCTTATCAACGTATTATTGTGATTTTAATTTCGTAGCATAGCGGGATAATGGCAGTATTACAACCGTTTTTTTAAATCTATATCTGACTTACGGTTTACGGATAGACAATAATACATATTCTTACCCACATTGATTTATTGTTTTATATAAAAAGCGGCGGGAGCAAGCCCCCGCCCTAACATATTTAATGGTAAGATAAACCGTTATTTTGTTTTTTCACTGCTGTGTTTGCGGTATTTTCAGATATTTTCCTTAATATATTTTGAAAATTCGAGTGCAACATTGATATTTGTAGTCTGATAGAGCATCCGTGTTCCGACTACATCTTCAATTTCATTGAAGACAAGCCTGCCGTCGTCCGGTAAAAAATCGATTCCTACAAGGTCGGGCAGACAGGAAAGACAATCTATGACAGAATTGACATCGGACTCTTCTTTATCGCTTAAAGTATAGTATTCTGCCTTTCCTCCGAGTGAAAAATTGCTTTTGAAACTGTCAGACGAGCGAAGCACCGAGCCTATGATCTTTCCGCCCATGACATATACCCGAAGATCTCTCCCTACAGTGCCGCATACCTTTTGCGTCAGAAAGTCATCTGTGGGAAGTGTCTGTATTTTGCCCTCAAGCTCGTTTATATCATTTATAAGGAAAACTTCCTTTCCGCCGTGACCGCTGACCGATTTGAGCACGAGCGGAAAATCCGATTCATTGATTTGATCTGCCGAAAAAAATCGTCTGTCATGAAAGACGGTCGGCATTATCGGTATGCCGCAACCCGATACAAGGGTGTAAGTAAGGCGTTTGTCATTGCAGATTTTCGATATCGCATATTGGTTGAACAGCCTGACTCCGAGACTTTCCATAAAGAAGCTAAGGAGCGGATATATCGTTCTGACTATTGCAAAATCGGGCTTTTGTGCGGGTATACCGTCGTATACAAAAGCCTCATTGTCCAAAATTCCGAATTTCAGACGCTCAACGATTATCAGCTTCATACTGCAAAATTCGGAGCAGTATTTTATTATTTCATCGGCAAACCATTTATTTATGTCATACTGTTTTTTATCGTATATAAGCCATCCTGTCATAAATTCAGCATCTTTTCTTTAATATATTTCAAAATTTCAAAGCTCATGTCAACACCGGTGCAATCGAGTGTGCTTTTGAAGTGCGGGTTGGAATTGACTTCACAGATTACAGGCTCTCCGTTTTGACCGAACATAACATCGACTCCGGCAAAATCAAGTCCCAAAGCTCTGCAAGCCTTGAGCGCCATATCTTTTTGCTCTTCGCTCGGGTCATATTTCATCATGCTTCCGCCGTTTGAAATATTCGATCTGAAATCTCCTTTTTCGTTATATCTGAGCATTGATGCGACAACTCTGTTACCTACAACATTGATCCTGACATCACGTCCCGAACTGCAAGCCATGAATTCCTGCATCAAAAATCCCTTATACCCGAGTTTGCCGATCAGATCATGCATTTCCTCTGAGTTTTGCACAAGATAGACCTGCTGACCGAATGAGCCGTATAATTCTTTGATAACGAGCGGATAACCGAGGATTCCTGCGGCAGTGTCGGCAAATTCTTTTCTGCAATATCCGACTCCCTCGTATGTCAAGGGGGCTACAAATGTTTTGGGAATTCTGACACCGTTGCTGTGAAGGTTCAGATATGTATAGGCTTTGTTATCGCATGAGAATATTGCCGATGATGAATTGAATACTTTATATCCGCATTTTTCAAGCATTTCGGCGAGAAAAACATCCTTGTCCCAAAAAAGAATAAAATCGAATCCGATATTTTTTACATAATCGAGATTGTGCGGTATCTCGCCCGATTTTTTGACATCCAATGATATGCCGAGCTTTCTTGCCGAGTCGGTCAGTAAGCTGTTCATATCATTGCTTTTTTTATTTTCAAGAAAATTATTTACAATCAGTAATCCGTTCATAAAAAACCTTTCGTTTGCTGAGATCGAATATACAATACACCTAAAAGCGAAAAGTGTCAATAGTTTTTTTCCGACTCTTACAATCGGATAATGACAGTTTCTATTGCGTTTGCAGATTTGTGCGTTTGTAAAGCTGTGCTCTGCCGCTTTTTCGGTCGGCACAGATAAGCCCAAGTGCTTCAAACAGGTGAATCGCACTATAGGCGGGGCGGCTTTGAAGCTTCATCGCCTTTTGCAGATCGGCCGATGTAAATGGATCAGGCAGAAGCTCAGCACTTGGAAATAGAGCAAAATAATCGAGAGGGGAACGCAAAATATGGCGCTGTGCAAGACAACGTGGAATTCGTTCGATGCGTAATGAACCCTTTTTACGATCTTTGCTGTAGCCGCATAGTATTCGGTATTCATCAAGATCAAAAAGGAGCAGCTCCACGGTGAGTCGGGGATTCCCGAGAAATTCCCGGATCGAGTATAATTCATGCAGGGCATCGATACTCCGACCCTTTTTCGGTCCCTTCCTCGGTTTTGTGATCTCCCCGGTTTCAGGATCGACCCAGACGAGATATTTTGTTCTCGTCATAGGATAGACCACCGTTACATTGTCAATGCCGCTGTTCTCCGACAAAAAATACTTCAGTTTCGGTACAAGTCTTCCGAGTTGTGCGGTCTGGATCTCTACTACTCTCTCGCCGTCGTAAATATCAGCGACATAACGTCCCAGTTTTACCTCACGGTGACGGCTGTCCGGGGCATAGCAACGCTTTAAACACCGATGCAGACTTTTTTCGGCAAGCTCGCCGATGCCGTTGTCGATTCCGCCTACGGCAGGGGAGGGACAGCTCGGGAGAATAGGCGGTGCAGAAAGTGCCGCAAGCTCTTCGGACAGCCGCAAAAGGAAGTCTTCGTCATTCTTATTTGTCATGATATCTCTCCTTTTCTTCGGCGGCAGAGTGTTTATCGCCGTCCGTTTTTTAGTCAACACCGCAGGATCCCGATGGCATGATTGCACCATAAGGATCCTGCGGTATCGCCTTAAGAATTACTTTCTGCTTTCCATTTTCTGCACTGATCGATTCTTGCACCGGGAGGATCATCCCCGTGTTCTGGGTCGAGTGAATATCTTGTCAACAGATCGCAAGGCAATTGAGGACATTCTCCGCAATGAAGAAAGCCTTTTTCCTGACAGCAGATCGCAACAGGACATTCTCCGTGAAAAGGATGTCCGTTTGTTGCAATACATCCTTTGCAATTACAGCTTTCAATATATCCGCAACCCTCACACCTTAATCCGCATCGGGTATCTATTATTCCTTTGTTTTTTTTCATGTAAACAGTTGCAGAATGAACAATGCTGTCGGAAATATCCATTTCAATGAACTTTTCGACCGTGAATCCTGCGTTCTCCATTTCTTGTGTATATCCGTTTCTGTCTTTTGGCCGTGCCGGAACACAAGGGATAAGTATGTTAGTTTCGTTGCCGTCATTTGTATTTCTCACTCGTCGCAGTTGCGGAGTTTCATAATCATCACCGGTTATACGGATCCATTCTTCAATTGAATTTACAACACCGTTGTATGTTCCTTCTTTACGGTATGATTCCCGAAACAGTAACACCGGAGCACCGTATCGCAGAGAGTTATATACATTTTGCAAGTAACTTGTCCTGTCATGATCGGTGATAAGCATATGTAATCCCATGCAGTCAAGTGCGGCATCGTATTTTCCCTGAACAGATTCTTTTACCATATCAAGTACTTCGACCCGTGCATTTTCGTATTTTTGTAATGATTTCTCTGCCTTAGCGATTGCGGAAGGAGAAATATCAACTCCGTGATATATGCAGCCAAGCTCAGACAGTATAACGCCGCAAGCACCCTCTCCGCAGGCATATTCAATCACCGATTTACCTTTTAGCGAATTTTCATCAACCCAGGATTTCAGAGTATTGTAAAGAATATTATCATCCGGCGAATGTCCCCACCGCTCTGCTCCTGCGGAGTAAGCCGCCTGATAGCGTTTTTCATAAGCCGTATAATAAGGTTCGTCTTTGATCATTGTTTTTTCCTCCGCATAATAAAGAATATTATCTATAATTATATCAAATCTTTGGCGTCAATGCAATAGATTTGAGACCGCTTTTTTATTTCGGTTTGCACTTTTTTCAAAAGTATGTTATTATATACACAAAAAAACTTTCAAAAATCATTACACACTTTCATTTTTTTCGGTACTATTATTTATGAAGGGCCTTTTAACATGTCGGGAAGGGGGGCGAAATATGGGACTTCAAAGAAAACGATCGGCAAAGATTCCGCTATCCGATGAAAAGATCATTGATCTTTATTGGGAGCGTGACGAAAAAGCGATAGAGGAAACCGATTTCAAATATAAGAGATATCTCTTTTCTGTTGTGTATAACATTCTTCACGACAGGCTTGACTGCGAGGACTGCCTGAGTGATACATATCTCGGTGCTTGGAATTCAATGCCGCCGTCAAGACCGTTTGTTCTGAAAGCTTTTCTTACCGTCATTGCACGCAGATGTGCTATCAGAAGGTATCACAGTAAAATGCGGAAAAGCGTCATTCCATCTGAAATGACGGTAGCGCTGTCCGAGCTTGAAGATTTCATATCATGTGACGGCGATGTCGATGAAGATTTTGACGCCGAAAGACTCGGACATGTCATCGGTGATTTTGTCCGATCGCTTTCCGAACGCAGACAGTTTATTTTTATGAGCAGATACTATGCGGCACAGCCGATCGACACGATCGCAGGCGATCTGGGTCTTAGCCGTTCGATGATCAATAAGGAGCTTGCTTCGATCAGAACCGCCTTGAAGGAAAAGCTTGAAAGTGAGGGCTATTCGATATGAATAAGAAAGAATGGAACGAAGGAGCGAATTACATTGACTCCGAAATTGTGGAAAATTATATCCGGCAAAAAGAAAAGCTTGCACATGAGAAAAAAACAAAAGCCATATGGCTTCGTTTTGGGGCGCTCGCTGTTTGTTTTGCTCTGATCTTCGGTGCGATAGCTGTTGTGCCGATGCTGAGGGATGATAGGGCCGGGATCATTCCGAGTCCCGGTAATAACAAAACCGGTGTTCCTGTTGGAAATGTTCAGTCCCCTTCGAGTGCACCGATTTATTACGGAAGTGAGAGCAGTAATAAAGGATCGGGTGTACAAGCGGAACGCAATACTACCGGATTGTCGGTAACAGCCCGGTTTATAGATGCGTTGCCCGACACCTACACATTCTTTGATGATTGGGGACAGAGGGAATTCCGGATCGTACGCATGAAAACATTGAAGTTGCTCTTCGGAGGAAAAATGACCGAAGATTTTTACTTCATAATTCCGGTTGATTATATGGTCGATTTTTCAAAATATGACCGGTTTGTCATTAAAGACATGGCACAGTATGGTTATGATTATTCGGTCGTTTACAACAAAACGCAGGGAAAGGCGGAACAACTGGATCTTGTGCTTTTCGGATATAGTGTCCTTGGTTTTTCCTCTATGGGTTGCGGGTTCATGGCGTTTAATTCGTTTGGCTTTTTTGATAAACGGCTCTGGAATGCAAACGATGCTTGGAGAAACTCGACAAAAGGGTCATTTGAGTATGCTCCCTATACTATCGTGCAGGCAGAAAGAAATATACGGAAAAATTGGAATGAATACAAAGATGCATATGGCGGTTGGCTTCGTGTTCACTTGCTGAATGATATATCGGGCGGTGCGGCTGAAGTTTTATCTCAGATAAAAAATTTTGAAAACGGTCTTTATGTTCCGGACTCTGACGGATCTAAGCTTAATATTTCTTCGGATGTTCAATTCAGAGCGACAAGGTATATAGGCGGATTTGCAACAAACGAGAAAGTCAAAATATGGGGTAAAGGATGGGACGATACAAACGAGTACACCTATGAATTAACGAAGGCACATTTTGAAGAAAACGATCTGAATAAATTGCCCGATCTATCATCCGCAATTTCCGCAGTAGCCTATGCATTCAATAAAGGTGAGATCACTCCGACTCATATTGTAAATCACGAAGAATTGGGGCCTTTATTCTATGGAATTTTCGGTTGGTATGCCAAGACAGCGCAAGGTGTTATAGGAGTGGTGCGTGTAAACTGGCATTATCTCAGCAACGAATTGGATGATGCATATTACATTATTGAATATAATTCGAATGAGTGCAGACCGATCGACCGTGATGACTTACTTGAAATGATCGGTGAATATGAAACAAGTTATATTTACGATGGGGAATATAACGAAAAAGGTAAGCTTTGTGTCTGGGCTTATGCATGAGCATTTTAAATTAATATAAATGCGGTGAATAAAAGTGTACGAGGATGAATTTCCATTGCGTTTGGCACAATTAAGAAACCAAAAAGGTGTTTCGGCTCGTGATATGAGTCTGTCAATAGGACAAAATCATTCATATATAAATCATATTGAAAGTGGTAAAGCGTTGCCTTCGATGACGATATTCTTCTATATTTGTGAATATTTGAATATCACTCCTGCCGAATTTTTCGATTTTGATTCTAAAAATCCCAAAAAACTTGAATCCTTGATTGAGAATCTGAAACCTCTTGACGGCAAACAGCTTGACTGCATTGCCGAAATAGTGAATGGATTAGTCAAATAATCAAGGTGATAAATTTACAAAAAAGCGACTGTGAAGCCGCTTTTTTATTTCTGATTATTTAATTGTTAATATCCCTTTTCAGAATGAGCAGATGTGTCTGACCCGATCGGTCATCATTTCATCAATTCATCGGACAGCCGCAGAATTTCGGGTGCAAGCTTTTTGCGTTTGCTTTTCGTAACAGCCGTATAGATTGGGTAGGCGGCGATTACTCCTGCAATCCCTACGATGCCGATCAAGATGCCGGGAATAAAGTATTTATCAGCCCACACCATGGTACAGCACATTCCCACGCCGAGAATGAGGGTGCTTATGATGCCGATTATCAGTGAAATGATCGTGCCGGGCTTTGTCGCACTTTTGTCAAGTCTGAAAAGTCTTTCCATTTTGTTTTCCTCTTTTGATTTTGCGGGGGGAGCATATTTGTCACGGATGCTCTTTATCTCCTTCTGCTGTGATTCTGAATAACTGTAATTGAATATTTCTTTCTTTTCGTTCATGATGAAACGCTCCTTATCTTTATTTTGTAAAACAACTATACACCGATTTTGTTTATATAACGCTTATATTATGTTTGAGAATTATTAAAATTCAATTGTCTGATCTCTTTTGTACTTCTGACGATCATATATGTTGCCATTCCGATTACGATCGAACATACTCCGGCACCCGTTGCACCGATCATCCTCTGATTGAAAAGCGGAGAATCATTTTCACCGCCAAACTGAGTCAGCATTGCGATCTCCAACGCCAGCATGGAAACCAATGCAGCGGCAAAACCGATTGCCTTTGAAGCCGAAAGAATAGGACTTTTATATTTCCGGTATTTAAGAATACTTATAACTGCCATGATGATCTTATAGAATGCGTAAGCAGCCATGAGATAGATCATATATCCGTCATATGTAAAACCGCCGTCATTAACAATGACAAGTGCCACCATATATGACAGTACAAGATTCATTGCCATCAATACTGCTCCGCAAAAAAGATAGCGTTTCCATTCGGATAACTTGTTTTTGGTGATTTTGTTCTTTTGCATGTGGCGAAGCAGGAAAAAACGCATCAAAGCCAGGAGAATATAGTATGCCGCCAGTGTAATAAACCAAGCGGAACGCTCACCGATCCCGATATACAGCTTCATTACTGCATACAGTAAATTGAGTGCCAGTGATAAATATAATGAAACCTGAGTTTTAAATATTGAATCGGTCATATATCGGTGACCGTATTTTGTGTTGTATATTCTTTGTTTTATCTCTTTGTAGCTCCGTGGGAGGACGATCGCAAGGAAAATGCAGAGAACCGTAAGAGAATAGGCGGAAAGTGCATATACAGCATAAGCGATCGTTGACGAATCAAGATCATTCATGAAAATGACCGTCAGGGAAATGGCGCTGATCAATGTCAGCAAGAGAATTATCCATGCAGGCGGAAAAAGAATTTTTTTGAAAAAGTTTTTTGTTTTCTTCATCTCGGATTCAGACCTTTCTTATCAGCTTTACGCTGAATATACTACCTTTTCCGACCTCACTGCTGACGGAAATATCGCCGCCGACAATATCCATAACACGTTTGACAAGTGCCAATCCCAATCCGTTACCCTGTGTAGTGTGGGAAGTATCGCCCTGATAGAATTTTTCAAAGATGTGCTCTCCGACCTCGGGGCTGATCCCGCAACCGGTATCGGACACTTCAACCAGAGCATATTCACCGACAGATCTCATACTAAGCGAAACTGTACCGCCTTTTTCGGTAAACTTCAGGGCGTTTGAAAAGAGATTGTTCCAGACAAGAGTCAGCAGTTCGGGATAGGATTCTATAAAGACTTCTTCCTCTATGTCGGTATTTATCTCGATTTCTTTCTTTTCCCAGCTGTCTTCAAAGTTCAAAAGGCATTCACAGAGCTGTTCGCCGAGGTTGTAGGTCTGTTTTTCGGGGTAAATCTGCTGATTTTCCAATTTGTTAAGTCTAAGTATGTTGGTGATCAGATCTGAAAGACGGTGGGTGGATTCGTTTATGCTTTTTGCGTATTCCAACCGCTTTTCTTCGGTCAGATCGGTCTGCTGAAGCATTGTGCCGTAATTCTGAATTACGGCAAGAGGTGTTTTCAATTCATGGGACACATTGGCAATAAAGTCTGAACGCAGTGTTTCAACACCCGACAATTCTTCGGCTAATCTGTTGAAGCAGTCAATGATCTCATTGAAATTATCATCTGCCACAAAGCGGGAAAGAGGCTTGATGCGTACACTGAAATTGCCCTGTGCGATCTCTTTCGCCGCCTCGCTGATATGCTTTACAGAGCGATCAACAGTCAGCTTTCTCCGTATGGTATCTATCGCAGTCGATAAAAGACTGATGAGAAGTACATTGCCGAAAGTAAGCGTTGCGGCCGTTTTCAGGTTTTCTTTTGTCCAGGTGATGTCCAGTGTCGACAAAAAAAGGGTCATACAGCAGGTAACAATAAAGGCTACACTGATGAAAAATATGATATAATTATAAAACAGACCCCAAATGCCTTTGAAGGGAGCTTTCTTTTTCACTTTATCACCGCCTTATAACCGAGACCGTGAACAGTCACGATCTGAAAATCGTCGCAGTCGGAAAACTTATCACGCAGCTTCGTCATGTAAACATCAACTGCTCTCGGTGCAGTGTTGGAATCGGCGTCCCAGAATTCGTCCATCAGCTGTGTACGGGTAAAAGTCTTTTTCGGGTAAGAAAGTAATTTATATAGGATATTGAATTCCCGTGCGGTCAGGGAAATCTCCACGCCGTCAAGAACGGCGGTGCGTTCATCAGCATCAAGTATAAGTTTTCCTATCTCAAGCCGATGACTGTTTGCGATCTTCGCACGGCGTAAAAGCGCTCCGATACGCAAAAAGAGCTCGTCCAGGTCGATAGGCTTGACCATATAATCATCTATCCCGATTTTGTAACCACGCTGTTTTGATGCAAAATCGTCACGTGCGGTCATGAAGAGAATGGGAATATCACGGTTTAATTCACGCACTGTTGCGGCAAATTCAAACCCGTCGATTCCTGGCATCATAATGTCGGACACGATCAGGTCAAAGGTGTTATTATACATAGCGTTGTAAGCTTCGTTTGCCCCGGGGCATCCAAGTGCTTCATAACCGCTCTGATTCAGAAAAGAGCAAACCGACCGATTCAGATCGATATTATCCTCTACAACCAATATCTTAAACATAGAGTATACCTCCGATGATTTTTTTATATTATAACAGACAAATGTTAAAGTTTTGTTTGCGTTTTAAGATTTTTTTAAAATAAAAAAATACCGGGCAAAGGAATTAACCGTCGCCTAGTATTTCAATGACAATCCCGAAACATTTTTTGTTTACAAAAAAGTTCGGATCAGTCGGTTATGGTTATAGTGGTATAAATGATTTGATTTACACAAATAAAAACACTGACTCCGTACACATATCTTCTGCTCGTTATCATGCTGAAAGTAGATCCGCAGATTCAATCCTTGTATAATCAGATCAGAAACTAAAGCGGTTTCAGATTATGGAAAAAACAGAAAAGCACAAATGGATTAGGTGGTTCGGATAAATAGCATCCGTAATGGTGTCGCTGAAATTTTAAACGACAATCTGAATTACAATTAAACGATAACGGCGGTGAGGTGAGCGTTTTTTTAGTGGCATTTTGAAAAAAATATCATTTACCTATTGACAAGGTAGATAAACTGGAGTATAATGTAACAAGTTAAATACTTTAAACCGTTGAAGCGGAGATAACGGCAATGATGCCTTTACAGAGAACCTGTGGTGCTGAGAGTCAGGTAAGAAACAAATTGTCAAATGGACCGCGGAGGGCACAGTCAAATGTGATTTTCACAAAGTATTCTGTGACGTTGCAGGCAGACGTTATATGCCGGGGATATGTTGGTATCCTGCTAAGTGCATGGGGGCATCCCTATGAATCAAGGTGGCACCGCGGATAAGTATTGCATTTGCGAAGCAATATGCGTTATTCGTCCTTGACAGAAGGCATATTTCTGTCAAGGGATTTTTGTTTATTAAGACTTCTTTGACTGAGATATAACGTCAAAGGGGTCTTTTCCTTTTTAAAGACGGTTGTAATATGCTGATGATGATGCGTTGGCGGCGCCCCAATCGTCTGACTGAAAACCTGAATAAGAAATCACAAACAAAAAATAAAACCAACTTTACTTTCACAATTTGGAGGTGCAGTGAATGAAAATTCTGCCAACTTTAGCTGAAGTCAGGGAAATTGCTTCAACCGAAAAATATAATGTGTTGCCGGTAAGCTGTGAATTTCTTTCCGATTTCACAACACCGATCGAAACTATGAAAATACTTAAAAACGTATCGACGCACTGCTATATGCTGGAATCAGCACAGGCGAATGAAACATGGGGACGTTATACTTTTCTCGGTTTCGATCCGAAAATGGAGATCACTTGTATTGACGGTGAAATGAAGATCGGAAATCTTAAAGTGAAAACAGATAACCCATCCGATTATCTTCGCCAGATCCTTGCCGATTACAGAAGTCCGCGCTTTGATTATCTTCCATCCTTCACGGGCGGACTTGTCGGATATTTCTCATACGATTATCTCGGTTATAGCGAACCGACGGTAAGGTGCGATGCGGAAGATACCGAAGCTTTCAAAGATGTTGACCTGATGCTTTTTGATAAGGTCATTGCCTTTGACAATCTGAAACAGAAAATTATCCTCATTGTCAATATGCCGCTGAACGATGTGGAAGTCGGATACAACAAGGCGGTTATGGAACTCAGGCAACTCATAGAACTACTCAAAAACGGCGAAAAAAAGAATGAACCGGGCGGAAAGCTGCTGGGCGAAGTCACACCGCTGTTCAATAAAGAACAGTTCTGCGGTATGGTGGAAAAAGCGAAGCACTACATCCGTGAGGGTGATATTTTTCAGATCGTGCTGTCAAACCGTTTGTCTGCTCCATTTGAAGGAAGTTTACTCAATACCTACCGTGTGCTTCGTACCATCAATCCTTCACCGTATATGTTCTATTTCTTTGGTACTGATGTTGAGGTTGCGGGTGCATCCCCCGAAACTCTTGTTAAACTGGAAAACGGTGTGCTTCACACCTTCCCCTTGGCAGGAACCAGAGCGAGGGGGAAAACGGATGAAGAAGACCGAGCATTGGAAGCAGAACTTCTTGCCGACAAAAAGGAACTTGCCGAACACAATATGCTGGTAGATCTCGGACGAAACGATCTTGGCAAGATCAGCAGGTTCGGCTCGGTACAAGTCGAAAAACTCCACTCCATCGAACGATTTTCACACGTCATGCACATCGGTTCTACAGTGCGCGGTGAAATTGATGATAACCACGACGCACTGGATGCTATCGAAGCCGTTCTTCCTGCAGGGACTCTTTCCGGCGCACCGAAGATCAGAGCCTGTCAGCTTATCGGAGAACTGGAAAATAACAAGCGAGGCATCTACGGGGGTGCGATCGGATATATCGACTTTACGGGCAATATGGACACCTGCATTGCCATCCGCATTGCCTATAAGAAAAACGGCAAGGTGTTTGTGAGGAGCGGAGCCGGAATCGTGGCTGATTCTGTACCCGAAAAAGAATTTGAAGAATGCCTTAACAAAGCTAAATCTTCACTTAAAGCATTGGAGTTTGCACAGGAGGGTGAATTATGATCTTACTGATTGATAACTACGACAGTTTTTCCTATAACCTCTATCAGCTCATCGGTGAGATCGACCCGGATATCAAAGTTATCCGCAACGATGAAATGACGATAGAGGAAATCAAAAACTTAAACCCCGACCGCATCATTATCTCCCCCGGTCCGGGCAGACCGGAGGATGCAGGAGTTATTATCGGAGTTGTCAAAACTCTTGGGAAAGATATTCCGATTCTCGGCGTTTGCCTCGGTCATCAGGCGATCTGTGCCGCCTTCGGTGCGACCGTAACTTACGCAAAGGAATTGATGCACGGAAAGCAGTCGGATGTAAAATTTGATACAGACTGCCAGCTGTTCAGTGGCTGTCCCGAAATAGCACCTGTCGCAAGATATCATTCCCTTGCGGCGGATTCCGACACTATTCCTGATAGCTTAAGAATCACCGCCCTCACCACAGACGGAGAGATAATGGCGGTACAGCACAAAGATTACCCAATTTATGGTGTACAATTTCACCCGGAATCCATTATGACGCCGGACGGCAAAACAATGCTTAGAAATTTTATAAAGGAGATATAATCCATGATCAAAGAAGCCATTGTAAAGATTGTAAACAAGGAAGACCTCACCTATGATGAGGCATATACCGTGATGAATGAAATCATGAACGGTGAAACTACACCCACGCAAAACGCTGCTTTTCTTGCGGCACTCTCAACAAAAAGCGCCAAAGCAGAAACGACAGATGAAATTGCCGGCTGTGCCGCCGCCATGAGAGCGCATGCTACTAAGGTAGAAACCGGGATGGAACTCTTTGAGATCGTCGGTACCGGCGGCGACAATGCACACAGCTTTAATATTTCCACCACCTCAGCACTTGTTGCGGCGGCAGGCGGCATAAAGGTCGCAAAGCATGGAAACCGAGCTGCATCCTCTCAGTGCGGAACTGCCGATTGCCTTGAAGCACTCGGCGTAAACATTCATCAAAGCCCTGCCAGATGTGTTGAATTACTGAATGAAGTCGGTATGTGCTTCTTCTTTGCGCAGAAGTACCATACTTCTATGAAATATGTAGGTGCCATCCGCAAGGAACTGGGGTTCCGTACCGTCTTCAATATTCTCGGTCCTCTAACAAATCCCGGCACGCCCACAATGCAGCTTCTCGGCGTCTATGACGATTATCTTGTTGAGCCGTTGGCACAGGTACTTATTAATCTCGGAATCAAGCGCGGCATGGTTGTCTACGGACAGGATAAATTGGATGAGATATCTATGAGCGCACCGACTACAGTTTGCGAGTTCCGTGACGGCTGGTTCAGATCTTCTGTCATCACGCCGGAGGACTTTGGATTTGAGCGCTGCACAAAAGAAGACCTGCGGGGCGGCACACCGGAAGAAAATGCAAGGATCACCCTTGCTATCCTGAACGGCGAAAGAGGACACAAGAGAAATGCCGTTTTAATGAATGCCGGTGCGGCTCTGTATATTGGCGGTAAGGCCGATAGCATGAAGGACGGCATAGCTCTTGCCGCAGAGATTATCGACTCCGGAAAGGCTGTTGAAACCTTGAATAAGCTTATAGAAGTCAGCAACCGTCCGGAGGTGGATGCGTGACTATTCTCGATCAGCTTGCCGAACACGCCCGTGAACGTGTAGCTGAGGCAAAAAAGAAAATACCGCTTGAAGAAATCAAACGGCAAGCGCTGTTAATGCCCAAGGGAAATTTTGCCTTTGAAAATGCTCTCGGGAAACCCGGTATCTCTTTTATTTGCGAATGTAAAAAGGCTTCTCCTTCTAAAGGGCTTATTGCACCGGATTTTCCGTATCTGCAGATTGCGAAGGAGTATGAAGAGGCAGGTGCAGACTGTATTTCCGTGCTGACTGAACCGAAATGGTTTTTAGGCAGTGACGAGTATCTGAAAGAAATCACAAACGCCGTAAGTATTCCCTGTCTGCGTAAGGACTTTACGGTGGATGAGTATATGATCTATGAGGCAAAGATGCTTGGTGCATCGTCGGTACTGCTCATTTGTTCCATATTGAGCGAAGAAGAAATACGGGAATACATCTGTCTTTGCGATGAACTGGGGCTGTCTGCTTTAGTTGAGGCACATGACGAAGCCGAAGTATTTGCAGCAGTAAAAGCAGGCGCACGCATCATCGGTGTGAACAACCGCAACCTCAAGGATTTTTCCGTGAATACCGATAACAGTGCAAGACTTTGCGAACTGATTCCCAAAGATGTGCTGTTCGTTTCTGAAAGCGGTGTCA
This sequence comes from uncultured Lachnospiraceae bacterium, assembly GCA_964638675.1. Classification (GTDB taxonomy): domain Bacteria; phylum Bacillota; class Clostridia; order Oscillospirales; family CAG-272; genus SIG714. The sequence goes on from CAZXAU010000024.1 coordinate 27,155, forward strand.
GCAGTGCCGGGGATGTGGCAAAACTCCGCGAGATCGGTGCAGATGCAGTTTTGATTGGAGAAACGCTGATGCGGTCGGTTGATAAAATATCCAAGCTTGCAGAACTGCGAGGTGTGTTATGACTAAAATCAAACTGTGCGGTCTCTCCAGACCTTGTGATATAGAAGCTGCAAATGAGTTAAAGCCTGAATATATAGGATTCGTTTTCGCCGAAAAAAGCAAGCGGTATGTCTCGCCTGAAAAAGCGTCGGAATTGAAAGGACTGCTTGCTCCCGGAATTCAGGCGGTCGGTGTGTTTGTAAATGAGAATCCGAAAAACGTTGCGAAATTGTTGCAGGACGGCATTATCGACATCGCTCAGCTTCACGGCGGCGAGGACGAGGATTATATTATTCAGTTGCGAAAACTCACCGAAAAACCAATTATTAAAGCTTTCTGCATGGAATCGGAAAGAGATATTGCAGATGTCGAACGGTGTACCGCTGATTATGTACTGCTCGATTCCGGTGCAGGTACTGGTATGGTATTCGATTGGCAGTTAATACAAGATATTAAAAGACCATATTTTCTCGCCGGAGGTCTTGCCCCCGACAATGTGGCAAATGCGGTATATCTTCTTCATCCTTATGTGGTGGATGTCAGTTCCGGCATTGAAACCGATGGGGTAAAAGATAAGACCAAAATGGCGGAGTTTGTTGCCGCTGTCAGAAAGGAAGAAAGATTATGACAAATCCAAACGGACGCTTCGGCATTCACGGCGGTCAGTACATTCCCGAGACGCTTATGAATGCGGTAATTGAACTGGAAGAAGCGTATAATCACTATAAAAACGATACGGAGTTCAACAGAGAGCTTACCGAGCTTTTAAACGAATATGCCGGCAGACCGTCAAGGCTCTACTTTGCTGAAAAAATGACTGAAGATCTCGGCGGTGCGAAAATTTATCTCAAGAGGGAGGATCTCAATCACACGGGTGCACACAAGATCAACAACGTACTCGGTCAGGCGCTTCTCGCTAAGAAGATGGGCAAGACACGCCTGATTGCCGAAACCGGAGCCGGTCAGCACGGTGTAGCTACGGCGACCGCCGCGGCACTTATGGGAATGGAGTGTGTAGTATTTATGGGAGAAGAAGATACCGTCCGTCAGGCGCTCAATGTGTACCGTATGCGACTGCTTGGTGCACAGGTCATTCCTGTAAAGACAGGTACCGCAACTCTCAAGGACGCTGTAAGTGAAGCCATGCGCGAATGGACTTCCAGAATCGCTGATACCCACTATTGTCTTGGCTCGGTGATGGGTCCCCATCCGTTTCCGACCATTGTTCGTGATTTTCAGGCAGTCATCTCTAAGGAGATCAGGGAACAGATGCTTCAAAAGGAAGGCAGACTGCCCGATGTGGTCATTGCATGCGTGGGCGGAGGCTCCAACGCCATCGGCAGTTTCTATCATTTCATCGGGGATAAAGGCGTAAGGCTGATTGGTTGCGAGGCTGCGGGAAGAGGTATTGACACCTTTGAAACTGCGGCAACCATTGCTACCGGAAGTCTCGGTATCTTTCACGGGATGAAGTCCTATTTCTGTCAGGATAAAGACGGGCAGATCGCTCCGGTCTACTCTATTTCTGCTGGTCTTGACTATCCCGGTGTGGGCCCGGAACACGCCCATCTCCACGACATCGGAAGGGCGGAATATGTTCCCGTAACCGATGAGGAAGCGGTGAATGCTTTTGAATATCTGGCAAAGACCGAAGGTATCATTCCGGCGATCGAATCGGCTCACGCCGTTGCTCATGCAATGAAGATAGCGTCCTCAATGGACAAAGATAAAATTATCGTTATTACCATATCAGGCAGGGGTGACAAGGACTGTGCCGCTATTGCCCGTTACAGAGGGGAGGATATCTATGAGTAACATCAGAAAAGCATTTGAAAACGGAAAAGCATTTATTGCCTTTATCACCTGCGGTGATCCCGATTTGAATACTACCGCCGCCGCAGTCAAGGCCGCTGCAGAAAACGGTGCCGACCTCATTGAACTTGGTATACCATTCTCGGATCCGACAGCAGAAGGACCTGTTATTCAGGGAGCAAACCTGAGAGCACTTAACGGCGGTATTACGACGGATAAGATTTTCGCCTTTGTCAAAGAGCTTCGTCAGGATGTAAAAGTGCCGATGGTGTTTATGACCTATGCAAATGTGGTATTCTCCTACGGTGCAGAACGCTTTATTTCTACCTGTAAAGATATCGGTATTGACGGACTGATCATTCCCGATCTGCCCTTTGAAGAAAAAGAGGAATTTCAACCACTTTGCAAGCAGTACGGTGTGGATCAGATATCTCTTATTGCACCTACATCTGCAAACCGTATTGCCATGATTGCAAAGGAAGCGGAAGGTTTTCTGTATATCGTTTCCAGCCTTGGTGTGACGGGGACGAGAAATGAAATCAAGACAGACCTTACTTCTATTGTCAGTGTGGTAAGAGAAAATACTGATCTACCTTGTGCCATAGGATTCGGAATCTCTACCCCTGAACAAGCAAAGAAGATGGCGGACATCTCGGACGGAATTATTGTCGGCTCTGCTATTATTAAGTTGCTTGAAAAGCACGGTAAGGGTGCACCGAAGTATATTGGTGAGTATGTAAAGGCGATGAAAAGTGCTATAAAATAATGTAAAAGACCGGAAAG
>CAZXAU010000025.1:0-22388 GCA_964638675.1 uncultured Lachnospiraceae bacterium
CCGGTAAGATTTCCGTCTGTATAGCTGTAAAATACCCTTGCCATATTCTCAATGGTCACCTGATCATATCTGCCCTTTTTAGTATACAGATATTCGGTTTCAACTCCGTCAAGTGTAGATGTTTTTACACTTCCATCTGTATTATAGGTATAACTTGTAACTGTTCCGAGTTGGTTTGTACTCGACTGAAGCTTTGAGAGTTTGCTGTCAAATGTTGACGATGAAACCATGCTCATCGAGCTGTCGGTTGAATTTGCCGGACGCATTACAACACCGATAACATTTCCTGCACGGTCATAGGTGTATTCTGTTTTGATTCCGCTTGTAGTTACGCTGCTCGGGAGATGTCCGTTTTGTGCCTCGTTATACTCTATATCGGCACTTACCGAACCGTTGGCAAAGGAAGTAAGCTTAGTACCCGAATAGGTATAAGTAGTTGTCTGAAGTCCTGCCTTTACTGTGGATGTAAGGTAGCCGTCTGAATTGTAGGTATACCCGATGGCGTCGGTCTCTATAAGGGCGATACGGGCGACATATACTGTATTGCAGTTGTTTGTGTAATCAAATTCGACGGTAATCGAATCTACCTTATCACTTCTGCCCGGAAGCACCGTGCCGCTGATATACTGCCAGCCGGTATTTGAGCTGTTGAAAGGAATATATACGGTCTCGTTCTCTATAGAAGAGTCGCAATATCTGATCGTCGCTTTCAGTCCGAAGTTTTTCTCACTGCTTGCAGTTGCACTTGCAGTTGTGCTTGCAGTTGCAGTTGCGCTTGCAGTTGTACTTGCAGCTGCTTTGGCTTTTGCCCATCCGGAAAGCGTGTATCCTTTTCCGGAAGCCTGAATCCTGACCGTCTGCGATAAATGGACCGTATTATCCATGGTTCCCTCTATTTTAAAGCAGTCGATCGGGTGCGTATAATCACTTGTATATTCTAAAGCATCAGATGAGCAAGTCCAGCCGGTACTGCCTGCACTCAATAAATTATATTCGTTTATCACGCTTGATCTTTCGAGCTGTGCATCGTCGAAATAAAGCGCCCCGACAATTTGTTGTGCCGAAATTCTGAGTGTATAATTTTTGCCCGATACAGCATCGAACTCGACGCCGATCCTCTGCCATTGCTCAGAATCGCTTACAAATATCGAATTCAAGGGATCTGTATATCCGATATTTCCGTTATACATCTTACTTGAAACGGTCGTTCCGTCCGAACTGGCGACCTTAAGATAAACTCCGCCTTCCGCTGCCTTTAATGCAGAGGTGTTGACATACACAGAAAAATAATATTTACCCGCTTTAAGCCCGGACACTGTTTTTGCCAATTGAATTGCCGTCGATGATGAAGTCTGTGAGCTGAATTTTACCGAATATGAACCTGTACGCACATAAGAAGTATCATATGTGACATTGCCAAATGTACTCCATCCGTTTAAGGGGTATGACTTTTCAAACGAGGGATTATCCAGAAGGTTTGAAACGGCAGTTCCTATTGATGAGCTGCTTGCAATGCTGTTATTTGAAAAATCCTTTGAATCAACATATGAGCCTGCACTTGCAGATATTACATTTCCGTAACCGTCTTTTGTATAACTGCAGACAGTTTTTCCGTAATAATCATAGACATTTGTTGTTATGATATCATCTTCAAACTTATCGGAAAAGCTTCCGTTATTTGCATTTGCGAATCTGTATGTCGTCTCTCCCGCCTTATATGATACATCGTAATATCCACCCTCTGTATGAGAGGCTATTGTACCGGCAAATTCATAATATGAACTGCACTTACCGTCTGTAAAAGTATAATGAATTCCGTATTTATGCTCGATATCGTATGCATCTGTCAATATTCCGTTTGTATAGGCATACTGTGCCAGATCATAGCTTTTTGCAGAGGTTTCTGAATTCAAATATTCACTGACCGTAACCTTTGTAAGATATCCCGAGCCGTTATATAAAAAATTGAGAGTTTTCCCGGGGGAAACTATTGATGTCAGATAATACGTGCTGCTGTAATTGAATGTTGCAACCGATATATTGTCGGTATATGTAGCTTTGCCATTTACATCGGGCAAACGGTTGTTCTGTACGATCGCTTTTAGCTGATTATCCGAATCTTTCGGGAACCAATCGGTTCCGGCTGATGATGTGGTATTGTAGAGGTATTTTACAAGATTTCCGTTAAGATCGGAGAACACCGCCGGGAGACCTTTGTAGAAAAGCATGCAGTTGCCTTCAACGTCCTGCATCATCAGCGATCCGCTTGCAGTGAATCCTAAATCCGCAAAAACCTTATATTTACTATTGAATTCAGATGTAGATGAATAATAGTAAACATAGATACCCAATCCTTCCGAATCCTTATAGTGAGTTTGATTCGTGCTTGAATAGAAGGCAGGAAAATAGTGTACAGTTCCGTCGCCATCGGTCAGAACTGCATAGCTTGCATCGCCGATTGCAAGCATTCTCAGAGTCTGCTGGCATGTAAGCATAAAACCTTTTCCGGTTTTCATTTTTGCAAACATATTGCTGCCGGTTGACGATTTTAAAACCGAATAGTCACTGTTTGCCAGGACAGAATTGTAAACATGACCGACAGAAGTCGTAAGTGCACTGTTATCACTCACCGCATCTGTACGGGAAAGTGTGATCTGACCGTTCATATCATTGATATAGACGGTTCCTGCAGCTCCGGCGGACTGCGTTCTGTACGAAAGGCTGTCCTCTATTCCTATTGTATTCATATACGTAAGGCTGAAAAGCGGACGAAGCACAGTATCCAAATCGCCTTCGGTCGATGCAATTCTCACATAGTCGCTCCGGTTATGATTTCCGAGAGAAAGCTGCAAAACTCTGCAGTTGCTATCTGGTGAAGCCCATTCATGGTACATTCTCGTTAAGTCAAACGTATATGGAGATCCGATGTCATCTGCAGTAATATTTACATAATCATAAATATCGCTTGAGTATGAAATGCCAGAATTCCATGCAACTCCGTCGAGAGAGGAAAGCTCGCTCGTTACCTTGCGTACCTCAATTCTTCTTTCAGCTCCGGGGGTTATACTCCCATCCGTTACATGAACAGTAAGAGAAAGATTTGTAGCTGTGCTTCCTCTTGGAAGCGATGGCAGAGAGTCCAGCATGATAAGTGCATACTGCGTGCATCCGCAGTAATTTCCGATATACAAGCGTTTTGCTGAATTATAAAGCGGATCGTTCGGATTTCCGGTATTAATATATGTATCACTTACCGTAAAGTCTGCATACTCGTTCAAAGTTGGATCTATAGTTACGGGGAAAATTCTGTCGTCTGAGTTGATCCAATCGCTGTCTGCACTGACAGTGAGAGTATATTTTCCGTTTCCTGACGTTGAAAGTTCGTATGATACATTTCCCGAATAATTATTTGCAGCATCATACATATAAGGAGTAGGCATTGCATAGAGCGTTTCACCGTTTTCATCCTTTATCAGAACACTTCCGTCGTTTTCAAGGCTTGCCGTAAGACCGCCGAGAGACAGTTTAAAATTAAATACATACTGCTCACATTTCTCATTCACAATAATATTTTCTTTAATATTATTACCCGAAAGTATGTATTCCAGATCTATACCAGGCAGAGCTCCGTTATATTTCAGAGAAGATACCAGTGATGAAATGGTGCTCAGCTCTTCAAATTTTGTCGCAGCCTTCACATCAGCTTTTCCGTCACTCGTTACCGTAACAGGTATGCCTTTTGTCCCATTCACAAGTGACAGAGTGATCTTATTTGAGCCGTTTTTGAGAGTGAAGATCTTTCCGTTGCCGGTCAGCTTTTTGGAAAACTTCACCTTGGAATCATTGGTTGAAATTTCACCGCCGATTTCGGACAATGAATTATCAATATCCTGCCAATTGCCGTATTCATCAAGATAATGAACGGCGGTTTTGTACTGTGCGGCAACATAACTGCCGTCAGCAAGTCTGAAATGCTTAACATTCTCTTCACGAAGCTCAATTATTTCAAAAGCATCATCAGCATCTATGCTGTTATCGATGCTTTGACCCTGAGACAGGTCAGACTGTGATACCGACGTTGACGCGAAAGTTGTCAACGGCAGAGTATACACAACCATAAGAAACGCAAGAAGAACCGAAAGAGATCTTTTGGATAGTTGCTTTAGTGTTTTCATAATAATTCTTTTCCTTTCAGTGGTTTTGTTGTTAAATGGCCTGTTTCTTCTGTATCCATCCACTCACTTCTCAGAGCCTTAGGGACAGCTCAGATCACATCACAGATGAATTATATATATCTATGTTATCACATTTCGGCGTATTCGTCAAGCGATTGGCTGTAAAAAATTCATGTTTTGTATATTTTTTCAAGCATCTCAATAAATCTTTTTTTCATACCAATTCAACGATGTCAATAAAAAATGATTATTACTATTGAAAACCTACTAAATATATGGTATAATAGGATAATGGTGATTTTTGAAATTCATAAATTAACATAACAATATTGAATTTAACGAGGTAACCGACATGAAAATTTCAACAAAAGGACGTTATGCTCTCCGGATGCTCCTTGATCTTGCCGAACACCGCAACTGCGGGTTTATAGCACTGAAAGACATAGCCGAACGTCAGGATATATCAAAAAAATATCTGGAGCAGATCATTCCTATCTTCAATCAGTCGGGCATTCTCAAAACCACACGGGGGGCACAAGGTGGATATCAACTTGCCAAATCCCCTGAAAACTACACGGTCGGGTATATTCTCCGACTGACAGAAGGTTCTTTGGCACCGATTTCATGCGTTGAAGAAGGCAATTCCGACTGCCGCCGACGTGGTGACTGTGCTATGCTCCCGGTATGGCAGGGGCTGAATCGTGTGATCAACGAATATCTCGACAGCATAACCCTGCAGGATATTCTTGAGCAATACTCCGGAGGCGGAAACGATTATATAATCTGATTTTTTTATCATTCATAATTGATTATCATTGTATAAATAAAAATACCGTTACACACCGCAAAACAAATTGCTTTGTCTGCAGGTGTGTAACGGAGTTTTTATTCAATTAGATATAAACTAGTCGATTGCAGTTTGCTATCGAAAAATCAGTATTTAAATTCCGGTAAATCTGATTCTTCGATCAAATTATTCGCTCTGTGTCTCGAACACTGTTGCCTTTCTTAATATCTTGCGAAGTAGATCTGAAACCGGTTTCAGCATTTTCGTCTATTGAATACCATATTAATAAAGCTTCCCGTATTCGGGCATAATATCTGCTTCACAGCTAATATCCCCCCGACTCGGCTAGACTTTGCTATGTACCAAGATTGAATGTCACTCTCCGAAACTATGTTTTTGGGTAGTGATTTGCCGAAAACGTGTTGGATGCCCACAAGCATCTCCAATGTGTGACAATTGGCACTTGCCAGAAATATTCCTGAAAACGGCTTGTGGTCTTAGGACTTTCCCGACGACACGGCCTTTTGTCCTCAAAAGGAGATGCTTGCCGATATTGTCGAATGACACTTAGATTTAACAAGAATCCACAATTACTTTTCCCCATATTTCCGCAAGTGTGCTGTCGTCAATGCGAGCATTTTCAAATAAGTCACGACAAGAGTTGAACCTTTGAGAGTTTCCTAAATCATCACTTAAATGAGATACTCCCTCACTTGTGTGTGCAATCCAATAGCTTATTCCTTTATATGAAAAATGAATCTCGTTTCCATATACTATTGCGCTATGTCTGACTGCCTCATATGTTTCCCAAGAAGGATCGCCTAATTCAGGAATTTCCATATGCTTGATAGCCTCAATTAATGGAGTACCATTACTAATATAAACTTGCTCACACAGTTCATCTAACGAATTTCGCTGATAAGGTAATAAATCTGTAGCAATCAAGCTATATTTGGGACAAAATAAGGATTGGCTCCTCTTAAGCGAGTAATATTCGGAATTATACCTGAATACTAAAAAAAAGTGCTTTTTTAAATAAACATTAATTTCTTGTATTGTCATATCCTTCACTCCAGATACCTCAGATTAATCTGAGGTTGTCTTTCCCCGAACCAAAACGTATGCAAATGCGGATTGCTATGTTCTAAAGGTTGGTTATGGGTCGTAAAGTCTATTTGTAAACTTATATTCCCTCTAAAATCATAATAAGTCCTTTGGAATTCACCAGTTTTACCAGGATACAGTTTATCAAACGAAGTATTTGGTGTGCCCGTTTTAGGAACTTTGTGTACCGGTTGTGCATCTTGGTTTGGCTTAGCAGCATCTCCTGTAACCCCTGGGTTTGTTTGGCCAATTATTGTTGCCCCTGCACCAGCAATATATAGTACTGCTTTGATAATATCATAGGTCTCTTGGTTTCCACCCATTAACCCATCACGTATAACATTCGTTCCGGTAAGAATCTCACCCGCATCGCTCAAAGCGCATGCTCCTATTCCTCCGGCCACAAAATAAGTGCCCAAAGTGCCCAAAGTAATTGCCGCACTTACCATATTACCGGTTGCACCTATACTCGCCGTGAAGACGCCAGCAGCAACACCAACCGCACCTGCCGATGAGACCACTGCGGCAACAAATACAGCCGCCACGGCCACTGTTGCCACAGCTGCCAAAACCTGTCCCCAAGACGGCCAATTGCCAGTCGGATCAATCCACATCACTGGATTGTTTTCACAATATGCAAACAGGTTATAACCGAGAATACTACCGTTTAACTGTCTATCAGCATTAATAAACCTTCCGGTATTCGGATCATAATACCTGCTCTGCAGATAATACATACCCAACTCGGAATCGTAGTAGTATCCTCTGTAGCGGAAGGGGTTATATCCTGCACACTGTGCGTCTCCTGAGTTAACGCCGTCGTCGTAATCCGGCACGAACGTGAAGTTGCCCCATGCGTCATACACATAGCTGCATACCTTCAATCCGGTTTCGGTATATACTGCAATTATATCTCCCTGAAGATTCTTTTCAAACCAATAGGTATCGAAATCCGCTGCCGCCATTCCTTTAGAGCGGTATTGCATTCCGATCGGGCTTCCCTGTGCATCATAGATATAGATAAGCAGTTCATTTCCCCACGCTTCGGAAACTATCTGCCTTCCGCTGAGTGTATAAACATGCTCTACTCCGTTTACCGTCTTGCTCGTTCTTATTCCGTTATCGTCATAGGTGAACGAAAGATTGTACAAACCCCTGCTTGCAGTCGCAAGCTGTCCGCCGTTTTTCCGGGCAAAAAAGCTTGTACTATGTACTGAAAAACATAATCTTTGGTTCACAACAGTAAACCTGTTGTGAACCAAAGCCATAAAATCTCAGAAAATAAAATCGACAAAATTTATAGGTCATCGAAACAACACTTAATCGGATTGTACCAACAAACCGCTTCATTTAAAGCCAGTTCAGCAAATTTGTATAACCATCCTCGAATTCGAGTAAGCTCTCGCCTTTCACAGTCAAAGCAACGATAGGCATTACATATCCGTCTCCAAAATATTTCGGTGCTGTAACAAATTCTATCCGATCGCCGATTTTTATCTTATCATCAATACCTCTACTCTGTACTATAGACAGATTATTTCCGACTATTTTAAAACATGTGTCATCAAAGGTAGGATTTAATTCGGAAAAACCTAAATATAGCTCCGTAGAATCTTTGTTATAAGCAATATGCGTAATTGTTCCGACTGCACTTACATAATTCTTTGTGTCTGAATAATATGCCAGTTTTCCCGGTGCGATACAGGAAGTAAGGTGTATAAATAAGCACAAAGTACACAATATAATTGTAATATTTTTAAAAATCATTCTTCTCATTTTCTTACCTCAATCAATCATTCACTTAATCAATAAATTTCCAAACAAAAAGACTAATTTTTTCACTTGCTTTCAAATATGCAAACCCTGCATCGATATCACTCTGCGAATGATCTCTGGATTGCACACCACCATAGATATCCGCAGTGATCTCCCAAGGTTTATCATAATAGTTACCGGTTCCCCACTGCAACCACGACGGCAAACCAATACAATAAGCAAATTTAATCACTCCAAGCTGCTCTAACTGTTTAGTATGTCCATATTCGTGACGAACAACATCTTCCGGATAATCCCTATCATTTGACTCTCTTGTTAAGAAAATTACTCCAAATGATCCCGAGCGATTTCCATTTGTCCTAATTACCAGTACACCCTTATAAGAAGAAAAATAATGTGATTCTAAAACTATTTCTTCACTTTCATTATACTTATCATATTTATTGAAATCCTCTGCAATATCTTTAATAAAATTTATAACAGGTTGGTATATATTATTGTTCAACCAGTCGGTTTCCTTTTTGAATCCATATTTTACGTGATTCCAGCATGGAAAAGAACCGGTATTATCCGACATATTAACCGGATTGTTTTCACAGTATGCAAACAGATTGTATCCAAGTAACGAATCGGTGTTTAGCTGCGAATCCGCATTAATAAACCTACCAACTTGCGGATCATAATATATACTTCTTAGATAATAGAACCCAGTTTCGGTATCGTAGATATATCCTCTGTATCTCAGCGGGTTTCTGCTCAGTGCTCTTTCTTCCACAGATGATGCGGCGTTCGAGGATACAATTCTTCCCCATGCGTCGTATTTATAATATGCAACAGTTCCGTAATTGTTCGCAATTCCACCACATCACCCTGAAGATTTGTAATATCATGCTACCCTATTTATTTTACGAGTAATTTTTAAATTCCTTAATATAGTCTTGATAGTCTTCTCTGAAGTCATACGGCTCTGATCTTAAAATAGTATTATCTGAGCTGTCATACAATACTATATAGTCTTTATAGTCTTTGCCTTTATTGTCGGCAAATCTAAACCTCACGATTGCGAATGAATATTCCCCAGATGTTTCCTTAGGAATAAAAATCGATATTTCGGGATCACTCAATGAGTATTTTTTTAAAATCTGGTAGAAAAGATCGCGTTTGGTACTTGAATAGTCTTTATCTACATTCTCATCTATTCCTTCGATCGTACATTCGACCGCTAACATTTTACCCGGATCAAGAGGTTTATTCCAATCATTTCTTTCTTTGATAAGGTTCAGCTCCTCATCGGAAAAATTGCCCTCTTCATTTTTTATCATACATGAATAGTCTTCGTAATAATAAGCGATTCCATTTTCAGACTTCTGACATAAAACGAGTTTTTTAGGAACACGTTTTCCTCCCCAACAATACTCGTACAGCTTTCTTCCTTCACAGTCTGTTTCAATCAGTTCTACAAAATCCCATACTGGTGCGTTTCCCCACCATTCAGGGGGTAATTCACATATGCAATCTGCCGACAGTATGGCAAAAGCATCATAATATTCGGTTCTTCCAAGCGATCCCGATCTATAAAACAATTTCTCAGAACACGAAACAGGAATAAAACAAATTATAACAATAATCAATACAGATATGATCGACGACCTGATTTTCATGGCCAAATTCTCCTTCCAGAATATACATTAGACATATTTGACGTATTCCAAACCAATCCCCAATAAATATCGCTTAATGTTTGAGCAGAGTATTCATAAGGTGTTTCTCTATCTCTTTTCACTCTGTTATCTACCCCTCCAAACTTATCCGCTATACGCTCCCATGGTAATGAAAAATATACATCGTAATCAACTTTGAAAACACAACCTAAAACAGACGGTATTGCAACAAACTTCAAGTAATTCAACATTCCAATTTCTCTAAACTGAACAGAATGCCCATATTCGTGCTTAATTATATTTATAGGGTCAAGTCCCTTGTCACCCACTTTATCTCCTATAAACATAAATCCGAATGAAAAAGCATTTGTACCAATGGGAAGCTTAAAAGCAATTGTTCCTTTATATGCTGAAAAATAATGTGCCTCCAAAACTGTTTCTTCACTAGTGTTTGAAATATCAAAATTACTAACGTCATCAACAACATTGCTTATTACTCCCGCTACAGGTATAATTATATTATCATATACCCATATTGCCGCTGATTTTATGCCTGCAACAATGCTTTCCCAACATTCACCGTTCGGATCAGCTCGCATCACCGGATTATTCTCACAATACGCAAACTGGTTATAACCGAGAAGTCCGCCGCTGTGCTGTCCATCAGCATTAATAAACCTTCCCGTATTGGGATCATAATACCTGCTCTGCAGATAATACATACCCAACTCGGAATCGTAGTAATATCCTCTGTAGTGGAAAGGGTTATATCCTGCACACTGTGCGTCTCCTGAGTTTACGCCGTCGTCGTAATCCGGCACGAATGTGAAGTTTCCCCATGCGTCATACACATAGCTGCATACCTTCAATCCGGCTTCGGTATATACTGCAATTATATCTCCCTGAAGATTCTTTTCAAACCAATAGGTATCGAAATCCGCTGCCGCCATTCCTTTAGAGCGGTACTGCATTCCGATCGGGCTTCCTTCTGCATCGTAGATATAGATAAGTAGCTCATTTCCCCATGCTTCGGAAACTATCTGACTTCCGTTTAGTGTATAGACATGCTCTACCCCGTTTACCGTCTTGCTCGTTCTTATTCCGTTATCGTCATAGGTGAACGAAAGAGTGTATGAACCCTTGCTTGCCGTTGCAAGCTGTCCGCCGTTTTTCCAACTGAACGAATACGAGGAACGATTGTAATAGCTGAGTGGATTGCCAACCTCATCACATGTTATAGTATGGGATCTGAATTTCGTAAGCAAGTCTCCCCACTCGGTATCATTATATCCATAAGTATTCGTGCTGTACAGCGTTGTCGGTGTACTGCCCGCCGCTGTCAATGCATAGGTCTTCTTCGAGAGGATATTTCCCGCATTATCATAGCTCCACACATATGTCCGATCCATCGCCGTATTGTCTTCACGGATAAGTTGTCCGAGATCGTCATATACATAGCGGTATTCTGCACCGCCACTCTGAACGATTTTTGTAATATTTCCTTTGGCGTCATAGCTGAAATTGCTCGTCAGAGCTGTGTGATCGCCAATCTTGCTCGTATATGATGAGATCTGAGAGAATGTATATAAATCGTTTGGCGAAGACGTATATGTATATTCCTCACTGCCCGTATACCCGAGTTCAGAATTGCCATCAGGACGGAAGGTATACAGTTTTTTGGTCAGCCGGTTATATACATCGTATTGATATCCGACATTCAGCTGAGATATTACCGCAATTTATCTTTTTCCGACTTCAGTATACCATACTTCACTCACATTGTCAATCATGTCATATACGAGACGAACACAAAAATTCACTATCAACATAATAATAGAATCAACAATAAATAGTTTTCACACCAAAAAACGCAAATAAAAATACCGTTACACACCGCAAAACAAATTGCTTTGTCTGCAGGTGTGTAACGGATTTTTATTCAATGAGATGTAAACTCTAAAGTTCGTTACGGTTTGATATCGAAAAATCAGTAATCAAATTCCGGTAAAACCGATTCATCAAGCAATTATTTGCTATCCGAATCATATGCTGTCTAATCAAAATATTTTTCTTTATGCAAACCAATATACTTTATTTTTACCGTCAAATGAATTAATTGTCTATACTATTTTTGCTTTATTTGGTTTTCTTCCAATATTGCAACAAACTCGTCTTTATACCTTGTACTTAAGACAATTTTCTTACCATTTATGAATAATTTAAATTGATAAAACACCGATTTTCTGTATCGCTCAAATGTGTATTCGGTTATATCCTTTATATTGACCTGCGTATTTCTGAACAAGGATCTTATAATTATTGTGTCTTCAGTTATATCCAATTTATATTTTATCGAATATAGCCAACCGTATAATCCATAAATGCCAACCAGAAGAAATAATAATGCCATCTTGAACATATTTTTGTCTATAGGATCTTTATTCACGTATAATCCTAAAATTTTTTGTAGATATGACGCTGACGGCAACAATACGCCCATAGTAAATCCGAATAACATTAAAAGTTTCCATACTTTCCCTTCCTTTTTCATCCCGTCAATTATATGTCTATTCATAAACCCTCCTCATTATATTTTTAAATAAGTTAAACTAACAATCCCGCACATGCAACAACAACAGCAACAACTCTTGCACCGGGAACCGGCTGTGCTGCAATTATGACGGCTGCTGTACATATAGCCATTGTTCCCCAACCTACACTATACGTTATCTCATGTGTTGTGTCGCCAGAGATGATACCAAAAGAGTATGAAACCCCTTCGCGCAAACTTATTTCTTTTCCATATGTAAGCCAAGGCGTCAGCTGTATGCTTGATCCAAGTCCAATGTTTTCGGAGGCATAACCGCTTATCCCAAACCAATCTCCAAGATTCATTCCAACGCCAACACTTGCATTACCATTACCAATATTACTATATGAATAAAATGTTTCAGCATCATTCAATTGTGTTGTAGCAGTATATGATATGTTACCTATAACGCAACCCAATAATACATTTTCAATCAATGAGGTTGTGTAATGTACCATAGATACACAGTTAGCTTTAGGCAAACTAAACACATATCCGCTACTTCCACTTCCATGAGTTGAAACATTATTAGTAACAGAACCGCTGCTGATACCGCTTGTCATGCTCAAACCCGCACTCGCATCAATACCCAAACCACTATATACCATTCCGATTGAGTTATTATCACAATATATATATTGGTTAAAGCCATTAATTGATTGGGAAGCAAGATGATTTATATTATTAGGTGAAATAAACCTTCCGGTTGCCGGATCATAGTACCTGCTCTGCAGATAATACATACCCAACTCCGAATCGTAGTAATATCCTCTGTAGCGGAAGCAATTATAACTAAAATACTTTTTATCTTCCGAGCTGACTCCGTTGTCACAGTCGTCAAGCATGGTTGTAAAATTTCCCCATGCGTCATACACATAGCTGCATACCTTCAATCCGGCTCCTGTATATACTGCAATTATATCTCCCTGAAGATTCTTTTCAAACCAATAGGTATAGAAATCAGTCGCCGGCATTTTGGTTGATCGGTATTGCATTCCGATCGGGCTTCCCTGTGCATCATAGATATAGATGACCAGTTCATTTCCCCACGCTTCGGAAACTATCTGACTTCCGTTTAGTGTATAAACATGCTCTACCCCGTTTACCGTCTTGCTCGTTCTTATTCCGTTATCGTCATAGGTGAACGAAAGAGTGTATGAACCCTTGCTTGCCGTTGCAAGCTGTCCGCCGTTTTTCCAACTGAACGAATACGAGGAACGATTGTAATAGCTGAGTGGATTGCCAACCTCATCACATGTTATAGTATGGGATCTGAATTTCGTAAGCAAGTCTCCCCACTCGGTATCATTATATCCATAAGTATTCGTGCTGTACAGCGTTGTCGGTGTACTGCCCGCCGCTGTCAATGCATAGGTCTTCTTCGAGAGGATATTTCCCGCATTATCATAGCTCCACACATATGTCCGATCCATCGCCGTATTGTCTTCACGGATAAGTTGTCCGAGATCGTCATATACATAGCGGTATTCTGCACCGCCACTCTGAACGATTTTTGTAATATTTCCTTTGGCGTCATAGCTGAAATTGCTCGTCAGAGCTGTGTGATCGCCAATCTTGCTCGTATATGATGAGATCTGAGAGAATGTATATAAATCGTTTGGCGAAGACGTATATGTATATTCCTCACTGCCCGTATACCCGAGTTCAGAATTGCCATCAGGACGGAAGGTATACAGTTTTTTGGTCAGCCGGTTATATACATCGTATTGATATCCGACATTCAGCTGAGATATTACCGAATATTCGTCGTCACTCGGTTCGCTTTCTGCATAACTATCAATTATGAATTGGCTGATAGCACCCCCGGAAGTATACGAGTAACCATATATCATCGTATGTGTTCCGATTTTTGACGCATATCCATAGTTCAGGCAACCCGTTTCCCACGACAGTCTGCTGTTATCATCATAATTATATGTCTTAACAAATGAGTTCTTCATGGATTCCGTATCAAATTCGGAGAATGTTGTCATTCTTCCGGATGTATCGTACTTGTAGACAATACTCTTTCCTGTGAGAAGATCATCAAAGCGATACAACTGACCCTTTGCGGTATAGCTGTACTGATATGCCTTTACCTCATCCGATCCGCTTTCAGTGTACCACACTTCACTCAGATTGTCAATCCTGTCATACACATATCTGACAGAAAAGCCGTTTCCGTATGTTATCTTTTTAAGCTTTCCGTTGTTTGAATTATATTCATAGTTTGCAAGCTCTCTGTTGCCCACAGACATCGAATCGGTATTTCCGAAAGCATCATACACTATATTATATGTCGTACTTTCAGTCTGAATGCTTTCAAGAAGGTTTCGGTCATTATATTCATATGATACGCTTTCTCCGTCTGTGATTTCTGTATACGATGTTAATGAATTGAATTTTGCCGGCGTTACCGTTTTCAGATTGCCGATCGTGTCATATGAATAGCATATGCCTGTTCCGTCATTTACATTAATGCATGCAAGCAATCTGCCGTTTTGATTGTCATAATAATATCTTGTTGTCCGTTCGAGACTGTCGGTTTCACTCGCAAGTGCACCGAATATCTTTGATCCTCCTGAAATATTATATGTTTTTGACGAAGTAATGTACTTGCTTCCGTTCTTTGCCACAATACCGCCGCTGCTCGAATAAGTCGCCTCATAAGTATTTGATATGATCACCTCACCGTATGAATTGTAGCTGTAGAGGGTCTTTGTCTGCGGAGTTTTTGTTATTTCCGCATCGGGATTCTGGCTCAGATACGGATAGTATTTGCTGGTTTTACCTTGTACAAACTTATAATATACCTCGCTGTATATATTCACTCCGTCTGATGTATAGGTAAAATCATGAATTTCGCCGCGGTTATTTGCAATTCTCGTGATCTGTCGGTCATTGTTATATTCGTATATCTCTTTATACCATCCGCGTGTTACGCTTCTTACAAGACCGTTGAGCTTTTCATTCGCAGCACGTTTATCTCCCAGTATCTCATCCTCCTGACCGTAATACTCATATTTGACAACACTTTCATGCTTTCAATTACCGCTATATTATCAAACAGTGCATATCCGGATGGCACATATGAAAATTCACAATAAATTTTAATTGAGTGAATAAGTCGCTCATCAACAGTTTCAAAGCTTCCGCA
This sequence comes from uncultured Lachnospiraceae bacterium, assembly GCA_964638675.1. Lineage (GTDB taxonomy): Bacteria > Bacillota > Clostridia > Oscillospirales > CAG-272 > SIG714. Next base: position 15,251 of record CAZXAU010000025.1, read on the forward strand.
AACGAATTGCCAATCTGTGCAATCCTTCCCGAAAGATATTTCATACGGCACAACTGTGTCGGCTTGATTTTTACCATTGTAATAACTTACATCGACACGAAGGCTGAAGACACTTTCTGAACTCGGCACAGGTGTTGACGCCTTAGCGAATCCGGAAACAATAAACCTTTTTGATTTGTCAACACGTGTATAGCCTGAATCGAACATATCTATATCGACGCTTGAAGCCTGATAGATCGTTTGATATAAATATTTTTGGTCTGTAATCGAAGAATTTACTTTGCCGGCATATCCGAAGGGTGCGCCGGTTTTTACGTATGTTATATCTTCTGTATCACTGGTCCAGAATCCTTTGTCAGCATATGTTCCCGCGTAGTTAATGGTAAATTGTTCAAAATTGCCCACATTTACCATAGTGTAATCATTGCTTCCGATTCCTTCTTCAAGCATTACATTGTCGATCAGAACCTGAGCATCGTACGAAACATTGTTTCCTCCAACTGTTTTTATCTGAATTTTGAAGGCCTCGCCGCCTGTCGAATTGTAACTGAAAGCATTGAAATTCATGCTGAAAAATTCTTGTTCATCCGACATGGGAGCATTGTTTACAGATACTTTTTCTGTATATACATGCGATGGATCATCAAGTGACTGAGCAATAACATACACATCGACATTTTTGCACTCATTTGTCAATATATTCATCGATAATGTGTACCTTCCCAAAGGAAGCCTTGTGTATTGATATATCGAGTCGGTCCTTCCGCTTTTTGCGTTAAAGCAAAGATTGAATATTCCCTGTCCGATTCCTGATGATGTAGTTATTCCGATATTTGACGAAGTTTTTGTCCAATACAATGGGTTGAGATTATCGACATTTTCAAAACCGCCGTTAAGCAAATAGTTTGAAACGCTTCCGCCAACTGCAGCAGAGGTTTTAATGTTGTTTTTTATCAGATTATCGGTTTCATATTCGCCGTATGAAGCACCGTATATTTGGGTTTTGCCATAATCGGTCGAATATACCGAAATCGCACGTCCCAATCTGTCAAATGTATACCTTGTAACAATATCATCGCCTGTTCCGTATATATCGTCAGATCCGCTGCTTTGGCATTCTGTATATCCATTAAAATACTTATATCCGATCTTCTGACCTGCACTTGTTTTATTGGCATATTCCATAACCGAAACAACTTTACAACCGGAATATGTATATCTGATCTCGTAGCCTGAAAGTCCATCTTCGGCCTTTGTTAAATATCCGTCAGAGTTGTATGAATAGTGTGCAATTCCGTCTATTTTAATGTGGGTTGTACTGGTACCGTTTATATTTACAACGTCGAACTCTAAATTATTGACTGCAGGATCACAGTGTGCATATATGATCCCTCTCAGATATTTTGTGTTTGCTAACGAGATAGTTCCCGAAGTTGTGGGCGAATATCTGAATATTATAACTTCACCGGATGACTGATTCCAGATATAGTCCGGAACGTATTCGGAGTTGTATTTTATAGTGAAAAAATCGATCTTAGAACTGCCCTTCGGAGTAACACTCACCGTCACGGGACGTTTACCGCTGTCAAAAGTAAAATTCAGGCTGTGCCCGTTCTTATCGGTGACGGTCGTCAGATACCATCCGCCGTAAACGTCGCTTCCGGCGTTGGACGAAAGCTTCTCAAATGTCTTCACCGTTTTGCTGTCATCAGAGATCGTACATACATCACCCGTCACTGTCAGTCTGAGCTGCAATCCGTCTTCATCGGCATATTGGCCGCTGACATTTGTCGGCATAAAAGCATGCTCGGTACCGTCTGCATCTGCCCAAATATAGTAATATACCTCAGAGCCGTCGGGAGATGTATATTTCTTCTTGATGATCGTTTCCTGTATGCTCATTTTAAATCCTAATGGCATATAAGCACCCCAGTAACTTGTCTGTGCATTCGGGTATTTATACTCTTTTGATGAAAGAGCTGAATTATAGACAATTGACGGTGCATAATGCATAAGACTGTCTGTTGTTGACAACAGTGATCTGACAAACGTCAGATTGCCGGTGGCATTATTTACATAACCGGTTCCTGCAAGTCCCGCATTTTGCGAAGAATATGACAGATAAGATTCTATACCCTTAGTATCTCTGTATGAAACACAAACATAGGGTTTATTCGTCGAAGAATCCGAAGAAGACAGCAACGCACTGTTATAGGCTGTGCCGTTCTGCTTCAATGCTATGCCGTACTTCGTCATGCTTCCGTCATACCATTTCTTTGCGATAGTTGTTATATCCCAATTTATATATCCAGTACCGCCCTTCGGCATATCAACTTTCTTATAGTCAATACATACGCTGTCAAGCTTTCCGATCGTTTGATTTACATACTGATTCCAGGTAATCGTTCCCGACCAGGATGAAGTCACGGGATATGCCTCTATGTACAGCAAACTATCGCTTGAATCATTAAGTCTGTAGTTTTGACAATAATAATTCAATGTGACCTCATTTATATATGCAGATTCGGGAATTTCCGGAATGGGTCCGTTCCAATATCCCACAAAATCGTGACCGTCAGATGAATAGCTTCCAACTGCAACGTAAGCTCTGGTATTGAAATATGATCCGGGAACACTCTCATCCACATAAGTATCGATCGTATTTGACGACCCCGAAATTTCGGAAACTGTCGGGTCTATCACGATCGGGAATACTCTCGCGTCATCGTTTATCCACTCGGAATCAGCTGTGACCGTCATAATATATTTGTTATTACCGCAATCGGTGAGTGAATATGAAACCTCGTCGGAATATTTCCCGACTGAGTCATACATATATCCTTTCGGAATTACATATACATTCTCGTCAGTTTCGGGATCATATATATAGATCGAACCGTCGGAATTCTTTTTTGCTTTTAAATTATTCAATTTAATCGTAAAAGAATATGAATATGATTCGCAAATATCCTTGACAATTATATTTTCTTTAATATCGTTTGATTCAACAACATATTCAAGGTCGGTTTTTTGAAGGATATCGGCATAAAGAATCTTCGATGACAGCTTGTCAAGTGTCATCATTTTCTGTAATTCGGTAGCCTGCGAATCGAACACGGTCTGTGTGTTTGTAACGCTGCCGGTCGTTTTTTTAATTGCCCCATTCAGACTGAACGTGATCTTACGATTGCCCTCATGCAGTGTAAATAAGTTTTCACTGCCGTTGGTCTTTTTCGCAAATTTCACACGGGCATTGCTTGTTGAATATTCATTGCCGTTTGAAGACAGTGTATTATTTATATCCTGCCATACACCTTCGCTGTCAAGATAGTGAACAGGTGAAGTATACTGCACGGCAATACATGACCCGTCTTCAAGCGAAAAGTGCTTAACACTTTCCCCTCTGAGTTCTTTGATCTCAAAAACATCATTTGAGATCTGCATTCCCCGATCATCAATCGTTTGGCTGTTCTTTTCATTTTCAGCGGATGCCGTTATAGCTATAATCGAAGTCAACGGCAAAGTATACACGATCATAAGAAACGCAAGAAGAACCGAAAGAGATCTTTGGGACAGCTGCTTTAATGTTTTCATGTTTTTTCCTTTCAGTGTTTTTTGATTAACGAAAATCTTTCTTTTGCACCCATCCACTCACTTCTCAGAGCCTTAGGGACAGCTCAGATCACATCATAGATGAATTACATTTGTTTATGTTATCACATTTTGGCACACTTGTCAAGCAATTCACTGTCAGAAAAATGTTTTTATGCATGTTTTCTCACACTTTATGATAAATCATGATTTACTTTACGGTTCTGCGATATCAATAAAAAGATGATCTTTCCTGTTGAAAACCTACCGAACATATGGTGCAGTGCACTAAAGATGATTTTTAAAACTTGTAATTTGACAGAGCAATATTGATTTTAATGAGGGAACCGAAATTAAAATTCTGGCGAAAGAGCGTTATACTCTCCGGATGCGGAAACGATCATATAAATCATATAATCTGATTTTTTATCATCCATAAATAAAAATGCCGTTACACACCGCAAAGACAAATAGTTTTGTCCTGATTCGATGTGTAACGGATTTTGTTATTTATATATTTCTTTCGTTTTTATGCCGATGCTTATTCAGCAAACATAGGCGTTGACAGATAACGGTCACCTGTGTCGGGAAGAAGCGCAACAATTATCTTTCCCTTATTCTCGGGACGCTTTGCAAGCTCAGCTGCGGCATATACTGCGGCTCCCGAGGATATTCCGACAAGCAGTCCTTCTCCTCTTGCAAGTTCTCTTCCGGTTGCAAATGCTTCTTCATTCTCTACCGTTATAATTTCATCATATATCGATGTGTCAAGCGTGTCAGGCACGAATCCTGCACCGATTCCCTGAATCTTATGAGGACCCGAAACTCCTTTTGAAAGCACAGGAGAGCCTGTTGGTTCAACTGCAACAACCTTGACATTCGGATTCTGACTCTTGAGATATGCACCAACGCCCGAAATCGTTCCGCCCGTGCCTATGCCGGCAACAAATATATCGACCTTTCCGTCTGTATCATTCCAGATCTCAGGTCCTGTTGTCGCAATATGAGCCGCCGGATTTGCGGGATTTGCGAACTGACTCGGTATAAAGCTGTTCGGTGTTTCAGCGGCAATTTCCTCAGCCTTGGCTATAGAGCCCTTCATTCCCTTTGCCCCTTCTGTCAGAACCAGCTGTGCACCGTATGCTTTGAGAAGATTACGGCGTTCAACGCTCATCGTCTCAGGCATGGTGAGAATGACTTTATACCCTCTCGAAGCTGCAACAGCCGCAAGACCTATTCCGGTGTTTCCGCTCGTCGGCTCAATAATGACCGAGCCGGGCTTCAATATTCCTTTAGCTTCCGCATCGTCTATCATTGCCTTTGCGATCCTGTCCTTGACACTTCCGGCAGGATTGAAATATTCAAGCTTTGCATATATGTCAGCTCCGAGCTGATTGTTTGAAATGTAGTTTGTAAGTCTGAGAAGCGGAGTTCCGCCGATCAAATCTGTAATTTTATTAAATGTTTTCATGATAATTTATCCCTTCTTATACTTAATATGGTATTTATTTAGTTTGAGTTTGAACTGTAAAGTGTGCCTTTTTATATTAAATCACTTATTCTTAAAAAGCTGTCCGTCAAACAATATGACGGCATCGTCAATGCCCTCTCGCATCAACATCGTTTGACTGCCCGGTTGTTATTCATTCCCGATGCCTCCCTACCCGTTCGGTAACATCCCGATCGTTTTTTAAAACCTACTATTCTTATCGGCTTTATGTGCTTTTATAATAGCACTATTTTTTCCGTTTGTCAATAGCTTTTGTATATTTTTTTTATTTTTTTATTTCCTATTGGGGCACAGAGGAAGAAAAAACAGGATCCGACAAAATATTTTTAAAAAAACTTTTGCATGAATACAATATTTTTTCAAAAATGACTTGACAAAAAGAAAAAATGTGATATAATACTATGTAGCCAATCGGGGTGTGGCACAGTTTGGTAGTGCGCTTGGTTCGGGACCAAGAGGCCGCTGGTTCGAGTCCAGTCACTCCGACCAAAAAAGAAACGACGATTTCCTAGAGAGAATTGTCGTTTCTTTTTTACTTTATCATTGGCAAACTATTGCTTCAAAAAACCAAATTTATAAAGCGGGGAAATTGTAGAATATCTTTTGATTATATTGACTTCTTTTATATTTGTATGATATAATATGAATGTTAAGAATATTATTGATAAAATATATATTATATCGCACAGCGTTATAATATATTAACTTGCAGAAAGGATGATGTATGATGAAAAGTTTAATGATTAGAGGTATGCATTCTTAAAGTCGGTAAACGACTTGTTGTTTGCCGACTTTCAAATAATATTGAGAGAGGTAAAACGATGTATTACAACGACTATCTGCATATTTGCGATGAGAGCAAATATTTAATTAGCATGACCACACCAAAACGAATAGTGAACTTGGGACTGCGGCTTGATTTTTGCAATGAAACCAAGGTTTTAGATCTTTGCTGCGGTTACGGTGAAATGCTGAAAATTTGGCATGATGTTTTTGATATCCAAGGCGTTGGAGTCGATATCTGCGAGGAATTTATCGAGATTGGCAGGGAACGCCAGCGGGATATTGATAAAATAGAGCTTATATGCGCAAATGTTCTCGATTATGAGGACAATGTAAAATATGATGTTGTTTGCTGTACCGAGTTTTTCGGTGACATACAAGATATCGAAGGAACAATATCTTTGCTTGAAAAACATGCAAAGCCCAATGGTAAGCTTATTTTTGGCAGACTGTATTCAAAAGTTGATAACCCGCCTGAGGAACTGACAGATTTCGATGGCGGAATCGAAACTCTTGATGTTATCAACAGAAAGTTTCGGGAGTGCGGATATAACATTACCGCCATTGCCAGTGATACTGATGCACAATGGGAAAACTATATTACTTGGAGTGCTAAGCGAGATATCGAACATTTGCGCAAATTCCCCGATGATGAAAAGACAAAAGAATGGCTTGACAATTGGTATAATATTTATTTTAAATACCGTCGTTCGTATGAGGGTTGGGCGTTATTTGGAATCGAAAAGGTCTAATTAAATTAACATTAGTTCAAATCCCTCAGCAAAAAATGTAAAGATATCTTTTTTGTAGTCCACAGACAGTCAGAGTAGTCATAACGGATGAGGTTATGACTACTCTTTTTCAAATTTTGTTAGTCAACTTTCAGTGAAACACTGAAAACACAAAAGTTGCTTATTTGAAATAGCATGAAACAAAAGCGCCAAAGGAGGAATCTGTATGCTGTATTTTACAAGCGACTTGCATTTCGGGCATGAAAATATCCTGAAATGGCGAAAAGGCTTTGCGAGTCTTGCCGAAATGGATGAAACGCTCATTCGCAACTGGAACGAGACGGTCAGCGTAAACGATACCGTCATTGTGACGGGGGATCTTCTTTTCCGAAACGAAAAGCCGGCAGTGGAATATCTGCAGCAGCTGAAAGGGAAGAAGATCCTCGTCAAAGGCAATCACGACGGCTTTTGGATGAAAAAATATAAAAATATGCAAGATGTTGCATAAATGAAAAGAGAAACG
>CAZXAU010000026.1:0-19659 GCA_964638675.1 uncultured Lachnospiraceae bacterium
TGTCAATACCTTTTTGAAAAAAATTTTATTTTTTTTTGAGCTTTTTTCTGGGATGAAATTTTCAGTCACAGTACACTTGATTATCCTTCCTTTAATATATGCAATATATGTTTTTTTATATGTACTTCAACATTTTTTTATTTTGATATTGACTTTTCATTTTTTTTGTGGTATCATATTAAACACAGATTAAATAATAACGATGATAGCAGATTCTATTGGGATATAGCCAAGTCGGTAAGGCACAAGACTTTGACTCTTGCATTCCGCTGGTTCGAGTCCAGCTATCCCAGCCAAAAATCCGAAAGCTCTGCTTTCGGATTTTTCATATCTGACACAGGTGTGCATTATTTTCACTCATCGCATACAAATTTATTGCCACCTTACGGCACAAATGAAGTTGCTTACGGCAGATCTGGTGATGCTTGGCATCAATAATGTTGCGTTTCATGCAAATCATGAAAACCTGATTTCCAATCTGCTTTACAGAGTAAGGAGCACCAGGAATGAATAATACGAAATGGAACGAAATAGCCAAAGCCTTCTTTTACTATATTGAATGTTCGGAGGATGAAGCAATTTCGAAATTGAACATTCAGTGGACAACAAAATCAATAACCGACGGATACGAATACAGCGACACCACATGGACGCATTTTAGTGTGGATATGATAGGTGAATATAAAGATATCGAGTGGTTGAGAATTGATTTGACTCCCCAAAACAGAAAGATTATTCTTGATATTTTACGCAAAATACACGTTCCGGGCGAAGTTTTTGATGATTGTGTATATGTATACGGATATCGCACAAATGTCGACTATATAAAATAAGACATGGGCTCGTTTGAAATTTGATGCAAAGTACAATTTTGTATCTATATTGTAGTTACATCACAGCCACTAATGGATATCTTTTGAGCTGTTTTCAAATATATATAAGGAATTGAAACTCATGATAAATTTTGAAGCATATAAAAACCAATTGCAGGACACGGTCGTCTCTCCTATGACCGAGTTTTGGGACGAAGATTGCGGCTTTTCAAAAAAGGACATTGCAAAATGTGAGGCCCTGATCATCAACTATCTGACAGCACTGCATGACCTTAAAGTGCCGTCCGACAAGGAGATCATGAAACAGGTAAAAGTCCTCGTCCTTGCACTGAACAAGCTCAACGAGAAAACCGATTACAACCTGATTGAAACCGATGAACGTGAAGCCATTTGGGCAATCATACAAAACAGTGCCGTGGAGTGCGGCTTGACTTCCCCGTCCGACGATATTACAGAGGAATGGCGGGAGTGGTGATTTGCAAATTCATCGCTGCGAGCATAACGATAAAGCCGAAAACCGGAGAAAACTTTTGAAATCTCCGGTTTTCGGCTTTTATTTTTTTTGAATTTTGTAGGTCGTTTTCGTCATTATCAGATTCAATGCAGAATCTGGCTTTTCGCTTGCGTTAATAAAAACAGATATGCAACCGTTTTTATACCGATCTGAACCTATTCGGCAACTCTGATACTTTGGACCAACGTCTTATATTTCGTATGATCCTGCAACGGCTTGAAATCACTGCTACAGACAAAACGATGTAATCTTCCGTACAGGTCGCCGAATTCAGCTTGCCCGTCGTGTCCGTATCCGAATGAATGCTCACACAATAACGGATTATCAATTATTCTCTTTTTGTTGTACGATTCGGCTTGTGCTTTTATAAATTCCACACCTTCTTCAAGTGAAGTTACCGCCTCATCAAATTTACCGAGCTTCATCAGACAATATGCCGGAAAATAATAGAGCGGATAATAATCGTAAACAAATGGCGGTCTGTACTTTTCATTGCGATAGAGCGCTTCAACCATTTCTTTAAAAAAAGAATAGCAGTACAATGCCTCTTCGTACCGTTCCTCATCCTTGTACGAGTTACCCATCATTGTGATCTGATGTCCAAACGCTGCTGCCAATAACTGTATATTGTCACATCGCCACTCCCGTTCTTCTTGCTTTTGGTTTGTTTTCCGTTTCAACTCTGCAATGAGAATTCCCCGATTATCATAGAAACCATACGGAAAATCTTTTGCTGTTTTTTCGGCGTCATTCCATCTTTCCTGACTGATATAAATATTGAATAAGTTGCGTTTTGCCGACATTATATAACTCGCAGAAGATGAATACTTGATTACAAGCTCCGCCCAATTAATGATTTCCTGTGTCAGATCCTCGATCCCTTTTTCTCCGATCAGTTCTGACAGTTCTTTGCGATTATTTGAGATCACTATTTCCCCGAAAGCTATCGCCTCGGACAAAATGTTAGAATTATTGGGAAACATACGTATGGCATCACGGTATTTATCAAGTAAGACAAGCGCCGTCGGACCTTCTTCTCCGTCCTTGCAATTATCGTAAATGCAATATATTTCCTCTAACCTTGCATTAACCTCGTCGTCATAGTTTTTTTCATAAATTCCGAACAGAACATCGGTTGATACTCTGAATAAATTTGCAAGCGGCAGGACCTGTGAAATATCCGGCATACTCGCACCGTTTTCCCATTTTGATATTGCCTGCGGCGAAACATTTATCTGCTCGGCAAGATCTTCCTGTGTAAGATCTCGTTCTTTTCGCAGGCGTTTAATGACCTGCCCCATATTTTGGTTCATATAATCCTCCATTCCGCCGCCCTCAGGCGGCAAAAACAGCTATGAAATTCTGCTTAAAATGGGCTTGTCACATTTTTTTGCAGAATTTGTGCGTGAAACAGATATGCTTCCGGATAAGATCAACATAACTTTCACGCTAACCTTTGTAACTGTAATTTATTATTCCGGTACCGTTGCTCATATTGTAACATAACGATCGGGATTTGTGAAGCGATTCAAAAGAAAGTTTTTATAAACCGACAGTTGAGTTTTGCAATTGCCCATAATGATCTGCATACCGATCTACAGACAATAAACCCTATATTGACTTACAACTTTGCGGTTATTGCAGTATAACGATTTATCTGATATAATATAAACACAGAAAGGGGTGAATATATGTATCAACTTAATAAATTTTGTAATATTATTTTTGAATTGAGAAGAGAAAGAGGATGGACACAAGCAATTTTAGCAGATAAGCTTGAAATTGCATCTCAATCGGTTTCAAAATGGGAATGCGGTATCGGTTATCCCGATGTAACGCTGTTTCCCGTTATAGCCGAGCTGTTTGATGTCCCAATCGGAGTTCTTTTCGGAGAAATAAAAAAAGAGGAGGAAACAATAATGAATCTTGACAATGAACGCAAATATGTCTTTGAACCCTTGAACGAGATAGAGATCATGGTCGGTAATCAATGTCAGATAGAAGTAATAAATGAAGAAAGAGATCATTCATCATTAGATGTACAAGGCGATGCCAAATTCATTGAGTACATTTCAGTAGAAAAAACAGACGGCAAATTACATCTCAATGTAAAGAACCCAACCGGATCCGATACCTGTTGGTTACCCTATGACAGAGGTGATTACAGCCAACCCAACAAGATCGTTATATATACCGGCGTTTCGGAATCCTGTTGTGCGGTCGTCAATTATCTGGATCTGGAGGCATACGACCTCCTGACAACCGATAACACCTACAAATGGGTTTTCAAAAAGGCTGACGGACAGTGTGTATAGTCAACTTACAGAAATTATCGGAACACGGCATGTATATCAGGGCGAATACGGTACCGGATATTTTGTACCTTATGAGTAAAAAAACAGTATAGAACATACCAAAATATCGGGCTGTGTTAATGTTAATAATAAAATAAACTCCGCCTTGCGGCAATTCCCTTTCATTTTGGGAACAATTAACCGCAAGGCAGAGTTTTTGTTATGTTATGTAGATATTTCTCGCATATGAAATGCGAGCATTACGTACACAAAAATTATTTCTTTTTAAGGATCTCTTTGATCTCTTCGAGAAGTACTTTTGTTTCAAGTGTAGCTTCCTCAAGAGCAAGCTTTCTTTCGGCAAGTGCCTTTGCTTCTTCTTCCAGTTGCTGTCTTGCAGCTTCTTCTTCGGCTTTCTTCTTAGCAGCTTCTGCTTCTGCTTTTTCGATTTCCTTTGCGTTCAGAATATTCTGGGTTCTCATTATTATTCTGAGAACTGCAAATATGCAGAATGCCGTAATAAGGAAGTCAATGATCGTCTGGATCCATGTACCCCAAAGAATTGCAACTTCGGGAGTGGTTACAACGCCTGTGGCATCCTTAACTTCTGCCGTAATGATCGTTTTGATGCTGTCGAGGTCTCCGCTTTTCACAAAGATTCCGACAAAGGGATTGATTACGTAATTTACAAGACCTGTAACTATCTTACCGAACGATCCTCCGATTACAACACCGACTGCCATGTCAACGACATTGCCTTTTGTTATAAACTTTTTAAAGTCAGCCCAAAATGTACTTTTTTTGCTCATTTTAAAAATCCTTTCTTTTTTTCATATTTTCTTATCGTCTGGATTATACTCCATGTTTGTTATCTTGTCAAGTAGTAAATTGTTTTTTTCTTACAAAAAATTGATAGTATTCTTAAAGATCTGCTCTTTTACGCTGTTTGTTTTATCAATTTTCTGTTGTTAATCAGTCCCCATATATTTAACATTGTCATCAGTACGACCGTAAGATCGGATACTGCCCACATAAGATCAGACTTTATAAATCCTGCCGCACCGGCTGTTATACAAAATAATATAATGTAGACTTTAGTAATTACATTTTTCTTTTTCTTGGTACACTTGTTTCCCACAAGGTATACTATACTTTCGACCCCGTAAAACGACCAGCATATCAAGGTTGCAAAAGCGAACAAAAAAATTGACGCTGTTATAAGATATGACGATATACTGCCGAAAACCGATGCGAAGCAGTTCAGAACCGATCTCATATCTCCACCCATGCAGCCCGGCACGCACAAAAGTGCAAGACCTGTAAGCGAACACAAAAGTGTTGTATCGACAAAGACCTCAACGATCCCGAGTGATGCCGATCTTTCGGCATTTCCCAACTGAGATTTGCTATCACTGCCGTTTGCGGATGAATGCGCTATCGGCGATGTTCCGCAACCTGCTTCATTTGAAATCAGTCCCCTCACTATTCCGTACCTTACAGCCGACAATCCCCCTCCGACACCGATTGCCCTGAAATTGAATGCCGAAGATATTATTCTTGAAAAGACGTCGGGAAGTCTGTTGCGGTATGCCACTATTACAATGATACACATCAGTGCATAAAGAATTGTCAATGCAGGAATGAGTGCCGAAGTCAGATCGAATATTCTTCTTTTTCCTCCGAATATTACTATAAAGCAGAGTATTGACATAAAAAGAGTCACAATTATTTTCGGCAGACCGAAGACCTCATTCACCGAATCTGCCGCCGCCGCTGATTGTATCGATGAGCCAAGAGAAAATGAACATATAATGCAAAGTATGCAAAATGCCACGCCTGCGATTCTCGAGCCGAGATAATACATTGCACCGCCGTGAAGCTCTTCCTCACTTCTGACCGATGTTTTTATAGCAAGCTTTGTCTCCGAATATTTCAGCACCATCGCAAAAAGCGATGAAACGATCATCCAGAAGAGAGCACCTGCCCCACCGAGTGACAGCGCACCTGCAACGCCAAGAATGTTACCGACGCCGAGAGTTCCGGCAAGTGCAAGCGACAAAGCCCTTCTCGATTCTCTGTCCGAACAGATGACAAGAGAAAGATATTTTTTCGGTTTGGTTATAAACAGCCCCTTGCCCATTATAAGAAAAAATGTTCCTGAAAACAAGATCAAAAGCGGCAGTGCAACGCTTTCGAGAAATTCAATTACTATCATACTTTCATAATCACCCGATAAAATCTTATTCGCACCGTCTTTTATTTATTCCGCATTATTCATTCCCTATTGTTTTATCACTTTACAATTTTGTCTGCTTTTTATTTAAGATTGATTTAATGGGTTTATTATTATAAAAAATGTTAAATAAATGTTAAATATTATAAAAGCCCTTGCAATTACGCAAAAATGTGTTACAATACAATCACAAAGTTTAGCACTCGCAAATATCAAGTGCTAATTCAACAAAAAAACAAATAATTTTACAGGAGGATTTTTAATATGACAATTAAACCGCTCGCAGACAAGGTAGTACTCAAGCTCTCGGAAACAGAAGAAAAAACCGAAAGCGGATTCATTTTGACATCTGCTTCTAAAGAAAAGCCGCAGCTCTTCGAGGTAGTGGCAGTCGGACCCGGCGGAATCATCGACGGAAATGAAGTGGTCATGACCGTTAAAGTCGGAGATAAGGTAATCACAAGCAAGTATTCCGGAACCGAGATCAAATTCGGCAAAGAGGAATACACAGTTGTTAAGGTTGGCGATATACTCGCTATAGTCGAATAATTCAGGGAGGATAGCGTGAAAGATATGCTTATCCGATGCGATAGCAGATTTGTTTCACGCACAAATTCGCTGAGTAGACTCAACGAATTTCATAAAATATTTGTGCCGCCGAAGGGCGGCGGAATGGAGATTATTATATGTCAAAAATCATTATAAACGGAAGCGATGCCAGAAGCGCACTTCTTGCAGGTATCGATAAGCTTGCCGATACAGTAAAAATAACTCTCGGCCCTAAGGGCAGAAATGTCGTTCTCGATAAAAAATACGGCGCTCCGCTCATCACAAATGACGGTGTCACGATTGCAAAGGAAATTGAGCTTGAAGATCCTGCAGAAAATATGGGTGCTCAGCTCGTAAAGGAAGTTTCTATCAAGACAAATGATGCGGCAGGCGACGGAACAACAACAGCTACCGTTCTCGCTCAGGCTATCATTCACGAAGGAATGAAGAATATCGCCGCAGGTGCCAACCCGATGATCCTTCGCAAAGGTATTCAGAAGGCAGTTGACAAGGCTGTTGAGTGCCTTACCGCTAACTCTCAGAAGATCAACGGAAGCGAAGATATTACACGTGTCGGAACGATCTCGGCAGGTGACGAAACTATCGGCCGTCTTATCGCCGATGCTATGGAAAAGGTTACCGCTGACGGTGTTATTACCGTTGAGGAATCAAAGACCGCAAAGACCGAGTGCGAAGTCGTTGAAGGTATGCAGTTTGACCGCGGATACCTCTCGCCCTATATGGTAACCGATACAGATAAAATGGAAGCAGTTATCGATGATGCACTTATTCTTATCACAGATAAGAAAATTTCCAATATTCAGGAGATACTTCCCCTTCTCAACGAAGTCCTCAAGGTTGGCGGCAAGCTCGTTATAATCGCAGAGGATGTCGAAGGCGACGCCCTCACAAATATCGTTCTCAACAAGCTCCGCGGCGTATTCACCTGCGTTGCTGTTAAAGCTCCCGGCTTCGGCGACAGAAGAAAAGATATGCTCCGTGACATCGCTATCCTCACAGGCGGAGAAGTAATTACCTCCGAACTCGGTCTTGAACTCTCCGAGGCAACCGTGGCTCAGCTCGGCAGAGCAAGACAGGTCAAGGTTACAAAGGAAAACACCATTATCGTTGACGGTGCAGGCGATCCTTCCGAAATCAAGAACAGAATTTCTCAGATCAAGCAGAATATCGCTACCACAACCTCAGATTTCGACCGTGAAAAACTTCAGGAACGCCTTGCAAAGCTCTCGGGCGGTGTTGCCGTAATCAAAGCAGGTGCCGCTACCGAAGTAGAGATCAAAGAAAAGAAGCTCCGCATCGAGGACGCTCTCAACGCAACCCGTGCGGCTGTTGAAGAAGGTATCGTTGCGGGTGGCGGAACATCTTATCTTAATGTGATACCCGAAGTTAAATCGCTCCTTTCTCAGGTCGAAGGCGATGAAAAGACAGGTGTTCAGATAGTTATCAAGGCTCTTGAAGCTCCCGTTCGCCAGATCGCCGAAAACGCAGGCTGCGAAGGCTCTGTCATCGTAAACAAGATCATTTCTTCGAGAAAGAAGAATTACGGCTTCGATGCATACAATGAAGTGTATGTTGACATGATCTCAGCAGGAATCATCGATCCTACCAAGGTTTCACGCTGTGCTCTTCAGAATGCCGCTTCTATCGCTTCAACCGTTCTTACAACCGAAGCCCTCGTTGCCGACAAGAAAGAACCCGTAGCTCCTGCCGCTCCTGCAGGCGGTATGGACGGAATGTATTGATAAATTTCCGTAAAAAAGAGGAATAGCTTATACTGTACCCATTACAGTTTTTTCCAGGCTTTTCGTGAAAAGCCTCGGCAAAAGCTTTATTACTTGACAAGACATACAGTTATACAGTTATACCGTTATTCCGCATCAAACCGAAAAGCAAGTGCCCACGCAGATGAATGTAAAAACTCATCGTGCGTGGGCATTTGTTTTTCGATTGGCTGATTCATAAAAGTTTCTAACTTTTTCTTTTCAAAGAAGAAAAAAGAAAGCAAACTATTCAGGATAGGCTAAACGTTTTAAACTGTAGGAAAGTTTCTTGCTTCTTCTTTTCAAAGAAGAAGATCAATCGTAGTCATCGCACATCATCCATGTGCCGTCATCGTGGAAGCACTGCTCAACTTTGCCGTCAACACTTTTCTTGGTGCAAATTCCTTTTGAAAAATAGGAGCATTCATGAGCGAGAGAGTACATAAACTGATGAGCTTGCATTGAACCTTTCTGTTGAGCAATATGCATTATTTCAAAGCATTTTTTTGTATTAATACCGAGAAATGACTTAGCGAATAAGAAAACCTCATCTGGTGTCATAGACTCTATAGATTCCGCTTCCTCGTCAGTTATGAGTGATTTTTTTTCGGATTGATCATTCACGGGATTTTCGGGAGTTGCAAAGATTGAAACATCCTCATTGATCTTTTTAAGAGTTGATTCGGAAATGAGTTCGGTGCTTGATATTACATCAATGACAAAAACAGTGAGAAAACTGCATATAAATGTAACAATAGCGGTGAGAAAACCTTCGGATAAAACCAAAGTAATCGACACTGCATATATTCCCATAATGGCAGACATAATGATAGAAGCCGTGAGCTCACCCCTGTCAAGCCGATTATACTCATCACGCAGAGATACAATTTTGCTTTTTTTCTCTTGCAGTGGAGCGTTCGAAATATCATAAAAACCTTTTTTTACTATGCGGACTTCCGACAACGAAGCTATAAAATAACCTGCAAGATATGAAAAAAGAATGGAAAACAAGACAAAGGAAGGCAATGCAATATATGGGCTGACACCCACAGACTCAGGAAAAACAACAAAAAAGTCGTTTAAAATGCTGTATAAATAGGGAAATATAAATTTCAATTCGCTGAAATACATCATAAAAATTTGCCCTAAAGCAATGAACACCGCAATAAAACGCAGGATAGCTACTGTATAAAATCTTGCCTTATATGCCCTGCGGAGTGAACAAGCCTTCTGAAGCTCAGTACACAGCTCGGCAGCATTCTGTTCGGTGATCGGTGAAGAGTATCTGATTTGCATTTAAATATAACAATCCTTTCTTCTCACGTTGAAATAAATATAAATGTGGTATATAACGGGTGTATACGTCTGATTATTAAGGGGTATTGCCGATGAAACAGGACGAAAACAGTAGTGTTTTGATTTATTATGCCCCACAAAGTATATATAAAGACTCAAAGAAGATAATTGTGCACCCGGACGAAACACCTGCAATACTCTGATCAAACGATTATCAAAGCGATCAATGCAAGATTCTATCATAGTAAAAATAAAATTTCAATATACATATTGTAAACAAAAGCAAGAAGCACTCTCAGAGCGTCCGAAAAAAGCACTGTTTTGGCTATTTGCTGCCTTTACCGGAGGAATTTTCCTTATATCTTCTGCCATTGAGCGGTGGATGAAAGCCGTCAATATTGCCGTTCTGGATCGCCGTAAGAAGACGGTGCTTGAATCCCTCGTTTTCACTGTCAATATTATCTATAAGATTCTTGACGTATTCTCTTTTGGTTTTTTTATCCTGAGGGCAGGTCGATCTAACTACAGGAATATTGTTTGCCCTCATAAAATATCTTATATCACTCTCTTTGGCATAGATCATCGGTCTGATCATTGATATCTCCTTATTTGAGAGATAAGTAACAGGAGAAAAAGTTCCGATCCTGCCCTCAAAAATAAGATTCATCATGAAAGTATCGATAACATCGTCGAAATGATGACCGAGGGAGATCTTATTGCAACCGCATTCAATAGCCACATTGTGAAGAGCACCACGCCTTAAATTGGCACACAGAGAGCAGGGATTGCTCTCCTTCCTGACATCAAAAACGATCTGCTTTATATTGGTTTTCTGAACATGATATCTGACGCCGATATCCTCACAGAAAGAAGAGATCGGAGTAAAATCCATTCCGTCAAAACCGCTGTCGATCGTAATGGCAACAATATCAAACCCGAACGGATAAAATCTTCTCAGCTCACTGAGAAGTGCAAGCATCGCCATGCTGTCCTTTCCGCCTGATATCCCAACGCCTATAACATCTCCCTGTGCTATCATTTCATAGTCGTCTATTGCTCTTCTGATAAAGCCCAACATCCGTTTGGTTTTATATAAAATCATATTTATGACCATGGCTTTCGCAGTGCGAAAGCTTCCTTTCTTGTGGAATTGGGGCACCGCTTAGGTGGCAAAAGCCACAAAACACCGTCTGAAAATTTATTTTTCAGACTTACACCCTGAGTTAATAAAAAATTTACATTATGTTATTTAGTAATTTGTGTATAATAGCCGACAATATGCTATAATAGCTTTGTAAACGGGATCCACCCGTCAGCCTTTGTCATCCGGCACCGACAAGATCGGATGACAAATAAAAAAATATAGTAAGATTGTCGGAGAAAAGAGTTATTATGTCAGAAAACGGAAGAGAAGGAAGCTTCATTAAAACCCTGATGACTATTATCGGAGTTCTTGCTTGTCTTGCGGCTCTCGCAACTGTGGTCACTGTATTTGTCAAAGAATACAAGAAGAAGATCTGCACGATCGCAGAAAATGATTCAGAAGACGGTGAAAACGAGTGCGAATCGAGCGAAGAATGCAACGAAGAAACTGAAGAAAATACAGTTGAAGTTGACTGCGAATTTGCAGAATAATCTCCGATAACCAATCAGACCAACCTATCGTATGCAAGTAGGTTGCAGACAATATCCGAAGAAATCATATTTCTTCGGATATTTTTTTATTGATTTTTCTCAGAATTCAGCTCTCTCATCAAGTATAGTCCGATAATGGAGATAGAATCCCTCATAATTTCCATCGTCAAGTGCATCACGGATCTTCTGCATAAGTTCGTTGTAGAAATAGAGATTGTGCAGGACGGCAAGACGCATCCCCAGGATCTCACGAGCCTTGAAAAGGTGACGAATGTAAGACCTTGAATAGCTCCTGCAAGCCGGGCAATTACATCCGGGTGCAATAGGTCTTGAGTCGTCAATATATTTTTCATTGAGCAGATTGATCTTTCCCTGCCAGGTAAAAACATTACCGTGGCGTGCGTTACGTGAAGGCATTACGCAATCAAAGAAATCAACTCCCCTGTAAACCGCTTCGATGATATTGAGAGGTGTTCCGACACCCATCAAATATCTCGGTTTATTCTCGGGCATATATGGTTCGACAATATCGATAGTGTCATACATTTCAGCGGCAGTTTCACCGACAGCAAGACCGCCTATGGCATAACCGTCAAGGTCAAGCTCGGCAATCTTTTGCATATGCTCTATACGCAGATCGGCATAAGTACTTCCCTGCCCGATACCGAAAAGAAGCTGATTTTTATTTATAGTTTCGGGAAGAGAATTCAGACGCTGCATTTCTTTTTTACAGCGGACAGCCCAACGGTATGTTCTGTCGCAGGAATCCTTGGTGTATTTGTATTCGGCAGGATTTTCAATACATTCATCAAACGCCATTGCAATTGTAGAGGCAAGGTGTGATTGGATCTGCATGCTTTCCTCAGGTCCCATGAAAATCTTTTTTCCGTCAATGTGGGATGAAAAGTATACTCCCTCCTCCTTGATCCTGCGGAGCTTGGCAAGAGAAAAGACCTGAAATCCTCCGCTGTCTGTAAGAACGGGTTTATCCCAATTGAAAAACTTATGTATTCCGCCCATTTTATAGATCAGGTCATCACCGGGTCTGATATGGAGGTGATATGTGTTGGAAAGTTCAACCTGACATGCAATTTCACGAAGATCATCGGTCGAAATTCCTCCTTTTATGGCAGCACTTGTACCGACATTCATAAATACCGGGGTCTGAATGTCGCCGTGAACGGTGTGCATAATTCCCCTTCTTGCTTTTTTTTCTTTTTTCAAAAGTTCAAACATGGATATCAGCCTTTCTGAAAATTAATTATTAATGGTAATCGTAGTATTATCGAATATTTTTATGTTCGCTTGAATCTGTGCTCTATGGTTGACTGTGTCATTTCAAACATCACCGGTCTGCCATGCGGACAGTAGCGGATCTTTGGATCACCGAGCAGAGATTCGACAATATAACGCATATGCTCTTCGCCATCGTCATTTCCTCCCTTGAGTGCCGCCTTGCATGAAGCCTGATAGAGCGATTTTTCAAAAAATATCGCCCTTGAAACACCGGGGGTTCCTTTGCCCTCACCAATTCCCGAAACAACTTCCGAAAACAGTCCGAAAGCTATAGATTCCTCAATGCCACCCGGGATAACCGTAAGCGAGATACATGATGCCGGATAATCTATTTCGTAATCAAAGCCCACAGAGCGAATTTCATCTGCAAAGCTCTCGGCACACGCTATTTCCTCACGGGTGAAGCTCAGTCTCATTGGAACGAGGAGGATCTGCGAATATTTGTCCTCTCCGTCACGGTATTTTCTCATTTTCTCGAACAGTATACGTTCATGTGCGGCATGCTTGTCGATCATAAGCATTTTGTTTTCATACTCGATAATTATGTATGTATTAAAAACAATTCCGAGATATTTATAATATATTTTATTTTGATTTTCCTGCCTACCGACTTCAGCACTCTTTAAACCGTCTGTAACTGCTACTGCTTCAGTATTATGTTGTTCTGTTGGGAATTCGTACGATTTCGGTTTGCTGTTGTCGGGTATTCCGCCGATACTTCCTGAATACCTTCCGTATGCCCCAGAAGAATCGACTTGTGCAGTGACGCCGGATTCTTTTTCTTCAAAATCGGTTATAGACCGACATTCAGATAGAAACGATACAATATTTTTATCACGGTCGCCTGCCTTGGTGATCTCCTGTGTGCGTGAAGCTGTTTGTCCGATATCGCCGATTGATGATTCTCCGCTGACAACGCTGACATCGTCAAACGGTGTGCGGTCGATTGCTTTTTCGGATACAAATTCTATTTTAGGCGGTAAAATATCGTCAATTTTAAGCTGTTCGGGCGAAGGCGGCGGATCAAGACGGTCGTATACCGGTGTGAACGTATTCAGTGTCTTTGTTGCATCATCGGGAATATCTTCCCTCTCGAAGTACATATCATTGCGTGATTTGTCATTGCAGACCGCATTTTTCACCGCAATATAAACAGCATCAAAAACAGCTCTCTCATTTGAAAATTTTATCTCAAGCTTTGTAGGGTGAACATTGACGTCGACAAATGCCGGATGAATGTCAATAAACAGCACGCATGTCGGGAATTTATCGCTTTCAAGATACGAAGAGAACGCCTGTTCAAGTGCGGCACCTGCTGTTTTTGACTTAACGTATCTGGAGTTGATAAAGAAATTTTCAAAATTTCTGTTTGCTCTCACATTATCAGGTCTTCCGATATAACCTCTTACCGTAATACCGTCACTCATCGAGTCAACAGCAATAAGCTTTGCCGCAAATTCTCTTCCGAAAATAGAATAGAGAGTATCGTACAGCTTGCCGTTTCCGCTTGTCATCATCTTCTGGACATTGTCCTGAATATACTTTATTGAGACCTTCGGCGACGAAATTGCGATCTTTTCGATAACGGCGGCAATAGCCATCGCTTCCGCTCTGTCACTTTTCAGAAATTTACGTCTTGCAGGGGTATTCGAAAAAAGCTCCTCGACTATCATTGTAGTTCCGGCACGGCATCCTGAATCTGCTACAGACAGTATCTTTCCGTATTCGCTCTCAACAATAGTGCCCTCGCTCTGCGACTTTTTTCTCGTCATTATTCTCAGCTTTGAAACAGAAGATATAGCGGCAAGTGCCTCCCCCCTGAATCCGAGTGTCATTATGCCATCGAGATCTTCGGCAGATCTGATCTTACTTGTCGCATGACGTGAAAGACAGAGCTGTGCATCATCTCTTGACATTCCGTTTCCATTATCGCTCACACGCATAAAGGTCACACCGCCGTTTTTTATTTCTACAGTAATGTCGGTAGCACCTGCATCTATCGAGTTTTCGAGAAGCTCTTTGATAACAGATGCCGGTCTTTCAACAACCTCACCTGCAGCAATAAGATTGGCAACAGACATGTCAAGCTGATTAATTATACCCATACCATTTTCCTTTTTATTTTCATTCGTTTGTCATATATAATTCCGATCTACAGCATATTTTTGAGCTGATATATCAGATTAAGAGCTTCAATGGGTGTCAGTGTATCTATATTTGTCGAGCGGAGCTTTTCGGCGATATCGTCATTTTTTGCCCTTTCAAGAGAAACGCCGAAAAATCCGAAATCTTCCTCTTGCTTAGCCTTCACGTCCTTTTTGTTACCGTTTACAGCTGACGGATTTGACTTTTCGAGCTCTTTCAGGACCTCATTTGCACGCTTGATCACACTTTGAGGAAGCCCTGCAATTCTTGCAACATCAATCCCGAAGCTGTCATCCGCAGGACCGTAAACAACCTTACGCAGGAAGACAATACCGTTGTCATATTTTTTGGCGGCAATATGCATATTGAATACACCGTCGATCTCTGACTCCATATTGGTTATCTCATGATAATGTGTTGCAAAAAGAGTCTTTGCACCTATATTTTTTCCGGCTGTATATTCGGCAACCGCCTTTGCAATGCTCATTCCGTCGAATGTGCTCGTTCCTCTTCCGATCTCGTCATATATTATAAGGCTGCGTTTGGTGGCATTTTTAAGGATATAGGCAACCTCTGACATTTCAAGCATGAATGTAGACTGACCCGATGCAAGATCGTCAGATGCCCCAACTCTTGTAAACAGTTTATCAATTATTCCGATCCTCGCCTCGCTTGCAGGAACGAATGAACCTATCTGTGCCATGATGCATATAAGAGCGATCTGTCTCATATATGTTGATTTTCCGCCCATATTAGGACCTGTAAGTATCATAAGACGGTTGTAGCCCGTATCGAGGTGTGCATCATTCGGAGTGAACCAGAAGTCCTTTACAAACTTCTCTACAACAGGGTGTCTTCCTTCCTTTATGTCGATCACATCGTCATATGTGACCTCAGGTCTTACATATGAATTCTCAGCGGCAACAGTAGCAAGCGACAAATACATGTCAAGAAATGCAAGTGCACCGGCGGTTGCTGAAATTCTCGATGCTTCCTTTGTGACAGCGTCACATATATCACGAAACATCGAATACTCGAGCGAATTGATCTTATCGTCCGCCGAAAGTATTGTTTCTTCAAGCTCCTTGAGCTCGGGAGTGATATATCTCTCTCCGTTTGTAAGCGTTTGTTTTCTTATGTAATTATCGGGAGTGAGGTCTTTAAAGGATTTGGATACCTCGATATAGTATCCGAAAACCCTGTTATACCCGATCTTCAAAGTCTTGATGCCGGTACGCTCACGTTCATCGTTTTCTATCTTATCGAGAAAATCCTTCGCTCCGTTTTTGATCTTACGCAAACGGTCAAGCTCTTCGGAATATCCGTCGGCAATGAATCCTCCCTCTCTTATCGAAAAGGGCGGTCTGTCAATTATAGCTCTGTTTATAAGTGAGGTTATATCTTCAAGCGGATCTGTCTTCTCACGGATATCGACAAGTGCAGCCGATGTCGCATCGGTAAGAAGCTCCCTGATCTTCGGGACAAGGCTGAGGGTATCACAAAGCGCACGGAGATCTCTCGCAGTTGCACTGCCGTATATTATTTTCGGCATCAGCCTCTCAAGATCAAATACATCCGAAAGAATTCTTCCGGCTTCGGAGCGAAGAACAAGATCTCCATACAATTCGGCAACCGCATCCTGACGGTAGATTATCGCCCTTTGATTTACAAGCGGCATTTCTATACAGCGTCTTAAAAGCCGGGCTCCCGGTGAGGTTTTTGTTCTGTCAAGAATATGGAGAAGTGAACCCTTCTTTGCACGCTCGCGCATGGTCTCGCAAAGTTCAAGATTTCTTCTTGTACTTGCATCGATCTTGAGATACTGCCCATCACCGTAAAGCTCAAAGCTTTTTATGCTGAAATTGACGGTTATCAGGTTGGTATCGATGTATGATATCACAGCTCCGAGCGATATATATGCAGGATTGAATTCATCCGAATCGTTATATCCCTCCGGCATATCAGCTCTCAGACGTTCGATTGCCCTTTGTCGGTCAAATATACTTTCATCAGGATAGCTGATTGCCGCATGAATGCGGTCTGTGATATATGTAAATAGTTTAGGATATTTTTCAATGTCGGTATTGGCAATGATCTCGCTCGGGGAATAAACCGAAAGCTCATTGATAACAAGAGACATATCGTCATCGGCATTCACATTTGTCGCCATAGTCTCGCCGGTCGTAAGATCGGCAAAACATAAGGAGACCTGTGTTGAAGTGATATACAAGCCTGCAATAAAATTGTTTTTGGTCTCATCTATCTGTGAGGTATCGGTCACGGTTCCGGGCGTAACTATCCTTGTGACTTCACGCTTGACAAGTCCTTTTGCAAGTGCCGGATCTTCGGTCTGCTCACAGATGACCACGGTATATCCCTTGGATATAAGTCTGCCTATATAGTTGTCGACAGCGTGAAAAGGAACTCCGCACATCGGAGCACGTTCCGCTTCTCCGCAATCCCTTCCCGTCAATGTAAGCTCCAGCTCTCGTGAAGCGATCTTTGCATCCTCAAAGAACATCTCATAAAAATCACCGAGCCGATACATAAGGATCGCATTTTTATATTTCTCCTTGACGGTGAGATACTGTTTCATCATCGGCGATAAAGCCATTATTTAACCACACCTTTCATAATAACGCTGTAAGTGTAAAGCTCATTTACAACCGTGACAGCTTGAGCAGTCGTGAGTGCATCCGCTGCTTCCTGACACTTCTTGCGTAATCACGGAATTGACCTTTGACATAAGCTCATTGACCTCATTTTGTGCCGCTTCGTATTTTTTGTAAGCATCGCTTGATGAGATCTCATCATAGATCTCATTCATACGGGTATTGATCTTATCATACAGCTCGCTGTTTTCCTCATCCTTGCAAAGCGACATGAGTGCCTTCTCAGACGCAGTGTATTCCGCCATAAGTTTCAGCACAATCGGATCACAGGCATAGTCATTTTTAGCTTTTTCAAGTGCGCTCAGTCTCTCGTCTGATCTGATTACCTGTCCGAGATACTTTGCCGCTGATATTATATCATCTTCTTTATTTTTATTGTTTTCTCTTTCAAGCTTTTCGCTGATCTCACTCATTGTATAATTTCCCCCATAAGCGAAAATGTGTCCGCTTTAGTTATCTTCACTTTTATAAATCTGCCGATAAGAGAGTCATCGCCTTCAAAATGTACAAGCCTGTTGCCCTCACTTCTGCCGGTAAGCTTTGAACTGTCAGTCTTGCTCCTGCACTCGACAAGCACGGTAAGCTCACTGCCGAGGTATTTTTTATTTCCCTCATTCGATATTGCCATCTGTTTGTCTATAAGCCTTGACATTCTCTCGCTTTTTACGTCCTCGGGAATCTGACAGTCCATCGATGCAGCAGGTGTTCCCTTGCGTTTTGAATATATGAAAGAGTAAATATTGTCATATCTGACACGCTCGAGAATTTTAAGAGTTTCTTCAAAATCCTCTTCGCTCTCACCGGGGAATCCGACGATGATATCACTCGTAATTGCTATATCGGGAATTTTTGAGCGCATATAATCGATAAGCTCGAGATAGCTCTCCCTTGTGTAGTGTCTGTTCATTTCCTTCAGTATGCGGTCGCTTCCCGATTGAAGCGGAAGATGAAACGCCTTGGCTATCTTGGTGCTTGAGGCTATAACATCGATCAGCTTATGTGTCGCATCCTTCGGGTGGCTGGTCATGAATCTCAGAATAAATTCACCCGGGATGTCAGAGATCATCTGAAGAAGGTCTGCAAAATCTATGTCCATATCAAGGTCCTTGCCGTATGAGTTGACATTCTGCCCCAAAAGGGTTATTTCTTTATATCCCTCGCTTGCAAGCGTTTTTATCTCGGAAATAATATCCTCAGGCTGTCTGCTCCGCTCCCGTCCGCGCACATAAGGAACGATACAATATGAGCAGAAATTGTTGCAACCGTACATAATGCTTACCCATGCTTTGAATGAGCTGTCACGCACTACCGGAATTCCTTCGGCAATGTTGCCCTGCGAATCGTCAAGGAAAAACTGACGTTTTCCGAGCGACATTTTTCTGAATATGATCTCAGGCAGACGGTAAAGCATCGATGTTCCGAAAACGAAATCTATATAAGGATATTTATGCTTAACATCCTCGACACGGTGCTCCTGGGAAACCATGCATCCGCCTATTCCGACAAGCAGTCCGGGATGCTTCTGCTTGAGATGCTTCAGCTCACCGGCAATCGAAAGTGCCTTAAGCTCGGCATGCTCACGGACAGCACAGGTGTTTATGATTATTATATCGGCAATAGTCTTATCCTTTGTTATTATGTACCCCATTTGCGAAAGCATTCCGGCAATCCGCTCGCTGTCTGCCTCATTCTGCTGACATCCGTATGTCATGATATGTGCGTATTTGTCGCCGCCATTGCAAGCGTCCTGACAGATCAGCGATCTTATCCGCTTACAGTATTCATTCTGTCTGTCCATTTCAGACTGCGAAATGATAAGAGTACTTCTTTGCATCACAATTTCCTTTCAATTCCTATGCATGTATGCCGTCAAATGACGGTAAAAAGAATTTTACATTGTATTGTATCATATTTTCCCGAAATTTTCAAGAGATAACAAAATAAATTATTTTTTGACCATATCGTTATTTTTTTAATGTCATTCACTAACATTAAAGAATTCAAGGTGGCCTGAATTAACAAGCCGCCTTGACCTTCAAGAAAATTTCTCACTTCCTCTTTGAAAAAAAGAGGAAGATTTTCTCTTGCCAAAGAGAAAGATTTCTTCATTTTCAAAGAAGAAGGGCTTCTCTTTAGAAAAGCCCTTCTGAGATATTAAATATTCAATTGAATTGTTTATTTAATATTCAATTATTTACTTGTGCAAACACCTTCGGATGTGAATTCGTACCATACGCCGCCGATCGTTCTTGATTCGGTGCACATAAGTCCCGTGCCCTTGTAGAAGTAGTACCAATTACCGCCGATTTGTGCCCAGCCTTCAACTCTTACACCGTTTTCATAGTACATCGTTGTCGCGTCTTTGTGCTGAATGTATGTTGCCGAGTTGTTGTTTGCTTTGTTTGCGTATT
>CAZXAU010000027.1:0-14731 GCA_964638675.1 uncultured Lachnospiraceae bacterium
ATGTGCATCAGAATATTGTTGAAGCTGAATGATAACGAAACGGTTGAAGGTTATGACAATGTGTTTTATCAGAAAATCGACACAGATAACATCGGCATAACAGGACACTCTCAAGGAGGTGCCGGAGTCATAAACGCTATCACAGATACAAGACATTATGATATTTACAAAACCGCTGTTGCGCTCTCTCCGGCAAATGAAGAACTTTCCACAGCATTGGATTGGGATTACGATGCTACGAAAATCAATATTCCGATTCTCTTATTGTCCGGCACGGGAAATGCCGATGAAAATCTGGTAGTAAACCTGAAGCAGTTAGAGAGTATATATAATCATATTCCGGATGGAAATTCCAAAATTATGGCAAGAAGAACAGATGCAGATCACGGGGATATGTTATATTTCGCCGACGGCTATGTGACAGCATGGTTTATGTGGCAGTTGCAAGGTGACAGCGAGGCGGCAAAAGCATTTGTCGGAAATAATGCAGAAATATTCAGTAACGAATTATATCAGGATCAAAATAGCAACCTTGCAGATTAAAATCTTCTTTTAAATTGAAAATATATTTTTATATGGTTAAGGAAGAATTTGAATGAAAAACGATTCTTTCGGAAAAATGGGATAAAATCAAAACAGCTTTGTGCAGCAAAAGCTACACGAAGCTGTTTTTTCGTAATACCGAGTGTTCATCAAATTTTTCAAGTCCCGATATTTTAAAATATATCATTATATGCTCATATGCTCAACGCCGTTTATTATTTGCATTTTCGCTTGCTTTAAAATTGTAGATCGGCTTGATAATACGGTCTATTGTTACGGTCGGAGAAATGTTTTTAATAATTTCATCCATAGGTTTATATGCCATCGGGCATTCATCAAGAGTTTCCCTGCTGACAGAAGTTGTATAAATACCTTCCATCTCCTTTTTGAATGCCGAAAGCGTAAATGAAGAATTTGACTCGCTTCGGCTCATAAGTCTGCCTGCACCGTGCGGTGCACTGTAATTCCAATCAGCGTTACCGAGTCCTGTACAGATCAGACTTCCGTCTCTCATATTCATTGGGATCAGCAAAATCTCCCCTTGCTTTGCGGATACAGCTCCCTTGCGTAAGATCCCGGCTTCTATATCAATATAATTGTGTATCGTAGAAAAACTGCCGTCGTCTTTCCATTTCATACCGTCAAGGATAACTTCCTTGATGATCTGTCTGTTAAGACTTGCATAATCCTGCATGATTGCCATATCATGAAGATAATCATCTAAGTCCTGCCCCTCAAGATATGCCAGATCATATGGGATATCCTCCTGATCTCTTCCGCCCAGTGCCCTATATGCTTTGTCCTGGTAATACTCTGCGACATTTTTGCCGAGATTTCGACTGCCGGTGTGAATGACCAAATACAGATCGTCACCGTCTCTGTCAAGCTCTATAAAGTGATTGCCGCCGCCAAGCGTTCCGAGACTTTCTTTTGCACGTCTGGTATCCAGCTTTTTTATACAGCGAAGCTCATCAAGATCAATTTCTTCATATCTGCGGTGAGGTCTTTCTCTGACAGACATGCCCGAGGGGATATTCTGCCTTATAAAACTGTCAAGCTTCGGAAGTTCGAGCCTTTTTATTTTCAGTTTGACCGTTTCCATTCCGCACCCGATATCTACGCCAACCAGATTCGGAACAACTTTATCGCCGATAGTCATTGTCGTTCCGATAGTGCATCCCTTCCCTGCATGAACATCAGGCATGATCCTGATTTTACGATCCTTTGTAAAGAGCTGATCACACATGGCAAGAATTTGTCCCTGCGCAGAGTTTTCAAGGTGATCGGTATAGATCTTTGCCGTGTTGTATATTCCTCTTATTTCTATCATGATTTTAACTCCTTATTCAGTCACGGGGATCCCGATTATCAATAACTATGTTAACCTCAAAATTAAATATTCTTCTTCAAAAATCAAAGTATATACTATTTAATCTCTTGATCCAATTCCATAAATTCAGC
This sequence comes from uncultured Lachnospiraceae bacterium, assembly GCA_964638675.1. Classification (GTDB taxonomy): domain Bacteria; phylum Bacillota; class Clostridia; order Oscillospirales; family CAG-272; genus SIG714. The sequence continues at coordinate 2,005 of CAZXAU010000027.1, forward strand.
AGTATTGAAAAAGTCAACTATAGTTATATCGAAACCGTCGCAGATCTTTTTAATGGTTACAATACCCGGATTTTTACTCTCGCCGTTTAATATGCTTTTTATTGTTGCTTGCGGCACACCCGATATATAGCTCAACCCATTAGGAGTAATGTTTTTCTCTTTACATAAAGATAATATTCTTTTTACCACAACATCATATATTCCCATAATAATCTCCATTCCGCCGCACTGCGGTGGCACAAATAGTTTTGAAATTCTCCTGCGTTTTCGAAGAAAACAAAATGGGGTAACCCATTTTAAGGAGAATTTTTGCGTGAAACAGATCTGCGTTGGCATAAGTATAAACACATTTTTCACGCTACCCTCCATTCATTACTTAATGATAAATCACTAAAATAATTATTGTCAGTGATATATCACTAAATACAAAAACGTGAGAAACTTATAAAAATGCCGGTGTAACAGCTTTTTGGGGGAAAATTATGGGGCGTTTGACTATTTGGCTGCAAAACCAGCCAGACAATTAAAAAAATTCTGATTTTATGATCAAAACCTAACCACTTTGTCTGTTCTTTTTTGTTTTCAGTCTCACGTCTACTGTAACACTACAAGTTTTCTGCAAAAAAAACGGCATTTTTACTATTGTTTTTTTTTCATTTATGTAGTAGAATATACGGGTTAAAAAAGAGGGGTAACATTATGCTTCCCTTCCCGGCCAAATAGATAAAATGGGCTAAGTCTGAAAAATATATTTTTCAGAAAGCGTTTTGCGGCTTTCGCCACCGCCCCGAGCCGCTTCAAGGAGAATCGGCACGATTTGATCTGCAAAACCAGCCCCAATTCCGAAAGAAAGGAAGCTTTCGCAATGCGAAAGCCATGGTTATAAATATGAGAAAAACAAAAATTGTTTGTACGATCGGACCCGCAAGTTCAAACGAGCAGGTCCTTACAGATATGTGTCTTGCAGGCATGAATGTGGCACGCCTTAATTTTTCCCACGGCAGTTACGCCGAACATAAGGAAAGAATTGATCTGATCAAATCGGTGAGAAAAAAGCTGAACCTCCCCATTGCCATTATGCTGGATACAAAAGGACCTGAATATCGCATCAAAACCTTTGAAAACGGCGGTGTTACCTTGGCGGACGGCGCAGAATTTTCATTTACGGCTGAAGATATTGTCGGAAACGATCAAATAGTATCGGTCAGCTATCCGGCAATGATCGAGGAACTGACCCCGGGCGACCGTGTTCTTGTAAATAACGGGCTGTTAAGCTTTGAAGTGCTCCGCATAGAACCGCCCCGTGCTGTCTGCCGTGTAATCAACGGAGGAGAAATGCGTGATAAAAAAAGCATGAGCTTTCCCGGAAAGGTATTAAAACAAAATTTTCTTTCCGAGCAGGATAAAAAGGACATTCTTTTCGGCGTCGAAAACGATGTGGATTACATCGCCTGTTCCTTTGTTTCATCAAAGCAAGACCTGCTGGACGTTCATGCTCTTCTTCGCAAAAACAACGCAGACAACATCGGACTGATTGCAAAGATCGAAAATCAGGCGGGCATTGACAATATAGAAGAGATATGCGAAGAATGCCAGGGTATCATGATCGGCAGAGGAGACATGGGCGTAGAAATTCCTTATGAAGAAGTTCCGTCCATTCAAAAAAAGCTTATCAATAAATGCAGATTATTGGGAAAACGGGTGATCACAGCTACCGAAATGCTGGAAACCATGATATACAATCCCCGTCCGACACGTGCCGAAATATCAGACGTAGCAAATGCGGTATACGACGGCTCCAGTGCCATCATGCTCTCAGGAGAGACTGCCGCAGGCAAACACCCTGTGGAATCTGTGAAGATCATGGCAAAAATCGCTGAATACACCGAAAACAATATCGACTACAAACAATTCTACTATACATCGGAATTCAAGATCCGAAACACTCTCGACGCTATCTCTCACGCTACATGCGGAGTTGCTATGGATATCGGTGCAAAGGCGATCACCGTTTGTACCCTTTCGGGTATGACAGCACGAATGGTCTCCAGATTTCGCTCCCCTGTAGATATCGTGGCACTTACAACAAGCGAGAAAACATGGCGCAAGCTGGCACTTTCATGGGGAGTAACGCCTGTTATGTGCGATACATACCCCTCTACTGAAGTGCTGTTCTATTCTGCAAGACAGATCACAAAAATGACCATGGGACTCTCGTCAGGCGACCGCATCGTAATCACAGGAGGAGTAACCAACGGTGAATCGGGTAATACCAATCTGATAAAGGTAGAAGAGATCTGATTTTTGAAGATCGAAAAATTGCGTTGTAACAATCTTTTTATAAATAGTTACAATAAACAAATGAATCATAACCACCCACATAGCGGGTGGTTATGGCTGAATACAAAAAGGAGTTTCGCCAAAAGGTGAAGCCCCTTTTTGTATTCAGTATGCTATTTTGAAGGATAGTATCGGTTGACATACTCGGCTATGTTATGGTTGCTGTCATACCTGCACTCTTCAATAATATCATCGGTCAACCATCTGTGTTTTGCCAGATTGCGTACGGTTGACTCTCTGCAGCAGGAACACAAGGTAGTTTCATAAATATACAGCAAACATTCCTTCGGCAATTTGATTTTCCGGTCGAATACATCGAGAATATGCAGTCCGATTCCGTGCCAGTCCGATTCATCTTTATAGTCCACCTTCAGACTATATAATGTTGATAATAATACCGTCTTATCATCAGGTGTGTAATTGGAGATCAACATTTGTACAGCACAACATGTATTTTCTCCCGAATCAATCAATTCATATGCGTATTGCCTTACAGCTGCGCTTTTGCAATTTGTCAGAATATCAAAAGCGATCTCACGCAATTCTTCACAGTCGGATCTTGAGTATTCAATAATCGCCTCATGCTGTATTGGAAATTCTTCGCCGCGAAAAGCAGAAAGCAGTTCGGCCTTTTTGATAATATCCTCTTCCTCAAGTGCCAAAAGAGCAAGCTTCATCTTTTCATGATCTTCGGCAGTTCTTGAGAACCTGACTTTTGAAGAAAGAGTTAATTTGCCTGTGCTATCGACCTCGTTGATGAGGTTATCTGCAGATAGTGATTCAATCGGCTTATGAACAGTGTTGTTAAAGTCCTGAAGAACTTTTTTATAATTTTCATATAAGCACAAAATATTTTCCGATCGCTTTGCCTCGTGTTTCAAAAATGATAAGAACCGTTTCTTTCCGAATTTATTTTCTGAATCGAAGAAAAAACAATCAAAGTCACTGCCATCATAATGTGGGTTTATTCTGAAAAGCATTCCCATATCTTCAGCGATTTTTAAAAGTGCGTCCACGCCGTCAAGTGAAATCAATGAAATACATATACGCTCAAAATTATCCCTATCGAAATCGTAGCTTCTGAAGCTTCGTTTACGCTTAAGCGAAGCCAGAAGAATATCGTATTTCTTATACAATATGTTTTTGGCTTCTGTCTGTCCGCTTTCAGCAAACAGGCGGAGCAATTCGCAAAAATGCACAAATGTCCAATGGACGATTCGGCGGAAGGTTCAAAAACGCATCAATCATCGGCGTAATAAAGTACGCATCATCGTGAAAACAGGAAACAAGCCGATAAATGTATTCAGCTCTTGTGCCTTCGCATTGTGTATCAAATGATAAGTTGTGCAAACATCCCCAAAGCACTATGTCTCTGTATTTCTCGATGTTATCTGATCTGCACAGTTCAAGGACGCACCGACCAAGTCCTTGCTGCATATAGCGTTTAAAATCTTTTCTGTTCAATATATTTACTCCTATAAAAGTTATCCTTACGTCTTTGATTTTGCGGTCAAAACCGTCATATGGCAGATATGTTCATACCCTACTGTTTTAATTCAGCATCTTCCTGAATTTTATCTTTTTATCTCGCCCGAAAACCTGATATCCGCATTTCAAATAGCAATTTTCAGCAGCTGAGTTGCCGGAATCGGTTTGGATGGCAACAGAATCAAATCCTTTTTCCTTAAGGTATTGCTCTGCATAAGCTATAGCAAATGAACCGACGCCCTGACGTTGAAAATTTTTGGCAACGAAAAGCATAGATATCCACGCTTCATTTTTGTTCAGCAATCGGTTGATTTTCATATATCCAACTGGCAAGGCACCTTTGCATATCAAAAAATGTTTTTCATCAGGGTTTTCGACAGAAAGAAGCTCTTCCCACTCAATCAAACCGATATTTTGCGTATTTAAGGCGTCTTTGTTTTGAGCATACAGAATTCTGATAAAATATGCCTCGTGAATCGTTGCCGGAATGACAGAAAGACATGACGGAATATCAATTTCATACATGATCTCTCCGTCGTTTATAAGCCTGTTGAAAGATTCAAAAGGCTTTTCAACGAACCCGATCGCTTTCTGAAGGTTTATGCTTGGAATATTGTCCGGTTCCACATAACAGCGAAGTGTTTTTGCCCCCATTTCGGACAAGTGGTTTATTGCTGTGTGGATCATTTGTTTAGCAATTCCCATTCTTCGATATTCGGGAATTACAAACAGGTCGCCATAATACCAAAGCAAAGGATTTGTAACGTTTTGAACGCAGTGTATTCTGCCGACCACTTCATTATTTGATGTAGCGGCAATTACCCCCAAACAGTCGTTTCCTTTGACAAGTTCATCGAAAATGTATCGGCGTGAACGGTTTACCCATGGCGGTGCAGATGATTTCCATTGCTTTTGTGCGATTTTTTCCGCAAGTTCGTTCGTTAAAAATTTACTGACATGGAATGTGATAAGTTCTTTCATTTTGTTACCCCTTTCAAAAATAAAATGCCCTTGATAAAATCAAGAGCATCAAGGAAGTGCCGAGCCGAATGGCGTAATTATTTCAGCATTTCCTTACAGTCAAGGAGCAACGGTATGCGTCAGTCCGCGGACAAAACGGCAATTGATCTTATCAGTGTAAATATAAGTGTAAAATCAGTCATTTTGTCCACCTCCTTTTATATCAGTGTTTACAGGTATATCATAGCATAAATCTTTATAAATGTCAAGCGTGCCTGTATCAACCATTGGTTTAATGTTAATATCTATGAATTTACTTTCCCGTAAGTAAAACACGTATGGGAATTTCATTCCATAAGTGCCTTTGCGTTGCTTTTGTCAAAATTTGCTTTTACAAATAAAAATCGAGTGTCCATAACTCTGATGCGTTATAAACACTCGATATGTAATTTGTAACAAAAAAGATATATTTACGATTTCGGCTGAAAGATCCGAAACCTAACTGAATAGGTAATAAATTTTACTGCATATGGAATCAGGCTAAATAGTCAGTATAGGATTCGATGATAGCGATCAGACTCGTCATATTATCAATATTTTTTAACATTTAAAATAAATGAATGAAATATTGTTAGTGCTACATCAACCTTCATGCTTTTTATGTACGCTACCTAACAAAAAAGATACTATGAAAACCGGCCATTCCGTCAACATAAGTGAGTTTGTCATAATATTTTGTCCGTTATCAATACCTTTAAAGCTAATCAATCCGGCGATGACAAGCCATTAATAAGTAAATGCAATAAATGCCAAAACCGATGAAATGATATAGCATACTTTTACATATCCCTTTGGCTCATTCTTTATAAGCTTATATACACTTCTTATAAAAGAAAGCTCCACTGCAAAAACAGGAAATATAATCAGCATGCTGACGAATAGTGAGAAAGCGAATTCGTTCATTATCATATCGGGATCATTCGGAAAATCGGCTTTGATGTGATAATACGATACTATTATACATACGATAATCGCCACTACCGACAATACAAAGAAAGCCAAACTTACCCACAAAAACAATCGGGACTTTTTGTTGTTCATAATGCCCCCCCCCTGCGTTGCAATTATCAGATCTAAATTTATAGAATTAATATTATTATATCATTATTTTATGCATTTCAACATTTTCTCCGCTTCAGCATAGAGCTTGGGTGATGTCTGCGGATATGTAAGTTCGGCAGGGAGAGCGTCAAATGCTTTTGTCTCCTTCATTTCGCTTTCGGGAAGCTCGCCAAGGGAGCGAGCGACAGCAAGGAAAACCATTCCATTTGAACAGGCTTGCGAATTGAATCCCCAATAGTCGCATACCGGATAGATATCTGCATCCTTGATACCGCTTTCTTCAAAAAGTTCACGTCTCGCACATTCAAGCGGAGTTTCACCGTCTTCAATATGTCCCCCCTGCGTTTCCCAGGTGTTGCGATTTTTGTGCTTTGAAAGGATCCACTTACCTCGGTAAAAGGTGCATATCACCGTGTACTTGTATCTTTCAAGGTATCCAAGCGGATAAATTCTGCATTGGAGTTCTTTACGAATAACTTCACTGTCAACCACCGAAGCGTTCAGATCAACACCGAGATCCCTGCATTTTTTAATGGCAAGTTCGCGACCTTGCAAAGCTGCCTTTCGATACCAAAAAATTGCCTGCTCCATATCATGTTCAACGCCGATAGCGTCCTCATGGAACCACGCAAGATTGCATTGTCCATCACGATCGCCGTGATCGGCGGCTCTGCGTGTCCAATAGACCGCTTTCTCAAAGTCTTTCTCAACGCCGAGACCGGCATAATAGAAGTAACCAATTTGACATTCGGCAAGAGGATAGCCCTGCTCAGCAATAGCCAGATATCCCTCAAAGCACTTCTTGTATTGATGCGTATCAAAGTATTTTTCAATCAAATCATTGCAAATGTCTAACTCTCTGCAAGGCTTGTAATAAGGTTCTGACATTGGTTTCTCCTTACACCAAATTTTTTCGGCAAATTGATTTACTGCAAGTTGTATTGTATCTTCCGCAAAGTTTGCGTACCAATCCTTCAACATAGACATGTTATATTTTCAAGCATAAAATTCAAAGAAAACTGCACACATTTCCAATAACGCATTGTATCAAAATCTGTGTGCAGTTATGGTGCGGGTAACAGGACTTGAACCTGCACAGGTTGCCCCAATGGAACCTAAATCCATCGTGTCTGCCAATTCCACCATACCCGCATATATGTGTTACAATCTAACATACTACGTTACATTATAACACAATTTATTATTTTGTCAACCGATTTTCAAAAAAAACAAAAAGCATTTTTTCACAAATAGCTTTATACAACAACCGACAGGAATGTAAGACATACGGCAAGCGAAGCTACAGACAGCAAAGCTCCGTATTTTACGAAATCGGTAAATCTGAATTTTACAGCCTGCTTTTTGAGCATTGACATCCACATGATCCCGGCAAGTGCTCCTATCGGTGTTAAATATGCACCGAGGTTTGATCCGATTATTGTCGCATATACGGCACTTGTCAGAGCATTTCCATGAAGATGAGAAATAATCGGGCAGAAAAGCACACTCATCGGTATATTATTAATGAAATTCGCCGATAAAAATGATGTTATACCGTATTTATATATTGCACCATTATCTCCGAGAAATGATGCTATCATATCTGTAAATCCGTTTTGTTTCAGTGCAAGGACAATCACAAACATTGAAAGTACAAAGGGAATAAGCTGCCAGGGCGCACGTTTCAGAGTGTTTTTCAGCTTATCGGCACTTTCTTTTTTAATAATGCATACACTTCCAACCGACAAAAACAGCAATATAACAGCAGTCAGCGACACGATCCACATTTCAATTCCGAAATACGGTCCAACCGCAAGAATCAGCGTGCATGCTATAAGAATTGCAAGACCGATTATAAGAAATGTCTTGTTCTCTATTTTCGCCTCTGTGCTTTGAACCTCAGCAACAGTATTCAATTCCCTGCGGAATATGACAAGCAAAAGCAAAAAAACAGTCAATGCACTTGCAAGAGTCGGAATAAGCATTGTAAGAAAATAATCAACAAATCCGATATTATATGCCGAGGCAATATAAATATTAGTCGGATTTCCTATGATCAGCATCATACTCATCGTATTTGCCGCAACAAACTCTCCAACGAGATATGGTATCGGGCTTATATTTGCATTTTTGGCAAAATAACATATAAACGGAGTAAAAGTAAGCACTATTATATCATTTGATGTAAAAACAGTCAAGACAGAAACTGTAAGATAAAGTATTGTAAACAGTTTTAACTGGCTTTTATCCGCAATCGAAAGTGCCTTAGCGGCAACATATCTGAAAAAGCCCATCTCATCAAGGAAGACAGAAAGCAGAGTCATTGAAATAAACAGGATAAGGATCTTCAGTGGATTTACAGATGAATCACTCGTTAATTCCCCGACAAGTCCCAATATATCAACTTGCCCGGAAATTATCATTATCAAGGCACCGACAAGTACGACTATGCAATATGTATCTGTTTTGGTTTTTCCGATCCGGAGCTGCGGAAAATACAGCACCGACAAAATCATCAGAATGCAGCTGAGTGCCGCTATCGTTACGGAGATTATCATTTTCAATTCACGTCCTTTATCTATACAGAATATCGCACTACAAATGCGATAGCATGGCTTTTTTCAAACATGAATCATTATACTCAAAGTCTTCAATATGTCAATAGCTTTTTAATATTTTGTTAAATCTTATTGATAAAAAAAGACGGAATAAAACCGTCTGTTTTATAGATTTACGAATCAGGAGCATTTTTATCGAGATAGATAGATGCTACTGGACAGCAAACAAGGTAACATCGTCGCTACTGTTGCATATACCGAGAAAAATTTCTTTTTCACTTTTATACCCCTGTTTATCGAGCTGTTTATCAAGCCATTTGCGATCAAAACCCAGCCTCTTCAGATTTTCTCCCATAACTCTGCCGTCCATAATTATCTCTGTTCCTATATGAGCAGGAGCTGGAGAAAGTCCGAGGTCCTCCGGGTTCACAGGACGTTTATTGCTGACAGGGAGTATAGATATCTTACCGTTTGTTTCAAAAACAGCGGTCTGAATATCACGGAGGTCAAAATATCCTTGCTCACGGCACATTACCATAAATTCGCTTAATTCAATTTTGGATTCCTTCAGATTATCTCTGTAGAGCTTGCCGCTGTCGAGCAGAATACAAGGGCTTCCGTTTATATATTTTCTCGATCTCGGTATCTTGTGTGCTATAACTCTCAAAACAACGGATACTATGCAGTATACAGCCATCGCAATAAGCGGCTTCCACGGTTGCTCAAGCTCGGTGGCAAGCTCAGCTGCAATAGAGCCTATTGTAATACCGTTGATATAATCAAAAAAGTCAAATTGAGCAAGCTGTTTTTCCCCCACTATCTTAGCTATAATAAAAAGAGAAATCAACGACAGCATAGACGTCAGGAGCAGATTCAATATATCCATAGATTCTTTCCTCATGTTATGTTTTTGTAATTGTTGACAGATCTATAGGTAATTAAACTCTGGCAGAATAAAAAACAACTTTACTTTTCTCTTGCTTTGTGGTATGATGTGAATAATAAAAAAATCTTGAGATTGCTGTTATACAGAATTATAACGAAATCGAAATAAAAGGTATTATGAAGGGCATAGAATTAAATGAGTAAGTTTATAATCAAACCTATGGAAACAGAAGATGAAATAAACGGAAAAGCTTACGTGCATTACAAGTCATGGCATGAGACATACACTGATTTAGTCGATGCCGATTTTTTGAAAGAATTTACACTCGAAAAAACCAAGCAGATTGCTCATGGATGGCTCAATAATATACTAATTGCCAAAGACGGCGACAGAATTATAGGTTTCGTAGGCTACGGTGATTACCATGATAATTCACTATGTGAATATGGCGAGATATACGGAATTTATGTTCTGGCCGATTATCACGTAAAAAAGGTCGGATATGAACTGATGAATGCCGCCATTGAAAAACTCGTTGAATATAATAAAATTGCACTTTGGGTGCTGAAAGGTAATACAAAAGCAATCCGGTTTTACGAAAGATACGGATTTCACTTTGATGGTTTTGACGCGGAAATTATACTTGGTACACCTAACACAGAGCTTCGTATGATTTATGAACGTGATTAATTTGTAGAAAACAATACAATAAAATACTTTACTTCAGCGAGTTAAAATATACAATATAAATAAAAGCCGTACTGCAAACCGATTTGTGTTCGCAAGACGGCATTTTTTCTTTTTTACTCGTTGTTTTCAGAATTCATCAAATATAAGAGCATCCGGTAACAACATTTCCGTTGTGCATCCTTTTTTGACATGCCTGTAGATTGAAATGACATCTTAACACCCGGTACACTCATTTCACAACTCCACATAATGCACTCTCCATCGTATATCCGTTTACGATCATATTCAGGGTGTTGAATCAATCTCTTCTGAAAAAGCTCATTAACTTGACTTATGGATAAATCAGGATCTGGTTCACCTACAGCCGCATAATAAAGATTGGGAATAAAACCTTTATCGCTAAGATATTCATACATTGTTTTAGCTGCCATCATACGCAATTTGGATTTCGATTTTCTAATATCCTTTACCTCAAAGGAATTAGTTCCCGAAGTAAATCCCGGAATGCATACCCAACAGGTAGTAATCTGGACAGCTTGTGTAATTTCAGGAATTTGAGTATATAATGCATTATATGTATACTCGGGAATCCCATAGCCTGATTTTTGTGACAACTCCCGGAGAAGACCAACGTAGCTGACAAAATTCAATCATACATTTTTAAAATATGAATTAAAGTCAATCATTTTCTTTGCGACTGATACAATAGTTTGCATATTGAAATTACAGTCAAGAGCAACAGCACCGATGATGGCCTCAAAAAGCTCTTCTTTTACCGAATCCTCTTCCTGAAGATTTTGCTTAATGTCGCCAATTCCCATAATCAGATACTTATGAAAACCAAGCGAAGTAATGCGACTCGACAAGGATTTCTCTTGCACTAAATCAGCTTTAAGTTTAGTGAAGAATTCTTCTAAAGTTTTTGAACGAAATCCTTTCACTTCAGGCGAATTTGAAGCAGAATCAATACCGTAATGATCGATCAAAATCATCGTAACAGCAAGGTCCAAAACCCTGTCACCGATGAACGCAAGGATCTTGTTATCAGGTCCTCCGTTTTCTGCAGAATAAGTTCTGCGGGTGAATGCTTGCCTGAGCAATTTGGGGTCGTCAAATTTGTAATCTAAAATTTTCTCAATTTCCGGTGTTTTAATGGACATAATAATACCTCCTGTTATCCATATAAATCATTCTAAACGAACCAGGATACCAGGAGGTATAAAATATAAGAACTCAACGCACAAATCTCGATAATAAATGAGATTGGGTAACTAAATATCAAATATCAGTCAGCATAATATAGAAAACAATTATGTTAACTCTTATTCAACATCTAATACTTCACACGCCCAGGATTCACTGTATTCATATAAAATATTATACACATTCTTTTTAATTTGTCAATAGTTTTCGAAAAAAAATTTAAATATAGTGTCACATTAGATGTAAGACTAGGAAGAATAAAAAAAATGGAAAAAGTGATTAGTCATGTTAAAATAGTTTTGCCACAAACAAACGCTATTTCACACATAAAATTGTGACAAAATTTCGTTCCGTTCAAACTTATGTGCAACCAAGAGATATTTCGTATGTTCACAGGGAGTATAAGATCTCAAAAGCTTGTCTGGTAAGATGGAATAAAACGTATGATGGACAAAAGAATCCTTAATTCCAAAATCGCACCGCCATCCCTCTGTACATCCGAATGGACTACCAAGGAGGAGATAAAGAACTATCAATGTAGAAATCCGAACAAATCGCTCGCTGAACCTTGCTGAAAACTACGCAAGGAAAAAGCATATTTGCATCACCACAGCTAGCTCTATTGTGTGTTCATTCGGCTCGTATTTAGCAAAAAGGTTGAATCTACCAATAAAAAACCAAGCGCTACAATCCATATGATACACCTACTATACTCAATATCAAAAGGCAAATGGATGTAAAATATGTACCAAATGTTCGCTATTGCGAAAAGGACGGCATGAGATTCTATCGATATACAATGATAGAATAAACAAAAAAAGCGTTTTATCTATGTCCACGAGGAAAAAAGCCGCTTTTCCACATTAAATTTTGCAAAACATGCAATTGCATATTTCGGATATGCTCCATAGAAGATTCGAAACAATAACGGAGCGGAATTTCCCCATTTTACAAATAGAAAAAGAATTCATCTTTTTGATGTATTTTGTAATCGCTATCACATAGAAGACAAGCTGATCCATCAGAGAACGCCGTAGCATAATGAAAAAGTCGAAAGAAGTCACAGAAGCGATCAGGAACGCTTCTATAACTATTTGAATTTCTATTCATATAACGATCTTCAAGAGCAAATGAAACAATATTTGAAACGATCAAACAACATTCCAATGGCTGTACTCGGCTAAAAATCGCCGAATCAAAACAGAAAGAACTCCAAAGATGTTGATCGACAGCCCTGAGGGGTGATGAAGATGGGGTGTGCGTAGCAAAAACCGAACGGAAGAAGCCCTCAGGTTGTATCACTTATCTTACATATTTTTGAGTTTTTTTTTTGAGTTTTTTAGTTTCACATCATTGACAAAAGTACATTAAAAAAACACAAAATGTAAATACTACACTTTGTGTTTTAAAAAATCAATTTTATCAAATGTTCATTGAAAACCGAATAAACCTAATCTATAGAAACGATCTCAAGCAATAT
>CAZXAU010000028.1:0-12006 GCA_964638675.1 uncultured Lachnospiraceae bacterium
ACAAGGGCACAGGACTTATGTGCACCGAATCAAGAATGATCGGCGGCGTATGGTATGAGTTCACATCCGACGGTATTTGCACAAGCAAATAATTGAATATTAAAATAATCTAATATTAAATACACAATAAAATTGAAATTTAATATTATTAAAGGGCTTTTCTTCGGAGAAGCCCTTCTTCTTTGAAAAGAAATATTTTTTGTCGTAGATTATCAGTAAAGAGATAAAAATAAAAAAATTTCTAAACCTATTGCAATTTTAAAAAAATAGGTGTATAATACAAATGAATTCCGATATTATCGGTCTTATCAAGAGTGGCGGAGGGATCGGCCCTGTGAAGCCCGGCAACCTGCATTTGAGAAAGTGTAAGGTGCTAATTCCTGGAAGATGAGAGAATACGATGTTTTTTTCATGTCCCCGGGAATTTCCGGGGATTTTTTTGATGCAGTACAGAACTACAAGGTTCTGAGATCAAAATTTGTTGTATAATCCTTGATCTCAAATTATCTGACCTTTTCCGGTAGATACTCTTGAAATATCGGATCAATTTAAGGTAAACTATAACTAAAATACAGGAGAATGAAAAAATGGCAAGAAAATTTTTTACATCTGAATCGGTAACAGAAGGACACCCCGATAAAATGTGCGACAAAATATCTGATGCAGTACTTGATGAAATGCTCAGACAGGATCCATATTCAAGAGTTGCATGCGAAGTTACTGCAACTACCGGAATTATAAATATTATGGGAGAGATCACGACCGAGGCATATGTCGATCTGCAGACGCTTGTGCGTGAAACTGTCAGAGAAATCGGTTATGACAGAGCAAAATACGGCTTTGACTGCGACACATGTGCTATAGTCAGCTCGATTCACAGTCAGTCTCCCGATATAGCACTCGGCGTTGACAACTGCCTTGAGAGCAAGAACGGCGAGAGCGAAGACGGGCTTAATACGGGAGCAGGAGATCAGGGAATGATGTTCGGATACGCATGCAACGAAACACCTGAACTTATGCCGCTTCCCATTTCACTTGCACATAAGCTTGCAAAAAAGCTTACAGCTGTTCGCAAGGACGGCACACTTACTTACCTTCGCCCGGACGGAAAAACACAGGTTACGGTTGAATATGAGGACGATAAGCCGAAAAGAGTGGATACTGTTGTAATTTCGACACAGCATGACCCTGAGGTTTCACTTGATGAGATCAGAAAAGACATAATAAAATATGTAATAAATGAGATCATTCCATCAGAGCTTCTTGATGGGGAAACGAAGATATATGTAAACCCGACAGGCAGATTTGTAATCGGCGGTCCTCAGGGTGACTCGGGACTCACAGGAAGAAAGATCATTGTCGATACATACGGCGGATATTCACGTCACGGCGGAGGTGCATTTTCGGGAAAAGATCCGACAAAGGTCGACCGTTCGGCGGCATATGCGGCAAGGTATGTTGCAAAGAATATTGTTGCCGCAGGGCTTGCCGACAAGTGCGAGGTTCAGCTTGCATACGCCATAGGTGTGGCAAAACCGGTGTCAGTGCTTATAGAAACTTTCGGAACTGAAAAGACAGACATATCAAAAATCGAAAAGGCAGTGGGTGAGTGTATTGACCTGCGTCCCGGTGCGATAATCGAGCGTTTTGGACTCCGCAAGCCGATCTACAAACAGCTTGCCGCATACGGTCATATGGGCAGGGAAGAGTTCGGCGTTTCGTTTGAGAAAACCGATATGGCTGAGCAGCTTATAAAGGCAATAAATAATGCGTGATTTTATTTATTAAACAAAGAGCAGAGGGATTGATAATCGATCCCTCGTTTTCTTATTATGCTTAAGTTTTTTAAAAATATTGATTTTGGATAATAAGTATGCTATACTTAATCGTAGATGTTTATCATACTTGATGGCTACAGTTTAGACGATCACAGTTAAAAGATTATGAAAACTCGTGTGGGGGATGGGGCCCACATGCCTAGCTACAGTTCGGGCTATTACAGTTTAATCCTAATTACAGCGAAGCCCCATACCCACTCCCTTTTAATAAAGTCTTTGAGAGGGGAGGGGGAATTTTCTGTAGAAAATTTCCCCGTCTACAACACGTAAACTAAACCTAAAGAAAGGCAGGATATCGAATGTATAAAATATATCTGGTGGAGGACGATCGGGGAATTGCTGAGGCGATAAAAAAGCAGGCAGAGATTTGGAATTTCGACGTCACGATAGCCGAGGATTTCCGGAATATTACAGATGAATTTGCGGCGCTTGATCCGCATCTTGTGATACTTGATATATCACTGCCGTTTTATAACGGGTATTATTGGTGCAGTGAAATACGTAAGCGCTCACAGCTTCCGATAATCTTTATATCGTCTGCATCTGACAGCATGAATATAGTAATGGCAATGAACATGGGAGCGGATGAGTTTGTGGAAAAACCGTTCGATCAGAGCGTGCTTATTGCAAAGATCCAGGCAATGCTGAGAAGAAGCTACGACTATGCACCTGCAAGAGCAATTTTGCCCGAGCATAGAGGAGCGATATTGAATCCGGACGATCAAACGCTTATGTACGGCAGTGAGAAAATTGAGCTTTCAAAAAACGAATATAGAATACTCTTTAGCCTGATGGAGAATAAGGGAAAAGTCGTAAGCCGTGAAATGCTTATGGAGCGGCTGTGGGAGAGCGATTGCTTTGTAGATGAAAATACGCTGAATGTCAATGTCAATCGCCTCAGAAAAAAGCTCGACAGCTACGGACTTAGTAATTTCATTACGACCAAATTCAAGGTCGGATATATTATTGAATAGGAATGAAATGATATGCTCTTTTTGAAATATATAAAATACAGGAAAAAACTGATCTTTGCATTGCTCGTGTTTTTCCTGACTTTTGCCCTGACCTTCTATTTTTATGAGCTTCCCCTTGAAGCGGTAATCTATCCAGAATTGCTCTGCCTGCTTTTCGGGGCGATCTTCGCTCTTTTTGACTGTATAACAATGAATCGCAGACATAAAAAAATCATGAACTTGTGCCTGATGACATCAGAAATGATAAACGAGCTTCCCGATGCCGGGAGTATTGAAGGCGAGGATCTTCAAAAACTGATATCTGTATTGCAGGATGAAATCAGAAATATCAAGGGCGAGTCGGATGCCGGATATGCCAATATGGTAGAGTATTATACAATATGGGCGCATCAGATCAAAACGCCGCTTGCATCAATGCGGCTGACTCTTCAAAATAAGCTTGACAGCGATTCAATACTGATACTGAAGTCGGATCTTTTCAGAATAGAGCAGTATGTCGAAATGGTGCTTGCATATTTAAGACTTGAATCGGAATCGAGCGATTATCTTTTCAGGGAGTATTCGCTTGATGCGATCATAAGACCTTCGGTAAAGAAATTCATATATGAATTCATCGGAAAGAAAATTTCACTCAGATATAAAACAATAGAAAAAACTGTTGTAACCGATGAAAAGTGGCTCACGTTTGTTATCGAGCAGATCATATCGAATTCGCTGAAATATACAAGAGAGGGAAGTATATCGATCTACCTTCGGGATTACGCATTTCTTTGTATAGAGGATACAGGAATAGGTATAGCCCCTGAAGATCTTCCGAGAATATTTGAAAACGGATATACAGGGTATAACGGAAGAAGTGATAAAAAGGCGAGCGGAATAGGACTGTATCTTTGTAAGCGTATATGCGACCGCCTTGGCATTGGAATCAGTGCAAGCTCGGAAATCGGTAAAGGAACTGTAATAACACTTGATCTCCGGCAGTATAGCGGTGTCGTTGAATAGAATAATTCAAAGCTTACAAAAATGTAAGATTTTCGGCGTAAATGTAAGCCTTTTCGATAGCGTTATTTTTCCGATCCTGCTATAATTCATGCAGAAAATCGAAGAAGGGAAGAGTGCTATGAGTATTCTTGAAGTTAAAGGTCTTAAAAAAATATATTCGACACGCTTTGGCGGTAATAAGGTCGAAGCATTGAAAAATGTGAATTTTACAGTAGAAAAGGGCGAGTTCGTCGCTATAATGGGTGAATCGGGTTCGGGTAAAACCACACTGCTCAATATCCTTGCAGCAATTGACAAGCCGACATCCGGAAAAATAATTCTTGACGGAAATGATCTGTCAAAGCTTAAGGATTCGCAGATGGCAGATTTCCGCCGTGACAATCTCGGTTTCGTCTTTCAGGATTTCAATCTGCTTGATACGTTTACGCTTGAAGATAATATATACCTTCCGCTTGTGCTTGCAGAAAAGAAATATAAAGATATGCCGGAAAGACTCCTGCCGATTTCCGAGCAGCTCGGGATAAGAGATCTGCTGAAAAAATATCCCTATGAGGTGTCGGGAGGACAAAAGCAAAGAGCGGCGGTAGCAAGGGCGATAATTGCAGATCCTAAGATCATTCTTGCAGATGAGCCGACAGGAGCGCTCGATTCAAAAGCAACAGATGAACTGCTTTCAATGTTTGCAAAGCTCAACGGATCGGGTCAGACAATTCTGATGGTCACACACTCAGTCAAGGCGGCAAGCGTTGCCGGAAGAGTTCTCTTTATCAAGGACGGTGAGGTATATCATCAGATATACAGGGGAAACGACAGCAATACCCAGATGTATCAGAAGATCTCTGATACACTTACAATGCTTGCCACTGCCGGAGGTGAGCGGAAATGAAAATCTCTTTTCATTCAAAACTCGCCTTTGACGGAATGCGGAAAAACAAACGAATGTATCTGCCGTATATACTCACATGCGTCGGCATGGTAATGATGCTGTATATCGTGAATTTTCTCAAATCACGCTCATATATATTTGCCGTCGGGAGCGGAAGGACAATAGAACAGTTTATGGATATAGGTTCGACCGTGCTTGTCGTCTTCTCCGCTGTTTTCCTCTTTTACACCAATTCGTTTCTCATAAGGCGACGTAAAAAGGAATTCGGACTGTATAATATCCTCGGAATGGGCAAGAAAAATATCGGAATGATACTTTTCTTTGAAACTCTGTTTACAGCCGTAATTTCGCTGATCATAGGTCATATCGGCGGCGTTGCTTTTTCAAAACTTGCCGAGATCGCATTTGTCAATATACTTAAGGGTCAGCCGAATTATGATCTCACGGTGTCGATTGACAGTATTATCGGAACATCGCTTCCGTTTGCAGTGATCTTTTTATTGCTCTTTTTAAACTCACTGCGTCAGGTATGGTTTTCAAGTGCAATTTCGCTTCTTCGGAGTGAAAACAAGGGGGAAAAACCGCCGAGAGCAAATTATGTTATGGGAATCGTCGGTATAGTGCTCTTAGCCGCAGCCTATTATATCGCCGTAACGATTCAAGATCCGATGACAGCAATATTCGCATTCATTATCGCCGTAATAATGGTTATTATCGCAACATATCTGATAATGATATGGGGTTCGGTAATGATATGCAGGCTGTTGCAGAAGAAAAAGAACTATTATTATAAACCGAATCACTTCGTGTCGGTTTCATCAATGGTCTACCGTATGAAGCGTAACGGTGCGGGGCTGGCGTCGATCTGTATTCTTGCAACGATGGTGCTTGTAATGCTTTCGTCAACTACATCTCTTGTTATAGGTGCGGAAGGCGTATTGAACGACAGATACCCAAGACAGTTCAGTCTGCGTGTTGTGATGAGAGATAATTCTGAGATAAGTGATGAGAGAAGGGAATCGATCAAGCAATTTTGCAATGAATACCTGAAAAAATACAATAGCGAAAGACAGAATCCGATCGAGTACCGCAGAGTCAGTATTGCCGGAAAACTAAACGGAGGCGATGTGATCTTTAACAGTCAGGATATATACGACTATGATATGGGGACATATTCGGATGTGGTACAGATATATCTTGTTCCGATCGAGGATTACAATTCGGTAATGAACAGAAATGTGACGCTCAATGATGATGAAGTGCTGGTGTATGCCCACAGAATAGATTTTGACGGAGACAGCTTCGGATTTCAGGGCGTAAACAACTATTCTGTCAAGGAGCATCTTGACGAGTTCTTTCCGTTACCTGATATGATAAGCGATATCGTGCCGTCGCTTGTCGTAGTCGTACCCGATACAGCTTCGGCGAGTCGCGGACTTGTAGATCACGAAGGATACGATATGACAAGCAGAAGCTGGCGGTATATGTTCGATACTTCACTTGACAAAAATGACCAGATCGAGCTTGAGCATGATATGAACAGAAATATCTGGGATCAGCTGCGGAGTGAGGACGACAACTATATCATATGGATAGACGGACTTGAAACAGACAGAGAGTCGTTCTTTACGCTGTACGGCGGAATATTTTATCTCGGTATTCTTTTGAGCATTGTTTTTGTCTTTGCCGCAGTGTTGATAATTTACTATAAACAGATCTCCGAAGGATATGAAGATGTGTCAAGGTTCGACATTATGCAAAAGGTCGGAATGACGAAAAAAACAATACGTAAAAGCATAAATTCACAGTTGCTTATAGTTTTCTTTATGCCGCTTGTTTTTGCGGGAATGCATCTTTTATTTGCTTTTCCGATAATCGAAAAACTTCTTCTGATATTTGAACTGAATAATCACAATCTATTTGTATCTACAACCGTAATAAGCTTCCTTATATTTGCCCTTTTCTACTGTGCTATATATGTCATAACCTCCAATGCATATTATAGAATAGTCAGCAGGCCGAGCAGGGATTGAGCAAATACAGCTGTAACAAAGATGTGTAAATCATGCAAAGGGGCATGAGAGAGGGACGGTTTTACTGCTGTCCCTCTTGTGATATGCAGCATATAGAGCGTAAAGGCAAATGGCGGATGAATCAAGCTACTTCTTGTTTGTGCAGATGAAGAGTGAATGCTTTTTCTTGCAATAATATTTTATTTTTTTTCAAAAAAGTATTGACAATTAAATCAAACTATGATATATTATTGAAGTACGAAATGTCAATGCGCCCTTAGCTCAGCGGATAGAGTGCCCGGCTACGAACCGGTAGGTCGAGGGTTCGAATCCCCCAGGGCGCGCCATTTTCGTTATATGAAGTGGTTACAACTGAATACGGAGGGATATCGAAGCGGTCATAACGAGGCGGTCTTGAAAACCGTTTGGGTCAAAGCCCACAAGGGTTCGAATCCCTTTCCCTCCGCCAAATGACTACAATAGTTAATCAAAAAGCCCTTGTTAAACAAGGGCTTTTTGATTATTAGTATTTATTATTAAAATCAATATTTTTAGGGAGGAAAATTCAAATGCCTGATTATGTTGAATATCAACGCTCAATAGCCAATGAATTAATCGCATTGAAAGATCGGGTGAGAAATATTATTGGTGACGCAAATTGGAGCGAAGAAGGTCGATATAAGGAAACAATATTACGAGAAATAATTTCTGATAAGCTACCGAGTTTTGCCAGTTGCGGTACAGGCTTTGCTGTTTCGAATCATCAAATATCCTCTCAAATTGATATTATTGTATACGATAACACAATGCCCTTATTATTTAGTAAAGGAGATTTTGTCATCGTACCCGCTGATGCTGTTTTGGGTATTATAGAAATTAAAAGCAATCTCTACAATGTTAGAATCAGTGATGTCATAAAAAAAGCTCATAAAAATGGCGAACTTATTGGCAAAGAAATATTTAATGGAATTTTTAGTTTTACTTATGAAAGTAGGCAAAACATAATTAATAATACTGATGCTATTTTGGACGCATTTCCTGTAGCAGTGAAAGATTCATTAATTGACTATAACGGAAAAATAAATAATATTGTACTAGATAAAAATTGTTTCATCAAATTTTGGCCAGATGGTCAATTATATATGGAGACTCACGATAAATATAAATTATATAACATACCAGATTTGGCTTTTGGATATTTTATATCTAATTTAATTGAGGATGTTTACATTCAGAAATATGGTCGAGCAATACCTAATACGATAGCGTCTATGTTATATCCGATTGAAGGGACAAAAGAAGCGAATTGCATTGATCAACTCATTTTACATTGAGTATGAGCATTGAACTTATATACTAGTTTGTTCTTCTTTAATAAAATTCTGTATTAATCCCATATGCCACTCCGACTTCCGCTGAATGCGGAACGCACGGTCGGTGGCGAGATATTGTATCAGCTCCGACTTCGGGATGATATACTTTCCCGAGATGCGGATGGCTGTGATGTCGCCATTTGCCGTATGGTTGTAAACCGTCTGCCTATGATAGCCGATGACCGTGGCGGCATCGTCCACCGTCAGCGCATCCGGCATATCGAACATGATTTCTTCTAAAAATTCTATAAATCGTTCCCGTTTTGCACCCCGCAGTTTGAGACAGTACTCGGGGTGCAATTCTATATGAGTCGGTTTGGCATTGAATTGCCCAACTGAAATTGCCTTGTTTCGTTGTTGCCTCGGTTTGGCAAGATACGCTTCCACATCCTCCATGCGGATGATAAAGGTATGGGTGGCGCATCCCCTGTTCTCACAGGGGATAACGCCGTTACGTAGCATCCAACTGGCTTTGCGTTTGGATATGTGGAGCAGTTTCCGTAGTTGCTCCATGGAAATGGTATTCTCTTGTTTCATATGTGCTCCGTCAGCCCGTGCGGGCTTTTTTATTTAATCGTCCTCACCCTCGTCGGGACACAGCAGTTTTTGCATCGCATCGCCGATCCTGTTTTTTGCCGACTCATCCAGATGCCCAGAGACATCGGCGGTCGTGGTGATGGTCGAGTGACCGAGCCACATCTGCACTTCTTTCAGGCTTGCGTGGTTGGCGATGAGCATGGACGCACAGGAATGGCGCAGGTCGTGGAAGCGGATCTTTTCCATGCCGAACCGTTCAAGCAGTACCGGGAAGTGCTCGGTAATGCGGTCGGGATGAATGAGATTGCCCATCGGATCGACGCAGATCATGTCGAGATACTTGCGGTTATAATCCTTGCGGAACATCTTGCGGTATGTTTCCTGCTTTTCTTTCTGTTCCAGCAGAATTTTCTTCACATCGCTGATCAACGGAAGCGAACGGCGGGAGGACTCGTTTTTCATATCTTTGCTGATGATCAGCTCGGTCTTTCCGTTCTCGGTCAGCTCAATAACTTTCTGCGCCACATGAATGACACCGTTTTCAAAGTCGACGTTGCTCCAGGACAGCCCCACCGCTTCGCTCCTGCGAAGCCCATAATAGGCGGCGAGAAGAACCGGCATATAGATGACATCGTCCTTGATCATGGAAAGGAGCGTCTGCACCTTTTCGGGCGAATAATAATTGCCGCGGTACTTTTTCTGCTTCGGGCGGTCGACTTTGTCCATGGGATTGCTGTCTAAAATCTCCTGCCGTACCGCGTATTTGCACGCCTCATGCAGAAGATTGTGATAGCGGAGAATTGTGGATTCGCTGCGGTTTTTCTCACGAAACGTTTCATAAAATGCGGTGACCGTGCGGATATTCAGGTCACCAAGTGTGAATTTGTCGCCGAAGAACCGGGCGATTTTTCCGTTAACCAGTGACTTGTAACCGTGGAAGGTACTTTTCTGTACACTGCGGATTTTGACCTTGTCCAACCAGTCGTTCAGAAATGCTACCAGCGGATATTCGTCAGGCGAGGACATTCCCTCGCACATCCGTTTATACTCCTGTTCGAATTTTCTCACGGCTTCGCGGAAGGCTTTGTTGATGTCGGCTTTGCGGTCGCTTGTATCCATCCCGAGTCCGATCCACTTCATTTTCCGCTTGCGGGTGATCACATCATTGTAACCGATCACGGCGTAATATTTGCCGTTCTTTTCCTGAATACTGCCTTGCAGTGCTTTTTCTTTCGGCATAGGTTATCCCTCCGTTCCTGTTTTGGTAGCACACACAATACCACAGTTTTACCGCAAAGTCCAGTCCTGCGGGTTCGAAGTTACAGTTACAACACATTCTTTTTTCTTACCGCAGAGGAAGCGGTGCAGACTGCTCCCGGCAATGCGGTATTCGCGTCCAACCTTCACACCGTCGAGTTTGCCTTCCCGTACTAGACGGGAGGCAAGTTTTGTGCTGATTTTGAGAATGTTTGCGACCTCAGCAAGTGTCAGCGCACTGCCGATATAAGATTTTTCTTTTTTGTTTCGGACCATAAAATTCCTTTCTTTTGTAAAATTCGGTTGTCACATTGTCATACCGAAGTTCTGATCCTCGTCGTGATCTTCGTCTTCGGCGGTGTTATTTTCATCGGAATCTTTTCCGGATTGTGTTACGAGACCATGGCAAGTCCAACGGCAAGACCGAGTGCAGAGCCGGAGTTTTGCGCTTCACGCCGCCTCTTTTCTTCCTCGGTTTCGTCGGGATCGGTACCGGAAGTTATGCCAGCCCCAAGCCGACATAAACCCACAACAGCAGAACCAAAATCACCGGAAGCCCGGTGAGAATCAGACGGAGCCACCACAGAAAATCGTCCCGGAAAGAGTGTTTGTCCATGAGATCTGAGGCTCTCTCGGCTGCTTTCCCAACCTGTTTTGTTGCTTCCCGCATTATGGTTTCGATCTCCTGTTCGGTCGCTTTTTTCTGTTCCTTCATTGCCCGATCTACCGACTTGTTGATCCTCCTCTAAATTTTGTTTTAAATACTTTTCGCCGTGCATACTTCTGTCACGGCATTTTCGATAGGAGCCATCCTTGAACTTTGGTTCAAGGCGGCAGGTGTAGGTAATATATTTGCGTGTGTCCGACCACAGAACATCGTAGCCCTGTGCGTTCATGTTGGCTATAAAGTCTGCCTTTGCCCAGCTGGCATCCATCGCCCGATCCACCGCTGCCATCAGTCGGAATTTCCAACTGTTCCGGCGAACAGCGGAACGGTATTCTCTGGATTTTATTCCATCACCGCATCCTTTTTCGTATGGTGGCAGTACGGATAAACCGTGCGCCATGCAGATCTCATCACTGATCGCACGAAAGCGTTTTAAGGTGTCGGGGCCCGAGTGGAATTTCTTCCCGGCTTCGCAATTTACGCTGTTAACTATAAAGCGATTGTGCCGGTGGGCGAGGTCAATATGGGGCGCGATCAGTACCTCAAATCCCGGGAAAGCGCGTGCGGCAAACTCACGCCCGATGGTGTTGACTTCCTCGGGTGTGACCTGTTCCTCCGGCGAAAATGACTGGACATAGTGATGAAAATAGATGCCGGTTTCTTTGCCGAATGCCGCCTTGGTCTCCATGAATTCTTTGTACGCAAGGCGTGAGGTACAGTGCTGTCCCGAGGTGCAAAACACATTTTCCGTCAGCTCGGTTTTGTGCGGTTGCAGGCAGTAATTGATCACCGCACGCAAAGCAGACGGTATACTGTTTCTGCCGCTTTCGTAGTGGATATATGTCACGGTCGCCATTCATCTTCCTCCGACGGTGCGGGCAATTTTGTGCAGGGCATCGAGATTTTTTTCGAGACAGTCAAGCGATTCCGTGGCATTCACCTCCGCGATTTTTCCCATGTGTGCCAGTGTCAACGCCTGATTGAGATTGTTCCCGATGTGCTTGAGTTCGGCGATCATCGGTGTTAAATCCTCTACTACCGAGATGCATTTCCCGACGGCACAGGCGATCATATAATCGGTGCGGGTCATCTTCGCCCTTGCCGCTTTTTTCTCAATCATCCGTGCTTCTTTTTCACTGGCACGGAGCGGAATGTTGATGTTCCGGTTACGCATATTGAGTCACTCCTTCCTGACATTCGTCACTCCCATATAAAGTGGGTTCGGGCTTCTGCCCGTTCTCACAGATATGTGCGGCAAGCCGCGCGCTATGCTCGCCACGGGAAACAGCGGGATACCCGCATGTATTTTTGGGACAGCCACCGGCAGTATCTTCTATGACAGGAACGAAAGGAACGCATCCATTACCGCACGGGATATTACCGTCACTTACGGCACCGTGCCCCTTTGGGGGATCGGCAGAAAGAGAGAGATAGCGTTTTCCGTTACTGCGGCGGCTCTC
>CAZXAU010000029.1:0-10084 GCA_964638675.1 uncultured Lachnospiraceae bacterium
GCGTTTGGGACGCTTCTCGTCCATAGTGGTTTACCTCCGATCAATCTGATTTTTTTGAGATTCAGATTGACACGGAGGGCTGAGGCAACCGACACTATAAAAGGTCGAAATACCGCAAAATATAAAAACGCACCTGCATAGCGACAAATTTCGCCGTGCAAGTGCGTTTATTTCATTGTATTTATGGCATATCAGTTCAGTATGTAAGCCGCAACGCCCCTTTGTGGGGCAAACGCTTTTTTTGATGAAACACCTCTGATAATGCCTATGTTATAGATTCATATTCGCTGCTCATCACAAGCAGCGTAACGCCGAGAGAAGTCCAGCGCATAGAAAATCCCTCCAATCCAAAAAACTCGGATTTGGAGGGGTTAGTGCATAACAAAACCGCCCTGTCAAACCTCGTTTTTTTTATTGGCAGGGCTGATACCTGTTATTAAGTTCATAGATTTGCGAACTGACAGTCCATTTATAATTGAATTATTGTGCCATTATAAAGATGACATAAATCAGTATAATTATATATGGAGGTGGACTGTAAGTGCATAACAAACCTGAAACGCTTGGGTGTATTGTCAAAACGGCTCGTGAAAGCGCCGGGATCACAATAGAAGCGTTGGCAAATAAAGTGGAGATTACCGAACGATACCTATATCGAATTGAAAACGAGGGCAAAAAGCCAAGCTATGATGTCCTACATAAGCTCGTCCGGGAATTGAACATTTCTGCGGATTCGATTTTCTACCCCGAGAAGCCGTCCAAAGATTCCGAGGTAGAAAATCTCCTCCGTATGCTTTCAGCTTGCGATGAACGGTCGTTGGAAGTCGTCAAAGCAACTGCTAAAGCCTTAATTGATACTGCACCCGAAAAGTAGCCGCAAGGCTGCTTTTTTCTGTGCAAGACAATTTAGATAAGATTCAGATAATTTATTCGTGCTTTACAATAACAGGTAATCTTTCTCCCATTCGGCATAACAATTCATTGCTTATACTGCCGGAGTTTTTGGCGACAACATCAGCAGAAAGTTCTGTGCAACCCTCCGCATCTATCAATGTTGCAACATCTCCTATGGCTATTTCTTTCGCTTCTGTTATATCAACAGCAAGCTGATCCATGCAGATACGACCGATCACAGGAACAATATACTGACCTATCAATGCCTTACCATTGCCATCCGATAGACTTCTCGGAAATCCATCGCCATATCCGATTGGCAGAATTGCAATTCGACTGTTACGCTCTGCAATAAAGTTTCTGCCATATCCAACAGAATCTCCTTTTTCAAGCTGCCGTATCAGCACAACCCGGCTTTTCAAGGATAAGACGGGACGCAAATCAAGTTGAAGTTCTATATTATCATCCGGCAAAGATTTAACCCCATATAAAGCTACGCCTGTTCTGACATAGCTGCATTTAAGCTCTGGGTAATTCAATAAACCGTAACTGCTTTGAATGTGCAATTTGGGAATACTTATACCGCTTTTTTTCAGATTATCAATGATATTATAAAAGTCATCAATTTGTCCTCTTGTAAATGCAATATCATCAGGCATACTGCTATCCGAGCAACATAAATGTGTAAATATACCGCATACATTTATGTTTTTCATTGCAAAAACTTTTTTTATATCCGAAAAATCATCGCTCGATATGCCAAGTCGGTGCATACCCGTATCTATTTTGATATGAGTATTTACCAATACCCCCTGTTTGTTCAAAGCATTTGCATATTCATAGCTAATCAGGGTTTGCGTCAAATTGTTTTTTCTTAATTCAAAAGCACGATAAATACTTGTGTATCCGAGTATGAGTATCTCACCACGAATACCGTATTTTCTTAAACTGATACCTTCATCTATTGTTGCAACAGCAAATGCCCGAACTCCGATTTTCTCAAGATGAGTTGAGATTTCATATGCTCCGTGTCCGTATGCCTGTGCTTTTACGACTGCCATCAATCTGCATTTCGGTGGCATTGCCTTTTTTAATGTTCGTACATTATGTTCTAAATTGTTCAGATCAATTTCTATATATGCTCTGTCTGTTGCGCTATCATACATTACCTTTTTCGGTCTGTATTTAGTCCACAACACCGTTACCGCTATACCAAACGCTACCGATGATAAACAGACCATAATGTAGTGTACGACGCTATTATCAACGAGCAGGCTCTCTAAGTGAAGTAGCTTTGCAAACAAGCGTATGACCACAATCATCATTGGATGAATGACATAAATAATCAAAGATGATGTTCTAAGCCACTTAATGCGTTTGCCTCTAAAATGCAAAATAATATTGAAAAAGAAATACATACACGGCAACAAAAATATATACATACTGTCATGCCGTTGCATATTGCAAAAGTGCAATGTAAGAGCTTCAATAAACATTAAAGCAAAACTAATACCAAATCCGAAAATGCTTTTTCTTAATGCAATTTTGCGGCGGTTATCAGCAATAATACCTCCCAATACAAAGAAAACAGGTGCGAAAAAAATACCGTTTCTTGTATGGTCAGAGATTTGAAAAATGAGATTATATAATCCTTTCAAGCCGCTAATTTTCTCGGATAATCCATAATAGCTATCCCCAAACAGACCAATAAAATAGAGAATAGCTGTCACGATGAAAGCTGTTTTATAGTCAAATTTTCTTACCAAATACCAAGCAATAACAGCTCCAAGAATAGACGCAGGCAGATACCACAAATGATATAAAGTACCGTCAAAAATAATATCCTTGATGATATTTGGTAAAAGGTTATCCATTCCAAAATAACCGTTATATATGTTGATAGGTATGTATATCAGCATAGCTGCTCCGTAAATAAGGGCAGTCTTTTTTACAAATATCCATAAATTTTTATCGTTATAGGCATATCTGGAAATCAGAAAGTAGCCGGATGTCATTAAAAAGAATGGAACGGCAACACGAGCTATAATTCGTGTTAATATAAAGTCGCCTGTTTCGCTTAACGAAGTAAGCGGCGAAGTGTGAATTGCAATTATCAATAGCGAGGCGATAAACCTGAAATAGTCAATGCCCGTATAGTTTTTATTCATTGGTTTTCCTCCATACGGTGACAATAAAACCGTCTATGTTATTTCCTGAGATTTGATTAACATAGTTTTCTTCTATTTTGATCGTAGTTTCGTTGTTATTTGCAGGAACATAATATATCTCTATATCAACTTCACAACACGAGGGATATAAAAACCTGCAATGATTCCGATAGGTTTTCACAAATTCTATGTATTCTTCAAGCGATAATCCTCGCTCTGTAATAATCTTTGAGTGAGGATATCCTACATATCGAAAATGCCAAGGTTCATGTGAAATCCCTGTTATACTCTCTTTATCCTTTGCGTAGCGTTGGATAAAACCGTAATTGGGAGCTGACTGCCTAAATTCTTCACAAACACCGTCATATGGGAAATCAGGACGGATAAAATCTATGTCCGGCTTGTTTAATCCCAAATCAATCGCAAGCCCCGTTTGATGTTCGCTGTGATTTGGTAAAGCAACATATTTCCGTGTAAATTCTTCTCCGTTATCTTTAAGAGAAGCGTTATATATATTCATTTGTTCCTCTAAGGTTCGGTATCCGCTTACAGGAACAATAGCGTTTCCTGATAAGATTTTTTGGAATACAAGCTGCAATGCATTTGCTGCTTCACGGCTCAAAAAGATTTGAGCATAGCGACTGTCAAGAGAAACATATAATTTTCTGCTATCATCTCTGTACGGATATTTAGCGTTTACAAGCAGTAAATTACCTTGATATATTTGTTCTTCATTTAGAGTAATTGATTTCATCATTCAAAATACAGATTTATCAGCTTGTCCAACATATCTGTAAATGACAGACCGATACCTTTCATCATATTGGGATAGCGACTGTGAGAAGTGAATCCGGGTATCGTATTCACTTCATTAAAAACAATTTCGCCGGAAGGTGTATAGAACATATCTACCCTTGCAAAGCCGGAACACCCCAAAGCCTTATATATCGTCACCGCTGTTTCCTGTACCCGTTTTTCTTCTTTTAGGGAAAGTCTTGCAGGCATATGAATTTTCGAGGTTTTCAATGTGTATTTTTCGGTGTAATCAAAGAATCCGTCTGATAGTTCAATTTCATCTACCCGTCCAACTGTCAGATCGTCGATACCAAGTACGGCGCAACCTACCTCAAACCCATTGACTGCTTCTTCAACAATGACTTCTGTATCGTGTTCAAATGCTGATTCTATGGCGGTATTTAATTCTGATTGTGCGGTCACTTTAGTAATACCGAAAGACGATCCTGCACGAACAGGTTTTACGAAAAGAGGATAGACAAGATTCGCTTCGATTTCTTTCATAGCCGTATGCTTTTCAAAACGCTTAAAAGTTACCGATTTCGGAACTCTTACTCCGGCAAGGCTTACGAGCTTGTGCGCTCTGTCCTTATCCATACAGAGAGCCGAAGCAAGCGTATTGCAGCCGACAACGGGGATTCCAGCAAGTTCAAGCATTCCTTGAAGTGTGCCATCTTCTCCGTTTTTACCATGCAAAACCGGGAATACCAAATCTATATGAATAGCGGTGTTTTTATCTTTGCCAAGTTCCCAAATGCCATTTTGAGAGTGGCTTACAGATACGGTCACGGGATAGAGATTATCACGATCCTCACTCCAAGAATTATTTGCTATGTTTTCATACCGACCTTTGTAGTGATACCAGTCTCCACTTCGAGTGATTCCTATTGGGATAATGTCATACTTATCATGATTGATATTTTCAAACACGGAAAATGCCGATTGCAACGACACTTCGTATTCCGTTGAGTTTCCACCGAAAATAACGGCTAATTTTTTTCTTTTCATTTCATTCACCTCATTCTTCAATATTTGCGTCATCAGGAAGTGCATAGGCTATTTCACATTTGTTGATGTATAATTCCTTTTCAGACTGTGCCCCGGTCACTCTATCCGTTTCAGAACGACAAACAGTAGCAATTTGATAGTTCTTTTCTTCTCTCCTAACATAAAAAACAGTAGAATTAAAAACCTTATAATCAATAGACACAGGTGTTTGCGACAAAATACGACCATACATGAATCTGTCGTCAAAAGAAATCTCAATTTGAAAGGTGTTGTCCGTATCATTATGAATTTTCAGGTCTAACCATCCTTCGTTGATCGTGGCGTCAGTTCCGCAAGGTAATTCCTCTGTTGTGGATGGGAACGACTCAACAGCGTGTCCGTGGCGCTCAACAACTGTCATTGGCGTGTGTAGAAATAGCCAAAACAGCATATTGCTTAATTGGCACAAACCTCCGCCATAAGAGCCAATTATCTTTCCATCAACAAGATTTAATCCGTCTTTGTATTTCTCATAACGGTCTGCCCACCGCACAAGCTGCCAAAATGAAAATGTTTCATTCGGAGCAATAATAACCTTATTGATCGTTTTTGCGGCGAGTTTAAGATTGTGTACCTTGTTGATCTGATATTGCATATCAAATCCGCTGTTTTCATTCAGCATAAGCGATGAAGTTTCAAATACTGTATTAGGTAATATTGTTTCGGATTTCTTCTTTGCATATCTGTTTCCATCTAATTTCATTTCGAAATAAAACAGTTTCTTCCTTTGCCATTTGCGGATTGGGAGCAAAAAAGGAAACACCTGTGTTAGCCTTTTTCTATTTTTGTTTTTCATCCAAATATTCTTCAAGACAAATTTCTCTTTCATAAATTTCTGTTGCTGCTTCTACACCCACATACCGATAATGCCATACTTCCTCGGCAGTACCGGTAATATCCGTTTTATTTCCGGGATAGCGGAAAATAAAACCATATTTATAGCTGTTTTCTTGTAACCATAAGTAAACATCATAGGTTGCTCCGTTAATATCTACTGCAAAACCAAGCTGATGTTCGCTATAACCGGGAACAGCAACCCATTGTTTAGCTTGTTCCACGGCTTCGCTTTCGGAGTAACCCTGTTGTTCATATTTTGCAATTTTATCATCATATAGCTTTTGCTGCGTTGATTGTGTTCGGTAACCAGATACCACCATTGGAAGCTGATCTAAATTTCCTTCTTTTGCAGCTTCTAACATTTCAATCAATGGTTCATAAATCCGCTTGTCAACTTTCTCTCCTCCCGGAACTTCGACTAAATCTACTTTATAATTAGGGGGAATAGGGTTCTGCTTGTTTACCAATATCAGATTCCATTGAGTTTCCTCTTCAGTGCTTTGCATATCACTATAATCTGCTTCATTTTTCAGCGTATCGTTTTTGCTAATCGTTATAGGCGGATTGTAAATATCTTTCTCTTTAGCCGCCTTGCCATAATTCAACAAAAGAATAGCGCTGAATAACAAGGATACTAATAAAGCACAGCTTATCAAAGATATACGCTGCCTGTTACGCCTGCGATTGTAATGGACTTTCCTGCGTTTCATAGTTGATTTCCTTTCAGTAACCATTAGCCAAAACAAAACGCTCTTGTCTCAGCACAAATAATTGTACTAAAAACAAGAGCGTTCTTTATTTGTTCCCACGCAAGGATTACATCTATTTTAATACGGAAAAACTTACGATTTACTTACGACACAGGCAAAGTGACCTCAAACTCAACTATCTCATTTTCGCTTTTTGCCGTTATTGTTCCATTGTGAAGCTCAATAATCTGCTTAGCAATAGCCAGTCCTAATCCTGCTCCGCCACTGCTTGTACTCCGTGAAGCGTCAAGCCTATAAAACTGTTCAAATATCCGATCCAATTTTTCTTTCGGAATAGTATCGCAATGATTGGTGAATTTAATTACAGCATTATTTCCTTGCTCTGTAACGGTAATGTCTATATCCGTCCCATCAAAGCTGTAAATTACTGCGTTTCTCAATAAATTATCAAATACACGCTGAATTTTATTTGCATCACAATTCATCATGATATTTTCTGATACGCTAAGGTTGCAAGTTAGATTTTTCTCTTTCAGCATTGGTTGAAATTCATATAAAAGCATTTCAAACAACCGTGCCAAATTTATCTTGCTGTATTGGAGCGTAATAGTGGATAGATTGTATTTTGATATTTCAAAAAACTCGTTAATTAAATCTTCAAGTCGTTCCGCTTTATCCAATGAAACAGAAAGATATTTTTCCCTTAGATCATCTGATATTTGTGTTTCATCGTGTAATAAATTCAAGTACCCAATAACCGACGCAAGGGGAGTTTTCAAATCATGGGCAAGATACATTATTAAGTCGTTTTTTCGTTGTTCCGCAGTGAGCATATCATTCTTTTGTTTTTCAATGGTATGTTTTACAGTATTGAGTTTCCGTTCCAAAGGAAGAAGCTCAGCAGATAAAGATATATCTTCTGCATTTTCATTTATTAAACTATCCATCCCTTTGTCAATTTCCTCAAAGTATTTTGTAAACCAATTCAGATATATGCGAAATACTATTAGGAATGTAACCGCCAATGCTCCGATCATTATTAAATCAAAATTGTTGCGGAATAGTTGCTGATATAAATTATATGCTGCATCGTACTCCATACGAAAGGCGTTTTGAAAAGTATTTACCATAAAATCGGCGAAACGACCATGCAATACAACAGAATACAATAAATAAATAATAGAAACGGAAATAAAAATCATTATGAGTGTTCGCACAAAAATTTTTGTGCGAAATGCTCGGAAATCTTTTTTTTGAATAGAAATCTTATTTTTCAATGGTATATCCAACTCCCCATATATTTACTATAAATTTTGCTTTTTTTGCCGAGTCGTTCATCTTTTCTCGCAATCGACCTATGTGAGCCATAACTGTGTTATTGTTATTCAAGTATTTTTCGCCCCACACCGCTTCAAATAATTCCTCAGACGGAACTACTGTGCCTTGATGTTCGCATAAATACCAAAGGATTGAAAATTCAATAGGCGTTAATTGCAGTTCCTTTCCGAACAAAAAGCATTTATGATTATCCTTGTTAATAGTCAGTCCCCGAATGTCATATTCGTGAGGTTTTTCCTCTTGCTTTTGTGTAGGACTATTATATCGCATATATCTACGCAACTGCGTTTTTACTCTTGCAACTACCTCTAATGGATTAAAAGGCTTTGTAATGTAATCATCCGCACCGATTGTAAGCCCCATTATTTTGTCACCGTCCTCGACTTTTGCTGTAAGCATAATAACAGGGTAATAGAATTTCTCTCTGATTTTTTGACAAATATGAAAGCCGTCAATATCGGGTAGCATAACATCTAATATTGCTAAATCTATGTCAGTTTCTTCGATACATTTTAAGGCTTCAATACCATTGTAAAACTTATATACTGTGTATCCGTCGTTTTTCAGGTAGACTTCAATCAGGTCAGCTATTTCTTTTTCATCGTCTACGATTAAAATATTTTCGCTCATTTTATTGCTCCTTGCTTTCCGGTACGGCTTCCATTATATCTCCAAAATCACAGTTTAGATATTCGCATATCTCAAGCAAAACAGGAAGTGTGACATTTTCGTTTTTCCCAAGTTTAGCAAAAGTGCTTTTACTTGCGCCAACCGCTACTCTTAATTGACTTTTTTTCAGTCCTTTATCTATAAGCAGTTTCCAAAGCTTATTATAGCAAACTTTCATTTCGTTCCTCCAAATAGACTAATTGACTTTA
The DNA here is from genome assembly GCA_964638675.1 of uncultured Lachnospiraceae bacterium. GTDB lineage: Bacteria > Bacillota > Clostridia > Oscillospirales > CAG-272 > SIG714. The sequence continues at coordinate 8,668 of CAZXAU010000029.1, forward strand.
TTATAGCACTAAATAAATTAAAATGCAAGCATTTGGTCTGCATTTGCATACTTTTTGAGAAGCGTATGTATTCGACTGTTTGCATTAAACAGTCGATATAAAATTTAATACTGCGGTACACCATACCCCAATATCTCATAATACCCCACGGCGTAGTGATTTTCTCGGCAGCTATCGCCGGAATTGCCCTCTACGGTGTAAACAATACCATTCTCGACTTTCTCAACAATACCCACATGGTCGGATTCTCCGTCTTGTGGGCCTGACGAGCCTTTGTTGTCCCAATCAAAGAAGATAATATCGCCGGGGCGGGGTTCATAGCTTTTATCCTGCCATAGTCCGCGATCCTTAAACCACTGTGAGCCGGTCACGCAGCCTGCAAATTTAGGGATAACGCCAGCGTCGATATAACCACACTCGTTGGCACACCAACTGACGAAACAGGCGCACCATTCCACACGGGAGTTAAAGCCGTACCACGACCAGTACGGTTCGCCGCCTACATTACCGATCTGTGACAGAGCAACCGTCACAATCTCGCCGTCGCCTGTTCCGATCCCATAAAGAACGGCGCTCCACATACTGCGGTTTACATCGGCAAGAAGCTCGGCAAGCTGCTTTCGCTGATCGGCGCTAAAATTGTACTGATTCGCCATTTCCTCGGCGGTCTTGTGGCTGACCGTGATATACAGATAGGTTCGGCTGACGGTTGTTTTTGTTTCCACGATATTCCCGTGGCCGTCGTCGGTCTCGGTAATCACTTCCTCGGTCTTTGTTTCGGTACGGGAGGATATTTGATTCATCTGCCAGAAAATATCTTTTAGGATCGCTTTCTTAGAATCGTCCATTGTGGCGACATCCTGTGCGTTGTCGGGGGCGGTAGTGGTCTTGACCGCATAAACGGCAAGCACCTCCGGCCAGACGGCGCGGGAACTGGACATTTCCAGCACATCATAGGAGATATTCGCCTTTGTAGCGTCAATCTGCTGTTGATAGTCGGTATTGATTTCCTGAACAACCGCCTGCATAGTCTGACCCGATCCGCTGTCCTCGTTTGAAAAGAAGATACCGAAGCATGAGCCGACAATCAGGCCGATCAGACAGATAACGATAATCACAACAACCGCAACCCAGCCCCCGGCGGCGATAGCGGCAATCAGCGCCTTTGTTGCGGCTATAATAGCCTTGACTGCTGCAATCGTAGCTTTGACCGCAGCTTTCACACCTGCCGCGACTGCTTTCGCCGTAGCACGGGCAGCTTGTGCCGCAGCTTTGGCGGCCTTTGCTGTAGCCTGTGCGGTTTTCTGCGCTGTTTTCGCCGCCTGCTGGGTCGTCTTGATAGCAGCTTTGGAAGTGCGCTCAGCGGTCTTAATGGTTTTCTGCGTGGTCTTGACCGTACCCTTTGCGGTCTTGACTG
>CAZXAU010000030.1:0-3882 GCA_964638675.1 uncultured Lachnospiraceae bacterium
GCCGATATATTGCAAAAATTGAGTAACTTTGAGCCGATAAAACAAAGATATGACTCCATACATCGAAATATTACAATACCTCCACTACAAAACGGAGGCATCGAGGACAGAAATCGAAGCGGCATTGCCCAATCCTCCAAGTGCAGCCACGTTGAAACGGCAGATTGCCGAGGCTGTAAAAAACGGCCATATCGAGGTGGTCGGACGAGGACCAGCTACGCGCTATCGTCTGACTCCGCAGGCGCATGTCACGATGGAGCTTAATCTTGACACCTATTTCGAGAAGGATATTGACGAACGCAGGATTCAGGAAACATTCAATTTCGACCTGATAAACGGCATTTTGCCAAAGGTTGAATTGTTTACCGCCGAAGAAACAGACACGCTCAATGAAGCGCAACGACTTTTCCGCAAGCATCTTTCGGATATGTCCGATGCTGAATACCGGAAAGAAATGGAGCGTCTCGGCATCGACCTGTCATGGAAATCATCGCAGATAGAGGGCAATACTTACTCACTGTTGGAAACCGAGCGTCTCTTGAAAGAGAAGCAGACGGCTAGCGGCAAGACAAAAGAGGAAGCCGTGATGCTGCTGAATCACAAAGATGCGCTCGATTTTATTCTTGATGTACCGGATTATCTTAAAGTTCTGACCGTCGCGCGAATTGAGGAGATTCACGCACTGCTGACAAAAGAACTTGGTGTGGACAGAAACATCCGCCACAGGCGTGTGGGTATAACCGGAACGAATTATACCCCGCTCGACAACGAATTTCAGATACGCGAAGCACTCGAAGATACGGTCAGACTAATAAACGGCAAGCCGGACATTTTCGAAAAGGCATTGCTTGCTCTTGTGCTACTCAGCTACATTCAGGCGTTCACCGACGGGAACAAACGTACAGCCCGCATCGTCAGCAACGGCATTCTGATTGCCAACGGTTACTGCCCCATTTCATTCCGCACGGTAGATTCCGTTGATTACAAAAAAGCCATGCTAATGTTCTATGAACAGAACAATATCGCTGCATTCAAACGCATTTTCATAGACCAGTTCCTTTTTGCAGTCAAGACCTATTTTTAGTCCGTATAACGGCATAATTATTATGCAGATGAATTCGGTGAATATTATCAATGTAGTCTTGAATGTAGATACTACACAATTATTTCAACTGGAATATGACTAAATCCCTTTTTGCTCAAAATATCTTCTACCTCCAATTTTTGCTTGCCTTTTTTGACATATATTCGCTTCAATACAGATATTGACATATAAATTTCATGGAAGAATTTTTTGTTATCCGGACGTTGTTTCTCACAGTCAACAAATTTCCTTACCTCGGTTACCATATTTTCGAGCACAGCCGGACACTGCTCTTTATCCAATAGACTGTTATATTCTTTCGTGGGAGAAGATATAATAATTCTAGTCTCTTCTTCGTCAATATAATCATTTTTCTTGAATCGTGGAGCAACAAACGCCAAAAGATACATTGCAATAAACCTAACAAATGCCGTCGGATTATCTCTTAAAAGAGTAATAGCTAGTTCTTTGTTTCCACCTAACATTATACCAACCATCTCAAAATACTTATCCTTAATAAGTTGGTGTAACTCTTCATTTGTGATTTCAGAATCATATATGCACGATTCTATTGAATATAATGCAGCCTCGTAGGACCCTTTGAGATTATTAAACTCAAGCTCCATTACAACACCTTGGCCTTTGTTGGCATAATTTTCCCACATATGCCCATTGTCTTTGCGGGCTGAAATTGAAATGACATAAGGTACCGGCAATCCTAGTGCACGCTCCACCTCAGTAGGATTGAAAAACTGGGCAATCTTTCTATCATCTTGAAGCCCTGAGTGAACCTCAAAATTCTCAAGGGCAGGGTACATTTTAGCGATACCATGCTTATACTCTGCTTTATCTTCAAAACAATCATAACGAGTAGCCCAAAAGCAAATCTCTTTACCTTTGGTAGGATTATCCTGAAGAATACTTGAAAAAGCATTCAATGGTGTGTAATGGTAGTATATCATGCTCAAAATTAATAAAAATTGAGCACATAGCAAAAAATCGCAAATTCAGCAAACAGCAAACGCTCGGTTCGGAAAGTGTTTTTCGGGATGAAAAATAATTTGAGTACAATTTTTAGTTCAAAATCAAACATTCGGCCTAAAAATCATTAAAAAATCGCAGATTTTCTGCTCGTTTTTATGATGTTGCGACGGCGGCTACCTAATTTTGAAGGCAGCAAACAATACAAAATATGAAATGTCTTACGATTGTCTTTCAAAGCAGCTATGCGCTGCTGACTCTCTGCCTCGGAGCGGCAGGTTATATCTATGTTATTCACGGACTCGGAGGTGATACTGTAATGGGTGTGCTGGCACTCGGCATTACGGGTATCTTTGCCGCAATGCTTTATCGGCTCGGTGGCTGGTTCGTGCGGGAGGCACTGCCCCAACTGAAACGGATTGATGCACGCCGCCGTGAAATTTGCGCTGCTGGAAAAACAGCAAAAGCGGATCTCCCCGGTTCAGCAGAGGATTCGGCATGGGCGGAGATAGCCGCTTATACGCGGGGCGTTTTCAAAGAGTATCTTCCGGAGATTGAAATCGAACGACTGCTGGCGATGCTTGAAAATCTGCGTGCAGGTGTAATCTGCGACGGAGCAATTACCCGCCCGTTGGCTCAGGCAAACGGATTGACCGTAACCGACCTGTTCCACTACGGCTGGAACGTATGGACGCGGACGCAACTCTGTTCCCGCCGGCGGATGTGCAGTTTTCTGCGGCAGGCGTTCCCGAATATGCTCGGCCATATCTCCGTCGATACCATCTACTCGAAGATGACAAAAGACTACGGGCCGTACTCTATTCCGCTGGTGTAGGGCGGAGAAAAACTTTGTTAACATACGTTCTGCTATGCAGAAGCACATAGCTTTTTTTAATCCAATGTCTAACTTGTATATTCTTATAATCTTATATATCTTTGTAAAAAATTTGCATTATGAAGTCTTATAGTACCATTTTATGTTCATTGATTTTAGCAATCTCATTAACAGCTTGTAAATCAAAAGAGCAAAAGGCCGCAGAGCTTATACGAGTTGAATTATCAAAAACACTACTGGATTTCAATAGTTACGAGCCTATTGAAACAATTGTTACAGAGGCTTATGAAAGTGCATATAATAATTATTGGTGTTTCCACCAGGCGATGATTATAACTGCACATATGAAAAAAGCAAATGAGTATTCAGAGGAAATGTCACATGCAAAAGACCACATGGAGATATGGGGTGCTCCATCGTATTATTCTTCATCATATTCCGACAATCAGTATTATAAGTATAGAAATCAAGTTAAGGAAAATCTTGATAAATTAGAAACTGAAATAACTACGATACAAACATTAGGACAAACACTACAAGATTCCATCAAAGTTTTCAATCCAGACAAAATGATCGGATGGGAAGTAAAGCATAGATTCAGATGCAAAACTCGTGGAGGTCAGGCTGCTATTGGAGATTACCGCTATATTGTAGATGATCAATTTAAGAATATTCTTTTTCATGAGGATATGGATGATGACGATTATTCAAGTGCTAGAGAAATAATAATGAATGCTGAAAATAATGTTTTTGATGGTAATTGGTTAGATAAATAGCGATTCTATCTGTTCCTGCATCACCCCTGTCATAATTATGACAGGGGTGATTACTATTTAATAGGTGCTGAAATCATGTCGCCACATCCGATTACTGTTATTCGTCGGTTACGTGCGGTTATGTCTTGAAATAACCGTCTGAACCACTTTACGACCTGTTTCTTTGCAGCACGAACAATTAAAATTCATGTGTATGCAGGAAACAT
>CAZXAU010000031.1:0-2148 GCA_964638675.1 uncultured Lachnospiraceae bacterium
CGCCATCGGTCGATCTGTCAGAACAAAAAAGCAATGCCGCACTCTGGTATATAAAAGATTTCCATGCTGTATCACTTGAGCCTGGAACAAAATCAGAGTTCGCATTGAAGGATATGTCAACCGAGCTTTATGCCGAATATTCGAACACACACAGTAGTACCGACACAAAAATTTACACAAATACTTTCAATCCGGTTATAGATGAAACAATACAGAACGGCAACACGACCTATATCACACAAACACGGACTGTCTGCCAGCGTTTCACCTTTGAAGAAGCTGAAGTAACAGAAGAAAAAACATATTACCGTATCCTTCCGTTTCTAAAGGCCAATTCCACTGATGTAAAGGGATCGTATAACAGCAATTACAGACTTGAAGGAAACGGTTGGAATGTAAGCATAGAAAAATATATTGACGACGAAGGAAATTCTCAGGACAATACCGATTTTACGGCACAATGGGAGCTTATAGATGTAAGCAACGGGTTCGGATATTATCATATCAAGAACCGGGCAACAAACAGGTATCTTTCACAAAGTAACGGTATTCTTAACCTGTCAGCAACTCCGACGGTATGGAATATTAAAGCTATCGGTCTTGCGGTGGAGAAGGATTTTCAGGATACCAGTAATTCTTGCAGTGCTGCATGCGGAACGATGCTGATAAGATATCATCATGGCAAAGAGGTATCGGATTCTGAATTCATAGGTTGTTTCGATACACTTTATCCTTCATACTCCGAATATGTAATGGATGCATCTGTAATTGCAAGAATAACCGGTTATATAATGAATGGTTATGTGGATCCTATAAAAACTTATCAGATAGCTTATTATCCATATAGATATGCATATCCCGGTTCGAAAGATGGGTATCCCGGTAAGGATGATCCACATCTTTATGGAAGCGATGCTTATGATGTGGTAAAGGACAATGCTGAGCAAGGTGGTGCAATAGTAACTATGATTGGTGTTAAGGCTACCGATATATCATATATGGGATATAAGAGTGAATATGGTGCTAATGTCACAATTCATCATTTTATAGTTATAAAGGGATTATATTATAATGAAATAACCGACGATTATCAATTTGTTATTAATGATCCACACTATATATTCGGCCCTAATTTTGTAGATAATAGGCAAAAATTTGCATTTGATCTCGGTGGGAGAGACTTGATACTTTCAAGTGAGCAATTCGATACAATATATCGTGCAGGTAGAAAAAATTATGTCCGTCTTTTGGAGGAGTAATCAAATGAAAAAAATAAAAACATTAACCGCATTAACATTAATTCTCGCCCTCGCCATTCCACTTTTCCTCATGCCGATAAGTGCGGCAGAAGAAGAACCGAATATTGATGAACTGATCGAGATGACAAAAGAATCTGAATTGTTTCTCGATATTATTCCTCTCTATCAGGAAATGGTCGGACGTTCTCCGGGGCAAAAGTTTACGTCTTATGAGTTGGAAGTAATCGACAAGGCAAAAGAATGGGGCTATTATGATCCTGAATTTGATACCGGAGGAATGTATCATCCATATTCCGCTATAGATTATAAAACCGGAGAAATTATGGAAGGACTCGATTTGGGATATGGATACAGATTTCCCGATTCTGTAACTATTGAGAAAATAGAATCGGATATTGAAAAGTATTTTGTTTCTGATTTTCTTGAAATTTTAGACTGTCCAACTAAATCGGCAACATGTTACGCATTTCTTGCTCCCGACGGTCATGTGTATAATCATTGGTACGGACAATTTTCATTATACGGCTCATTTGCTAATCCTGATTTTGAAGATCCAAAGATTATAGAAAAGAGTGATAAAAAAATAACACTTGGATTTAATACCGTAGGATATAAATCAGAATCTTATGATGATGTCACTATTGAGTATAGAAAAACAAGCAGAGGCTGGAGAATTTCAGGTGCAACTGGTACGTATTACAAAACATATGAATCAATTTTCGCCTCCGAAGTTCCCGAAACAGCCGACAATTCGGTTGTATATATCGCTCTTGCATCTGTCAGCGTAATTGCTCTCGCCGGTATAACTTTTGTATCAGCAAAGAGAAAGAAGGCTTATATCGCATAACATATCAATAAAGACCTGAATTGCAAAACAAATCGGCGGGTG
>CAZXAU010000032.1:0-2088 GCA_964638675.1 uncultured Lachnospiraceae bacterium
CACCCGCCGATTTGTTTTGCAATTCAGGTCTTTATTGATATGTTATGCGATATAATCCTTCTTTCTCTTTGCTGATACAAGAGTTACACCGGCAAGAGCAATTACGCTGACAGATGCAAGAGCGATATATACTACCGAATTGTCGGCTGTTTCGGGAACTTCGGGGGCGAAGAAATCCTTGAATCCTCTGTAATACTCTCCGGTTGCGCCGGAAATTCTCCATCCTCTGCTTGTTTTTGTGTATTGAATCGTTATTATGTTCCAGCCTGGTTCATATAAGTCATCAAATTCAAGTGTGATTTGCTTGTCGCTTTTGGATATAATTCGGGCAGTATCCAAATTTGGAGTTTGCAGTATCGGATCAACAATAGGACTACCGGGCATACGGTTCTTATTATACAGTTTACCGTTATGATCTTCAACTATCTGAAGATAACCCACTAATGGTCTTTGTACAAAAGGACGCATAACACCGATAAAATCCCAAACAAAATATTTCTCAATATCACGATTGATCTTTTCTTTTGTTACAGTATCAGGAAATGTGTAAAAACAATCGTATTTAGTAGACGCATATTCTTCTTCACCTGTTGCCGGAGAAAATATACGTTCCAGCCTTACCTCGTCTATTTCAAATCCGGGATCGTAATATCCAAACTGTATTGCCAATTCCCGGATATACGAGATCTCCACTTTTTCTTTCTCGTTGGGATCTTTATAACCCAACAAAGGGTATTTGTAGAGCATATTCAAATACAGCTGAGATTCCCTTGTCAATTCCACAAACTCTTCGATTGTCGGCTCTTTATCAGCCGCACTTATCGGCATGATGAGAAGCGGGAGAGCAAGAGAGAGTATGAGAGCTATTGAGAGCGTTTTTCTTATTATTTTCATGTTTTTACTCCTTATAATCCCATTTCAAAACAACGAGTTGTGTTGAAGCGGCTGCATTTCTTACTTTGATGTACTGATCTGAAGTCATGATTAAATCTCTTCCGCCAAGATTCGGTTGTTGATCAACATACCGGGATCCAAATTGATAATGAGGATCATTAGCTACCACACAGTATTTTCCTATCACTTCATCGTAATAATATCCCTTTAACACAATATAATGGCCTGTGCTTGATGTATATCCAAAAATATATTTTAATTCGCTCTTTGCTGTAATTTGATTGATGATAGGAGCCGAATTTTCAAAGTTAATTTTAAACCGTGTAAGATTATCATAAAAGTCAGTTGGCCACCTATTTTTAAAATCATATTCCGGTTCTTTAATGCCCGCAGATGAGATTATCTTATTAATTATTCTACACATTACACTAACATCAGTATGATCCCGAGAATCCATTGCTTCAAATTGTCTGTCAGTCATTATAGTATTATCTGCATTTAGAGGATCGTGACCTATAACATACTTTGTAACCATTTTACCGCAAGCCGCACCGCATGATGAGGTTGTATCCTGAAAATCCTTCTCCACCGCAAGACCGATAGCTTTAATATTCCATACCGTCCGGGTTGATGAGATTACAAGAACATTACCGCTTTGCGAAAGATATTTTCCGCTTGCTTTGTTCCTGATATAATAATATCCGAATCCACCGCTTACATCTATAAGCTCCCATTGTGCAGCATCGTTGTCTGCCGAAGAGTTTACTATACTTACACTCGTGCCGCTTCCTTCAAGTCTGAAATCGCTTTTATATGTTCCTTTAACGGCTCCGTTAATGATAAGGAAAGGAAGAATACGGTAATATGTTATTTTTACTTCTTCTCCGTTTTCTCCTTGTTCTGTCACTTCTGCCGCCTCCTCAAAAGTGAAACGCTGGCAGACATCTCGGGTGGATGTGGTATAGCTACCATTTGCTCCTGCCTTTGTTTCATCTATAACAAAATTGAGCGTATTCATGCCGATTGTCATACCTGTATTGCTGTATACGTTATCATATTCGGCATAAAGCCCGGTTGACATATCCTTCAATGCAAACTCTGATTTTGTTCCCGGCTCAAGTGAAACAGCATGGAAATCCTTTATATACCAGAGTGCGGCATTGCTTTTTTGTTCTGACAGATCGACCGATGGCG